>CAVPCW010000011.1:0-920063 GCA_963702555.1 uncultured Actinomycetes bacterium
TCGGTTCGTCGGGAGGTGCCCTACGGCCCTCCCCGGCTCCGCCCGGCGCTGCCAGGGTTGAGCCATCGGTCGACCGCGGCGCGCTCTGCGCCTGACCGATGAGGAGGATCCGTGAGTCGCCAGTGGGCCTGCATCGACGGCAACGAGGCGGCCGTGCGCATCGCCTACCGCCTGAGCGAGGTCGCGGCCATCTACCCGATCACCCCGGCGTCGCCGATGGGGGAGCTGGCCGACGACTGGGCCTCCGCCGAGCACACCAACCTCTGGGGCTCGGTGGTCGACGTGGTCGAGATGCAGTCCGAGGCCGGTGCCGCCGGCGCGCTGCACGGCGCGCTCCAGAAGGGGGCGCTGGCCACGACGTTCACGTCGTCGCAGGGCCTCCTGCTGATGATCCCCAACATGTTCAAGATCGCCGGGGAGCTCACGCCCTGCGTGATGCACGTCGCCGCCCGCACGATCGCCACCCACGCCCTGTCGATCTTCGGTGACCACTCCGACGTCATGCACGCCCGCACCACCGGCTGGGCGATGCTCTCCGCCGGATCGGTGCAGGAGGCCCACGACTTCGCCCTCGTCGCCCACGCCGCGACGCTGCGCACCCGGGTGCCGTTCATGCACTTCTTCGACGGCTTCCGCACCAGCCACGAGGTCGGCAAGGTGGAGCTGCTCGACGACGACGACCTCCTCGCCCTGGTCCGCGAGGACGACCTGCTGGCGTTCCGCTCCCGAGGCATGAGCCCCGAGCGGCCGGTCGTGCGGGGCACCGCCCAGAACCCCGACGTCTTCTTCCAGGCCCGGGAGGCCTCGAACCCCTTCCACGACGCCGTCCCCGCGGTGGTGCAGGAGGTCTTCGACGAGCTCGCCGACCGCACGGGCCGTCGCTACTCGCTGGTCGAGTACCACGGGGCTCCCGACGCCGAGCGGGTCGTGGTCGTGATGGGCTCGGGTGCCGGCGCGGTGGCCGAGTGCGTCGACGCCCTCGTCGCACGAGGCGAGCGGGTCGGCATGGTCACCGTGCGGCTCTACCGGCCCTTCCCGACCGAGGCGCTCATGCGGGCCCTTCCGCCGTCCTGCGCCCGCGTCGCCGTGCTCGACCGCACCAAGGAGCCGGGCGCCGTCGGTGAGCCGCTCTACCTCGACGTGCGCGCCGCCATCGACGAGGCCATGGAGGACGACGAGCCGCCGTTCGCGGTGGCGCCCCGCGTCATCGGCGGTCGCTACGGGCTCTCGTCGAAGGACTTCACCCCGGCGATGGTCGCCGCCGTGTTCGCCGAGCTCGACGCCCAGCGGCCCCGCCGCGAGTTCACCGTCGGCATCGTCGACGACGTCACCCACCTCAGCCTCGCCCCCGTGGAGATCGACATCGCCCGCTCGCCCAGCGAGGTGCACGCGCTGTTCTTCGGCCTCGGCTCCGACGGCACGGTCGGCGCCAACAAGAGCTCGGTGAAGATCATCGGCGAGGGCACCGACCTCTTCGCCCAGGGCTACTTCGTCTACGACTCGAAGAAGTCCGGCTCGGTCACCGTGTCCCACCTCCGGTTCGGCCCCGAGCCGATCCGGTCCACCTACCTCATCGACGGCGCCGACTTCGTGGCCTGCCACCAGTTCGGCCTGCTCGACAAGATGAAGGTGGTCGAGCTCGCCCGCCCCGGCGCCACCTTCCTGCTCAACAGCCCGTTCGGGCCCGAGGAGGTCTGGGACCACCTGCCCGTCGAGGTCCAGGATCAGATCGTCTCCAAGGACATCGCCCTCTGGGTCGTCGACGCCGAGGCCATCGCCCGCGCCGCCGGCATGGGCAACCGCATCAACACCGTGATGCAGCCCTGCTTCTTCTCCCTGTCCGGCGTGCTGCCGGCCGACGAGGCCGTCGAGCGCATCAAGGCATCGGTGGCCAAGGCCTACGCCAAGCGGGGCCAGAGCGTCGTCGACCACAACTTCGCCGCCATCGACGCATCGCTCGCCGGGCTGGCCCGCGTGCCGGTGCCCGCCGCGGTGAGCGCCACCCGCCATCGTCCGCCGCCCGTGCCGGCCACCGCACCCGACTTCGTGCAGCGGGTCACCGCGGTGATGCTCGCCGGCGACGGCGACCTGCTCCCGGTCTCGGCGATGCCGCCCGACGGCACCTTCCCCTCGGGCACCGCCAAGTACGAGAAGCGGGCCATCGCCGTCGAGATCCCGATCTGGGACCCCGACGTCTGCATCGACTGCGCCAAGTGCGCCATCGTCTGCCCCCACGCCGCCATCCGCATGAAGGTGTTCGAGCCGGCGGCGCTCGCCGGAGCTCCCGACGGCTTCGTGTCCAAGGCGTTCCGGTCGAAGGACCTCGACGACCACCTGCTCACCATCCAGGTGGCACCGGACGACTGCACCGGCTGCGGTGTCTGCGTCGACGTCTGCCCGGCCAAGTCGAAGTCCGAGGCCCGCCACAAGGCCATCAACATGGAGCCGGCCGATGCCCACCGTGACGTCGAGCGGGTCCGGTGGGACTTCTTCGACTCGATCCCGCCGCTCGACCGCGACCTCCTGCCCCACGACACGGTCAAGGGCTCACAGGTGCTCGAGCCGCTGTTCGAGTTCTCCGGGGCGTGCGCCGGCTGCGGCGAGACGCCCTACCTGAAGCTCGCCACCCAGCTCTTCGGCGACCGCATGATCGTGGCCAACGCCACCGGCTGCTCGTCGATCTACGGCGCCAACCTCCCGACCACCCCGTGGAGCCAGAACGCCGAGGGCCGGGGTCCGGCCTGGAACAACTCGCTCTTCGAGGACAACGCCGAGTTCGGCCTCGGCCTGCGCCTGGGCCTCGAGGCGCAGGAGGGTCTGGCCCAGCGCCTCGTCCGCGCCCTCGCCCCCCGCCTCGATGAGCGCCTCGTCACCGCCCTGCTCGAGGCCGACCAGTCGACCGAGCCCGGCATCGTGGCCCAACGCGACCGGGTCGCCGCGCTGCGCACGGCCCTCGTTCCCATCGCCGCCGGGTCGGCCGACGATCCCACCGACGGCGCCGCGGCCCGGCACCTGCTCACCATCGCCGACACCCTCGTGCGCACCGGCGTCTGGATCGTCGGCGGCGACGGCTGGGCCTACGACATCGGCTTCAACGGCCTCGACCACGTGCTGGCCAGCGGCCGCAACGTCAACATGCTCGTGCTCGACACCGAGGTGTACTCCAACACCGGCGGCCAGTCCTCGAAGGCCACGCCCCGCTCGGCCGTCGCCAAGTTCGCCGCCGGCGGCAAGTCCGTCGCCAAGAAGGACCTCGGCGCCACGGGCCGGGACTACGGCAACGTCTACGTCGCCCAGATCGCCATGGGCGCCAACGACCTCCAGGCCACCAAGGCGCTGCTGGAGGCGGACGCCTGGCCCGGCCCCTCGCTGGTCATCGCCTACTCCACCTGCATCGCCCACGGCATCGACATGTCGAAGTCGATGTCGCACCAGAAGGACGCGGTGCGCTCGGGCTACTGGCCGCTCTACCGCTTCCGCCCGAGCGACGATGCCGACGGCACGCCGTTCCACCTCGACTCGAAGGCGCCGACGATGCGGGTCGCCGACTTCGTGGAGTCGGAGGTGCGCTTCGCCGTGCTCGAGCGCAGCGACCCCGAGCGGGCCCGCGAGCTGGCGGCGCTGCTCCAGGCCGACATCGACGAGCGCTGGCACTACTACACCCAGGAAGCGGGGGTGGAGCGCTCGGTGCCCCACGTGGACCCTGCACGGCATGCCCGAGCCCGGCGCCGCCGGTGCCCTCGACTCGGTGCCCGTGGAGCTCGGTGGCCGGGCCGAGCCCGATCACGACGGGCCTGCTGACACCGAGCCTTCCGGAGACGAGGAGGAGGAGCAGTCATGAGCGCCGACCTGCGCACGCGCTACCTGGGGCTCGACCTGAGCTCGCCGGTCGTGGCCTCTGCCAGCCCGTTGAACGAGCACGTGGACTCGGCCCGTGCCGTCGTCGATGCCGGGGCGGCCGCCATCGTCATGCCGTCGCTGTTCGAGGAGGAGGTCCTCCACGAGCAGGTCGGCATCCACGATGCCCTGGAAACCGGTGCCAACCACGTCCCGGAGTCGCTGGACTACTTCCCGGAGTTCGGTGACCTGCTCAGCGTGGCCGACCGCTACGTGCGCAGCCTCGCCGCCCTGAAGGCCGCGGTCGACGTACCGGTGATCGCTTCGTTGAACGCCGCCCACGCCGGATCGTGGGAGACCTACGCCTCCCGTCTGGTCGACGCCGGGGCCGACGCCGTCGAGCTGAACCTGTACTCCGTGGCCGCCGACCCCCGGCGCTCGGGGGCCGACATCGAGGCCGAGAAGCTCGCCGCCATCGCCACCGTGCGGGCCGCGGTCGACGTGCCCGTGGCGGTGAAGGTGTCGCCGTTCTTCTCGTCGTTCGCCCACTTCGCCCACGAAGCCGTCGACGCCGGAGCCGACGGGCTCGTCGTGTTCAACCGCTTCTACCAACCCGACATCGACCTCGACACGATGGAGGTCGTGCCCCGCATCGACCTGTCGACATCGGTCGAGCTGCGCCTTCCGCTGCGCTGGATCGCCATCCTCCGCCCCATGCTGCCGACCGTCTCCCTGGCGGCCACCACCGGCATCGGCACCGGATGGGATGCGGCCAAGGCGCTCGCCGTCGGCGCCGACGTCACGATGGTGACCTCGGCGGTGCTGCGGGAGGGCCCCGCCGCCGTCACCCGCATCATCCGTGGCCTCCAGCACTGGCTCGACGAGCACGACTACGAGTCCGTCGGGCAGCTGCGGGGCTCGATGAGCTACGCCGCCACCGACGATCCCACCGCCTTCGAGCGGGCCAACTACCGGCGGGTGCTGCACTCGTGGTCGGGCCCGATGCCGTAGGCGGTCAGCCGAGGGCTCCCGCCGCGTCGAGGGCGTCGAGGAGCGCATCGCGCGCCGCGTGGGCGGCGACGGCCGTGTCCGGCGCGTGGCCGCAGGTGAGCCGGCCGAACCAGCCCACCGCGCCCTCGAGGATGTCGGCGTGGGCACAGCCCTCCAGCACCACGTGGTCGGCGCTCGGCAGTGCGTCGGCGAAGGTCTCGTGGTTGCGGCCCGCGGGCGCACACCGGCCACCGAGCCCGAACCCGATGATGCTGACCGGGCCGTCCGGGTCGATCGGGGGTGGCGGCTCGGGCGGGTGCCACGGTGGGCCTCCTCCGGAGACGGGGTCGACGAGCACGAGGCCACGGGCTCGGGTCATGGGCGTGGCGTGCCAGGCCACCAGCCCGCCCCGCGAGTGGCCGCCCAGCCAGACCTCCACACCCTCGGAGCGGAGCCCGTCGACCAACTCGACGGTGCGGACGGCTTCGTCGCCCGGGTGCGAGCGGCCGGTCAGCTGGGCTCCGAGCGTGCCCACTGCCGGTACGACGACCCGTCCCACCCGCAGCGCGACCGGGACGAGGAACGAGCGGTAGGCGTGCGGGGGGCAGGCGAAGCCAGGGAGGAACACGAGGCAGCGGTCGCCGGGCACTCCGAGGTCGAGTGATCCGGACGGGAGTTCCACGCCGCCAGTGAACCACCGACGGAGGGGTGCCCGGCGACCGTGACGCTCTTACCCTCCTCTATACCCAGGGGGGTATAAGTGGGTCACACCGACAGGGAGGTCCACGATGACCACCACCCGACGAAACCACCTCAGGGCCCGCAGCGTCGCTGCTGTCGCTCTGTCCGCAGCTCTCGGCCTCGGGGTCGTCGCCTGCGGCGGCACCGCTGATCGGGGGTCCGGGGCATCGGCATCCTCCGCCGACGCGCCGACCGCCACCCTTGCGGTTCCCGGTGCGTCCGGGAACGTGGTCGACGCCGGCGCGACCGCCGTCCTGACCGACGACGAGCGGGCGGGGCTGCTCTACATGGTCGAGGAGGAGAAGCTCGCTCACGATGTCTACGTCACCCTCGGCGACGAGTGGGGCCTCCAGACGTTCGAGAACATCGTGGGAGCCGAGAGCACCCACATGGCCGAGGTCCAGGGCCTGCTCGACACCTATGGCATCGCCGACCCCACCGACGGGAGGGCAGTCGGTGAGTTCACCGACCCGGCCCTCGCCGCCCTCTACGACCAGCTGGTGGCGCGAGGGATGACCTCGTCGACGGAGGCCCTCGCGGTGGGCGCCAAGATCGAGGAGCTCGACATCGTCGACCTGGACATCCGTGCTGCCCAGACCGACAACCCGGCGATCGACGCCTTGTACGCCAACCTCCGCTCCGGTTCGGAGAACCACCTCCGGGCCTTCACCCGTGCGCTGGACCAGAGGGGCGAGGTCTACGAGCCGTCCCATCTCGACCAGGCCGACTACGACGCCATCCTCGCTACGTCGAGCTCGAAGGGCAGGGGTCGGGCGTGACCGCCGGGCCCGACCGGTGGTGGCCGGTCGGGCCTCAGCCGGCCGGCCGGCGCCTGATGCGGCCGAGCACCAGCTCCAGCACCACGGCCAGCCCGATGCCGAGCCCGACCCCGAGCGCGACGGCGACGGTGCCTCTCGCCAGGGCGGCCGGCAGGTCCGTGGGGAGCTGTGATGCTCCGAGGTAGCTGCGGCGCAGCACCCCGTGCAGCACGGCGAGGGTGACGGCGCCGATGCCGACCAGCACCAGGCCTTCCTTGGTGTTGCGGCGCAGGGACACCGCCCCCGCCACCACGAACGCACCTCCGAGGAGGGCCGGCACGAGGTCGGTGAACCGGTGCGACGCGCTCTCCGGCGATGCCCACCAGTCGCCGAGCACGATGGTCACGCTCGTGGCGATCAGCACCACAGCGACACACGCCAGCATCACGTGGCGGCGGGCGCTGCGACCGATCCCGAGGGCGCCGACGACGAGGCCCAGCACGACCGCCAGCAAGAGCCAGCCCGTCGAGTCGGGGCCGGGAACCCAGAGGGTGGTGCCGGTGGCCTCGACCCGGGTGCCGTCGACGTCGAACGGGACGGACCACCCGGCGATCTCGTGGGTCTGATTGGGGAGGATCTGCGCGATCGGCGGAGTGCCCCCCATCCAGTGGGTGCGGTGGTCGTGCCACCGGACCCGGGTGCCGGTCGACAGCTGCTGCCACTCGGGCACGGCCGTGGGGTCTGCGTTGTCGGGGGCTTCGGCCGAGCCGTCGGCGCTGGTGTTGAGGTAGACGGACGGCGACCGGCTGTTCTCCCACACGCCGGTCGGCCCCACTCGCAGGTAGGGCTCGCCGGAGTAGCCCATCACCGTGACCTCGACCGCGCTGGTGTTGGTCAGCACCAGCTGCTGGGTGACCGGGTCGATGGTCAGCTCGACGCCTTCGACGCCCGGCTCGAAGGCGTCGATGCGCTGTTGGTAGTTCGACGCCGCCGTGCCGGTCGCGGACCCGGACGCACCGTGTGCCGCTGCCGGCCCGGCCCCGGCGACGAGGAGGGTGAAGGCAGCGAGGGCCACTCCGAGCACGACGGTGAGCCGTCGTCGCAGCTCGTGCGCGGTGCGAGTCACGGGGTGCCGGCCGTCAGGGTCACGTTCTGATCTTGCGTCATCCCCGGTCGAGCCACCCATCCTGACGTTGGACCCTGCGCACGGGCGGCCCGCTCGTCCTAGGTTCTGGGGACGCCAACCATCCCTGGGGAGGATGAGATGCACACCGACCTCTGTGACATGTTCGGGATCGAGTACCCGATCTTCGCCTTCACCCACTGCCGCGACGTCGTCGCCGCCGTCAGCAAGGCCGGCGGGATGGGCGTGCTCGGCGCCGTGGGCTTCAGCCCCGAGCAGCTCGAGATGGAACTCGACTGGATCGACGACAACGTGGGCGGCAAGCCCTACGGCGTCGACACCGTCATGCCCCAGAAGTCTGTCGACGTCGAGGGCGGCGACGCCAAGGAGATGCTCGCCCAGATCAAGTCGATGATCGACGCCAACCACTGGCGCTACGTCGACGAGCTGATGGAGCGCTTCGACCTGCCGGAGCTGCCCGAGGGCACCGAGGTCGGCGGCGTGCTCGGCTGGACCGACGAGGTCGCCCACCGCCAGGTCGAGATCGCCCTCGCCCACCCGATCTCGCTGATCGCCAACGCCCTCGGCTCGCCGCCCAAGGACGTCATCGACCAGGCCCACGCCCACGGCGTGAAGGTCGCGGCCCTCGCCGGCAAGGCCGTGCACGCCGAGCGCCACGTCCAGAACGGCGTCGACGTGATCATCGCCCAGGGCTACGAGGCCGGCGGCCACACGGGCGAGATCGCCACGATGGTCCTGGTGCCCGAGGTCGTCGACGCCGTGGCCCCGGTGCCGGTGCTCGCCGCCGGTGGCATCGGCAACGGCCGTCAGATCGCGGCGGGCCTGGCGCTCGGCGCCCAGGGCGTGTGGCTGGGCTCGCTGTGGCTCACCACGGCCGAGGGTGGCTCGAGCCCGGCGGTGCTGGAGGCGTACCTCAACGCCACGTCGGCCGACACCGTGCGGTCGCGCTGCTACACCGGCAAGCCCGCCCGCATGCTGCGCAACCAGTGGACCGAGGCCTGGTCCGACCCGGAGGGCCCCGGCCCGCTCGGCATGCCGCTGCAAAACATCCTCACGTCCGAGGCCAACGCCCGCATCGCCCGCGCCAACCGGCCCGACCTGGCGTTCGCCCCGGTCGGTCAGGTGGTCGGTTCGATGAACGACGTCCGCCCGGTGCGCGACGTCATGTTCCGCCTGGTCGAGGAGTACATCGAGGCTGCCGAGCGCCTCAGCAAGGGCCTCGAGGGCTGACGCAGCCGGTCGCGTCGGGCCCGGGTCGGTGCCGACGATCGGGCCCGATGTCCGCCGTTGACGCGTCGACGGCCCGGGGGTTCCCCGGGCCGTCGAGAGCGATGCGAGGTCGGGGGTCAGCCCACGGCCTCGGTGATGGTCGTCGCGTTCTCCTCGACCACCGGCAGCATCTCCAGGTCGTCACCCGGGAAGTTCACGATGTTGACGAGCTTCGCCCCGGTGGCCGACGCGATCTCGCCGCCGCCGCCCATGTGGACGTTCTCGAACACCATCGTCGGCTTCAGACCGGCGAGCTCGGAGACCTTGCCGGCCGAGGTCGGCTCGGGCCCGTAGGTGCCCACCGGCTCGTAGCCGGCGAAGACGACCCACCCGGCGACGAACGCCTGGGCGACGACGGTCTGAGGCTTCGACGCCGTGATCTTCTTCACCTCGGCCGATGACGCCTCGTAGCCCTTGGTGTACTCGGCCAGGTTCGCCTTCGCGACGTCCTTGGTGCCCCAAAGGGCAGCGAGCTTGTCGACCTCGGGCGTCAGCTTGGAGGGGTCGTAGTCGGGGGTGACGGTGATGACCTCGGCGGTCGAGCCGGCCGCCTCCTTCATCTTGGTGGCGAAGCCCTCGAACCCGGCCAGGAGGATGTAGTCGGCATCGGCCAGCGCGGCCAGGTCGGTGGCCTTGGGGTCGTAGTCCGGCGGGTGCTGGATGTTCGACGGGGCGATCACGGTGATCTCCGTGGCTCCGGCCATCTTGGCGATGGCGCCGACCCAGCTGGTCGACGCGACGACCTTGGGACCGGCGTCGGCCGAGGTGGTGGCGGTCGAGCTGTCGCTGCTCGTGTCAGACCCGCACGCGGCGACGCCGAGCAGAAGGGCCAGGGCGAGCACGAGTGCGGCGCCGACGCGTCTAGTGGATGGGTGTCGCATGTTTCGGGGTACCTCTCTTCAGGTAGGTGATGGTGGTGAGAGCGCCGGCCACCAGGACGAGCACGGGTCCGGGTGGGAGGTCGAGGAGGAGCGCGAGGACGAAGCCGAGGAGGTTGCCGACCAGGCCGAACACGACGGCGATCCGCGCCATCGAGCTCAGGGAGGACGCAAGGTTCCGGGCCGCGAGGGCGGGCAGGATCGTCATCGAGTCGATGAGGAGGGCCCCGGTGAGACGGATCGACGCGGCGATCGACACGCTCACCGCCATCAGGGCGACCGCGGTCAGCGCACCGACGGCGATCCCGGAGCAGGCCGCGACCTCCCGGTCGAAGAGCACGAGCCCGATCGAGCGGCGCTTGGTGACCCACCAGGCGACGACGGCGACGGCGAGCACCACCAGGATCAGCAGGTCCCCCGGCCGCGTGGCCAGGATCGATCCCCAGAGGAGGGTGAAGGCGCTGTTGGCGTTGACCCCGGAGATCGACAGCACCAGGAGCGCCGCGGCGATGGTGACGGTCATCATGAAGCCCATCGGTCCGGACAGACCGCCCGGACGCCCGGCGAGAGGGGCAAGCCCCGCGCCGGCGGCCACGCAGAGCACGAGGGCGAGCATGTTCGGGTCGATGCCGATCCAGAGGCCGACGGCGAGGCCGAGGAGCGCCACGTGCATCACCGCGAACCGCACGGTGAGGATGTCGAAGCCGATGATCAACACGCCGATCAACGGGAGGAACAGTCCCGCGACCACCAGTGCGGCGGCGGAGCGCTGCACGGCGGCGAGGCGGAACAGCTCGACCAGATCGGTGAGGGCGAGGATCACCGGCCGTCCCGTTCGCGCAACTGTCCGCCGGCCATCTCCACCACCCGGTCGGCCCGTGCGACCACCGCAGCGTCGTGGGAGATGATCAGGCGCGGGAGGGTCAGGTCGGCCAGCAGCTCGGCCACCTGCTCCTGACCGTCGAAGTCGAGCGCGCTGGTGGGCTCGTCGGCGAGGAGGACCCGACCACCGGCGCCGAGTGCCCCCATCGCCCGGGCGAGGTAGGTCCGCTGCAGCTGTCCGCCTGAGAGCGTGGTGACGGGTCGATCGAGCAGCCCATCGAGGCCCAGTCGGCGGGCGGCGGTCACCGATGCCTCGGTGTTCCCGCTGCTCTCGAGCAACTCGAGCACGAGGAGCGGGAAGCTGCCGGGGGCGGTCCGCTGGGGGACGTAGGCCACCTCGGTCCGCCGTCTCCGCCAGTCGGCCGCGGTGCGGGCGGAGCGCCCGTCGAGCTCGATCGTGCCGCCTGTCAGCTGCACCAGCCCGAGCACGGCACGGGCGAGGCTCGACTTCCCGGAGCCGTTGGAGCCTGTCACCACCACCATCTCCCGGGCCCCCACCTGCAGGTCGGCGTCGTCAACGGCGACGACGGCGCCGTAGGCCACGCGGGCCCCGCTCACCTCGAGCATGTCGTCGCGCTGGGCGCGGGGGTCGATCGGGGCTCCACACGACTCCCGGTCGTGTGGCCCGCCCGCCCGGTTCCCGACCGGGCTCATTTTTGGATCCAATTCTCGGCCTAGCCTGGTGCGACGCCGAGTGCCGGAGGGAACCGTCATCCTCACCGAGCCGCACACCACCCGTCCCACCACGGTGAGCGTGGTGGAGGACCACATCCGCACGCTGATCCTCGAGCGGCGCCTCCGGCCCGGGGACCGGTTGGTCGGTGACCGGATCGCCGAGGAGCTGGGGGTGTCGCGGGTGCCGGTCCGCGAGGCGCTGCGCCAGCTCGACGGCACCGGCCTGGTGACGTTCCGCGACCGGCGCGGGGCGGTGGTCGTGGGGTTCGACCGCTCGTCCACCGCCGAGCTGCTCGAGCTCATGGAGGCCCGGCGGGCACTGGAGCCGTGGATCGCCGCCAGAGCGGCCGAGCGCACGAGCGACGTGACCTCGCGGCCATCGACCGGGCGTTGCGGGCCGGGTCGGCCGGCCTTCAGGCCGGTTCGGCGGTCGCGGTGGGCAAGGCGCATCACAGCCTGCTCGGCGCCGTGGCGGCGGCCGCCCACAATCGCCCGGTGGCCGAGGCCGCGATCCCCCTGCACAACCGGACCGTCCTGGCGTTCAGCCTGGTGTCGGCCACGACCCTTCCCGACGGCTGGCCGTCGCACCAACGGGTGCGCGACGCCATTGCGTCCCGAGACGGCGTGACGGCCTCGCGCGAGACCCGCCGACACCTCGATGCGGTCACCAGAGCGATCGAGCGTCACCCGGCGGTCTGGGTGGAGGACCGCGGGGAACCCCACGGTTGATGGTCGTCCAGGGCGACGCCGATGTCGTCAGGCCACGGGAGCTGCTGACCGAATGGGACGGCTCGGCGCCGCACCGCCACCCTCGGCTGACGGGCCGTGTGGCCCTGTCAGGGCGCCGGTGGGTGACGGTACGGTGACGGGGCGCGGCTGAACGCCCTGCTGCCGGCGGCGTCGATCGGAGCGTCCAAGCCGAGTGCTGAGACGAGGTGGGTCAGTGAGCGTTCCGGGTGCATCACCGGGCCCGTCACGCCCGGTGCGGGAAGGCATCGAGCCAGCGACTCGGGCCCTCGACCCGGACTCCCCGGAGCTCCTCCCGCGCCCGAACTCGCTCGATGTCCTGCTGGACCCGGTCGTGACCCTGCGAGCGCGCCGGGACAGCGAAGGGGCGATCGACGACTTCGTGGTCGTTCGGGCCAATGCGGCGGCCTGCGCGGTACTTCCGCGTCGACCGCAGCGGGATGGTCGGTCATCGCCTGTTGGAGTTCTTGCCGGGCACGGCCGGTGAGGTGCTGTTGGGCGAGCTGGGACAGGCGATCGAGAGCGGAGAGCTCCTCGAGCGTGCTGCTCTGGAGCTGACCGGCAGTTCGAACGTCCAACGTGTCGTGGACCTCCGAGCGGTCGTCATCGACGAGGAGCTGACCCTCACCTGGCGGGAGGTCACCGACCGCATGGCGACCGAAGCACGGCTCCGCGACTCGGAGGCTCGCTATCGGTTCCTGGTCGAGAACGCCTCGGACGTGGTGTTCCGCTCCAACCGGGAGGCGATGATCGACTGGGTCTCGCCGAGCGTCGAGCAGTTGCTCGGGCGGCCACCCGACGAGATCGTCGGGTCGTCGGTGTTCGATCTGGTCGTGGTCGACGACGTCGAAGAGCTCGACTCGGTCGTCGAGCAGGTCCTACGCGGCGAGGCGGCGAGGTTCCGTGGTCGTGTCATCACCGACGACGGATCGCGCTGGGTGTCGGTGACGGCGAAGCCGACGCTCGACGAATCCGGCGAGGTGACGGGCTCGGTCGGGAGTGTCCGCGACGTCAACAGCGAGTTCCTCGCCCTGCGGGCTCTCGCTGCGTCGGAGCAACGGCTGGGCATCGTGGCCGACAACGCTTCCGACCTGGTCTGCCTCTCCGACGCCGACCGACGGATCACCTGGATCTCGGCGAACGTCGAGCGGACCCTGGGATGGACCGCGGAGGCGCTGACGGGCACGAGGCTCGTCGAGTTGATCCACCCGGACGATGTCGCGGCCAACCACGCTCGGCGCGAGAGCCTGTACGACATCGGTGCACCGAGCCCCGTGGAGCGGGTCGTCCTGCGGGTCCGTGCCCGGGACGGCCTGTACCACTGGATGGCCGCCACCGGCATGCCCGTCGTCGACCCCGACGGCGAGGTGAGCGTGGTCACCGGCATGCGTCTGGTCGACGACCTGGTCGAAGCCCGTGACCGCGCCGAACGGGAGCACTCCCGGGCCTCGGCCGCGCTCGACACGTTCCTGGATCCGCACGTGGTGATGGAGGCGGTACGCGACGACGAGGGAGTCATCGTCGACTTCGTCTACGTCGAGGCGAACGAGGCGGCTGTCGTGTACAACCAGCCGTTGGACCCGATCGGGGCGAGGCTCCTGCAGCACTTCCCCGGCCATGAGGGTGGCGGCCTGTTCGTGGCCTACTGCGGTGTGGTCGAGAGTGGCGAACCGCTCGTGCTCGACGAGTTCGAGTACCGCAACGAGATCCACGGCACGGAGCTCTACTACGACATCCGTGCGGTGAAGCTGGGCGACGCGATCAGCCTGACCTGGCGAGATGTGAGCGACCGCCACGACCGGGTGCGCCAGATCAGCGAGCGTGCGACCCACGACCCGCTCACGGGTCTGGTCAACCGGACAGGCATCCTCGAAGAGCTCGAGCGGGCGCTCAGCACGTCGCTGCGGTCTGGTCGTCCCACCGGTGTGCTCCTGGTCGACCTCGACCACTTCAAGTACGTGAACGACTCGCTCGGCCACGCCGTCGGGGACCGCGTCCTGTGCGCGGCCGCCGAGCGCATCGCCGCCGTGGTCCGCGGCGGCGATCTCGTCGGTCGCCTCGGCGGCGACGAGTTCGTGGTGATCATGCGTGAGCTCGACGACGAGGCCGACGCCGTCGGCACCGCCCAACGCCTGGTCGCGGCGTTTCGCTCTCCCCTGAGGTCGGACGAGCTCGAGTTCTACGCGACCGCCAGCGTCGGCATCGCGGTCTCGGGCGCCGACACCGACCCCGGACGACCTGATCCGCGAGGCCGACACCGCCCTCTACCGGGCCAAGGACGAAGGCCGTGACCGAGCGTCGGTCTTCAACGAGGACCTTCGGGAGCGGGCGACCCGGCGGATCACGTTGGAAGCCGAGCTCCGTCCCGCCCTGGCCAACGGTGAGCTCGAGGTCTTCTACCAACCCGAGGTCGACCTCACCACGGGCCGGGTGATCGCTGTCGAGGCCCTCGTGAGGTGGCACCACCCGTCGGGGGAGCTCTACACCGCCGACCGCTTCATCGAGACCGCCGAGGAGACCGGCCTGATCCTCGACATAGGCGACTGGGTCCTCAACGTCGCCTGTGCCCAGGCGGCGCGTTGGGTGGCCGACCGGCCGCGCCAGCCGATCACGGTGAGGGTGAACGCCTCCGCGCTGCAGCTCGCCGAGGGTGGGCTCGTGGACGCGCTCGATGCCGCGCTCGACGGGAGCGGTCTCGACCCCAGCCTGCTGTGCATCGAGATCACCGAGACCGCGCTGCTCAACGAGACCTCGACCGCACGAGCCAACCTCGGCGCCATCAGGGACCGTGGCGTGCACATCGCGCGTCGACGACTTCGGCACCGGCTACGCCTCTCTCGCGGACCTGCGCGACTTCCCGATCCACATCATCAAGATCGACCGGGGCTTCACCGTGGGCCTCCTCAACGACGACTACGAACGCCGGCTCGTCGCCGGCATCATCGCCCTCGCCGAGCTCCTCGAGATGAGCGTCACCGCCGAGGGCATCGAGGAGCCCGAACAGGCTGCGCTGCTGGCCGAGCTCGGCTGCTACGGCGGACAAGGGTTCCTCTTCGCCCGGGCGCTCCCGGCCGTGGAGGTCGAGGCGCTCTTCGACACGACGTTCCCGCTGGGCTGACCCTGCCGAGGGTCGCTGCCGTCGGTTCAGACGGGCCGGGTCTCTCCGAAGCGGTAGCTCGATGCGGTGATGAAGCCGGCGAAGTCGTCCTGGTGGTAGGTGCGCACCGCCGGCTCGTCCTCGGCCGCGCCGACGGCGACCATCAGCGGGATGAGGTGGTCCTCCTGGGCGTGCGACACCCGGGCGCTCGGGGCGCGGTCCCAGATCCGCAGCGCCTTGGTGCGGTACTCGGGCTCGCTGCGCAGGGCGTCGTCGAGCCAGGCGTCGAACTGGCGGGAGGGCTCCTGCCCGGCCGGGCCGAGCAGGCGCAGGTTGTGGAAGCTCAGGCCGCTGCCGACGATGAGCACACCCTCGTCGCGCAGCGGGGCCAGCGCCCGGCCGGCGGCGAGATGGGCCTCGGGGTCGTAGCCGCGCTTGAGCGACAGCTGCACGACCGGCACGTCGGCGTCGGGGTACATCACCACCAGGGGAGCGAACGTGCCGTGGTCGAAGCCGCGGCGAGGGTCCTCGGCGACCGGGATGCCGGCCCCCGAGAGCAGCTCGGTGACCCGTGCCGCCACCTCGGGCGAGCCGGGCGCCGGATAGGTGATGTGGTAGGTGAACTCGGGGAAGCCGCCGTAGTCGTAGACCATCGGCGGGTTGGGGCTGGTCTGGACCGTGAAGTCCCGCTCCTCCCAGTGGCCCGAGATCACCAGGACCGCCTTCGGCGTCACGCCGACCTCGCGGGGCATGGCCTGGAGCGAGTGCTCGAGGGTCGACATGTCCCATGGCATCTGGTCCTTGATCCACGGCCAGGGGCCGCCGCCGTGGGAGATGAAGTAGGTGGGGAGCCTGGTTGCGGTGTCGCTCATCGTCGGACCTTCTTCATGTGGTGGTGAGCCGTGCCCCCAGTCTAACTACTTGCGATCGCAAAGAATTCCCGAGGTCAGATGAGTGACGTCACCGCCTCGTCGGGCTGTCCGCCGAGGGCGGGGGCGATCCGCCGGAGGTAGGGCTCACCGAACAGGCGGGAGGTGATGAGGAAGTCGGCGGTCGACCGGTTGCAGGCGATCGGCACGTTCCACACCACCGCGATCCGGAGCAGGGCCCGGACGTCGGGGTCGTGGGGCTGCGGCTCGAGCGGGTCCCAGAAGAAGAAGAGGATGTCGATCCCTCCCTCGACGATGCGGGATCCGATCTGCTGGTCGCCGCCGAGCGGCCCGGAGCGGAGCCGGTGGACGTCGAGGTCGAGCTCCCGGGCGATGAGCTGGCCCGTGTTGCCGGTGGCGTACAGCTCGTGACGGGCGAGCTCGTCCCGGTTGGCGGCGCACCAGGCCAGGAGGTTGAGCTTCTCGTTGTCGTGGGCCACCAGTGCGAGGCGCTTGCGGGCGGCGAGTGCGTGCGACTCGTTCGTCATCCGGTCAGGGTCGCAGGGGTGACGTCGCTGGTGCGCTCGTTCAGCACCGACTCGAGCACCATGAGGCGACGATGGAGGGCCACCCGCAGGTGCGACGCCCCGAGACGGAGCGAGGCGCGATCCCGTTGGCGCACCGGTGGCCGGGGCCGGCGGGGCACCTCGACGATGGAGAGGTAGTGGTCTCGTCTGGGCGGCTCGAGCGCGTCCAGCGCCGCAGAGTCGCAGTGGCGCAGCTGCAGCCAGACGTCGTTGAGCTGACGGGTGTCGACGATCTCCCGGCTGCGGAGCTCTCGGAGATGGACCAGGAGCTCGACGACCACGACTCGGTGGTCCTCGGGATGCGGATCGGGGGCAGGCGACATGCGATCACCTCTCCGTGCTCAGCCCGTTCCGGCGGTCCCGAACGGGGCGATCGCAACGTACCGAGACGCCCTTTCGGAGGGCTGACCCCTGGCCGAACACGACCGGAACTCGTGGTGAACCTCTCCGAACCGTGGCCTCGACCTCGAACCACGAGTCCCTGGGAACGACGAAGGCCCAGGCAACGGGTGCCTGGGCCTTCGTGACGAGAGCGGGTGACGAGAATCGAACTCGCGTTCTCAGCTTGGGAAGCTGATGTTCTGCCGCTGAACTACACCCGCGGGACTGCGACGGGCATCCTACGCCAACGCCATCACGGCCTTCCCATCGATCGGGTCGACGTCGGGGTCCTAGAGTCCCCTGTCGCACACCATTCTCGAGGGGGAACACCGATGACCATGAGCCTGGAAGAGATCTCCGACCGGCTGGAGATCCAGGACCTGCTGGTGGCCTACAGCTATGCCATCGACAGCCGCGACTGGGCGGCGCTCGACGACGTCTTCACGCCCGACGCCTGGATCGACTACACGGTCTTCGGCGGCATCGCCGGCACGCTGCCGGAGATCAAGAAGTTCCTCGACGACTCCATGGTGATGTTCTCGTCGTTCCAGCACATGGTCGCCACCAGCAAGGTCGAGATCGACGGCGACACCGCCAAGGCCAAGACCATCTGCCACAACCCGATGGTGATGCCCCTCGGCGACGACAAGGTGCAGGTCTTCTACTGCGGCCTCTGGTACGTCGACGAGCTGGTGCGCACCGACGCCGGCTGGCGCATCAAGAGCCGCGTCGAGGAGAAGTCCTACGTCCACAACATGCCGGGCATGGGCGACTCCTGATCCACCCCGTTCTGCAAACGGTGCGCTTTTCCCACGCCAGGGAGCGGGAGGAGCGCATCGTTTCGCGTTCTGGTGGGTGAGGGCCGGGCCCGGCGTCAGGTGCCGCGGGGGCGGAGGCCGGCCGCGGTGTAGACGGCGTCGATGGCCTCCATGTTGGCGATCGAGTCCGACAGCGGCGTGAGCACGGGTGCCCCGTCGAGCACCGCGGCCGTGAACGCCTCCAACTGGTAGTTGTAGGTCGGGGTGCGGGGGAAGCTCTCGCGGCGCTTGTGCCCGCCCACCTTCACCGTGAAGCGGCTGTAGATCGACGGCAGCGTCGGGTTCATCACCTTCAGCACGCCCTTCGAGCCGACGAGGTGGAAGCCGAGCCGCACCGGCACCGCGCCGTAGAGCGACACCGTCGTGCGGCCGACCGCCCCACCGGGGAACGCCATCTCGGCGTGCATCCACCGGTCGACGCCGGGGGAGCGCTCCTTGGCGTGGGCCGAGGTGATGGTGGGCTCGGTGCCGAGCAGGGTGCGCACCTGGTGGGTCGTGTAGGCGCCGAGGTCCATCTGGGCGCCGCCGCCGAGGTCGAGCTCGAACCGGATGTCGGCCCGCTTGAACAGCGGCGCCTGCATCCAGGCCTCGACGAAGCGCAGCTCGCCGAGCTCACCGCTGCGGGCGATCTCGACGGCCCGACCCATGAGCGGGTGGTACCGGTAGTGGAAGGCCTCCATCACCACCAGGCCGGTGCGCTCGGCGGTGGCCGCGACCTGGCGGGCCTCGTCGGCGTTGTTGGTGAAGGGCTTCTCGCACAGCACGTGCTTGCCCGCCTCGAGGGCGGCGATCGTCCACTCGGCGTGGAGGCTGTTCGGCAGCGGGTTGTAGACGGCGTCGATGTCGGGGTCGGCCAGCAGCTCCTCGTAGGAGCCGTGCACCTTCGCGATGCCCTGCTTGGTGGCGAAGGCCTGGGCCCGGTCGCGGTCGCGGGCGGCGACGGCCACCAGTTCGGCGCGCTCGACGGCACGGGCCGGCTTCACCAGGGCGGCAGGGGTGATGGCGGCGGCACCGAGGGTGCCGATGCGGAGGGTCGGGGAGTCGGCCACGCCCGGACCCTACGCAGTTCCGGGCGGCCGCGGAGTTCCGATACAGGACTGTTGCGATTCGAACGAGGCGCTGGTTGACTCTCCGGTGCGAACGTCGCAGCAGCCCGGGAGGCACCATGAGCACGCGCGCCCAACGCATCCAGGAGAAGGCGTACGACCGTCGCTGGCTGATCCTCACCGTGCTGTGCGTGAGCCTCCTGGTGATCGTGCTCGACAACTCGATCCTCAACGTGGCCCTGCCCACGATCCAGAAGGACCTCGACGCCACCTCGAGCGACCTGCAGTGGATCGTCGACTCCTACACGCTCGTCTTCGCCGGTCTCCTGCTCACCGCCGGCAGCCTCGGCGACCGCTTCGGCCGACGCGGTGCCCTCCAGGTCGGCTTCGTGCTGTTCGGCATCGGCTCGGTGGCGGCGGCGATGGCCACCTCGTCGGGCCAGCTCATCTCGACCCGCGCGTTCATGGGCATCGGCGGTGCGCTGATCATGCCCGCCACCCTCTCGATCATCACGAACCTGTTCCCGGCCCACGAGCGGGGCAAGGCGATCGGTGCCTGGGCCGGCGTGGCCGGGCTCGGCGGTGCCCTCGGGCCTCTCACCGGTGGCTTCCTGGTCGAGCACTTCTACTGGGGCTCGGTGTTCCTCGTGAACATCCCGATCGTGATCTTCGGCCTGCTCGCCGGCTTCTTCGTCATCCCCACCTCCAAGGACCCCCACGCCGGCAAGCTCGACCCGCTCGGCGCCCTGCTCTCCATCGCCGGCCTCACCGCCCTGCTCTACGCCATCATCGAGGCCCCCTCGAAGGGCTGGGGCAGCAGCGAGACCCTCGTCGTCGGTGCCGTCGGTCTGCTCCTGCTGGTCGGCTTCGTGGTCTGGGAGAAGACCACCGACCACCCGATGCTCGACGTCACCTTCTTCAAGAAGCCCCGGTTCACCGCGGCGAGCATCTCGATCACCCTCGTCTTCTTCTCGATGTTCGGCTCGCTGTTCCTGCTGACGCAGTACTTCCAGTTCGTGCTCGGCTACTCGCCGCTCGAGACCGGCGTCCGGATGCTGCCGTTCGCGGCGGCGATGATGGTCGTCTCACCCCTCAGCGCCAAGCTCGTCGAGCGCATCGGCACCAAGATCACCGTGGCCCTCGGCCTCGGCCTGGTCACCACCGGCCTGCTGACGATGATCGGGCTCCAGGCCGACACGCCCTACGCCAACATCTTCTGGCGGCTGATGCTGATGGCCGCCGGCATGGGCCTCACCATGGCCCCGGCCACCGACTCGGTCATGGGCTCGCTGCCGCTGTTCAAGGCCGGCGTGGGCTCCGCCGTCAACGACACCACCCGCCAGGTGGGTGGCGCCCTCGGCGTCGCCGTCATCGGCTCGGTGCTGGCCACGACCTACGGCGACAAGATCACCAGCTTCTTCGCCGGCACGCCCGTGCCCGCCGAGATCGTCGACGCCACCAGCAACAGCATCGGCGCGGTGCCGACCGTCGCCCAGAAGCTCACCGAGAGCGGCCTCGGTGAGGTCGCCGTCCAGCTCCAGACGGTGGCCGACAACGCCTTCGTCGACGCCGTGCACTGGGGCGTCACCGTGGCGGCCATGGCCACCGGCATCGGCGTGGTGATCGCCCTCGTGTTCCTCCCGGCCCGTGCCCGCGCCGAGGACCGCGAGGAGCAGATCCAGGAGTACGCGGAGGAGCACACCGGCGAGTTCGAGGTGGGCTCGTCGTCCGGCTCCGCTCCTGAGGTCGGCTGAGCCGTCGTGGACCTTGCGACCGCGCCCACGAGGGCCACCGGCGGACGGCCCCGCAGTACAGAGGCCGACGAGGCCATCGCCCACGCCGCGCTCTCTCTGCTGGCCGAGGCCGGGTTCGAAGGGGTCACGGTCGAGGCCGTGGCCCAGCGGGCGGGTGTCGCCCGCACCACCGTCTACCGCCGCTACCCCGGCAAGCCCGAGTTGCTCGTCACCGTGTTGGCCCACGCCTGCCGGGCGGCCGTCGACGACCCCGACACCGGCACCGTGGTGGGCGACCTCACGGCGGTGGCCGAGGGCCTGAACCGGGCGCTCACCTCCACCGACATCGGCCGGGCGCTCCCCGCGGTCATCGCCGCCGCGGCCCAGCACCCCGATGTCGCCGAGGCCCATCGCACGTTCGTGGCCAGTCGCCGCCGCGTCGCCATCGCCGCGGTGGCCCGGGGCATCGAGCGAGGCGAGGTGGATCCCGACGTCGATCCCGACACGCTGGTCGACCTCGTGGTGGGCCCGGTCTTCCACCGCCGGTTCATGAGCCGGCGCCCCGTCGGCGACGGCTGGATCGCCGAGATCGTCACCCGAGCGGTGAGGGCCTGCGCCCCGACGGGCCCACCCTCCCGGCGAGGCCCGAACGGGGAGTAGCCTCACCGACCGTGATCCTCTCCGACCGCACCATCCGCGAGGAACTGGCCGCCGGCCGCATCGTCATCGATCCGCTCGACGAGGCGTGCATCCAGCCCTCCTCCGTCGACCTGCACATCGACCGGTACTTCCGCGTGTTCAAGAACCACACGATGAGCCACATCGACGTGAAGCAGAACCTCGAGGACCTCACCGAACTGGTCGAGATCGGCGAGGACGACCGCTTCATGCTCCACCCCGGCGAGTTCGTCCTGGGGTCCACCAGCGAGCGTGTCGCCCTTCCCGACGACCTCGTCGCCCGTCTCGAGGGCAAGTCCAGCCTCGGCCGCCTCGGGCTGCTCATCCACTCCACGGCCGGCTTCGTCGACGCCGGCTGGGACGGCCAGCTCACCCTCGAGCTGTCGAATGTGGCCAACCTGCCGATCACGCTCTACCCGGGCATGAAGATCGGGCAGATCTCCTTCATCCAGATGTCGACCTCCGCCGAGCACCCGTACGGGTCCAAGGAGGTCGGGTCGAAGTACCAGGGCCAGGTCGGTCCCCGGCCCAGCCGGTACTGGGAGAACTTCCAGTAGCCATCCGGCCGCCGCCTCCTGCTACGGCAGGTCGGCGAAGGCCTCGGCCAACCGGGTCTCCCCGGCCACCAGCAGCGTGTCACCCGCCCCGAGGCGGGTGTCGGCCGTGGCGTAGGTGAACGTGCCGCCGGCCGGCTTGATGCACACGACGGTGAGGCCGTAGCGGCTGCGCAGCAACACCTCGGTGAGCGTCTTGCCCACGAGCTCGGTCGGGGTCCGCGTCTCGACGAGGGCGAAGCCGGGGTCGAGCTCGAGGTACTCGATGATGCGCCCGGTCACGAGGTGGGCCACGCGCTCACCCATCTCCCGCTCGGGCGAGACGACGTGGTGGGCGCCCACCCGCTCGAGGATCCGGGCGTGGGGCTCGCTGATCGCCTTGGCCCAGATGTTCGGGATCCCGAGGTCGCTCAGCGCGGCCACGGTGAGCACGCTCGCCTCGATGCCCGTCCCGATGCCGACCACCGCACACGGGAACTCGGCCGCACCGAGCTGGATGAGCACCGTCGGGTCGGTGGCGTCGGCCTCCACGGTCTGGGTGAGCAGCCGGCTGTGACGCTGCACGAGGGCGGGGTCGGAGTCGACGCCCAGCACCTCGTGGCCGAGCGCCACCAGGTGCTCGGCGAGGGTGGCGCCGAAGCGGCCGAGGCCGACGACGATCACGGGGTCGTGGGCGGCGATGCCCTCGCCCGGGCCCCGGCGGGCGGAGCTGCGGAACCGACGGGTCTCAGCCAACGATCGGCCTTTCTTCAGGGAACCGGTAGAGCCTGCCGTGCTCGCGGATCACGAGGGCGGCGAAGAGGGTGATCGGGCCGATGCGGCCGGCGAACATCAACGCCGAGAGTATGAGCTGGGAGGGTGAGCCGAGCTCGGGGGTCACCCCGGTGGAGAGCCCGACCGTGCCGAAGGCGGACACCGCCTCGAACAGCGCCGACGACAGCCCGATGTCGGAGAGCACCATGATCGAGAGGGTCGCGACCATCACCGTGCCCGTCGCCAGCAGGACCATGGTGACGGCCTGCCGTTGGGCCACGCCGGGCACGCGCCGGCCGAAGGCGTTCACGTCGGGGTCGCCGCGGACCTCCGCCCACGCCACGAAGCCGAGCAGGGCGAACGTGGTGACCTTGATGCCGCCGGCGGTGGAGGCCGAGCCCGCGCCGATGAACATCAGGCCGTCGGTGACGAGCAGCGTCCCCTCGCGCATCACGCCGTAGTCGAGGCTGTTGAAGCCCGCGGTCCGGGGGTTCACCGAGGCGAACCAGCTGGCGAGCAGTCGGTCGGGGCCGTCGAGGGCACCGAGCGTGCCGGGGTTCGTCCACTCGCTGGCGGCGATCAGCGCCGTGCCCCCGACGAGCAGGACGGCGGTGGTGCCGAGGGTCAGCTTGGTGTGCAACGACCACCGCTTGGGCCGTCGGAGGTTGCCGGAGAGGTCGTCGTAGACCGGGAAGCCCAGACCGCCGGCGATGATGGCCACGCTGATCACGATGCACAGCCACCAGTCGTCGACGAAGCCGACGAGGTTGTCGCTGAACAGGGCGAAGCCGGCGTTGTTGAACGCGGTGACGGCGTGGAAGACGCCGAGCCAGAGCGACTCCAACAGGTCGGAGCCGGTGTCGGTGTGGAAGCGCCACGTCAGCACCAGCGCGGTGACGCCCTCGACGACCGCGCTGATGACGGCGACGCCGATCACGACCCGGCGCACGTCGCCGGCGTTGAGCGCGCTGGTCTCGGTCTGGGCGACCAGCCGGCGGCGAAGGCCCAGCCGACGCGACAGCACGAGGGCCACGAGCGACGACAGCGTCATGATCCCGAACCCGCCGAGCTGCACGAGCACCAGGATCACGACCTCGCCGAACGCACTCCAGTGGGTGGCGGTGTCGGTGACGACGAGGCCGGTGACCGACACAGCGGAGGTGGCGGTGAACAGGGCATCGACCGCCGTGGTGTCGACGCCTGGCTCGCTGGCCACGGGCAGGAGGAGCAGGAGGGTGCCGATGGCCACCGCGGCGCCGAACGCCACCACGATCACGCGGGCGGGGGCCAGGCCGCGGCGCCCCGGCACGCGTGCCGCGGCGGCTGTGCTCACCGCCGGCGCCAGTTGGCGAGCACGAGGAGCAGACCCCCGACCAGGGTGAGGGCCGCGCCGAGCTCGAGGAGGTCCGATCCTTCGGTGCCGGCCACGAGCGCCTCGAGGAACCGCACGGCCAGCACGAGGATCAACGTCGTGGCGATCTTGGCCTTGAGGTCGTCGAACGAGGTCATGGTCAGCGCGGGCGGGAGGCGGAGGTCACCGATGAAGAGCTCCCACAGGCCGACCGCCACGATGAGCACGACCGTCCCGATCAGCACCACGTCGAGGCTCTCGAAGAGCTTCACCAGCGCGGTGTCGTCGGAGTCCCCGCCGGGGAGGAGGGCGAGGATGAAGCCACCGGCCTTCACCAGGGCCCAGACGTAGCAGGCCAGCGCGGCCACGAGCATGGTGATGCTGCCGACCGCCACGAGGTAGCGGGCGGGCTCGAGCAGCTGGCGGCCCACCGACTGCACCACGGGTGCGGTGGGGAGCTGCTCGTCGGGGGTGATCACGTCATCGATGGTCGGGTCGTCGGAAGCCACGGGCGGAATAGTAGCGAACTGTGATTCATGTTTCACACATCATCCTCGGGGCCGGACCTACGGTGTCGCCGGCCCGACGACACCGAGGAGCGAGCAGACATGACCGACGTCCTGGAGATCCCCGTCACCACCATCGACGGCGAGGCCACCACGCTCGCCGAGCACGCCGGCAAGGTCCTGCTCGTCGTGAACGTGGCCTCCAAGTGCGGCCTCACCCCGCAGTACGAGGGGCTCGAGGCACTCTACGAGGCCACCCACGACCGAGGCTTCGAGGTGCTCGGCTTCCCGGCCAACGACTTCGGCGGCCAGGAGCCCGGCACCGAGGCCGAGATCGTCGAGTTCTGCTCCACGAACTACTCGGTCACCTTCCCGATGTACTCGAAGGTGGTCGCCACCGGCGCCGACAAGCACCCGCTCTACGCGGCGCTCACCACTGCCGTCCCGTCCGGTGAGGGCGGCGACTACGAGGCCTTCCGCGAGAACCTGCGCAGCTTCGACATGAACCCCACCGACGACCCCGAGGTCCTCTGGAACTTCGAGAAGTTCCTGATCGCCAAGGACGGCACCGTCGCCCGCCGCTTCGCCCCCACCGTCGCCCCCGACGACCCCGCGCTGGTCGAGGCCATCGAGGCCGAGCTCGCCCGCTGACGCTCTCCACTCCTTGGCTCAGCACGTCACCAGGGTCGTGACGAACTGAGCCAGAGGTGGCGTGGTGCCAGACCCTTCGGTCTCAGTCCTCGTCGGGGCCGTCGGGGATCGACAGGCCGACCTGGCGCTGCCGGTGGTCGTCGCGCTCGTCGTCGGGGCGCCCGACCACTGCCACCACCTCGGCCACGAGCTCGTCGGCCTCGAAGGGGTGCACCAGGTAGGCGTCGGTGCCGGTGATCCACGCCTCGCCCTGCTCGCTGCGCGAGTGGGCGCAGATGGCCACGCGCAACCCGGCCGTGGCCGGGGTGTCGCGGACCGACCTCAGGACCTCGACGCTGTGGGCCGTCGAGGCCAGGGCCAGCACGATGGCCGCGTAGTGCGCGTCCTCGAGCTCGCTCAGCCCCGACGCGGCCGAGTAGGCGAGGTCGGTGGTCCAGCCCGCCCGGTCGAGCAGGCGGGCGAGGAGCTCGCCGGCGTCCTGGTCATCGGAGATGACCAGGACCTTCGATCGTTCAGTCGTCCACGGCTCCGGCACCGATCTGCGTCCCCTCGCGCTCGCCCCGTTCGATCGCCTCCAGCACGTGCATGGAGATGTCGGCGACCTTGACCTGGTCCTCGTCGACGCCTTCGCCCTTCACGCCGTCGTCGATCATGATGTAGCAGAAGGGGCAGGCCACCGCGATCTTGGTGGCGCCGGTGGCGAGCAGCTCCTGCGAGCGCTCGACGTTCACCTGCTTGCCGGTGTGCTCCTCCATCCACATGCGGGCACCGCCGGCGCCGCAGCACATGCCCTTCGTGCCGTTGCGCTCCGCCTCGACGACCTCGATGCCGCCGAGGGAGCCGATGACCTTGCGGGGCGCCATGTAGACGTCGTTGTGGCGGCCGAGGTAGCAGGAGTCGTGGTAGACGACCCGCTCCTCGAGCTTGGCGTTCGACAGGTCGAGCTTGCCCTGGTCGAGGAGCCACTCCAGGAACTGGCTGTGGTGCACGACCTCGTAGGTACCGCCCATCTGGGGGTACTCGTTGGCCAGGGTGTTGAAGCAGTGGGGGCACTGCGTGATGATCTTCTTCACGCCCATGCCGTTGAGGGTCTCGACGTTCTGCATGGCGAGCATCTGGAAGATGTACTCGTTGCCGGAACGGCGGGCGGGGTCACCGGTGCACATCTCCGACG
This sequence comes from uncultured Actinomycetes bacterium, assembly GCA_963702555.1. Taxonomy (GTDB): domain Bacteria; phylum Actinomycetota; class Acidimicrobiia; order Acidimicrobiales; family Acidimicrobilacustridaceae; genus CAMFLJ01. The sequence goes on from CAVPCW010000011.1 coordinate 26,120, forward strand.
GGCCGAGGATGGCGAAGGAGATGCCGGCCCGCTGCAGCAGCTGGGACATCGCCTGGGTGACCTTCTTGTTCTTGTCGTCGAACGACCCGGCGCAGCCGACCCAGTAGAGGTACTCGGCCTCGAGGGGGCTGGTGCCGTCGAGGATCTCGATGCCCTCGATCTTGTCGGCCCAGTCGGCCCGCTCGTTCTGGCTCATGCCCCACGGGTTGCCGGAGTTCTCCATCGACCGGTAGGCGTTGCCCAGCTCGGTCGGGAAGTTCGACTCCATGAGCGACAGGTAGCGCCGCATGTCGAGGATCTTGTCGAGGATCTCGATGTTGACGGGGCAGTTCTCGTCGCAGGCCTTGCAGGTGGTGCAGGCCCAGATCTCCTCGGGCGTGATGCGCTCGAAGACGGAGTCGGCGGTGACGACGATCTCGCTGTCGACGCCGATCGGGGGCGAGACCTGCGGGTCGCCGGTGCGGGCCATGACCTCGCCCGTCTTCAGCACGATCTCGCGGGGGTCGAGGGGCTTGCCGGTGGCGTGGGCCGGGCAGACCGCGGTGCAGCGGCCGCACATGGTGCAGGCGTCGGTGTCGAGCAGCTGCTTCCAGGTGAAGTCCTCGATGGTGGAGGCGCCGAAGCTCTCGAGCTCGGTCTCCATGAGGTTCGGCATGGGCTTCATCGCGCCCTTGGGCCGGTCACGGTCCTTCAGGTACATGTTCAGCGGCGAGGTGAACATGTGGCGCAGCATCGTGACCGGGAGGATCACGAGGAAGGCGAAGAACGTGAGGACGTGGAGGATCCACATCGCCTGGTGCCACCCGACGAGGTGGGTGTTGCCCTCGAAGAGCAGCGCCAACGGGTAGCCGACGAACGACCACTTCTCGAACGAGGGGTAGTCGGTCTCGGCGATGCGGAAGGCCTCGGTGAAGAAGCCGGTGACCGACAGCGAGAGCAGGATGCCGAGGATGACCGCGTGCTCCGGCTTGGTCTTGATGCGGATGCGGTAGGGCCGCTGGATGTAGCGGCGCACGATCGCCCACATCACGCCGACGAACAGCGCCAGGCCGGCGAAGTCACCGACGAACGAATAGGCCATGTAGACCTGCCCGTTGAGGAACTTCAGGCTCTCGGGCAGCTGGTGGTTGATCTCGAGGATCGTGGTGACCGCCAGCAGGACCAGGAACGAGAAGTAGATCAGCGAGTGCATGATGCCGGCGGCGGGGTCGCGCAGCAGCGTCTGCATGTAGACGCCGGCGCGGAAGTCGCCCATGCGGCGCTTCACGTTCTTCTTGGTGGTGGCCCGGTTGTCGGGCTTGCCCCGCTCCCAGTTCTTCACCCGCTGGGCGAAGAGCACGGCGCCGTAGATCAACAGCACCGGGGTGAGGACGTAGAACGTGATCTTGAGGGCGTCGGGGATGCCCCCGAAGACCTCGCGAGTCGTCGCGGACTCATCGTGTTGCTGGAACACCGACGCGGCGATGCCCGACAGGGCCGTCACCGTGGCGAAGGCCAGACCGATGATCAGGACGAGGGCCGGGCCCTTGATGCGCTTGCGTTCCATACGGTTCGCAAACCTACTCGCGCGGTCCCCGCCGCACCCCAACCGTGAGGGTCGGGTTCGGCGGGACCTGGCGCCGGCCTACTTGAAGGCCAGTTCCTCCAGCTCCACCATGCGGTGGGCGAGGTTGTGGAGCACCCGCACGGCGAGGCCGGGGACCTCGTCGAGCAGCCCGGCGAACTCGCGCTGGCCGATGACCAGGAGCTCCATCGGGGTGTCGGCCACGACGGTGGCGGTGCGGTTGCCGCCGGTGAGCGGGGCGAGCTCGCCGACGACGTCGCCGACGCCGAGCTGGGCGATGGTCTCGCCCTTGCGGCTGACGGTGGCAGTGCCCTCCATGATCACGAACGCCTCGTGCCCGGCCTCGCCCTCACGCACGAGCACCTTGCCGGTGTCGATGGTGAGCTCGATCGAGGCGGCGGCCACCGACTGGAGCTGCTTCTTCGAGCAGTCAGCGAAGAGGGGGACCTGGGCGAGGTGGTTCAGCCATGCGTCACGTGCCATCGCCGCAGCTTACGGACCGCCGGGCACCCGCGCCCGGGATCCTGGCGGCCGATCTCTTCACCTCCACGAAACAGTCGAGCAACACGGCCTCCGTAGCGTCCTGCGCCGTGGACGTCGTGCTTCTCCGTTGGCCTCTCGAACAGGACCGCCGTGACGTGTTGGCGGCACAAGGCCGTCCACGGGTCCTGCTGGTCGAGGGCGACGTGCCCGCGCCCGTGGTCGTCGACTGCGCCGAGGACTGGGTCCGGATGCCCTCGTCGGAAGCCGACATCGACGCTCGTTGCCGGTCGGTCGCGGAGCGTGCGGTGCAGCACCTCCCCGTCCGGCCGGAGCTCGACCCCGACGGCGTCCTGCGGTCCGGGCCCGACTGGGTCTCGTTGCCGCCGGTGGAAGCCCGCCTGATGGCCGCGTTGCTCGACCGCTTCGGCGCCGTCGTCAGCCGCGACCAGCTCGCCCGGGCGGGGTGGCCCAAGGGTGCACCGGGACGCAACGCGCTCGACGTGCACATGCTGCGAGTGCGCCGCCGCATCGCCCCGCTGGGCCTCGTCATCAAGACGGTGCGGTCGCGTGGCTACCTGCTGGAGTTCGAACCGCAGATGGAGCAGCGCCGGCCCGCCTGAGCGGTGACGGTGCCGGGGGGCCGAGGGCTCAGCCGGCCTGCTTCTTCACCGCGTCGGCGGCGGCCTTGATGGCCGCGACGTCGCCGAGGGCCCGGTCGAGGGGGGCCTTCTGCTCGACGGGGCGCATGTCGGCGCCGAGCTCGTAGACGAGCGGCACGCCGGTGGGCAGGTCGAGGCCGGCGATGTCGTCGTCGCTGATGCCCTCGAGGTGCTTGATGAGGCCCCGCAGGCTGTTGCCGTGGGCCACCACCAGCGTGGTGTGGCCCGCCTTGAGGTCGGGGACGATGTCGTCGAACCAGTACGGCAGCATCCGGTCCACGACGTCCTTGAGGCACTCGGACGCGGGCAGCACGTCGGGCGGGAGGTCGGCGTAGCGGGGGTCGTTCGCCGGGTGGCGGGGGTCGTCGAGCTCGAGGGCCGGCGGCGGGGTGTCGTAGCTGCGGCGCCAGACCTTCACCTGGTCGGGGCCGAACTCCTCCGACGCCGCCTTCTTGTCCTGGCCCTGCAGGGCGCCGTAGTGGCGCTCGTTGAGGCGCCACGAGCGGCGCACGGGGATCCAGAGCCGGCCCATGGCGTCGAGCGCGAGGTTGGCGGTGCGGATGGCGCGGGTCTGCATCGAGGTGTGCAGCACGGTGGGCTCGACGCCCTCCGCCGCCATGAGCTCGCCGGCGGCGGTGGCCTCGGCCCGACCCTTGTCGGTCAGGTCGGCGTCGTACCAGCCGGTGAAGAGGTTCTCGAGGTTCCAGGTGCTCTGGCCGTGGCGGACCAGCACGAGCGTCGACGTCATGGCCTCAGTCTGCCCCACCACCCCGAACTGGTTGGAATCCCGCTCGCCCTGGCGTGCACAGACCCAACCAGTTCACTCCTACCGCCGAACTGGTTGGGTCTGAGACCGCTCCAGCGTGCAGATCCACAACCAGTTCGGCGCCCGACGAGATTTTCCGGTGCGGGAATGTCAGGCTGGAGGAAGAAGTTGCTAACATCACACTCAAGTTTCCTGGTGGTCAGCTGTGAACCTACAGCCCACGCCCGCCAGGGCCCCACCTGAGCACAATCCCCCTGACACAGGAGCCACACCATGCCCAAGGCCGTCGGTATCGACCTCGGTACCACCAACTCGGTCGTCGCCGTCCTCGAGGCCGGCGACCCCGTCGTCATCCCCAACGCCGAGGGCAGTCGCACGACGCCGTCGGTGGTGGCCTTCGCCAAGAACGGCGAGGTCCTCGTCGGCGAGGTCGCCAAGCGCCAGGCCATCACCAACCCCGACCGCACCATCCGGTCGGTCAAGCGCCACGTCGGCACCAACTGGACCATCGACATCGACGGCAAGGCGTACACCTCGCAGGAGATCTCGGCCCGCACGCTGATGAAGCTCAAGCGCGACGCCGAGGCCTACCTCGGTGACACCGTCACCCAGGCCGTCATCACCGTCCCGGCGTACTTCGACGACGCCCAGCGCACCGCCACCAAGGAAGCCGGCCAGATCGCCGGCCTCGAGGTGCTCCGCATCATCAACGAGCCCACCGCGGCCGCCCTGGCCTACGGCCTCGACAAGGAGGGCGCCGACCAGACGATCCTCGTGTTCGACCTCGGCGGCGGCACCTTCGACGTGTCGGTGCTCGAGATCGGCGACGGCGTCTTCGAGGTGAAGTCCACCCACGGCGACACCAGCCTCGGCGGCGACGACTGGGACCAGCGCGTCATCGACTGGCTCGTCGACTCGTTCAAGACCGCCCACGGCGTCGACCTGTCCAAGGACAACATGGCCGTGCAGCGCCTCAAGGAAGCCGCCGAGAAGGCCAAGATCGAGCTGTCGCAGGTGCAGTCCACGCAGATCAACCTGCCGTTCATCACCGCCACCCCCGACGGTCCGCTGCACCTCGACGAGCAGCTCACCCGGGCCAAGTTCCAGGAGCTCACCGCCGACCTCCTCGACCGCTGCCGCAAGCCGTTCGAGCAGGCCATCACCGACGCCGGGCTCACCAAGGGCGACATCGAGCACGTCATCCTCGTGGGTGGCTCGACCCGCATGCCCGCGGTGGCCGAGCTCGTCAAGGAGATGACGGGCAACGACCCCCACAAGGGCGTCAACCCCGACGAGGTCGTGGCCATCGGTGCCGCGGTCCAGGCCGGCGTGCTCAAGGGCGAGGTCAAGGACGTCCTGCTCCTCGACGTCACCCCGCTGTCGCTCGGCATCGAGACCAAGGGCTCGGTCATGACCAAGCTCATCGAGCGCAACACCACCATCCCGACCCGACGCACCGAGGTCTTCACCACGGCCGAGGACAACCAGCCGTCGGTCGAGATCCACGTGCTCCAGGGCGAGCGCGAGATGGCGAACTACAACAAGACGCTCGGCAAGTTCCAGCTCGTCGACCTGCCGCCCGCCCCCCGTGGCGTGCCCCAGATCGAGGTCACGTTCGACATCGACGCCAACGGCATCGTGCACGTGTCGGCCAAGGACCGGGCCACCAACAAGGAGCAGTCGATGACCATCACCGGTCAGTCGTCGCTCTCCAAGGACGCCATCGACCAGATGGTGAAGGACGCCGAGGCCCACGCCGAGGAGGACCGTCAGCGCAAGGAAGAGGCCGACATCCGCAACTCGGCCGACACGCTCGTCTACCAGACCGAGAAGTTGCTGAAGGACCAGGGCGACAAGATCTCGGCCGAGGAGAAGGCCAACGTCGAGTCCAAGCTCGCCGACCTCAAGACGGCCATCTCGGGCTCCGACCTCGAGGCCATCAAGCTCGGCACCGAAGCCCTCATGACCGCCAGCCAGGAGTTCACCCAGAAGCTCTACGAGCAGGCGGCCGCCAACGACAACGCCGGCGCGGCCGGTGGTGCCGGCGGCGGCAGCTCGGCGCCGAACGACGACGATGTCGTCGACGCCGAGATCGTCGACGACGAGGACAAGTAGTCGTGGCCCACACCGAGGGGCAGGCCGCCGGCGACGAGCCGGCGGCCCCGCCCGCCCCTGACGATCCGCTGGCCGGCTTCGACGAGCAGGCGCTCGTCGACGCCGAGGCCGAGGTGGCCGCCGAGATCGACTCCGACCTCGACGCCGCCGTGCTGCTGGCCGAGCGCGACGACTTCCGCGACACCCTCCTGCGGGTGAAGGCGGAGTTCGACAACTACAAGAAGCGGGTCGCCCGCGACGAGGTCGAGCTGCGCGAGCGCGCCGCTGCCGGCCTCGCCGAGAAGCTGCTGGTGGTGCTCGACGCGTGCGACGCCGCCGTCGGCCACGGGGCGACCGATGTGGAACCGATCGCGAAGATGCTGGGCGAGCTGCTCGAGCGTGAGGGCCTGGTCCGCCTGGCCCCCGCCGACGAGCCGTTCGACCCCAACCTGCACGACGCGGTCATGCACGAGCCCGGCGACGGGGGAGAGGCCCTCGTGGTCGAGACCCTGCGCACGGGTTACGAGTGGAAGGGCCGGGTCCTGCGCCCGGCCATGGTGAAGGTCAGGGGTTAGTGACGGCACAGCGCGAGTGGTTCGAGAAGGACTACTACAAGGTCCTCGGCGTCTCGGAGAAGGCGACGCCGAAGGAGATCACGCGCGCCTACCGGAAGCTGGCGCGGGAGCTCCACCCCGACGCCAACCCCGACGACCCCTCCGCCGAGGAGCGCTTCAAGGAGGTCGCCTCCGCCTACGACGTCGTGGGCGACGAGGCCAAGCGCAAGGAGTACGACGAGGTCCGCAAGCTCGGCCCCATGGGGGGCATGGGCTTCGGCGGTGGCCAGGGCCCGGGCGGGTTCGGGCCCGGCGGCGGCGCCCCGGGGGGCTTCGGCTTCCAGGGCGCCGACATCGGCGACCTCCTCGGCGGCCTGTTCGGTGGCGGCGGCCGCCGTGGTCGGGGCGGCGCGCCCCGGGGCACCGGCCCGCAGCGCGGCAGCGACCTCGAGGCCGAGCTGCACCTGCCGTTCCGCGAGGCCGTCGCGGGCGTCACCACCACCCTCCACCTCACCAGCGACATGCCGTGCAGCACCTGCCACGGCTCCGGCGCCCGTCCGGGCAGCGGTCCGACCACCTGTCAGAACTGCAGCGGTCGCGGCGTGCTCGACGACAACCAGGGCATGTTCTCGTTCTCCACGCCCTGCCCGGCGTGCGGTGGCTCGGGCTCGGTCATCACCGACCCCTGCTCCACGTGCCGCGGCTCGGGCATCGAGCGGCGGCCGCGCGAGGTCAAGGTCCGCATCCCCGCCGGCGTCTCCGACGGCCAGCGCATCCGGCTCAAGGGCCGGGGTGGTGCCGGCCGCAACGGCGGCCCGGCCGGCGACCTGTTCGTCATCGTCCACGTCGAGCACGACGCGGTGTTCGGCCGCGACGGCCAGAACCTCACGCTCGTCGTGCCGGTCACCTTCGCCGAGGCCACCCTCGGCACCAAGCTCACCGTGCCCACCCTCGACGGCGCCACGGTCACCCTGAAGATCCCCGAGGGCACGCCGTCGGGCAAGGTCTTCCGGGTGAAGGGGCGCGGCGTCGAGACCAAGAAGGTCACGCGGCGACCTGCTGGTCACCGTGCAGGTCACGGTGCCGACCCATCTCACCGACGAGCAGCGGCAGGCGGTCGAGGCGCTCGCCGACACCCTTCCCGCTGCCGCACGAGAGCACCTGGGGGTGTAGCCGATGCCGATGGACCCGAACGATCCCCGGGCCGCCCAGATCCGGGCGGTCTACGTCATCTCCGTGGCCGCCGAGCTGGCGGGCGTGCACCCGCAGACCCTGCGCATCTACGAGCGCAAGGGCCTGCTCGAGCCGGCCCGCACCCAGGGCGGCAGCCGCCGCTACAGCCAGGCCGACATCGACCACCTGCGCCGCATCCAGTCCCTCACCGACGAGGGCCTGAACCTGGCGGGCGTGAAGCGGGTGCTCGCCCTCGAGGCCCGCGTCGCCGAGCTCGAGGCCGAGCTGGCCCGCGTGCGCCACGAGGCCGCCGACGCGGTCTCCGAGGCCCACCGCTCCTACCGCCGCGACCTCGTGCCCGTGCGCCAGGCCGTCACCCGCTACGACGACGCCGCCACCGTCATCCGCCGCCTCACCGGTCAGTAGCCCGCCGCTCCCTTCTCTCCACCAGAACGGGGAATTCCGGGTTCGGGCGGGAATCAAAGTTGACAATGGGATTGTTAACTTTGAGGAACGCACCACCCTCTTGAAGGAGAGACGCCGCAGACATGGCACTCGATCCGAACCGCTGGACCCTGAAGACCCAGGAAGCCGTGAACCTCGCGCTCGCCGATGCCCGCTCGGCCAGCAACCCCGAGGTCACCCCCGACCACCTCCTGCTCGCCCTGCTGGGCCAGGAGGAAGGCGTCGTGCTGCCGATCCTGCAGAAGGTCGGCGTGTCGCCCGTGCACATGCGCAACGAGGCCACCGACGCCGTCGCCAAGCTCCCCAAGGCCTACGGCAGCGAGTCACGCGTGGGGCGCGAGTTCACCGCCCTGTTCGACCGGGCCGACGAGGCCCGCCGCGAGCTCCACGACGAGTACCTCTCCACCGAGCACCTCCTGCTCGCCCTCGCCGAGAAGATCGGCGTCGAGCGCGACGACCTGCTCACCGCGCTGGCCCAGGTCCGTGGCAGCCACCGCGTCACCAGCCAGAACCCCGAGGAGCAGTACCAGGCCCTCGAGAAGTACGGCCGCGACCTCACCGAGGACGCCCGCGCCGGGAAGATCGATCCCGTCATCGGCCGCGACGAGGAGATCCGCCGCGTCATCCAGGTGCTGTCGCGCCGCACCAAGAACAACCCGGTGCTCATCGGCGAGCCCGGCGTCGGCAAGACCGCCATCGTCGAGGGCCTCGCCCGGCGCATCGTCGAGGGCGACGTGCCCGAGAGCCTGAAGAACAAGCGGCTCATCTCGCTCGACCTCAGCTCGATGGTCGCCGGCGCCAAGTTCCGCGGCGAGTTCGAGGAGCGGCTCAAGGCCGTCCTCAAGGAGATCACCGACGCCCAGGGCGAGGTCATCACCTTCATCGACGAGATGCACACCGTCGTCGGCGCCGGCGCCGCCGAGGGCTCGATGGACGCCGGCAACATGCTCAAGCCGCTGCTCGCCCGCGGCCAGCTGCGCATGATCGGCGCCACCACCCTCGACGAGTACCGCAAGTACATCGAGAAGGACCCGGCCCTCGAGCGCCGCTTCCAGCAGGTCTTCGTCGACCAGCCGTCGGTCGAGGACACCATCGCCATCCTCCGCGGTCTGAAGGAGCGCTACGAGGTCCACCACGGCGTCCGCATCCAGGACGCCGCGCTCGTGGCCGCCGCCGTGCTCTCGGACCGCTACCTCACCGGGCGCTTCCTGCCCGACAAGGCCATCGACCTCGTCGACGAGTCCGCCTCGAAGCTGCGCATCGAGATCGACTCGATGCCCACCGAGATCGACATGGTCGAGCGCCGCATCCGCCAGCTCGAGATCGAGCGGGTCGCGCTGGCGAAGGAGACCGACGCCGCCTCCCAGGAGCGCCTCGCCTCGCTCGACGAGGACCTCGCCAACCAGCGCGAGCAGATCGCCGGCATGAAGGCCCACTGGCAGGCCGAGAAGGACGCCATCGACCGCATCCGGGCCCTCAAGGAGAGCCTCGAGCACAAGCGCATCGAGCTCGAGCGCGAGGCCGACCTCGAGAAGGCCGCCGAGATCCGCTACGGCCAGCTGCCCGAGGTCGAGCGCCAGGTCGCCGAGGCCTCCAAGGCCCTCGACGAGCTCCAGGCCGCCCAGAAGATGCTGAAGGAGGAGGTCGACTCCGAGGACATCGCCGAGGTCGTCAGCAAGTGGACCGGCGTGCCCGTGAGCCGGCTCATGGAGGGCGAGATGGCGAAGCTCGTCCGCCTCGAGGACGTCCTGCACCAGCGGGTCATCGGCCAGGACGAGGCGGTCGTCGCCGTGGCCAACGCCATCCGTCGCAGCCGGGCCGGCCTGTCCGACCCCAACCGCCCGATCGGCTCGTTCCTCTTCCTCGGCCCCACCGGCGTGGGCAAGACCGAGCTCGCCCGGTCGCTCGCCGACTTCCTCTTCGACGACGAGCGGGCGATGACCCGCATCGACATGAGCGAGTACATGGAGAAGCACACCGTGAGCCGGCTCATCGGTGCGCCTCCCGGGTACGTCGGCTACGACGAGGGCGGCCAGCTCACCGAGGCCGTGCGCCGTCGGCCCTACGCCGTGGTGCTCCTCGACGAGATCGAGAAGGCCCACCCCGACGTCTTCAACGTGCTGCTCCAGCTCCTCGACGACGGCCGCCTCACCGACGGCCAGGGGCGCACCGTCGACTTCACCAACGTCGTGCTGATCATGACCTCCAACCTGCCGGGTGATCCCCGGGAGTTCTTCAAGCCGGAGTTCGTGAACCGCATCGACGACATCGTGCGGTTCCGCTCGCTCACCGAGGACGACCTCGAGCGCATCGTCGACATCCAGCTCCAGGGCCTGGTCGGGCGCCTCGCCCAGCGCCGCATCCGGCTGGAGGTCACGCCGGAGGCCAGGCGGGCCATCGCCGGCGAGGGCTACGAGCCCGCCTTCGGCGCCCGTCCGCTCAAGCGGGTCATCCAGCGCGAGATCGCCGACAAGCTGGCCCTCGCCATCCTCGAGGGCACCTACGGCGAGGGTGACACCGTGGTGGTCGACGCCGACGACGAGGGCACCCTGGTCCTTCGCTGAGGCCGACCGAGGGGGTCGGGTGGTGCCGAACCGCCCGGCCCCTTCGCCGCGCTCCGTGGTGGTCAGAATCGACCACTCTTCGTGGGTCATCTGGACTATTCCGTGAAATTCAGCGGAAGAGCCGTGTCGAAGTAGTCACCCAGAGCGTTGGTACTAGTGTCGTCACCACTATAGGTGGCGGCTGGGGAGCGTTGATCCGCCGGCGACGAACTGGTCGCTTGAGCCGTGCGGGGAGTGAGAGCGAAACCGGCCCCAGACCGATCGGTGCCCACCGATCGACGGTCTGGCCGTCGATCGAGGGGCACCGGGACACTCTCCCGGAAGAAGGCTCCCATGACGTTCAACGACTCTCTCCGCCGAACGGCCCTCGGCCTGGCGGCCACGACCATGCTGGTCGGCGGCTCCCTCGGCTTCGTCGCCGCGGCCACCACCGCTGGCGCTGCCGATGGCGTCTCGGCCCCCGTGTCGGTCAACACGATCGCACTCCACAACAACACCGCCGAGGCGGACACCGACTGCCCGGTCGGCGGCGCCGCCTACTGGCACTTCGTGTTCGCCCCGAACGACGACTCGGCCTCGTTCACGTCGATCACCCTGAACCTCAAGACCGGCGAATCGACGAGCGAGAGCCTCACCTTCAGCGGTGCGGCCATCGTCCCGAACGGCACCCAGACCGACAACGTGTTCGTCGCGGTCCCGGCGGGTCACACCCTCACCGACCTGCTGCTCACCGGCTCGTCGGCCGCCTACACCGGTGTGGCTCCGAACCTCTTCAACCTGAGCCACACCTGCTCCGGAACCGTCGGGACGACGACCACGACGGCGCCCGAGGGGACCACGACCACGACGGCGCCCGAGGAGACGACCACCACGACGGCGCCCGAGGAGACCACCACGACCGTCGAGGTGCTCGGCACGGTCCAGACCACCGCCGCTCCGACCACCGTCGCCGAGGTCATGGGCGCCGTGCAGGTCAACGGTGAGCTCCCGTACACCGGCACCAACACCTCAGGCATGGTCGCCGCCGGCCTCGCCGTCCTGCTCGGTGGCGCCCTCCTCGTCGGCCTGGCCCGCACCAAGGGCCGCCACCTCGGCGAGCAGTAGTCCCTGGCGACCGGGGCCACCGGCCCCGGGGCGGGCGGAGCGGTCACTCCGCCAGCCGTGACCAGAACAGAACGAGAGGGGCGACCGGTCCGGGCCGGTCGTCCCTCTCGCGAGTCAGGCCTCTGGTCGCGACGTCGGCGATCACTTGCCATCCCGCCGGGACCCGAGGGCGACGGACGGTTCCCAGGCACCCGTGAGGGTGCTTGTGACGCGCTGTCACCGGTCAGCGGTGGCGGTTGGGGAGCGTTGATCCGCCCGGCGATGAACTGGTCGCTTGAGCCGTGCGGGGAGTGAGAGCGAAACCGGCCCCGGACCGATCGGTACCCACCGGTCGACGGTCTCGGCCGCCGCCCGTGGGGTACCGGGACACTCTCCCGGAAGAAGGTTCCCATGTCCGCACTCTCGTCCCTCCGCCGCACGGCCGTCGGCGTCACCGCCAGCGTCCTGCTGGTCGGTGGCGCGCTCGGCTTCGCCGCCGCGGCCGGCAACGTCGGCGCCGAGGTGGCCGCCCCGGCCGCCCTTCCCGCCGGTGCCATCGCCCTCAACAACAGCCAGGCTTCCGCCGAGGAGGAGTGCCCCGACGACGGCTTCGCCTACTGGCACTTCATCCTGGCGCCGAGCAACAACGTGTACTCCTTCACCGTCACCTCGCTCGAGCTGACGACCTCCCCCGGGCCCGGTAACGAGGTCGTGACCTTCACCGGCCCGGCGATCGTCCCCAACGGGAGCCAGACCGACAACGTGTTCGTCGCCGTCCCTGCTGGTCACACCCTGACCGACATCGTGCTCGGCGACAGCTCGTACGCGCTGTACTCGGGAGGCACTACGCCGCCGACCAACTTCACGCTCAGCCACACCTGCCCGGGCGTGGTCCCGACGACCACCACGACGTCGACGTCCTCGACCACGTCGACGACGTCCACCACTTCCACGTCCACCACTTCGACCTCCACCACTTCGACGACGGCTCCGGAGATCACGACGACGACCGCGCAGGCCACGACGACCACCGAGGCCGAGGTGCTGGGCACCGTGCAGACCACGCCGGACACCGCCGCCGAGGTCCTCGGCTCGGTGCAGGTCGAGGGCGAGCTGCCCTACACCGGCACCGACAGCTCCGGCCTCGCCGTCGTCGGCCTCTCGGTCGTCGCCGGGGGCGCGGTCCTGGTGCTGGTGGCCCGTTCCCGGGCCGCTCGCCTCACCGAGCGCTAGTCGCGGTCGAGGGCGAGATCGATCGCCCTTCGATCGCCAGGCGCGGAACGACTACTGTTTCCCGGTTCCCTCGGGAGCAGGTGCCGGGCGCTCGCGCGGGCACGACCAGCTATCAAGGAGCACGCCGTGCCAGCCACCGTCGTCGTCGGAACCCAATGGGGTGACGAGGGGAAGGGCAAGTTCACCGATCTCGTCGCCAAGGAGATGCACCTCGTGGTGCGCTACCAGGGCGGCCACAACGCCGGTCACACGATCGTCGTCGACGGTGAGAGCTTCGCCCTGCAGCTCGTGCCCAGCGGGATCCTCTACGACCACATCACCCCGGTGATCGGCAACGGCGTCGTCGTCGACCCCCGTGTGCTGCTCGCCGAGCTCGACGTGCTCGCCGCCAAGGGCGTCGACACCAGCCGGCTCAAGGTCAGCGGCAACGCGCACCTGATCCTCCCGTACCACCAGGAGCTCGACAAGCTCACCGAGCGGCGCCTCGGCAAGAACAAGGTCGGCACCACCAAGCGCGGCATCGGCCCGGCCTACGCCGACAAGGCGTCCCGCGTGGGCCTGCGGGTGCAGGACCTCCTCGACCCCAAGATCTTCCGCGAGAAGCTCGACGGGGTGCTGAAGGAGAAGAACGCCATCCTGGCGAAGGTGTTCAACCAGCTCCCGCTCGACGCCGACGAGATCGCCGACGTCTACCTGGGCCAGTGCGCCCCCCGCATGGAGCCGATGATCACCGACTCGGTGAACCTCGTCCACGACGCCCTCGAGGCCGGCCAGGAGGTGCTCCTCGAAGGGGCCCAGGCCACCTTCCTCGACCTCGACCACGGCACGTACCCGTTCGTCACCTCGTCGAACCCGGTCGCCGGCGGCGCCTGCACCGGTGCCGGCATCGGGCCCCGCTACATCGACCGGGTCATCGGCATCGCCAAGGCGTACGTCACCCGCGTCGGGTGCCGGCCCGTTCCCGACCGAGCTGTTCGACGAGATCGGCGAGCACCTCGTCGACGTCGGCCACGAGTACGGCACCAACACCGGCCGCCGGCGCCGCACCGGCTGGTTCGACGCGGTGATGCTGCGCCACGCCGTGCGCCTCAACTCCCTCTCGGAGCTGGCCCTCACCAAGCTCGACGTGCTCGACACGCTCGACACCGTGAAGGTCTGCGTCGCCTACGACGTCGACGGAGAGCGGGTCACGCACCTGCCGTACCACCAGTCGGTGCTGCACAAGGCGAAGCCCGTCTACGAGGAGCTCCCCGGCTGGAAGACCGACCTCTCCAAGCTGACCCGGCGCGACCAGCTCCCGAAGGAGGCCCTCGACTACGTGGCCTTCCTGGGCGAGCAGGTCGGCGTGCCGATCAGCCTCGTCGGTGTCGGCCCGGGCCGCGACCAGTTCCTGCACTTCGACAGCTGATGAAGGTCTGCGTGGTGGGCTCGGGCGGGCGGGAGCACGCCCTGGCGACCGTCCTGCGCCGTCACCACGAGGTCGTGGTCACCCCCGGGAACCCGGGCATCCCCGGGTCGGTCGACACCCCGGCAACGGCGATCGACGCCGACCTCTACGTCATCGGGCCCGAGGCGCCGCTGGTCGCGGGCCTGGCCGACGAGCTGCGCGCCGCCGGCCGCCTGGTGTTCGGCCCCGGTGCCGACGGTGCCCGGCTGGAGGGCTCCAAGGCGTGGATGAAGCAGGTGCTCGTCGACGCCGGCGTTCCCACCGCCCGGCACGGCACCTTCACCGAGGCCGACCCCGCGTTCGGCTTCCTCGACACGCTCGACGGCCTCTACGTCGTGAAGACCGACGGCCTCGCCGCCGGCAAGGGCGTGGTCGTCACCACCGACCTCGCCGAGGCCCGCGAGGCCGTCACCGAGTACCTCTCGGGTGAGGCCTTCGGCGACGCCGGGCGCACCCTCGTGATCGAGGAGGGCCTCACCGGGCCCGAGCTGTCGATCCTCGCCGTGTGTGACGGCACCCGGGCCGTTCCCCTCGCCCCCGCCCAGGACTTCAAGCGGGTGGGCGACGGCGACGCCGGCCCCAACACCGGTGGCATGGGCGCCTATTCGCCGGTGCCGGTCGCCGGTGACGACGTCGTCGCCATGGTGATGGACGACGCCGTGGCGCCCACGCTCGCCGCCCTGCGCTCCATGGGCATCGACTACCGGGGCGTCCTCTACGCCGGGCTGATGCTCACCCCGAACGGCCCGAAGATGCTCGAGTACAACGTGCGCTTCGGCGACCCGGAGACCCAGGTCGTGCTCCCCCGGCTCACCAGCGACCTCGGCCAGCTGCTCGCCGCCGCGGCCGCCGGCGCCCTCGACGCAGCGCCCACCTTCGACGACGGCGCCGCCGTCACCGTGGTGTGCGCGGCGGAGGGCTACCCCCGTGACGTGCGCACGGGCGACGTCATCGAGGGCATCGCCGAGGCCGAGGCCGTGGAGGGCGTCAGCGTCTTCTGCGCCGGCGTCGGCGCCGGGCCCGACGGAGGCCTCGTCACCGCAGGCGGGCGTGTCCTCGCCGTCACCGGCCAGGGCCCGGACCTGACCGCGGCCCGCGCCCGTGCCTACGACGCGGTCGGCCACATCAGTTGGCCCGGCCTGCACCATCGCAACGACATCGCCTCGGCCGCCGTGGCCGACACCACCGACGGAGGGAACCGACGATGAAGGTCGCCGTGCTCATGGGCTCGCCCAACGACCGCGAGAAGATGCAGCCCGCGGTCGACACGCTCGAGGCCTTCGGGCTCGAGGCCGACGTGCGGGTCCTCTCGGCCCACCGCAACCCCGCCCAGGTCACCGCGCTCGCCACGTCGGCCCGGGCCGACGGCTACGTCGCCTTCATCTGTGGCGCGGGCATGGCCGCCCACCTCGCCGGTGTCGTCGCCGCCCACACCACGCTGCCGGTGGTCGGCGTGCCGCTCTCGGGCGGCGCCATCAACGGCGTCGACGCGCTCTACTCCACGGTGCAGATGCCGAAGGGCATCCCGGTCGCGACCGTGGCCATCGACGGCTCGATGAACGCGGCGCTGCTGGTGGTCGAGATGCTCGCCATCAGCGACGAGTCCCTGGCCGCGGCCCTTGCCGCCGACCGCGAGAAGCGCGCCTCGGCCTGAGCCGGTCCCGTCGATCATCGACGGGTCAGCGGCAGTTCAGAACGGGACGGCCTTGTTCTTCTTGCGGCCGAACAGCCCACCCCGGGGCTTCGGCGCGGAAGGGGGCGGAGGCGGCGCGGCGGGTCGTGGCGCGCCCGGATCGTCGTCCTCGAAGTGCGGGAAGTCCGGATCCGCGTTGGGGTCGGTCCCGTTGATCGGGAGGCTCCAGTCGATCTGGGTCGTGGTGGTCGCGGCGCGGGCCTCTTCCTCCTCGGCGATGCGGGCCTCCGCCTTCTGGCGGCGCCGCAGCTCCTTCTTCGGGAGGGTCGGCCGGTTCCCCGCGTTCGAGCGGATGCCCGAGGCCGAGAGCGCGCAGGGGATGCAGAACGGCGGCTGCTTCTCGCCGAAGGAGTAGACGAGGCACTCGACCGCAGAAGGTGTTCCCGCACTGCCGGCACCGGTCGATCGCCGCTTCGAACTGGTGCCGCGCGCAGCGCTCGTCGAGGAGGCTGCGGCGGTGGTCGGTGTCGTGGTGGGCCATGGCGAGGGAGAGGTGGTGCCGCGGACGCGGACGACCTCCACCCTTCTCGTCGGCGTCTCCGGGCCTGTGCTTTACCCTTGCAGTGGTCCGGATCGGGCCCGCGGACGCCGCCGACGGGTGATCCGGAGCCCCTGCCCAGGAGGATCGATGCCCCGCTCCAGCGTGCCCAACGTGCTCGCCGCCCGTTACGCCAGTGCCGACATGGCCCGGCTGTGGTCGCCCGAGCACAAGGTGGTGCTGGAGCGGGAGCTGTGGCTGGCCGTCCTCGAGGCCCAGCGCGATCTCGGCATCGCCGGTGCCCGACGAGGCCATCGAGGCGTACCGGAAGGTCATCGACCAGGTCGACCTGGAGTCGATCGAGGCCCGGGAACGTGTCACACGTCACGACGTGAAGGCGCGGATCGACGAGTTCGCGGCCCTGGCCGGCCACGAGCAGATCCACAAGGGGATGACCTCCCGCGACCTGACCGAGAACGTCGAGCAGCTCCAGGTGCGCCGGGCGCTGGTGCTGGTGCGGGGCAGGATGCTCGCCGCCCTCGCCCGTCTGGCCGAGCGGGCCGCCGAGCACGCCGACCTGGTGATGACCGGCCGCACCCACAACGTCCCGGCGCAGGCCACCACCCTCGGCAAGCGCTTCGCCAACGCGGGCGAGGAGCTCCTCCAGGCGCTGTACCGGGTCGACGACCTGCTCGCCCGGTACCCGCTGCGGGGGGTCAAGGGCCCGGTCGGCACCCAGCAGGACATGCTCGACCTGCTCGACGGCGACGCCGAGCGCCTCGACCGGCTCGAGCGCCGCATCGCCGAGCACCTCGGCTTCGAGGCCGTGCTCACCAACGTGGGCCAGGTGTACCCGCGCTCGCTCGACCTCGACGTCGTGCAGCGCGCTCGTGCAGGCGGCCGCCGGCCCGGCCGACCTCGCCCTCACCGTCCGGCTGATGGCGGGCCAGGAGCTCGCCACCGAGGGCTTCCGTCCCGGCCAGGTCGGCTCGTCGGCCATGCCCCACAAGATGAACAGCCGCAGCTGCGAGCGCATCGGCGGGTTCCTCACCATCCTCCGGGGCCACCTCACCATGGTCGGGGCGCTCGCCGGCGACCAGTGGAACGAGGGCGACGTGAGCTGCTCGGTCGTGCGGCGGGTCGCGCTACCCGACGCCTTCCTCGCCATCGACGGGTTGTTCGAGACCTTCCTCACCGTGCTCGACGACTTCGGCGCCTACCCGGCCGTGGTCGAGCGCGAGCTCGACCGCTACCTGCCGTTCCTCGCCACCACGAAGGTGCTGATGGCGGCGGTGCGCCACGGCGTCGGTCGGGAGCAGGCCCACGAGGCCATCAAGGAGAGCGCCGTCGCCGCCGCGCTGCGCCTGCGCGAGCAGGGCGCCGAGGGGAACGACCTGCTCGAGCGACTCGCCGCCGACGAACGCCTGGGCCTCGCCCCCGACGAGCTGGCCGGCGTGCTCGCGGACCCGCTGGACTTCGTGGGCACCGCCCCCCAGCAGGTCGCCGCGTTCGTGGCCACGGTCGAGGCCCTCGTGTCGGCGGACCCTGCGGCAGCCGGGTACCGTCCGGGCGACATCCTCTGACACAACGCCTCCGGCCCACTCGGGGTCGGGGCGCCGAGGCCGCGGGAGGCGACCACGTGACCACCGACGGACTGCCGCACATCTACTCGGGCAAGGTGCGCGACATCTACGACGCCGGCGACGGCCGCCTGCTCATGGTGACCTCCGACCGGCTGTCGGCGTTCGACGTCGTCATGGCCGAGCCCATCCCCGACAAGGGCCGCGTGCTGACGGCCATGTCGTCGTTCTGGTTCGAGACGTTCGACGGCGTGGTGGGCAGCCACCTGATCTCGACCTCTCTCGACGACCTCCCCGAGGCGTGGCGCCGCCCCGAATGGGAGGGCCGCATCATGCTCTGCAAGAAGGCGGAGATGCTCCCGATCGAGTGCATCGTCCGCGGCTACATCACCGGCTCGGCGTGGAAGGAGTACAGCCGCAACGGCACCATGCACGGCGAGACCCTCCCCGGCGGGCTGCTCGAGTCGTCGAAGCTCCCCGAGCCCGTCTTCACCCCGTCGACGAAGGCCGACGAGGGCCACGACGAGAACATCTCGTTCGAGGCGGCCTGCGCGCTGATCGGCAACGAGTTGGCCGAGCGGGTCCGCGACGTCTCGATCGAGCTCTACACCCGGGGCTCGGAGTGGGCGGCCGAGCGCGGCATCATCATCGCCGACACCAAGTTCGAGCTCGGCATGGTCGACGGTGAGCTGGTGCTGGCCGACGAGGTCCTCACCCCGGACTCCTCCCGCTTCTGGCCGGCCGACCGCTGGGAGCCGGGCACGACGCCTCCGTCGTTCGACAAGCAGCCGGTCCGCGACTTCCTGGACGACCTCGACTGGGACAAGCAGCCCCCGCCGCCGCCGCTCCCCGACCATGTCGTCACGGCCACGAGCACCCGCTACATCGAGGCCTACGAGCGCATCACCGGTCGCAGCTTCGCCGACTGGCACGGCTGACCGGGTGTGGGATGATCGGCGCATGATCTTCTCGGTGCACGTCGAGGTCCGCCTGCGGGAGGGCATCGCCGATCCCCAGGGCTCCACCATCGAGCGGGCGCTCCCGTCGCTCGGCTTCGACGGGGTCCGCGAGGTCCGGGTCGGCAAGAGCATCCGCTTCTCGATCGAGGCGGCCGACGAGGCGTCGGCCCGCGCCGAGGCAGAGGACATGTGCCGTCGCTTCCTCACCAACCCGGTGATCGAGGACGCGGTCGTCGAGCTCGAGGCCGTGGCCGGGGCCGCGTCGTGAGCCGACGGGTCGGGGTCGTCCTCTTCCCGGGGTCCAACTGCGAGCAGGACATGCTCGAGGCCGTCGCCCTCGTCGGCGGTGAGCCCGAGGTGCTGTGGCACGGTGACGCCACGACCAACGGCGTCGACGCCGTGGTGGTGCCCGGTGGGTTCGCCCACGGCGACTACCTGCGGCCCGGTGCCATCGCCCGCTTCTCGCCGGTGATGGGCGCGGTGGCCACCTTCGCTGCCGCCGGTGGCCCGGTGGTCGGCATCTGCAACGGCTTCCAGGTGCTCACCGAGGCCGGCCTGCTGCCGGGTGCCCTGCAGAAGAACAAGGGCCTCAAGTTCCTGTGCGCCACGGTGTCGCTGCGGGTCGAGTCCACCGACTCCGCGCTCACCAGCCAGGCCGAGGCCGGCGCGGTGCTGCGCATCCCGGTGAACCACTTCGAGGGCAACTACACCTGCGACGACGAGACCCTCGCCCGGCTCCGGGACGACGACCGCATCGTGCTGCGCTACGTCGACAACCCCAACGGCTCGGTCGACGACATCGCCGGCATCTGCAACGAGGGCCGCAACGTGGTCGGGCTCATGCCCCACCCCGAGCGCGCCTGCAGCGACCTGCTGGGCTCGGCCGACGGCCTGCCGCTGCTGCGCTCCCTGGTGGCCTGAGCCTCAGACGGTGCCGCGGGTGATGCCCGCGGCCTTCAGGGTGGCGGCGGAGACGCCGGCCTCGCGCCAGGCCTCGTAGGAGATCTGCTTGCGCTCGGCGTAGCCCTTGGCGACGGCGACGAACTCGGCCTCGAGGGCGGAGAGGTCGACGGTGGTGCCCATCTTCTCGAGCTCGACCTGGAGGTCGAGCCGGCGCTGGATGAGCTCCAGGCGGCGGAGGGCGTCGGCGGTGGCGAGCTCCTCCTCGGTGCGGGCGAGGTCGCGCGCCACGGACTCCTCGGTGCGCTTGCGGCCCCGCTTCGGGCGGTTCTCCTCGAGGGCCTCGAGGTAGCGGCGGACCGCACGGCCCTGGTTGCGACCTTCGGCGAGGGCTGCCTTGTGCTCGTCGCTCATGGGGCTCTTGGTGCGCTTTGACGTTGCCATGGTGACCAAGTGGAGCACAGCTCCAACGGAATTGGCAATCACCGAACAGACCTGATTATCCCGATCGGAGGCCGACTCCATTGAGCGAGATTCCGCCGGACCCATTTAGGTGATTGTCGCCGCAGCTCCACCGACCCTCGGTCCCCTACCGTCGATCGGCCATTTCGGGGCCGAATCCGAGGGCAGGTGCCGCCGAGTAGCGTCGGGCCCATGGAGGAAGGCATCCACCGCTCTCTGGGTCTCACCGACGACGAGTACGCCAGCATCATCTCGATCATCGGGCGGGAGCCGAACCACCTCGAGCTGGCGATGTACGCGGTGATGTGGTCCGAGCACTGCTCGTACAAGTCGTCGCGCGTGCACCTGAAGCGCCTCCCCACCGAGGCCCCCTGGGTGCTCGTGGGCCCGGGCGAGAACGCCGGCGTGGTCGACGTGGGCGACGGCATCGCCGCGGCCATCCGCATCGAGAGCCACAACCACCCGTCGGCCATCGAGCCCTACCAGGGCGCGGCCACCGGGGTCGGTGGCATCCTCCGCGACATCTTCACCATGGGCGCCCGCCCGATCGCCCTCATGGACCCGCTGCGGTTCGGTCCCCTCGACGACCCCCGCAGCCGCTGGATCGCCGAGGGCGTCGTCAGCGGCGTGTCGGGCTACGGCAACTCCGTCGGCGTGCCCAACGTCGGCGGCGAGACCGTCTTCGACGAGACCTACAAGGGCAACCCGCTGGTCAACGTGCTGTGCCTCGGGGTGCTCCCCACCGAACGCCTCGTGCTCGGCCAGGCCACGGGCGTCGGCAACCTCGCCGTGCTGCTCGGCTCCACCACCGGCCGCGACGGCATCGGCGGCGTGAGCGTGCTGGCCTCGGCCGGCTTCTCCGACGAGGAGACCGACGCCGCCAAGCGCCCGTCGGTGCAGGTCGGCGACCCCTACGAGGAGAAGCGCCTCATCGAGGCCTGCCTCGAGCTGCTCGACGCCGGCCTCGTCGTCGGCATCCAGGACCTCGGTGGCGCCGGCCTGGCCTGCGCCACCAGCGAGACCGCCAGCCGCGGCGGGATGGGCATGGACGTCGACGTCAACGCCATCCCCCGCCGTGAGCGGGGCATGGAGCCCTTCGAGGTCATGACCTCCGAGAGCCAGGAGCGCATGCTCGCCATCGTCGAGCCCTCCGACCTCGACGCCGTGCTGGCCATCTGCGAGCGCTGGGAGGTCCGGGCATCGATGATCGGCAAGGTCACCCCCGGTCCCGCCACCGGCGATGCCGACGGTGGTCGGCTGCGCATCCTCGACGGGTGGGACGGCGAGGTCCTCTGCGACATCCCGGCCGCTTCTCTCCACGAGGACGCCCCGCTCTACCGGCGCCCGTGCGTCGCCCCCGAGGCGTTCGACGAGTCCACCCGGGTCCACGCGACCGAGCAGCCCGCGCCCGTCAGCACCGACGCCGGCGCCGAGCTGGTCGAGATGCTGGCCGACACCCGGTGGGTGTGGTCGCAGTACGACCACCAGCTGTTCCTCAACACCGTCGAGGGCCCCGGCGGCGACGCCGCCGTGCTGCGGCTCAAGCACCCGGTCACCGGCGTCGACACCGGCCGGGGCATGGCCCTCACCACCGACGGCAACCACCGCTGGTGCGCCGTCGACCCTCGCGTCGGCACGGCCCTCACCGTCGCCGAGTCCATGCTCAACCTCGCCTGCGTCGGGGCCCGCCCGCTCGCCGTCGTGAACTGCCTCAACTTCGGCAACCCGGAGCACCCCGAGGTCATGTGGCAGCTCTCGGAGGCCGTCGACGGCATGGCCGAGGCCTGCACCGCCTTCGGGATCCCCGTCATCGGCGGCAACGTCAGCCTCTACAACGAGTCGCTGGGCGCCGACATCGACCCCACCCCGGTGGTCGGGATGCTCGGCGTCATCGACCAACTCGATCGCCGGCCCCCGGGCGTCACCCTCGTCGACGGCGGCCGCCTGCTGCTCGTCGGCGTCACCCAGCCCGAGGTCTCCGGTTCCCGTTGGGCCCGTGAGCGCGGCCACCGCGGCGGCAAGCTCCCCGTGCTCGACGTCGAGATGCACCGCAAGGTCTGCCGACGTCGTGCGCACGCTCGTCAACGGCGGCCTCCTCGCCGGTGTCCACGACGTCGGGAACGGTGGCCTCGGTGTCGCCCTCGCCGAGATGGCCTCGCGGTCCGGCCTCGGCGTCAACGTCGCCCGGGTCGCCGACGCCGCCGAGCTGTTCTCGGAGAGCCCGTCGCGCGTCGTGCTGTGCGTCGCCCCCGACCTGCTCACCACCGTCGAGAACGTGCTCGCCGAGGCGGGCGTGCCGGTCAGCCGCATCGGCGTCGCCGGCGGCGACCGGGTGTCGGTGAAGGGCCTGCTCGACCTTCCGCTGTCCGAGGTCGCCGGCTCCTGGGCCGACCGCATCCCTGCGGCCCTCGGCTCCGGCACGGCGCAGGACTAGGTGCCCACCGGGGAGTCAGGGACAGCGGCGCCGGGCCGGTACGATGGCCCGGTGAGCGAGCCGGCCGGTGATGCGTCCCTCGATCGACGGGCTGTCGACCCGAGCGCTGTCGACGGAGGGGGCCCCGGGCTCGACCTCGGAGCGGCGTCGCCCGACGACGACACCCCGAAGGAGGCCTGCGGCGTCTTCGGTGTGTTCGCACCCGATCAGCCCGTCTCCCACCTGACCTATCTGGGGCTCTACGCGCTGCAGCACCGTGGCCAGGAGTCCGCCGGCATGGCGGTGAGCGACGGCCAGAGCGTCACCGTGGTGAAGGACATGGGCCTGGTGTCCAACGCCTTCGACGACCGCACCCTCGCCGCCCTGAACGGCCACCTCGCCATCGGCCACACCCGCTACTCCACCACCGGGTCGAGCAGCTGGCGCAACGCCCAGCCCGTCTACCGCGACGTCGCCGCCCACACCGTGGCCCTCGCCCACAACGGCAACCTGGTGAACACCGAGGACCTCGCCGAGGAGCTCGGCATGCTCCCGGGCACGATCACCTCCGACAGCGACGTCATGACCGAGATGATCGCCACCGAGCTGGGCAAGTACCCCGAGACCAGCGACGACGGCCGGGCCCTCGAGCGGGCGATGCTGGCCGTGCTGCCCCGGCTCAAGGGCGCCTTCTCGGTCGTGGCCATGGACGAGAACCACGTCGTCGGCGTGCGCGACCCCAACGGCTTCCGCCCGCTCTGCCTCGGCCGGCTGCCCACGGCTGGGTGCTCGCCTCCGAGAGCCCTGCCCTCGACGTCGTCGGCGCCCACATGGTCCGCGAGCTCGAGCCGGGCGAGATGGTCATCATCGACGCCGACGAGTGCCGCTCGGTGCGGGCGTTCGAGACCGAGGTGGTCGATCCCAAGCTCTGCCTGTTCGAGTTCGTCTACTTCTCCCGCCCCGACACCCGCCTCTACGGCCAGAGCGTCCACCAGGCCCGGGTCCGCATGGGCGAGCAGCTCGCCGCGCAGGCGCCGGCCGAGGCCGACCTCGTGATGGGCGTGCCCGAGTCGGGCCTGCCCGCCGCCGAGGGCTTCGCCCGGGCCAGCGGCATCCCCTACGGCCAGGGCCTGGTCAAGAACCGCTACATCGGGCGCACCTTCATCGCCCCGAACCAGGAGATGCGGGCGCTCGGCGTGCGCATGAAGCTCAACCCGCTGCGCGACAACATCGCCGGGCGCAAGCTCGTGGTGGTCGACGACTCCATCGTGCGGGGCACCACCACCCGGGCGATGGTCTCGATGCTCCGCGAGGCCGGTGCCGTCGAGGTGCACATGCGCATCTCGTCGCCGCCCTACAAGTGGCCGTGCTTCTACGGGATGGACACGGGCGCCCGCAGCGAGCTGCTCGCCGCCAACATGGGCGTCGAGGAGATCCGCGAGTACCTCAACGTCGACTCCCTCGCCTACCTCACCCTCGACCGGCTGCTCACCGCCACCGGTGCGGTCGGTGCCGGGTTCTGCGACGCCTGCCTCACCGGCAACTACCCCGTGTCGGTGCCGGTCAGCCTCACGAAGGACGTGCTCGAGGTGCCGGTCACCGCCCCCACCGCTCCCGTCGGCACCTCTGCCTTCGCCGGGCTGCTCGACGGCGAGGCCACCCTGCCCGTCGACGACGCCCGTGACCGGGCCGACGAGGTGGCGGCCCCGCCGGTCACCGTCGTTCACGACGGCACGGGCGGCCTCGGCCAGGACCACTCGGTGGCTGACGCCTCCGGGGCCACCCCGGGCGGCGAGACCTACGCCGGCGCGGGCGTCAGCATCGACGCCGGCGAAGAGGCCGTCGAGCGCATCAAGGGCAAGGTCCGCTCCACGTTCCGGCCGGAGGTGATCGGCGACATCGGCGGCTTCGGCGGCCTGTTCGCCCTCGACCTGGCCCGCTACCGCCAGCCCGTGCTCGTGTCGTCGACCGACGGCGTCGGCACCAAGGCGTTGATCGCCCAGGCGGTCGGGAAGTTCGAGACCATCGGCGTCGACCTGGTGGCCATGTGCGTCGACGACCTCGTCTGCCAGGGCGCCGAGCCGCTGTTCTTCCTCGACTACATCGCCGTCGGCCGCCTCGACCCCGACCACATCGAGCAGCTGGTGGAGGGCGTCGCCGAGGGCTGCCGCCAGGCCGGCTGCGCGCTCATCGGCGGCGAGATGGCCGAGCACCCGGGGGCCATGGAGGCCGGCGAGTTCGACCTCGTCGGGCTTCTCGGTCGGCGTCGCCGAGCGCGACGAGCTCGTCACCGGCGCCCGCATCGCCCCCGGCGACGTGCTCATCGGCCTGCCCTCGCCCAACCTGCGCTCGAACGGCTACTCGCTGGCCCGCCGGGTGCTGCTCGACCGGGCGAACCTGCCGCTCGACGGGCCCGCCTACGAGGGCGCCCACCACACGCTCGGCGACGAGCTGCTGGCCCCGTCGGTGATCTACTCGCCGGCCGTCACCGCCCTGCGCAAGGCGGTCGACCTGCGCGGCATCGCCCACATCACCGGCGGGGGCATCCCCGGCAACCTCAACCGGGTGCTCCCCAAGGGCACCGCGGCCGAGGTCCGGCGCGGCTCCTGGGAGGTCCCGCGGATCTTCACCGAGATCCAGCGCCTCGGCGGCGTGGCTCCCGAGGAGATGGACCGGGTCTTCAACATGGGCCTCGGCATGATCGCCGTGGTGCCCGAGGGCGACGTCTTCAAGGCGCTCGACACGCTGCGGGGCAGGGGCATCCGCGCTGTCGAGGTCGGCCACATCGTCCCCGGCGCCGGCACCGTCACCCTCGTCTGACCTTCCCCCCTCCCAAAGCTGGCTCACCTGCTTCGGCCGGCTGTATCTGGTGAGCCACCTTTCATGGGGCCAGCCAAAGCTGGCTCACGTGCTTCGGCGCGGCTGTATCTGGTGAGCCACCTTTCGGCGAGCGAGCCGGCGGGCGGCCCGACGAGCGGCTCTCACCACCGCGACCACCCGGTCGGGACGATGCCAGATGTCGAACTCGCGGATCTCGAGGAGGGTCCACCCGGCACGGCGGAACCTCGAGATCCGGACGTCGTCGCGGGCCCGGTCGACCCGGCCTGAATGGAAGAGCTCGCTCTGCACCTCGGCGATGAGACGGCAGGGGTGATCGACGAAGTCGACCCGTCCGATCCAGCCGTCGTCGTCCCCCAGGTCGACCTGACGCTCGAAGGGCGGCTCGCCGGCGTCGCGGAGGATCGACTCGAAGCGGTGCTCGAGACCGCTCTCGACCGGCCGGTGGTCGGGGCCGCGCTCGAGCGCGAGGCGACGGATCGCCGCGGTGCCCCGCGCGCCGCCCCGTCGGGGCAGGCCGGCGACGTGCTCGTGGAGCTGGGCCACCCGCAACAGCCGCTTCGACAGCATGCGCTCGCACAGCAGGTCGAGACGGTCGTGGTGCAGGCGCCCCGCCAGGTCGCAGAGGGTGCGCAGCGGGGAGGTGACGGGGATGCCACGCAGCTCGATCACGTCCTCGGGAGAGAAGCGCACGCTCGTGTGGACGACGCCGAGATGAGGTCCACCACGATGAGGGCTGCGGTCGGTGAGCACGTGGACCGGTTCGAGCTCGAAGCCGGGAAGCTGCCACAGCGCCGCGGCGGAGAAGACGGCGACAGCGCCTCCGGGGACGTCGAGCGCGGCGGCCATCGCCGCCTGGTCGAGGGTGCGGGCCGAGCCCCCGATCCGGAGCACCCGATCCGAGAGGCGCTCCAGGTGCCCCACCGACATCGCGTGCGCGACCGAGCTCGGTGAGATGCCCAGCTCGACCAGCTGGGAGATGCGGATCAAGCCGTGCTGGTCGGCTGCGATGCGGAGGACGTCGTCGTGTCGGTGCATGAGATGACATGAAACACACTGGGTGTGACAGTCCCCATGTCCACGGCCCACGCGCACGACCGTCCCGAAAGCTGGCTCACCTGCTTCGGCCGGCTGTATCTGGTGAGCCACCTTTCGCCGGGCCATCCAAAGGTGGCTCACGTGCTTCGGCGGGCTGTATCTGGTGAGCCACCTTTCGAGGCGGGGGGAGGGGGGAGCCGGGAGGGGGTCGTCTAGCGTCGGTCGCGTGAGCGACTCCGACACGAAGCAGCGGTTCATCGACCACCTCCTGGCCCACTCGGTGCGCACGGGGGACTTCACGTTGAAGTCGGGTCGCAAGAGCTCGTGGTTCATCGACTCCAAGCAGACGGCGTGCCGGCCCGAGGGCATGCTGCTCATGGCCGACCTGGCGCTCGAACTCATCCCCGACGACGTCACCGCCATCGGTGGGCTCACGGTCGGCGCCGACCCGGTGGCCTACGGCATCGCCGCCATCGCGGCCGCCCGGGGCCGCGACCTGCGCTCGTTCACCATCCGCAAGGAGGCGAAGGACCACGGCGTCGCCGGACGTCTCGCCGGAGCACTCGAGCCGGGCGACAAGGTCGTGATCACCGAGGACACCGTCACCCGCGGCACCTCGCCGATGGAGGCCGTCCGGGTCGTCCGCGAGCTGGGCGCCGAGCCCGTGATGATCCTCGTGCTGGTCGACCGCGGCGGCACGTGCGGGGCCATGGCCGAGGCCGAGGGCGTCGCCTTCCGGCCCATCGTCACCGCCCCCGAGCTGGGCTTCGACTACGAGGGCGCCTGACGCCCCGGACACACGGAGGGTGATTCGACTAGGGGCGATGTGCCGCGCGCCACTAGCGTTGTCGCCCTATGGCTGACACACCCACCGCCGCTTTCAGCATCCGTCTCCGAGTGCGCCTCGACAACACGCCAGGCGCCCTGGGTCGACTGGCGAGCGCGATCGGCGCCGTAGGCGGCAACATCTGGTCGCTCGAGGGGTTCGAGGCCAAGGCCCAGTACCTCGACGAGGACGTCGTCGTGAACTGCACGAGCGAGGCCCACCAGCAGCAGGTCATCGAGGCCGTCACCGACGCCGAGGGTGTCGAGCTGCTGGGCTGGCAGGACCGCACCTTCGCCATGCACATCGGCGGCAAGATCGACGTCGTCTCCCGCACCCCGGTCAGCGACCGCGACGATCTCTCGATGGCCTACACGCCGGGCGTCGCCCGTGTCTGCAAGGCGATCGAGGCCGAGCCCGAGCTCGCCCACGAGCTCACCATCAAGAAGAACACCGTCGCCATCGTCTCCGACGGCACCGCGGTGCTGGGCCTGGGCGACATCGGCCCGCTCGGCGCCATGCCGGTGATGGAGGGCAAGGCCCTCCTGTTCAAGGAGTTCGCCGGCGTCGACGGCTTCCCGATCTGCCTCGACACCAAGGACCCGCAGGAGATCATCGACACGGTCGTGCGCATCGCCCCGACCTTCGGCGGCATCAACCTCGAGGACATCGCCGCCCCGGTGTGCTTCGAGGTCGAGGAGGCCCTCAAGGAGCTGCTCGACATCCCCGTGTTCCACGACGACCAGCACGGCACCGCCGTGGTCACCCTGGCCGCCCTCGAGAACGCGCTGAAGATCGTCGACAAGAAGATGAGCGACCTCACCGTCGTCATCGCCGGTGTCGGCGCGGCCGGCGTGGCCATCGCCAAGATCCTCATGGAGGCCGGCGTCCCCAACGTGATCGGCGCCGACCGCCAGGGTGCCGTGCACACCGGCCGCTCCGACCTCAACGTCGCCAAGCAGTGGTTCGCCGAGCACACCAACCCCGACAAGCACACCGGCGACCTCCACGGCCTGCTGCGCGGCAGCGACCTGTTCATCGGCGTCAGCGGCCCGAACCTCATCACCCGTGAGGACGTCCTCACCATGGCCCCCGACCCGATCGTGTTCGCCATGGCGAACCCCGATCCGGAGATCCGGCCCGAGGAGGCGGCCGGCGCGGTGGCGGTCATGGCCACCGGGCGCAGCGACTTCCCGAACCAGATCAACAACGTCCTGTGCTTCCCGGGCATCTTCCGGGGCGCCCTCGACGCCGGCGCCACCCAGATCACCGAGAACATGAAGCTGGCCGCGGCCGGTGCCATCGCCTCGGCCGTCTCCGACGCCGAGCTGGCACCCGACTTCGTGATCCCGTCGGTGTTCGACCGCCGCATCGCCCCGCTCGTGGCCGCCGCCGCGGCCGAGGCCGCCGTGCGCGACGGCGTCTGCCGGGCGCGGTGAGCCCCGCTCCCCACGGCCGGCGCGTCCGCGCCATCACCTTCGACTTCTGGGACACCCTGGTCCGGTCCGACACCGTGGCCTTCCGTCTGGCGCGCCGCATCGCGGTCGCCGAGGAGCTGGAGGCCCACGGGCTCCCGGCCGAGCACGATGCCATCGAGGCCGCCTTCGACGAGGCCTGGAAGCGCTTCGACGCAGCGTGGGGCCTGAACGAGCAGTTCACCGGGCACCACGCCGCCGAGGCGGTGCTCGAGGTGCTGGGCCACGACCCCGAGCCCGAGGTGCGCCAGCGCCTGGTGGAGGCCTACGTGGGCGCCAACGGCCGGGTGCAGACCGAGCTCACCCCCAACGTCGCCGACACCATCCGGGCGCTGAAGGCCGGCGGGCTCAAGGTGGGCATCATCTGCGACGTGGGTCTCACGCCCTCTCCGGCGCTGCGCGACATCCTCGACCGGCACGGTGTGCTGCGGGAGTTCGACCACTGGGCCTTCTCCGACGAGGTCGGCGTCTACAAGCCCGATCCCGCGATCTTCCACCACGCCCTCGACGGGCTCGGTGGCATCGACCCGACCGAGGCCGCCCACATCGGCGACCTGCGCCGCACCGACGTCGCCGGCGCCCTCGGCATGGGCATCCTCGCGCTGCGCTACTCGGGCATCACCGACGACGACCCCGCCCACGGGCCCGAGGGCGACGTCGTGGTCACCGACCACGCTCAGCTCCCCGCGCTGCTCGGCGTCGGCGGGGCCTGAGCCCGCCCCAGCGGCCGGGGCCCCCGGCGCACCGCAGCCCGTGGGCACGGTGTGACAAGGTGTCCGCCGCTCACCACACACGACCCAGGGGGGAACCGTGCCGCTGCACCCGCAGGCCCAGATGGTCCTGGACTTCATGTCCGAGACCGGCTTCACCTTCGAGGGCCTCACGGCCGAGGACCTCCGTGCCCGGGCCAACATGGCCATCCCCAGCCCGATCGAGCTGCCGAGCATCGCCGACGGCACCGTGCCCGGCCCGGCCGGCGACATCCCGGTGCGGATCTACCGCCCGTCCGACGACACGAACCTGCCCGTCGTTGTGTTCTTCCACGGCGGCGGCTGGGTGATCGGCGACCTCGAGTCGCACGACCACATGGCCCGCACCCTCTCGTCGAAGGCGGAGTGCGTGGTCGTCGCCGTCGACTACCGCCTCGCCCCGGAGCACAAGTTCCCGGCCGCGGCCGACGACGCATGGGCGGCGCTCGAGTGGGTCGCCACCCACGCCACCGACCTCGGCGTCGACGGCAACCGCATCGCGGTGGCCGGCGACAGCGCGGGCGGCAACCTCGCCGCCGTCGTGGCCGTGCAGGCCCGCGACTCCGAGCACGTGGAGATCATCCAGCAGGTGCTGCTGTACCCGGTCGTCGACGGTGACTGCGACCGGCCCTCGATGGCGGAGAACGCAGAGGGCTACATGCTCACCCGCGGCGCCATGGACTGGTTCCACGAGCAGTACGCCACCACCGACGCCGACCGCGGCGACCCCCGCTACTCGCCGATCAACGGCGACCTCGCCGGCGTGGCCCCGGCGATCGTGGTCACCGCCGAGTACGACCCGCTGCGCGACCAGGGCAACGCCTACGCCGTCGCCCTCACCGATGCCGGCGTCGACGTGATCCACACCCAGTACGACGGCATGATCCACGGCTTCTTCAGCATGGACGCCGGGCTCGACACCGCCGCCCAGGCCCAGGACGAGGTCGCCGCGGCCCTCAAGGCCGCCTTCGCCTCCTGATCGGCCCACCGCGCGGATCGGCGCGGGGCGGTGGCCGTCAGGCGGCCGCCGCTCCCTGCCGGCCCCGCACGAGCCGGTCGACGAACGCCAGCTTCTCGATGACCGTCGCGGACAGCACGAAGGGGTAGAGGTCGGCCTCGCCCATCGAGCGGTTCAGGGCGTTGAGCGCGCCGGCCAGCGGGATCCACTGCTCGACGACCTGGTCGAACGGCCGGCCCTCGACGTCGCCCGGCGCGACCACACCGCCGGGCACGTCGCGGCTGATCACGGTGAGGCCCGTGGTCGCCGCGGTCTGGAGGGCGTCGAGGATGTGGAGGGTGTGGGCGAAGGTCTCGGCCCAGTCCTCCCAGGGGTGCATGGTGGCGTAGGCCGACACGTGGGTGTTCTCCCACGCGACGGGGCCGGGGCCGCCGTAGTGCGCCCGCATGGCCGCGTCGTAGTTCGCCCGCTCGTCGCCGAAGCACCGGCGGAACTCGTCGAGGTGGCCGCCGTCGCGGACGAGCACCATCCAGTAGTAGTGGCCGACCTCGTGGCGGAAGTGGCCGAGCACCGTGCGGTAGGCCTCGCCGAGCTCGGTGCGCACCCGTTCGCGGTGGGCGTGGTCGGCCTCGGCCAGGTCGACGGTGATGAGCCCGTCTTCGTGGCCGGTGGTGACGGCGTCGAAGTGGCTGGTGAGCAGGTCGAAGCCGAGGCCCTCCGGCCGTTCGAGGAAGCCGACGACCGGCAACCCGAGGTCGAGCAGCTGCGCGACCAGGCGGCGCTTGGCCGCCTCGGCCTCGACGAACCATCGGTGGCCCTCGGCGTCGCCGTCGGCCGGGCGGGTGCGGGTCAACGCACAGCTACGGCAGAGCGAGTTGGCCGAGCGGCCCGGGACCACCCAGTTGCAGCCGGCCACCGCCCGGTTGGCGCAGTTGACCCATCCGTCCGGGGCAGCGGCGCTCGCGATGGGGGAGTATGGGGCCACCATCGTGAACGAGCCGGGCTCGAACCCGAGCGCGGTGCCGCAGCTGAGGCAGCGGTCGTTCTCGAAGTACACGCGTGCAGTGCAGGTCGGGCAGTGGAGCGAACGCATGGTGCTTCTCTTCCCCAGTTCCCCGGCTCGAAACACAACCGACACGACCGTTCAGCATCATGTTCGCGTCAGCCTCACCACCCGAGGCCGTCGCATCCACGGGTGCCGACGCCTGGAAACCGATCATCGAACCACCCATCGAACCACCGTCAACCCAGAAGCCCAACCCGGCCGGCTCGCCCTGGCTCGGGTATGCCGCGCCCGGCTGGGACGAGATGCTCGGCCCCGACGCGCCCCGACCGGGTTGCGACGGCGTCATGGGCTACCTCGACCGGCTCGGTGAGGAGCTCCACGACCGCCAGGAGGCCGCCGAGCTGGCCATCGCCTCGATGGGCATCTCCTTCACGGTCTACGCGGAGAAGGGCAACATCGACCGGGCCTGGCCCTTCGACGTCATCCCCCGCGTCATCGACCTGCGGGAGTGGGAGCAGGTCTCCAAGGGCCTGATCCAGCGGCTGCGGGCCCTGAACCTGTTCATCGGCGACCTCTACGGGGAGGCCCGGGTGCTCGCCGACGGCATCGTGCCGGCCGAGATCGTGAAGGGCTCCCCGAACTACCGGCCGGAATGCATCGGCATCCGGCCGCCACAGGGCACGTGGGCCCACATCAGCGGCAGCGACCTCGTGCGCGGTGGCGACGGCGTGTTCCGGGTGTTGGAGGACAACCTCCGGGTCCCGTCCGGCGTGGCCTACATGCTCGAGAACCGGCAGATCTCCAAGCGGGTGTTCGCCGACGCCTTCCGCAGCCTCGACATCCAGCCCGTCGACGGGTACCCCACCCGGCTCCAGGAGATGCTGGCGTCGCTCACCCCGCGGCCGGGTGAGCTGCCGGTGATCGCCGTGCTCACGCCCGGCATCCACAATTCGGCCTACTTCGAGCACGCCTTCCTCGCCTCGCAGATGGGCGCGCTGCTGGTCGAGGGCAACGACCTCGTCGTGGGCGACGACGACGTGTGCCGGGTGCGCACGGTCGGCGGCCTCGTGCAGGTCGACGTGATCTACCGGCGCGTCGACGACCTCTTCCTCGACCCCGAGGTCTTCCTCCCCGACTCCCTGCTCGGCGTGCCGGGGCTGATGCGGTCGTGGCGCAGCGGCAAGGTCGCCCTGGCCAACGCCCCCGGCGCCGGGGTCGCCGACGACAAGGTCGTCTACGCCTACGTGCCCGCCCTCATCCGCTACTACCTCGACGAGGAGCCGCTGCTCGCCAGCGTGCCCACCTACGTGTGCCTCGACGACGACGACCGCCGCTACGTGCTCGACCACCTGGCCGAGCTGGTCGTGAAGCCGGCCAACGAGAGCGGCGGCATGGGCATCTACATCGGCACCCACGCCACCGCCGAGGAGACCGAGGCCATCCGCCACGCGGTGGAGGCAGACCCCCGCAACTGGATCGCCCAGCCCATCGTCGAGCTGTCCACCGCGCCCACGCTGTGCGACGGCCGGCCGGCGCCGCGCCACATCGACCTGCGGCCCTTCATCCTCTCGGGCGACCGGCCCTACGTCACCAACGGCGGGCTCACCCGCGTGGCCCTGCGCGAGGGCTCGTTGGTGGTCAACAGCTCTCAGGGCGGTGGCAGCAAGGACACGTGGATCATCGATCCCGACGTGGCCGACCGGCCGGCGACGGCCCCGGCCCAGTCGCAGTCCCAGTCGCGGAGCGAGGGGGTGTCCGCATGAGCGAGGCCCGCGTCACGACCGACCGCCCCGACGAGGTCGAGCCGGCCATCGTCCCGCTGCCGGGAGCCATGCTCCTGTCGCGGGTCGCCGAGCACATCTACTGGGCCGGGCGCTACCTCGAGCGGGCCGAGGGCACCGCCCGCCTGGTCAAGACCCACACCGAGCTCTTCGTCGACCTGCCCCGCTCGGTCGGCCTCGGTTGGGCGCCGCTGCTCGCCGTCACCGGCAGCCGCGACGCCTTCGACGACGGCTACGACCGCGTCACCGAGGACGACGTCGTCCGCTTCCTGCTCGCCGCCCCCGAGAACCACGGGTCGGTGATCACCTCGATCGAGCAGGCGCGCGAGAACCTGCGGGTCACCCGCGGCCTGCTGCCGAAGCGGATGTGGGAGGTCGTCAACGAGACCAGGCAGTGGGTGCAGGTCAGTGCCGTGGCCGGCTGCGCCCGCGGCTCGCGGATGATGTGGACCGAAGAGGTCATCCGCCGCTGCCACACGATGATGGGCACGGCCGACTCCACCATGAGCCGTGACCTCGCCTACGCCTTCCTCGAGGTCGGTCGCCTGGTCGAGCGGGCCGACATGACCAGCCGGGTGCTCGACGTGCAGGCCGGCATCCTCATGTCGGCCGGCGCCGACACGCCCATCCCCTACACCGACCTCACCTGGATGGCGATGCTGCGCTCGCTCGGCGGCGAGCAGATGTACCGCCGCCAGATGGGCGGGGTCATCTCCGCGGCCAACACCGTGCAGTTCCTGCTGCGCGACTCCGCCTTTCCCCGATCGGTCGAGTACTGCCTGATCGAGATCATGCGCCTGCTGCCCGAGCTGCCCCACAACGGCGGGGCCCTCGACGCGGCGATCACCAGCTACCGCCTGCTCGACGCCGTCGCCCCCGGCGAGGTCGACCTCGACGGCATCCACCGGTTCGTCGACGACCTCCAGGTCGCCCTGAGCGGGCTGCACGGACAGCTCGCCGCCACCTACTTCCCGGGAACGGGCACCGAGGCCGCCTCTCCATGAGCATCCACGTCGCGCTCGAGCACCGCACCCGCTACCTGTTCGATCGCGCCGTCGGCCTCACGCCGCACGTCGTCCGACTGCGGCCCGCTCCTCACTGCCGCACCCCGATCCTCGCCTACTCGATGACCGTCGAGCCGAGCGACCACTTCGTGAACTGGCAGCAGGACCCGTTCGGCAACTTCGAGGCCCGCCTCGTGTTCCCGGAGAAGGCCACCGAGCTGTCGATCGTGGTCGACCTCGTCGCGGACCTCACGGTCATCAACCCGTTCGACTTCTTCCTCGAGCCCGAGGCCGAGGCCATCCCCTTCGCCTACGACCCCGAGCTGCTGCGCGATCTCGGCCCCTACCTCGAGTGCGACCCCGTCGGCCCGCTGATGCAGCGCTGGCTCGACGAGGTCGCCATGCCGGCGGCGGGCACCCCGACGGTCAACTTCCTCGTGGGCCTCAACCAGCGGCTCCAGTCCGACATCGCCTACACGACCCGCATGGAGCCGGGTGTGCAGGACCCGGAGGTCACCCTCGGCAAGGCGCTCGGCTCGTGCCGCGACAGCGGCTGGCTGCTCGTGCAGATCCTCCGGAATCTGGGCCTCGCCGCCCGTTTCGTCTCGGGCTACCTCGTGCAGCTCGTCGCCGACCAGAAGGCCCTCGACGGCCCGTCCGGCCCCACCGCCGACTTCACCGACCTGCACGCCTGGTGCGAGGTCTTCCTCCCCGGCGCCGGGTGGGTGGGGCTCGACCCCACGTCCGGGCTGTTCGCAGGGGAGGGGCACATCCCGCTGGCGGCCACGCCCCGACCGGCGTCGGCCGCGCCCGTCACGGGTGCCACCGAGCCGTGCGAGGTCACGTTCGACTTCTCGAACACGGTCACCCGGGTGCACGAGGACCCCCGGGTCACGTTCCCGTACACCGACGACCAGTGGGAGCGCATCGACGCCGTGGGCCGGGCGGTCGACGCCCGCCTGGTGGCCGGCGACGTGCGCCTCACCGAGGGCGGCGAGCCGACCTTCGTCTCGATCGACGACATGGACGCCGTCGAATGGACCGTCGGCGCCGACGGCGACGACAAGCGGGCGCGGTCGTGGGAGCTCACCGGCCGCCTGGCCGATCGGTTCGCCCCCGGCGGGCTCATCCACGCCGGCCAGGGCAAGTGGTACCCCGGCGAGCCGTTGCCCCGCTGGCAGCTCGGCGTGCACTGGCGCACCGACGGCACCGACCTGTGGTCGCACCCCGAGGCCTTCGCCGACCCGTTCACGCCCGGGACCGCGACGCTCTCCCAGGCCGAGGCGCTCGCCACCGCATTGGCGGCGCGCCTGGGGCTGCCCGACGGCTTCCTGCACCCGGCCTACGAGGACCCGCTCGTCGACCTGCTGAACGAGGCCCGCACCCCCGCCGGCGAGCCTCCGGCCGACGACGTGGCCCCCGACGACCCCGCGGTGGCCGACGAAGCCGGCCGGGCTTCGGTGGTGGCGGCCCTCGACGAGCGCATCGGCGAGGCCTCGGCGTGGATCATGCCGTTGCACCACCTCCGCACCGAGCCCGGTGGCTGGGCCACCAGCGAGTGGGTGCTGCGCCGCGGCCGCCTGGTACTGCTGCCGGGCGACTCGCCCGCCGGCCTGCGCCTCCCGCTCGACTCGCTCACCTGGACCCCGCCCGAGCCGGAGCCGGAGCGCTCGCCCTTCGAGCCTCGGGGCCCGTTGCCCCCGAAGCCGTCGCTGTCGCCCTCCCTCGCCTCGAAGTCGGCGGCGGCCGAGGCGTCCACCGCCACCACCCGCGCTGCGTGGCGCCCCGGCACCGGCGCCGCGGTCGTGCCCGTCGACGAGGCCCCGCCCACCGCGCTCGGCGTCGAGCTGCGCGAGGGCCGGGTGCACGTGTTCCTGCCGCCCCTCACCCACTTCGAGGACGCGGTCGAGCTGCTCGCCGTCATCGAGGCCGAGGTGAGGGCCGCCGGCGTGGAGGTCGTCATCGAGGGCTACCCACCGCCCCGCGACCCCCGTCACCGCACGCTCGTCGTCACCCCCGACCCCGGGGTCATCGAGGTCAACCTCCAGCCCGCCCGCTCATGGGAGGAGCTGGTCGAGACCACCGAGGTGCTCTACGAGGCGGCCCGTGAGTCGCGCCTCGGCACCGAGAAGTTCGAGCTCGACGGCACCCACTCGGGCTCAGGTGGCGGCAACCACGTCACCCTGGGCGGGGCCACGCCGACCGACAGCCCGTTCCTGCGCCGGCCCGGCCTGCTGCGCAGCATGGTCACCTACTGGCAGCACCACCCGTCGCTGTCGTACCTGTTCTCCGGCCGCTTCGTCGGCCCCACCAGCCAGGCGCCCCGCATCGACGAGGCCCGCCACGACGCCCTCGACGAGCTCGAGATCGCCTTCGGCGAGATGGACCGCCTCGGCGACGACGTGCCCCCGTGGCTGGTCGACCGGCTCTTCCGCCACCTGCTCGTCGACCTCACGGGCAACACCCACCGCGCCGAGTTCTGCATCGACAAGCTCTTCACACCCGAGGGGGAGCGAGGCCGCCTCGGCCTGCTGGAGATGCGCGGCTTCGAGATGCCACCGCACCACCGCATGGCGTTGGTGCAGGCCCTGCTCGTGCGGTCCCTCGTGCTGCGGTGCTGGGACGACCCCTACGAGGCTCGCCTCGTGCGCTGGGGCACCGAGCTGCACGACCGCTTCCTGCTCCCGCACGAGGTCGCCACCGACATCGCCGCGGTGGTCGACGACCTCGTCGACCACGGCATCGCCTTCGAGCTCTCGTGGCTCGACCCGTTCCTCGAGTTCCGCTTCCCCCGCCTCGGCACGGTCGAGGTGCAGGGCGTGCGCCTCGAGCTGCGAGCCGCCATCGAGCCGTGGCTGGTGCTCGGTGAGGAGGTCTCCCAGTCGGGCACCTCCCGCTACGTCGACTCGTCGGTCGAGCGCCTCCAGGTCCGCGTCGAGGGACTCGTCCCCGGCCGCCACGTGGTCACCTGCAACGGGCGGGCGGTGCCGCTGCGGCCCACGGCCAATCCCGGAACCCACGTCGCGGGCGTGCGCTACCGGGCCTGGCAGCCGCCCTCCGCGCTGCACCCCACCATCGCGGTGCACTCGCCCCTCGTGTTCGACCTCGTCGACCTGGCTGCGGGCCGCTCGATCGGCGGCTGCACCTACCGGGTGAGCCATCCCGGCGGCCGCAACTACGACCGCTTCCCGGTCAACGCCAACGAGGCCGACGCCCGGCGCACGGCGCGCTTCGGCACGGTGGGCCACACCCCGGGCCCGGTCGACGTGGCCGGGTTGGAGTCCGAGCTGTCCCGCATCGACGGGTACCCTCGCACCCTGGACCTGCGCCGCCCGGCGACGCTGGCCCCGGCGGCGCCACTTCGCCCCGCGCACTGAGACGCACGCACCCCGCGCCATGACCCCGCCGCCCCCCACCACCGAGCTGCCCGTCGGCTACCGCCCCACCGACGGCGTCTTCGACGAGCTGTCCGACGGCGGTGGCGTGCGCAAGCACTGGGCCCACGTGGCCCGCACCCTCGACCACCTGGGCCCGATGGAGCTCACCGCCCGGGCCAACGAGGCGCGGCGCCTGCTGGCCGACGACGGCGTCACCTACAACGACGTCAGCGAGGGCACCACCGAGGTCCGGTCCTGGATCCTCGACCCGGTGCCGGTGGTCGTGTCGGCCGACGAGTGGTCGGGCATCGAGGCGGGCCTCGCCCAGCGGGCCGAGCTGCTCGACCTGGTGCTCTCCGACCTCTATGGCCCTCGGAGGCTGATGGCCGAGGGCGTGCTGCCCCCGGAGGTCGTCTACGGCCACCCGGGCTTCCTGCGACAGTGCGACGGCATCAGCCTTCCCGGCGGGCACCAGCTGTTCAACGCCGCCTTCGACCTCGCCCGCGACGCCGACGGCACCTGGACCGTGCTCTCCGACCGCACCCAGGCGCCCTCGGGCATGGGCTACGCGCTGGAGAACCGCGTGGTCGTCTCCCGCGTGCTGCCCGACATGTACCGGGAGGCCGAGGTCCTCCGTCTCGCGCCGTTCTTCCGCGAGCTGCGGGCGGCCCTGCAGCGGGTCGCGCCGGCCCAGGTCGAGGTGCCGCGCATCGTGGTGCTCACCCCGGGCCCGTGGAGCGAGACGGCCTACGAGCACGGTGCCATCGCCACCTATCTCGGCTACCCGCTGGTGCAGGGCTCCGACCTCCGGGTGCGCGACGGCCGGGTGTGGGTGCGCACCCTCGGCCGGCTCGAGCCGGTGCACGTGATCCTGCGCCGCGTCGATCCTCCGTGGTGCGACCCGCTCGAGCTGCGCCCCGAATCCACCCTCGGCGCGCCCGGCCTGCTGGAGGCGTGCCGGGTCGGCAACGTCTCGGTGGTCAACACCCTGGGCAGTGGCGTGCTCGAGAACCCGGCGCTGCTGGCGTTCCTGCCGCAGCTCTCCGAGGCGCTGCTGGGCCAGCCGTTGAAGCTGCCGTCGGCCCGCACGCTGTGGTGCGGCGACCCCGAGTCGTTGCGCGAGGTGCTCGGCCGCCTCGACCAGCTCGTGCTCAAGTCGGTGTCCGGGGAGGTGCGCACCACCGTCGTGGGCCAGGGCCTCTCCTCCGGTGAGCTCGACGAGCTCCGCACCCGCATCCTGGCCAAGCCCCATGCATGGGTGGGCCAGGAGCCGGTGCAGCTCGGCTCGGCCCCCACTCTGGTCGACGGCGCCCTCGAGCCCCGCCGCTCGGTGGTCCGGGGCTTCGTCGTGGCCCGCGACCGCGGCTACGCGGTGATGCCCGGCGGCCTCACCCGGGTGGCCGGCGGCCCGCACGACCCCATCGTCAGCAACCAGAGCGGGGCCTGGAGCAAGGACACGTGGGTGCTCAGCCGCGAGCCCGAGCGCCTCACCGGCTTCTGGCTCCAGCCCGACGACACCATCGAGGCCATCGAGCCGGAGACCTCGATGTCGCAGCGGGCCGCCGAGAACCTGTTCTGGCTGAGCCGCTACGCCGAGCGCTCCGAGGACCTCGTGCGCCAGCTGCGGGTCACCTCCGACCGCCTCATCGAGTTCGCGCCCGGCACCAACCCGGCGGGCAACGCCTGCGTCAACGTGCTGCTGGCCGCGCTCACCCACACCAGCGGCACCTACCCGGGCTTCGTCGGCGACAGCGACGCTGTCGCCGGGCGCCTGGCCGAGCCCGGCCCCGAGTTCCGGGCCCTGCTGGTCGATGCCGACCGCAGCGGCTCGGTGGCCCACTCGGTGCGGGCCATGCTCAACGCCGCCGCCCAGGTGCGCGATCAGCTCTCCAACGACACGTGGCTCGTCGTCGGCCACCTCGAGCGCGACCTCGCCGTGCTCGACCGCAACCTCCCGGTCGCCGCCGTCACCGGCGCGCTGGGCCGGGTGATGGCGGCGATGCTCGCCCTGGCCGGGCTGTCGGCGGAGTCGATGGTGCGCGACGACGGCTGGCAGTTCATGGAGGCCGGGCGTCGCCTCGAGCGGGCCCTCCAGCTGTGCAGCCTCCTGCAGGCCACGATCACCACCCGGCGCGACGCCGCCACCGACAGCCTGCTCATCGAGTCGATCCTCACGTCCGCCGAGAGCATCGTCACCTACCGCCGCCGCTACCGCTCCCACGCCCAGGTCGAGACCATGCTCGACCTCCTCGTGCTCGACGGCGACAACCCCCGGTCGCTCGCCTACCAGGTGGCCCGGCTGGGCGACGCCATCGGGGCCATGCCCCACCCCGAGCCCGAGTGGCGCGAGCGCATCGACGGCCTGGTCGACGAGCTGGCCAACCTGGTCGCGCTCGCCGACACCAACGAGCTGGCCCGCGCCCACGACGTCGGCACCGACGACGTCGGCGGCGAGGCCACCTCGTTGACCGAGTTCCTGTTCGAGGTCTCGGCCCTGCTCACCGCCCTGGGCGACGCCCTCGACAGCGCTCACTTCTCCCATCAGCTCCCGCAGCGGGTGGTGGCCGTGGCGCCGGCGCCGGGTGCGTTCCTACAGCAGCAGCAGGAGCGACGGGGATGACCTACCGCGTCGTGCACCGCACCCACTACGAGTACGAGTCCGACGTGTCGGCCAGCTACGGCGAGGCCCACCTCCACCCGCGCGAGACCCAGAGCCAGCAGACGTACTCGTCGACCCTCACCGTCGACCCGTTCCCGGAGCACTACCGCGAGCGGCGCGACTTCTTCGGCAACCGGGTCGCCCACTTCACCGTGCTCGAGCCGCACCGGGAGCTCACCGTCACCGCCACCTCGATGGTCGACGTCCGCGACCGGAGGGCGATCCTCCCGATCGTCGGCGACCTCCGCTGGGAGCAGGCCCGTGACCTGCTGCACCACGACACCGCGGTCGAGACCCTCGACGCCCGCCAGTTCGTCCTCGCCTCGCCGGCGGCCACCCCGTCGGTGGCGGCCACCGAGTACGCCCGCTCGACCTTCGCACCCGACCGCCCGATGGTCGAGGCGCTCGAGGAGATCTGCACGCGGCTGCACACCGAGTTCGAGTTCGCCCCGGGGGCCACCACGGTCAGCACCCCGGTCGACGAGGTGCTCGCCGCCCGCAAGGGCGTGTGCCAGGACTTCGCCCACCTGACCATCAGCGCCCTGCGGGGCCTGGGCCTCGCGGTGCGCTACGTGAGCGGCTACCTCGAGACGGTTCCGCCGCCGGGCCGGGAGCGCCTGGTCGGCGCCGACGTGTCCCACGCGTGGGTGTCGGTGTTCGTGCCCCAGGTCGGCTGGGTCGACATCGACCCCACCAACGGCAAGTTCGTGAACAACCGCTACGTCACGGTGGCGTGGGGGCGTGACTACGCCGACGTGCCGCCCCTGAAGGGCGTCATCTACACCCAGAGCGAGCGCCAGAAGCTGAAGGTCACCGTCGACGTCACCACCATCCCCGACGACGACCCCGCCCTCGCCTCCGTCGCCCGCTGACCCGCTCGTCGCCGGGTCGAGCACCTGATCGCACGGTCGGCCCTCCGGCACCGCTCGGGCGCCCGGGTACGTTGGCGCCCCTCGACCGGAACCCATCCGGTCACTGATCGACCAGGAGCCGACAGCGTGAGCACCGGCGTGTCGGACCCGTCACCCCCGCGCGGCAGCCTCCGCGGCCGCATGGCCGACCGCCGTTCCACCCGGTACCTCGCCTCCGAGGTCGCCCGTGTGGCGGCCCTCGACGTGCGCGACACCGACGCGCTGGTCGACATCCACTTCCGGTCGTTCGTCGGCTACGACCACCAGTGCACCGCGCCGGGCTTCCGCCTCGCCCTGCGGCTCCTCGGCGGTCGCCCGGCCCGCATCGTCGAGACCGGCACCTCGGCGTGGGGGGTCGACTCGACCCTGCTGTTCGACTCCTACGTCCGCCACTTCGGCGGGCGGTTCGACTCGGTCGACCTGCGGAGCCTGCCGAGCGATCGCCTCCGCCCGGTCGTCGGCCCGTCGACCCATCTGCACGTGGGCGACAGCGTGGCCTTCCTCGGCGGCCTCGAGGCGGAGACCGGTCCGGGGCCGGTGGACCTCGTCTACCTCGACAGCTACGACCTCGACTGGGCCGACCCCGCCGCGTCCGAGGCCCACGCCGTCGCCGAGTGGGCGGCGTTCCGCACTGTCGCCCGGCCCGGCACCCTGGTGCTGATCGACGACACCCCGATCGACGTGAACTGGGTGTCCCGCAACGACGTGGCCGCGGCGGCCTCCGCCCACCTGGCCGCGACGGGCGAGATGCCCGGTAAGGGCGCCCGCCTGTTGCGCGAGACCGCCGCCGACGCGTCGGTCGAGGTCCTGTGGCACGGCTACAACGTGCTGCTCCGCATCTGCGCCTGACCCGGGACGGCACGGCGCGGACCACCCCGCCGAACGCCAAAACGTACGGAACCCCTGCAGGGCAGGGGTTCCGCAAGTGGTCGGGACCGGCGTCGATCCGGTGACCTATCGCTTTTCAGGCGATCGCTCTGCCGACTGAGCTACCCGACCCTGGGCGCCCTCCGCCGAAGCGACAGGGCTACGCCACCTACGACACGAGATCGATGAGCGGCGATGGCGGTCCCGACGGGATTTGAACCCGCGACCTCCGGCTTGACAGGCCGGCGTGCACTCCAAACTGCACCACGGGACCACTGTTGCCTTGCCCTCCCGGAGGAGAGCCAGGTGTTGCACCCCCAACGGGATTCGAACCCGTGTTACCTGCGTGAAAGGCAGGCGTCCTAGGCCACTGGACGATGGGGGCTCTTGCCCGTGAGGGCTTGGTCACCATAGCAGGAGGCCCCAGCCCCTCCGCCAATGCATCGGCCGCATCGGCGTCTACGGTTGCCGCCATCTCGTTCCCCGAACCTCCGGGTACCCCGGTCGCCCCCGACCCCGCTCGTGGCCTCGAGCCCGACGGGTCCGAGCCCACGCCCCCCGCCGGCGTGCCGGTCCGCGATCGCCTGATCGGGGCCGGGGTCGTGCTCGTCCTGGTCGCGATCCTGGCGGTCACCGCGGTCTGGCGGGTCACCCGCGACGACGCCGCCACCGTCAGCGCCGCCGGCCCCTCGGGGACACCTTCGACCCAGGGCCCGTCGTCGACCCCCTCGACTGCCACCCCGCCCGACCAGTGGCCGGCCGAGGTGCTCCCGCTCGTGCAGTTCGTCGAGCAGCAGCGGGGCGCACAGTTCGACCACCCGGTGCCGATCACCTTCCTCACCCCCGAGCAGTACCAGGCCGAGATCCAGGCCGAGGCGACCACCGACGACACCACTGCCGAGGACACGGCGCTCCAGGACGCGAGCGAGGGCCAGCTGCGGGCACTCGGACTGCTCGACCCGTCCACCGACATGCAGGACGCCGTGGCCCAGCTCTTCGGCGGCGGCACCCTCGCCTACTACGACAGCGAGGCGGACGAGGTGAAGGTGCTCGGCACCGAGCTCGACGTCGCCCGCCGGGTCACGCTCGTGCACGAGCTCACCCATGCCTGGCAGGACCAGCAGGGCTACCTCGACAAGCTCGACGACCTCGAGGACGGCCAGGCCTACGCCCTCCAGGCCCTGGCCGAGGGCGACGCCACCCGCGTCGAGAACGCCTACGTCGACAGCCTCTCCAACTCCGAGCTCGACGACTATGACCGCCAGACCGCCCAGCAGGGTGAGGACGTCGACCTCGACGGCGTGCCCGACGTGCTCGTGGCCTCGTTCGGCAGCATGTACGCCGTCGGTGAGCCCTTCGTCGACATCCTCGACCAGCAGGGCGGCAACGCGGAGGTCAACGCCGCGCTCGCCGATCCCCCCGAGTCGGAGGCCGACCTCCTCGACATCTCCCGCTACCTCGATGAGGTGGCGCCGCTCGCGGTCGACGAGCCCACGTTGCCGGCCGGGGCGGAGCGCCTCGACGGCGGCCAGTTCGGTGCCGTGTCCTGGCTCCTCACCCTCGCCGAGCAGGTCGACCCCCGCGCTGCGCTGGAGATGGCCGACAGCTGGGGTGGCGACCAGGAGGTGATCTACCGCGACGGCGACAGGATCTGCACCGCAGTCGCCTACCGGGGCCTCACCGCGGCCGACACCTCCGCGGGCCTCGCCACCATCCAGGAGTGGGCGGACGCCATGGCCGCCTTCGACGCCTCGGCCGAGCGCGTCGGTGACGACGCCGTGCTCCGCAGC
Organism: uncultured Actinomycetes bacterium; assembly: GCA_963702555.1. Classification (GTDB taxonomy): domain Bacteria; phylum Actinomycetota; class Acidimicrobiia; order Acidimicrobiales; family Acidimicrobilacustridaceae; genus CAMFLJ01. The sequence continues at coordinate 69,966 of CAVPCW010000011.1, forward strand.
TGTGAGCCCGCCGACGGCGCGGTCGACCCGGTCGGGAACGGTCAGGTCGTCGTGGGCTACGTGGCGCTGCGGCTCCAGGCCATCTCCGAGGTGCTCCGCCAGGGTGCACCCCTCGACAAGGCGATCTGCTTCGGCGACGCGCTGGTCGACGAGATCACGCCCGAGCAGATGCTCTCCGGCGCCGTGAACGACCCCGATGTCGCGACCCAACTCGGCGAGACGGCCGGTCTGGCCTGCCGCTGAGGCGTTACTCGAGCGTGGACGCGAGGGCGGTGACAGCCGCGTCGACGACGCCGCCCAGGAACTCGTAGACCGCCCACGTCGGGATCATGGGGTCGTCGGGCTCGAGGTCGGGGTAGTCGTCCTCGACCACGTCGAGCACGGTGCCGAGCACCAGGCGCACGGCGTTCAGGCCGACCATCCACTGCTCGAGGGTCTCCCGGTCGAGCTCGTCGCGTTCGGTGGAGGCGGCGACGGCGGCCAGGACCTCGCGGCGCGAGCCGAGCAGGTCGTCGTGGACCATGTCCTGGTACTCGCGGTCGACGTCGGGGTCGGTGGCGTGGGCGGTCGGGAACAGCCGGCGCAGAGCGGGGTTGGCCGCTCCGTCCTCCAGCACCGAGCCGAGGTCCTCGCACACCGCCTGGATGACCTCTCGCTCGTCGCGGCCGAGGTTCACCACGAAGCGGTCCGGGCCCTTGGGTGCGAAGGTCCGGCGGAAGGGGAAGACCACGTCAGTCCTGCTGCATCGTGGCCCAGAGGCCGTGCTCGTGGAGGCGGAACACGTCGAGCTCCGCCTTCTCCTTGGTGCCGCTCGACACCACCGACCGGCCGTTCTCGTGCACCTCGAGCATGAGCTTCTGGGCCTTCTCGAGGCTGTAGCCGAACAGCTTCTGGAGCACGAAGGTCACGTAGCTCATGAGGTTGATCGGGTCGTTCCAGACGATGACGACCCACGGGGCGTCGGGCTCGAGGGTGGTGTCGATGCCCGGCTCCTCGACCTCCGCCTCCGAGGGCGCGGCACCTCCGGCGAGCACCGCACGGGTGGGGCCGGATCGGAACGAGGGCTGCATCACCCTTCAGTCTGGCGGGCCGGGACCTCGACGGGACGGGCCACCAGCCCGAGGTCGAAGCGCAGGGCCGCGATCCAGACGAGGACGCTGCCGAGGACGTGCAGGGTCACGAGCCACGGCGGCACACCGGTGAAGTACTGGATGTAGCCGATGGTGCCCTGGAGCACGACGACGCCGACGAGCATCCTGCCCCGGCGGGCGACCTCGATCGGGCTGCCCGAGCGGCGCAGGTCGACGAGCGTCCAGACCACGAGGGCCAGGAAGATCCAGGCGGCGATGCTGTGGATGCGGGCGACCTCGCCGATGTCGTAGGGCAGGCGCTCCACGTCCTGGTCGCCGCCGTGGGGCCCGGTGCCGGTGACGATGGTGCCGGTGACGAGCACGACGGCGGCCGCGGCCACCAGCGCGCGGCCGAGGGTGCGGATGCGGGCCGGAACCAGCGGCAGCCCCTTCGAGCCGTCGTGGCCGGCGCGCTCGTGGAGCACGACGGCGTTCCAGACGAGCACGATCGACAGCAGGAAGTGGCCGATCACGAAGGCCGGCTTGAGCTCGAACAGCACGGTGAGCCCGCCCAGCACGATCTGGGCGATGACGCCGGCCACCAGCCCGAGCGACCACCACGTGAGGTCACGGCGCTTGGGCACCCGGACGAGCGAGCCGAGCACGGCGAGCATGACCGCCAGCGACACCAGCCCGGTGATCGTGCGGTTCACGAACTCGATCATGGCGTGGTACTCGAGCGGCGCGACGAGCTGGTTCTCCTCGCAGGTCGGCCAGTCGGAGCATCCGAGGCCGGACCCGGTGAGGCGCACGGCCGCTCCGGTCACGATGATGAACGCCAGGGCGATCAGCGCGAGGAGGGTGATGCGCTGGTAGGCCTTGGGGGACAGGCGAGGCAGCCGCACGACGGCGATGGTACGGGAGCCTCGGGCGCCGACCGCAATCGTCGGCGGGTGACCCTCGACCGCACTCCGCCCGCGATTGTCGGCGCCGAGCCGGGCCGCTCTACCATCGCCCGCGATGAAGACCGTCGCGCGTCCACCCCTCTCGACGCGTCTCCGGGGCTATGTGGCCCTGACGAAGCCCCGCATCATCGAGCTGCTCCTCGTCACCACCGTCCCGGTGATGGTGGTCGCCGAGCAGGGCATGCCGTCGGTGTGGCTCATCGTCGCGACCGTCATCGGCGGCACCTTCGCCGCGGGCGGGGCCAACGCCATCAACATGTACGTCGACCGCGACATCGACGCGCTGATGAAGCGCACCCGGAACCGGCCCCTCGTCACCGGCCTCATCGCCCCGATGCACGGGCTGATGTTCGCCATCGGCCTCGAGATCGTGGCCTTCGCCTGGCTCTGGGGGTTCGTGAACCTCCTCAGCGCCGTGCTCGCGGTGGCCGCCTGCCTCTTCTACGTCTTCGTCTACACGCTGTGGCTGAAGCGCACCTCGAAGAGCAACATCGTCATCGGCGGCGCGGCCGGCGCCGCACCGGTGCTCATCGGCTGGTCGGCCGTCACCAACTCCCTCGCCTGGGAGCCGTGGCTGCTGTTCGCGGTCATCTTCTTCTGGACCCCGCCCCACTTCTGGGCCCTGGCCGTGCGCTACAAGGACGACTACGCCGCCGCCGACGTGCCGATGCTGCCCGTGGTGGCCACGCTGCGGTCCACGTCGATCCGGATCCTCGTCTACACGGTCTTCGTCTGGTTCCTCACGCTGGTGTTCGCCCCGGTCGGCGACATGGGCGCGATCTACTGGGTCGCGGCCATCGTGCTGGGTGCCGTGTTCACCGCCTTCGCCGTGCGTCTCCTGCAGGACCCGACCCCGAAGAGGGCCATGCGCCTCTTCAGTTGGTCGATCACCTACGTCACCCTGCTCTTCGGCGCCATGGCGCTCGACGTGCTGGTGCGCTTCGGGCTGTGAGCGTCGCCTTTACGTCGGTTTTCGATCGGCCCTTTGGCCGTGTGTAGAGTCGCAATCCGTACGCGCGTCATTTTCCGTGACGCTCGAGATCCCTGGTCCGGCCCGGCCTGTGCCGGCCCGAGTGTGGTCGCTGAACGAGGTCCCAACTGACATGGCGCTAACCGACACGAGACCCGAGTCCGGCACTGTGGGCACCACCTCGCCCGGCACGGAGGTCACGAGGCCCGTGAACCTCCTCGGAACCGGTGATCACAAGGCGATCGGCGTGACCTACGTGGTCATCGCCCTGGTGTTCGGCGTGGCCGGCTGGATCGCCAGCGCGCTCGCCGGAGCCCACAACGTCGGCGATCAGGGCTTCCTGACCGACGACGCCGCCAACACCCTCTTCACCGGTGGCCACATCGGCCTGGTGCTGCTGGTCATCATCCCGCTGCTGCTCGGCCTGGCCACCTACGTGGTGCCGCTGCAGGTCGGGGCCAACACCGTCGCCTTCCCCCGGGCCGCTTCCGCCGCCCTGTGGGCCTGGCTGCTCTCGGGTGGAGTCTTCATCGTCGCCAACGCCATCGACGGTGGCATCGGCGGCGGTCGCGAGAAGGCCGCCGACCTCGGCCTGCTGGCCCTGCTCGGGCTCATCCTCGCCATCGTCATCGCCACGGTCACGGTCATGACCACCGCCGTGGCCCTGCGCACCCCCGGGCTCAGCCTCGACCGGGCGCCGTTCTTCACCTGGTCCACCCTCGTCGGCGGGGCCGTCTGGGTGCTCACGCTGCCGGTGCTCGCCGCCAACGTGATCCTCATCTACGTCGACCACCGCTACGGCCGCCCGACGAGCTACGGCGTCTCGGCCGGCCAGTGGTCGCAGATCTCGTGGCTCATCAGCCAGCCCCAGATCTACGCCTTCATGATCCCGGGCCTCGGCATCATCTCCGACATCGTGGCCACGCTCGCCGGTGTCCGTCAGGCCAACCGGGGCCTGCTGTACGTCGGCATCGGCGGCTTCGCCATCCTCAGCGTCGGTGCCTGGGCCCAGCCGTACCTGTACCCGTCGGTCCAGGACGACGCCGTCTACGCCGGCATGGCCCTGCTGATCGTCCTGCCCGTCCTGCTGCTGCTCGCCGCCTGGGCCACCACCCTGCGCTCGGGCAAGGTCAGCGCCAAGAGCCCGCTCGCGCTGGCCCTGGCCTCCGGCGTGCTGCTGCTGCTCGCCGTCGTGGCCGGCGCCCTCTACGTCATCACCCCGCTCCAGCTGCGGGAGACCGTCGCCTACAGCACCGGGCACTACGCCCTGGTCGTGGCCGCCGTGCTCACCTCGGCCATCGCCGGCCTCATGTACTGGGCTCCCAAGATGACCGGCCGCTTCGCCGCCGACGGGATGGGCAAGCTCAACGTGCTGGTGCTCTTCGGCGGTGGCCTGCTCGCCGGGCTCCCGCTGCATCCTGCTCGGCTTCGCCACCAAGTTCGACGGCCTCGCCGACGCCGAAGACGCCCTCCACGTGCTCTCCGTGGCCGGCGCCGCCCTGCTCGCCCTCGGCGTGCTGCTCGGTCTGGTCGTCGCTGATCACCACCGCCCACGGCCCCAGCGTCGAGGCCGACGCCTGGGGCACCGGCCAGTCCCTCGAATGGGCCTGCCCGTCACCGCCGCCCCCCGGCAACTTCGGCGAGCTCGCCGTCGTCCGTTCCCCCGAGCCCGTCCTCGACGCGGCCGATCCCGCTGAGGAGGCCTGAGATGGCGGCCACCCACGCCCTTCCCCCGGCACCGCCGGTCCAGCGCCCCCGGGTGCTCGTCGTCGGCGCCGCGTTCGCCTCGGCGGCCGCGGTCATGGTGTTCGTCGGGCTCATCGGCGTCTACCTCGCCGCACGGGTCGACACCCTCGCCACCAGCGACTCGTGGCTCCCGAAGGAGCTCACCATCCCGCTGCAGCAGCCGAACACCATGCTGTTCACGCTGCTCATGTCGGTCGTCACCATGCAGTGGGCCGTCTCGGCCGTGGCCAAGGACGACCGGATCAACAGCTACCTCGCACTCGGCGTCACCCTGGTGTTCGGCTTCTCCACCATCGTGATGACCACCTACCTGTGGAGCCTGATGGGCGCCGACATCACGGCGAACGTCCAGTCGGTGCTGATCTACACGATCACCGGCGCCCACATCCTGATGCTCGTGATCGCCATGCTGTTCGTGGCGCTCATGGGCTTCAGGGCGCTCGCCGGGGGCTTCACGTCCCGGCAGCACGACGGCATCACGGCCGCAGCCCTCTTCTGGTATGCGACCGTCGCCGTCTACGTCCTCATCTGGATCACGATCTACGTCACGAAGTAGGCCGCCATGCTCCGCTCGCGCATGTTCACAACGGCCTTCCGGTTCTTCGCCGGGTTGGCCATCGCCTCTCTGGTCGCGGCCTTCCTGGTCGGCTTCACCAGTGAGACCCAGACGCCGATGAACCGCATCCTCGGCCCGCTCACGATGGGCTGGAAGGGGAGCATCGGCAACCACTTCGCCTATGCCGTCCTGGTGGGCCTGTTCGCCATGTCGGCGGGCCTGGCCGGCATCCTCATCGCCTTCCGCGACGCCGACCCCGAGGCCGAGGCCGAGGTTCTGCGCACCGACAGCGTGCCCCTCACCCGGGCGCCGGCCGGCAACAACTACCTGCCCGCCCTCGGTGCGTTCGCCTTCGTGCTCACCCTCGTGGGCCTGGCCAGCGGCAGCCACGTCCTCATCGGCGGTGGCCTGGTCGTGATGGTCTCCGTGGCCTTCACCTGGACCCTGCGCACCTGGGCCGAGCGGGCGACCGGCGACGACACCGTCAACGCCGAGCTCTACCACCGCTTCATCGACCCGCTGCGCACGCCGGTCGTCGCCGTCGTGTGCATCGGCCTGGTCGTCGGCGGCCTCTCCCGTGTCCTGCTCGCCGTCTCCAAGACCGGTTCGGTCGTGGTGTTCGGTGGCGCCGCCACGCTGTTCTTCGTGGTCGCCGCCGTGCTGGCGCTCTACCCCAAGTCCACCAAGACGGTCACCACCATCCTGGTGGTCTTCGGGGCCCTCGCCATCCTGGTCGCCGGCATCATCGGCGCCTTCGTCGGCGAGCGCGACATCGAGCACCACGGCGACGAGAAGGAGCAGGAGGCGCCCGCCGCCAGCGAGGGTGCCGCTCCCGCCGTCACGGTCGTCCTGCCCGACCCCCTGGGCAGCGCATGACGCTCGTGCGCCCGCCCGCTGCTGATCAGGTGACGGATCACGTCGCCCGGTTGGCGCGCCTGTCGCACCCTGGGCGACACTTCGAACACGTCCCGCATCGTCGCAACCCCGCTGCCACCGGCTCCTCGCCCGTGACGGCTCGAACGCCCCGAGGTGGGGCCCGCCCCGCCTCTCGAGGAGAGTAGATGCCCCGCCGCCACTCCCGCTTCGTGCGCATCTTCGGGACCATCGTCTTCGCGATCGTCACCGTGCTGTTCGCCGTGCTGATCGTGAATGCGTTCATGAACGGCGGCAAGCCGCTCACGACCCTGGTGCCGAAGGGCAAGTACGCCCAGGACATCCAGAACCTCATCATCCCGGTGTTCGCCATCGCCGGGGTCGTGTTCGTGGGCGTCATGGCGGCCGTGATCGTGATCTCCTGGAAGTTCCGGGAGAAGGACAGCGACGATCCCGACGAGTTCCCGGAGCAGGTTCACGGCCGCACGGTCCTCGAGATCGGCTGGACCATCCTCCCGGCGCTCATCCTCGCCGGCGTCGCCGTCGGCACCGTGATCACCATCCTCGAGCTCAACAAGACGCCCGAGGACGCCATCCACGTCGAGGTCACCGGCCAGCAGTGGTGGTGGCAGTACAAGTACGACGTCAACAACGACGGCAACTTCGACGGCCCCGAGGACATCACCACCGCCACCGAGCTGGTGATCCCCGCCGGTCGTGAGATCGCCCTCACCACCGCCTCGAACGACGTCATCCACTCGTTCTGGATCCCTGGCCTCAACGGCAAGAAGGACGCCGTCCCGGGCATCACCAGCCCGCTGAACATGCAGGCCGACAACCCCGGCATCTACCGCGGTCAGTGCACCGAGTTCTGCGGCCTGTCCCACGGCAACATGCGGATGCTCGTCCGGGCCCTGCCCACCGACGAGTACGACCGCTGGGTCGCCAACCAGCTCAAGGACCACGCTGCTCAGCCCACCAGCGCCGACGCGCAGGAGGGCCGCAAGGTCTGGGAGTCGCTGTGCGCCCAGTGCCACGTGATCAAGGGGATCAACGACGCCAAGCTCAAGGAGAGCCCGCCCCCGCTGGTGGCGGGTGTGGCGCCTGATCTCACCCACCTCATGACCCGGGGCACCTTCGCCGGCTCGATCTACAACCTGTACACCGACGTGCAGTCGACCTACCCCGGCAGCAACGGCGCCGACCTCGGCACCGACCCCACCGACGTGGCCGCCGCCGGCAACCCCGGCGACGCCCTCTTCGGCGGCAAGGTCGACAGCGAGAAGGTCAACCGGGTGTACCTGGAGGCGTGGCTGCGCAACGCCCCCGCCATGAAGCCGATGTACGCCCAGGGCGGACGCGGCATGCCCAACCTCGGCCTGACCGAGGCGCAGATCGACCAGCTGGTCGCCTTCCTCGAGACGCTGAACTAGACGATGACGACCACTTTCCGAGTTGCCCTCGCCATCCCCGGAGCACTCCATGGCACTCACTGAAGCCCGCCCGCTCGCTCTGCCCTCGGGCGAGGGTGACACGAACCAACGCCCGGCCGGCGTCTTCGCCCGGCCGACCGCCAGCACCGGCTGGCGCTCGTGGGTCACCACCGTCGATCACAAGAAGATCGGCATCATGTACGGCGCCACCGCGCTGGTGTTCCTGCTGATCGGCGGCTTCGAAGCCCTGCTGATCCGGCTCCAGCTCTGGGCGCCCAACGGCACGCTGCTCAGTGCCGACGTCTACAACCAGGTGTACACGATGCACGGCACGACGATGGTCTTCCTCGTCGTCATGCCCATCGGCGCAGCCTTCGCCAACTACCTGATGCCGTTGCAGATCGGTGCACGCGACGTCGCGTTCCCCCGGATCAACGCCTTCAGCTACTGGGTCTACGCCTTCGCCGGTGTCTTCATCAACACCAGCTGGCTGCTGGGTGGCGGCGCCGACGGCGGCTGGTTCAACTACGCCCCGAACAACGGCGTCATCTTCTCCCCGAGCCACGGCATCGACTTCTGGAACCTCGGCCTCATCATCGCCGGCATCGCCTCGCTCGCCGGTGCGGTGAACCTGATCGTCACCGTGCTCAACATGCGGGCCCCGGGCATGACGCTCATGAAGATGCCGATCTTCACCTGGATGACCCTCGTCACCCAGTTCCTGCTGCTGTTCGCCATCCCGGTGCTCACCTCGGCGCAGGTCCTGCTGATGATGGACCGGCTCTTCGACGCCAACTTCTTCAACGTCGCCAAGGGTGCCAACCCGCTGCTGTGGGAGCACCTGTTCTGGATCTTCGGTCACCCCGAGGTGTACCTGATGATCCTCCCGGCGTTCGGCCTCGTGTCGGAGATGCTGCCGACCTTCTCCCGCAAGCCGATCTTCGGGTACCCGTTCATCGTGTTCTCGGGTGTGGCCATCGGCTTCATGGGCTGGGGCGTGTGGGCCCACCACATGTTCGTCTCCGGCATCGGCCCGATCTCGGTCACTGCCTTCTCGCTCACGACGATGTTCATCGCCGTGCCGACGGGCGTGAAGATCCTCAACTGGACCGCCACCATGTGGGGCGGCAAGTTGCAGTTCACGTCGCCGATGCTGTTCTCGATCGGCCTGGTCACGATGTTCACCATCGGTGGCCTCTCGGGCGTCACCCACTCGGTGGCCCCCGCCGACACCCAGCAGACCGACACCTACTACATCGTCGCCCACTTCCACTACGTGCTGTTCGGTGGTGCGTTCTTCGGCTTCGTCGGTGCGTTCTACTTCTACTGGCCGAAGGTCTTCGGCTACCTGCTGAACGAGACGCTCGGCAAGGTGAACTTCTGGCTGATGCTCGCTCGGCTTCAACCTCACGTTCGCCCCGATGCACATCCTCGGCCTGCAGGGCATGAGCCGCCGGGTCTACACCTACGGCGAGGGCTACGGCTTCGACCTCTGGAACAAGGTCGCCACCATCGGCGCCTTCATCCTGGCCACCAGCGTGCTGCTGTTCGTCTTCAACATCTTCTACAGCAAGGTGAAGGCGAAGAGCCTCCCGCCGGTCGGCCCCGATCCGTGGGACGCCCGCACCATCGAGTGGATGACCCCCTCTCCGGTGCCCGCCTACAACTACGACCCGATCCCCACGATCACCCGGGTCGACGACTTCTGGTACCGCAAGTACGGCGAGACCAAGGACGGCAAGCTCGTCCGCATCGCCGAGACCGAAGAGGTCACCCAGAAGCTCTCCGACGGCAAGCACATCCACCTGCCGTCACCGTCCTACTGGCCCATCGTCGTGGCCTTCGGCCTGCCGATCGTGGCCTACGGCCTGATCTTCAGCCTGTGGCTGTGCCTCGTCGGCGGCATCATCGTCGTCGGCGGCCTCTACGGCTGGGTGCTCGAGCCGCCGGACGACCCCGACGCGGCCCACACCGATCACGGCCCCGACGACCATGCCTCCGACGACGGCTCCGCCGCCGAGGGCGCTGGTGAGCTGCCCGCAGCCGACGCCGATGGCGACGCTGCCGAGAAGGAGACCGAGCCCGTTGGCTGAGACCGTCTACTCCCACGAGAGCGTGGCCGAGGCCGACGCCCACGCCCCGGTCGCGCACATCGAGCACGACACCAACACCGGCATCTCCAACACCAAGCTGGCGATGTGGCTGTTCCTGGCGTCCGAGTGCCTCCTCTTCGGTGGCCTCATCACCACGTACATCCTCTACCGGAACCCGCTGGAGGGCCCGACGCCGAAGGAGATCTTCGACATCCCCTTCACGTCGACCTCGTCGTTCGTGCTGCTGATGAGCTCGCTCACCATGGTGCTCGCCGTGTCCTCCATCGAGCGTGGCGACCACGAGCGCCTGCGGGTCTGGCTCGGCGCCACCGCCCTGCTCGGCGCCACCTTCATCGCCGGCCAGGTCTACGAGTTCACCGTGTTCGTGCGTGAGGGCCTCGGCTTCACCACCAGCCGCTTCTCGTCGGCCTTCTACACGCTGACCGGCTTCCACGGCGTCCACGTCACCATCGGCATCATCATGCTGATGTCGATGCTGTTCCTCTCGCTGCGGGGCAAGCTCCCGGAGCACCGATCCGAGACCGTCGAGGTCGTGGGCCTGTACTGGCACTTCGTCGACGTGGTCTGGATCTTCATCTTCGCTGTCGTCTACCTGGTCCCGTAGGAGCTCAGATGGCACTCACGTCTCACGATCAGATCCCCACCGAGGTCCTCGACGGTGCGGTCAAGGAGTACAGCCGGGACAAGATCTACGTCCTGACCGCGCTGTTCCTGGGCGCGATCACCGTGATCGAGGTCCTCACCTACGCGGCGCCTGACTTCCCGCTGTGGGCCGACAGCCTGCTGGTGCCGGTGCTGATGATCCTCATGGCGGTGAAGTTCTTCACCGTGCTCTACATCTTCATGCACCTGCGCTTCGACAAGAAGATCCTCACCTACTTCTTCTACTCGGGTCTGGTTCTGGCGGTTCTCGTCTACATCGCGGTGCTGTCCGCCTTCCGCATCTGGTGGCCGGGCGAGCACGGCTGACGCCGGCTCCACCAACTGAACGCAGTGCTCGGCGCCCTCCGGCAACGGGGGGCGCTGCCGCGTCCGGAGGGGGCAACCGACACGCGTGACGGTCCTGGGGACGACCGCATCACGTGTCGGATGCGGTCGGGTCGGGGTCACTCCCAGCGGAAGAGACGGATGGCGGCGACCGGCATGGCCACCGCCCAGGCCGTCAGCACCACCCACGCGCTGCCGGCGGCGGGGGCGCCGTCGCGCAGGCAGCTCTGCATCACCGTGCTCAGGGCACCGGCCGGCGTGAGCTCGCCGATGGTGGCGAGCCACGAGGGCATCTCCGAGAACGGGATGATCATGCCGCCGAGCAGCAGCAGCACGAGGTAGAGGCCGTTGGCCAGGGCGAGGGTGAGGGTGCCCCGCAGGGTGCCGGCCATCAGCAGGCCGAGCCCGGCGAAGGCGGCGGTGCCGAGCAGGACGGCCACCGGCACGAGCGCCGGGGTGCCGCCCGGGGCCCAGCCCAGGGCGAAGGCGGCGCCGACGAGCACGATGACCTGGATGACGATGAGGGCCAGGACCATGGTGATCTTGGCGCCCGACCCACCGGCTGCGACCGAGCGGCGTGGCGCCGAGGCGCTTGAGCACCTTGTACTGGCGCTCGAAGCCGGTGCCGATCCCGAGGCTCACCATGGCGCTCGACATCACGGCGAGGGCGAGCACGCCAGGGGTGAGGAAGTCGACGCTGTCGGACACGCCGGCCGGCAGGGGCAGCACGTCGACCAGCGAGAAGAACACGAGCAGCAGCAGCGGGATGACGATGCTGACGAGCAGCTGCTCGCCGTTGCGCAGGCTGAGCGTCAGCTCCGTGCGGGTCTGGGCGGCGTAGGCCTTCATCGACCGGCCCCCCGACGGGAGCGGCGGCCACGTCGTCCCCCGCTCTCGGTGGCCCGCTCGGCGGCCAGCGCGGCGTCGGCCTCGGCGGCGGTGCGGGTGAGGCGGAGGAAGACGTCCTCCAGGCTCTGGCGCCCGGCCCGCAGGTCGGCGAGGGGGAGGTCGTGCTCGGCCAGCCACGCGGTGAGGGCGGCGACCGTGGCGGGGGTGGGCGGGGCGGCCACCCGGTACTCGCCGGGGCTCTCCTCGGTGACCGACGCGCCGAGGCGGGCACCCAGGGCGGTGACGTCGAGGCCGCCGGGCGCGCCGAAGTTGAGCTCGTCACCCTGGCCGCCGGCCATCAGTTCGGTGGGGGTGGCGTCGGCCAGGAGGTGGCCGTGGTCGATGATGACCACCCGGTCGGCCAGCTTCTCGGCCTCGTCGAGGTCGTGGGTGGTGAGCAGCACCGCCACCCCGTCGGCCCGCAGGTCGGCGACGATGCGGCGGATGAGCTGGCGCCCGGCGGGGTCGATGCCGGCGGTGGGCTCGTCGAGGAAGGCGACCTGGGGCTTGCCGACCAGGGCGAGAGCGAGCGACAGGCGCTGCTGCTCGCCGCCCGACATGGATCGCCAGGTCGAGCGGCTGCGGTCGGCCAGCCCGACCCGCTCGAGCAGCTCGTCGGGGTCGGCCGGGTCGTCGTAGTAGCTGGCGAACAGGCGCAGCACCTCGGGTGGCCGGATGCCGGTGTAGACGCCGCCCGTCTGCAGCATCACGCCGATGCGCCCGACCAGCTCGGCGTGCTGGGACCACGGGTCGAGGCCGAGCACCCGCACGGTGCCGGAGGTGGCGCGCCGGTAGCCCTCGAGGGTCTCGACGGTGGAGGTCTTGCCGGCGCCGTTGGGGCCGAGCAGCGCGGTGATCCGACCTCGTTCGGCTGTGAACGAGAGGCCGTCGACGGCGACGTGGTCGCCGTACCGGATCGTCAGGTCGGCGACCTCGACGGCCGGGGACTCGGCGGACCGGTCAGCGGGGGAAGTCACGATCGGACGCTACCGGGCCGACGACTACGGTTCAGACCCGTGATCGACGTCCGCCGGATCCGCACCGAACCCGACGCCGTCCGCGAGGCGCTCGCCCGTCGCGGCGACGGCACCGCCGAGCTCGACCGGGTGATCGAGCTCGACGAGCGGGCTCGCCAGCTCGCCTCCGAGCGCGACGACCTGCGGGCCCGCGTCAACGCCATCTCCAAGGAGGTCGGCACGCTGCGCCGCGACGGCGATGTCGCCGCCGCCGAGGCGAAGCAGGCCGAGAGCCGTGAGCTGGGTGAGGCCGAGAAGGCCCTGGCCGCCGAGGCCGACGAGCTGGCCGCGGCGGTGCGCGACCTGCTGCTGCGCATCCCGAACCTCCCCTCGCCCGACGCCCCCGACGGCGCCGGCCCCGACGACAACCCCGTCGTGAAGGTCGTGGGCCCCGGCGACGACCCCTCCGCGTGGGCCGAGCACCAGCGGGTGCCGCACTGGGAGACCGGTGCCGAGCTCGGCATCCTCGACCTCGAGCGGGCCGTGAAGATCTCCGGCGCCATGTTCACCATGTTCCGCAAGCAGGGGGCCACGCTGTCGCGGGCGCTGTGCCAGCTGGCCCTCGACCGCAACAGCGACGCCTTCGAGGAGATCCGGCCGCCGAGCCTGGTGCTCTCGTCGACCCTCACCGCCACCGGCCAGCTGCCGAAGTTCGCCGACGACGCCTACCACCTCGAGCGCGACGACCTCTGGTGCATCCCCACCGCGGAGGTGCCGCTGACCTCGATCTCGAAGGACGAGATCCTGGTCGAGTCCGACCTGCCCACCCAGCTCATGGCCTACTCGCCGTGCTTCCGCCGCGAGGCCGGCTCGGCCGGGCGCGACACCCGGGGCCTGCTGCGGGTGCACGAGTTCGACAAGGTCGAGCTGCTCGCGTACACGACCCCCGAGCAGGCGCCGGCGATGTTGGACGAGATCCTGAGCCGGGCCGAGGGGCTGGTCGCCTCGCTCGGGCTCACCTACCGGGTGCTCGACATCTGCACCGGCGACATGGGCCAGAGCCACCACCGCTCGTTCGACGTCGAGGTCTACGCCCCCGGTGTCGACCAGTGGCTCGAGGTGTCGTCGGTGTCGTGGTTCAGCGATTACCAGGCCCGGCGGGCGAACATCCGCTACCGGCCCGCCGAGGGCAAGGGCACCGAGCACGTGCACACGCTCAACGGCTCTGCGCTCGCCGTGCCCCGCGTGTGGGCGGCCGTGGTCGAGACCCACCGCCAGGCCGACGGCTCGGTGCGCATCCCCGAGGCGCTGCTGCCGTACATGCGCGGCGCCACCGAGATCCGCTGAGCGACCCGCCGATCGCCTGACCGGGCGGCGTCAGTCGTCGGTGTCGTCGCCGTCCTCGTTCCGGCCGGTGCGAGCCCCTCGACCGGGGAGGTCGCGGAGGGCCTGGCCGAGCGGGCCCGACCACCGGCCCTTGGCCACGTCGAGGTGCTGGCTGGCGTAGAGGCTCCGATGGGAGCTGAACACGTAGGCCACCACGCAGCCCACGGCCGCGGGCTCGAGTACCTGGCGGCCGAACAGCTCGACGGCCATCACGGTGCAGGCCAGGGGGGTGTTGGCCGCGCCGGCGAACACGGCGACGTAGCCGATGGCGGCGAGCAGGGCGACGGGCACGCCGAGGAGCGCGGCGAGGGCGGCGCCGAGGGTCGAGCCGATGACCAGCAAGGGGGTGACCTCGCCGCCGTAGAAGCCGAACCCGAGGGTGACGGCGGTGAAGACGAGCTTGAGGGCGAAGACCTGGAAGCCGGGGTCGTTGCCGTCGAGGGCGTTGACGGCGAGCGGGATCGACAGGCCGTTGTAGCTGCGGTTCCCGACGAGCAGGGTGAGGGCGATGATCAGCACCCCGCCGATCACCGGGCGGGCGGGCGGCCAGCCGGTGAGGCGGGCGCCGATGCGCTTGACCAGGTGCACCGCCTCGATGAACACGGCGCTGACGAGGCCGAAGACGAGGCCGGCCGCGGCGATCTTGAGGATCAGCCCGGCGTTCAGGGCGACCGGGCCGAGTTGGGGTGTGGGGGTGTGCTCGATGCCGAGCCCCCGCACGACGAGGTCGCCGACCAGGGCGCCGGTGAGCGACGGCACGAGCGCCTCGTAGCGGACCCGGCCGATGCTCTGGACCTCGAGGCCGAACACGGCGCCGGCGAGGGGCACCCCGAAGACCGCACCGAACCCGGCGGAGATGCCGGCGACGAGCAGCGTGCGCCGCTCCGGCTTCGACAGGCGCAGCATCCGGGCCGCGTTGTCGGTGAGGCTGGCCGACATCTGCACCGCGGTGCCCTCCCGGCCGGCGGAGCCGCCGAAGAGGTTGGTGGCGACGGTGGAGAGCAGCACGAGGGGGGCCATGCGGCGGGGGATGCCGGTGCGGGGCTCGTGGATCTCGTCGATGATCAGGGCGTTGCCCTCGATCGAGCGGCCGCCCGTGTAGTGGTAGAGGCAGCCCATCACCAGGCCGGCGACGGGGAGCAGGTAGAGCAGCCAGCCGTGCTCGGCGAAGCTCCGGGTCGACCACTCGAGCATCTTCAGGAACAGTGCCGACGACAGCCCGGCCATGACGCCCACGCCGATCCCGAGGACGATCCAGCGCAGCAGCCACAGGATCAGCCGGCCCTGCTCGTCGGCGCCTCCAGCGACGCGGCCGAGGGCGCGACGGCTCCGGGCCTTCCAGCTCGGGTCGGACGGTTCGGCGATCTCGGTCATGGGCTTCCGGGGGCTCGGCACCGGCGGGCGGCCCCTACGGGTCCTACCGCCGAGCGCGCTGACGCTGGTCGGTAGGAGCCATCAGCCCGCAGGCGGTTTCGGCGAGCCCCATCGCCATCGCCGACCATGCTACCCAACGACCTTCGCGGCGCCGTCGATCGGTGGTCTCACGACGGTCCGGCTCGACAGTGCGCCCCCCCGGTGGTGGGCTGGGGCCATGAGCGCTTCCCCCGAGCTCGACCAGCTGCGATGGGCCCTCCAGGAGCGGGGTCTTCGTCGGGACGACCTGGCCGACGACCCGTTCGTGCAGTTCCAGCGCTGGTTCGACGAGGCCCGCGAGGCCGGCGTCCACGAGCCCGAGGCGATGGTCGTGTCGTCGGTCGGCCCCGACGAGCTGCCGTCGTCGCGCTACGTGCTGCTGAAGGGCCTCGACCACGGCTTCGTGTTCTTCACCAACCGGGAGAGCCGCAAGGGCCGCGAGCTCGACGCCCGGCCCCGCGCCGCCATCTGCTTCCCGTGGCACGTGCTGTCCCGGCAGGTGCGGGTGGCCGGTGTCGTCGAGTGGGTGAGCGACGACGAGAGCGACGCCTACTTCGCGTCCCGCCCCCGGGGCAGCCAGATCGGTGCGTGGGCGTCGGCCCAGAGCGACGTGCTCGTCGACCGGGCCGAGCTCGAGGCCCGCACCGCCGAGACCGAGGCCCGCTACGCCGGCCTCGAGATCCCCCGTCCGCCGCACTGGGGTGGGTACCGGGTCGTGCCGTCGGAGGTCGAGGTGTGGCAGGGCCGCCCCGACCGCCTCCACGACCGCTTCCGCTACACCCGCCCCGTGTCCGAGCCCGACGCCCCCTGGACCATCGCCCGCCTCGCCCCCTGACCCGATGGCTCGTCTGGCGGGGTCAGGACCCCGCCAAACGAGCCACGCATCGGGGCAGGACGGGGCCCTGGCTCATCTGGCGGTGCTGGGACCCCGTGAAACGAGCCACAGGCTGGGCGATGTGCGGGCCCATGGCTCGATCGAGCACGCCAGAGCGTGCCCAGACGAGCCACGGGGGAGGAGGGCTAGGGGAGGAGCTTCATGACCTGGTCGGCGACCAGGCGCAGGTGGTCGAGGTCGTCCATGTCGAGCATCTGGAGGTAGATGCGCTCGGCGCCGGCCTCGACGTAGGTGGCGATCTTGTCGAGCACCTCCGAGGGGGTGCCGGCGGCGCCGTTCTCGCGCAGCTCGTCCGCCGCCCGCCCGATGTTGCCGGCGCGCCGCTCGACCTCGCCGTCGTTCTCGCCGCAGCACAGCACGAGGGCGGCGGAGAAGACCATCGTCTCGGGGTCGCGGCCGCGGTCCTCGCAGGCCTTGACGACCCGGGCCCGCTGGGCGGTGAACGCCTCGACGGGAGCGAACGGCACGTTGAACTCGTGGGCGTAGTGCGCGGCCAGGCGCGGGGTGCGGGTCGGCCCGTGGCCACCGATGATGATGGGCGGTCCGCCCGGCTGCAGCGGCTTGGGCAGCGCCGGCGAGCCGGCGAGGCCGTAGTGCTCGCCCTCGAACGTGTACTGGGAGTCCTCGGGCGTGTGCCACAGCCCGGTGATGATCTCGAGCTGCTCCTCGAGGCGGTCGAAGCGCTCCTTGAGGCCGGGGAACGGGATGCCGTAGGCGGTGTGCTCGTCGTCGTACCAGCCGGCGCCGAGGCCGAGCTCGACCCGGCCGCCACTCATGTCGTCGACCTGGGCGACGGAGATGGCGAGCGGCCCGGGCAGGCGGAACGTGGCCGAGGTGACCAGGGTGCCGAGGCGGATGGTGAGGGTCTCGCGGGCGATGGCGCCGAGGGTGACCCACGAGTCGGTGGGGCCCGGCAGCCCGGTCATGTCGCCCATCTTCAGGAAGTGGTCGGACCGGAAGAAGGCGTCGTAGCCGAGCTCCTCCGCGGTCTGGGCCACGGTGAGCTGCTGCAGGTACGTGGCCCCCTGCTGGGGCTCGACGAAGACGCGAAGGTCCATGGTGTGCTCCTGTGTCGGCGACCGGTTGGAGGCTATCGGCCTCCCGGTTCAGGCTTTCCCGGCGGTGTGATCGGTCTGATCGGCGGGCCGGGCCTGCTCGGCGGCCTCGTTCGACTCGTGGCGGTGGGCGATCGCGTCCTTGCGGGCGAGCACGATCAGCACGACCAGGGCGATGGCCAGGGCGAGCACCAGCCCGACGCGGGTCGGCCCGACGGAGTCGATCCAGTCGGTCATTCGGCCGCTGAGGTCGAACATCCACTGGGCCACGCCGCCGTTGCTGGTGTCGCCGTTGTAGATCCGCAGCTCGTACCAGCCGTAGTAGACGACGTAGGCGCCGGCGAGCACGAGCAAGCGCGCCCGAGACCCGGTTGACGTAGGGGAGCACCCCGCGCAGTCGGCGCACGAGCGACTGCCGGGCCAGGGCGATGGCGAGGGTGAGCACCATCAGCACCAGGCCCATCCCGAGGGCGTAGGCGATGAACGCGCCGATGCCGACGAGCACGCTCTGGTCGTCGATGGTGGTGGAGACCGCCGCGGTGAACAGGGCGAAGGTGCAGCTCAGCGACACCAGGGCGTAGCTGATGCCGAAGAGGAACACCGAGGTGAGCTCGCGGGAGTCGGTGCCCTTGTTCAGCTTGGGCAGGCGCACGGTGATGGTGCGCCCGGCCAGCATGAAGATGCCGAGGCCCACGAGCACGACGCCGAGCACGATGGTGAGCCACGGGAGGCGGTCGGCCACCCGGTTGAGCACGGGCTCGAGCAGGATGCCGAGCACCCCGAACACCACCACGAAGCCGGCGGTCATCACCGCGCCGACCTTCAGCGCCCGCACCACGGCCCGTCCGGTGTCGAGGTCGTCGGCGTGCTCGGCGCCCTCGAGCCCGAGGAAGTACGACAGGTAGGCGGGCAGCATGGCGAACCCGCACGGGTTGAAGGTGGCCACCATCCCGACGCCGAAGGCGTAGACGAGTGAGGGGTTCACCTAGCTGCCCAGGTTCTCGTCGATCGCCTGCTGCAGCTCGGCCGCGGTGAGGGCGCCGGAGTGGACGTAGGCGATGGTGCCGTCGGCCCGCACGAGCACGGTGCGGGGGAGCCCGACGCCGCCGAACGCCCGGAACACCTCGGCGGAGCTGTCGCGGCCCGTGGGGTAGGTGATGCCGGTGCGCTCGATCATCTGGAGGCCGGACTCGGCCCGCTCCGAGACCTGGAGGCCCAGGAACCCGAGGCTGCCGGCGTTGGCCTGGTAGATCGACTCGAGGTCGGGCATCTCCTTGATGCAGGGGGCGCAGGTCGACGACCAGAAGTTGATGAGCAGCGGCTTGCCGCCGGTGCTCAGCGGCACCTCGGCGCCGTCGAAGGTCTTGTAGGAGACCGCAGGCAGGGACTCGCCGGTGACGTCGCGGCCGGTGAGGCTGTCATCGAGGGGCTGGGTGCCGTTCGGGTCGATCTGCTGCACGTCGCCGGCCCTCGAGCCGCCGTCGCCGGCGGTGAAGGCCACGATCGTGGCGACGGCCAGCACCACCACGGCCAGCGCCGAGGCCCACAGCAGGCCCCGGTTGACCCGGCGCGGACCGGCCACGGGGGGCCGGTCGTCGGGTGGGAGGGAGGTGGTGTCCATGGCGCGAAGGCCCTGAGGGGCCTGGATCGACGGTAGCCGTGGGGGTGCGCCGGCCCCAACCGCCCGGTGGTCCCATTTCCACCGGGTCCTTCGGGTCCCTCTCGGATCCCCTTCGCCGTCGGCCACCGGGCGAGGGTCTGGTTCGACGACCTCTCGTCCGGCGGCCGCGGCGGGTCCGTGGGACCGGTGGGCGTCGGGGCCGGGGGGAGTGCCCCGACGCCCACCGATCGGTCCTGCTCGCCGGTGACCCGACGGTGACCTCGCTGCCCTCCCGGCAGACGGGACCGGCACGAGGCAGCGGTCCCGCCCGGGGCTGTGGGCGGTGAGGGCCCGCTCAGGCCGAGCGGAGGTGGACCTGGAGGTGCAGCGGAACCGGGATCTCCGGCAGCTGGTCCTCCGGGCGGGGGTTCTTGGACGGACGGCCTCGCCGGCGCTTGGTGGCGAGGATCTTCCCGTTGATGAACATCTGACCGCCCCACACGCCCCAGGGCTCGTGGCGCTCGATGGCGCCCTCGAGGCACTCGAGCGCCACCGGGCAGGTGGCGCAGATGGCTCGGGCGGCCGCGATGTCCTGCAGCTCCTCGGAGAAGAACACGCCGGTGAGCGAGCCCTCGAGGTCGTTGCAGGCGGCGTTGGCCCGTACGGCTGGTGAGATGTCGTCGATCGCTTCGGCGAGCATCGCAGTCCCTTTCGGTGTGGTGGTCAGAGCGGTGGTGCGGGTCGTGCGGGGTGCTGCAGGTGGTGCGGGTGCAGCGGTTGGGATCCGGGGGTGTGGACCCGTGCCGGCGGCGGAACTGAGCGGTGCCGCCGGGACGAACGAGAAAGGCCGCCGGGAGAACCCGGCGGCCTTCGGAAGCGTTCTACGCAGCGGGGGCTACGTGAGGCTCGGAAGTCGCCGGGCGGGATGCTTGTGGCCGAAACCGGAGGAGGCATCCATGGCCGGGGCGTACCAGGCGGTGGTGGTGGTCACGGCCGGGTTCGCCACGATGGCGCGCACGCGGGCGCCCGAAAGGGCGGCGAGCACACAGGCGTTGGCGGTCGTGAACATGGGAGCCAGGGAACCACAGGTCCTCCGGCCCGTCAACGCAATTAACGGCGTGGGGTGGGCGAAGCCGGCGGTGGACAGCGCTCGGACGCCATGCAGGTCGCTTCTTGGGGCGTGTCCGACGACACCCCGAGCCGCGACCGTTCGCCGCCTACCCACCGGTAACGTCGGAACCCGTGTCGAGCCCGGAATCCCCTGCCCGCAAGCCCAACGGTGGCGATCTGCTCCTGCCCGTGCCCAGTGCCGGCCGGGTGTTCCGCGCCGGTCGCCGGGTGCGCCTGGGCGACGTCGACCCGACCGGTCGGCTCCGACTCGACTCGATCGCCCGCTACCTCCAGGACGTCAGCGGTGACGACACCGACGACTCCCGCCTCCCCGACGCCCAGGACTGGGTCGTGCGCCGCACGGTCATCGAGCAGCGCCGCCCTGCCACCCTCGGCGAGCGCGTGGAGCTGGCCACCTTCTGCTCCGGCTTCGGCAGCCGCTGGGCCGAGCGCCGGGTCTCCATCCTGGGTGAGTCGGGTGCGGTCGTCGACGCGGTGACGGTGTGGGTGCACGTCGATCCGACCACCGGTCGGCCCAAGTCACTGTCAGCGGAGTTCCACGCCCTCTACGACGCCGCCGCCGGCGGTCGTGAGGTCCTGGCCCGCCAGGTCCACGAGCCGGTCGACCCCGCGGCCGACGGTGTCACGACCTTCCCGTGGCAGCCGCGTGCCACCGACCTCGACGTGCTCGACCACGCCAACAACGCCATGGGCTGGGCGGTCGTCGAGCAGCTCCGTGCCCGCCTCCTCGATGCCGACAGCCTCGGCCGCGGCCACACCGCCGATGTCGTGACCGGTCCGTTCCGGGCCGAGGTCGAGTTCCGCGACGCGGTCCCCCGATCGGTGGCCGACGGCGACGAGCCCCTGGTCGTGGCCCACGTGCCCTCGGGCGGGGGGCACCTGCTCACCCTCTGGTCGGCCGACCGGTCGGTCGTGCACCTGACGGCGAGCGTTCAGCCGTTGGGCGAGAGCACCCGGCCGTAGAACAGCGCCGCCCCCGTCGGGCGGTCGCGCACAAGCACCAGGAACGGCCGGTCGACGGTGACCACCGTGGCCTTGGGCACCACCGGGGCGATCGTCGTCGGGACGGTCGAGGTGGTGGTCGGGTCAGTGCCCTCGAGCTGCCCCTCGCCGGCCGACGCCGTCGTGGTCGGTGCGGTCGTGGTGGTCGTCGCCCTGGTGGTGGGCGCGGTGGCGGGCGGCTTCGGGGTGGTGGCGGTGGCCTCGGTGCCCTGCTCGGCGATGGCCAGGTAGGTCTGGTGCAGCACGGACGTCAACGAGAGTGGCTCGGTGCTGATGCCGGAGAAGTCGGCGGCGAAGGGGTCGGTGGCCAGGGTCAGCCCGAGTGAGCGCAGGGCGTCGGTGAGCGGGATGTCGGTCGTGAAGCCGAACTTGGGGAGGCCGAGGTCGAGGGTGGTGGGGGCGAGTGAGCGGAGCAGGTCGCGGAGCCCCTCGCCGTCGAGGCCCCGCTCGACGTCGGTGAAGCGGCCGTCGTCGGGGACGATCACCGTGAGCCACAGTGACCGGCCGAGGTAGGGGAGGTCGACCGCCACCCAGCCGTCGCCGGCGCCGTAGCGGGCGTCGGTGAGCGCCGGGTTCCGCATCATCGAGACGGTCGAGACCGACCCGTCGAGGTGGCGGAAGGGCGCCAGGCGGGTCTCGGTGTCGGCGAACGGGGTGACCCACGGGGCCTTCAGGTAGGCGGCCCCGGCGGCCAGGATGCGGGTGGTCGGGGAGATGGTGCCGCGGGGCGCCAGCTGGTCGATGTGGTCGTTGGTGGCGTCGGCGACCCAGCTGTTGACGGCCTTGCGGGCGGTCTCGGGGTCGGAGCGGAAGTCGGTGGTGCGCACGCCCGAGCCCCAGGTGGTGGCCAGCCCGTCGAGCCAGTCGCGCTCGATGGTCGTGCCCTTCTGCAGCCAGAGGCTCTGGGCCAGGTCGATGGCCACGGTGCCGGTGCGGCTCGTGGTGTCGCGCTGCTCCCCGGCCCGGGAGGTCACGAGACGGTCGAGCGACGACAGCCCACTCGCCAGCTGCTCCGGGGCATCCGGCCCCTCGGGGGTGTGCAGCACGCGGTCGAGCTCGGCGGCGGTGTCGCCGGCCGCTCCCGAGCGGGCCTGGGAGAGCGACATGGCGACGGGGAGCGCGGCCACGGTGATGTCGGACCCCGGGCTGGCCTCGGCCAGGCGCTGCTCGAGCTCGACGGCGAGGTCGAGCACGGGCCCCGAGGCGCGCTCGGCGGCCGAGAGCTCCACCGGTTCTTCGTCGCCGGTGCCCCGCACCTCGGTGCCGGCGCCACCGGAGCAGGCCACCGCACCCAGCGAGAGCCCGATGGCGACGAGGCCGAGAGCGCGGCGGCCGCGGGACATGCGCGCCACCGTAGGCCGGGTCAGGCGCCGGCGGCGTCGAGCGCGGCGGTGGCGGCCGCCATCATGCGGGCCGAGCAACCGGCCATGGCCACGGGCGGGGCGAGGTCGTCGACGAGGCGGTCGGCGATGGCCCGAAGGGCGTCGGCGGCATCGCCCTCGCCGAGCGACACCGGGGAACCGGCGTCGCCGCCGGCGGAGACGGCGGGCTCGAGCGGCACCGTGCCGATGAGGGGGACCTCGGCCTCGGCAGCCAACGCGGCGCCACCGCCCTCGCCGAACACGGCGTGCATGGTGCCGTGCTCGCAGCGGAAGGCGCTCATGTTCTCGATGACGCCGAGCACGTGGAGGTGGCTCTTGCGGGCCATCGTGACGGCCCGGCTGGCCACCCGCTGGGCGGCCAGCGCCGGGGTGGTGACCACGATCATCTCGCTCTGGGGGAGCATCCGGGCCAGGCCCATCTGCACGTCGCCGGTACCGGGCGGGAGGTCGATGACGAGGTAGTCGAGGTCGTCGGCCCAGGCCACGTCCTCCAGGAAGTGCTGCACGGCCCGGTTGAGGATGAGGCCGCGCCACATGAGGGCGTCGGTCTCGTCGTCGACCAGCAGGCCCATCGACACGACGTCGAGGCGGCCGGTGCCGACCGGCACGGAGTGGGGCTGGATGCGGCGCCCACCCTCGGCGTTGGCCTCGGCGTGGAGGCGCCCTTCGAGACCGAGCATGCGGGGGATCGAGAAGCCCCAGATGTCGGCGTCGATCACGCCGACGGCGAAGCCCCGCTGGGCCAGGGCGGCGGCCAGGTTGGCGGTGATGGAGGACTTGCCCACGCCGCCCTTGCCGGAGGCCACGGCGAGCACGCGGGCACCGAGCGGCACGGCGTTGGGGCCGGCCGAGCCCTGGGCGTTCTTGCGGGCGATGCCCATCGCCGTGGCCTTCTGCTCGGGGGTCATCTCGGTCCAGTCGATGCCGACCGAGGTGACGCCCGGGAGGCCCATGGCCCGGCTCACGATCTCCCGCTTGAGCTGGGCGCGCAGCGGGCATCCGGCAGTGGTGAGGGCGAGGGTGACGCGGACGGCACCGTCGGCGTCGATGGTGGCGGCCTGGGCCATCCCGAGCTCGACGATGTCGGCCCCGAGCTCGGGGTCGATGACCCCGCGGAGGGCCTCGAGGATGTCGTCAGGGGTGGGGACAGCGTTCACGGGGAGGATTCTAACGGCGTGGCCCGTGTAAACTCGGCGGGGTGGAAGGTCAGGCGCAGGAGCGCCATCCCGACCTCCGGGATCCGGGGGAGCAGGCAACGGTCGGCCCGGCTCCGGGCCCTGCCGACCGCTCGCCGCGCCTCGACGTGCTGAAGGCCCTGGGCGACAACACCCGCTACGCCATCTACCTCGAGCTGGCCCGCAGCCCACTGCCGTTGGCGACGTCGGAGGTCGCCGACGCCCTCGCCCTGCACGTCAACACCGTGAGGCCCCACCTCGAGCGCATGCGCGACGTCGGCCTGCTCAGCGTCGACACCGAGACCCGCGGCACCGTCGGCCGCCCGCAGCACCGCTGGTCGCTCAGCCCCGACGCCCCCGTCCTCGGCCTCGAGCCCTCGCCGTGGCCCACCCTCGCCCGAACCCTTCTCGATGCCGCGGCCAGCGGCGGGCTCGCACCCGATGACCTCGCCGACGCCGGTCGCCGCCAGGGCCGGGCCGACGCCGCCCAGTGGCCCGCCGGCACCGACTGCCTCGACGGCCTGGTCGTCGAGCAGGCCCGCATGGGCTTCGACCCCGCCACTGTCGAGGAGCCCCACCGGGCCACGGTGGCCTTCGCCCACTGCCCGTTCCGCGACCTCGCCGACGAGCACCCCCAGCTGGTCTGTGCCCTTCACGGTGGCCTGGTCGAGGGCTTCGTGGGGGCCTGGTCGGGCTGCTCCGTCGACCGATTCCACGCCCTCGTCGACCGTTCTCCCTGCCAGGTCGATCTGGTGCTCGCCTCGTCCGACAACGATTCCCCCACCACCGGCTGACGCTCCGGCGTCGGCGCCCGCTACCCTTTCAGCCACCTGCTGTTCCATGGAGGACACCACGTGATCACTCTCACCGACAACGCATCGCTCAAGGTCAAGGAGCTCATCGCCCAGGAGGGTCAGGACGGCCTGATGCTCCGCGTGGCCGTGCGCCCCGGCGGCTGCAGCGGCTTCAGCTACGAGATGTTCTTCGACACCGAGAAGGACAACGAGGACCTCGTCGACGAGACGGCCGGCGTGCCGGTCGTGGTCGACCCCTCGAGCGCCCAGCTGCTCTCCGGCGCCACGCTGGACTACAAGGACGGTCTCCAGGGGGCCGGGTTCGCCATCGACAACCCGAACGCCCAGAAGACCTGCGGCTGCGGCCAGTCCTTCAGCTGATCGCCCGCCGCTGCGGCGGCGACGCAACCGAGATCATCCCGACGGCCGCCTCCGGGCGGCCGTCGTCGCGCCTCACGACGCCGTTCGTTCCTCTGTGGCTCACCTGGTCAGGTCACGCCTGACGACGTGAGCCACAGAGCGCCGTTCGTTCCTCTGTGGCTCACCTGGTCAGGTCATGCCTGACGAACTGAGCCACGGAGGGTGGGTCAGGAGGTGGCGGCCTGGAAGGCCTGGGCCAGCTCGACGCGGTCGAAGATGTTGTCGAGCCGGGCCACGATGACACCGTTGGCCCGGGCCACGAAGAGGCTGGGCTCGAACGACAGGCCGTAGGCGCTCACCGCCTCGGTGAGGCCGTTGGACGCGGGGTCGCCGCCGCCCGCCGGGTCGACGTAGACCTCGGCGTGCACGACCTGGAGGCCCGGGGTGGCGGCGGCCTGCTCCATCACGAGGTCGAGCACGGGACCGCAGACGCCGGTCTGGCAGTACTGCGGGGTGCTGATCATGAGGGCGACCGGGGCGTCGCCGGCGAGCGCCTCGGTGAGGGTCTGGCCGTGGAACGGGCACTGCGGCGACCGGGTGCAGATGGGGGTGACGCCCCGGGCGTCGGCGGTGGTCGGGGTGGAGACCGGGATCATCGCCTGGCCGACCTGCACGATCGACGAGCCACCGGGAGCCTCGACCCGGAACGCCTGGTCGGCGGTCTGGCCGTCGAGCTCGGTGCTCACCGTCCAGGTGCCCGCCTGATCGAACGTGGTGACGAGCGGGTAGTACCCGATCGGCACTCCGTCGGCATGGCGGGGGATGGTGACGGGGGCCCCGACCGGCGTGCCCTCCCGGGAGAGCTGCACGGTGAGGGTGGCCGGGCCGTCGGCCTCGGGCGGGCCCTCGGGGCTGGCGATGGCGAGGGCGAGGCGCTGGGGCGTGCCCGCCTCGACATAGCCGCCGGTGTAGTTGAAGAGCCCCACCAACTGGCGGCCGTCGAGTGAGGTCGTGAGGGTGAGGCGGTCGCCGCTCGAGCTCGAGTCGCCCGACCCGCACGCGGCGAGGATCGAGGGCGCGGCCAGGGCCAGGGCACCCATCCCGCCGACCACGCCGGCGCGGTGGAGGAAGGCGCGCCGGCCGAGCGGGGGGAGCTGCGGTTCGGGGCTCATCGGGCCTCGAACCTATCCTGCGGCCGATGTCCGACCCCGTCGCCCCCGAACCAGAGCGCGCCACCGTCGCCTTCGTCGTCGACGGCACCGAGGTCGAGGTGCCCGACGACGGTTCGTCGCTGCTCGTCGCGCTTCGTGACCACCTCGGTGTGCGCTCACCCAAGGACGGGTGCAGCCCCCAGGGCCAGTGCGGGTGCTGCACGGTGCTGGTCGACGGCGCGCCGCGGGTCTCGTGCGTGACCCCGGTGCGACGGGTCGCCGGCCGGGTGATCACGACCGTCGACGGCCTCGACGCCGACGACCGCGAGCGGTGGGCCGGGGCGTTCCTCGCCACCGGCGCCAGCCAGTGCGGGTTCTGCACGCCGGGCATCGTGTGCCGACTCGAAGGCCTGCGGGCCAAGGGCACCGCGGCCGACGACCATGCTGCGGTCGACCGGGCGCTCGCCGCCCACCTGTGCCGCTGCACCGGTTGGCAGACCATCGGCGAGGCCTGGGCGGTCGCCGTCGCCGGCGCGTCGGGCGCGGCCCACGCGCTGGAGGCCGACCGCGACCTCGAGGCCGCTGGCCGGCGGGCCACGATCGAGGGGGGCACGCCCAGCACGTCGGCGCCGACGTGGTGCTCGGTCGGGCCGGCTTCGCCGACGACGCCGCGCCCGAGGGCGCCCTCGTGGCCGTGCCGGACGGCGAGGGCGGGTGGGCCGTCGGCGAGACCCTCACCGAGGCGCGAGCCGCGGCGGGCAAGGTCCAGGGTCGACACGGCACCGTCGAGCCCCGGCCGCCGCTCGACCTGCCCGATGGCGACTGGGCCCTGACCCTGCGCACGAGCTGGGTGGAACCGGCCTACCTCGAGACCGACGCCGCCTGGTGCGAGCCCGGCGGCGAGCCCGTGGGCCCGCTCGGCAACGGCGGCGCCTTCGGTGGCAAGGAGACCTCGATCGTCGCCGCTGCTGCTCGTGAGCTGGCCGATCGCCACGAGCGCCCGGTGCGGGTGCTGCTGTCCCGCGAGGACACCGTGCGCCTCGGCGCCAAGCGCCCGCCGATCGCGGCCGGCGTCCGGCCCGACGGAACCGGCATCGTCCGGGTGGCTCGCACCGAGGGCATCGCCGAGGCCGTCCGCACTGCAGCGCCAGGCCTGGTCGTCGAGCAGGTCGACGTCTCCGGCCCGCCCACCTCCACCGCCATCCGAGGCGCCGGCTGGGTCGAGGCCGCGGTGCTGCTCGCCGGGCTCGAGGCCCAGCGCCGCTCGGTCGACGGTGTCGAGGCCCACACCGCCGCAGTGGTCTCGCCCGACGGGGCCGAGGCGGAGGCCTCGATCGGGCCCGACGGTGTGGTGCGGGTGCAGCTCCGCTGCGGCGCGGTGCTCGACCACGTCGTGCTGCGCTCCTACGCCATCGGCGCCGCCCACATGGCCCTCGGGCTGGGTCACGAGCGAGGGGCTCGCCGTCGACTCCGACGGCACGGTCGGTGACCTCACCGTCCGCTCGTTCGGGGTGCTCCGCTCCTCGGAGATGCCGCTCGTGGAGGTCACCCTCCACGATGACGATGGTGAGCCGGTGAACGGTTCCGACGCCGTGTTCGCCGCGGTCGCGGCCGCGGCCTGGTCGGTGCAGGGCTGGCCCACCGACTGGCCCACCGGCCGGCCCCTGGGTGCAGACGCTGTGCCACAGTGAGGCCATGAGCACTCCCGTGGGTCCCTACTCCCCGATCGTCCGGGCCGGTGACTTCCTCGTCGCCTCCGGCCAGCTCGGCCTCCGCGACGGCCAGATGGTCGCCGGCGGCGTGCCCGAGGAGACCACGCAGGCCATCGCCAACCTGGCTGCGCTGCTCGAGGGCGAGGGCGCCACGCTGGACGACGTGGTGAAGACCACGGTGTTCCTGCGCCACATGCGTGACTTCCACATCATGAACGAGGCCTACGTCGCAGGCTTCGGCGACCACCGCCCGGCCCGCAGCGCCTTCGCCGTGGCCGAGCTCCCGATGGTCGCGCTGGTCGAGATCGAGGCTTGGGCCTACGCCCCGGTCGCCAGGTAGGGTGACGACGTGCCCGGCGCCATCATCATCATCCTCGTGCTCGTCATCGGCATCCCCGTCGCCTTCCTCATCACGATGGGCGTCGTCGCCGCGGTGATGAGCTACGTGATCAAGACCGAGGTCGACGAGGGCTTCGAGGGCACCGAGGACCTGGCCATCAGCCAGATGTGATCCGGGCCCTCGACGAGGGCCCGACGGAGAGCACGGATCGACGTCATCGTGCGTTCGCGAAGAACCCGTCGACGCGGACGGGACGAAGCGCTACCGTTCCCCGCACCAGAAGGTGCAGGGAAGGTTGACCGACCCCGCAGTTACAGAAAGGGGTGTCGGAGTGGCCTCCGGTACCGTCAAGTGGTTCAACGCCGAAAAGGGTTACGGCTTCATCTCGCGTGAAGGCGGCCCCGATGTGTTCGTGCATTACAGCGCGATCCAGGGCAATGGTTATCGGTCCCTCGAAGAGGGCCAGGCCGTGGAGTTCGAGGTGACCTCGGGCCCCAAGGGTGACCAGGCTCAGGACGTCCGCCCGGTCTGATCGGGCGACGACAACTCAGATGTTGGAGGAGCCGCCCGTGAGGGCGGTTCCTTCGCGTTCCGGGTGCTGCCACAGATCGTGAGCCGGCTCAGCGAGCCAGGTCGATCGTGAGCCGGCTCAGAGGCTCCAGCGCGACTGGCCGAAGCGGTAGCCGACGCTGCGCACGGTCTGGATCAGACCGGCGTGGTGCTCGCCGAGCTTGGCCCGCAGGCGACGGATGTGGACGTCGACCGTGCGGGCGCCGCCGTAGTACTCGTAGCCCCACACCCGGCTGAGCAGGGTCTCGCGGGTGAAGACCTTGCCGGGGTGCGACGACAGGAACTTCAGCAGCTCGTACTCCATGTAGGTGAGGTCGAGCGGCTTGCCGGAGATGGCGGCCTGGTAGGTCTCGAGGTTGAGCACGAGCTCGCCGTACTCGATGAGCTCGGGCCGGGTGCCCCGACCGGTGCGCCAGAACAGGTGCTTGAGCCGGGCCTCGAGCTCACGCGGGTGGAACGGCGCCAGGCAGAAGTCGTCGAAGAGGTCGTCGCGCAGCTCGAGGTCGCCGAGCTGGGTGCCGCTGACGAGCAGCAGGACCGGCTCGAGCGGGGCGTCGCGCTTGCGCAGGGCGCGGCAAAGGGCGAAGGCGCGCTCGGGCTCCACGTGGGCGCAGACGATGGCGCCGGCCCATCCGTCGTCGGGCTCGAGTCGAGCCGCCGTCGCCTCGTCGGCCGCGGCCTTCCACGGGTAGCCGGCCAGGTCGAGGGCCTGGGCGAGCTCCGGGGGGACCGGGTCCGGGAAGAGGAGGATGGGTTCCATCAGCACCTCACCAGGTCGGCAGGTAGCGGTCGAGCTCGAACTGGGTCACCTGCGACTTGTAGTCGAACCACTCCGAGCGCTTGTTGCGCAGGAACCACTCGAAGATGTGCTCGCCGAGGGCCTCGGCCACCAGCTCCGAGCTCTCCATGACGTCGAGCGCATCGGAGAGCGACTGGGGGAGGGGCTTGATGCCCTCGGCCGCCCGCTCCTCGGGGGTCATCTCGAAGACGTTGGCGGTGGTCTCCGGGGGGAGCTCGTAGCCCTCCTCGATGCCCTTGAGGCCGGCGGCGAGCATCACCGAGTAGGCCAGGTACGGGTTGCAGGCCGGGTCGGGGGAGCGGTACTCGATGCGGGTCGAGGACGACTTGCCCCGCTTGGTGACGGGCACCCGCACCAGGGCGGACTCGTTGTTGCGGGCCCAGGTCACGTAGACGGGAGCCTCGTAGCCGGCGATGAGGCGCTTGTAGGAGTTCACCAGCTGGTTGGTGACGGCGGTGATCTCGTGGGAGTGGTGCAGCAGGCCGGCGATGAAGCCCCGGGCCACCTTCGACAGGCCGTACTGGTCGCCGGGCTCGTGGAAGGCGTTCTCGTCGCCCTCGAAGAGCGACATGTGGGTGTGCATGCCCGAGCCCTGCACGCCGGCGAGCGGCTTCGGCATGAAGGTGGCGAAGGCGCCCTGCTCCTGGGCGATCTCCTTCACGACGAGCCGGAAGGTCATGACGTTGTCGGCCATGGTGAGGGCGTCGGTGTAGCGGAGGTCGATCTCGTGCTGGCTCGGCGCGTCCTCGTGGAAGGAGTACTCGACCGGGATGCCCATGTTCTCGAGCACGAGCAGCGTGCGCTTGCGCAGGTCGCTGGCGATGTCGGCGGTGGTGAGGTCGAAGTAGCCGCCGGTGTCGAGCGGGACGAGGGGCTGCTTCGGGTCGCCCTTGGCGAAGTAGAAGAACTCCATCTGCGGGGCGACCATGAACGAGAAGCCCCGCTCGTGGGCCTTGTCGAGGTTGCGCTTGAGCACCTGGCGGGGGTCGCCCTCGAACGGCGTGCCGTCGTGGGTCTGGATGTCGCAGAACATCCGGGCCGAGATCTCGGTGCTCGAACCGCCCCACGGGAGCAGCTCGAAGGTGTTGGGGTCGGGCTTGGCGAGGGCGTCGCTCTCCTGCACCCGGCTGAAGCCGTCGATGGCCGAGCCGTCGAAGTGCATGCCCTCCTCGAAGGCGTTCTCGAGCTCGGCGGGGGAGATGGCGACCGACTTCAGCTGGCCCAGCACGTCGGTGAACCAGAGCCGGATGAGGCGAACCCCGCGCTCCTCGACCGTCCTGAGCACGTAGTCCTGCTGGCGTTCCATCGGGGAATCCTCGCACACGTCGAGCCGTTCTCCCCAAGGCGATCGGCCCCGCACAGATCCGGTTCATGCACCGTTCACAATGGGGCAACAGGCGGGAAAAGGCTCGCTGCGAGGCTGCCTGCGGCTCACGACCGGAGCGGGCGAACGCCCACGGGTAGTGTCCACGTCGATCAGCGGCTGCACGGGTCCAGCCCGTCACCGCACCCCCACAGGAGGAACCGTGCCGGAACGCACACCTGAAGAAGTTCTCGCCATGGTCAAGGACGAAGGTTGCGAGTTCGTCGACCTTCGCTTCTCTGACCTGCCGGGCGTCATGCAGCACGTCACCATCCCCGCCCACGTGCTGAGCGAGGACCACTTCACCGACGGCCACGGTTTCGATGGCTCCTCGGTGCGTGGGTTCCAGGAGATCCAGGAATCCGACATGGTCCTGATCACCGACCCCAACACGGCCTACATCGACCCGTTCATGAAGCGGAAGACGGCCGTCATCCACTGCTACGTGGCCGACCCGGTGACCGGTGAGAGCTACACGCGTGATCCCCGCTACGTCGCCCAGAAGGCCGAGGCCTACCTGAAGTCGACCGGCATCGCCGACACCGCCTTCTTCGGCCCCGAGGCCGAGTTCTTCGTCTTCGACGACGTGCGCTTCGAGACCAAGCCGAACGGCTCGTTCTACGAGGTCAACTCGATCGAGGGCCAGTGGAACACCGGCGCCGACGAGCCCGGCGGCAACCTCTCCTACAAGCCCCGCACCAAGCAGGGCTACTTCCCGGTCCCGCCGATGGACCACTACCAGGACCTGCGCTCCGACATGTCGGTGGCCCTGCACGACGTCGGCATCGAGACCGAGCTGCACCACCACGAGGTCGCCTCCGGTGGTCAGGGCGAGATCGGCGTGAAGTTCAACACGCTGCTCGAGATGGCCGACCAGCTGATGACCTTCAAGTACATCCTGAAGGGCGTCGCCTGGAACGCCGGCAAGTCGCTCACGTTCATGCCGAAGCCGATCTTCGAGGACAACGGCTCGGGCATGCACACCCACCAGTCCCTCTGGAAGGGCGGCGAGCCGCTGTTCTACGACGAGGCCGGCTACGCGGGTCTCTCCGACATCGCCCGCTGGTACATCGGTGGCCTGCTCCACCACGCCCACGCGGTGATCGCCTTCACCAACCCGACCACCAACAGCTTCAAGCGTCTGGTGCCGGGCTACGAGGCCCCGGTGAACCTGGTCTACAGCCAGCGGAACCGCTCGGCGTCGTGCCGCATCCCGCTCGCCTCGCAGAGCCCCAAGGCCAAGCGGATCGAGTTCCGGTGCCCCGACTCCACCTCGAACCCGTACCTCGCCTTCTCGGCGATGATGCTCGCGGGCCTCGACGGCATCCAGAACCGCATCGAGCCGCCGGCCCCGGTCGACAAGGACCTCTACGACCTCCCGCCGGAGGAGCTCGCGCTCGTCCCGCAGGTGCCGTCGTCGCTCGACGAGGCGCTCATCGCCCTCGAGAACGACAACGACTTCCTGAAGGCCGGTGGCGTGTTCACCGACGACCTGATCGACACCTGGATCAACTACAAGCGGATCAACGAGATCGACGCCATCCGGCTTCGCCCGCATCCGTACGAGTTCAACCTCTACTACGACATCTGATGGCCTCGGGGCTGCGGCCCCGGTCGAACAGGTCGAGCAGTCGGTGACGGCAGGGCCCTCCGGGGCCCTGCCGTTCCGCGTACGGGGCCTCGTTCGGCCGTGTCCCGTCGCTCCCGGTGGTTCAGGGCGAGCGGCGGTGTGTGCCAACATCCGACGCCATGACTGTCACGAGGCGACTCCTGCCCCTGGTCCTGGGTCTGTCGCTCGTCGCGGCCTGCTCGTCGACGAGCAACTCCGGTTCAACAGCGACCACGGTCCCGAGTCGGACGACCCAGGTCGTCGCGTCGGCCGACCCGGCGAAGGAGGCGACCGTCGACGCTGCCGTGCAGCAGGCGATGACCGACCTGCACCTCCGGTCGGTGATCGTGCGGGTGACGATCGACGGTGAGGAGATCATCACCAAGGCCTACGGCGAGTCGATGACGGGGGTTCCCGCCACGACCGACATGCACTTCCGCAACGGCGCCGTCGCCATCTCCTACGTGTCGACGGCGCTGCTGCAGCTGGTCGACGAGGGGAAGGTGAGCCTCGACGACAAGGTCTCGACCTGGCTCCCCGAGATCCCGCACAGCGACGAGGTCACCCTCGGCCAGCTCGCGCAGATGACGAGTGGCTACACCGACTACGTGATCGGCAACGAAGAGGTCGACGCGATGCTCTACGCCGACCCCTTCCGTCAGTGGACACCCGAGGAGCTGCTGGCGACGGTGACGTCGAAGCCGCTGCTCTACCCGCCGGGCACGAACTGGAACTACGCCCACACGAACTACGTGATCCTCGGCCTGGCGCTCGAGAAGATCACCGGGATGCCTGTCGAGGAGCTCCTTCAGGAGAGGGTGCTCGGCCCGCTCGGGCTCGACAACACCTCCGGCAACGACGGCACCCCTGC
The DNA here is from genome assembly GCA_963702555.1 of uncultured Actinomycetes bacterium. Lineage (GTDB taxonomy): Bacteria > Actinomycetota > Acidimicrobiia > Acidimicrobiales > Acidimicrobilacustridaceae > CAMFLJ01. The sequence continues at coordinate 103,132 of CAVPCW010000011.1, forward strand.
GATCCCCGAGCCGGTGCTGCACGCCTTCACCTCCGAGCGCCGATCGGCCCTCGGCATCCCCGAGGGCACGGGCTTCTACGAGGAGTCGACCTTCTGGAACCCGTCGTGGACGATCACCCGGGGCGCCATCCAGACCACCGACATCTACGACCTGAACGACACCGCGGTCGCCATCGGCACCGGAGAGCTGCTCTCGCCGGAGTCGTTCGAGAAGATGACCTCGAACGCCCTCATCGGCAAGACGACCACGCTTCCCGGGTGTGCGACCTGCACCGTGCAGTCCGAGCGGTACGCGTACGGTCTCGGCCTCACCATCACGGGCGACTGGTTCACCCAGGCGCCACTGTTCTCGGGTCAGGCCGGAGCCTTCGCCTACCTCCCGTCGCAGAAGGTCGCGATCGCCGTTGCGGTGACGGTGAGCGAGGACGCGTTCGCCGCGGACGGGAGCTACAAGCCCGAGCTCCAGGGCAACGGCGCCGACGTGCTCTGGCGCCAGATCGCCTCCGCGCTCGTGCCGGACGACGCGCCTCCGTCGCGGAAGGGCTAGGGACTCCGACAGGGGGCCACGGCCTGAAGGGTGCCGCTACGGTTCGCTCCGCCCGGCGGCTGCTCCGCCACCCGCTCCTCGGAGGACCCGATGTCGAACAGCTTCACCGCCTACGTCGCCCGCACCGACGACGGGGTCTTCTCCCGTGGCATCGAGGAGCTTCCCGTCGAGGCTCTCGGCACCGGCGGCGTGCTCATCGCAGTGCACCGCTCGACGGTGAACTACAAGGACTCGCTGGCGGCGTCGGAGAAGGGGCGCGTCGCTCGCATCTCGCCGCTCGTCGTCGGCATCGACCTCGCCGGTGAGGTGCTCGAGAGCGACAGCGGCGACTTCCGCCCCGGCGACCTGGTGATGGCCTCGGGCTACGACATCGGCGTCGCCCACCACGGGGGCCTGGCCCAGCTGGCGCGGGTGCCGGCCGACTGGGTGGTGCGGCTGCCAGAGAGCATCAGCCTCGACGAGGCCATGGTCATCGGCACCGCCGGCTACACCGCCGCCCTGTCGGTGGTGGCCCTGCAGGACCACGGCCTCGAGCCGGGGGCCGGGCCGATCCTGGTCACGGGCGCCACGGGTGGCGTCGGCAGCGTGGCGGTGAGCATCCTCGCCGGGCTCGGCCACGAGGTCGTGGCCAGCTCGGGCAAGGCGTCGTCCGCCGACTGGCTGAAGGGCCTCGGCGCCACCACGGTGATCGACCGGGCCGAGCTCACCGAGACGCCCAAGCCGCTGATGCCGGCGACCTACGCCGGTGCGGTCGACTGCGTGGGGGGCGACACCCTTGCCGGCCTCGTGGCCCGACTCGCCCCGGGCGCCGCGGTCGCCGCCAGTGGCAACACCGGCGGCGCCAAGCTCGACACGACCGTGCTGCCGTTCATCCTCCGTGGCGTCTCGCTGCTGGGCATCGACTCGGCCACCACGCCGATCACCCGGCGCCGCATGGTGTGGGACCGCATCGCCGGCGACCTGCGCCCTCACGGCCTCGACGCCATCCGCCGCGACATCGCGCTGGCCGACGTCGAGACCGCCCTCGACGAGATCGCCGTCGGTGGGGTGCAGGGCCGCTACCTGGTCGACACGACCGCCTAGCCGACGGACCCCGGAGGGCTCGACGCCACCGCGGCGCCCGGGTCCCTAGCATCGGGCACTCGCGACGAGGAGGGGTGCCGTGACCACGACCGGGGGACCGAGCGGCCTCGAGGCCTACGTGCTGGGCCGGGCCTACCCGGTGATGCCGATCCCGATGGTGCCCGAGGCGTGCACCGACGTGCCCGCCGGGCCGGTGACCTTCGTAATCGAGGGTCGACGGCTCACCGACGAGGCCATCCTCGGCAACGCCCTCGAGCGGGGTGGCCTCGACGCCATCGAGCAGCCCGACGGCGTCGACGACGGCGGCATGACCATCCACGTGCTGGGGGCGGCCGACCGGCTCGAGCACCTGCGCTTCGACTGCTTCGAGCACGAGCCGCACTATCACTACATCCGCAACGCGGAGCAGGCCAACGTCGTGGTGCGCATCGACACCTTCGCCGAGGGCGACCCGACGGCCTGGTCGCTGCGCTGCCTGCGTGAGCGGCTGCCGGAGATGCTGGCCCACGCCGATGCCGCCGACCTCGCCGCGCAGGTGCGGGGCGCGGGCCCCGAGCTGGCCGCCGGCATCGACAAGGTCGCCGAGATGATGGGAGGCGCCGCGTGAGCCGGGTCGCCATCGTCACCGGCGGGGCCAGCGGCATGGGCCTCGCCACCGTCGACCGCCTGCGCGACCAGGGCGTCGACGTCACCTCGTTCGACGTGCAGGGCGAGCATCCCGTCGACGTCTCCGACCAGGCCGCGGTCGAGGCCGCGGTGGCCGAGGTGCGGGCGCGCTCGGGCCCGATCGACATCGTCGTCAACGCCGCCGGCATCGGGGTCGGCGGCCTCGTCGGCGGCGACACCTACGTCGACGACTGGAACCGGGCGCTGGCCGTGAACCTCACCGGGCCGATGCTCGTGGTGCGGGCCTGCATCGACGACCTCACCGCCAGCGGCCACGGCCGCATCGTGAACGTGGCCTCCACCGAGGCGCTGTCGTCGCAGCGGTTCACCGGTGCCTACTCCGTGTCGAAGCACGGGCTGCTCGGGTTCACCCGATCGATCGCCGTCGACTACGCCCGCACCGGGCTCACCTCGAACTGCATCTGCCCGGGCGCCACCGACACGCCGATGGTCGCCGGCATACCGCCCGAGCGCCGGGCCGAGTTCATCCGCCGCAACGTGCCGATGGGTCGGTGGGGAACCGCCGACGAGATCGCCTACATGATCGTCTCGCTCACGTCGGTGGAGGCGTCGTTCGTCAACGGCGCGGTGATCACCGTCGACGGCGGCATGACGGCCAAGGGCCCCTGACCCGCTGGTCGGTTCCTTCGGGGCTCAGGGGATGAGGGCGACCTTGCCGGCGACCTTGCGCCCGGCGAGGTCGCGCAGGGCCTGTCCGGCCTGCTCGAGGGGGTAGGTCGTCGGCTCCACGGGGCGCAGTCGCCCCTCGCCGATCATGGCGAGGACCTGCTCGATCAGGGCCTGGTTCTCCTCGGGGAAGCGCCCGGCCCATCCGCCCCACTCCACGCCCACGACCTGCCGGTTGCGCAGCAGGATCTGGTTGGCGGGCATCTGGGGGATGCCGCCGACGAAGCCGATCACGAGGTGGGTGCCCTCGTTGCCGAGCGCCCGCAGGCAGGTGGCGCCGAGCTCACCACCGACGGGGTCGTAGACGAAGTCGACGCCGCCGCCCGACAGCTCCTTGGCCCGTTCCTTCACGTCCTCGGTAGAGGAGTCGATGAGGGCGACGGCACCGGCCTGGCGGGCGAGCTCGAGCTTCTCGGGGCTCGACGCGGCGGCATAGACCTCCAACCCGAGGGCGGTGCCCAGGTCGACGGCGGCCAGGCCGACGCCGCCGCCGGCGCCGAGCACGAGCATGCGCTGCCCGGGGCTGGTGGTCACGCGCCGGCTGAGGGCGAACCAGCCGGTGAGGTAGCTCTGCATGAACGTGGCCGCCTGGCCGTCGCTCAGGGTGTCCGGGAGGGAGAGGCACCGATCGGCGCGGGCCACGGCCTCGCTCACGTAGCCGCCGATGCCGGGGCTGGCGAAGACGCGCTCGCCGATCGACCGCCCGGTCACGTTCTCCCCGACCTCGGTGATGCGACCCACGATCTCCATGCCCGGCACGAACGGCGCCGGGATCTTGACCTGGTAGAGGCCCTGCACCATCAGGCCCTCGACGTAGTTCACCCCGCATGCGGTGACGTCGATCCGCACGTCGTCGGGGCCGAGCGGTGGCGACGGCCGCTCCTCGACCACGAGGTTCTGGACCGGTCCCCACTCCTGGCACACGACGGCACGCATGGCCGGAGCGTAGGCCGCGTCGGATCGGGCGACCTCCCGCCGCCGGCCCTGGCAACATGCACCCACGAGCGCGCACGTCAGGTGCGCCCGCACAGGGGGAAAGACCATGACCGACTGGGTCCTCATCGACGAGCCCGCGCCGCACGTGAAGCGCATCACCATGAACCGGCCGGAGAAGCGCAACGCGCTGAACCACCCGCTGCGCGGCGCCATCCTCGAGGCGCTCTACGAGGGCGACAAGGACGAGAACGTCCACGTGCAGATCATCCGGGGCGCCGGTCCGTCGTTCTCCGCCGGCTACGACCTCGGCGACGGCAACGAAGGCCACGAGTACCCCTTCTACACGCCCGGTGGCGACGGCCAGTGGCCCCGTCACGTCACCGAGGGCTGGATGGGCATCTGGGACCTCGCCAAGCCGGTCATCGCCCAGGTCCACGGCTACTGCCTCGCCGGCGGCTCCGAGCTGGCCACCGGGTGCGACCTCGTCGTCATGGCCGAGGACGCCCAGATGGGCTACCCGGCCGTGCGCTTCGGCGTGCCCGACATGCACTTCCACGCCTGGTTCCTGGGCATGCGCCGGGCGATGGACATGATGGTCACGGGCGACTCCATCAACGGCATCGAGGCGGTCGCCGAGGGCTGGGCCAACAAGTGCTTCCCGGCCGACCAGCTCGACGAGGAGACGGTGAAGTACGCCTCACGCATCGCCGCCCTGCCGCCCGAGGTCGTGCAGCTCAACAAGCGCGTCGTGCACCGCCAGATGGACTACATGGGCATGCGCTCGGGCATCCGGGCCGGCACCGAGCTGTGCGCCATCGGCACCCACACCAAGGCCATGGCCGACTTCGTGGGCAACACCAAGGAGAAGGGCCTCACCGGCGCCCTCACCGAGCGCGACGCCAAGTTCGGCGACTACCGCACCAGCTGACCACACCCCTCGTTCTTGTCGCGCTTCCCTGTCGCCGGCGACGTGAAAGCGCGACAAGAACGGGGTGGGCGGGTGGGGATTGGTCGGTCGGGCGATGTGATGGGACGATCTGAAGATGGTTGACACTGCCAAGGACCTGACCGGACGCGACCTGACCGGGAAGGTGGCGATGGTCGTGGGTGCCGGGCCCGGCCTGGGCCGGGCGTGCGCGCTCGCCTTTGCCCACGACGGCGCCGACGTCGTGGTGTCGGCCCGGCGGGCCGAGCCCCTGGCCGAGCTGGCGGCGGAGATCGCGGCCGAGACCGGGCGTCGCGTCGAGCCGATCGTGTCGGACCTCTCCGACCTCGACTCGCTGATCGCACTCGTCGACGAGGCCGTGGCCCGCATGGGTGGCGTCGACGCCCTCGTCACCGTGGCCACCGCGGGCGGCGGGCAGATCGCCGTCGACGAGGCCGACTGGGACATGTGGCGCCACGCCTTCCAGGTCAACGTGATCGGCACCATGGAGGTCAGCCGGTGCGCGGCCCGCTCGATGGCCACCCGGGGCGGCGGGTCGATCGTGCACGTCAGCACCTTCGGCACCCATTCGATGCCGGCCCGCCAGGCGGCCTACACCTCCACCAAGCAGGCGGCCATGACGGCCTCGAAGACCCTGGCCAAGGAGCTCGGCGCCCAGGGCACCCGGGTCAACGTCGTGACCCCCGGCTACATCACCGGCGAGCCGCTCGACCAGCTGTTCCAGGGCGTGGCCGACCGCACCGGCGAGAGCATCGAGGCCGTGTCCGCCCGCATGGCGAAGACGGCAGCGTTGCGGCGCCACGTCGACCCCGAGGACATCGCGGAGGCCGTGCTGTTCCTCTGCTCCGACCGTGGTCGGGGCGTCACCGGCGTCGAGATCCCCGTCACCGCCGGCCAGCACCCGCTCTAGCTGCTGTTCTGGTGGAGGTCTGATGTCGGAATCCGACACGGAACCTCCACCAGAACGAGAGAGGGCGGGACTCAGCGGAAGTCGGCGACGCGGGCCTCGGTGTCGGTGATGGCGTAGGCGGCGGTGGCCTCGTAGGCGAGCCCGGCGGCCATGTCGGAGTCGAGGGCGGCGCGGTAGAGGTCCTTGTAGGCGGCGAGCGAGCCCGGGCTGTTGGCCAGCAGGGTGGCGACCAGCTCGTCGACGGCGGCGTCGAGCTCGGCGAGCGGTACCGAACGGGCGGCCAGCCCCCACGCCGCCGCGTCCACGCCGGTGAAGGTGCGGGCGGTGTAGCTCAGCTCTCGCGCCCGGGCGACGCCGACGAGGCGGATCAGGCGCTGGCTCATGCCCCAGGTGGGGCGGAGGCCGAACTTGGCGTGGGTGTCGCCGAACTTCGCCTCGTCGGCGGCGACGATGAGGTCGCAGGCCAGGGCCAGCTCGAGGGCGCCGGTGAAGCAGAAGCCGTTGACCTTGGCGATCACGACCTTCGGCATCGACGTGAGCAGCTCGATGGCCCGCCGGGCGGGGAGGTCGAGCACGTCGCCGACCGAGCCGCCCTCGAGCGAGCGACCCTCCAACGACTTGAGGTCGACCCCGGAGCTGAAGGCCCGGCCGTCGCCGGTGAGCACGACCACCCGCACGGTGGGGTCGTTGGAGACGTTCAGCAGGGCGTCGCCGAGCGCGACCAGCATCGACGGCGTCAGCGCGTTGAGGGCGTCGGGCCGGGAGATGGTCACCGTGGCCACGGCGCCGTCGGTGGCGGTGAGGATGTTCGGGTTGTCGGTCACGGCGCAGCTCTCCCGGGTCGGCTCGGACCGATGTTCCCACGGCCGGCCTCCGGGGCGGTGTGACGGGATCGTCCTGGCATCAGGGGTGGAGTTGCACCACCATGGATGTGGACGGGCGGCGGCGGGCTGTCCGGCGACTCGGTGGAGCCCACCCATGTCCCAGCAGCAGGCACCCTCGGAGCCCCCCAACGGAAAGGCGCCCGCGTACCCCTCGCTGGCGGCTCACGTCGCCGTGTGGCTCGCCCTTGTCGTCTTCCTGGTGGCCCTGGCCCTCATGGCCTGGGGCGCGTCCTCGAACTGAGCCCGCCCCGGAACTCCTGGAGGGCCCCGGCGATCGCCGAGGCCCTCCAGGGGATTGCTGTGCCAGGTGACGTGGGAGCTCAGCCGCCGGTGTAGACGGTGCTCTTGCGATCGGCGTCGAGCTTGGCGGCGGTGACCGCGGGGATGTCGGTGACCTTCTGGACGTAGGCGGGGTTGCAGGCGAACTCACCCTCGTTGGAGGGAGCGTCCTGCACGAACGTGGTGCCGTCCATGCGCAGCACCATGACGCATGCCGGCGGGATGTTCTCCGCCGGGTTGGTCTCGGCGTGAAGGCCTCCACCGGTCCAGCTCGTGATCTTGGCCAGGTTGTCGAGCACGCACTGGCGGGTCAGATCGGCACCGCACTCCTTGGCGGCGGTGGCCCACAGGAGGAAGGCCGAGGTGGCCTGGGCCCCGAGCAACGCAGGCTTGTTGCCGTCGGCCTCGACGAGGTCGACGTACTGCTGGGTGGCAGGGTTGGAGGCGGCCTGCTCGAAGGGCGTGAACGCCATGCGCATGTACACCCGGTCGGAGTTGCCGGCGACGTTCGCGTTGGCGAAGTCCTGGGTGTAGAAGTTGGCGTCGGTGACCCAGATGGGCGCGAAGTCGGCCTGGGCCGAGGCATCGAGCAGGTTCTGGAAGTTCGGCAGGGGGGAGCCGACGAAGTAGACGGCCTCGGCGCCGCAGTCCTTCAGCTTCTGGATGTACGGGGCCCACTGGGCCACGCCGGCGATCGGGTAGACGAGTCGGCAGTCCTGGTCGAACTCCCAGCCCCAGCTCGGGTAGGTGGCGACGACCTTGTTCTCGACCTCGACGTTGGCGGCGAAGTCGGCGTAGACGGTGGCGGCCTTCTTGACCTGGGTGGGGAACTGCTGGGCCAGGAGGTCGGCACTACCGGTCGGCGTGAGGTCGACCGGGTTCGGCACCGCGACGTAGGTCATCGGGCCGTGGGCCACCGTGGCGCTCACGGTGTAGCCGGGGACCTGGGGGAGCTTGCAGTTGACCCGGGCCTCCTCGGCGCCGCCGTCGAGGGCCCAGCCCTGACCGACGAGCATGAAGACCTGGGTGCAGGCCTCGGCCATGGCGTTGTTGGCGTTGAGGATCGCGGCGTCGTAGTAGTTGCCCTTGACCGTGCGCCCGTTGATGCCACCCTGTTCGTTGCACCAGTCGATCATCGCTTCGACGGCCTCGGACATCTCCTTGTTGAGGCCGGGGGCCGCTTGGTAGCCGGCGTCGTCGCCGTAGCCGATGGTGACGCTGTCGGCCGTGACACCCTGTTCGCCGGCGGGGGCGCTGTTGGTGCCCTCGGCCGGGCCGCAGGGGGAGGCGAGGTCGCCGAAGCCGTCGGAGCCCGACGCGGCTGTGGTGGTGTCGGTCGAGCCGCCTCCACCGTCGGAGGAGTCGGATCGGCCCCCACCGCAAGCTGCGGCGAGCAGCGCCAAGGCCGTGAGGACGACGATGAGTCCTCGATGTGTGGTGCGCATTGGAATGGGTCCCCCACTGCGATCAGGCCCGTCGGGCCGGCTGACGATCGTGACGGCTGTCACTGACCGCGGGGTCATAATAGAACATCGATAGATAACAACGCTACAATCTGATGGGACGGAGCCGAGTGCCGCCTGGTCACGGCGCGGGCACCCGACGGGAACGACAAGTGACCGATCGGTAAGAATGCGGGGGCCGAATCGGGCCGCCGCGCCCACGAGGGGGAGGACACGCCGCCGTGTACAGCGACCAGGACATCGCCAAGAAGACCGAGGAGCTCGTCGAGGACTGCCGTGAGTTCCTCGACGACCAGTTCCGCTTCCGTGGCGCCCAGTACGACGCCGGCCTGGCGATGGTCCACTTCCCCGAGGGCTACGGCGGCCTCGACGGCAACCGCGGCCAGCAGGCGATCGTCGACGACATCCTGCGCGCCAACGGCGTCACCTACGAGGACCTGCGCATCAACCCCATCGGCATCGGCATGGGCGCCCCCACCGTGCTCGCCTACGGCTCCGAGGAGCTGAAGGAGAAGCACATCCGCCGGATCTTCACCGGTGAGGACGTGTGGTGCCAGCTGTTCTCCGAGCCCACCAACGGCTCCGACGTGGCCGGCATCCCCAGCCGTGCCGTCAAGGACGGCGACGAGTGGGTCGTCAACGGCCAGAAGGTCTGGACCACCCTCGCCCACACCTCCAACTACGGGATGCTCCTCACCCGCACCGACCCCGACGTGCCCAAGCACAAGGGCCTCAGCTACTTCGTGCTCGACATGCACGCCCCCGGCGTCGAGGTGCGGCCGCTCTACCAGATGACCGGTGAGGCGGAGTTCAACGAGGTCTTCATGACCGACGTGCGCATCCACGACTCGCAGCGCCTCGGCGACGAGGGCGAGGGCTGGCGCGTCGCCACCACCACCCTGATGAACGAGCGGGTCGCCCTGGCCGGCGGTCCCGCGCCGAGGGGCTCCGGCATCATCGGCGACCTCGTGAAGGTCTGGGAAGCCCGCAAGGACGAGCTCGAGGGCGCCGAGCGCGCCGTGTGGCGTGACCGCGTCATGGCGCTCTGGGTCGACGCCGAGATCGTGCGTCTCACCAACGCCCGGGCCAAGGCCTCGGCCATCGGCGGCAACCCCGGCCCCGAGGGCTCGGTGGCCAAGCTGGCCTCGGCCGAGCTGAGCCAGGCCGTGAACTCGGCCATCGTCGACCTGCTCGGGGCCGAGGGCATGCTCCACACGCCCGGCTACCCGATGACCCGCAGCAGCGACGCCATGCGCACCCGCACCGGCCGCTTCCTGCGCTCGCGGGCCAACACCATCGAGGGCGGCACCTCGGAGATCATGCGCAACATCCTCGGCGAGCGCATGCTCGGGCTCCCCGGCGACGTGCGCGTCGACAAGGACCTCCCCTGGAGCCAGATCCCGAAGTAGGGATCAGGTCGAGCCCTGCCCTTGGCCGGAGCGGCTCAGCGCGTGGTGCGGGGGCGCCTCTTCGCCGCGGGCTTCGGCTCCTCCGGTGGCAGTGTCATCGACCGGCCGAAGCGGGCGGCCATGTCACCCCAGCTCTTCTTCGAGCGGGGCTCGATGCCGAGTGCCTCGACCACCCCGAGGCCGACCTCGGCCGCCCAGGTGTAGAGCAGCGCGTCGCGGACGTCGACGGACGGGTCGATGCCGAGAGCGTCGCGGTGCTCCTCGTAGCGGGCGGCCCAGTCGTCGAGGTGGGCCAGCTGTTCGTCGCGCAACCGCTCCCGGGTCTCGTCGTCGGTGAGGGCGGCCGCCGCCCCCTGGAGGATGAGTGCCCTGAGCTCACGGCGCTCGGGGTAGCGCCGGCTGATGTCACGGAGGGTGTCGACGTGCGAGGTGCCGACACCGAAGAGCACACTGGCCTCGAGCTCGGAGCTGGTGCGGGAGCTGATGGCCTCGGCCAGGAGCTCGGCCTTGTTGCGGAAGTGGCCGTAGATGGCGCCGGTGGTGAGGTTGGCGTCGCGGGCGATGTCGCGGATCGAGGTCTGGAGGTAGCCCTGGGTGGAGAACAGTTGGGCCGCCAGCTCGATGAGCGCGGCGCGGGTGGCAACGGCCTTGGCGCTGGTGCGCAGGGGCGGTCGTGGGACGGCCGCCCGCTTGGCGGGCCCTGCCGGTCGAGGGGTGGTTGCCATCGGACGCTCATTCTTGCCGACCCTGCTCGACGGAGGTGACGACCGGTGATCAGAGGTGGCGCTGCCCGAACTCCAGGAGATGACCATCGGGATCGTGCACGAAGGCGATGGTGACCTTGTGGGCCTCGAGGTGCCGAGGCGGGGCGACGTCGCCTGCCCCGGCGGCGAGAGCCCGCTCGTAGAGGCTCCTGGGCATCGTCGGTGGCGAGGTACACCTTCCACATCCCGCCGCCTGCGTCGACGGGCCCCTGCTGGGCGGAGTGTCGGGCGAGCATCAGCTGGGAGCCGCCCTCCGACGAGCCGAGCAGGACCTCGCGGACGTCAGGGGTCTCGATCCGGGCGAGCACCTCGAGCCCGAGCACCTCGACGTAGAAGCGCTCCGAGCGCTCGAGGTCGCTGACGTTGATGGCGACGTTGCCGATCGTCGTCACTTCATCATCCCGCCGGAGACCGAGATGTCGTCGGCCGTCACGTAGGAGGACGCGTCGCTGGCGAGGTACAGCACCGGCCCGATGATCTCGGCCGGGTCGGCGACCCGCTTCAGGAGGGTGCCGGCGGAGACCATGGCGAAGTAGTCGACCTCGCTGCGGGCGGCGGCGCCGGCGAGCATCTCGCTCATGAACGGCCCGGGGCTCAGGATGTTCACCCGGATCTTCCAGTCGGCCCACTCCATGGCCATGGCCCGCGTGAGGTTCTTGAGGCCGGCCTTCGACGCGCCGTAGGCGCAGATGTTGGGGCCGGGGCCGTAGGCGGCCATGGTGCCGATGTGCACGATGCTGCCGCCGCCCCCGTCGCGCATGATCGGCGCGACCTGCTGGCTCATCCGCAGCGGGCCCTCGAGGTTCACCGAGAAGACCTTCTGCCAGTACTCGAGCGTCATCTCGCTGACGGTCACCGGGGCGGGGTTGATGCCGGCGTTGTTGACCAGCACGTCGATGCGGCCGAACCGCTCGACGACCTTCTCGACGAAGCCGGGGATGGCGTCCCAGTCGCCGACGTGGCAGGCGAGGCCGAGCACCTCGCCGCCGGTGGCGGCGCGGATCTCGTCGGCGACCTGGTCGCAGAGCTCCTGCTTGCGGGAGCTGACGACCACCGAGGCACCGGCGGCGGACAGGCCCTCGACCATGGCCCGGCCGATCCCCTTGGTGGAGCCGGTGACGATCGCCACCTTGCCGGTCAGGTCGAACACGTCGGTACCGCTCATCGGGATGTCTCCGTTCGGGAAGGCGAGGGGCGCGCCGTGCGGCGCGCCCCGTAGGTGGTGAGGGAGGGGGCCGGGCTAGGCCGCACTGATCCAGTCGGTGGTGGGGGCGATCGTGTAGGTGCCGATCAGCGCGGTGATGAAGTCGGTGTCGTGCATGGGGTCGGAGGGCTCGGCCACGTCGACGCCCTTGGCCCGCATGTCGGCGAGGAGGATCTCGCAGGCTCGCTCCTGGGTCATGTCGTCGGAGTGGGAGAAGGCCTTCTCGGCCTCGGCCCGGTCGGCGTAGAGCTCGGCGCTCCAGTGCACGAGGAGTCGCATCTCGTCGGGCTGGTACCGGCGGACGACCTCGCCGTCGGTCGTGATGGCCCAGTCGTCGCGGTCGGGCTGATAGCCGAGCATCGACCGGTGCTTCAGGCCGGGGATGTCACGGTCCTCGGGACGGCCGACGGGGTCGCCCCGGTGGAACATCACCTCGTTCTGCACGACGACGCCCTTGTTCCAGAGCGGGTGCTCGAGCACCTTGGGCTGACCGTGCGGGCCGTCGGGCCAGTAGGTGAACGTGCCGTTCTCTCCCCGGTACCACCAGGCGATGACCTGGGCCATCTTCACCATGTAGTCCTGGAACAGACCGGACTTGCCCATCACGTTCTGGAGCCAGACCGGCGAGTTGTGCATGCGGACGCCTCGGAACTGCACGGCGTCGAGGTGGGGGCTGAGGCCGGTGTGATGCGGACCGCAGAGGTTGAAGAGCATGTGGGTGGGTTGGGCCAGCTCGGCACCCCAGTAGTCGCGCACGAGGTCGAGGAACTTGTGGTTGTAGAAGATGTCCTCGATCTCGGGGTGGAAGCTGGTCGACCCGTTGGCGAGGTAGCCGCGGAAGTGCCCCGTGGCGATGTCGTCGAGGGTGAGCTTCACCCCGCCCTCGCCGGCACGCATGGGCCCCGAGGTGGTGGCCACCAACTCCTCGACCGTGTCGAAGTGGTGGGCCGTGATCGTCGGCCAGGGGCCCTTGTCCTTGATCAACTGCCACAGCCGCTCGTACTGGTCGTCGGTGTAGACGCCCTCGAGCACGCGCGGCGGAGCGACCGGCTTCAGGACCTGGGCCATCTCGTCGTCGGTCGGCGTCATGTGGGTTCCCCTCTTCCGCGCCGTCCCCGTGGGGCGCATCGGAGGAATATAACGCTGATATCTGATCTGCGCTAGATTCGTGGTGGTGGCGCGACATCGCCGCCGTGGGGACGAGATCGAGGGGGAAGCCACATGATCCAGCCGGCAGACGTGCAGCAGCTCATCCTGAAGTGGTGGTTCGCGTACGACAACGCGCTGTTCGACGAGTGGCCGGGGATGTGGAGCGCGGACGCCCACTTCTCCTGCCGCACCGACACGGGGACGACCGACTACGAGGAGTTCGTCAACGCCGACGCGGTCGGCAGGGACGCCGTGATCGCGTGGCAGACCGACCATCGGATGCACAGCCCTCACCCGCTGCGCCACAACGGCCAGAACGTCCACCTGGTGCGAGCGGACGACGCGACGGCCGACTACCGCTCGTACATCTGGGTCACCCAGATCGTCGGTGGCTCGCCCTCGCCACTCTCGACCGCGATCGTGCACGGTTCGGTCGTGCTCGAGGACGGGGCCCTGAAGATCAGCGACCTCAACGTCGTGCTCGACACCGAGGACTCCACCCCACTGGTCGGCAAGCAGCTCGCCCCCGGCTGATCCCGAGGCACCGCCGCAACGGTTCTGGTAACCAAGGGAGGTGCTGACGCCTTTCGACGACTACCCGATCCACCAGACCCCGGCGCCCATCGCCCAGCCGGTCTCGGCGGACCCCAACCACTACGACCGGTACTGGTTCAACGGCTACGACGTCGACGGCGAGTTCTTCCTCGGCGGCGCCATGGGCCACTACCCGAACCGGGGCGTGATCGACGCCGCCTTCTCGGTCGTGCACGACGGTGTCGAGCACTCGGTGTTCGCGTCGGGCGCCATGCCCGCCTCCCGGGCCACCGAGATCGGGCCGCTGCGCATCGAGATCGTCGAGCCGCTGCGCGCCGTGCGCTACGTGGTGAGCGAGAACGACCACGGCCTCACGGCCGACGTCACGTTCCGTGCCCGCACCGAGGCCATCGAGGAGCCCCGGCAGCAGATCGTGCGCAACAACGTGCCGATGATGGACTACACCCGCCTCACCCAGTGGGGCACGTGGGAGGGCACGGTCACCCTGCCCACGGGCGTCACGCTCGAGATCGACCCCGAGCGCACCCGCGCCACCCGCGACCGCTCGTGGGGCGTGCGCGGCGTGGGTCAGCAGGCGCCCACCAACTTCGAGCCCTCGGAGATGCAGATCTTCTGGCTCTGGGCGCCGCTCAACTTCGACGACTGCTGCACCCATCTCGCGCTGTTCGAGCGGGCCGACGGCGAGCGCTGGCTCGAGCAGGCCCTGGTCGTGCCGTTGCTGCCGGACACGTCCGAGCCGGAGCACCTCGCCCGCAGCGAGTTCGAGATCGAGTGGATGCCGGGCCGCCGCGAGATGCAGTCCGCCCGCGTCACCCTCAACCGCAAGGACGGCACCTCGCTGCCGACGATCGAGTTCGAGAAGCTCTACACGTTCCGCATGCGCGGCATCGGGTACATGCACCCGCACTTCAGCCACGGCTCCAACCACGGCGCGCTCGAGGTCGGCGGCGAGTCGATCGCCATCGACGACTTCGTGCCCACCGACCCGTCGTCGATCCACATCCAGACGCTCTGCAAGGTGCGCATGGGCGACAAGGAGGGCGTCGGCGTGCTCGAGCAGCTCGCCTTCGGCCCGCACGAGCCGACCGGCCTCACCGGCATGGTCGACGGCTTCGCCGGCTGAGGCGCGCGCGTGGGTCTGGGGCACTTCAGACCAGGTTCGGCGCCCGGCAGACCTCCCGTACCATCGACCTGATGACGGCGTTCGACGCGATCCCCGTGGTCTCCATGGCCGAGTGGCGCGCACCGGGGGCTGATCGGGACCACTTCGCCGCCGATGTGCGTCGCATCTGCCACGAGGTCGGCTTCCTCCTCCTGGTGGATCACGGCGTCGACGACGCGGGGATCGATCGATGGTTCGGTCACCTCGAGCGGCTTTTCGCCCTCCCCGAGGCGACGAAAGCGCTCATCGACAAGCGCAACTCCCGTCAGTTCCGCGGATGGGAGCGTGTCGGCTCGGAGTTCACCGACAACAAGGTCGACGTCCGGGAGCAGGTCGACCTCTGGAGCGAGCATCCCCCGCAGCCGGTCGGTGTGGAGCCCGTCTACCTCGGATTGGAGGGCCCGAACCAGTGGCTTCCCGAGGAGACGCTGCCCGGCTTCCGTGCTGCCGCGACCGACTTCTTCGTCCGCATGGGGGCGCTGGCGGAGGAGTTGATGGAGGTCCTCGCCATCGGCCTCGGTCTGCCGCCGTCGACCTTCGCCGATCGCTTCGGTGAGCGGCCCATGTCACTGGTCAAGATCATCAGCTATCCCCCGACCCCCTCGGGTGGGGCGGGTGTCAACGCGCACAAGGACGCAGGGTTCCTCACCCTGTTGCACCAGCACGGAGTGGGCGGCCTGCAGGCGCTGAACCCCGACGGCGAGTGGATCGACGTGCCGCCGATGCAGGGCGCGATCGTCGTGAACCTCGGTGAGATGCTGCAGTCGATGACGGGCAACTACTTCGTGGCCACCACCCATCGGGTGATCACCCGGGAGGCGCGCCTCTCGTCGGCGTACTTCCACGGGCCCGATCTCCGGACGAGCCTGGCGCCGTTGGAGCTCCACCAACGGTTTCGTGAGGCGGTGGATGCCAGCGAGCGCCATCGCAGAGCGGGCTTCATGGCGACGCGTGACGAGCTGCTCGAAGGTGCGAGCGGTACCTCGAGCGCCCCGGCCCCCGTGTACGGCGACCAGTTGTGGAACTACTTCGTCCGTAGTTACCCGGACAACGTCCGGGCGCACTACCCGAGCGTCGCTGAGGGGCCCTGACATGGGAACGAGCCCGTCGATCCGGCGGAGCATCGAGACGGTTCGGTCGGTGGTGCGGTTCGGGTCGGTCGAGACCGATCGGGTGACGCGTCGGTTGGCGAGGGCGGCGTCGGTCGAGGACCTGCGCCGGATCGCGAAGCGGCGCCTGCCCAGGGGGTGCTTCGACTACATCGACGGTGGTGCGGAGGACGAGCGCACCCTGGAGGCGAACTCGCAGGCGTTCGCCGATGCCCGGTTCGTGCCGCGGGTGCTGCGCGGCCTGCCGGACGTGGAGATCGGCACCAGCGTCCTCGGGGCGCCCGTGCCCTATCCGCTGGTGTTGGCCCCGACAGGGTTCACCCGCATCGCCGACCCGCAGGGCGAGCTCGCCGTCGCCCGTGCCGCGGAGCGGGCCGGGCTGCCGTACACGCTCTCCACGCTGAGCACCCGCTCGATCGAGGAGGTGCGCGACGTCAGCGAGGGCCGGCTGTGGTTCCAGGTCTACGCCTGGCGCGACCGGGGCCTGGTCGCCGAGATGATCCAGCGGGCCGCCGCGGCGCGCTACGAGGCGCTGGTGCTCACCGTCGACACCGCCGTGTTCGGCCGCCGCGAGCGCGACGTGCGCCGAGGGTTCTCGTTGCCGCCGGTGATCGGCCCCTCGACCGTGCTCGACGGCGTCCTGCACCCGGCGTGGACCTGGGCGTTCGTGCGCAGCGAGCCGATCCGCTTCGCCAACGTGGTGGGCCGGTCGGTGGGCGACGGCTCCTCGCCGGTCACCCTGGCCGACTACATCAACTCCCAGTTCGACCCGGCCCTGTCGTGGGACGACATCGACTGGTTGCGCTCGGTGTGGGACGGGAAGATCGTCGTGAAGGGCATCCAGTGCGTCGCCGACGCGGTGCTCGCCGCCGAGAAGGGCGTCGACGCCATCGCCCTTTCGAACCACGGTGGTCGCCAGCTCGACGGCTCGCCCGCCACGTTCTCGCTCGTCGCTCCGGTGGCCGATGCGGTCGGTGGCCGCACCGAGATCATCTGCGACGGTGGCGTGCGGCGCGGGAGCGACATCGTGAAGGCCGTCGCCGCCGGTGCGACCGCGTGCATGGCCGGCCGGGGCTACCTCTACGCCCTCGGCGCCGGTGGCGAGCAGGGGGTCGACACCCTGCTCGGCTGGTGGCGCGAGGACGTGCGCCGCACGATGAGCCTCATCGGCGCGGCGTCCGTGGCCGAGCTCGACCGCGACCTGCTCGACCTCAGCGGCATGCGTCCCTGACCCGGCGCGACACTCTCGGTCCGACCGACCCCGGAGGATTGACGCAGATGGCCCGTGACCTGGCTGCTCTGGTGGCGCAGATGGATCTCGACGAGAAGGCCGCGCTGCTGGCTGGTGCCGACATGTGGTCGACCGTGGCGATCGAGCGCCTCGGCATCCCGTCGGTCCGCGTCACCGACGGCCCGAACGGGGCGCGAGGCCCGGCCCTCCCCGCGGGCCTCAGCGCCGGGGCACCGATGACCTCCTTGTGCGTGCCGTCGGGTGCCGCGCTCGGGGCGACCTGGGACACCGAGCTGCTCGAGCGCGTCGGCGCCGTGTTGGGCGCTGAGGCCCGGATCAAGGCGTGCCGAGTGCTGCTCGCCCCGACGGTGAACCTGCACCGCTCGCCCCTGGGCGGCCGCAACTTCGAGTCCTACTCCGAGGATCCGCTCCTGGCGGGGCGCATCGGTGCCGCCTTCGTGCGGGGCGCACAGTCCGAGGGCGTGGCCTGCACGGTCAAGCACTTCGCCGGCAACGAGTCCGAGGACGACCGCATGCTCGCCGACTCGGTGATCGACGAGCGCACGCTGCGGGAGATCCACCTCGTCCCCTTCGAGCTGGCGGTGAAGGAGGGCGGCGCCCTCGGGATCATGACCTCGTACAACCGCCTCAACGGTGAGTACTGCGCCGACAGCAGCTGGCTTCTCTCCGACGTGCTGCGGGGGGAGTGGGGCTTCGAGGGCTTCGTGATCTCCGACTGGTTCGCCTTCGCCGACACCGAGAAGGCGATCGCGGCAGGGCTCGACCTGGAGATGCCCGGTCCGGGCCGCGCCTACGGTCCGACGCTTGCCGGAGCGGTCCGGGCCGGCGACGTCGACGAGGCCCTCGTCGACGCGGCGGTGCTCCGGCTGCTCGGCGTGCTCGACCGCGTCGGTGCCCTCGACGACGACCCGGCCGAGCAGCCCCGTTCGGAGGACCGCCCCGATCACCGGGCCGTGGCCCGGGAGGCCGCAGCCGCCGCGATGGTGCTGTTGCGCAACGACGACGTGCTCCCGTTGACGGCGTCGGAGCTGAAGAGAGTTGCCGTCATCGGCCCGAACGCCGGGCGGGCGGTCATCATGGGTGGCGGCTCTGCCAGCCTCCCGGTCCCCGAGCTGCGCTCACCGCTCGATGCGCTGCGCGATCGCCTCGGCCCGAACGTCGAGATCGTCCACGAGCCCGGTGTCGACATCTCCCTCACCACCCCGGCGGTGCCGGGATCGATGCTGAGCGCCGATGGCGAGCCCGGAGTGGCCGTTGAGCTCTTCGCGCTCGACGACCTCGGGGGAGAGGTGCTGCACCGTGACCGCTTCGCTTCCGGGTCGATCACCTGGTTCATGGGCACCACCCCGGCGGAGGTCGGGGACACGTTCGCCTACCGCGCGTCGGCCGAGCTCGCGGTGGAGACGGCGGGCCTGTGGCGGCTCTCGCTCGTGCAGACCGAGCCGGCCCGCCTCCTTGTCGACGGGGAGGTCGTGCTCGACGGCCACGGGCAGGAACTCCCCGCTGGCCACGACTTCTTCGGCATGGGCAAGCGGGAGCTCACCCACGACCTCGAGCTGAGCCCCGACCGACCGATCCGGATCGAGCTGGACGTCGACGGTCACCAGCTCCGGGCTGATGGTGGGGGCCAAGCTCGGGCTGCGGCCGGCCCTCCCCGCCGACGCCATCGACCGGGCGGTCGCCGCCGCGGCCGAGCGCTGATGCCGTCATCGTGGTGGTGGGCACCGACTCCGACTGGGAGACCGAGGGCGGCGACCGGGAGTCGATGAACCTCCCCGGTCGCCAGGACGAGCTGGTGGCCCGCGTGCTCGAGGTGGCCCCCGACGCCGTCGTGGTGCTCAACGTGGGCGCGCCTGTGGCGGTGCCGTGGGCCGACCGCTGCCGGGCGCTGCTGCAGAGCTGGTTCGGCGGAGTGGAGATGGCGGAGGCACTGGTCGATGTGCTGCTCGGTGAATGCGACCCCGGCGGCCGGCTGCCCACCACGATCCCTGTGCGTCTGGAGGACAACCCCAGTTGGGGGAACTTCCCCGCCGAGAACGGCCGCATCCGCTACGCCGAGGGCGTGCTCGTCGGCTACCGCTGGTACGAGTCGCGCGACATCGACGTGGCCTTCCCGTTCGGCCACGGCCTCTCCTACAGCAGCTTCGAGATCGGGGTGCCGGACCTGTCGGCCGCGACCTTCTCGCGGGGCGACACGCTCCATGTGCGGGTGCCGGTGACCAACGTCGGTGATCGCACCGCGTCCGAGGTCGTGCAGCTCTACGTGGCGCCCCGACGTCCGAAGGCGTTCCGGCCACCGAAGGAGCTCAAGGCCTTCGCCAAGGTGACGCTCGCTCCGGGCGAGTCCACGGTCGTCGAGCTCGAGCTCGACGACCGCTCGTTCGCCTGGTGGTCCGATGCCGATCCCGAGTTCGCCGCGCTCGTCGAGCGGGTCGCCACCCAGGCGGCGTGGATGAGGCCCCCTGACGCACCTTCCGAACGGGGCTGGGTCGTCGACCCTGGCGCCCACGACCTCATGATCGGTCGGTCGTCGGCCGACATCGCCCAGGTCGTCACCGTCGACGTGTCGGCCGGTGGCCCCGTCGGGGCCTGAGCCAACGAGCGCTCACCCCTCGGAGGCGTAGTCGTTCCATGCCGTGACCTCAGCGGCCGGCTTCCGCGGGGTGATCCGGAAGTCGGTGCCCTTCGTGTAGGCCACGGGGAACAGGCCGACCTGCATCCACTTCTCGTACGGGATGCCGAGCAGCTCGGCGACCTCGCGCTCGCGCACCAGGGTGAGCGTGGTCCACGCCGAGCCCAGCCCGCGCGAGCGGAGGGCGAGCATGAACGACCAGAGGGCCGGCACGACCGAGCCCCACCGGCTGGCCTGCCAGAACACGTCGGTGCGGTCGGCGTGGGCGCCCGCGCCGAGGCCGTCGGTGCGGCCGGCGACGATCGGTATGCACAGCACCGGCACCTCGTGGATGTGCTCGGCGAGGTGCATCACGCTCTCGGTCATGCGCTTCGAGGCGGCGTCGCTGCGGTCGATGGTGTCCTCGGGTGCATCGGTGCGGGGGCGGTTCACGAAGTCGGAGAGCGCAGCCCGGTAGATGTCGGCCAGGCCCTGCTTCTTCACCGGGTCGTCGACGAACACGAATCGGTACGGCTGCTGGTTCGAGCCGTTGGGCGCGTGCACGGCGATCTCCATGCACTCCTCGATGACCTCGCGCTCGACCGGGCGCTCGAGGTCGAGGCGCTTGCGCACCGACGGCGTGGTCTTGAGCAACAGGTCCGGGTCGGTGACCACGAGCGGGCCCTGGAAGAGGGTCTCCCACGCCTGGAGCGTGCCCCAGTGCTCCCAGATGCGGTCGATGAGGCCGTCGTCGGTGAAGCGGAACAGGAAGCCGTAGACGTTCTCGTAGGGCCGGCCCCGCATGGTCGTGGCCCGGTAGGTGTGCTGCCGGAAGACGTGGTTGCCGTCGGCGATGGTGCGCACGTCGTCGAAGCTCAGCGTGGCCAGGTCGTAGCGGTCGACCCGTCGGCCGTTGGCCTGCGGGGGAGCGGGGGCCCGGCCGAGCACCTGGGCGCCGATCTCGTCCTTTCCCCGGAACACGGTCTGGCCGGGCGCGCCCGGGAACTTGCCCAGGCCGTTCCACCACTCGACGTCGTCGCTCATCAGCGAGAGCCGGTCGAGCTCCCGCGGCCCGTCGAAGAAGTCGTCGACGACCTTCAACTGCTCGTCACGCGTTGCCATGTCCTGCATCCCCCGGGCTCTCTGGTTCGATTCTTCTGGTTCTGGTTGGGGATCTGCACGCTCCAGCGTGCAGATCCCCAACCAGTTCATGACTGGGGTCAGGTGACGGCGCCGCCGTTGACGCCGATGACCTGTCCGGTGATCCACTCCGCCCCGTCGGTGGCGAGGAACGCGCACGTGGCGCCCACGTCGGCGCCGGTGCCCTTGCGGGGGATCGGGTACTTCGCCGGACCGGGGACGTTCTCCATCGAGCCGAGGGCGAGTGAGTTGCAGGTGACCCCGAGGGGCCCGACCTCGTGGGCGACGTGCTTCATCAGCCCGATGGCGCCGGCCTTGGCCGCGCCGTAGAGCGACACCCGGATGGGCAGGCCCACCCGGCCGGCCTCCGACGCGATGGTGATCACCCGACCCCAGCCCCGCTCGCACATCCCCTGCAGCGCGGTGTGGGTGCAGTTCATGACGCCGTAGAGGTTGAGGTCGACGAACCGGGCCCACAGCTCGGGGTCGGTGTCCTTGAAGTCGACCTGCGGGAACCCGTTGGTGGGGATGCCCGCGTTGTTCACGAGGATGTCGACCGGTCCGGCCGCGGCGAAGGCGGCCTGCACCGCGGCGAGGTCGGTGACGTCGAACGGCAGGGCCCTCGCGCTCCCGCCGATCTCCGCGGCCACGGCCTCGGCCCGGTCGGCGAAGAGGTCGTTCACGATCACGTCGGCGCCCTGCTCGGCGAGGGCCCGGGCGATGCCGGCCCCCACGCCCTGGCCCGCCCCGGTGACCAGTGCCGTGCGTCCCCCCAGGGTGCTCATGCCATGGGCTCCCCGTCGAGGCCCATCACGGTGAGGCCGTGCTGCTCGATGTTGTCGAGGCTCACGGTGATCCGGCCGGTGAGGTCGGCCGGGCAGTCGCACAGGAACACGGTTCCCTCGACCATGGCCTCCATGGGCTCGATCTGCTCGGGCTTCAAGATGTTGCCGACGAGCTCCGCGGCGCCCTCGCTGAGGACGGCGGCGCGGGGCTCGACCGTGTTCACCCGCACGCCGGTGCCGTAGAGCGTGGAGGCCAGGCCGTTGGAGATGCGGTTCAGTGCGGCCTTGGAGGCGCCGTAGGCGATGATCCGCTGGGCCGACTCGTTGAGCTCGGTGCCGGGCCCGGGCCAGAGGTTGGCGCTGGCGCTCGAGAGGTTGACGATCCAGCCCTCGCCGGCCTCGACCATGTCGGGAACGACGGCCAGCGACAGGTCGAGGGGCGCGTTGGCGTTGACCTCGAACATGATGTTGCGGCGCTTCACCGAGACCTCGACGAGCGGGGCCTGGATCGAGGCGGCCGCGTTGTTGACCAGGATCTCCACCGGGCCGCCGAGGGCCTCGACGGCCTCGGGGATCACCCGCTGCCGGTCGATCGGGTCGGTGAGGTCGGCCACCACGATGCCGACCCTGGTGCCGTACCTCGACAGCCGCTCGGCGGTCTCGGTGAGGCTGCCGGCGAGGTGCTCGTGCTTGTCGAGCGTACGGGCGGTGAGCACCACGTCGGCGCCCTCGGCGGCCATGCGCTCGGCGATGCCGGCGCCGATGCCCCGGCTCGAACCGGTGACCAGCACACGCCGGCCCCTGAATCGGTCACCCATCAGATCAGTCCCTTCTCGGTGAGGAAGGCCTCGGCGGTCTCGCCGATGTAGGCGCAGTCCTCGTCGGTGAGCGAGTGGTTGTTGGGCAGGATCAGCCCCCACTCCATGACGCGGTCGGCGTTGGGAAGCCCACCCTCGGGCACCCGGAACTCCTTGCCCCGCAGCATCGGCTGGCGGGTCACGTTGCCCGTCCAGACCATGCGGGTGTCGATGCCCCGGGTCTCCATCCACTGCTGGAACTCCGAGCGCACGATGCCGGACTCCGGGTTGATGATGATCGGGAACATGTGCCACCCGGTCTCGACCCCGTCGGTGAGGCGGGGGAGGGTGAACAGGTCGGGCCACTTGGCGAACCACTCGCTGGTGAGGGCGAAGCTGCGCTGGCGGCGGACGAGGTTGTCGGGGAGCTTGTCGAGCTGCACCAGCCCGAAGGCGGCGGAGAGCTCGGACGGCTCGAAGTTCCAGCCGTTCTCGTCGAAGATGAAGAGGTTGTCGTACTCGAGGCCGTCGTCGATGGTGCTGAAGAAGCGGTCGCGGCCCTTGCCCTTCTGGGAGCCGTAGATCTGCAGCTCGGAGCGGCGGCCCCAGCGGCGGAACAGCAGCGCCTTGTCGGCCATGGCCTCGTCGTCGAAGCACACCATGCCGCCGGTGCCGGCCGCGGTGATGATGTGCGACAGGGCGAAGCTGGTGAGCGAGATGTCGGCGCGCGACCCGGTGGGCGTGCCCCGCAACGTGAGGCCGAGGGCATCGCACGAGTCCTCCACCACCACGAGGCCGTGGCGGTCGGCGATCTCGCGGATGACGTCCCAGTCGGGGGCGTTGCCGATGAGGTTCGGGGTGAGGATCGCCTTGGTCCTCGGGGTGACCATCGCCTCGATGGCGTCGACGTCGATCTGGAACGTGTCGGGGGTGACGTCGACGAAGACCGGCACCACGCCCTTGCGGATCATCGGGGCGATGTCGGTGGAGAAGGTGACGGCGCCGGTGATGACCTCGTCGCCCGGCTGGAGGTCGAGCGCCTCGATGGCGAGGTAGAGGGCGGAGCTGCCCGAGTTGCACATGATGCCGTAGCGCTTGTCGAACAGCTCGGCCACGCGCTTCTCCATGGCCTTCACGTTCTTGCCGATGCGCAGCGCGGTGGGCCCGCCCTGCAGCACCTCGACGACCGCGTCGATCTCGCGCTGGTCGTGGACGGAGCCGGCGTACTCGATCCGGCGGTCGGTGGGGTTGCTCATCGGGGCTCCTTGAGGCGAGGTCGGAAGGGGACGGACTTGAGGTCGTCGACCAGGCGGTCGACGAGGCGGGTGAGCTCGGCGCGGTCGTGGTCGGACCACTCGGAGAGGACCTCGTCGAGGTGCGAGGTGCGGACCTCGACGATGCGGCGGTACACCTCGCGGCCGGCGTCGGTGAGGGCGACGACGGTGACCCGCGCGTCGGAGGCGTGGGTGGACCGGACGACGAGGTCGTCCTCCTCCAGTGTCTTCACCTGGCGCACGGCGGCACCGGGGTCCATCGCACAGGCCCGGGCCAGGTCGCCGACGTTGAGGGGGCCGACCTGATCGAGGGTGCGGAGGATGGCGTAGCCGGCGCGGTGACACCAGGACACCGACCGCCGCCGACTGGCGGGCGTACATCTTGCGGCCGTTGGTGAGGCGGAACAGGCGCTCGAGTGCCTCTTCGGCCGCGGCGGTGTCGTGCGCCCCCCGGGTCATGGCTGAGACCGTACAGATAGTTGTCTGACTATGTCAACGACTTCTCCCGGCCACCTGTCCTTCACCCACGCTGCGTGGCTGGTTAACCTCGAGTTCACGCACGGGAGGGGGCCGGATCGCGGTTGAGCGAACCGATGCCCGTCCCTCGAGCAAGGAGGCCTCGTGGCCAAGAACAAGGGCAAGAAGAAGGACAAGAAGTCCAAGAAGAAGGACAAGAAGAAGAAGGGCAAGAAGAAGAAGAAGTAGTAGCTCTCTTCTCTTCACGGAGGCGGCGCCGGACTGGTCCGGCGCCGCTCCCGCGTCCGGGCCCTCCCCGCCCTCCCGGGCGGCAGTCGGGTCCGATGCGAGACTGCGGGCGTGCTGAGCCAGGTGATCGGTCAACTCCTCCCGATCGCCGCGGCCGTCGCCCTCAGCCCGATCCCGGTGGTGGCCGTCATCCTGGTGCTCGACAGCACTCGGGGCCGGGTGAACGGCCCGGCCTTCGCCGCCGGCTGGTTGGTCGGCCTCACCGTCGTCAGCGTCGTGGTCGTTGTCGTCGCCGGTGGCGCCTCGAACCCCGACAGCGCCGCGGCCACCGGGGTCGAGTGGGGGAGGGCCGCCCTCGGTGTGCTGCTCCTGGTGATGGCGGCCCGCCAGTGGAAGAAGCGCCCAGCGCCCGGCGAGGAGCCGGTGATGCCGCCCTGGATGGCGTCGCTCGCCGACCTCCGGCCGCAGCGGGCCGTGATCCTCGGCCTCGCCGTCTCCGCCGCGAACCCCAAGAACCTGATGCTCACCGCGGCCGCCGCCGCCGCCATCGCCCAGGCCGGGCTCTCAA
The DNA here is from genome assembly GCA_963702555.1 of uncultured Actinomycetes bacterium. Lineage (GTDB taxonomy): Bacteria > Actinomycetota > Acidimicrobiia > Acidimicrobiales > Acidimicrobilacustridaceae > CAMFLJ01. The sequence goes on from CAVPCW010000011.1 coordinate 128,017, forward strand.
CCGCCGACGAGGCGATCGCCGTCGCGCTCTTCGTCGCCCTCGGGTCGATCACCGTCGTCGGTGCGGTGCTCGTCCACCAGCTCGGCGGCCGCCGGGCCGAGGCCCCCCTGGCCGCGGTGCGGCGGTTCATGGCCGCCAACAGCGCCACGATCATGATGGTCGTGCTGCTGATCCTGGGGCTCAAGGTCCTCGGCGACGCCCTCGGCGGCCTCTGAGATGTCTCCCCGGTCGTCTCGCGGCGCGGTCGCCGCCCTGGTGGTCGTGGTCGGCGTGCTCGTGGGGGCGTGCGCGTCGGCGGGCGGTGGCGCCTCCTCCGGCCCCGGGGCCTCGACCGCCACGGTGCCCCGCAGCACGACGACGGCCATCACCGGCCCGCCCACCACCGACCCGTCCACCACCACGGCGTCCCCGACGACGACCACGACGGCCGCTCCGTCGGTGCGCGACCGGCTCGCCGTGCTGGCTGTCGACGACCGCCCGTCGCCCGTCGGCACCTACCGCCGCGACGACTGGCCGCACTGGAAGGACGTCGACGGCAACGGGTGCGACGCCCGCCAGGACACCCTCATCCTCTGGTCGACCACCCCCGCGATCGTCGACCGCTCCCGCGGCTGCAAGGTGCTGGCGGGCACGTGGGTGTCGCCCTACGACGGGAAGGTCACCGCCAGCCCGGCCGACATCCAGATCGACCACATGGTCCCTCTCGCCGAGGCGTTCCGGTCCGGCGGCTGGCAGTGGGACGCCGGCCGCCGTCGCCAGTTCGCCAACGACCCGATCGAGCTGGTCGCCGCCTCGGGCTCCTCGAACAACGCGAAGAGCGACTCACCTCCGAACGAGTGGCGCCCCCCTCGCGTCGAGTCGTGGTGCGCCTACGCCGACCGCTGGGTCACGGTGAAGGCGACCTACGGCCTCACCGTCACGACCGAGGAGCGGGACGCCCTCGGGCAGATGCTCGACACCTGCACCCTGGTGAGTGAGCGCTGGCCCTGAGCAGCCGGCGGCCACGTTCGCAGTCCGGTCGGTGAGCGGGCCCGACCGCGGGGCCCACCCACCGACGCGGTGGGGGTGGGGTCAGGCGGCGATGCGCTTCCCCACGAACAGGCGGTGCAGGCGGTGCACCCCGCCGACCGGCTCGTCGAACATCAGGGGGCAGGCCCCGTCGACGACCACGACGAACGCGTCGCGGCACACCTCCACGGCCTCCGGGGGAACGGCCGGCTGGCCGGCACCGCGGTGGAGCCACACCCGGGGGATGCCTCGGGCGACGGCCTCGCGTGCCATGTCCGCCATCTGGTCGGCCGGCACCATGATCACGACGCCGTCGACCGGGTCGGGCACCTCGGCGAGCGTGGCGACGCAGGTGTCGCCCTCGACCGTCACCGCGTCGCGGTGCACCGGGTACATCGTGCGGCCGCCGTCGCGCAGGCGCCGGTACACCGAGTTGGCGAACTCCTTGGTGTTCCTCGAGACGCCGATGAAGGCGAGGTGGTCCTGGGCGAGGAAGTCATCGATGGCAGCCCGTGTCGGCATGACATCACCCCTTCCGTTCGACTCCCTTCCATCGTGGGTCCCGTCGCGCGCGACCCGACAGGGCCGAACGGCACGCCGACGGTCCCCCTCGCGGGTGGGACGTCCGTACCGCCCGGCCCGGGGCTGGTCCGTAGCCTGGGCCGATGGAGCTGCTCCCCCTCTCGCCCGACGACCTGTTGACCACGACGCGTGCGGTGCGCAAGCGCCTCGACCTGGAGCGCCCCGTCGAGCGCGAGGTGGTCGAGAAGTGCCTGAACATCGCCCTCCAGGCCCCGAACGGCTCGAACCGACAGCCGTGGCGTTGGGTGGTGGTCGACGATCCGGCCACCAGGGCGGCGATGGCCGACATCTGGCGCCGGGCCATGGCCGGGTACGTGGCCGAGCTCGACGAGGCGCGCGCGGCCGGCACCCTCGAGACCCCGCCGCCGGCGGAGCGCCAGGCCGAGATCTCGCAGTCGGTGGGGCACCTGAGTGCCCACCTCCACGAGGTGCCGGTGCTCGTCGTGCCGACGATCGAGGGCCGCATGGAGGGCACGGGGATCTACGACCAGGCCACCCGCTGGGGCTCCGTGCTCCCGGCGGTCTGGAGCTTCATGCTCGCCCTGCGGGCCCGCGGCCTCGGGAGCTGTTGGACGACGATCCACCTGCACCGCGAGGAGGAGATGGCCGAGCTGCTCGGCATCCCCTACCGCGAGGTCACCCAGGCCGGCATGTTCCCGGTGGCCCACACGATCGGCACCGACTTCCGGCCCGGGGCCCGCACGGCGTCCGACGACGCCGTGCACTGGAACCGCTGGTAGCGAGCCGGGCCTGCGACCTCGGACTCAGGCCGAGGGCGAGAGCAGGGCGGTGACCTCGTCGGCCACCTTGGTGCCGGCGAAGAACTCGGGGTTGGTCCCGGCGAACAGCCGCACGACGTTGCCGAACATGAAGTCGCGGAACTGCTCTCGGTCGACGAGGCCGTCCTCGACCAGCTCCCAGGCCTCGGGCAGCACGCCGGTGAAGTCAGGGACGTCCCAGTGGCCGATGTCGGAGGCGAACATCGCCCGCAGCCGGGAGCCCTCGGGATTGATCTTGGCGTCGAAGGCCAGCGCGTTCATGGGGTCGTCGGCCTCGCAGCCGAAGAAGCACTGCTCGGTGAACACCCTGACGATGTCGGCGACCGAGCCGATGCCGCTCGGCGCCCACTCGTCGAGGGTGGCCGGGTCCTCGTCCGGGTCGGAGAGGAAGCCGAGGGTCTCGTCGAGGCGGTCGGTGCGCTCGGCGATGAGCCCGTCGGCGTAGCGGGCCATCAGGTCGTCGAGCTGGGCGCGGTCGAGGTTCCGCGGGTCGTAGTGGGCGAGGGCGTCGATGTTGCGCTTCTCGAAGTGGCTCACCAGGTCGGCGAGCAGGTTGCACGCCCAGGCCACGCCGCCCTCGAGGAACGCGAAGCGCAGCTCGGGGAAGCGGGTCATGGCCCCACCGAAGAACAGCGACCGGCACACGGCCTCTGTTCCGGCGGCGAAGTTCCCGATGTGGTTGGCCACGTAGTTGGTGGGCGAGACCCGGCTGCCGAAGCCGATGCCGGTGGAGTGGAAGGTGGGGGAGACGCCGAGCTCGGAGCAGCGCTGCCAGAGCGGGTCGTAGTCGTGGGCGCTGTCGAGGCCGAGGCCGTCGACCCATCGGGCGGTGCGGTCGCCCTCGTGTCCCGGTGCCGAACGCAGCACCAGGCCGCCGAACAGGAAGCCCTTGAGCCCGAGCACACCGGTCGCGTGGTCGAGCTCGGCGATGGCCTCCTCGGGGTCGTAGGTCGGGATCACCCCGACGGTGATCAGTCGGTCGGAGTACGGCCCGTAGGCCTCGGCGTAGTACCGGTTGCAGGCCCGGGCGATGGCCCGGCGCATCTCGTCGTCGTCGATGGCCATGACCGTGAGCCCGACGGTCGGGTAGAGCACGGCGACGTCGATGCCCAGCTCGTCGAGGCGTTCGTAGAGCAGGCGGGGGAGCATGGCGGTGGCCCGGTCGAGGGTGTTGCGGGCGGGCACGCCCCACCACCCGGTGCGCGACAGGCCGTGGGCCCGCTTGGTCTCGACGTCGAGCCCGCGCCGCAGCGCCGACGACGTGGCGAGCGCGGTGAACCGGTCGGCGAGCTCGCCGCCGGCGTCGTCGCCGATGAGGTCCCGCAGGGCGGGCACGTACTCGATGATGTGGCCGTCGGCGTCGACCACGGAGTGGTCGAGCCCGGCGCGGATGGCGGTTGCGTCCATCGGTCCCCCCGGTGAGCGAAGGGCCCCATCATGGCCCGCGGCCGGCGGGGTCAGCGCACCGGAAGGCCGTAGAACACCCGCTCGACCACGCGGCGGGCGCGACGGGTGACGCGGCGGTAGTCCTCGCGCAGGTTGCCGGGCGTGGTGTCGAGCGAGCGGGAGAGCCAGAGCAGCGGTTCGGGCTGGCTCGGCAGCGAGTCGCCGGGGGCGCTGTTCACGAGGAACCACCGGTTGCGCACCCGCTCACAGAACTCGTAGGCGACGGCCAGGACCTCGGCGTCCTCGACGGCCATGACCGAGCTCTCGGCGAGGGCCCGCAGGGCGTCGAGGGTGCCGGTGGCCTTCACGCCGTACTGCAGCTGGAGCATCTGGGCCGTGAACTCGATGTCGGAGAGCGAGCCCCGCCCGAGCTTGAGGTGGAAGTCGGGGTCCTCGCCCGGCGGGATCCGCTCCGACTCGATCCGGGCCTTCATGCGCCGGATCTCGCGGATCGCCTCGGCGTCGAGGCCGCCGTCCCACACGTGGGGTTCGATCATGTCGAGGAGCCGGTCGCCGAGGGCCCGGTCGCCGGCGACCACGCGTGCCCGGGTCATCGCCTGGCGCTCCCAGGTGAGGGCGTGCTCGCGCCAGTACACGTCGAAGGCGCCGAGGCTGCGGGCGAGCGGTCCGCTGCGACCCTCGGGCCGGAGGTCGGCGTCGATGTCGTAGATGCGGTCGGCCGGGGTGGTGCCGCCGATGTAGCGCATCAGTGCGGTGGCGAGGCGCTTGGCCTCGTCGGTGCCCGAGGCGCCCTGGGCGTCGTGCACGAAGATGACGTCGAGGTCGCTGGCGTAGGCGAGCTCCGCGCCGCCGAAGCGCCCGAGGCCGAGGACGGCGAACGGGATGGTCGGCTCGAGAGCGGCGAGGGCGGCTTCGAGGGTGGCCTCGGCCAGCGACGTGAGGTCGTTGCCGACCTCGTGGACCTGGGCGTGGCCGAGCAGGTCGCGACCTGCCACCCCGAGCAGGTTGCGCTGCTGCCAGCGCCGCAGCGACCCCTGTTGCTCGGTGCGCCCCTCCCGCATGCCGAGGGCGGCCTCGGCGGTGGTGACGAGGCCGTCGCGGTCGCGGGTGGCCAGGCGGGCGGGATCGGGCAGGCGGGCGACGAGGTCCGGGTTGTGGGTGAGGATCTCGCCGAGCAGGCGACTCGTGCCGGCCACGGTGCAGAGCGACTGGGCGGCCGCGGGAGAGTCGCGGAAGGTCTCCGCCAGCGAGCGGCTGGTGGGCCCGCTCGTGAGCAGGTTGCGCACCAGCAGCAGCCCGAGGTCGGGGTCGGGAGCCTGCGAGAGCCAGTCGAGCAGCAGCGGGAGGAGCTGCTGCATGAGGCGGCTCGACCGGTTCAGGCCCCGGGTGAGCTCCTTCACCGCGGCCTGGGTGCGGCGGGCATCGACGAAGCCGAAGGCGGTGAGCCGGGCGGCGGCCGCCTCCGGGCTGAGGGCCGCGTCCTCGGCGTCGGCGCCGGCGAAGGCCTCGAGCAGCGGGCGGAAGTAGACCCGCTCGTGGATGGAGCGGACGGTCGCCTGGGTCTGGCGCAGGTCCTTGTCGAGCTGCTCGGCGGCCGTGCCCTCCACCGTGTCGCGCATCCCCATCACCCGGGCCAGCCGGTCGAGGGCGACCGGGTCCTGCGGGGAGGGTGTGGACCTGCTGCTCGTCGACCAGTTGGAGGCGGTGCTCGACCGTCCGCAGCAGGCGGTACGCGTCGGAGAGCCGGCTGGCGTCGTCGTCATCGACGTAGCCCGCCTCGGCCATCTCGGCGAGGGTCGACAAGGTGGTCGGGCCTCGCAGCTCGGGGTCGAGGTGGCCGTGCACGAGCTGGAGCAGTTGCACGGTGAACTCGATGTCGCGGATGCCGCCCGGGCCCCGCTTCAGCTCCCGTCCGGTGAGGCCCTTGCGGGCGACCTCGGCCTCCACCCGGGCCTTCATCGCCCGCAGCGAGCGCAGCTCGTCGGCCGTGAACGGATGGGTCCAGAGCCAGCGCTGGGCGGCGTCGAGCCAGCGGGAGCCGAGGCCAGCGTCGCCACCGGAGGGCCTGGCCTTCAGCAGGGCCTGGAACTCCCACGGCTCGGCCCACTTGTCCCAGTACGCCTCGTAGGAGTCGAGCGAGCGCACGAGGGGCCCGTCGCGGCCCTCGGGCCGGAGGTTGGCGTCGACCCGGAAGCACCGCCGGCCGATCTCCATCACGGCTCGGGCCCGGCGCTCGAGGCGGGTGCGCGGGCCCTCGCCCACGAACAGCACGTCGATGTCGCTCGAGTAGTTCAGCTCGGCGCCGCCGAGCTTGCCCATGCCGATCACGGCGAGGGCGATGTCGTCGCTGCCGTCGCGGTCGGCGGCCGCCGCCAGCGCACAGGCGGAGTCGAGGACCTGGTTGCCGAGCGCGGCGAGCGCGGCCCCGACCTCCTCGAGCTGGTCGCGTCCCGACAGGTCGCGGGCCGCGATGCGGAGGAACTCGAGGTTGCGCCACGCCAGCAGCGCCTCGGGGGTCACGTCGCCGACCGGAGGGCGCCGATCGAGGTCGGACAGCAGGTCCGCGGCGGTGTGGGGGTCGGCCTCGATCGTGCGGGTGAGGGAGCGGCTGGCGGCCATCACCGCCACGGTGGTGGCGGCGAGGCCCGGGTCGGCGGCCAGGCGCTCGACGGTGGCGGGCGCGGCGTCGACCAGGTTCTCGAGCCCGGCCCGCACGGCCACGGGCGCGGCGCTGTGCTCCACGAGGGGCTCGAGGTCGGCGGGCAGTCGGGTCCCGGTCACGCCGGGGAGGCTAGGCCGGTCGGGCGGGACGGGTCCCACGGCCGGCGTGGGGGAGCGGGCCCCGACCCGCCCTAGATTGCGGCGATGCCAACCATCCGGGTGGGCCTGGCCCAGATCAACACCATCGTCGGCGACCTGCCCGGCAACGTCGCCCGCATCCTCGAGGTGATGGGTGAGGCCGAGGCGCAGGGGTGCGACGTGCTGGCCCTCCCCGAGCTCGCCGTGACGGGCTACCCACCGGAGGACCTGCTCCTTCGACCCAGCTTCGTGCGGGACAACCTGGCGGCGATCGACGAGGTCGTGGCCGGCAGCGGTCGGTGCGTCACGGTCGTGGGCTTCGTCGACTCCTCGTCGGCGCACGACCAGGAGCCGGCCCGGGCCGCCGATGCCGCCGACGGCGAGGAGCGCTCCGCCTCGTCGCCCACCCGACCCGTGATCTACAACGCGGCAGCGGTCTGTGCCGGGGGCGAGCTCATCGGTTGCTACCGCAAGCGGGTGCTCCCCAACTACTCGGTGTTCGACGAGCAGCGGTACTTCACGCCGGGCGACACGGCTCTCACGCTCGTGTCGGTCGCGGGTGCCGCCGTCGGCGTGTCGATCTGCGAGGACGCGTGGACCGCCGACGGCCCGATCGCCGAGCTGGGGCGCGGCGGCGCCGGTCTCGTCGTGAACCTCAACGCCTCGCCGTACAACGTGGGCAAGGCCGAGGCCCGCCTCGCCGTCGTCCGCGACCGGGCCGCCGAGTCCGGCGCCACCATCGCCTACGTCAACCAGGTCGGCGGTCAGGACGAGCTCGTCTTCGACGGCGACTCCATGGTCGTCGCCCCCGACGGCACCGTCGTCGCCCGGGCCGCCCAGTTCACCGAGGGCCTCGTGGTCGTCGACGTCGAGGTCCCCGAGGCATCCTCGGCTCCGGGCCTCCCGGTCGTCGGGGCCCCGACCTCCGCTTCCCGCCCCCCGTCCGGCCGTCGAGCCGGTCGGCGTGGCCCCGCGGCTGTCCGAGATCGCCGAGGTGTGGGACGCGCTGGTCCTCGGCACCCGGGACTTCGTCCGCAAGAACGGCTTCGCCGACGTCGTGATCGGCCTCTCCGGGGGCATCGACTCCGCCCTCGTCGCGGCCATCGCCGTCGAGGCCCTCGGCCCCGAGCACGTGCACGGCGTGCTGATGCCGTCCCGCTACTCCAGCGACCACTCGATCACCGACGCCGAGGAGCTGGCCGACAACCTCGGCATCGAACGGCGCACCGTGCCCATCGAGCCGGCCCACGTGGCGCTCATGGGCATGCTCGAGCCGTCGTTCGGCGAACGCCCTCCCGGCCTCACCGAGGAGAACCTCCAGAGCCGAATCCGGGCCGTGATCCTGATGGGCCTCTCCAACGCCTTCGGTTGGCTGCTGCTCAACACCGGCAACAAGAGCGAGTCCTCGGTCGGGTACTCCACCCTCTACGGCGACTCCGCCGGTGGCTACGCCGTCATCAAGGACGTCTCGAAGCTGCGGGTCTACGAGCTCTGCCGCCACCGCAACGCCTCGGCCGGTCGGGAGATCGTCCCCGAGTCGGTGCTGCTCAAGCCGCCGTCGGCCGAGCTGCGCCCCGACCAGCGCGACGACCAGAGCCTCCCGCCCTACGAGGTCCTCGACCCGATCCTGGCGCTCTACGTCGAGGGCGACCTCGCCGCCGAGGACATCGTCGCCCGGGGCCACGACCCGGCCGTCGTCGACCGCATCATCAAGCTCGTCGACCTCGCCGAGTACAAGCGCCGCCAGTCGCCGCCCGGCCCCAGGGTCACGCCGAAGGGCTTCGGCAAGGACCGGCGCCTCCCGATCGTCAACCGCTACCGCCGGTAGCCTCGGGCCGTGCCCGAGCCCTTCCGTCCCGTCACCGGCAGCCCGTGGGGGGCGATCGCCCCCCAGGGCGCCACCACCGCCCTGGGCCTGGCCGCCCGGCTCGGCGCCTACTGCTGGGCCGAGCAGCGCCTCTTCGCCCTTCTCGGCGGCTGGATCACCGAGATCCCGGAGCCCGACGTGAAGCTCGCCGTCGCCGAGCACGCCGACCACGCCGCCTGGCGGGCCCAGCGCTGGTACGAGCTGCTGCCGACCGCCTCCCCGGGCGCCGACGTCCTGGTGGTGGCCCCGCCCGGTGTCGCCGCGGCCCTCGACACCGCCGCGGTGCTGGCCGTCGGGCCGGACCGCACCCCCGAGAAGCTGGCCGTCGCCTACCGGGTGCTGTTGCCCCGCCTGGCCGCCGCGCTGCGGGCCCATCTCGACTGGTCGCCGGCCGTCTCGGAGCCCGCCGTGGGGCGGATCGTGGCCCTCGCCCTCGACGACGTGAGCGCCGACTGGGTGGCCGGGGAGCGCCTCGTGCAGGCGCTGGCGGGCGGCGCGGAGGCCCTCGGGCGCGTGGCCGCCACCCAGGCCGCCGGCGAGGCGCCGCTGGCCGCTGCAGGCGGCCTCGTGGGGGCCGGCAGCGTCGGAGAGCGCCCCTCGGGTGGGGGCACTTGACCGGGCCGGTATCCTAGCGAGAGCCCCATCAGTCGTCGGGGATCCCGTGTCGAGAGTTGCGGTGCCGTCGGTGACGCTGGCCCCCTGCTTCCACTACCAGCATTGACGAGGTTCGTCTTGGCCAAGGAGCGCGTCGAACGCGACGAGGAAGATCTCGTCCGTTTGTATCTCACCGACATCGGGCAGTACCCCCTGCTGACCAAGGACGACGAAGTCCGGTTGGCGCAGGCCATCGAGGCCGGGGCCGCTGCTCGTACCGATCTCGACGCCGCCGTCGATCTCACCCCGGCCCGCAAGCGAGAGCTCAAGCGCGCCATCAAGCAAGGTGATGACGCCGAGCGCACGTTCGTGCAGTCCAACCTGCGCCTCGTGGTGTCGATCGCCAAGAAGTACCAGGCGTCCGGCCTCCCGCTGCTCGACCTCATCCAGGAGGGCAACCTGGGCCTGATGCACGCCGTCGAGAAGTTCGACTGGCGCAAGGGCTTCAAGTTCTCCACCTACGCCACGTGGTGGATCCGTCAGGCCATCACCCGCGGCATCGCCAACACCGGGCGCACGATCCGTCTGCCCGTGCACGCCGGCGACACCCTCGCCCGCCTGCAGAAGGCCCGCGCCCGGCTCGAGCTCAAGCTCGGTCGTCCCGCCACCCTGGCCGAGCTCTCGGCCGAGGTCGAGATGCCCGAGGACAAGGTCACCGAGGCCCTGCGCTTCGCCGCCGAGCCCCTGTCGCTCTCCGAGCCCCTCCGCGAGGACGGCGATGCCGAGCTCGGCGACGTCGTCGAGGACCGCTCGGCCGAGTCGCCCTTCGAGGTGGCAGCCACCGCGCTGCTCCCCGAGGAGATCGCCCGGCTGCTCTCGCCGCTCGACGAGCGTGAGCGTGAGATCCTGAAGCTCCGCTTCGGGCTCGACCGTGGTGAGCCCCGCACCCTCGAAGAGGTGGGCGAGCACTTCAACCTCACCCGTGAGCGCATCCGTCAGATCGAGGCCCGGGCGATGTCCAAGCTCCGGCACCCCTCGTCCGACACCGGCGCCCGCGACCTGCTGGCCGTCTGATCCGGCCGGGCTCGCCCCGACCCGGCGTGAGCGACATCGACGACGTGGCGGACGACCCCGTGGGCTCGTCCGACGCGCCCCGGGTGCCGCCGGCCCCGTCGGTCACCCCCGGGTCGGCCCCGCCGCCCCCTTCTGGGGCCGACGGGCACACCTGGAGCCGCCGCGGCTGCCTCATGGCGGCCGGGGTGGTCGGCGTGCTCGCCCTCGTGGCCGTCGCCGCCCTGGTGGTGGTGCTGGTCGTGGCCAAGGGTTGGCTGGGGAACAAGGTCGACGACCTGGCCAAGGAACGCCAGGAGATCGTCGACGAGACCGGCATCGAGACCGGGAGCACCGACATCGACCACCCGCCTCAGCGCGACATCCGTCTGGGTGCCTGCGAGTTCGACATCGAGGGCGGGGTCCAGGCGTCGGGCACGCTCACCAACTGGACCGAGTCCACGAGCGACTACCGCATCTCGCTGTCCTTCCGCGACGGCGGGGGTGGGGCCCAGGGCGCCGAGTTCGGGTCCACGGTGGTCACCGTCGAGGGGGTGGAGGCCCACGCCACCACCAACTGGGCGGCGTCGGTGCCGGTCCGGCCCGAGGGCTCCTACACGTGCCGGGTGGTCAGGATCGACCGCTGGGACTCCGGCGAGGCGCCTCCCTCCGGGGCCGGATCCTGAGCCCGGACGGCCTCGGAGGCCCGTTCCGGGGCGGAAACTGGTCCAAACGGCCCTGAAGTCGGGCCCTCATCCTGCCGACAAAACCTCCATGCAGGTGCCGTCGACCGAAGCGACCGACGCCCCGGCCGGTCCCCTCTGGTGGGGGACAGCGGCCGTCGTCGTCGCGATCTGTGCCATCACGACGGCCATCTCGCAGACCGATTACCACGAAGCCGTCTACACGCCGATGGTGCTCCTGCTGGCAGTGGCCTTCGCCGTGGTGGTGCGTCGTCGCCGGCTCCGGCCGACCGCCGGCTGGACGATCTTCGCCGTCGGCCTCCTGTTGCTCGCCATCGGTGACGGTGTCTACGCGCTGCCCTGGACGACCGACATCGGCTCCACCGGCCTGAGCTGGGCCGACCCGCTCTACGTCATGGGGTCCTTGGTGATCGTGGCCGGTGCCCTCCGCCTCAAGAGCGCCCACGTGGGCGAGGGCGACCGTGAGGGCCTCATCGACGCCACCAGCATCGGCCTGGCGGCCGCGGTGCTGCTGTGGAACCCCCTCATCGAGCCGCGCTTCAACCTGGCCGACACGCCGCTGCTCGCCCGGATCGTCAACGCCTCGTACCCGATCCTCGACGTCGTGGTGCTGGCGATGATGCTGTGGTTGCTGCTCGGCGCCCGCCGTTGGACCCCCACCACCGTGATGCTCGTCGGCGGCGCGGTCTTCTACCTCCTGGCCGACTTCGCCTACACGGTCCAGATCGACCAGGGCACGATCGACGACCCGTCGCTCAACTGGCTCGACACCCTCTGGCTCGTCGCCTACGGCCTGTACCTGCTGGCCGCCATGCACCCGTCGGCCCGGCTCATCGGTCGCACGGTGCCCGCGGACGAGCGCCCGATCTCGCGCGGCCGCCTGGCCCTCTCCGGGCTCACCCTCCTGGCCCCGATGATCGCCCTCGGCATGGGTGGCACCGACGTCCCCCACCTCCTGTTCGCCGTCGTCGTCGAGGCGGCGCTCGTGGTGCTCGTCCTACTGCGACTGTCGGACCTGGCGGCCGGTGAGCGGCGGGCCCGTCAGGCGGTGCACGACCGCGAGCGCTACTTCCGATCGCTCGTGCAGAACTCGTCCGAGGCGATGCTCGTCTTCGACCGGGACGGCGTCGTGACCGATGCGTCGCCGGCGGTGCAGGCCCTGCTCGGCGTCTCGGCCCCCGAGCTCGTCGGCAATCGGGGCAGCGATGTCATCCCCGGCCTCGACCGGGAGGCCACCGGCAGCGTCTGGGCCACCCTGATGGCCACCACCGACGTGGTGATCACCGCCGAGGTGCCCATCACCACCGAGGTGGGCACCCGCTGGCTGGAGATGCGGGCCACCAACCTGCTCGCCGACCCGGCCGTGAACGGCCTGGTGGTCAACGTCCACGACGTCACCGCCCGTCGCCAGGTCCAGAACGACCTCGAGCGCCGCGCCTTCACCGACTCGCTCACCGGCCTGGCCAACCGCGCCCTGTTCCACGACCGGCTCGAACAGTTCCTCAGCCGGCGTGATCCCGCCGACCTCGCCGTCATCTACTGCGACCTCGACCGCTTCAAGGACGTCAACGACCACTTCGGCCACGCCGAGGGCGACCGCCTCCTCGAGGTGACGGGGGCGCGCCTGGCTGCGGCCGTGCGCAGTGAGGACACCGTCGCCCGCCTGGGTGGCGACGAGTTCGGCGTGCTGATCAGCGGCGACGACGCCCTCCGGGTGGCCGAGGAGATCGCCGGCCGCATCGTCGAGGAGCTCCGCCGTCCCCTGACGGTCGGCTCCGAGTCCGTGCCCGTCAGCGTGAGCGTCGGCGTGGCCTGCGCCCGCGCCGGCTCGGACGAGGGCGCCCGCGTCCTGATGCACTCGGCCGACGAGGCGATGTACCGGGCCAAGCGGGCCGGTGGCGACCGCGTGGTCGTGCTCGGCAGCCACTCGGTGGCACGGGCGCAGATCGCCGACCGGGGCCCGTCGGCCCTCGGTCGGATCTGATCCGGCTGCAGGCTCCGAGGCGGCGTCAGCCCTCGGGGGTGACGTTGGCGCGTTCGGCGCCGATGGTGGTGGAGTCGCCGTGCCCGGTGTGGACGACGGTGGCGTCGGGGAGCGTCAGGAGCTTCTCGGTGATGGAACGCACGATGGTGGGGCGGTCGCTGTAGGAGCGCCCGGTGGCCCCGGGGCCGCCGTTGAACAGCGTGTCGCCGCTGAACACCACTCCGTCGGCCTCGTCGTAGAGGCAGCACCCGCCGGGCGAGTGGCCCGGGGTGTGCAGCACCTTCAGGGTGACGCCGCCGGCCGACAGCTCGTCGCCGTCGTGGAGCAGGCCGTCGGGCTCGCGCCCCGGGTTCACGACCTCCCACAGCATGAGGTCGTCGGGGTGGATCAGGATCGGGGCGCCGACGGCGTCGGCCACTGCGGTGGCCACGTTGATGTGGTCGTTGTGGCCGTGGGTGGCCACGACCGCGGCGACCTTGCGGCCCCGCACGGCATCGAGGATCGGCTGGGCCTCGTGGGCGGCGTCGACGATGAACACCTCGGCGTCGTCGCCGACCAGCCAGATGTTGTTGTCGACGTCGAAGCTCTGCCCGTCGAGGGTGAAGGTGCCCGAGGTGACGACGTGGTCGATCATCGCTGCTCCACCACGACGACCGAGCGGAGGACCTCGCCCTGCTCCATGCGGTGGAACGCGTCCTCGACGCCGTCGATGTCGATGGTCTCGCTGACGAAGCGGTCGAGGTCGAGGCGGCCCTGGAGGTACATGTCGATGAACATCGGGAAGTCCCGCGACGGCAGGCAGTCGCCGTACCAGCTGGGCTTGAGGCGCCCGCCCCGGCCGAAGAACTCGATCATCGGGAGCTCGATCTTCATGTCCGGCGAGGGCACGCCGACCTGCACGACCGTGCCGGCGAGGTCACGGGCGTAGAACGCCTGCTCGAACACCTTCGGGTTGCCCACGGCCTCGATGCACACGTCGGCGCCGTTGCCGTCGGTGAGGGCCCGGATGGCCTCGACGGGGTCGGTCTCCGAGGCGTTCACCGTGTGGGTGGCGCCGAAGTCCTTGGCCCACTCGAGCTTGCCGGCGTCGAGGTCGACGGCGATCACCTTGGTGGCGCCGGCGAGGCGGGCACCGGCGATGGCGGCGTCGCCCACGCCGCCGCAGCCGAACACGGCGACGCTGTCGCCGGGGCCGACCTGGCCGGTGAACATGGCGGCACCGAGGCCGGCGGTGACGCCGCAGCCCAGGAGGCCGGCGGCCTCGGGGCGGGCCGAGGCGTCGACCGGGGTGCACTGGCCGGCGGCGACCAGGGTGTACTCGGCGAAGGCGCCGATGCCGAGCGCGGGGCTCAGCTCGGTGCCGTCGGCCAGGGTCATCTTCTGGGTGGCGTTGAACGTGGCGAAGCAGTACTGCGGCTCGCCTCGGCGGCAGGCCCGGCAGGTGCCGCAGACGGCTCGCCAGTTGAGGATGACGAAGTCGCCGGGGGCCACGCCCACGACGTCGGGGCCGACGGCCTCGACGATGCCGGCGGCCTCGTGGCCGAGCAGGTAGGGGAACTCGTCGCCGATGGCACCCTCGCGGTAGTGGAGGTCGGTGTGGCAGACGCCGCAGGCCTGGACCCGCACGACGGCCTCACCGGGCCCGGGGTCGGGGACGGTGATGGTCTCGACGGTGACCGGTGCGCCAACGGAACGGGCGATCACGGCGCGTGCCTCGTACGGCATCGGGGGCTCCTCGCGGTGGTGGTTCGGGCGAGGGGACGCTACCTGCCCACCGGTGGTCGCCGCGGCGCCGGGTGGGCTGCGATGCCGTTCGCCAGACGGGGAACGCCGTCCTAGAGTGGGGGCATGAAGAAGCTTCTCGTCCTCATCGTCGTGGTCGCTCTCGCCGCCTTCGCGGTCAAGAAGCTCCAGGACGCCTGAACCGAGCGCCCCACGTCGGGCGCCGGGTCACGATCCACCACCCGACGACGACGCCGGCGGCCACACCGCCGGCGACGGCCGCGCCCATGGCCAGGCGGCTGGGCGGCGGCAGCACCACCCGCTCTCGCAGCGGGATCCCATGGCGGAACTGCAGCACCGGCCAGTCCTCGAGCTTGGCCACCCGGGCCAGGTCGCGGTCCGGGTTCACCGCGAACGGGTGACCGACCGAGCGCAGCAGCGGCAGGTCGGTGATCGAGTCGCTGTAGGCGAAGCACGCCGTGAGGTCGAGGTCGAGCTCCTCGGCCACGGCCTCCACCGCCTCGGCCTTGTACGGGCCGTAGGCGTAGAAGTCGACCTCGCCGGTGTAGCGGCCGAGGTCGTCGAGCCGGGCCCGGCTGGCGATCACACGGTCGACGCCGAGGTAGGTCCCGAGCGGCTTCACGATCTCCTCGGGTGACGCCGACACGAGGAACACCAGACGGCCGGCGGCGCGGTGCTCCTGGATGAGCTCCAGGGCCTCGGCGTAGACGATCGGGTCGATGACGTCGGTGAGCGTGTCGGCCACCAGCGCGGCGATGGTCTCGCGCTCCCAGCCCCGGGTGATGCGCAGAGCCGACTCGCGGAAGCGGCGCATGCGCTCCTCGCCGGCCCCGAGGTAGTGGAAGACCAGGCCGTTCCAGACGGCTCGGGCCATGAGGCGGCGGTTGATCATGCCGGCACGGCGCAGTGGTCCCCCGAAGGCGACCATCGAGGCCTTGGCGATGACGGTCTTGTCGAGGTCGAAGAAGGCCGCCTCCATCGCGACCACCATAGGGGCGGGGCCCCGCGACCCCGGGTCGACCGTCGTCACACCTCGGCCCCTTGACCGCGCCGGACCCCGGCCGTACCGTGCGGCCCACCTTCCCCGGGACGCGTCGATGTACCGCGTACGGGAGATCCCATGCTCGTGTCCTGCTGGTCCGCCAAGGGCGGATCCGGTACCACCGTCGTGGCTGCGGCCATGGCGTCACTGATGGGGGCGCGCCACGACCACGGCGCCCTGCTCGTCGACCTCGGCGGCGACCTGCCCGCTGCGCTCGGGGTGCCCGAGCCCGACGGCCCGGGCCTCGCCGAGTGGCTGGCGGCGGGGGCCTCGGTGCCCGCCGACGCCCTGGCTCGGCTCGAGGTGCCGGTCCGTCCCGGCCTCCGGCTGCTGCCGAGGGGCCGGGCGGCGCTCGCCGGCCCCGACCGGGCGGAGGTGCTGGCCGCGCTCCTGGCCGGCGATCCCCGCTCGGTGGTCGTCGACGTCGGGGTCGTCACCCGGGGCCCGGGGGAGGGGCCCGCGGCCGACGTGGCCCGGGTGCTGGCGGCCTCGGCCACGCTGTCGCTGCTCGTCACCCGCTGCTGCTACCTGTCGGCCCGCCGGGCCAGCGCCCTCTCGCTGCGGCCGTCCGGTGTCGTGCTCCTCACCGAACGGGGTCGCAACCTCGGGCGCTGGGAGATGGAGGATCTCATCGGCGCGCCGGTCGTGGCCGAGGTCCCGATCGAGCCCGAGATCTTCCGGGCCGCCGACTGCGGGCAGCTGGGACGGCGGGTGCCCCGTCCCCTCGAGCGGGCGCTGCGCCATGCCGCCTGACGCGGGTGACGGCCTCGTCGAGGTGCTCCACCGCGGCCTGCTCGACCGGGCCGCCTCTGACGGGTCGCCGGCGGCCCAGCGGGCGTTGCTGCGCTCTCTCGCCCGCGACCGCGACCCTCTGCTCCCGGGCTCGTCGGTGGAGTCGGTGGTCGAGCGGGTCCGCGCCCGGGTCGACGGGCTCGGTCCCCTCGAGCCGCTGCTCGCCGACCCCTCGGTCGACGAGGTCATGCTCAACGGGGGAGGGGAGGTGTGGGTCGAGCGCCACGGCCACCTCGAGTGCACTCCGGTCGTGGTCGACGAGGCCACCGCCCTCGCCCTCATCGAGCGCATCGTCGCCCCGCTCGGGCTCCGGGTCGACCGGTCGAGCCCGCTGGTCGACGCCCGCCTCCCCGACGGCTCGCGGGTGAACGCGGTCGTGCGTCCGCTGGCCGTCGACGGGCCGTGCCTCACCATCCGGCGCTTCGGGGCGCGGGCGGTGGGGCTGCGGGAGGTGGCCCATCCGGGCGCGGCGGCCCTGCTGGCGTGGGCCGTCGCCTCCCGGGCCAACGTGGTGGTGTGCGGAGGCGCGGGCGCCGGCAAGACCACGCTGCTCAACGCCCTGGCTGCCGAGATCCCCGACCACGACCGGGTCGTCACCGTGGAGGACGCCGCTGAGCTGCGGCTGCCCGGTCGCCACGTGGTCCGCCTGGAGGCCCGCCCGGCCGGGGCCGAGGGCAACGGGGAGGTGCGAATCCGCGACCTCGTGCGCAACGCCCTACGGATGCGCCCCGACCGCATCGTGGTGGGCGAGGTCCGGGCCGGCGAGGCCCTCGACATGTTGCAGGCCATGAACACCGGCCACGAGGGCTCCCTGTCGACGTGCCACGCCAACTCGCCGGCCGACGCCCTCCGGCGGCTCGAGACGCTGGTCCTGATGGGCGACGTCGCCCTCCCGCTGGCCGCGGTCCGCGAGCAGGTTCGTTCGGCGCTCGACCTCGTCGTCCAGATCTCCCGCCGGCCCGACGGCGGCCGTCGGGTCACGGCCGTGGCCGAGGTCGAGCCCACCGGCCAGTCCGGCGAGGCCGTGGTCGCCCGATCGCTCACCGATCCCGACGGCCGGCTGGTCGGCCTGCCCCGGCGCCCGCCCCGGTCTGCGTCGGCCACCGCTCCCGTCCCCGACTGGATCGAGGCCGGCCGATGACGGGCCCGCTGGTCGCTGCGGTCGTGGTGGGTGTCGCGGTGGTCGCCTCGACGGTGGTGCTGGCCGGCGTCGGCGACGTGGTCACCGGGGCGCGGACCCGTCGTCGGGCGCGCGCCCTCCGGTCGTCGTGGAGGGCCGTCGGTCCGACCTCCCCGTCGTCCCCCTGGGCCGGCCTCGTCGGCGGTTTCCGGCGCCGGGCGGTCCCGCAGCTGACGGCGGTCACCGGCGGCGCCACACGCTCGCGGCGACGGGCCGACCGCGCCCTGCCCGCGCTGCTCGACCAGGTCACCCGGCAGCTCCGTTCCGGCGCCTCCCTTCCCGTCGCCGTCGCCACCGCGGCCTCGGCCGGCGTCGACCCGGGCACCGTCCGCCTCGGTGACGACCTCGCGGCCGGGGCCGGCCTCGGGCCCGCGGTGGCGGCGTGGCACGCCGACTGCCCGACGCCCGCCCGAGGCCTCGTCGCCGCCGCCCTCTCGCTGGCGGGCGACGCCGGTGGTTCGGTGGCGTCGGTGCTCGACGGGGTCACCGACACCCTCCGCGACCGCATCGCCCTCGACCGGGAGGTCGCCGCCCTCTCCTCCCAGGCCCGGGCCTCGGCTGCGGTGCTGGTGGTGGCTCCGGTGGTGTTCGCCGGCCTGGCCGCTGCTGCCGACCCCCGGGTCGCCCGGGTCCTGCTCGGGAGCCCTCTCGGCTGGGCCTGCCTGGCGGCCGGTGCCGTGCTCGACACGGCCGGCGCGCTGTGGATGGCCCACCTCGTGGGGCGGTCGCGATGAGCCCGGCGGCGTGGTTCGCCGGCCTGCTGGCGCCGCTCGCGGTGCTGCTGGCGTTGGCGCCTCCGGGCACGCTCGCCCGGCGGAGGTTCCGGCACCACCGGCCCGGCGTCCTCGGTCGACCGCCCGGGGCCCGTCGGCGCCCTGCCCTGCGGCCGGTCGGCCGGGCTCTCCCGGCCCTCGAGGTCGTGGGTCGCCGGATGCGAGCTCTGACCGGCCGCCCGCCGGATGCCGTGGCCGACCGGCGTGCGGGCGCGGCGGCGTCGGTCGCACTGGTGGCGGCCGTCGTGGTGTCGCCGGTCGTCGCCATCCCTGCCGCAGCCCTCACCTGGGCGGTGCCCGCGGCCAGGGCCAGGGGTCGGCGGCTGGCCCGTGACCGCGAGGTGCGCACCGCGCTCCCCGACACGGTCGACCTCTTCCGCCTCGCCGTCGGCGCCGGGCTGTCCGTGCACCAGGCGGTCGACGCGGTCGCCCGCCACGCGCCTGCCCCCATCGACACCGCGCTCGCCGAGACCCGCCGGCGGGTCGACCTCGGGGAGCGGCTCGGCGACGCCCTCGACGTGCTCGACGACCTGGGCGACCCTGCCCTGGCCCTCAACGCCGCGCTGCGTGGTGCCGCCCGCTACGGCTCGCCGCTGGGTGCGGCTCTCGAACGCGTCGCCGTCGACGCCCGCGTGCTGCGCCGGCGCCGGGCCGAGGAGGAAGCCCGCCGCCTGCCGGTGCAGCTGCTCTTCCCGCTCGTGCTCTGCGTGCTCCCGGCCTTCGGCCTGCTCGCGGTGGTGCCACTCCTCCTCGCGTCGCTGCAGTCCCTGCAGCTCTGACGCCGGCCTTCCCCCTCCACCGTCCTCACCCGAGGAGAACCCCTGTGTCCCACCTGATCCTGCGCGGCCAGCTCGCGCTCCTGCTCGCCGTCACCGACGTCCTCGACCGGGTCGCCGATCCGGCCGCCCACCCCGGCACCCGACCCGGCGGCCGCGGCCGCGGTGACGGCGGCCAGACCACCGCCGAGTACGGCCTCGTCCTCCTCGGCGCCGCCGGCATCGCCCTGCTCCTCGTGGGCTGGGCCACCAAGTCGGGCGCCATCGGGAAGCTGTTCGACGCCGTCATGGACAACGTCATCGGACGGGTGAAGTGAGCCGGACGAGGCGGGGGGACCGGGGCCAGGCCACTGTCGAGCTGGCCCTCGTCCTCCCCCTCGTCGTGCTCCTCGTGCTGCTGGTGCTGCAGGCCGGGCTGGTGCTGCGCGACCAGCTGCTCGTGGCCCATGCGGCGCGGGAGGCGGCGCGGGCCGCCTCGGTCGCCGACGGCGACCGCACCGTGGCCGCCCGCGCGGGGGCCGAGCGATCGGGCTCCCTCGACCCGGCGCACATGGTGGTGCGCACGACCTCCCGGGAGGGCGGCGAGGCGGTCGTGGTCCGGGTCGACTACGAGAGCACCACCGACGTGCCGCTCGTGGGGCTGCTGCTGCCCGACATCAGGCTGAAGGGCGAGGCGGTGATGCGGGTGGAGGCGCCGGCCGGTTGAGCGGCCCGCTGCTCAACCGGTGAGGATCGTGCGGATCAGCGCCGCCGCGGCCGCCTTGTCGAGCGGGTCGTTGCCGTTGCCGCACTTCGGCGACTGCACGCACGACGGGCAGCCGTCTCGGCAGCCGCACGACTCGATGACGTCGAGGGTGGCGGCGAGGTGGCGGTCGGCGGCGGCGTAGCCCAGCTCGGCCACGCCGGCTCCGCCCGGGTAGCCGTCGTAGATCACGATGGTGGAGGCGCCGGTCTCGGGCAGGTACGGCGTGGACACGCCACCGACGTCCCACCGGTCGCAGATGGTGAACAGCGGGAGGATGCCGATGGCGGCGTGCTCGGCGGCATGGAGCGCGCCCGGCACGACGGCGGGCCCGACCCCGGCGTCGGCCAGGACCTCGTCGGGGACGACGTACCAGAACGCCCGGGTGACCAGCTCGCCCGGAGGTAGGTCGAGGTCGTGGAGGCCGAGCTGCTCGCCGGTGAAGGCGTCGAAGCGGCGATAGCCGATGACCTGCGACCGCACCCGCACCGGGCCGAGCGCGAGGCGGGCGGCGCCCACCGTCCGCTCCTGTTCGGTGTCGAGCACGGCGATCTCGGTGGCCGTGCGGGGCTGGGTGTACTCGCCGCCGTCGGCCGGCTCGACCAGGGCCACGCGGTCGTCGAGGTCGAGGCTGGCCACGCGCCACGACCGACCCTGGTGGAGGTAGACCGCGCCGGGGTGCACGAGGCGGAACGCCCGAGACCCGTCGACCGTGCCGACGAGGGTGCCGTCGGCGGTGGCGATGCGGAACTCGTCGCCCCCGGCGTTGCGCAGGCCCACGCCGTGCGACGGCCAGCCCCGGCCGGCCCACACCGCGGCGGGGCCGCGGCGGTGGTGGGGCGGGCGCAGCTTCAGGACGTCGTCGAGCACCAGGCGGCGCACGCCGTCGTCGAGCTGGTCGGGCCACCAGCGGTCGTCGAGCGGGGTGAGGGGCAGCTCGTAGGCGGCGCAGGCCAGGTGGGGGAGCAGCACGTGCGGGTTGGTGGGGTTCACGACCGCGGGCTCGGGCGGGCGGGTGAAGAGCTCCTCGGGGTGGTGCATGAACCACTGGTCGAGCTGGTCGTCGCCGGCGACGAGGGCGGCGATCGAGGCCTGGGTGTCGCGCCCGGCCCGGCCCGCCTGCTGCCACATCGAGGCGATGGTGCCGGGGAAGCCGTTGAGCACGCAGGCGTCGAGGCCGCCCACGTCGATGCCGAGCTCGAGGGCGGTGGTGGCCACCACGCCGCGCAGCGACCCGCTGAACAGCTTCTTCTCGATCTCGCGCCGCTCGGCGGTGAGGTAGCCGCCGCGGTAGGGGCGCACGGTGTCGGCGAGGTCGGCCCGGAGGCGGCGCTTCACGTCGGCCGCCACCAGCTCGGTGCCCTTGCGGCTGCGGCAGAAGGCGATGGTGCGGTGCCCGCCGGTGATCAGCGCGCTCATGAGCTCCGCGGTGTCGCGGGCCGACGAGGTGGACCGGCCCCCCTCGACGTCGTCGCCGGCAGGGTTCCAGAGCACGAACACGCGCTCGCCACGGGGTGAGCCGTCGTCGGTGACCTCCTCGACCGGAAGGCCGCACAGCTCCGAGGCCAGGCGGCCGGGCTCGCCGATGGTGGCCGAGGTGAAGACGAAGGTGGGTGACGAGCCGTAGTGGGCGCAGATGCGGCGCAGGCGGCGCAGCAGGTTGGCCACGTGGCTGCCGAAGATGCCCCGCAGGGTGTGGAGCTCGTCGATGACGACGTAGCGGAGGCGCAGGAAGAAGGTGGCCCACTTGGCGTGGTGGGGGAGCAGCCCGACGTGGAGCATCTCGGGGTTGGTGAGCACCACGTTGGCGTTGGCCCGCACCCAGGTGCGCTCCTCGGGGGAGCAGTCGCCGTCGTAGGTGGCCGCCACCAGGCCGGGCACCTCGAGGGCCGTCATCGAGCGGAGCTGGTCCTGGGCGAGGGCCTTGGTGGGGAACAGCAGCAACGAGGTGGCCGGTCGCAGCCCGGTGGCCACGGCTTCGGCGATGGGGGCCTGGAAGCAGAGGGACTTGCCCGAGGCGGTGCCGGTGGCGACGGCGACCGACCGGCCGGCGCGGAGGTGGTCGATGGCCTCGGCCTGGTGGGTCCAGAAGCCGTCGACGCCGAGCCGGTCGCGGACGACATCGGGGAGTGGGGTGGCGAGCTCGGCGTGGCGCGCCGCTCGGACCGGGAGGTGCTCGACGTGCACCAGCCGGGGGTCGTCGACGAGCGACGAGAGGAAGCCGTCGAGGCCGGGCTCGGCGGGAAGGGCCACGGTGCGATGGTACGCAGGGGGTACGACGAACCACACGCGTGTCGTTTCCGCGGGTCGGGGGCCGAGGCGCCGCAGGGGCCCGGACGCCGCGGCGGTACCCTCGACAGGCCCAGCCCGGTGGCCGTTCCGGAGGATCCCCATGTTGTTCGAGCTCGACGTGACCACGGTCGACGGCGGCGTCGTCGTGTGCACGGTCATCGGTGAGCTCGACGTGGCATCGGCCCCGAAGCTGCGTCAGGAGCTGGTGCGGGCGGTGGCCGAGTCCGACGGCCCGCCGCGCATCGTCGTCGACCTCGCTGGCGTCGACTTCCTCGACTCCACCGGCCTCGGCGTGCTGCTCGGCGGCCTCAAGCGGGCCCGGGCCCAGGACGGCGCCCTCGCCCTCGCCCGGGCCGAGGCCCAGGTCCGCAAGGTCTTCGAGATCACGAGGGTGATCGAGATCCTGCCCATCCACGACGACCTCGACGCGGCCATCGCGTCCGTGCGGCTCTAGGGAGCCGAGGGTGGGGGAGATCGGCGACGTCGAGCTCGAGATCCCGGCCCGCTCCGCCTACGTCTCCCTGACCCGCCAGGTGGTGGCCGCCATCGCCGCGGTCGAGCCCCGCTTCCGGACCGAGCGCATCGACGACCTCCGGGTGGCGGTCTCGGAGGCCACCACCAACGCGGTGGAGGCCCACGCCGACGACGAGGGCACCGGCCGCATCCGGGTGCACTGCGTTCTCGACGTCGACGGCGACTGCATCACCGTCGAGGTCCGCGACCAGGCCGGCGGCTTCGACCCCGCCTCGGTGCCGGTGGTGCCCGAGCCGGGCCACCCCGACCGCCTCGGCTACGAGCACGGCCTCGGCATCCCGATCATGCGGGAGCTGGCCGACGAGACCGAGATCCGGCCCACGGGCAGCGGCACGTCGGTGCGCCTCGTCGTCTACCGGTCGTCCGGCACCGCTGCCGAGCGGCCGTCGTCGCCCTCCTAGGCCGCGCCGGGCCCGGCGGTCTGTGTGTAATGAACGCGTCATGTTCGGGTAACAGCGCGGCGAATTCTCGTGCGATAGACCCTCGGGACCATCCGAGGAGACCCATGTCCGCAGCCGCGCCCAACCTGCACCTCGGGACTTCGGCTGTGGCGCGCCCCCGGGCCCTGCGGGCGCGGCATCGCTATGCTCCGGTCGTTCAGGTGTGCCGGGAAGTCTGGTCGGCGTCCCAACCGCCGCGCGCCCCGGGGGGATGGCACCCTGCTCCTGACCGTCTTCGTCTACGTCGGCATCGCCGTGATCGTGGCCGCCTCCGGGCGTGCGCTCGGTCCGAAGGTGTTCTACGTCGCGGCCCTGGCGCCGCTGTGGACGCTCGGGTGGGCGGCCTGGGCCGCGGCGCGGCTCTCGGACGACGGTCCCTTCACCGAGACCCACGAGTGGGTGGCCGGTCTCGGGCTCACGATCGACCTCCGGTTCGACTGGTTCTCGATGATCCTCGTGCTGCTCGTCGGCGGGGTCGGGCTCTGCGTGTTCTGGTACGCCGCGTCCTACTTCCACCCCGGTCCGGAGGTGCCCCGCACCGCCGCCGTCCTGTTGCTCTTCGCCGGTTCGATGTTCGGCCTGGTCTGCAGCGACAACCTGTTCCTCCTCTTCATGTTCTGGGAGCTGACGTCCATCACGTCGTTCCTGCTCATCGGCACCAACGACGAGAACGCCGGTGCCCGGTCGGCCGCCCTCCACGCCCTGCTGGTCACCGGTGGTGGCGGCCTGGCGATGCTCGGCGGGTTCGTGCTCATCGGCCAGGCGGCCGGCACCTACTCGCTGCACGCCATCCTCACCTCACCGCCGTCGGGCACCACCGTGACCGTCGGGCTGGTGCTGGTGCTGGCCGGGGCGCTCACCAAGTCGGCCCAGGTGCCGTTCCACTCCTGGCTCCCCGGCGCGATGGCCGCGCCCACCCCGATCAGCGCCTACCTCCACTCGGCCACCATGGTGAAGGCGGGCGTGTACCTGATCGCCAGGTTCGCCCCGGCGTTCGCCGTCGTCGGCCCGTGGCGCTGGATCGTGCTCACCGCCGGCAGTGCCAGCATGCTCCTGGGCGGCTACCGCGCCCTGCGCCAGCACGACCTCAAGCTGGTGCTCGCCTTCGGCACCATCAGCCAGCTCGGCCTGCTCGTCGTGCTCTTCGGGGCCGGGGTCCCCGAGCTGGCGTTCGCCGGGTGCGTCCTGCTCATCGCCCACGCCGCGTTCAAGGCCGCGCTGTTCCTCACCGTCGGGGTCATCGACCACCAGACCCACACCCGCGATCTGCGGGCCCTCACCGGACTGGGCCGCCGCCTCCCGGTCATCGCCGCCGGCGCCGCGCTCGCCGCAGCCTCGATGGCCGGCCTCCCGCCGCTGCTCGGCTTCATCGCCAAGGAGCTCGCCCTCGACGGCCTGCTCGGCGACGACGTGCCGGCCCGGTGGGTGCTGCTCGCCGTGGTCGTGGTCGGCTCGATGTTCACCGTCGCCTACAGCGCCCGGTTCCTCTGGGGGGCGTTCGGCCCGGCCGACACGCGGCGCGGGTTCGAGCGCACGCTCGTGGGCCCCGAGGCGCCGCACCCCTCGAAGGCGTTCGGGGTCGCGCCGGTGGTCCTCGCCGGCCTCGGGCTGTTGTTCGGTGTCGTGCCCGCCCTCATCGGCCCGCTGGTCGACGATGCGTGGGAGGCGTTCGGCTACGAGGGCCACGCCCCCCACCTCACCCTCTGGCACGGCCTCACCGTCCCGCTGGGGCTGTCGGTCCTGGTCGTCGCCGGCGGCGCGCTGCTGTTCCTCGCCCGCACCCGGGTGGAGCGCTGGCAGGCGCGGGTGCCCCACGTCCCGAGCGCGCTGGGTGGATACGAGTGGTCGATCAGGAGCCTGCTCTCGGGCTCCGGCAAGGTCGCCGGCGTGGTCCAGAGCGGCTCGATGCCGGTGTACCTCACGGTCTTGATGGTCACCATGGTGGTCGTGCCCGGTGTGCCGCTGGTGGCCAGCGGAGGGCCCTCCTCCTGGCCGGACTGGATCGACTCGCCAATCCAGCTGGTGATCGGCTCGATCATGGTCATCGCCGCGCTGGCGGCGGCCGTCAGCCGTCGTCGCTTCGCCGCCGTGCTGCTGCTCAGCGCGGTCGGGTACGGCATGGCGGCGCTGTTCATGGTGCAGGGGGCACCCGACCTGGCGCTCACGCAGCTGCTGGTCGAGACGCTCGGCACCGTGGCGTTCGTGCTGGTGCTGCGGCACCTCCCCGAGGGCTTCTCGGGCCCGTCGACCCCCACCCGCAAGCTGGTGCCCGCGGTGGTGGGCGTGCTCGTGGCGGTCTTCGTCTTCTTCTTCACGCTGACCTCGGGCTCGGTCACCGGCACCCCCACCCCCGACCCGGAGCTCGCCGGCACCGACTACGGGGTCTCGGCCGAGCACGGCGCCACCGACACCCCCGGCGGGATCACGCTCTCCGAGGAGTACATGGCCCGGTCGCTGCCGGAGGCCCACGGCAAGAACGTGGTGAACGTGATCGTGGTCGACTTCCGCGGCTTCGACACCTTGGGCGAGATCACCGTGCTGCTCGTCGCGGCCATGGGTGTGGTGGCCCTGGTCCAGGTGGGCCGGAAGCGCCGTGACGACGACGACACCGACGATGAGCCCGGTGGCGACGACTCGTCCGGTGACGGCGTGACGAGGTCCGAGCCCGACGTCAACAGGGAGGTCGGGGCATGAGCCGCCGCACCACTCGTGACCCGCAGATGGACCGTCGCTCGATGATCCTCGACGTCGTCGTCCGGGCCGAGTTCCACGTCCTGCTCGTGGTGTCGGTCTACCTGCTCTTCGCCGGCCACAACGCCCCCGGCGGCGGGTTCGTCGGCGGCCTCGTCGCTGCGTCGGCCTGCGCCCTGCGGATGGCCGCCCATGGCCCCGCCGAGCTGCGCCGGTCGTTCCGCCTCCACCCGATGACCGTGCTCGGTGCGGGCCTCACCGTCGCCTCGCTCACCGCGCTGACGGCCTTCTGGAACGACGGAGGGCTGCTCCAGACCCGCTACCTCAAGGTCGACGTGCCCTTCATCGGGCCGGTCGGCACCAGCACGGCGTTCTTCTTCGACCTCGGCGTCTACCTCGTGGTCGTCGGCGCGGTGCTGGCCGTGCTCCAGGCGCTCGGTTCTCCCGAGGAGGACCTCTCGTGACCGTCTGGACCGCTGCCGTGGTCGCCGTGCTCTACGGCGCGGGCGTCTACATGATCCTGCAGCGGACCCTCACCAAGGTCGTGCTCGGCCTCGGGCTGCTGTCGCACGGAGCGAACCTGCTCCTGATGATCGTGGGGGGCAACGCCGGCCTGGCCCCGATCATCGGCCGCTTCACCGGCGAGGACGTCATCGCCGACCCGATCCCGCAGGCCCTCGCCCTCACGGCCATCGTCATCAGCTTCGCCATGACGGCGTTCCTGCTCGCCCTCGCCTATCGGAGCTGGCAGCTCACCCGGAACGACGACGTCGAGGACGACCTCGAGGACCGTCGCCTCGCCGACCGTGCCCTCGGGCGCACCGACGCGTCGGGCTCCTCCGCCGACGCCGACCGCGGAGGCCGCCCGTGAGGGTCCTGCTCCCCGCCCCGGTCGTCATCCCGATCCTGTTCGCCGCGCTGGCGGTGATCGCCCACCGGTCGCGGGCGGCGCAGCGGGCCATCGCCCTCGTCGGGGTGTCCATCGCCCTCGCCGCCTCAGTGGCGATCCTCGTGGTCGTCGAGCGTGACGGCCCCCAGGCCGTCACCGTCGGAGGCTGGCCGGCCGTCATCGGCATCACGCTGGTGGCCGACCTGTTCTCGGCGCTGCTGCTGGTGATCTCGCTCATCACCTTCCTCGCCGTGCTGGTGTTCGCCGTCGGGCAACCGCACGACGACGACCTGCCGGCGTTCCACCCTGCCTACCTCGCGCTCACCGCGGGCGTGTCGCTGTCCTTCGTCACCGGCGACCTGTTCAACCTCTTCGTGTCGTTCGAGGTGCTGCTGGCCGCCAGCTACGTGCTGATCACGCTGGGCGGCCGCCGCGACCAGATCCGCCAGGGGATGACCTACGTGGTCATCAACATGGTGGCGTCGGTGCTCTTCCTCACCGCCATCGCCTTCGTCTACGCGTCGCTCGGCACCGTGAACATGGCCGACCTGGCCGAGAAGACGGGCGGCCTCTCCGATTCGTTGCGCACCGCGTTGGCGCTGCTCTTCCTCGTCGTGTTCGGCATCAAGGCCGCGGTCTTCCCGGTCTTCTCGTGGCTGCCGGACTCCTATCCGACGGCGAAGGTCCCGATCGTCGCCGTGTTCGCGGGACTGCTCACCAAGGTCGGCGTCTACGCGATGGTCCGCAGCCAGACCCTGCTGTTCCCCGGGGCCGTGCCCGGCTGGCTCGTGCTCGGCCTCGCCGGTCTCACCATGATCGTCGGCGTGCTCGGGGCCATCGCCCAGAACGACATGAAGCGGATCCTGAGCTTCCACATCGTGAGCCAGATCGGCTACATGGTCCTCGGGCTCGGCCTGTTCACCGTCTCCGGCATCGCCGGCACCGTGTTCTTCATCGTCCACCAGATACCGGTGAAGACCAGCCTGTTCATGGTCAGCGGCCTGGTGGAGAGCAGCGCCGGCTCGACGAGCCTCGACCGCATCGGCGGGATCATGCGCCGGGCGCCGATCGCGGCGGTGCTGTTCGGCCTCGCGGCGCTGAGCCTCGCCGGGATCCCCCCGTTCTCGGGCTTCGTCGGCAAGCTCTCCCTGGTCGAGGCCGGCTTCGGCTCCCAGGCCTACGTGATCGTCGGGGTGAGCCTGCTCGGCAGCCTGCTCACCCTCTTCTCGATGGCCAAGATCTGGAACGGCGTGTTCTGGGGCAAGGTCGAGGGCCCGTCGATCAGCGCGCCGGCCGTGGTTCCCGCGGGCGGCGGCGGGGTGGCGGTCGAGGTCGCCGCCGAGCCCACCATCCGGGTGCGGACCCCTCCGATCATGACGGCCGCCACCATCGTGCTGGTGGGTGTCACCGTCGCCATCGCCCTGTTCGCCGGACCCATCTACGACCTGGCCCACCGTGCCGGTGAGCAGCTGATGGACCCGTCCGACTACATCCGTGCGGTGCTCGGGTCATGAGCGGTCCCGACGCCCGCGTGCGCACGCCCTTGTGGGCCTTGCTGGTCCGGGTCGCGGCCCTCGTGGTGATCTGGGTCGCCCTGTGGGGTCAGCCCTCGGTCGGCAACTTCATCGGTGGCACCCTCGCCGTCGCCGTGATCCTCTGGCTCTTCCCTGGGGGCCCCGGCCGCCTCGCGCCGGAGCACGAGGGCACGTTCCACCCGATCGCCGCCACCCACTTCGCCCTGTTCTTCCTCTGGGCCCTGTTCGTCGCCACCTGGGACGTCGCCGTCACCGTGCTCATGCCCCGCTCGAAGGTGTCGGAGGCGGTCGTGGCCGTGCCGCTGCGCTCGCGGTCGCCGGTCATCGCCACCATCGTCGCCAACGCCATCACCCTGACGCCGGGCACGATGACCATCGAGGTCGACGACCCGTCGGAGCGCGGCTCCGACGAGCACATCGTGCTCTACGTCCACGTGCTCGGCCTCGGCGACGCCCAGTCGATCCGCGACGACGGCCTCGACTTCGAGCGCCTCGCGGTGAAGGCCTTCGGCAGCAGGAGCGATCGGGAGCGCTGGGCCCGGTCCGATGCCGCGCCACCGGCACCCCCGGCACCCGACATCGGAGCAGTCCACCCCCGCCGATCAGGAGGACCCCGGATGATCACCGTCACCTGGATCGCCCTGGCCATGATCTCGGTGGGGGCCCTGCTCACCACCTACCGCCTGGTCGTCGGCCCGTCGATCGCCGACCGGGTCGTGGCCACCGACCTGTTGCTCACCCTGCTCACGTGTGGCGCGGGCGTGCTCGCCTTCCAGACCGGCCAGGGCGTCTTCCTCGGCGCCATGGTGGTCGTCGCCATCCTCGGCTTCCTCGGCACCACGATGGTGGCCCGCTTCATCGAGGGGCGGGGCGCATGACCCCCGCCGAGATCCTCGCGTCGGCGCTGATCCTGGCGGGCTCGGCGCTGGCCCTCCTGGCCGGCATCGGCCTCGTCCGCCTGCCCGACGTGTTCGCCCGGATGCACGCCGCCACCAAGCCCGCCACCCTCGGCCTGATGCTGATCTGCATCGGCGCCGCGGTCATCGACTCGGACCTGGCCGACGTCGCCAAGCTGACCCTGGTCGTGGCGCTGCAGTTCCTGACCGCGCCGGTCGGCGCCCACATGGTCGCCCGGGCGTCGTACCACGCGGGCGGGATGCTGCACCGGGGCACGCGGCTCGACGAGCTCGCCGCCACCGAACGGCCGCCCGAGCCCTAGGCCCGATCGGCCCGTCGGCGGGGTCGGTCAGCGGGCGACGCCGAGGTCGCCCGAGGTCGGGCCGTCGTCGACCGCGGACTCGGCGTAGGGCCGGAGCTCGCGCCGGGCGATCTGCATGCGGTGCACCTCGTCGGGCCCGTCGGCGAACCGCAGCGTGCGCAGGCCGGCCCACATGGCGGCGAGCGGCGTGTCCTGGGAGACGCCGGCGCCGCCGTGGGCCTGGATGGCCCGGTCGACGACGCGCAGGGCCATGTTGGGGGCGACCACCTTGATGGCGGAGATCTCGACGCGGGCGCCCTTGTTGCCGACGGTGTCCATCAGCCACGCGGCCTTCATGGTGAGCAGGCGGGCCTGCTCGATCTCGATGCGGCTGTCGGCGATCCACTCCTGGATGACGCCCTGCTCGGCCAGCGCCTTGCCGAACGCCACCCGCTGGGTGACCCGGCGGCACATGAGCTCGACGGCGCGCTCGGCGATGCCGATGCAGCGCATGCAGTGGTGGATGCGGCCGGGGCCGAGGCGGGCCTGGGCCATGGCGAAGCCGCCGCCCTCCTCGCCGAGGAGGTTGGTGACCGGCACCCGCACGTCGTCGAAGCGCAGCTCGCAGTGGCCCTCGCGGTCGTTGTACCCGAACACGAGGAGGTCCCGGACGATCGTCAGGCCGGGGGTGTCCATCGGCACGAGGACCATCGACTGCTGGGTGTAGGTGGGCGCCGCCGGGTCGGTCTTGCCCATGACGATGGCGATCTCGCAGCGGGGGTTGGCGGCGCCGGAGATCCACCACTTGCGACCGTTCAGCACGTACTCGTCGCCGTCGCGGCGGATCTCGAGCTGGATGTTCTTGGCGTCGCTCGAGGCGACGTCGGGCTCGGTCATGGCGAAGCACGAGCGGATCTCGCCGTTGAGCAGCGGGACCAGCCACCGCTCCTTCTGCTCGGGTGTGCCGAACAGCGACAGGATCTCCATGTTCCCGGTGTCGGGGGCCGCGGAGTTCACCGCCTCGGGGCCGAGCCAGCTCCGGCCGGTGATCTCGGCCAGGGGCGCGTAGTCGACGTTCGACACCGGCTCCGGGGTCCACTCGGTGACGTGGGGGAGGAACAGGTTCCAGAGGCCGCGCCGCTTCGCCTCGTCCTTCAGCTCCTCGAGGGCGTGGGGGTGGTGGTGCGGGTCACCGGAGGCGCGCATCTGCTCGGCGGCGACGGGCTCGGCCGGGTACACCGCCTCGTCCATGAACGCGAGCAGGCGGTCGCGGAGCTCGGCGGAGCGGGGGCTGAGGGCGAAGTCCACGGGGGACCTCCTCGGTGAGGTGGGAGCGGTGGTGGCCGTGCGGCCCGGTCAGTCTGCTCGGCCGTAGTCGTCGTCGAGGCGGACGATGTCGTCCTCGCCGAAGTAGTCGCCCTGCTGCACCTCGACGAAGACGAGGGGCTCGGTGCCCGGGTTGCGGACACGGTGGGCGGTGCCGAGCGGGATGTCGATGGCCTCACCGGGGACGACCTCGTGGTCGACGTCGTCGAGGGTGACGACGGCGGTGCCGGCCACGACGAACCAGTGCTCCTTGCGGCGGTGGTGCTTCTGGTACGAGAGGCGCTGACCGGGGTCGACGGTGATGCGCTTGACCTTGCCGAGGGGGCCGTCGTCGAGGATCACGAACGCTCCCCAGGGGCGCACCTCGCCCGAGCCGGCGGCGTCGCCCAGCACCAGCCGGGGATCGTTCGGTTGTTCGTCGGGGAACGCGGTAGCCACGGGTCGAGTATCGCCGACGATGGCCTCCGACTCGAAAAATCCCGGGCCCCCTAAGGGGGCCCGGCGGCCCTCACCGGCCCCGGCCGCATTGACAGAGGCGCGTCGGTGCTCTCAACCTGTCGCCCATGGCAGGTCCCCTCGTCATCGTCGAGTCACCCACCAAGGCCAAGAAGATCACGGAGTTCCTCAGCGCGTCCGGCGGTGGGGGAGATGCTCCTGTGGTCCTGGCGTCGGTGGGCCACGTCCGGGACCTCGCCCGCAAGGTGAAGGAGCTCCCGGCGGCGGTCCAGAAGCAGCCGTGGGCCCGTCTGGCGATCGACACCGACCACGACTTCGAGCCCTACTACGTGGTGCCCGACTCGAAGAAGGCGCTCATCAGTGAGCTGAAGCGGGCCCTCAAGGACGCCGACTCCCTCTACCTCGCCACTGATGAGGATCGCGAGGGCGAGGCCATCGCCTGGCACCTGCTCGAGGTGCTGAAGCCCAAGCGCGACATCCCGGTGCACCGCATGGTGTTCCACGAGATCACCGCCCCCGCGATCCGCGAGGCCTTCGCCAACCCCCGCGAGCTCAACATGCGGCTGGTGAACGCCCAGGAGACCCGGCGCCTGCTCGACCGCCTCTACGGCTACGACGTCTCCGAGGTCGCCTGGAAGAAGGTGAACCCCGGCCTCTCCGCCGGCCGCGTGCAGAGCGTCGCCACCCGCCTGGTGGTCGAGCGTGAGCGGGAGATCATGGCGTTCGTGCCCGCCGGCTGGTGGGACCTCCAGGGCACCTTCGCCGCCGCCGACCCGTCGGCCGAGCGCACCGCCTTCGGCGCCAAGCTGGTCGCCGTCGACGGCACCCGCCTCGCCACCGGCAACGACTTCTCCCAGCAGGGCGAGCTCACCCGTGACGACCGTGTCGTGCTCGACGAAGGGGCCGCCACGGCCCTCGCCGCCGAGCTGGTCGACGCCGACTTCGCCGTCCGCTCCGTCGAGGCCAAGCCCTACCGCAAGCGGCCCTTCGCCCCGTTCATCACCTCGAGCCTCCAGCAGGTGGCCGGCCGGGCCCTGCAACGTGTCGGCCAAGCAGGTCATGTCGATGGCCCAGTCGCTCTACCAGCAGGGCTACATCACCTACATGCGGACCGACTCGACGAGCCTGTCGGGTGCCGCCATCGCCGCCGCCCGGGCCGAGGCCACCGAGCGCTACGGCGCCGGCTCCGTGCCCGACTCGCCCCGCGCCTACGGCAAGAAGGTCGCCAACGCCCAGGAGGCCCACGAGGCCATCCGGCCGTCGGGCGACCGCTTCCGCCGGCCCGAGGAGGTCCGCAACGAGGTCCAGCCCGGCGAGGCCCGCCTCTACGAGCTGATCTGGCGCCGCACCGTGGCCAGCCAGATGATCGACGCCGTCGGCGAGACCGTCACCGTGCGCCTCGGGGCCCTCACCGGCTCGGGCCGCGACGCCGAGTTCTCCGCCGCCGGCACGGTCATCACCGAGCGGGGCTGGATGCAGGTCGAGGAGTGGCGCAGCGACGACGACGAGGAGCGCCGCCTGCCGGCCCTCACCGCCGGCGACGCCCTCGACGCCAGCGAGATCAGCGCCGACGGCCACACCACCAAGGCGCCCGCCCGCTACACCGAGGCCAGCCTGGTGGCCAAGCTCGAGGAGCTCGGCGTGGGCCGCCCGTCCACCTACGCCTCGATCATGGAGACCATCCAGAACCGCGGCTACGTCTGGAAGAAGGGCTCGGCCCTCGTGCCGTCGTGGACCGCGTTCGCGGTCACCACCATGCTCGAGCAGCACTTCGCCGAGCTGGTCGACTACGGCTTCACCCGCGACCTCGAGGAGATCCTCGACGCCATCTCCGTCGGCGACGCCGAGCAGGTCCCCACCCTCGAGGACTTCTACTTCGGGCACAACGGCGACGACGGTGCCCGCCACGGCGGCCTCAAGGACCTCGTCACCGACCGCCTGCCCGAGATCGACGCGGCGGCGATCAACAGCTTCAAGATCGGCGAGGACCCCCACGGCATGCCCGTGGTGGCCAAGCCCGGCCGCTACGGCCCCTACGTGCAGCGCGGCGACGACACCGCGTCGATCCCCGACAACCTCCCGCCGGCCGACCTCACCGTCGAGCACGCGCTGGAGCTGCTCTCGATGCCGAAGGGCGGCAAGCCCCTCGGCGACGACCCCGTCACCGGGCTCACCGTGTTCATCATGAGCGGCCGCTTCGGCCCCTACGTGCAGCTCGGAGAGATCGACGAGGCGCCCGACGGCAAGCCCAAGCGGTCGAGCCTGTTCGCCGACATGGACCCGTACACGGTCACCCTCGACGAGGCCCTCATGCTGCTGTCGCTGCCCCGGGTCGTGGGCACCGCCCCCGACGGCGAGGACATCGTCGCCCAGAACGGCAAGTTCGGCCCCTACCTCACCAAGGGCACCGACAGCCGCAGCCTCACCGCCGAGCCCGAGCTGTTCACCGTGAACCTCGACGAGGCCCTGCGCCTGTTCGCCGAGCCCAAGCGCCGGGGGCGGGCCGCTCCCAAGCCGCCGCTCGCCGAGCTCGGCCCCGACCCCGTGTCGGGCAAGCCCATGGTGGTGAAGGACGGCCGCTTCGGCCCCTACGTCACCGACGGCGAGACCAACGCCTCGCTGCGGGTCGGCGACGAGCCCGCCACCCTCAGCCCCGAGCGCGGCGCCGAGCTGCTCCAGGGCCGCCGCGACGCCATCGCCAACGGCGAGGTCGGCAAGCGCCCCGCCAAGAAGGCGGCGAAGAAGGCAACCAAGAAGCGGGCCGCCCCGAAGGCGGGCACCACCCGCACGGTGAAGAAGGGCGCCACCCGCAAGGCGGCCAAGAAGACCGTCCCGAAGCCGGGCGACACCACCGTCTGAGTTCTGGCGTCTGAGCTCCGGCGGGCCTGGTTCGAGGTACCCGGCCGGGCGGTCCGCCGGTCCTAGGGTGATCTGATGGCTGTGCCTCGCCCCCGTCCCGGGGACGACGCCGACGCCCCCGGGGGCGAAGAAGAGCGCGACGGCGACGTCGCGTTCGACATCGCGCGCCCCGTCGACCACGTCACGCTGGTCGCGGAGTCGCCCGACACCGAGGAGCTCTACGCCGAGTCCGTCGCCGACCGGCCCGGCTGGCACGTCCGCCTCTTCGGCTCCCACGAGTTCTTCCGGCTGTGGCTCGTCCAGGTGGTCTCGGCCACCGGCGACTGGCTGGGCTTCAGCGCCATCATCTTGCTGGCCGCCTCCATCGGCGGGGGCGCCGGCGCCGGCGCCATCTCGCTGGTGATGGCCGCCCGCATCGTGCCCGGCTTCTTCTTCGGGCCCGTCGCCGGCGTGCTCGTCGACCGCTGGGACCGCAAGCGGGTGATGGTCTGCTGCGACCTCGGCCGCGCCGCGGTGCTGGCCTGCCTGCCGTTCGTGAGCAACGTCGTCGGCCTCGTGCTGGCCTCGCTCGCCCTCGAGGTGCTCACCCTGCTCTGGGGGCCGGCGAAGGACTCCGAGGTCCCGAACCTCGTGCCCCACGACCACCTCACCACCGCCAACTCGCTCTCCCTCGCCGCCGCCTACGGCACGTTCCCGTTCGCCTCGCTGCTGTTCGCGCTGCTCGCCGGGGTGTCGGTCTGGATCGGCAGCATCCCCGGCCTCGGCTGGCTCGAGAACAACCAGATGGGGCTCGCCTTCTTCGTCGACGTCCTCACCTTCCTGTTCTCGGCGTGGATGATCAGCCGCCTCCCACTCGTGCGCCGGCCCAAGGTGACGGCGGGCGAGGAGGGCGAGGAGCCGAAGGGCTTCAAGGCCACCCTCGACGAGCTGCGCGAGGGCTGGCGGGTGGTCGTCTCGAACCACACCGTGCGGGCCGTGAACCTCGGCCTCGCCACCGGCCTGATCGGCGGCGGCATGCTCATCCCGCTCGGCGCGGTCTTCTCCACCGACGTGCTCGGCGCCGGTGCCGCGGGCTACGGCCTGTTCACCACGGCCCTCGGGTTCGGCGTGGCCATCGGCGTCGTGGGCGTCTCCACCCTGCAGAAGCGCCTGCCCAAGCGCACGGTCTTCACCGGGGCGCTCTTCTGCGCCGGCATCTCGCTCTTCTGCGCCGCCTCGGCCTCCACCCTGCCCGTCGCCGTCGTGTTCGTCGGGCTGATGGGCGTGTCGGTCGGGCCGGTCTACGTGCTCGGCTTCGTCCTGCTCCAGCAGGAGGTCCCGGACGACCTGCGGGGTCGGGTCTTCAGCTCGCTCAACACCCTGGTGCGCCTCTGCGTGCTCATCTCGATGGTGGCCGGGCCGCTGCTCGCGGTCCTGCTGGGCAAGGCGTCCAGTGCGCTGATCGAGAACAAGCTCGACCTGCCCGGCGGCACCTTGGCGCTGCCCGGCGTGCGCCTCACCCTGTGGCTGGCGGCGCTGATCATCATCGGGGCCGGCTTCGCCGCCATGGCGTCGCTGCGGGCCGGCCAGCGCGAGGAGCGCGCCGGCGCCGCTCCCCACCCGTCGCGGCGCACCATCTCGTGAGCCCGGCCCCTCCGGCGGCCCGCGGCCGCTTCATCGCCTTCGAGGGAGGTGAGGCCTGCGGCAAGTCGACCCAGTCGGCCCTGCTGGCCGAGGCCCTCGACGCCGTGCTCACCCGCGAGCCGGGTGGCACGGTCATCGGCGCCCGGCTGCGGTCGCTGGTGCTCGACCCCGCCACCGAGGGCCTGGCCCCCCGGGCCGAGGCGCTCCTCATGGCCGCCGACCGGGCCCAGCACGTCGCGGAGCTGGTCGAGCCCGCTCTCGCCGCCGGCCGCCACGTCGTCACCGACCGCTTCGCCGGCTCCTCCATCGCCTACCAGGGCCATGGCCGGGGGCTGCCGGTCGACGAGATCCGGGGCATCTCGCAGTGGGCCACCGGGGGCGTGTGGCCCGACCTGATCGTGCTGCTCGACGTGCCGGCGACGGTCGCCGACCACCGCCTCGGCGCGGCCCGCGACCGCATGGAGGCCGAGCCATCGGCGTTCCACGCCGCGGTCATCGAGGGCTTCCACGCCCAGGCGGCGGCCGAGCCGGAGCGCTGGGCGGTCATCGACGGCACCGGCTCGATCGACGACGTGGCCGCCGCCGTGCGCCGGGTCGTGGCGGAGCGGCTACAACTGCCCCTGTGACCGCGCCCGTCGACGTCGAGCCCCTCCCCGCCGAGGCTGCGGGCGTCGACCTCTGGCGCGACGTCGTGGGTCAGCCGGCGGCCATCGCCGAGCTGCGGGCCGCCGCCCGGGGCCCGGTCCACGCCTACCTGCTGGTCGGGCCGCGGGGCAGTGGGAAGCGGGCGCTCTCCCGGGCGTTCGCCGCCGCCCTGTTGTCGTCGAACCGGTCGGGCGACGACGCCGTGCGCCACGCCGAGCTGGCCCTGGCCGAGGCTCACCCGGATCTGGAACTGGTGGTCGAGCGCAAGGGCGCGTCGCATCGAGGCGAAACAGGCCAACGAGATCATCTGCTGCCGCATCTCGGGCGTCGGTCGAGGGCGGCGGCAAGGTGCATCGTGCTCGACGAGTTCCACCTCGTGACCCCGCAGGTCGGGCCCAAGCTGCTGAAGTCGATCGAGGAGCCGCCGCCGGGCACCGTCTTCGTGGTGCTGGCCGACGACGTCACCCCCGACCTGGTGACCATCGCCAGCCGCTGCGTGCGCATCGACCTGGGTGCGGTCCCCACCGAGGCCATCGTCGAGCGCCTCGTCGCCGAGGGCGTGCCGGCCGAGCGGGCCGCCGAGGCCGCCACCGTCGCCAGCGGCGACCTGGCCCGGGCCCGCCTCCTCGCCACCGACGACCGCCTGGCCCTGCGGCGCAAGGCGTGGCACGACGTCCCCGACCGGCTCGACGGCACCGGTGCCAGCGCGGTGGAGGTCGCCGACGAGCTGCTGGCGATGATCACCGACGCCATGGCGCCGCTGGCCGAGGCCCAGGCCGCCGAGGTCGCCGAGCTCGAGGAGCGGGTGAAGGCCCGGGGTGAGCGCGGGTCGGGCCGCAAGCAGATGGAGGAGCACCACAAGCGCCAGGCCCGCCGTTATCGCTCCGACGAGGTCCGGGCCGGGCTCACCGAGCTCTCCCGCCGCTACCGCGACGAGCTGGCCACCGCCGCCCGCCCCACCCCGGTGATCGAGGCCATCGAGGCCATCGCCACCCTCGCCCGCGAGATGGTGCGCAACCCCAACGAGCGCCTCCAGCTGGTGGCTCTCTTCCTCACCCTCGGCCGCCTCTCCTCCCGCTGACGGAGTCGATGGGTCAGGCCTCGCGGACGACGAGGACGGCGAAGCCGTCGTGGCCCTTCGAGCCGACGGTCTGCACCGCGGTGGCGTCGAGGCGGGGATCGGCGGCGGCCGCGGCGAGGAAGCGCTGCACCCCGAGGGCATTGGGGTCGGTGGTGTCCGTGTCGATGAGCGCTCCGCCCCGCACCACGTTGTCGGCGACGATCACCGTGCCGGGGTGCGAGAGCTCCACGGCCCGGGCCAGGTAGGTCGGGTAGCCGCCCTTGTCGGCGTCGAGGAACACGAAGTCGAAGGGCTCGGTGCCCTCGGCGACCATGTCACCGAGGGTCTCCGCGGCCGGCCCGACCCGCACGTCGACCCGGCTGCCGAAGCCGGCCCGCTCGAGGTTGGCCCGGGCCACGCCGGCGTGGCGCAGCTGCACCTCGAGGGTGACGAGGGTGCCGTCGGCGGGAAGCCCGCGGGCCAGCCAGATGGTGCTGTACCCGCCGAGGGTGCCGACCTCCAGCACCCGGCGCGCACCGGACATGCGCACCAGCAGCTCGAGCAGCTTGCCCTGGTTGGCGGCGACCTGGATCTCGGGGAGGCCGGCGGCGGCGCTGTCGGCCAGGGTGGCGTCGAGCACGGCGTCGGAGGGCAGGAGGGTGGAGACGATGTGGTCGTCCACCGCGGTCCACAGCTCGTTGTCCATCCGGTGAGTGTCGTCCCGCCGGGCGCCGTTGCCCACCCAAATCTCGTCCAGCTGCCGACCACGGGCGGTCGCGGGTGTGGCGGGTGTGGCGCGGCCCTCGACGTCAGGAGGGGGTCAGCAACGGGTCAGGAGGTCGTAACCGCGACGCCCCCCGTCCCCTCACCCAGGGGAAACATGGCCTTCCTACCGTGTCTGACATGTTGCGCGACGAGTTCCTCCGGTCCATCCCGAAGACCGAGCTGCACTGCCACATCGAGGGCTCGGTGAGGGCCGCGACCTTCGCCGACCAGGCGAAGAAGCACGGCATCTCGCTCCCCACCGACGACGTGGAGAAGCTCTACGACTACGAGACGATCTACGAGTTCCTCGTGATCTTCGGGATGGTGTCCTCGACCCTCATCGACCAGGACGACTTCGCCCGGGTCGCCTACGAGGCCATGGAGGACGGCCACCGCCTCGGCAACCTCCGCTACCGCGAGATGTTCTTCAACCCCACGTTGCACACCAGGCGCGGCGTGCCCATGAAGACCATCGTCGACGGCCTCGCCGAGGGCATCAACGCCGCCGAGGTCGACTTCGGCGTGAAGGGCCGCCTCATCGCCGACGTGTACCGCCAGGACGACCCCGCGGACTGCCTGCAGATGGTCAGGAGCTGTTGGAGGTCCTGCGCCCCGAGGTCATCGGCCTCGGGATGGACGCGGCGGAGGCCCCCGACCCGCCCGAGAAGTTCGTCGACTCGTTCCGCGCCGCCAAGGCGGGCGGGCTGCGCCTCACCAGCCATGCCTCCGAGGACGCCCCGCCGGTGAACATCACCACGTGCCTCGACCTGCTCGGCTGCGAGCGGATCGACCACGGCTACCACATCCTCTCGGACCCGGCCGTCATCCAGCGCTGCCTCGACGACGACATCCACTTCACCGTCTGCCCCACGTCGACGGCGGTCGTCTACGGCTGGCCCGACCTCACCAGCCACCCGATCATCGGGATGGTCGACGCGGGCTTGAAGTGCATGCTGAACAGCGACGACCCGACCATGTTCCACACCGACATCGGCAAGGAGTACGTCGACATGGTGCCGGCGGCCGGGTGGGGCGTGGCGAAGGTGAAGGAGCTGGTGCTCAACGGGGTCGAGGCCGCGTGGCTCGACGACGCCGACAAGGCCGCCATGGCCGCGGAGTTCTCGGCCGAGTTCGACCGCCTCGCCGCCGAGCTCCAGCCGGGGGAGCTGCCGGCCTGATCCGGGTATGAGCGGTCCAGGTGCCCGCGGCTACGCTCTCCGGACCCGCCCGGGTAGCTCAGACGGCAGAGCAGCTCACTCGTAATGAGCAGGTCAGGAGTTCGATTCTCCTCTCGGGCTCCATCCCGCAGGACCCGTGCGCCGTCCCTCCGAGGACGGCGCACCCGCGTCCGCCCAACTGTGATCTGATCCACGTCGAGACGTCCGAGGGGGATCGCCATGGGGTGGGATTTCGAGACCGAGCCCGAGTTCCAGGAGCAGCTCGACTGGATGCGGGAGTTCATCGACTCCCAGATCGTCCCGCTCGAGCCGGTGCTCGACGAGCTGCCGGCCGACGAGTGGAAGCTCGTGCGCGACCACCTCCGCCAGCAGGTCAAGGACCGGGGCCTCTGGGGCGCCTTCCTCGACCCGAAGCTCGGTGGCCAGGGCTTCGGCCAGCTGAAGCTGGCGCTGATGTCGGAGCAGATCGGCCGCTCGATGGTGTCGATGACGATCTTCGGCGTGCAGGCACCCGACAGCGGGAACATGGAGCTGCTGGCCCACGGCGCCACCGACGAGCAGAAGGAGCGGTGGCTCCTCCCCAACCTGAGCGGCGAGATCACCAGCGCCTTCGCTCTCACCGAGCCGTTCAACGCCGGCGCCGACCCCACGAAGATCAGCACGACGGCCGTGCTCGACGGCGACGAGTGGGTCATCGACGGCCACAAGTGGTTCATCACCAACGCCTCGTCGGCCGACATCACCCTGGTCTTCGCCGAGACCAACCCGGAGCAGCGGCCCCACAAGCACGCCTCGATCATCATCGTGCCGGCGGGCACGCCGGGCATGGACGTCGTCCGCGACGTCGGCACGATGGCCCACCCCCACCCCGTCTACGGCCGGCCGGGTGGGCACGCCGAGGTCGTCTTCACGGGCTGCCGGGTGCCCGCCGACCACCTCATCGGCAACCCCGGCGACGGCTTCGTCCTCGCCCAGAAGCGCCTCGGGGGCGGCCGCATCCACCACTCGATGCGGTGGCTCGGCCAGGCCCAGCGCTCCTTCGACATCATGTGCGAGCGGGCGGTGTCGCGCGAGTCGCACGGCAAGCTCCTGGCCCAGCACCAGATGATCCAGGACTACGTGGCGCTGTCCCACATGGAGATCGAGTCGGCCCGGCTCGTCACGTTCCAGACGGCCTGGAAGATGGACCGGTACGGCGCCGCCGCGGTGCGGGCCGAGCTCGGCATGGTGAAGGCGCTCGTGTCCAAGACCGTCCTCGCCGTCCTCGACCGCACCATCCAGGTGTGCGGCGCCCTCGGCTACTCCAGCGACCTGCCGGTCGAGGCCTGGTACCGAGGCACCCGCTTCGGGCCCATCGGCGACGGCCCCGACGAGGTCCACAAGTCGGTGCTGGCCCGCACCCTGTTGAAGGGCTACAAGCCGGTCGAGGGGTGGCCCACCGAACACATCCCGTCGAGGCGCCCGGCGGCCGAGGCCAAGTGGGCCGAGCTGCGCACCGAGGCGGGTGTGGCATGACCGTCCCCTCGTTCCGTGTCGACGACAAGGTCGTGGTGGTCACCGGCGCCAGCAAGGGCCTGGGCCGGGCGATGGCCCTCGGGTTCGCCGAGTCGGGGGCCGACGTCGTGGTCGCCAGCCGCAAGCTCGACGAGTGCGAGCGGGTGGCCGACGAGGTCCGCGCCCTCGGTCGGCGCGCCCTGGCCGTGTCGTGCCACGTCGGCGACTGGCAGCAGTGCGGCGAGCTCATCGAGGCCACCGTGGCCGAGTTCGGCCGCGTCGACGTGCTCGTCAACAACGCCGGCATCGCCCCGGTGCCGCCCTCGCTGCTCGGCATCACCGAGGAGCTCTACGCGAAGACGATGGACGTGAACTTCAAGGGACCGCTGCGGCTCACCGCCCTGGCGGCCGAGCACATGGGCCCGGGCAGCTCGGTGATCAACATCAGCTCGAAGGCGTCGCTGCGGCCGAGCCCCTTCACCATCGTCTACGCCGCGGCCAAGGCGGCCCAGAACACGCTGACCAAGGCCGCCGCCCAGGAGCTCGGCCCGCGCGGCATCCGGGTGAACAGCATCGTCTGCGGCATGTTCCACACCGACAGCTTCCACAAGGCGGCCCCCACCGAGGACGCCCAGGCGGCCGCGTCGGCGGGGGTGTCGCTCGGTCGCATCGCCGACGCCGACGAGATCGTGGGCACCGCG
Source organism: uncultured Actinomycetes bacterium (assembly GCA_963702555.1). Lineage (GTDB taxonomy): Bacteria > Actinomycetota > Acidimicrobiia > Acidimicrobiales > Acidimicrobilacustridaceae > CAMFLJ01. The sequence goes on from CAVPCW010000011.1 coordinate 169,525, forward strand.
CTCTACCTCGCGAGCGAGGCCTCCTCGTACCTCACCGGCGAGCTCATCCTCCTCGACGGCGGCGGCTCCTAGCCCCAGCGTCAGCGGTAACCTCCCCCGTCCCGGCGCCGCGGCCGGAGAACGGGGACATGGGGCATGAGCATCCTTGGCAACGACGTCCAGCGGGTCGAGGACCCCCGGTTCCTCACCGGGCAGGCCACCTACATCGCCAACCTGCACCCGGCGGGGCTGGCCCACGTGGAGTTCGTGCGCTCGCCGCTCGCCCACGGGCGCATCACCGAGCTCGACGTGAGCGAGGCGCTCACCATGCCCGGCGTGCTGGCCGTGGTCACCGCCGCCGACCTCGCCAACAACGTCACGCCGGCCGGCATGGTGCCGATGCCGCCCACCCTCGCCCGCCCGATCCTCGCCTCCGACGTGGTGCGCTTCGTCGGGGAGCCGATCGTGGCCATCGTGGCGGAGACCCTCGCCCAGGCCGTCGACGCCTCCGAGGCCGTGATCGTCGACTACGACCCCCTCGAGCCCGTCGTCTCCCTGGACGACGCCCTCTCCGACCGGGTGCTCGTGCATCCCGACCACGGCACCAACGTCGCCATGGGCTCCGAGCCGGCCTCCACCGAGCCGATCGACGCCGAGGTCGTGGTGCGCCAGCGCATCGTCAACCAGCGCGTCGCGCCCTGTCCCCTCGAGCCCCGCGTCTCGGCGGCGTGGTGGGAGGGCGAACGCCTCGTGCAGCAGCTCGCCTGCCAGAGCACCCACACCGCCCAGCGCATGTACGCCGACTACAACGGCCTGCCCCTCGAGCGGGTGCGTGTGGTGGTCCCCGACGTCGGTGGCGGCTTCGGCGCCAAGGCCGTGCCGTATCCGGAGGACCTCCTCCTCGGCGACCTCGCCCGGCGGGTCGAGCGCCCGGTGCTGTGGGCCGAGGACCGCAGCTCGTCGATGCAGGCGCTGGCCCACGGCCGGGCCCAGGTCCTCGACGTCACCCTCGGCGGCACCCGCGACGGCCGCTTCACGCACTACCGCCTCGACGTCACCCAGGACGCCGGTGCCCAGGCGATGATGAGCGTCTTCCTGCCGGTGATGACCCGGATGATGACCACGGGCGTCTACGAGATCCCCACGGTAGAGATGACCTGGCGGTCGGTGCTCACCACCACCACCCCCAACACCTCGTACCGCGGCGCCGGTCGCCCCGAGGCGGCCGCCGCCCTCGAGCGCATCGTCGACCTCTTCGCCGCCGAGATCGGCATGGACCCCGCCGAGGTGCGGCGCCGCAACTACGTGCCGCCGGAGGCGTTCCCGTACACGACGCCCGTCGGCACCACCTATGACTGCGGCGACTACCCGGCCTCGCTCGAGATGGCGCTCGAGGCCGCCGGCTACGACGAGCTGCGGGCCGAGCAGACCCGGCGGCGCGCCGAGGGCGGATCGCTGATGGGCATCGGTCTGGCCACCTACGTCGAGGTCACCGGCCCCGGCGGGGGCGCCGAGTTCGGCTCCACCGAGCTGCTGCCCGACGGCCGTTTCCGCGTGGTCACCGGCTCCACGCCCTACGGCCAGGGCCACGTCACCACATGGGCGATGCTCGCCGCCGACCGCCTCGGCGTCCCGATGGACCGCATCGAGGTGATCCACGGCGACACCGACCTGGTGCCGTCAGGCGGCGTCACCGGTGGCTCCCGTTCGGTGCAGATGGCCGGCTCGGCGGTGGCCGACGCCAGCGAGAAGCTCGTCGTCGCCGCCACCGAGGTCGCCGCCGACCTGCTCGAGGCCAGCGCCGCCGACGTCGTGTTCGACGCCGAGCGCGGCGAGTTCCACGTCGTCGGCACCCCGTCGGTGTCGGTCGGCTGGGAGCCCATCGCCACCGCTCGCGCCGGCGACCCGCTCGAGACCTTCTCCGACCTCACCCAGGACGGCTCCACCTTCCCGTTCGGCACCCACATCGCCGTGGTCGAGATCGACCCCGAGCTGGGCAAGGTCCAGCTGGTGCGCTTCGTGGCCGTCGACGACGCGGGCACGATCATCAACCCGCTGCTCGCCCACGGCCAGGTCCACGGCGGCATCGCCCAGGGCGTCGCCCAGGCCCTGCTCGAAGAGGTCCTCTTCGACGCCGACGGCAACCCGCTCACCTCGACCTTCGCCGACTACGGGATCATCTCCTCGGCCGAGCTGCCCTCCTTCGAGGTGCTCACCATGGAGACCCCCACGCCGCTGAACCCGCTCGGTGCCAAGGGCATCGGCGAGTCCGGCACCATCGGCGCCACCCCGGCCGTGCAGAACGCGGTGGTCGACGCCCTGTCGCACCTCGGCGTGCGCCACGTCGACATCCCCTGCACCGCCCAGCGGGTCTGGGCCGCCATCCGCGACGTCGGCTGAGCGCGCCCCGGACGGGGGAGCGAGGGCCCTCAGGTACCGGTGGGGGAGGCGGGCTCCAGCACGAAGATGCGGATCTCGCGGTCCTGCACCCGGGTGCGGTACTTGGCGTAGCCGCTGTAGACGCCCTCCGACGCGGCCCACACCGCAGCGCGCTCGTCGTCGGTGGCGGGCCGGGCCACGGCATCGAGGGTGCGGCCCCCGTAGGCCACCGTCGCGCGGGGGTCGGCTTCCAGGTTGAACACCCAGGCCGGCGTGCTCGGGCCGCCGAAGTTGGTGCCGAGCAGGGCCAGGTCGTCACCCACGGGCACCGAGATGAGCGGCGTGGTCCGGGGCTGCCCACTCTTCCGGCCGGTGGTGGTCACCATGATCACGGGCAGCCCGGCCAGCAGGCCCGGCGCCGACCAGCGGCCGTGGGTGGTGCGCTCGAGCAGGCGGTCGACCGGGGGCAGCAGTCGGGCGAAGGTCCACGCCCCTGGCTTGGAAGAGCCGAGCGCCTGCATCGAGCGCTGCACGACGTTGGCCCTGTGGTGGCGGTACCCGAGTTCGGTCGCGGTGCCCATGCCCCGACCGTAGGCGTCCGCCCGGTCGGCGGCCATGATGTCGGGGTGACCTACTGCATCGCGATGCGCCTCGACGAGGGCCTGGTGTTCCTCTCCGACACCCGCACCAACGCCGGGATCGACAACATCAGCACGTACCGGAAGCTGCACGTCTTCCGGCCCGCCCCCGACCGGATCTTCGTGCTCCAGTCGGCCGGCAACCTGGCCACCACCCAGGAGGTCCTCGACCGCATCGAGCACGACCTCTCGGCCCCGGAGCCCGGCGGGCTCGCCACGGTCGACCGGCTCTACGAGGCGGCGCTCTACATCGGTGGTCTCAGCACCGAGATCGCCGCCTCCCACCGCGACGCGCTGAGCAGGGTGGGGGCCGACGGCACCTCCACCTTCATCCTCGGCGGGCAGGTCGGCGACGAGGCGCCGGACATCTACCTCGTGTACCCGCAGGGCAACTACATCCGGGCCTCCGACGACCTGCCCTACCTCCAGATCGGTGAGACCAAGTTCGGCAAGCTCATGCTCGACCTCGCCGTCTTCGCCGAGCCCGACATCGACCTGGCCGTGAAGATGGCCGTGTCGTCGATGATCAGCACCGCCCGCGCCAACCTCTCGGTGGGCCCGCCGTACGACCTCGGCATCTACCGCAACGGCGCGTTCGCGCTGGAGGAGGGGCGGCTCCATCCGGACTCGCCGTCGCTCGCCGAGCTCAGCCACGCCTGGCTCTCCCACCTCGTCGCCGGGGTGCACTCGCTGCCGCCCCTGGTCTTCGACGACCAGGACCGCGACGGTCCGGGTCCCTCGCAGCACTGATAGAACGGTCCGATGGCAGACCAGGCCGACTTCGCCGAGCAGGCGATGGAGTACATGCCCCAGCTGTACTCCGCCGCGCTCCGCATGACGCGCAACGCGTCCGACGCGGAGGACCTGGTGCAGGAGACCTACCTCAAGGCCTACCGGGGGTTCGGTGGCTACAAGGAAGGCACCAACCTCAAGGCCTGGCTGTACCGCATCCTCACCAACACCTTCATCAACTCGTACCGAGCCAAGAAGCGCCGGCCCGACGAGACCGAGCTCGACGAGGTCGAGGACCTCTACCTGTACCGCCGCCTCGGCGGGCTGGAGGCCGCCCAGGCCGGTCGCAGCGCCGAGGACGAGCTCATGGACTGGTTCACCGACGACGAGGTGAAGGACGCCATCGAGCACCTCCCGGAGAACTTCCGCACTGGCCGTGCTGCTGGCCGATGTGGAGGGTTTCTCCTACAAGGAGATCGCCGAGATCCTCGAGATCCCGATCGGCACCGTGATGAGTCGGCTGCATCGGGGAAGAAAGGCGCTCCAGAAGGAGTTGTACGAGTACGCCCTCCAACATGGGCTCACCGACCGGCTCCCAGAGCCGGGAGGTGCAGGGGCCACCGAGCCCGTCGACCGCCAGCCGGCCCACACCGGCACGACCGCACACGACGACTGAGCCATGGCCGAACACCACCACGATCACCGAGCACGAGCCCGTCGACTGCGAGGCGGCGCTCGCCGAGATCTACACGTATCTCGACGGTGAGCTCACCGAGGAGAAGCGCGTGCTCATCGCCGCGCCACCTCGAGGGCTGCAACCCGTGCCTCGAGGCCTTCGACTTCGAGGCCGAGCTCCGGATGGTCATCTCGCACCCGTTGTCGCAACGACGAACTGCCCGAGACGCTGCGCATCCGCATCGCCCAGAAGTTGACGCTGATCGCCCGGGGCGACGACGTCGACGGCGGCGATGAGGGAGCCCGCTCCGTCGAGGCCTAGGATCGGCGGCCATGAGTATCGTCTTGGGCCAGGTCTGGACCTTCTGGATCGCAGTGTTCCTCGTCGTCGCCGTCGATCCTGCTCGTGCTGGGCATGATCGTCGGGTACGTGTACAAGGTGGTCATGCCCCGTTACCCCAAGCGCTGACTCCGATGGCCGGGGCGGTCGACTGGGGCTTCGCCGAGTGGGTCGCGATCCGCGCCGCCGGCCGTGAGCCCTTCGCCGAGGCGTACCACTACGACTCGCTCGCAGCCCGACTTCGACCGAGCTGACCGCGCAGGCCGAGCAGCTCGTCGAGGCCGAGACCGGCCTCCGATCGCTGGCCGGCCCCGCCCGGGCCCGCGTCACCGACCGGGCCGGCTGGGTGCGGGCCAACCTGTCGTCGTTCCAGCGCCTGCTGCGCCCGTTGCTCGAGAAGTTCGACGACCGCGTCGGCTCCGAGCCTCGCTGGCTCCTGTCACGACCCGCCTGGCCGGCGCCGAGCTGGGCATGGTGCTCGGCTGGATGTCGAGCCGGGTGCTCGGCCAGTACGACCTGTTGGTCATCGAGGAGGAGAACCCGGGCGACCAGGACCTCGTCTACTACGTGGGCCCCAACGTGCTCGCCCTCGAGAAGCAGTTCGCCTTCCCGCCCGAGCAGTTCCGGCTCTGGCTGGCCCTGCACGAGGTCACCCACCGGGCCCAGTTCACCGGCGTGCCGTGGCTGCGGGAGCACTTCATCGGTCTGGTGCACGACACCCTGGGCGCGGTCGACCCCGACCCCAAGCGCCTCCTCGACGGCGTGAACCGCATGGCCGACGCCGTGCGGGCGGGCCAGAACCCGCTCGCCGACGGCGGCCTGGTGGACCTGGTCGCCGGGCCCGAGCAGCGGGCGATCCTCGACCAGGTCAGCGGCATGATGAGCCTGCTCGAGGGCCACGGCGACGTCACCATGGACCGGGCCGGCCAGGGCCTGGTGCCGAGCGCCGACCGCTTCGGCCGGGTGCTGCGCGAGCGCCGCGACTCCGCCAAGGGGCTGTCCCGCCTGGTGCAGCAGCTCATCGGCCTCGAGGCCAAGCTCAACCAGTACGCCCAGGGCGAGGCCTTCATCGCCGACGTCGAGCGCGCCGGCGGCACCACGCTGCTGGCGCGGGCGTGGGAGGAGCCTGGCAACCTGCCCAGCCTGATCGAGATCCGCGAGCCCCACCGCTGGATCGAGCGGATGGGCGCCGCGCTCCCCGCCGCCGGCTGAGGGCGCGGCCGTCGTGGCGGTCGTGACGCCGGCCGAGCTGCTCGGCGCGATGCACCTTCCCGGCCCGGGGCACGCCGGTGGTCTGCGGCGTGTCGGGCGGCGCCGACTCGCTCGCCCTGCTGGTGCTGGCCGTGGCCGCCGGGTGCGAGGTCACCGCCGTGCACGTCGACCACGGCCTGCGCCCCGGCTCGGCCGCCGAGGCCGACGTCGTGCGGACCGCCGCCGAGCGCTACGGCGCCGCCTTCCGGGCCGAGGCCGTCGCCGTCGAGCCGGGCCCCAACCTCGAGGCCCGGGCCCGTGCCGCCCGCCACGAGGTCCTCGGGCCCGACGCCGCCCTCGGCCACACCGCCGACGACCGGGCCGAGACGGTGCTGGTCAACCTGCTGCGGGGCGCCGGTCTCGACGGCCTCGCCGGCATCCGCCCCGGGCCACGGCACCCGATCCTCGCCCTGCGGCGGGCCGAGACCGTGGCCCTGTGCGCGGGCCGAGGGCCTCGCACCCGGTCGCCGACCCCTCCAACGACGACCCGGCGTTCCTCCGCAACCGGGTGCGCCACGAGGTGCTGCCCCTGCTCGGCGGAGGTCGCCGGGCGCGACCTCGTGCCGCTGCTCGACCGCCAGGCCGACCTCGTCGCCGACGTGGCCGACCACCTCCGCGCCGAGGCGGCCGGGCTCGACGTGAGCGACGCCAGGGCCCTGCGCGCCGCCCCCGACGCCCTCGCCCGGGTCGCGGTGCGCGAGTGGTTGCGGGCCGACCACGTCGAGCGCCACCCGCCCGACGCGGCCACCGTCGAGCGGGTCCTGGCCGTGGCCCGGGGCGAGGCGACGGCCACCGACGTGGGCCGGGGGCGCCGGGTCGAGCGGTCGCAGGGGCGGCTGCGGCTGGTGCCGGCGGCCGGGCCCGACGGCGTGCGGTAACTTCGCCAACCGTGCCCGCCCCGAGCGACCGTCCCCGCCTCAGCCCCGACACCGACCCGGACCTCGGTGAGATCGTCGTCACCGAGGAGGTGCTCAACCAGCGCCTCGCCGAGCTCGGCGCGGAGATCACCCGCGACTACGAGGGCCGGGCCCCGCTGCTGATCGGCGTGCTCAAGGGTGCGGTGATGTTCATGGCCGACCTGGCCCGCCACATCGACCTCCCCGTCGAGCTCGACTTCATGGCCGTGTCGTCCTACGGCAGCGCCACCAAGACCAGCGGCGTCGTGCGCATCGTGAAGGACCTCGACATCGACCTCGGCGGCCGCGATGTCATCGTGGTGGAGGACATCGTCGACAGTGGGCTCACCCTCAACTACCTGCTGAAGAACCTCGCCTCCCGGCACCCGGCCAGCCTCGAGGTGTGCGCCCTGCTGCTGAAGGAGGGCCAGCAGAAGGCCGAGCCGCCGCTGCGCTACGTCGGCTTCCGCCTGCCCAACACCTTCCTCGTCGGGTACGGCCTCGACGTGGCCGAGCGGTACCGCAACCTGCGCGACATCCGCACCTTCATCGGTGAGGGCTCAGGGCACTGACCCGCCGACAGGGGTCGCCGGGGTCCACCACCGCTAGCCTCCCCGCCGTGAACGAGACCGGGCCCTCGACGCCCGCCCGACCGGTTCCCCCACGCGAGGAGCACCCCCGTTGCCACCCGTCGACCTCCCCCGCATCGCCGCTGCCGTGAAGGAGATCCTCATCGCCATCGGCGAGGATCCCGACCGCGACGGCCTCCTCGACACCCCGATGCGGGTGGCGCGGATGTACGAGGAGGTCTTCGCCGGCCTTCGTGAGATCCCCGACTCCCACCTCCAGGTGATGTTCGAGGCGAACCACGACGAGATGGTCATGGTCCGCGACATCCCCCTCACCTCGATGTGCGAGCACCACCTGGTGCCGTTCATGGGCAAGGCCCACGTGGCCTACATCCCGGGTGAGGACGGGCGGGTCACCGGCCTGTCGAAGCTGGCCCGCCTGGTCGACGCCTACGCCAAGCGCCCGCAGGTCCAGGAGCGCCTCACCGCCCAGATCGCCAACGAGATCGAGCGCACCCTGCAGCCCCGCGGCGTGCTGGTCGTGATCGAGGCCGAGCACCTGTGCATGTCGATGCGCGGCGTGCGCAAGCCGGGCTCGTCCACGGTCACCTCCGCGGTGCGGGGGCAGTTCCGCGACAGCACGGCCACCCGGTTCGAGGCCATGCGCTTCATCGAACGCTCTTGAGCGCCGCCCCGACCCCGCTCGGTCCGCCCCAGGTGATGGGGATCGTCAACGTCACGCCCGACTCCTTCAGCGACGGCGGCCGCTTCCTCGACCCCGAGCGCGCCGTCGCCCACGGCCTCGAGCTGCTGGCCGAGGGCGCGTCGGTGCTCGACGTCGGCGGCGAGTCCACCCGACCGGGCGCCGAGCGGGTGCCGGTCGACGAGGAGCTGCGCCGGGTGCTGCCGGTCGTCGAGGCCCTCTCGGCCCACGGCCGGGTCTCCATCGACACCCGAAAGCCCGAGGTCGCCCGCGCCGCGGTGGGGGCCGGGGCCACCCTGATCAACGACGTCTCCGCCGAGCTGTGGCCGGTCGCGGCCGAGCTCGGGGTCGGCTGGGTCGCCATGCACATGCTCGGTGAGCCCGCCACGATGCAGGCCGCACCCCACTACGACGACGTCGTGGGCGAGGTCTGCGCCTTCCTCGAGGAGCGCGCGACCCTCGCCCAGGGGGCCGGTGTGCCCGAGATCTGGGTCGATCCCGGCATCGGTTTCGGCAAGGGCGTCGAGCACAACCTGACCCTGCTCGCCCACCTCGACCGGGTGGTCGCGCTGGGGTGGCCGGTGCTGGTCGGAACCAGCCGGAAGGCAACGCTGGGGCGGATTCTGGGCGAGTCCGACGGGGTCGAGGGCCTCGTCCCGCCCGACGACCGCCTCGCCGGATCCATCGCCACCGAGGTGTGGGCGATGCACCGTGGCGCGGCCATGGTGAGGGCCCACGACGTGCGTGCCGCCGTTCAGGCCTCCAAAGTCGTGGCAGCATGAGCGCCGTGGCCAGCAAGGGCAAATGGGCCCAGGGCATCCGCCCCCGTAACTTCCATTGGGTGATCGCCGACCGTCTCGCCGTGTGCGAGCGGCCCGGTGGCTACGGCGCGAACCATCGCAAGGTGCGCCGTCAGGAAGAGATCATCTGGGTCCGTGAGCAGGGCTTCACCTGCGTGGTCTCGGTGATCTCGGCCCCCCACAACCTGCACAACTACGACGAGCTCGGCGTGGTCTGGCGCCATCGTCCGGTGCCCGACGACGAGCTCTCCACCTACGAGCTGGGCTTCTTCAGCGAGCTGCGCGACATGCTCCAGCGCGGTGAGCGGGTGCTCATCCACGGCGAGGAGCTCGGCGACCGCGTCTGTGGCCTCATCGCCGGCTACCTGCTCTGGAACGGCCTGGTCGAGACCGCGCCCCGCACGGTCACCGTCATCGAGCGCCTCACCCAGCGCCAGCTCGGCCCCGCCGGCCGCGAGATGGTGGCCGTGGCCGCCACGCTCCCGCAGCCCCCCGACTGACCCTCGGCAGCGAGAGGACCACCCCCCGATGGCACCGACCGATCGCATCGAGCTGCGCGGCCTCGTGCTGAGCGCCATCTGTGGCGCCCTGCCCGAGGAGCGCGAGCGGGCCCAGCCCCTCGAGATCGACCTCGACGTCGTCGCCGACCTCTCGGTCGCCGGCGCCTCCGACGAGCTCCCGGACACCCTCGACTACGGCGCCATCACCGCCGACGTGGAGCGGGTGGTCACCACCCTCGAGCCGATCCTGCTCGAGCGCCTCGCCCAGGCCGTCGCCGACGCCGTGCTGGCCGACCCCCGGGTGGTCTCGGTCACCGTCACCGTCCGCAAGCTGCGGCCACCGGTCCCGCAGGTCCTCGCGACCTCCGGGGTCTGCATCACCCGGGGGCGCTGAGTGACCCGAGCGCTGTTGGGCCTCGGCTCCAACATGGGTGATTCCTGGGCGATCCTGCGGGAGGCCGTCGGCTCGCTGAGCGGCGTCGTGGCCGTCTCGCCCGTCTACCGCACCGACCCCGTCGGCGGCCCGGCCGGCCAGGACCCCTTCCTCAACATCGTCATCGAGATCGACACCGAGCTCAGCGCCCGGCAGCTCCTGGGCGTGTGCCACCGCCTCGAGTCCGCGGCCGACCGCGTCCGCACGGTCCGCTGGGGCCCGCGCACCCTCGACGTCGACATCGTCTGGATGGATGGCGTCACCGTCGACGAGCCCGACCTCCAGGTGCCCCACCCGCGGATGCGCCAGCGCCGGTTCGTGATGGCCCCGCTCGCCGACATCGCCCCCGACGTGGCGGGCCCCGACTGGCGCGACAAGGCCGAAGGCCGCATCGACCTCGTCGGCCCGCTCGACTCCCGGCCGGGATGAACGGCACCGGCCCGCGTTCGCTGCGGGTCGTGGGGCCGGGCCGGGCGGGCTCGGCCCTCTCGACGGCGTTGGCCGCGGTCGGCTGGACGGTCGCCGAGCCGGTGCGCCGCGGCGGCGACGTGGTGGGCGCGGCCGAGGGCGTCGACCTGCTGGTGCTCGCCACCCCCGACGCGGTGATCGCCGAGGTCGCCGCCGCGGTGAGGCCGGTGGCGACCACGGTCGTCGCCCACCTGGCCGGCTCGCTCGGCCTCGACGTCCTGGCGCCGCACCCCCGTCGGGCCGCCGTGCACCCGCTCGTCTCCCTGCCCGACGCCGAGGTGGGCGCCCGCCGTCTGCGCTCGGGTGCCTGGTTCGCGGTGGCGGGCGACCCGCCCGAGGCCCTGGCTCTGGTCGAGGCCCTGGTCGCCGACCTCGGGGGCCGTTCGTTCACCGTCGCCGACGCCGACCGGGCGGCGTACCACGCTGCCGCAGCGATCGCCTCGAACCACCTGGTGGCGCTGCTGGGTCAGGTCGAGCGGGTCGCCGCCGGTGCGGGCGTGCCCCTCGAGGCCTACCTCGACCTGGTGCGGGTCACCCTCGACAACGTGGCCGAGATGGGCCCCGCCGCCGCCCTCACGGGGCCGGTGGCACGGGGCGACTGGGCCACCGTCGAGCGTCACCGCGCCGCGCTGCCCGCCGACGAGCTGGTCGCCTACGACGCCATGGTGGCGGCGGCGCGCCGGTTGGTCGACGATGTCGGCGAGGCCACGGGGGTCGACGAGGTGCCCGGCACCGACGGGGACGAGGAGGGGTGATGGAGGTCGTGACCACCAAGGCCGGGCTGCGGACGCGGCTCGACGCAGAGCGGGCGGCCGGCCGCACCGTCGGCCTCGTCCCCACGATGGGCGCGCTGCACGACGGCCACCTGTCGCTGGTCGACGCCGCCGGGGCCGAGTGCGACCTCGTGGCCATCACCATCTTCGTGAACCCCCTGCAGTTCGCGGTGGGGGAGGACCTGGACGCCTATCCCCGGCCGCTGTCGCGCGACCTCGAGCTGGCCGAGTCGGCCGGTGCCGTCGTGGCGTTCACACCGAGCACCGACGAGATGTACCCGCGGCCCACCGCCACCTCCGTGCACGTCGACGGGCTCACGGCCTCGATGGAGGGAGCGGCCCGGCCGACCCACTTCGACGGGGTCACCACCGTCGTCACCAAGCTCTTCAACATCGCCGGGCCCTGCCGCGCCTACTTCGGGGAGAAGGACTTCCAGCAGCTGTCGGTGGTGCGGCGCATGGCCGACGACCTCGACCAGCCCGTCACGGTGGTGGGTTGCCCGATCGTGCGCGAGGCCGACGGCCTCGCCATGTCGAGCCGCAACGTCTACCTCTCGCCCGAGCAGCGCACGGCGGCCGCGGTGCTGAACCGGGCGTTGCGGGCCGGCGCCGCGCTGGTCGAGCAGGGCGAGCGCGACCCCGCAGCGGTGGAGGCCCACATGGCGCAGGTCGTGGGCGCCGAGCCGCTCGCCCGCCTCGACTACGCCCAGCTCGTCGATCCCGACACCCTCGAACGGCCCACGGCGCTCGAGCACGGCGGCTCCGTGCGGCTGCTGGTGGCAGCAGGTTTGGGCCAGACGCGCCTGCTGGATAACCTCGCAGTCCTCGTGCCCTGAGCCCGAGGCTCGTTCCCGTACGGCGACCTTCCGAGGCGCCAAGCACACCGAGGAGCCACGACGTGCACCGTCGCATGATGAAGTCGAAGATCCACCGCGCGCGGGTCACCGACGCCAACCTCCACTACGTCGGGTCGATCACCCTCGACACCCGGCTGATGGAGCTCGCCGACATCCGCGAGTGGGAGCAGGTGCAGGTCGTCGACATCGACAACGGCTCGCGCTTCGAGACCTACGCCATCCCCGGTGGCCCCGGCGACGTGTGCCTCAACGGGGCCGCGGCCCGCCTGGTGCAGCCCGGCGACCGCATCATCGTCATCACCTACGGCGACTACGACGAGGCCGAGCTCGAGGCCTACGAGCCGCGGGTGGTCCACGTCGATGCGTCCAACCGTCCGGTCGACGAAGCCCGCGCCACCGAGCTGACCGCGCTCGAGGTCGGCCTCCGGGCCTGATCCCGGGCTCCCGTTCCGACCCGGACCCCCGGCCCGCCCGGCGTCCGAGTGTGTCGGGCGCCCGGGCCCGCGCCAGACTGCCCGACGTGACCGCACCCACCTCGCCGAGCGGCGTCGACCTGTTGGTCGTCGGCTCGGGCGTGGCGGGGCTCACCGCCGCGGTGCGGGCCGCGAGCCACCACGGCCTGTCGGTCGCGGTCGTCACCAAGGCCGGCATCGACTCGGCCACCACCCGGTGGGCCCAGGGCGGCATCGCCGCCGTGCTCGACCCCGGGGCCGACAGCACCGACCTCCACGTCGCCGACACGCTGTCCGCAGGTGGCGGGCTGTGCGACGACGACGCCGTGCGGGTGCTGGTGGAGCAGGGCCCCGCTGCGGTCCGCGACCTCATCGGCCTCGGCGCCGTCTTCGACCGCGACGACGACGGCCGGCTCGACCTGGCCCGTGAGGGCGGCCACCGCTACGCCCGGGTCGTGCACGCCGGCGGCGTGGCCACCGGCGTCGAGGTCGAGCGCACGCTGGTCGACGCCGTCCACGCCACCGCCGCCCGCGTCGACGAGGGCGCCTTCGTGCTCGGCCTGCTGGTCGAGGACGGCCGCTGCGTCGGCGTCAGGGTCGCCGGCCCGGGCGGCGCCACCGTCGAGGTGCGGGCCCGGCACACGCTGCTGGCGAGCGGGGGTGCGGGCCAGCTGTTCGCTGTCACGACCAACCCGATGGAGGCCACCGCCGACGGCGTCGCCATGGCCCTGCGGGCGGGCGTGCCCGTCGCCGACGTCGAGTTCGTCCAGTTCCACCCCACCGCACTCGCGATCGATCGCCATCCCCGCCCGCTGCTGAGCGAGGCCCTCCGGGGTGACGGCGCCCTCATCCGCGACGTGCACGGCGACCGGTTCGTCGACGAGATGCTGCCGCGCGACCAGGTCAGCCGGGCGATCACCACCCGCATGCTCGAGCAGGGTGTCGACCACTGCCTGCTCGACGTCACCGGCATCGACCGCTTCGCCGAGCGGTTCCCGTCGATCGCCGGGCGGCTGGTCGAGGTCGGTCTCGACCCCACCCGCGACCTGCTCCCCATCGCCCCGGCGGCCCACTACCTCTGCGGGGGTGTGGTCACCGACCTCGACGGCGCCACGGCCCTCCCGGGGCTCTGGGCCGCCGGCGAGGTCGCCTGCTCCGGAGTGCACGGCGCCAACCGCCTGGCCTCCAACTCCCTGCTCGAAGGCCTCGTCTTCGGGGCCCGCGCCGTCGACGCGGTGGCGGCCGGGAACGACGGGCCCGCCGCCACCGGGGCCATGCGCAGCGTGCTCGGGCCCGAGGGGGCCGACGTCCCCGTGATCGGTGGACGCGTCCTTCCGGTTGCCCTCCCGGCGCCGCTCAGCGGCACCGCCGGCAGCTCGCCGGGTACGGGGCTGCCCGACGAGAAGGAGGTCGCCGCCGCTCGCGACCGCCTCCAGCGGGCGATGACCGCCGGCGCCGGTGTGGTGCGCGACGCTGCGTCGCTGGACCGCACCGCCGAGGTGGTCGACGAGGTCGCCGTGGTCGCCGGCGCCGCCCTCGGCACCCGCCACGGCGAGGAGCTCGCCAACCTCTGCACCATCGCCACTGCACTGCTCGCCGCCGCCTCGGCGCGACGGGAGAGCCGAGGGGCCCACACCCGCCTCGACGCACCCGACGCCGACCCCGAGCTGGCCGTCCGGCTCGTGGTGCAGAGCCGGGGCTGAACCCTCCTCGGACCACCCGGCGGCGGGCCTCGACCCGGACGCCGCACCCCGGTGGTTGGCCGCCGGCCCCCGACGCGGGGCAGGCTTGCTCCGTGCCCCGCGCTGTCCACCCTCCCCGAGTCGTCGTCGTCGAGGCCGTCACCCGCGCCCTGGCCGAGGACCTGATCCCGCTCGGCGACCTCACCTCGGCCCTCCTGCCCGACGACCTCTCGGCCACCGCCGCGTTCGTCGCCCGGCGCCCGGGCGTGCTCGCCGGGCGGGCCTGCGCCACCGAGACCTTCCACCAGATCGACGACACCGTGGCCCTGGCCTGGCAGCTCGACGACGGTGATGCCGTGGCCGCCGGCTCGGTGCTCGCCACCGCCACCGGCCCGCTGGCCTCGATCCTCACGGCCGAGCGCACCGCCCTCAACTTCCTCGGCCACCTCTCGGGCATCGCCACCCTCACCCGGGCATTCGTCGACACCGCCGCCACTGGTGGCAGCGCCCGCATCTGGGACACCCGCAAGACCACCCCGGGCCTGCGCTCGCTCGAGAAGGCCGCCGTGCGGGCCGGGGGAGGGGCCAACCACCGCGGCAACCTCTCGGACTGGATCCTGCTCAAGGACAACCACATCGCCCTGTTCGGCATCACCGACGCGGTCGCCCGGGCCCACGCCATGTGGCCCGCCCGCACCGTGCACGTCGAGTGCGACCGCCTCGACCAGGTGCAGGAGGCCCTCGCCGCCGGGGCCGACGCCCTGCTGCTCGACAACATGACCCCCGACGAGGTGCGCGCCTGCGTGGCCGCCGCCGATGCCGCGCCCCGACGGCCCCTGCTCGAGGTCTCGGGCGGGGTCACCCTCGACACCGTGGCGTCCTACGCCGGCACCGGGGTCGACTGCATCTCCGTCGGCGGGCTCACCAACGCCGCCCCTGTGCTCGACATCGGCCTCGACATCGAGCCCGGCTGACCGGAACCAGGAGGATCTCGTGCTGCTCACCGTCGACGCCGGCAACACCCAGACCGTGGTCGGGCTCTACGAGCTCGACGGCGAGCCCGCGTCCGGTCGCCGCCCCGAGGACGGCCTGCTCAACCACTGGCGCATCTCCACCGCCGCCGAGCGCACCTCCGACGAGGTCGCCGTGCTGCTCCAGGGCTTCCTCGCGCCTGCGCCGCATGCAGTTCAGCGACATCGACGGCATCGCCGTGTCGTCGGGCGTCCCGAGGATCACCGCCGCCCTGCGCGACCTGGCCGACCAGTACCTCGACTTCGAGCCGATCGTCATCGAGCCGGGCGTCCGCACGGGCATCCGCATCGACTACGACAACCCGAAGGAGGTCGGCGCCGACCGCATCGCCAACGCCATCGCCGCCTTCGACCTCTACGGAGGGCCGACGATCGTCGCCGACTTCGGCACGGCCACCACGTGCGACGCCGTCTCCGAGAACGGCGAGTACCTCGGCGGGGCCATCGCCCCAGGGGTCGAGATCTCGATGGACGCCCTCGTCGGAAAGGCCGCCGCCCTGCGAGCGGTCGAGCTGCGGGCTCCGCGCAACGTGCTCGGCAAGTCCACCGTCGAGTCGATCCAGTCCGGCGCCGTGTACGGCTTCGCCGCCCAGGTCGACGGCCTGTGCGACCGCATCATCGACGAGTTGGGGGAGTGCACGGTGGTCTCCACCGGCGGCCTCGCCGACCTCATCACGCCGTTCTCCCGCCGCATCCAGCACACCGAGCCGTGGCTGACGCTCCACGGCCTCCGGCTGGTCTACGAGAAGAACCTCTAGGGGTCGTCGTGCGCATCACCGTCACCGGCATGGGAGGCGAGCTCGGCACCCGTGTCGCGCTCCTGCTCGAGGCCCGCGACGACGTGAGCGCCATCATGGGCGTCGACCTCGAGCCGCCCCGCCGCCACCTCCGGCGCGCCGAGTACCACCGGGTCGACCCCCGCGACCGCGACCGGATGGTGTCGACCATCGCCGCCTTCGCCCCGACCGTGCTGGTGCACCTCGGCGTGTACGAGCCCCACGCCCGCTCGGGCCCGACCAGCGCCACGACCCGCACCGCGGTGGGCACCATCGCCGCTCTCGACGCCTGCCTCGACGCCGGCACCCTCGAGGCCGTGGTCGTCCGTTCCGGCATCGAGGTCTACGGCCGCGGGCCCGGGACGCCGGTGCGCCCCGACGAGTCCGTGGCCCCCGACCCCACCTCGCCGTTCGGTGAGTCGCTCCTGCACGCCGAGCGCGTCGCCGTCGACGGAGGCGCCAAGGCCGGCGTGCCCGTCTCGCTGCTGCGCTGCGCCCCGGTGGTCGGCCCGCACTTCCCGAGCCCGCTCGGCCGGGTGCTGCGGCTGCCGGCGGTGCCGGTGCCGCTGTTCGGCTCGGCCCGGTTCTGCGTCCTGCACCAGGAGGACGCCGCTGCCGCCATCGCCGCGGCCGTGACCCGCCGACCCGACGGCCCCGTCAACGTGGTGGGCAGCGGAGCCGTGTCGGCCATGGAGGCCGTGCGCCTGGGTGGTGGCGTGCCGATGCCGACGTGGGGGCCGGGCTGGCGCTTCGCCGCCGTGGCCACCGAGATCGCCGGTGCACCCCTGCCCGACCACGTGATCGAGCTGCTCACCCGGGGTCGCCTCGCCGACGGCGACCGGGTGCAGGAGCTGCTCGGGTTCAGCCCCGTGCACACCACCCCCGAGGTCGTGGGCAGCCTGCACGCATGGGCGTCGCTGCAGCCCGGCTCCTCGGCCCGTCCGGCCGCCTGACCCCCTCCGAACTGGTTGTGGATCTGCACGCCAGAGCGTGCGGATCCACAACCAGTTCGAGGTCTGGGGCCTTCCGGCTCTGTCATCGCGGACCAACGGCGGCGCGGAGACACCCCTCGGGCGGACCAGAATGGAGCTGTGCCCCACGTGATCGCGTCCGACGGCGCGCGCATCGCCTACGACACCTTCGGCCGGGCCGAGGGTGAGCCACTCCTGCTGCTGCAGGGCCTCGGTGCCGATGGCCGGGGCTGGATCCGCCAGCGCCGGGCGATGGGCGAGCGCTACCGCTGCATCGCCGTCGACAACCGGGGGGTGGGTCGCTCCGACGTCCCCGAGGGCCCGTACGACCTCGAGGTCATGGCCGCCGACGCCGTGGCCGTCCTCGACGACCTCGGTGTCGAGTCGGCCCACGTCATGGGCGCCTCGATGGGCGGGATCATGAGCCAGATCCTCGGGGTGCGCCACCAGGAGCGGGTGCGCTCGCTCACCCTGGCCTGCACCGGCTGCCACCACCTGCAGTGGCGCCGCGACCTGCTCGCCGAGTGGGGCGACCTGGCCCGAACCAAGGGCATGCGGTCCGTCGTCGACGAGGCCTCCAGCTGGCTGGTGGGCCCCCGGGCGCGGGTGCGCTTCTGGCCGGTCATCGGCTGGCTCGGTCCGTTGGCCCTCCAGGTGAAGGCGGAGGCCTTCGCCGCCCAGATCGACGCCATCCTCGCCCTCGACGACCACCTGCGGTTCGAGCTCGAGCAGGTGAAGGTGCCGACGCTCGTGATCGTCGGCAGCCAGGACATCCTCACCCCGATCGGCGACAGCGAGCTGATCCACGAGCTCATCCCCGACTCCGAGCTCGTGATCGTCACCGGTGCCGCCCACGGGTTCATGGTCGAGCACGCCGGCTCGTTCAACCGTGGCGTGCGGGGCTTCCTCGACCGCGTCACCGCCGACGACGACCCCGACCCCGCCTGAACGGAAAGCTGGCTCAGGTCGTCCAGCCGGCTGTATCTGGTGAGCCACCTTTCGGCGGACCTGGGAAAGCTGGCTCACGTCGTCCAGCCGGCCGAAGCCGGTGAGCCACCTTTCGGGGGTGGGGTGGCTCAGGCGGCGGCGTTGACGGTGCCGAGCAGGTGCTCGGCGGCGGCCTCGAGGGCCGTGGTGGCCTCGGTGCCGGCGTAGGGGGCCAGCGCCTTCTGGCCCTCCTCGACGAACGTGCGGGCCGTGTCGAGCGACGACTTCACGGCCGGGGTGGCCCGCAGCAGCACGCGGGCGGCGGTCAGTGCCTCGACGTCGTCGACCGGCTCGATGGAGCCGTCGGTGGGGCGGAGGCGGGCCAGCAGATCGGTGAGCTCTGCGGCCGAGGAGCCCCCGGCGGCCAGCGTGCGGATCACCGGGAGGGTGTAGGTGCCCTCGACGAGGTCGTGGCCGGCGGGCTTGCCCAGCTCCTCGTCGGTGGAGGTGACGTCGAGCAGGTCGTCGACGATCTGGAACGCCATGCCGAAGCTGCGACCGAAGGTCGGTGAGGGCGTCGATCTGCGGGCGGGGCAGCTCGGAGACGATGCCGCCGATGCGGCAGGCGGTGCCGAGCAGCGAGGCGGTCTTGCCGTCGATCGAGTTGAGGTAGGCGGCCTCGGTGCGGTCGAGGTCGAAGGCGCTCTGGACCTCGAGGATCTGGCCCTCGCACAGCTTGCCGATGGTGGCGGCGAGCAGGCCGGCGACCTCGGTGCCGAGCGAGGCGGCGATCTCGGAGGCCTTGGCCAGCAGGTAGTCGCCGGCGAGGATCGCCTTGAGGTTGCCCCAGCGGGCGTTGACGCTCTCGACGGTGCGACGGGTCGTGGCGTCGTCCATCACGTCGTCGTGGTAGAGCGAGCCGAGGTGCACGAGCTCGACCGACACGGCGCCGAGCACGACCTCGGGGGAGGCGGCGGCCATGACGTCGTCGGCGGTGGCGGCGGAGGTCACGGCGAAGGCGGGCCGCACCCGCTTGCCCCCGGCCAGGATCAGGTGGCTCGCCACCTCGGTGAGGAAGGGGTCGTCGGTGACGACCGAGGCCCGGAGGGCCTCCTCGACCCGGCCCAGGTCGGCCTGGAGCACGGGGAGCTGAAGGAGGGGGGAGGCGGTCGCCACGGCGGGAAGGTTAGGCGGGAGGGGTCCGAGACCCTCAACCCGGGGCCCAGGGGTGACCGACGCCGCACCTCGTTCGAGGGGTCGATCGGAGATCTCGCGGACTTCCCGTCGCTGCGGCGAGGTGATGGCAGAGGGGGTGGGTAGACTCGCTCCACGATTTCCCGCATGGGAGGCAGGTGCTCTAAGTGTTCGAACGTTTCACCGATCGGGCTCGTCGGGTCGTCGTCCTCGCCCAAGAAGAGGCACGACTTCTCAACCACAACTACATCGGTACCGAGCACATCCTGCTCGGGCTGATCCACGAGGGCGAGGGCGTCGCCGCGAAGGCGTTGGAGTCCCTCGGCATCTCGTTGGAAGCTGTGCGCTCGCAGGTCGAGGAGATCATCGGTCAGGGCGGTTCGTCGCCCAGTGGCCACATCCCCTTCACCCCTCGCGCCAAGAAGGTCCTCGAGCTGTCGCTGCGCGAGGCCCTGCAGCTCGGCCACAACTACATCGGCACCGAGCACATCCTGCTCGGCCTCATCCGTGAGGGCGAGGGCGTCGCCGCCCAGGTGCTGGTGAAGCTGGGCGCCGACCTGTCACGGGTCCGCCAGCAGGTCATCCAGCTCCTGTCGGGCTACTCCGGCCCCGGCGCCCCCCAGGGCGGCGGCGAGAAGGCCGGCGCCACCACCGGTGGCTCGGGCGAGCAGGCCCCCTCGGGCTCGCTCGTGCTCGACCAGTTCGGCCGCAACCTCACCCAGCTCGCCCGCGAGAAGAAGCTCGACCCGGTCATCGGGCGCGAGCGCGAGACCGAGCGGGTCATGCAGGTCCTCAGCCGCCGCACCAAGAACAACCCGGTGCTGATCGGCGAGCCCGGCGTCGGCAAGACCGCCATCGTCGAGGGCCTCGCCCAGGCGATCGCCGCCGACAACGTGCCCGAGACCCTGCACAACAAGCAGCTCTACACCCTCGACCTCGGCGCCCTCGTCGCCGGGTCCCGCTACCGCGGCGACTTCGAGGAGCGCCTCAAGAAGGTGCTCAAGGAGATCAAGACCCGCGGCGACATCATCCTCTTCATCGACGAGCTCCACACCCTCGTGGGTGCCGGTGCCGCCGAGGGCGCCATCGACGCCGCCAGCATCCTCAAGCCGATGCTGGCCCGCGGCGAGCTGCAGACCATCGGTGCCACCACGCTCGACGAGTACCGCAAGCACCTCGAGAAGGACGCGGCCCTCGAGCGCCGCTTCCAGCCGATCAAGGTGGAGGAGCCCTCCGTGGCCCACACCATCGAGATCCTCAAGGGCCTGCGCGACCGCTACGAGGCCCACCACCGGGTCACGATCACCGATCAGGCCCTCGTCGCCGCGGCCAACCTCGCCGACCGCTACATCTCCGACCGGCACCTCCCGGACAAGGCCATCGACCTCATCGACGAGGCCGGCTCCCGCCTGCGCATCAAGCGCATGGAGACCCCGCCGGACTTCAAGGAGCTCGAGAACCAGATCGCGTCGGTGGTGCAGGAGAAGAAGGAGGCCGTCGAGGCCCAGCGCTTCGAGGAGGCCGGCCGCCTGCGCGACCGCGAGAAGGAGCTCCTGGCCGAGAAGGAGGCCAAGGAGCAGGAGATGAAGGACGCGGGCATCGACCTCTTCGACGAGGTCGACGAGGAAGCCATCGCCGAGGTCCTCTCCATCTGGACCGGCATCCCGGTCTACAAGCTCACCGAGGAGGAGACCGCCAAGCTCCTCCGCATGGAGGACGAGCTCCACAAGCGGGTCATCGGCCAGGAGAGCGCCATCAAGGCGGTCAGCCAGGCGATCCGCCGCACCCGGGCCGGCCTCAAGGACCCCAAGCGCCCCAGCGGCTCGTTCATCTTCCTCGGCCCCTCGGGCGTCGGGAAGACCGAGCTGGCCAAGACGCTGGCCGAGTTCCTCTTCGGCGACGAGAACTCGCTGATCGCCCTCGACATGTCCGAGTACATGGAGAAGCACACCGTCAGCCGCCTGGTGGGCTCGCCCCCCGGCTACGTGGGCTACGAAGAGGGTGGCCAGCTCACCGAGGCCGTGCGGCGCAAGCCGTTCTCGGTGGTGCTCTTCGACGAGATCGAGAAGGCCCACCCCGACGTGTTCAACACGCTGCTGCAGATCCTCGAGGAAGGCCGGCTCACCGACAGCCAGGGCCGCTCGGTCGACTTCCGCAACACCGTGCTGATCATGACCTCGAACCTGGGCACCCAGGACCTCCGCAAGGCCAACGTCGGCTTCGGCAAGACCGACGAGGCCATCAGCTACGAGAAGATGAAGGAGAAGGTCAACGAGGCGCTGAAGCAGCACTTCCGCCCCGAGTTCCTGAACCGCATCGACGACACCATCGTCTTCCACGAGCTGTCCAAGCCCGAGGTCACCACGATCGTCGACCTGATGATCAAGCGGGTCACCAAGCAGCTCGAGGCGCAGGGCATCGGCCTCGAGCTCACCGAGGCGGCCAAGCTGCTACCTGGCCGACAAGGGCTACGACCCCACCCTCGGCGCCCGCCCGCTGCGTCGGGCGATCCAGCGCCTGGTCGAGGATCCGCTCTCCGAGCGCCTCCTCTGGAAGGAGTTCCGGGCCGGCGAGAACATCCTCGTCGACGCCGAGGACGATCCGGAGACCGGCGAGCAGCGTGATCGTGTTCCACGCCATCGAGGGCTTCGAGCCCCCGTCCATGGAGCTGGCCGAGGCCGGTCCCACCGAGTAGCAGCTCGTCGGCCTGCGGGTCGCACGAGCGCCAGACGAGCCCGGGCCATCGCCCGGGCTCGTCCGCGTCGACGGGCCTCGTCCGGTGGCGGTCCGGTGCCGTCGGGCGACGGGCCGCTGGTAGCGTCCGGCGCCGTGCCCGCCCGGATCTCACGCCTGTTGCGCCTGGCCGCGCTCGCCGTCGTGGTGATCGTGGTGGCCACCGCCTGCCAGGTGCAGGTCGACACCACCGTGACCGTCGCTCCCGACGGCAGCGGCACCGTCACCCAGGCCGTCGGCTTCGACGCGGCGGCCCTGGCCCGGGTGGGCGACCTCGACCAGCAGCTGCGTGTCGCCGACCTCGAGGCGGCGGGCTGGACCGTCGACGAGCCCGTCACCGAGGACGGCACCACGTGGGTGCGGGCCCACCACGACTTCGCCGACGCCGACGAGGCCAACGTCGTGCTCGCCCAGCTGAGCGGCCCCGACGGGCCCTACGAGGAGCTGGCGATCACCCGCACCTCCAGCATCTTCTCCACCACCACGAAGCTCACCGGCACGATGGACCTCAGCGCCGGCGTGGCCATGTTCGGCGATCCGCAGCTCACCCAGACGCTGGGCGGCGACGGCTCGGGCGGCCTGGTGGCGAAGATCGAGGCCGAGGAGGGGCGGCCGGTGGGGGAGATGGTCGACGTCTCGATGACCGTCGACCTGCCCGGCGCCGACGAGACGGTGGCCGGCGCGCTCGGGTCGGGCCCCCAGGCGATCGACGTGTCGTCCAGCGAGAACCACCTCTTCTCGCTGGCCTGGAAGCTGCTGGTGGCCGGGCTCGTCGTGCTCACCGCCGTGGTGGTGGGCCTGCGGATCCGGGCCCGGCGGATGCGCACCAAGCGCATGATGCGCTCGCGCCTGCCCCGGCGCTGAGCCGTCCCCCACCCCGCTGTCGCAGGGGGTGCGTAGGGTTGCGGGATGGCCAGGGTCCGTGCGGTGTTCCGGTGCAGCGAGTGCGGCGCCACCGCGCCCAAGTGGGTGGGGCGCTGCCCCGCCTGCGAGGAGTGGAACTCCCTGGTCGAGGAGCTCGACGTGCCGGCGGGCCAGAGCGTCGCCGAGCGCCTCGGCCCGCGCGACGTGCCCGTCCCGATCTCCGAGGTCGACGTGCACGAGTGGTCGGCCCGGGCCACCGGCATCTCCGAGCTCGACCGCGTCCTCGGCGGCGGCCTGGTGCCCGGCTCGGTCACCCTCGTCGGCGGCGAGCCCGGCATCGGCAAGTCCACCCTGCTGCTCCAGGCGGTGGCCTCCATCGCCGCCGACGGCGCCAAGGTGCTCTACGTCTCGGCCGAGGAGTCCAAGCAGCAGGTGCGGCTGCGGGCCGAGCGCCTGGGCACCCTGCGGCCCAGCCTGTGGCTGGCGTCGGAGACCTCGCTGCCCCACATCCTCGACTTCATCGACGAGATCGAGCCGACGGTCGTGGTGGTCGACTCCATCCAGACCGTCCACCACCCCGAGATCGGCTCGGCTCCGGGCTCGGTGTCGCAGGTGCGTGAGTGCGCCGCCCGCCTCGTCACCGCGGCCAAGTCCCGTGGCATCGCCGTCATCCTCGTCGGCCACGTCACCAAGGAGGGCGGCCTCGCCGGTCCCCGCGTGCTCGAGCACGTCGTCGACACCGTGCTGGCCTTCGAGGGCGACCGCCACCACGCCCTGCGCCTGCTGCGGGCCGTGAAGCACCGCTTCGGCGCCACCGACCAGCTCGGCCTGTTCGAGATGACCGAGGGCGGCATGATCGGCGTGCCCGACCCCAGCAAGCTCTTCCTCGCCGACCGCCGCAAGGGCGTGTCCGGCTCGGTGGTGGTGCCCACCATGGAGGGGCACCGGCCGCTGCTGGTCGAGCTGCAGGCCCTCGTCACCCCCAGTCGCCTGGCCTCGCCCCGCCGCTCCGCCCAGGGCCTCGACTCCGGCCGCTTGTCGTTGCTGTTGGCGGTGCTGGGCGAGCGCGCCGGCTTCTCCTTCGCCGAGACCGACGTCTACGCCCTCGCCGTGGGCGGGGTGAAGATCTCCGAGCCCGCCGCCGACCTCGGCGTCGCCCTCGCCCTCGCCTCGGCCCTCGCCGGCCGGCCCCTCCCGCCCGATCTCGTGGTGTGCGGCGAGGTCGGCCTCGGCGGCGAGCTGCGCCAGGTCTCCCAGACCGACCGCCGCCTGGCCGAGGCCGCCCGCCTCGGCTTCCACCGGGCGCTGCTGCCCCGCCTGGCGCCCGAGCCCCCCGACGGCATCGTCGCCATCCGGGTCGGCACCCTCGCCGAGGCCATCGAGGCCGCCGGCCTCACCGTCGACGACGGCGGCCATCCCGCCGGTCGCCCGTCGGGCCCGACCCACCCCGCCGAGGGGGGCGGCCGACCCGAGCCCGCCGACAACTGGCCGCCGCCCCGCCTGCGGTCGGTCGACGCCTCGGAGATCCCCGACCACGTCCCCGACGACATCCTCGACGACCCGTTCTGAGGTCGTCCTCGTCGGGGCCGGCACCGGCCTGACCTCGGACTCTGTCGGCTATCTGAACGATCGCGGGGACCTTCGCCCCGGTCGTGCCCGCCGGGTCGTCGTCTACACTCACCCGATGCCCCGCCGGCGCAGTGAGGCCATGCTCGATGCCCTGGCCGTCGTCGCGCCCGGCAAGCCCCTCCGTGAGGGCCTCGACCGCATCATGCAGTCGGGCATGGGTGCCCTCATCGTCGTGGGCGACGGGCCCGACGTGCTCAACATCTGCTCGGGTGGCTTCCTGCTCGACGCCGCCTTCAGCCCCCAGCGGCTGTCGGAGCTGGCGAAGATGGACGGCGCCATCGTGCTCGCCCCCGATGCCAGCCGCATCGCCCGGGCCAACGTGCACCTGGTGCCCAACCCCAACGTGCCCACGTCCGAGACCGGCACCCGCCACCGCACCGCCGAGCGGGTGGCCCGATCGATCAACGTGCCGGTGATCTCGGTCTCCGAGGACATGTCGATCATCGCCGTCTACGTCGGCGACGAGAAGCACCAGCTGGTGCCCATCCCCCGCCTGCTCGACCGGGCCAACCAGGCCCTGCAGACCCTCGAGCGCTACAAGGAGCGCCTCGTCGAGGTCTCCAACAGCCTCTCGGCGCTCGAGATCGAGGACCTCGTCACCATCCGCGACGTCGTCATGCTCCTGCAGCGCACCGAGATGGTGCTGCGCATCGCCGAGGAGATCGAGGGCGACATCGTCGAGCTCGGTGGCGACGGCCGCCTCGTGCGCCTCCAGCTCGAGGAGGTGCTGGCCGGGGTCGAGGACGAGCGCCGCATGGTGGTCATCGACTACCTCCACGAGGAGAACGACTGGCACCTCGAGGAGGCCATGGCCGGCCTCGCCCGGCTCGACACCGAGACGTTGCTCGACCTGAAGGCCGTGGCCGACGTGCTGCACCTCCCCGACGGCACCACCGACCTCGACGCTCCGGTGCAGCCCAAGGGCCATCGCCTGCTCGCCCGCATCCCCCGCCTGCCCGAGTCGGTCATCGACCGGGTCGTCGAGCGCTTCGGCTCGCTGGCCAAGATCCTGCGGGCCACCGAGCACGACCTCGACCAGGTCGAAGGGGTGGGCGACCACCGGGCCAAGGCCATCAAGGAAGGCCTGAGCCGCCTGGCCGAGTCGAGCATCCTCGACCACTACTCCTGACCGGCGCCGCCCACCCGGCCGTCGGCCCGCGACCCCACGGAGGAACCGTGCGCATCACCCTGTCCACCGGCACGCCCGCCGAGCTGGCCCGTCCCGAGGGCGACGCCGAGCCCACGCTCGGCGTGGTGCTCTTCCCCGACATCATGGGGCTGCGTCCGCTGTTCGACGACATGTGCGCCCGGCTGGCCGCCGAGCACGGCTGGGTCGTGGTGGCCCCCGAGCCCTTCCCGGGTCAGGAGGATCTCGACATCCCGTCGCGCATGGCACTGATGGCGCAGTTCTCCGACGACGCCCTGCAGGCCGACGCGCTCGCGGCCGCCGACGCCACCGGCTGCGATCGGGTGGCGGTCATGGGCTTCTGCATGGGCGGGATGCTCACGTTCAAGGCCGCGGCCAGCGGTCGCTTCGCCCGGGCGGCGGCGTTCTACGGGATGATCCGGCTGCCGGCCGACTGGGAGGGCTCGTTGGCCCAGCCCATCGACGCGCTGGCCTCACCCGACCGGTGCCCGACCCTCGCCGTGATCGGTGGCATCGACCCCTACACGCCCGACGCCGACGTGGCCGACGCCGAGGCCCTCGGGGTGGAGATCGCCCGCTACGAGGAGGCCGACCACGGCTTCGTGCACGACGCGTCGCGCCCCACCCACCGCGCCGACGACGCGGCCGACGCCTGGCGCCGCGCCGTCGCCTTCCTCACCGCCTGAGCGGTCCCTCTCCCGAAACGGTGCGCGTTCCCCGTGCCCGAGCGCAGGTCCTGCGCACGGTTTCGTGGGGGGCGGGTCAGTTCTCGGCGGGGGAGGGGGTGTAGGTCACCGGCAGGTGCTTGATGGCGTCGACCAGGTTCATCCGCAGCCGCTCGGCGGGGCCGGCCACTTCGATGTCGGGGGTGCGGCGGGCCAGCTCCTCGAACATCATCTTGATCTCGAGCCGGGCCAGGTTGGCGCCCAGGCAGAAGTGGGCGCCGCCGCCACCGAAGGCGACGTGGTGGTTGATCTCGCGGCCGATGTCGAAGTCGTCGGCGGTGGGGCCGAACTCGGCTTCGTCGCGGTTGGCCGACGGGTACCAGAGCACGACCTTCTCGCCGGCCTTGATCTTCTGGCCGCCGAGCACGGTGTCGGCGGTGGCGGTGCGCCGGAAGAAGTTCACCGGGCTGGTGTAGCGGAGCACCTCCTCGACCATGGTGTCGGCCAGCTCGGGGTGGGCGATCCAGCGGTCCCACTGGTCGCGGTGCTCCATGAAGGCCATGAGGCCCTTGGAGATGGCGTTGCGGGTGGTCTCGTTGCCGGCCACGACGAGCAGGGCGAAGAAGAGGTCGCGCTCGAGGTCGGTGAGCTCGACGGTGGTGCCGTCGTCCATGGTGACCTGGGCGTCGGTGAGGCGGGTCCAGACGTCGTCGCCCGGGTGGGCCCGCTTGTCGTCGCTCAGCTCGTGGGCGTAGATGGCCATCTCCATGATGACGTTGCCGTAGTCGGAGCCCATCTCGTCGGCCGGTGCGCCGGATCCGTACTCGGAGTCCTGGCTGCCGATCATCCGGTTGCTCCAGTCGAACAGCTTGGAGCGATCCTCGGCGGGCACGCCCAGGATCTCGGCGATGGCGATCAGCGGCAGCTCGGCCGACACGTCGACCACGAAGTCGCAGGCCCCCAGCGGGGTGACCCGGTCGAGGACGGCGTTGGTCTTCTGGCGGAGGGCTTCGTCGAGGCGACGGATCATCCGGGGCGTGAACCCGCTGTTCACCAGCTTGCGGTAGCGGGTGTGCTGGGGCGGGTCGGTGCTGACCATCATCAGGCCGGGGCCGAGCTCCGGCGGCTGGTCGGTGAGGGCGATGCCGCCGGCACCGTTGCGGCCGGGGCCGGTCTGGTGGCTGTAGAGCAGGCCGGCCCGGTGCACCTCGGTGACGTGCTCGAAGGAGGTGACGAGCCAGAAGTCCTCGCCGTCGCTGCCCGCGGTGCCGGGGTGCTTGTAGACGGGCGCCTCGGCCCGCAGCCGGGCGAACCACTCCGCCGGGTAGCGCTCGGCGAAGACGTCGAGGTCGGTGACGTCGATGTCGTCGAAGGTGTCGGGCGCGTTCGTGGTGTCGGTCATCTCGGAGTCCCCCCGGCCGGTGCGGTCGTCCTGACATCTTCACAGGTGCGGGCGCCCCTGTGTGCACCGCCCCCCTTCGTCCTCGCCGTCCCCTTCGTCAGGGTCAGGTGCCACCGGCTAGAAACGTCGGGTCGCCCCGAGGGTGGGCGGCGGGGGAGGGCTCCACATGAAGGTCGACATCTCGCTGGCGATGACCGGGCCGGAGGGAGCCGCCGAGCGGGCCGCCGAGCTGGCGGCGACGGGCGCCGACGGGCTCTTCACGTTCGAGAACTCCCACGACGTGTTCTTCCCGCTCGTGCTGGCCAGCACCGCCACCGCCGGCACCACCGACCTCATGACCAACGTGGCCATGGCGTTCCCCCGGAGCCCCCTGCACATGGCCTACGCGGCCAACGACATGCAGCTGCTCAACAAGGGCGGCTTCCGCCTGGGCCTGGGCTCGCAGATCCGCCCGCACATCCAGAAGCGCTACGGCTCCCGATGGGGCAAGCCGGCGGCGCAGATGCGCGAGATGGTCGAGGCCGTGAAGATGATCCTCGATCACTTCGCCGGCGAGGGCCCGTTCCGGTACGAGGGCGAGTACACGACCCACACCCTCATGACCCCGAACTTCAACCCGGGCCCCAACCCCTACGGCAAGCCCATGGTCCACGTCGGCGCCCTCGGCCCGAAGATGTGCGAGATGACCGCCGAGGTCGCCGACGGCATCCTCGTCATGCCGTTCAACTCCGAGCGCCACTTCGCCGAGCGCACGCTCCCGGCCGTCGACCGGGGCCTCGAGAAGGCGGGCCGCACCCGTGACGACCTCGAGATCGTGCTCGAGGTCATCTGCGGCATCGGCACGACCGACGAGGAGATCGAGGTCGCGAGCCGGGGCGTGAAGGGCCTGCTGTCGTTCTACGGCTCGACGCCGTCGTACAAGCCGGTGCTCGACGTCGAGGGCTGGGGCGACCTCCAGCCGCAGCTCAACGCCCTCTCCAAGCAGGGTGACTGGGTCGGCATGTCGGGGCTCATCACCGACGAGATGGCCCACACCATCTCCGTGGTCGGCACCCCCCAGCAGGTCGCCGAGGAGATCCAGCGCCGCTACGGCCACGCCGCCGACCGCGTCTGCCTCTACTTCCCCGGCTACCCGATCACCGACGAGGTGATCGCCGAGACCGTGGCGGCGGTGAAGGCGGTCTCGGGAGAGACGGCGTGACCACCCCGATCGACACCGGCACCGACGACCTGCTCGCCGAGCTCCACGACGACGGCGTCCTCGTCGCCACCCTGAACCGGCCCGAGACCCGCAACGCCTTCAGCGGCGCCATGGGCAACGCCCTGTCGGAGATCTACCGCCGGGCCGACACCGACGACGACGTGCGGGTCGTGGTCGTCACCGGCACCCCGCCCGCGTTCTGCGCCGGGGCCGACTTCTCCAACGGCTCCGACGTGTTCGAGCGCAAGGAGACCTCCGAGGGCTTCCGGGCCAACCCGCTGACCACCAGTGCCTGGCAGATCCGCAAGCCGGTGATCGCCGCCGTCAACGGCCACGCCATCGGCATCGGGTTCACCATCACCCTGCACTGCGACCTGCGCTTCATGGCACGCGACGCCAAGTACGGCATCGTGCAGGTGCGTCGGGGCGTGATGCCCGACGGGTCGAGCACGTGGACCCTTCCCCGCATCGTCGGCATGGCCAAGGCCGCCGACATCATGCTCACCGGCCGCACCTTCACCGGCGACGAGGCCGAGTCGCTCGGCGTGGCGTCACGGGTGCTCGACAACGACGACGTGCTGCCCCACGCCCTCGAGGTCGCCCACGACATGGCGGTCAACACCGCGCCCGTGTCGGTGGCGGTCACCAAGCGGTTGCTGTGGTCGTCGTTCGGGCTCAACCCCACGCAGGCGGCGAAGGCCGAGAGCGACCTGCACGTCCACATCATGGGGGAGGCCGACGCCCGCGAAGGCGTGATGGCCTACCTCGAGCGCCGTGAGCCCGAGTGGTCGATGACCGTGAACGACAACTGGCCGGCCGAGTGGCCCGCACCGGAGGACGAGGTCCTGTGAGCGACGCACCCACCACCACCACGACCGACGTCCTCGAGGGCGTCGACCTGTCGGGCCGCACCATCCTCGTCACCGGCGCCACCACCGGCATCGGCCGCGAGACCGCCCGGGCCCTCGCCGCCGCCGGCGCCTCGGTGGTGATCACCGCCCGCTCCGACGACAAGGGCGCCGCCACCGTCGCCGGGATGCTCGACCGCGTGCCGGGGGCCGACGTCTCCTACGAGGTGCTCGAGCTCGGCTCGCTCGACAGCGTCCGGGCGTTCACCGACCGCTTCGCCGCCACCCACGACCGCCTCGACGTGCTCATCGGCAACGCCGGGATCATGGCGGTGCCGTTCGGCCGCACCGACGACGGCTTCGAGCTCCAGTTCGGCACCAACCACCTCGGCCACTTCGACCTCGTCGGCCGGCTGCTGCCGCTGCTCGTGGCCAGCGCCCCGTCGCGCGTCGTGCTGCTCAGCTCCGGTGGCCACATGGCCTCCGACATCCACTGGGACGACCCCAACTTCGAGTCCCACGAGTACAACAAGATGGACGCCTACGGGCAGTCGAAGACCGCCAACATCCTCCACGCGGTCGAGCTCGAGCGGCGCTACGGCCCGCTCGGCGTGCACGCCTACGCGGTGCACCCCGGCATGGTGGCCACCCAGCTCGGGCGCAACTTCACCCCCGACGTCATGGAGGACCTCGCCGCCCGGGCCGCCTCGGCGCCGTCCGGCTCCGGGAAGCTGCCGCCGGTCGTCGGCACCGACGTCGGTGCCGCCACCTCGGTCTGGGCCGCCACCGCGCCGGAGCTCGACGCCCGGGGCGGCACCTACCTCGCCGACTGCGCGGTCGCCACGGCGGCGCCCTATGCCATGGACCCCGACGCCGCGGCGCGGCTGTGGGCCCTCAGCGAGGAGCTCGTCGGCGAGACCTTCCCCGCCCCCGCCGGCCCCTCGGCCTGACCACCTCGAACTGCACCCACTGGCTCACCTGGTCGCCTTTTCGGCGACCACGCGAGCCGGAGGCTCGGTGGTGAGGGTGGGTCAGCGGGCCCGGAGGGCCAGCTGCTCGCGGTTGGTGATGCGGTACCGGCGGTCGGCCTGCTCGATCCAGCCGAGCTTCACGAAGCTGGCGATGGCCTTGTTGACCCGCTCGCGGGAGGCGCCCACCATGCCGGCGAGCTCTTCCTGGGTGATCGGGAGGGAGAACTCGTCGGCCTCGCCGGCCAGCTCGAGCAGCCGCTTGGCGGTGCGCCCGGTGACGTCGAGGAAGACGGAGTCGGCGAGCTGCTCATCGGTGTTGCGCAGGCGCACGGCCAGCATCTCGACCACGTTCCAGAGCAGCTCGGGCTTGGCCTTGTAGATGGCCCGCAGCGGCTCGTAGGGGATGGCCAGCACGTCGGAGGGCTCGAGGGCACGGGCCTCGGCCGAGCGGGCCCGGCCGTCGAAGAGGGCCATCTCGCCGAAGAGGTCGCCGCGCTCCATGAGCGCCATCACGGACTCACGGCCGTCGATCGAGCGGTTGGCGATGGCGATGCGCCCCGACGACACGACGAAGAGCTCGGTGCCCTCGTCGCCCTCGGTGAAGAGCACCCCACCCCGGTTGAACGAGCGGCGCTCGGCCGCGGCAACCAGGTCGTTGAGGGACTCGCCCTCGAAGTCCTTGAAGAACTCGACGTTGCTGAGCAGATCTGGGTCGACCACGGTTCGGGAGCCTACTGCCCGGTCCGGCGCCAGGTCGGGCTCCCTCTGCGTGACCTCGCCGCCACGTCCCGACACCGCCGTCGGAGGCGTCGCCGCAGCGGCGTTCCGGGGGAGGGAGAGCCGTCTACCCTGTGCCCGCCACGCCCGGCCCTCTACGTCTGGAGCAGCATGTCGTTCGACGTCGGTGACAAGGTCGTCTACCCCCACCACGGCGCCGCCGTGATCGAGCGGCGGGAGACGAGGACGGCCTTCGGCGAGGAGAAGGAGTACTTCTTCCTGCGCCTCTCCTACGGCGACCTGACCGCCATGGTCCCGGTGGACAACACCGAGGAGGTCGGCCTGCGCGAGGTCATCGACGCCGACGAGGTGACCGAGGTCTTCGACCTGCTCGCCAAGAAGGACGCCCGCATGCCGAGCAACTGGTCGCGGCGCTTCAAGAACCACGCCGAGAAGCTGAAGTCGGGCGACGTCTACGAGGTCGCCGAGGTCGTGCGGAACCTGTCGCAGCGCGACGCCGAGAAGGGGCTGTCGGCGGGCGAGAAGCGCATGCTGGCCAAGGCCCGCGAGATCCTCATCTCCGAGCTGATCTTCGCCCTCGACGTCCCGGCCGAGGAGGCCGAGGCCAAGCTCGACGAGGCGCTCCGCTGAGCGGGGCCGGCGCCGGGGCCGCGCCGGCTGACGGGCCGGTCTGGGCCGTCGTGCTCGCGGCCGGGTCGGGCAGCCGCTACGGCCCCCAGCCCAAGCAGTACGAGGTGCTCGGCGACGAGCGCGTCATCGACCGGTCGCTGGCCACGGCCCGCGCCGCCGCCGACCACGTGGTCGTGGTCTTGGCCCCAGCCGACCAGGCCGAGGGCGAGGCCCTGGTGGAGAGCGGCGCCGCCGACGTGGCCGTCGAGGGCGGTGCCGAGCGGGCCGACTCGGTGCGGGCCGCGCTGGCCGTCATCGACGCCGACGCCGCGGTGATCGTCGTGCACGACGCGGCCCGCCCGCTGGCCTCGGCCGAGCTCCACCAGGCCGTGGTGGCCGCGGTGCATGCCGGTGCCGACGCCGTCATCCCGGCCGTGCCGGTCACCGACACCATCAAGCGCGTCCGCCACGACGAGCACGGCGACGCCGTGGTGGTCGAGACCCTGGACCGCGCCCACCTCGTGGCGGTGCAGACCCCGCAGGCCTTCCGGGCCGACCTGCTGCGTGCCGCCCACGCCGACGGTGCCGACGCCACCGACGACGCCGGGTTGGTCGAAGCGGTCGGCGGCACGGTCGTGGTGGTGCCCGGCGAGGCCACCAACCTGAAGATCACCGGCCCCAACGACCTCGCCGTGGCGACCGCCCTGTTGCGCGCCCTCGGGTAGGTTGCCCCCATGACGGTCCGGGTCGGTCAAGGCTTCGACGTGCACGCCTTCTCCGACGCCCCCGACCGGGTGCTGGTGCTCGGCGGTGTCGTGTTCGAGGGCGAGCGCGGCCTGGTCGGCCACAGCGACGCCGACGTCATCGCCCACGCCTGCGCCGACGCGCTGCTCGGGGCCGCCGGCCTCGGCGACATCGGCCAGCACTTCCCCGACACCGACCCGACCTGGGCCGGCGCCGACAGCATCGGCCTGCTCACCGAGGTCGCCGGCCGCGTGCGGGCGGCGGGCTGGGAGCCCGGCAACGTCGACTGTGCCGTGGTGTGCGAACGCCCCAAGCTGGCCCCCCGGAGGGATCTCATGCAGGACCGACTCACCGCCGCTGTCGGCGCTCCCGTCACCGTGAAGGGCAATCGGGCCGAGGGCCTGGGTGCCCTCGGTCGTGCGGAGGGCATCGCCTGCTTCGCCGTCGCCGTGGTGAGCGCCCGATGACCCCGCCCCGTGGTGGCAGCCGTGGCGGTGGAGGCGGCGGCGGCGCCAAGAAGAGCGGCAAGAAGCCGATGTCGGCCGCGGCCAAGAAGGCCGTCGAGGCCAAGAAGATCCGCCACGCGGCGGCGTCGGTGCGCAAGGCCGACCGTCCCGGCGCGGCCCGCGCCGCGAGCCGGCCGGCCGCGCCCGGCAAGGGCGGGGGCAAGGGCGGGGCGCCTGGTCGTGGTGGTGCCGGTGGCGGTCGCGGTGGCTCGGGCCCGCGCAAGCAGGGGGCCGCCCGCGGCCTCGGCGGCGATCAGGTCGAGGGCCGCCAGGCCGTGCGTGAGCTGCTGCTCGCCGGCAACCGCCGCATCCGGGAGATCATCGTCGCCGAGGACCAGGACGACACCGAGGTCCTCCAGGACATCGTCGACCTGGCCCAGGACCTCAAGGTGTCGGTCCGGGAGGTCACCCGCACCCGGCTCTTCGCCGAGGCCCGCACCGAGTCGCCCCAGGGCGTGGTGGCCCACGCCGCCGAGCTCGAGGACGTCGACCTCGACCAGCTGGCCCGCGCCAAGTCGCCGCAGGGCGACCCGCCGTTCCTGCTCGCCGTCGACGGCGTCACCGACCCCGGCAACCTCGGCGCGCTGCTGCGCTCGGCCGAGTGCGCCGGCGTCACCGGCGTGGTGCTCCCGAAGCACCGGGCCGTGCACATCACCCCCACGGTCACCAAGGCCGCGGCCGGCGCCGTCGAGTACCTGCCCATGGCCCTGGTCGGCGGCCTGCCCACGGCGCTGCGCCAGCTGCGCGACGCCGGCGTGTGGGTGATCGGCCTCGACATGGGGGGCGACACCGACCTGTTCGACCTCGAGGTCGCCGACCAGCCCGTGTGCCTGGTGCTCGGCGCAGAGGGCAAGGGCCTGTCCCGCCTGGTGCGCGAGCGCTGCGACGCCGTGGCCGGCATCCCGCTGCTCGGCCAGCTGGCGTCGCTCAACGTGTCGGCCGCCGGTGCGCTGGCCTGCTTCGAGGTGACCCGCCGCCGCCTCGCGGCCAAGAAGGCCGCCGGGTGATCGCGCTCCGCAGGGGCGTCGCCGTCGCCGCGTTGGTGGTGCTCGCCGGCGTCGGCGTGGCCGCGTGCAGCAGCGACGACAAGGGCACCGACGCCGCGGCCGGCTCGACGAGCACGCTCGTGCCGAGCTCGGAGGGCGACACCTGCACCGACCCCTCCGGCGACCTCGACCTCCCGGCCGGCGTCAGCGCGTCGACCCCGGGCCTCTCGGGCATCGACCTCGTGTCCGCATCGGCGAAGGTCGACGGCGATCAGCTCGCCGTGTCCATCACCACTGCGGGCCCCATCGACGAGGCGCCGGCCGCCACCTACGTGGTGGCCCAGGGCGACCCGCTCGGGCAGTTCAGCTTCGAGCTGCGGATGGTGCACGGCACCGACGGCTGGACCACCACGCTCATCACGTGGCCGAGCCAGGTCGAGACCCGTCAGAAGCTGGCCATCACCCCGAAGGTCACGGCGACACCCTCACCACGTCGCTGCCGCTGTCGTCGCTGCCGGCGATCTCGCTGGCGATGCAGTTCGGCTCCACCGCCACGGTCGACGGCCTCATCGTGGTCGACGACTGCTCCAGCCTCGCCGGCGGCTGACCCGGTCCCCCGGTGGCTCGTTCCGGCACGCTCGGGCGTGCTCGATCGAGCCACAGGTGGTGAACCTCCATGGCCGGTGGCTCGTTCCGGCACGCTGGGGCGTGCTCGATCGAGCCGAGGGATCAGGCCTGGGCGGCAAGGGCGGCGAGGAGGGCCTTGGTGCGCTCGGTGCTCTCGGCCCGCTCGGCGTCGTCGTCGCCCACGGCG
The DNA here is from genome assembly GCA_963702555.1 of uncultured Actinomycetes bacterium. GTDB lineage: Bacteria > Actinomycetota > Acidimicrobiia > Acidimicrobiales > Acidimicrobilacustridaceae > CAMFLJ01. Next base: position 204,408 of record CAVPCW010000011.1, read on the forward strand.
AACGTCATGGCGCACAGGTCGGTGACGCCCGCGGCCTCGTAGGAACGGAGCCGTTCGACGATCTGCTCCTCGGTGCCGACCGCAGCGACCTCGGCGGGGGAGCCGCTCTCGCCGCGTTCGAGCGCCCGGGCGTAGGTCGGGATGTCGCGGTAGCCGCCGTAGCGGGCCTCGGCGGCGGCCAGGCCCCGGGCGCGGTCGGAGCACACGGCGAGGGGCAGCCCGCCGATCACGCGGGGGACCGGGCGGCCGACGCCCTCGGCCGCCGCGGTGAGGCGGGGGACGACGTGGGTCTCGATCGCCCGCTCGTCGCACATCCACGTGATGGTGCCCTCGGCCCGCTCGCCGGCCAGCTTCAGCATCAACGGCGCCAGCGCGGCGAGGTAGATCGGCACCGGCTCGGCGCCGGGCACGCCGAGCAGCGACTCGACCGGGTAGAGCTCGCCGTCGTGGTGCACCCGGCCGCCCAGGTTCGCGAGGCCCCGTCCGTGGTTGGCGTCGTCCTGGGCCTGGTTCACCGCCTCGAGCACCTCGACGTACTCGCGGACGTGGTGGATCACGCCCTCGTAGCTGGCGCCGTACCAACCCTCGGCCACGTTGCGGTGCGACGGGCCGATGCCGAGCAGCAGGCGACCGTTGCACGCGGCCTGGGCGGTGAGGGCGTGCTGGGCCATGGCGTAGGGGTGGTGCGACCAGGTCGGGACGACCGCGGTGCCGAGCTCGATGCGTTCGGTGACCTGGCCCGCCAGCGCGATGGCGGTGAGCCCGTCGAGGCTCCACGGCACGTGCGGCACCCAGCCGGTGTGCAGGCCGTTCTCGTCGGCCCAGCGGGCCTGGGTGAGCAGGTCGTCGACCGTCGAGCCGGGCGGCGAGGTCTCCGCGATGAACATCCCGATGCGCATGTGCTCCCCCTTCGGTGCGGGCCTCCAGCCTGCCCGATGAGGGATCAGGCCGAGGACGGGAGCTCGGCGGTGACCTCGACCTCGGCCTCGTCGAACCCGAGCAGGCCCCGGATGGGCAGGCTCTCGGGGAGCGGGTCGTCGTAGCTCCACGCGGCGTCGTGGACGACCGTGGCGCCGACCTCGAGGTCCCACCACGTGGCCGTCCCCTTGTAGGGGCAGTAGCTGGTGGAGCTGCTCCGCACGAGCCGGGCGCCACGGACCTCGGTCCGGTCGACGTAGAGGCGCGGCGCCAGGGCCGTCTCGTAGACGCCGGTGGTGGCGGTCGTGTCGACCACCACGGTGCCGGCGACCTCCACCCTCAACCGGCGGCTGGTCGGGATGCAGTCGACCCGGTGGTAGGGGTTGCGGGGGTGGCCGAACACCTCCTCGTCCTCCTCGAACCACGCGTCGACCGCAGTCCAGGGCACGGTGACGTGGCCCTCGGCCGAGGGCTCGGGTGCCGTCGGCAGGGAGGGGTCGCGGACGGCATCGACCGGGAAGGCGTAGGTGGGCGGGCTGCCGGCGCGGTGCACCAGCTGCACCTGCTCGCTCTCGACCACCACGGCGCCGCCGATCAGCCCCCGCACCCGGCGCGGGAAGGGCTCGACGTAGACCACGCCCTCCGGCATCGGGACGGAGAACCGGCCGGCGGGTCGTGCGCTCAAGGGCCCGCGCCCGGTGGTGAGGCTCACAGCGACCGGCCCTCGTCGACGGCCGACCTGGGTGCGAACCGGCGGATCATGGCGTCGACGGTGAACGAGGCGACCAGGCCGCCGTGCTCGTCGTGGACCCGGCACTCGGAGTGGCTCATACCGTCGCCGGCGAACGTGGAGAGGTGGTGGTAGAGCATCCAACGGTCGGCGTGGACGTCGCCGTGGAACGAGATGGCGATGGCGTTGATGGCGGTGGAGAGCGAACGGTGCGCCTCCATCTGCCCGATGCCGGCGTGGGGCCGCAGCGCGGCGGCGATCGAGAAGTGCCCGGTGAACTGGGCGAGGAGGGCGGCGTGCAGCGGGGGGTCGGCGGGGACGTCGCGGAAGCGGATCCAGGCGTCGAGCTCCGGCGGGCCGACGGGCGCGTCCGGGTCGGAGGTGTAGGCGCCGTCGACGACGCGCAGGTCGCGGCCGGTGACACCCATGTCGAGCGGTGAGCTCTCGTGGGGGCCGGGCACGGCCGGGGGAGCGACGGCGTGGCGCACGACGTCGTCGGCCGTGTCGTCGAGGAGGAACGTGCCGACCGCACAGGTGCGTCCGCCCTGGGTCACGGTCGCGACGATGGTGGTGAACGTGCGGCCGGCGGCCACCACGTCGAGGTCGATCCCCAGTGGCCGGTCGGTGTCGGCGGCACGGGTGAAGGACATGTGGGCCGACACCACGCGACGGCCACCGGCCTCGCGGGAGGCGGCCACGATCGCCTGGCCGAGCATCTGGCTGGCCTCGACGACCGGTCGCTGCCAGCTGTCGCGCCGGGTGCTGAGGTAGTGGTGCTCGCCGGAGGGGCGCACGTCGAGGAGGTCGAGCAGGTCGGTGGCGTCGCCCCAGGTGGGCCAGCGCTTGATCGTGACGTCCTCGGCCGGGTCGTCGTCGGCCCCATCGACCAGCTCGACCCGCACCCGGTCGTGGTCGAAGGTGACGTGCTCCGCCATCCACCCCTGGTCGGTGGCGGGAGCGAGCGGCTGGAGGATCACGGCATGGCCGGTCCGCTCGGGTGGCCCGTCGGGCCCGGTCGACCAGCTGTCGGTGGCGGCGGCCAGGAGGGACCTCGTGCTGGTGGCGGACAGGTCGGTGCTCCACCGGCGGGTGCGACCGTCGTGGGGCTCGGCCCGGAAGAGGTCGAGGCGGACGTCTCCGACGGGGAACCACAGCAGCGGCGCCCGGCCCTCGCGGTCGATGCGGATGGCCGCGGTGGTGTCGGCCACGAGCTGGTCGCCCCACCACGCCCGGGCCCGGAGGCGGCACGGTTGCGGGGGCCCGTCGCTGCTCCCGGACTCGTCTGAGGTGGGCTCGAACATCGGGGGCTGCACGGCCGGCGAATCTATCAGTGGCGTCATCTTCGACGGCCGGCGGTGTGCACTGCGACCCCCGCCCGACTGGTGTGAGTGAGCGCTCACTCAGCTATGGTGGCGGCCATGTCCGCCGCACCAGCAACCGAGGTCCGCACGCGGGCCACGGCCATGCCGCCCGACGAGCGACGGGCGGCCATCGTCAAGGCCACGGTGCCGCTGCTGCTCGAGCACGGCAGTGCGGTGAGCACCCGCCAGATCGCCGAGGCCGCCGGCATCGCCGAGGGCACCATCTTCCGGGTCTTCCCCGACAAGCAGGCCGTCATCGCCGCCGCCGTCGAGGCCGCCTTCGAGAGCACCTGGTTCGAGAAGAAGGTCGAGGCCATCGACCGGTCCCAGCCGATGGAGGACCAGCTCGTCGAGGCCACCCGCATCCTCCAGCGCCGCTTCGCGGTGGTCTGGCACCTCCTGCCCGTCGCCCGCGAGGTCGGCGTGATCCACCCCGGCCAGCACCGGCCGATGGGCGTCGAGGCCCTGGCCGACCTCATCGCCCCCTACGCCGACGAGCTCCGCGTCGACCCCGTCACCGCCGCCCGTCGGCTGCGTTCGCTCGCCCTCGCCACCAGCAACCCCGGCTTCGAGCCCGACGGCCCCGTGCCGCCCGAGGAGCTCGTCTCGCTCCTGCTCGACGGCATCCGTTCCCACTCCCCGAGGACCTCTCGATGATCCCGACATCCCGCCGCCTCCCCGAGACCGGCGCGACCCCGCGAGAGGCGGCTCGCCCGTGCTGATCCGCCTCTTCCGCAGCCACCTCATCGGCCGCTACCGCGGGCTGCTCATCCTCCTGCTCGGCCTCCAGATCGTGCAGGCGGGCTGTTCGCTGCTGCTGCCGGCCATCAACGCCAAGATCATCAACAACGTGGCGTCGCCCGATCCCGACCTCACCGCCGTGTGGCGCACCGGCGCGGTCGATGCTCGGCATCGCCGGCATCCAGATGGTCTTCGCCGTCGGCGCCATGTGGGTCTCGGCCAAGGCGGCCATGGGCTTCGGCCGCGACGTCCGCAGCGACCTGTTCCACCGGGTCACGTCGTTCTCCCAGCGGGAGGTCAACCAGCTCGGTGCCCCCTCGCTCATCACCCGCATCACCAACGACGTGCAGCAGGTCCAGCTGCTCGCCGTGATGGTCTGCTCCATGGCCATCACCGCCCCGATCATGGCCCTGGGCGGCATCTTCATGGCGATGCGCGAGGACCTCGGCCTCTCGGCCCTGTTGCTCGTCAGCCTGCCGGTCCTGGTCGTGATCCTCTGGGTGATGATCGGCCGGATGATCCCGACCTTCCGCATGATGCAGGAGCGCATCGACGGGGTGAACCGGGTCATGCGGGAGCAGATCGTCGGCATCCGGGTGGTGCGGGCCTTCGTCCGCGAGCCCGAGGAGACCGCCCGCTTCAGCCACGTGAACGGCGAGCTCACCGACACCTCGCTCAAGGCCGGCCGCCTGATGGCGCTGATGTTCCCGATCGTGATGCTGGTCGTGAACTGCTCGAGCGTGGCGGTGATCTGGTTCGGCGCCCCCCGCATCCAGGACGGCACCCTCACCCTCGGCGCCATGGTCGCCTTCCTCAGCTACTTCACCATCATCCTCATGTCGATCATGATGGCGAGCTTCGTGATGATGATGGCCCCTCGTGCCGCCGTCAGTGCCGAGCGCATCGTCGAGATCCTCGACACCGACACCAGCGTCGAGATCACCGACACGCCGACCAGCGAGCTCGTCGGTCACGGCACCCTCGAGCTGCGGGGCGTGAGCTTCGGCTACCCCGGCGCCGAGGCCCCGGTGCTCGAGGGCATCTCCTTCACCTCCCTCCCCGGCCAGATGACCGCCATCATCGGCAGCACCGGCTCGGGCAAGACGACCCTCGTCAACCTCATCCCCCGACTGGTCGACGTCACGGCCGGCGCGGTGATCGTCGACGGGGTCGACGTGCGCGAGCTCGACCCCGAGGTCCTCTGGAGCCGGGTCGGCCTCGTGCCCCAGAAGCCCTACCTCTTCACCGGCACGGTCGAGAGCAACCTCCGCTACGGACGCGAGGACGCCACCGAGGAGGAGATGTGGTCCGCCCTCGAGGTGGCCCAGGCGGCCGACTTCGTGCGGGAGATGGGTGGCCTCGAGGCCCGCATCGCCCAGGGTGGCTCCAACGTCTCCGGCGGCCAGCGCCAGCGGCTCTCCATCGCCCGGGCGATCGTGCGCCGCCCCGAGATCTACGTGTTCGACGACTCGTTCTCGGCCCTCGACCTGGCCACCGACGCCCGACTCCGAGCGGCCCTGGTGCCCTGGACCCGCGAAGCCACCGTCGTGGTGGTGGCCCAGCGCGTGTCCACCATCATCAACGCGGACCAGATCATCGTCCTCGAGGACGGCGAGATGGTCGGGGTCGGCACCCACACCGAGCTCCTCGAGAGCTGTCCCACCTACGCCGAGATCGTGGCGTCCCAGACCAAGCAGCAGGAGGCGGCGGCGTGAGCGACACCACGACCACCGACGACACGGGCGACGACGAGGCCGTCCGGCCTCCGACGCCGATGGCCGGCCCCCGTCCGATGGGCGTGCCCGGCGAGCAGTCCCGCGACTTCGGCCACGCCGTGCGCCGCACGTTCTCCCGCCTCCGCCAGGAGCGGGTGCACGTCTGGGGCGTCGTGCTGCTGGCGGTCGTCGCCGTCGGCATGCAGGTCGTGGGCCCCCGCATCCTCGGCCACGCCACCAACATCATCGTCGCCGGCCTCACCACCGGTGACTGGGACTACACGGCGCTGCACCTCACGCTGCTGTTCGCCGTCGGGCTCTACGCCGGCGCCGCCGTGCTGACGTACTTCCAGGCGTGGCTGCTGGCCGGCATCGTGCAGGGGGCCATGTCCCGCCTCCGGGCCGAGGTCGAGGCCAAGCTCAACGCCCTCCCGCTGTCGTACATCGACCGGCAGGCACGCGGCGACCTCCTGAGCCGGGTCACCAACGACATCGACAACATGTCGCAGAGCCTCCAGCAGACGCTCAGCAACATGCTCCAGGCGATCCTCACGATCGTCGGCGTCGTCGTGATGATGCTGTCGATCTCGCCGGTCCTCGCCTGCGTGTCGCTCGTGGTGATCCCGTTCTCGTTGGTCCTCACCCGGGTCGTGGCGGCCCGCTCGCGCAAGCGCTTCGCCTCGCAGTGGCGCCACACCGGTGAGCTCAACGCCCTCGTCGAGGAGTCGATCACCGGCCACGCCATCGTCAAGGCGTTCGGCAAGCAGGGCGAGGTCGAGGCCCGCTTCCGTGAGACCAACGACAAGATGTTCGAGGCCAGCGCGTCGGCCCAGTTCTTCTCGGGCTCGATGCAGCCGATGATGATGTTCGTCGGCAACCTCAACTTCATCATCGTCTGCGTGTTCGGCGGGCTCCGGGTGGCCAGCGGCCAGATGAGCATCGGCGACGTGCAGGCGTTCATCCAGTACTCCCGCCAGCTCCAGATGCCCCTCAGCCAGGTGGCGTCGATGTTCAACGTGTTCCAGAGCGGCATCGCCTCGGCCGAGCGGGTCTTCGACTTCCTCGACGCCGACGAGGAGGTCTCCGACGCCGACGCCGCGCCGCTCACCGGTGAGGTCCGGGGCCGGGTCGCCTTCGAGAACGTCTCGTTCTCGTACACCCCCGACCGCCCCCTCATCGCCGACCTCGACCTCGTGGCCGAGCCGGGCCAGACCGTCGCCATCGTCGGGCCCACCGGCGCCGGCAAGACGACGCTGGTCAACCTGCTCATGCGCTTCTACGACGTCGACGGCGGCCGCATCACCGTCGACGGCCACGACATCCGCGATCTGCGCCGCGCCGACCTGCGCTCGCAGATGGGCATGGTCCTCCAGGACACCTGGCTGTTCGGCGGCACCGTCCGCGAGAACATCGCCTACGGCAACCCGGCGGCCAGCGAGGAGAAGCTCATCGAGGCGGCCAGGGCCACCTACGTCGACCGCTTCGTGCGCTCGTTGCCCGACGGCTACGACACGATCCTCGACGACGAGCACGGCACCGTGAGCGCCGGTGAGATGCAGCTGCTCACCATCGCCCGGGCGTTCCTCGCCGACCCCGCCATCCTCATCCTCGACGAGGCCACCAGCTCGGTCGACACCCGCACCGAGGTCCTCATCCAGGAGGCGATGAACGCGCTGCGGCAGAACCGCACCAGCTTCGTGATCGCCCACCGGCTCTCCACGATCCGCGACGCCGACATCATCCTGGTGATGGAGAACGGCCGCATCTGCGAGCAGGGCGACCACGATGAGCTGCTCGAGCGCGGCGGCGCCTACGCCCGCCTCTACAACGCCCAGTTCACGGCCCCGGCCGCCGAGGTCGCCTGACCCGATCAGCGCCGGCGGGGGGCTCAGGCCTCCGCGGAGGTGATCGCCCGCCAGACCCGCTCGGGGGTCAACGGCAGGTCGAGGTGGCGGACGCCGAGGTGGGCGAGGGCGTCGACCACCGCGTTCTGCACCGCCGGGGTGGCACCGATGGTGCCCGACTCGCCGATGCCCTTGGCGCCGAGCGGGTTCACCGGGGTGGGGGTCTCCATCGGTACCCGCTCGAAGCTGGGGAGCTCGGCCGCCGAGGGGATGGCGTAGTCGGCGAAGGTGGTGGTGAGCGGGTTGCCGTCGGCGTCGTAGACGACCTGCTCGAAGAGCGCCTGAGCCGCGCCCTGGGCCAGCCCGCCGTGCACCTGGCCGTCGACCAGCAGCGGGTTGAGGATCACGCCGGCGTCGTCGCACGCGACGAGGCGCAACAGCTCCACCCGCCCGGTGTCGGCGTCGATCTCCACCACGGCCACGTGGGCCCCGAACGGGAACGTGGGCCCGGGGGCGGAGAAGTCGGACACGGCGAGCAGCACGTCGTCGCCGAGCCCGGCTCCGACATCGGCCCAGCCGACCGACACCGCCGGGCTGCCGACGACGTGGAAGCGCCCGGACTCCGCGTCGAGCACGACGTCGTGGGGTGAGGCCTCGAGCAGCTCGGCGGCGCGCTCGGTGGCCAGCTCGACCAGCGTGCCGGCGGCCTGGTGCACGGCCGAGCCGGCGATCTGCAGGGACCTCGACCCGCCGGTGACCTCGCTGCTCGGCACCAGGTCGGTGTCGCCGTAGACGACCTCGACCCGGTCCATCGGGATGCCGGTGCGGTCCTGGACGAGCATCGACCAGGCGGTGACGTGGCCCTGCCCGTAGGGCGTGGAGCCGGTGACCACCCGGGCGCCGCCGTCGGGGAGCAGCTCGACCGAGCCGTACTCGGGCCCGCCCATGACACCGGTGATCTCGACGTAGCAGGCCACCCCGATGCCCAGCAGGCGCCGGTCGCCGGACTCGCGTCGGCGGGCCTGCTCGGCCCGCAGCTCGTCGTAGCCGGCAGCGCCGAGGGCGCGGTCGAGGGCACCCGTGTAGTCGCCGGAGTCGTAGACGGTGCCGGTCGGCGTGGTGAACGGGAACCGGTCGGAGCCCACGAGGTTGCGGCGGCGCACCTCGGCGGGGTCGAGCCCGGCCTCGGCGGCGAACACGTCGACGATGCGCTCGAGGGCCGCGGTGGCCTCGGGGCGCCCGGCTCCGCGGTAGGCGCCCGTGGGCGTGGTGGTCGTGGCGACCGAGTTCGAGCTGAACTGGATGCCCGGGATGTCGTAGGTGCCGCTGGCCATGATGCGGGTGGCGAACGGCAGGATCGCCCCCATGTGCGGGTAGCTGCCGCCGTCCTGCAGGACCTCGATGCGGTACATCAGCAGGCGGCCGTCGCTCGTGCCGCCGAGGGTTGCGGTCTGCACCTGGCCGCGACCGTGGCCCATGGCGACCAGGTTCTCCGAGCGGGTCTCGGCCCAGCGCACGGGCCGGCCGACCCGCCGGGCCAGCTCGGCCAGCAGGAGCTGCTCGGGGCCGGGCTGGGACTTGGCCCCGAAGCCGCCGCCGACGTCGGGGCAGATGACCCGCACGTCTTCCGGTGCCAGCCCGTAGAGCTCGGCGTAGGCGGCCTGGACGGGATGGGCGCCCTGGCAGCCGATCTCGACGATCAGCCGGTCGTCGTCCCACCAGGCGACAGCGTGGCGGGCCTCGATCGGGGCGGGGGCGAGGCGCTGGTTCACCATCGTCGTGGAGACCACGACGTCGCACTCGTCGAACGCGAGCGGCTCGCCGTGGAACGGGATCGCCATGGCGGTGTTGCCACCGACCTCGGGGAACAGGTGCACGTCCGAGGTCAGCGCCTCCACCGGGTCGGTGAGCGAGGGGAGGGGCTCGAGGTCGACGACCACCAGCTCGGCGGCGTCGACCGCGGCGGCGCGGGTCTCGGCCACGACCGCGGCGAGGGCCTCGCCCACGAAGCGCACGGTGCCGGTGGCCAGCAGGGGCCGGGTCATCTGCTGGTTCACCATGATGATCGGCTTCAGCTCCGGCAGGTCGAGGTCGGCGCCGGTGACCACGGCGAGCACGCCGGGTGCCGCCTCGGCCTCGCTGGTGTCGACGGCGACGATACGACCGTGGGCCAGCGTCGAGCGCACGAAGACCACGTGGGCCGCGCCCTCGTGGACGATGTCGTCGACGTACGTGCCCCCGACGGTGAGGAGCGCCGGATCCTCACGGCGCACCACCCGGTTCCCCAAGATGCTCATGGGCGGACCGTACCGGTCCCCGTCCCGCCGTGCCGGGGCCGCGCCCTACGCTGTCGCCGCCGCCCGAGTAGCTCAGTTGGTCAGAGCACCTGTCTTGTAAACAGGTGGTCGAGGGTTCGAATCCCTCCTCGGGCTCCGGACACGATCGGCTCCCACGGGGAGCCCAGGGGGAGAAGACATGCGTCGGTTCGAGAACAAGGTCGTCCTGGTGACGGGCGCGGCGTCGGGCATCGGCGCCGCCACCGTCGAGCGCCTCGCCGAGGAGGGCGCCACGCTGGCGTGCCTCGACGTGCAGGCCGACGCCGTGGAGGAGGTGGCCGCGGCCGCCCGCGCCGCCGGTGTCGAGGCCCGGTCGTGGGCCGTCGACATCGCCGACGAGGACGCCGTCAACCGGGTGGTGGCCGAGGTCGTCGAGGCCTACGGGCGCCTCGACGTGCTCTGCAACATCGCCGGCCTGATGCGCACCAGCCACAGCCACGAGGTGCCCACCGAGCAGTGGGAGCTCGTCATCGGGGTGAACCTCACCGGCACCTTCCTCGTCACCCGGGCCTGCCTGCCCCACCTGCTCGAGACCCAGGGCAACATCGTGATGGCGGCCTCGACCTCGAGCCTGTCGGGCCACCCGTACATGCTCGCCTACGCCGCCTCGAAGGGCGGGGTGCTGGCCATGACCTACACGCTCGCCATGGAGTACGCCCGCCGCGGCATCCGGGTCAACGCGGTGGCGCCGGGCGGCATCGAGACGCCGCTGCACGCCGCCACCGGCACCATGCTCCCGCCCGACTCGGACTGGTCGCTGTTCGAGCGCATCTCCCCGGTCGACAAGAACCGCGGCCCCGAGACGGTGGCCAGCGTCATCGCCTTCCTGGCGTCCGACGACGCCGCCCACGTCAACGGCGAGTACGTCCGCGTCGACGGCGCCACCCTCGCCTAGCCGGCGGAGATCAGTCGGCGGCAGGGGGCCAGGCCCGGGGGAAGTGCTCGTCGTCGAGCGGTGCCCCCGCGGCCACGCCGTCGTGATGGGCCTTGCCCGGCGCGCCGGCGACCGGTGAGAACACCGTGCCGGTGCCGGCGTAGCGCACGCTGATCGCCCGCCGCCGCAGGGTGGCGCTGGCGTTGGCGTTGGCGCCGTGGATGGTGCGGGCGTGGTGGATCACGACGTCGCCGGGCTGCGTGTCGAAGCTGACGATGCGGGCGGCGCCGCGCTGCTCGACGTCGTCGTAGTCGGGCACCTCCTCGCCCTCGGTGCCGGGGATCGACATGGTGGTGACGAACAGGTTGGGGCGGTAGCGGGTGCGGTCGAGGTGGGAGCCCACGACGTAGCGGACGGCCCCGCTCTCGGCGGTCACCGGGTCGAGCGGCACCCAGGTGGTGCAGACGCGGTCGCCGTCGAGGTGGAAGTACGCCATGTCCTGGTGGAAGGCGGTGCGCTCCTCGGTGCCGGGCTCCTTGACCAGGACGCTGTCCTCGTAGAGCCACACGTCGTCGGCCTCCAGCACCGCGGCCACGAGGGCACCGAGGGGGGAGTGGACGGCGAAGTCGAGGAACTCGTCCTGCAGGCGCCAGTGGTCGGTGCCGGCGACGAAGCGGCCCCGCGGCGTGGCGGCGTCGTGCACGGCCTGGTCGACGGTGCGGTCGGCGCCGGTGGCGGCGGCGATGTCGTCGCCCATCTTCGACAGGTCGGCGGCGGCCTCACCGCCGATGGCCTCCTCGACGGGGTCGACCATGCGCTCGAGCCAGTCGGGCGGCATGACGCCTCTGCAGGCAGACGACCCCGTCGGTGCGGAAGGTCTCGATCTCGGCGTCGGTCACCGGACGCAGCGGTGGTGTGGCCCCCATGGGCGCAGTCTGCCCCGTCGCCCGGGGGCCGCGCCTCAGCGCCGGGTGCGCACGGTGCGCGCCGCCCGGCCCATGCCCGCCACGATCTGCTCGAGCAGGTCGGTGGAGGTGGCGAAGTTGAGGCGGACGTGCCGCTCGCTGCCGATGCCGAACGGCGGCCCGTCACTGACGGCGACGCCACCCTCCCGGAGGAACAGGGCGGCCGGGTCGTCGACGCCGAGGCCCCGGCAGTCGAGCCACGCCAGGTAGGTGCCCTCGGGCATGCGGTGGCGGACCTCGGGGACCTCGGCGGCGAGGAGCGCTCCGAGGAGGTGGCGGTTGGTGTCGAGGTGGGCGAGGAGCTCCTGCCGCCAGGGGTCGCCGTCGCGGTAGGCGGCGACGGAGGCGGCGATGCCGATCGGCGTGGGCGCCGGCACCTGGAACACCGGGAGGGTGCGCCACCGGGCGGCGTCGTCGTGGTTCGTCATCACGACCTGGCCGCACCGCAGGCCGGGGATGTTCCAGGCCTTCGAGGCCGACATGACCGTCACCGTGTGGGCGGCGGTGGCGTCGGAGACCGAGGCGTAGGGCACGTGCCGGTGGCCGCGGTGCACGAGGGGGGCGTGGACCTCGTCGGTGATCACCCGGGCGCCGTGGCGTTCGACGACCTCGGCCAGGGCGAGGTGCTCGTCGGTGGTGAAGACCCGACCGGTGGGGTTGTGCGGGTTGCACAGCAGGACCGTGCGGGCCCCGGCGGCGAGGGCGGCGTCGACCGCGTCGAGGTCGAGGGAGAGCCGGCCGTCGCCGTCGACCGCCATCGGCACGGGGACGACCGGGCGTCCGCTCAACTCCACGATCTCGAAGAAGGGCGGGTAGGCCGGGGTGGGCACGATCACCGGGGTGCCGGGCTCGACGAGCACCTCGAGCACCGACGAGATGCCGGCGAGCACGTCGGCCACCGGGAAGATCCGCGCCGGGGGCACCACCCAGCCGTGGGCGGACGCGAGGAACGCGGTGCAGGCTTCCGTCAGCTCGGACAGGTCGGCGGGGAGGTAGCCGAAGTCCTCGCGCTCGACGGCCTCGAGCAGCGCGGCGCGGACCACCGGGGCGACGGCGAAGTCCATCTCCGCGACCCACGCGGCGAGCACATCGGGCCCGTACAGCGACCACTTGATCGTGCGCCGGCGGCGGAGCCGGGCGACGTCGACGTCGAAGGGACCGGTCATCGGCGGGCCACGGCAGGGGACTGCTCCACGCCGTGCACCCTAGGACCGGCCCCGGCGGGGCGACGGGTGATCAGAGGTGGAGCCACTCCGGCCATCGTGGGCCCAGCTGCTCGGTGATCGCCCGGTCGACCACGAGGTGCGCCCCCACCACGCCGTTGACCAGCTGGGTGACGCGGACGTCGCACGCCAGGCTGAACAGGCGGTAGGCGTCGATCGTCGTCAACGTCGACCACTCCGCCATCCGGGCGGCCGCGTGGGCGACGACGTCACGCGACGCCTCGTCGAAGGACGCCCCGAACCCGAAGAAGATCGTGGCCGTCGGCGTGGCGGCGAGCGGCCGGTCGGTCGCCAGCTCGGGTCGGCTGGTCAGGCGCACGACCCCGCGCATGGCGATCTCCAGCGCCGTCTCGGTGATCTCGCCGTCGCCCTGGGTGCCGTGGCCGTCGCCGATGAGGAACCCGGCGCCGTCGGTGAAGGTGGGGAGGAACAGCCGGCTCCCGGCCACGAGCTCGCGGCAGTCGATGTTGCCGCCGAAGGGGCCCGGCGGGATGGTGTTCAGGGGACCGAGCGCCGGGTCGGGCCGCACCGCCAGCACGCCGAAGAACGGGCGCACGGGGACGACCACGCCCGAGCGGAGGTGCACCTCGTCGCCGACGACGTCGATGAGCTCGATGTCGGTGGTGCCGTCGAGGTCGGGCACCACGCCGTAGCCCTCCCGGACGCCGTTCCAACCGGCGGGGGCGTCGGGCCAGGCCTCGAGGACGTCGACCTGGAGCGTGCGCCCGGCCGGATGGCCCTCGACCTCGATCGGCCCGAGCACCGGGTGGGGGCCCAACCAGGTGCGGCCGGCGGCCACGATCGACGTCTCGACCGGCACCATGGCCGGGCCGAGGCGCTCGTAGGTGTCGAGCCCGAGCGGTGTGCGGGTGAGGGTCCGGACCGAGAACGTCTCGCCGGACGTCACCGTCGCCACCGAGGGGGCGGCGCCGTCGAACACGCCGGCCTGGACGGTCTCTGGGGTGGAGAGCAGTTCGCGCACGGGGGCTCCCATGTCGGGGACCATCCGAGTGAACCACCGCCACCGGCCCGGGGGATCGCCGGCAGTACGTTACGGCCACGAAGAACCCCGCGGCTACCAGGCGACCGTTCCCTTGTCGGCCAACGCCGCGATCTCGTCGTCGGCGAAGCCGCTCTCGCGCAGCACGGCCTCGGTGTCGACGCCGGGGTAGGCGTAGGTGGGGCGCACCTCGCCCGGCGTGCGGCTGAGCCGCGGCGCCGGGCGCAGCTGGCTTGATCGAGCCGGGTACGTCGACGAACGAGCCACGGGCCACGTTGTGCGGGTGCTCGGGCGCCTCGGCGAACGACAGCACCGGGGCGAAGCACACGTCGGTGCCCTCGAGCAGCTCGGTCCACTCGTCGCGGGTGCGGGTGCGAACGACCTCGGCGATGCGCTCGGTGAGCTCGGGCCAGCGGCTCTCGTCGTACTGCGCGGGCAGCTCGGCCGGGTCGAGCCCGAGCCTCTCGAGCAGCTGCGCGTAGAACTTCGGCTCGATGGGCGCCAGGGTGATGAAGCGGCCGTCGGAGGTCTCGTAGGTGTTGTAGAAGGGCGAGCCGCCGTCGAACAGGTTCGAGCCGAGCGGCCCGTCGTGCACGCCCATCTGGGTCATGGCGTAGAAGACCGAGTAGAGCGACATCACGCCCTCGGTCATCGAGACGTCGACGACCTGGCCCTGGCCCGACCGCTGGGCCTCGAACAGGGCGCACACCACGCCGAAGGCCATGTGCATGCCACCGCCACCGAAGTCGCCCAGCACCTGCAGAAGGGGCGGGGGCTTCTGGCCGGGCACGCCGATCGAGCCGACGGCACCGGTGATGGCCTCGTAGTTGAGCGAGTGGCCGGCCCATGGCGAGAGCGGCCCGTCCTGACCCCAGCCGGTGAGGCGGCCGTAGACGATGCGGGGGTTGCGGGCGAGCAGCACGTCGGGGCCGATGCCGAGGCGCTCGGTGACGCCGGGGCGGAACGCCTCGACGAAGGCGTCGGCCTTCTCGACCAGGCGCAGCAGGACCTCGACGCCCTCGGGCGACTTGAGGTCGACGGTGATCGAGCGGCGGCCACGGTCGAACTCGCTGTCGCGGTGCTCGGGCTTCAGCTCCGGCACCTCGCCGGGCGGGTGCACGCGGATGACGTCGGCCCCCATGTCGGCGAGCTTCAGGGTGGCGAAGGGCAGCGCCCCCAACCCGGCCAGCTCGATGATCGTCACGCCGTCCAACGGTCCCATGTGTCCCCCTCCTCGAAACTCGGGCGACCCTACCCTCCGGGTGTTCTCCCTGGTCACCGACGCTCCAGGTCGAGCGCCCCGGCCCGCAGCGGGCGAGGGTGCTTGCGTCGGGGGGCCGGGCGGGCAAGCATCGCCCCCGTGGAGTTCACCGAACGGGACAAGGCCATCCTCGACTTCGAGCGGGCGTGGTGGCACGAGACCGGTCCGAAGGAGTCGCTCATCCAGGAGCGCTTCGAGCTCTCGGCCAACCGGTACTACGAGATCCTCGGCGAGCTTCTCGAGAGCCCGGAGGCCTACGAGTACGACCCCCTCGGCGTGCGGCGGCTTCGTCGCCTGCGTGACCGCCGGCGTCGGGCCCGTCACGACGTGATCCACCAGCAGGCCAGCGAGCCGCCGGGCTCCTGATGGCCTCCGCCGCCCCCGCTCCGGGCCGTGAGAACGCGGTGGGCATCGCCCTCATCGTGGGCGCCGTCCTGATCGGGCTGCTCCTGCTCGTGAAGGGCTACGACTCCGAGGGTGGCGTCGTCGCCGAGTCGACGAGCGTCGAGACCACCACCACGACGGTGCCGGTCGAGACCACCACCACGACGCTGCCGAGCAAGGCCCCGGCCGAGGTGGTCGTGAAGGTCGCCAACGCGTCGGGCAACCCGGCCAACGGGCTGGCGGGCAAGACCCGCACCACGCTCCAGGGCAAGGGCTACACCCAGATCTCGGTCACCGACGCGCCGAGCGCGGTCACCAGCACCCAGGTCCTCTACGTCGCCGGCGCCCAGGGCGACGCCCAGGCCGTGGCCACCGCGCTCGGTCTCAGCGTCGACGCGGTGCAGCCCATGACCACCCCGCCGCCGGTGGCGCTGGGTGAGGCCACCGTCCTGGTGCTCGCCGGCCCCGACCTCGAGTGACGTGAGCGAGCCCGCGGCCGCGTCGGGCGCGCTGCCCGCCGCCTTCGACGCGTTCGTCGCCGCGCCGCAGGCCTCGGGGGTGTTCACCGACTTCGACGGCACCCTGTCGCCGATCGTCGACGACCCCGCTGCGGCCGCACCGCTCGACGGCGTCGTCGACGCACTCGAGGCGCTCGCCGCGCAGGTGGCCCGGGTGGCGGTCATCTCCGGTCGCCCCGTCGAGTTCCTCCAGGGCCACTTCGGTGCGTCGCCGGTCGTGCTGTCGGGCCTCTACGGGCTCCAGTCGGTGGTCGACGGCGAGCGCCGCGACGACCCCGCCGCGGGCGCGTGGCGCGAGGCCGTCGACGACGTGGTGGCCGCCGCCTCGGGTGGCGGGCCCGAGGGCATGTTCGTCGAGCACAAAGGCCTGTCGGTCACCCTCCACTACCGCGAGCACCCGGAGGCCGCCGACGCCGTGCGGGCCTGGGCAGAGGGCCAGGCCGCCCGCTCCGGGCTGGAGCTGCGCACCGCCAAGATGTCGATCGAGCTGCACCCGCCGGTCGCCACCGACAAGGGCGCCGTGGTCATTGGGCTGGCCGAGGGGCTCGACAACGTCTGCTTCCTCGGCGACGACGTGGGCGACCTGCCTGCGTTCGCCGCGCTCGACCGCCTGCGGGACGAGGGGCGCACGGTCGTGAAGGTCGTGGTGCGCTCCGACGAGCTGGCCCCGGAGATGGTCGCGGCGGCCGACCTCACGGTCGACGGCCCGGCCGAGGCACTCGCGCTGGTGCGGGCCCTCGGCGCCCGCCTCTCGGGCTGAGGCGCCCGGGCCCTCTTCGGTTCAGTCGGCGGCGGCGAGCTGGTCGGCGAGCCAGTCCTCGGGGGTGCGGGCCGCGGCCCGGCGCCGCAGCTCCCCGGCCTCGATGGCCCGTTCCTCGGGTGTGGCCGTCAGGGCCGCGACCAGGGCGTCGGCGGTGCCGCTGATGTCGTAGGGGTGCACCGGCCGGGCGGCGCCGACGAGCTGGTCCCACACGCCGGCCTCGGGGGAGAGCAGGAGGATGGCGTCGCGCTCGTTGACGAGCGGCCCCTCCTCGGCGACGAGGTTGAGCCCGTCGCGGATGGGGTTGATGAGGAACACGTCGGCCCGGCGCAGGGCGGCGACCGAGCGGGGGAAGTCGTCGGACGGATCGAAGAGGATCGGGGTCCAGCCCGGGGTGGCCCAACGCTCGTTGATGCGGCGCACGGTGGCCTCGACCTCCTGGCGGTAGGCCAGGTACTCGGGCAGGCCCTCGCGGGAGGGGTAGACGAAGGCGCCGAACACCACGCGCTCGCGCCATTCGGGGTAGCGCTCGAGCAGGTCGTCGAAGGCCTGGAAGCCGCGCAGGATGTTCTTCGAGAGCTCGATGCGGTCGACCCGCACGAGCAGGGCGCGGTCGCCGACGGTGGCGTCGAGCTCGGCGAGGGCGGTGGCGCAGGCGTCGCCCGCGGCGACCCGGCCGATGTCGGCGGCGTCGGGGGCGAGGGGGGCCACGAAGGTCGTCGGCTCCTCGCCCAGTTGCTCGGCGCAGCAGGCGGTGAAGCAGTCGGCCCACCGGGGGGAGTGGAAGCCGCAGGCGTGGTGTGCGGCCATGCCGGCGAGCAGCTCGCGGCCGAGGTCGAGGGGGAGCACCCGCCAGCTGTCGGGGTTGGCGAAGGGCGTGTGGCTGAAGTGGACGAGGCGCAGGTCGGGCCGGCGGTCGGCGAGGAACAGCGCCACGAGGGCCAGGTGGTAGTCCTGCACGAGCACGGCCGCGCCCTCGGGGGCCGACTCGGCGATCACGTCGGCGAACGCCCGGTTGACCTCGCGGTAGCTCTCCCACGCCTCGCGGAAGCGGGTGTCGAAGCGGGGGCGGCGGGCCAGCTCGTAGAGGTTGTGGTGGAGGAACCAGAGGGTGGCGTTGCAGACGACGTCGTAGGCGGCCCGGTAGACGTCGGGGTCGATCGACAGGAGCCGCACCCGGAAGCCCTCGGCGTCGACGACCCCGCGTGACGCGGCCTCGCGGTCGCCGTCGGAGATCGCCGCGGCGATCCACACCGCGTCGGTGTCGGTGACGAGCGGGGCCAGGCCCGAGACCAGGCCACCGGCGCCGCGCTTGGCCACCAGGTCGCCGTCCGCCCCCAGCGAGAACGACAGGGGACCTCGGTTGGACACGATCACGACCGGGCGTTGTGCCATGGCGCCCGTTCTACACCGGTCGGGCCATGGCACCCGCAGGGCCCGACCGACGCTGCTTCACTGTGGCGGTGCGCGTCGTCATCGCTCCCGACAAGTTCAAGGGCACCGCGACCGCACGCGCCGTGGCCCGGGCGATCGCCGACCGGCTCTGGGAGCTGGGCCACGACACCGTCGAGCTGCCCATGGCCGACGGTGGTGAGGGCTTCCTCGACGTGCTCGGCGGCGCCAACCGCACGACCCTCGTGACGGGCCCGACGGGCGGCCCGGTCGAGGCGGGGTGGCGGCTGTCGAAGCGGGTGGCGGTGATCGAGATGGCCGCGGCCTCGGGCCTCGACCTCGTCGGTGGCGCCGACGGCAACGACCCGGTCGACGCCACCACCGCCGGCACCGGTGAGCTCATCTCGCTCGCCGTCGAGTCGGGGGCCCGTCGGGTGCTCGTCGGCGTGGGCGGCTCGGCCACCACCGACGGAGGGCTCGGCGCGCTGAAGGCGCTCTACCCGCCCCAGCGCCTGCGGGGGATCGAGCTGGTCGTGGCGTGCGACGTGCGCACCCGCTTCGTCGACGCGGCGGCCGTGTTCGGCCCGCAGAAGGGGGCGTCGCCCACCCAGGTGAAGCTGCTCACCCGTCGCCTCGAGCGCCTGGCCCAGGTGTTCCTGGAGGAGTCGGGCGTCGACGTGCAGGCCCTCGAGGGCAGCGGTGCGGCCGGTGGCCTGGCCGGCGGGCTGGCCTCGGTCGGGGCCGAGCTGGTGTCCGGGTTCGACGTCGTCGCCGACGAGGTGGCCCTCGACGAGCACCTCGAGGGCGCCGACCTCGTCGTCACCGGCGAGGGCTTCCTCGACGACGAGTCCTTCGACGGCAAGGTGGTCGGGGGCGTGGCGTCGCTCGCCGAGGCCGTCGGCGTGCCGTGCCTGGCCGTGGTGGGCGAGGTCGTCGAGCCGCTCCCGGTCCTGCCCTCGGGCCTCACCGTGGTGTCGCTCACCGAGCGCTTCGGGGTCGAGGAGTCGATGGCCCGCCCGGGCCGGTGCGCCGCCCTGGTGGTCGCCGACCACCTCGCCGCCCTCACCCGCTGACGCCGAGCCCCCGGCCTCCCTCGTTCTGGTGGAGGTTTCGTGTCGGAATCTGGCATCGAAGCTCCACCAGAACGGGGAGGGAGGGCCCCAGGGTCAGACCTTGGCGATGACCTCGTCGGCGTAGCGGGCGATGGCGTCGGGCAGCTTCGCCGGGTCCATCGCCGGCGGGGAGATCACCCAACGGGCCACGCCCGAGTCGGCCAGCGCCTTGAGGGTGTCGACGTCGCCGCGCCCGCCGGTGGTGATCTCGATGGCATCGGGGTCGCGCTCGGCCTCGACGGCTGCGGCCCGCATCACCGGGAGCAGCTCGCCCAGGCTGCGGTGGTCGGCGGGGAAGAAGCCGTCGCCGAGGCGCCCGGCGCGGCGGGCCGCCGGCTTGGAGTGGCCGCCGACCACGACCGGGATGGTGGCGTTCACGGGCTTGGGATGGCTGTACACGTCGGTGAACGAGGTGTGGCTGCCGGCGTAGGTCGACGGGCTCTGCTCCCACAGGGCCCGCAGGGCGTGGACGGAGTCGTCGGTGTGGGCGGCGCGGTCGTCCCACGGCACGCCGATGGCGTCGAACTCCTCGCGCAGCCAGCCCACGCCGATGCCGAGGATCAAGCGGCCGCCGGTCAGGTGGTCGACGGTGGCGCACTCCTTGGCCAGCACCACGGGGCTGCGCAGCGGGAGCAGGAGGATGCCGGTGCCGAGGCGCAGCGTGGTGGTGTGGGCGCCGACCCAGGTGAGCCACGTGAGCGGGTCGGGGAAGGGCGACTGCTCGGGCCCCGGCATGCGGCCCTCGCGGCTGTACGGGTACTCCGACTCGTAGCCCTGGGGCACCACGGGGTGCTCGACGGTCCAGAGGCTCTCGAACCCGTGCTCCTCGGCCAGGCGGGCGAGGGTGACGGCGTGGTCGGGGTCGGAGTAGGCCCCGACGTTGGCGAAGGCGATCCCGAAGTGCATGGACCCCGACGCTAGGGCGCGGCCGGGTGGGCGGCCCGGTAGCTGTCGAGCGTGGCCAGCGGCGGGCGCTCCCGGTAGGCGATCTCGACCGGCTCGAGCTCGGGTGGCCGCATGGTGAACCGCTCCGGCGTGAGCTCCGGCGCGGCCCGGTGCAGCGCGGCCTGGAGCACCTGCGCGGCCATGGGGGAGAGCTCGTGCAGCGGTCGGTTGCGGTGCACCCGCTGGCCGAGGTCGACCTGGGCGAGGGAGTCGACCCCGAAGCGCTCGGCGATGTCGATGAGCAGGCCGATGTCGACGCCGTAGCCCTCGACGAACGGAACCTGCTCGAGCACCGAGCGACGGCCGCCGTACTCACCCGAGAGGGGCTGGACGACGGCGCCGAGGTGGGGGAAGAGCATGGTGAGCACCGGGCGGGCGACCAGCTCGGTCACCCGGCCGCCGCCGCGCACCTGCCCGTCGACCGGACGCTCGTAGAACCCCTTCACGAAGCCCACGCCGGGGTCGGTGAGGAGCGGGCCGAGCAGGCCGGTGATGAAGCGGGGGTCGAAGTCGCGCACGTCGGCGTCGCACCACACGACGACGTCGCCGGTGGAGGCGTACAGCGACTTCCACAGCGCCTCGCCCTTGCCGTGGCCCCGGCCGTGCTCCACCAGCACCTCGGCGGCGGCCACGACCCGGGCGCCGGCGGCGGCGGCCTCCTCGCCGGTGCGGTCGGTGGAGTGGTCGTCGACGACCACGATCTCGTCGACCAGGCCGAGGCCCTCGACCAGCTGCGTGCGGATCGTGGACACGATCGCCCCGACCGTCGGCTCCTCGTTGCGGGCGGGGATGCACACCGAGACGGTGGTGGTGCCCTTCGCCTCGACGAGCGCCTCGACCGCGAACTCGGCGGCGTCGTGGGTGTGGACGTGGGGCGGGGTCACGGGCCCCATCGTCGGCGCGGTCCTGCACCGAGGCAAGGCCGGGGAGCGATTCCCTCGGCGGAGAGGCGCCGGGACAGGATCGTGAGCTCGCAACTACGCTGCCGCGCTGCGCCCGGGGGAGTCGCCCCCGGGGGTGTCAGTGGGCGGGGACGACCGTGGTCGACGAGCCGAGCCAGCACGACGCCGAACCGGACGCACACGACCAGCTCGCGCTTTTCCGTCTGGTCGCGGAGTCCTCGCGCGACCTCATCCTCATCGGCCGGGTCGACGACAACGAGTGGATCTCGCCCTCGGTGGAGGAGATCCTCGGCTACACGCCCGAGGAGTTCCTCTCCCACCCGGGGAGCGAGCTCGTCCACCCGGATGACCGCGCCGCCGTCGAGGGGGCCAAGCCCTTCATCGCCGCGGGCAAGGAGGTCGGCGGCCGGGTGCGGGTGCGCCACCGCGACGGCTCCTACCGCTGGCTCGACACGCGGGTCCGGCCGCTGGCCGACCCGGACGGTGGCTTCAGCGGACGGTCGTTGTCCTCGTGGCGCGACGTCAGCCGCGAGGTCGAGGCCCTGGAGGAGCTGCGCCAGAGCGAGCAGCGCTACCGCCTGCTGGTCGACCACGTCACCGACGGGGTGATCCTCGAGCGCGACGGCGCGATCGTGTGGGCGTCGCCGAACCTCTACGGGATGCTCGGCTGGGACCCCACCCAGTGGGTCGGGCTGCGCATCCTCGACATCGTGCGGCCCGAGATCCGGCCCGAGCTCGAGCGGGCCCTCGAGCTGAACGCGTCGGCCGTCAGCCAGACCCTCCGCTTCGACCTGCCCGCCGCCGACGGCGAGATGCACTGGCTGGAGTTCAAGACCCGGCCCTTCATCGACGCCGAGGGCAACCGCGACGGCACGGCGCTGTCGGTGCGCCTCATCGACGCCGAGGTCGAGGCGGAGCGCCAGCTGCACTACCGGGCCCGGCACGACCAGCTCACCGGGCTGCTCAACCGCAACGAGATCCTCGAGCGCCTCGACGCCATCGGTGGCGACGGCCGTCGGGCAGGCAGCGAGTCGGCGGTGCTGTTCTGCGACCTCGACGGCTTCAAGGAGGTCAACGACAACTGCGGTCACGCCGTCGGCGACCTCGTGCTCAGGGAGGTCGCCGCCCGCGTGCGGGGCTCGGTGCGCGAGGACGACCTCGTCGCCCGGATCGGTGGCGACGAGCTGCTGGTCGTGCTCCACCACCTCCACGGCGTCGACGAGGCCCTCTCGATCGCCGACGACATCCGCCAGGCGGCCTGCCGACCGATCGGCGGACCGTCGGGCCCACTCGTCGTCACCATGAGCATCGGCGTCACGATGGTCGAGAAGGGCGACACCGCCGACGACGTCGTCGCCCGGGCCGACCAGGCCATGTACCGGGTGAAGCAGGCCGGTCGCGACGGCGTCCAGCGGCTGCCCCTCGACCTGTAGGTCCTGACCGGCTCCCAGCCGACACTCGCTAGGCTCGCCGGCGTCCGCCGCTCGAGATCGAGGAACGAAACCAATGAGCGTCACCGTCCGCGTCCCCCCGTCTTTCGCACCATGACCGCGGGTCAGTCGTCGGTCTCGGTCGAGGGCGCCACCGTCGCCGAGGTCCTCACCAGCCTCGACGCGGCCCACCCGGGCTTCTCGGCGAAGCTCCTCGACGGCGACGGCAACCTGGTCCGCTACGTCAACGTGTTCGTCGACGACGACGACGTGCGCTTCATGCAGGGCCTCGACACGCCGGTGCCCGACGGCATCACCGTCTCGATCATGCAGGCGGTCGCCGGGGGCGCCTGAGCCCTCCGCCCACCACGTCACATTCGGCATCCGGGCCCCGCTCCATTCGGCATCCCGGCCCCGCCCCATTCGACATCCCGGCCCCGCCCCGGGTTGCGATTCGGCTCCGCCGGTGGTTTGCTGTTAGCAGTCTCCGACCGAGAGTGCTAACTCCGGTCACCCGCAGCAGACAGCGCATCCCAACGGAGGGAAGTACCAGATGTCGAAGATCATCTCGTTCGACGAGGAAGCACGTCGTGCGCTCGAGCGTGGCATGAACCAGCTCGCCGACGCCGTGCGCGTCACCCTCGGCCCGAAGGGCCGCAACGTGGTGCTCGACAAGAAGTGGGGCGCCCCCACGATCACCAACGACGGCGTCTCCATCGCCAAGGACATCGAGCTCGAGGACCCCTTCGAGCGCATCGGTGCCGAGCTGGTGAAGGAGGTCGCCAAGAAGACCGACGACGTCGCCGGCGACGGCACCACCACCGCCACCGTGCTGGCCTGGTCGATGGTCCGTGAGGGCCTCCGCAACGTGGCCGCCGGCGCCAACCCGATGTCGCTGAAGAAGGGCATCGAGGCCGCCGTGGTGGCCGCCGTCGAGGCCATCCGCGATGTCTCCGTCGAGATCGAGGACAAGAGCCAGATCGCCCAGGTCGCCGGCATCTCCGCCGCCGACCCCGAGATCGGCTCCACCATCGCCGATGCCATCGACAAGGTCGGCAAGGACGGCGTCATCACCGTCGAGGAGTCCAACACCTTCGGCATGGAGATGGACCTCGTCGAGGGCATGCGCATCGACAAGGGCTACATCTCGCCCTACTTCGTCACCGACGCCGAGCGGATGGAAGCGGTCCTCGACGACCCGTACATCCTCCTCGTCGGCTCGAAGATCACCGCCGTGCGCGACCTCGTGCCGGTCCTCGAGAAGGTCATGCAGTCGGGCAAGCCGCTCGTGATCATCGCCGAGGACGTCGAGGGCGAGGCCCTCGCCACCCTGGTCGTCAACAAGATCCGCGGCACGTTCAACGCCGTGGCCCTCAAGGCCCCGGGCTTCGGCGATCGCCGCAAGGCCATGCTGCAGGACCTCGCCATCCTCACCGGTGGCCAGGTCATCACCGAGGACGTCGGCCTCAAGATCGAGAACACCACCCTCGACCTGCTCGGCCGGGCCCGCAAGGTCGTCGTCACCAAGGACGAGACCACCGTCATCGAGGGCGCCGGCGACGACAACGACATCAACGGCCGGGTCGCCCAGATCAAGGCCGAGATCGAGAACACCGACTCCGACTACGACCGCGAGAAGCTCCAGGAGCGCCTGGCCAAGCTCTCCGGCGGTGTCGCCGTGCTGAAGGTCGGCGCCGCCACCGAGGTCGAGCTCAAGGAGAAGAAGCACCGCATCGAGGACGCGGTCTCCACCACCAAGGCCGCCATCGAGGAAGGCGTGGTCGCCGGCGGTGGCGTCACCCTGCTGCGGGCCCAGGCCCGGGTGCTCGACATCGCCAAGGACCTCTCCGCCGACGAGGCCACCGGTGCCCGCATCGTGGCCCACGCGCTGGAGGAGCCCCTCAAGCAGATCGCCACGAACGCCGGCCTCGAGGGCGGCGTCGTGGTCGACCGGGTGCGTCACCTCGACACCCCGAGCGAGGGCCTCAACGCCGCCACCGGCGAGTACGAGGACCTGGTCAAGGCCGGCATCATCGATGCCGCCAAGGTCACCCGCTCGGCGCTGCAGAACGCAGCCTCGATCGCGGCCCTCTTCCTCACCACCGAGGCGGTCATCGCCGACAAGCCCGAGGGCTCCGGCGGCGGCATGCCCGGAGGCATGGAGGACTTCTGATCCGTCGGGCCGCGGCCCGACCACGCAGTCAGTGAAGGGGCGCCCTCCGGGGCGCCCCTTCCGCGTCCGCCCTCAGGCGGGGGCGAGGTCGCTGTGGAGGTGGTGGGTCATGCCCTCTCCGACGGCGGCCATGGCCATGTCGACGACGAGGAGGCCGCCGTCGAGCCGGAACCGGCGCTCGGTGGCGTCGACCCGCTTGGCGGTGGGGGAGAGGCCGACCAGCGTGCTGGTGAGGCTGATGTCGTGGTCGACCACCGTGCCGGCGAGCACCTCCACCACCCCGGTCGGCATCGACAGCACGAGCTCGACGGCGTGGCCGGCCTGCCCGGCGGGCGCAGGACCGACCACCCGGAGGTAGCCGGTCTCGGTGTGCATGGGACTGCCGTCGGGCGCCCACGTGCGCTGGAGGTAGGACAGGAAGGGCTTGCCGACGTGCCCGAAGGTGAGGCGCTCGGTGTAGGCGAACGAGTCGATCGTCGGATACTCGCCCTCGCCGGGACCCTCCCACTCGCCGAGCAGGAACGCGATCGGGTCGAGGGCGGGATGGAGGTCGGGAGCGTCCATGCAGTGGACCGTAGGCGCGTCGGGGTCGGTAGCGTGGAAGGCATGTCCCGGGGCCGCAGCGAGCAGGTGCTCGCCCGTCGATTCAGTGCCGGCGGCGCCTCCGACGACGGGCGCCGCCCCGACGACGTGATCGTCGAGGAGCCCCTCGAGATCCGCCTCGACGGCGTCCGGGTCGCCACCACCATGCGCACGCCCGGTCACGACTTCGAGCTGGCGATGGGCTTCTGCTTCACCGACGGCCTGTTGGCCGGCGCGCCGGTGCTCACCTGCCGCTACTGCGGCACTGGCTCGGCCGTCGAGACCGAGTTCAACGTGGTCAGCGTCGACACCGGCGGCCGAGCCCCCGAGCCCACGCCCCGCCTCGGCACCACGTCGTCGTCGTGCGGGATCTGCGGCAGCACCCAGCTCGACGACCTCCGCGACCGGCTCGAGCCGCTTCCCGCCCACGAGCCGTGGGACGCCGAGGTGCTCTACGCCGTCACCGAGAAGATCCGCGCCGAGCAGGACCTCTTCAGCCGCACCGGTGCCGCCCACGCCGCCGCCTCGTTCGATCGCACCGGGGCGCTCGGCGTGGTCCGCGAGGACATCGGCCGCCACAACGCCGTCGACAAGGTGGTCGGCCGGCTGCTGCTCGACGACCGCCTGCCGGCCACCGGCCACGGCCTGTTCGTGAGCGGTCGGGCCTCGTTCGAGATGGTGCAGAAGGCGTGGGCCGCGGGGTTCGAGGCGGTGATCGCCGTGTCGGCGCCGTCGGCCCTGGCCGTCGAGACCGCCACCGCCGCCGGGCTCACCCTCGCCGGCTTCGTCCGCGGCGACGCCTTCAACGTCTACACGTGAGGCCTCGGCCCCGTACCACCGTCACGGGAGAGCCCGGATCGTCGATGGCGTGCCGACCTCGCTCGTGGGCCCGGCCCGCACCAGTGCGGAGGCCCGTTGGGACGACCTGCGCACCTGCACCGGGCTCACCCCCTGATCCCCACCGGTCCCTCGAGCTCGCCAGTTCGCAGCACACCCCGGACTGGCGGTGGGCGCTTTGACGACACCGGTGCCGCCGGTGCACCCTTCTGTGATGACGGCGGGGAACGTGGCCGACACCCGCTCGGCCCGGGTGCGCGAGATCACCGAGGCCCACCTGGACCTGCGGGGACCACTGCTCCCCGTGCTGCACGCCGTCAACGACGAGCTCGGCCACATCGAGCGGGGCGACGTCGCCGTCGTCGCCGACGTGCTCAACATCGCGGTGGCCGAGGTGCACGGCGTCGTCACCTTCTACGAGGACTTCCGGACAGCGCCCGCGGGGCGGTCCACCGTGCGCATCTGCCGGGCCGAGGCGTGCCAGTCGGTCGGGGCCGAGGCGCTCGCCGACCACGCGCGCGTCGCACTCGGCGTCGGCTTCGGCGAGACCACCGACGACGGCGGGGTCACGCTCGACGAGGTCTTCTGCCTCGGCAACTGCGCCCTCGGACCGTCGGTGCAGGTCGACGGCGTCCTGCGGGGCAGGGTCACCCCCGCCCGCCTCGACGCCATCCTGGGGGACCTGTGACCACCCGGGTGTTCGTGCCCCGCGACTCGGCGGCCCGCTCCGTCGGGGCCGACGAGGTCGCCGAGCGGATCGCGGCCGTGGTCGTGGCCCGTGGCCTCGACGTGGAGGTGGTGCGCACCGGCTCACGGGGCATGCTCTGGCTCGAGCCGCTCGTTGAGGTGGAGACCGATCGGGGCCGGGTGGGCTACGGCCCGGTCGAGCCCGAGCAGGTCGACGGCCTCGTCGGCGAGGGGATGCTGGAGGGCACCGCATCCGGCCTCGGGCCCGTCGAGGACCTCGACTGGCTGCGTCGCCAGCAGCGCCTCACCTTCGCCCGCGTCGGGGTCGTCGACCCCCGCTCGGCGGACGACTACGAGCGCCACGGCGGCGTCGCCGGACTACGAGCAGCGCTGGCCATGGGCCCCGAGGCCGTGGTCGAAGCAGTCGTCGACTCGGGCCTCCGCGGCCGGGGCGGTGCCGGCTTCCCCGCCGGCATCAAGTGGCGGACGGTCGCCGGGGCAGAGGCCGACGTGAAGTTCGTCTGCTGCAACGCCGACGAGGGTGACTCCGGCACCTTCGCCGACCGCATGTTGATGGAGGGCGACCCCTTCACCCTCCTCGAGGGCATGACCATCGCCGCCCATGCCACCGGCGCCACCGAGGGCTTCGTCTACCTCCGCTCCGAGTACCCCGACGCCGTCGTGGCCATGGAGGCCGCGATCGAGGCCGCCCGGGCCCGGGGCTGGCTGGGTGAGCACATCCTCGGGTCCGATCTCTCCTTCGACGTGCAGGTGCGCGTCGGCGCCGGCGCCTACATCTGCGGCGAGGAGACGGCGATGCTCGAGAGCCTCGAGGGCAAGCGCGGCCAGGTGCGGGCCAAGCCGCCCATCCCCGCCCTCGAGGGCCTCTTCGGACGGCCCACCGTGGTCAACAACGTCATCACCCTGGCCTCGGTGCCCTGGGTGCTGGCCCACGGCGCGGAGGCCTACGCCGAGCACGGCGTCGGGCGCTCCCGGGGCACCAGCGTCTTCCAGCTGGCCGGCAACGTGAAGCAGGGCGGCATCGTCGAGACCGGGTTCGGCGTCACCCTGGGCGAGCTGGTCGAGGGGTTCGGCGGCGGCACGGCCTCGGGTCGTCCGGTGCGGGCCGTGCAGGTCGGTGGTCCGTTGGGCGCCTACCTGCCGGTGAGCCGCTTCGACGTCGCCGTCGGCTACGAGGAGATGGCGGCGGTCGGCGCCATGGTGGGCCACGGCGGCGTCGTGGTCTTCGACGACACCGTCGACATGTCCCGCATGGCTCGCTTCGCCATGGAGTTCTGCGCCGAGGAGTCGTGCGGCAAGTGCACGCCCTGCCGCATCGGCTCGGTGCGCGGCGTCGAGGTGATCGACAAGATCCGCGCCGGCGAGGACCGCGACGCGAACCTGGCGCTGCTCGACGACCTCTGCGAGCTGATGGCCGACGGATCGCTGTGCGCGATGGGGGGTCTCACCCCCATGCCCGTACGCTCGGCGGTTGAGCATTTCGGGGAGGACTTCCGGTGAGCCTGCTCAAGCAACCTGACCTCGGCACCCCGGCCCGCCCGGGCGACGCCACCGTCTCGGTCACCATCGACGGCATCGCCATCGATGTCGCGCCCGGCACGTCGGTGATGCGGGCCGCCGCCACCGCCGGCATCGACGTGCCCAAGCTGTGCGCCACCGACTCGCTGGAGCCGTTCGGGTCGTGCCGGCTCTGCCTGGTGGAGATCGACGGGGCCAAGGGCACGCCGGCCTCGTGCACCACCCCGTGCAAGGACGGGATGGTCGTGCGCACCCAGACCGACAAGGTCGCCAGGCTGCGCCGTGGGGTCATGGAGCTGTACATCTCCGACCACCCGCTCGACTGCCTGACCTGCTCCGCCAACGGCGACTGCGAGCTGCAGGACATGGCCGGCGTCACCGGGCTGCGCGAGGTCCGCTACGGCTCCGGGGTCGACGCCGGCGCCAACCACCTCGATGCCCCGAGCGACACCTCCAACCCGTACTTCACCTTCGACGCCTCCAAGTGCATCGTGTGCTCGCGCTGCGTGCGGGCGTGCGACGAGGTGCAGGGCACCATCGCTCTCACCGTCGACGGGCGGGGCTTCGCCTCCAAGATCGCCGCGGGGTCCGACGTCGGGTTCATGGACTCCGACTGCGTGTCGTGCGGGGCCTGCGTTCAGGCCTGTCCCACGGCGACGCTGCAGGAGAACACCGTCATCGAGCTGGGCGTGCCCACCCGCAGCGTCGAGACCACCTGCGCGTACTGCGGCGTGGGGTGCTCGTTCAGGGCCGAGCTGCGCGGCGACGAGCTGGTGCGGATGGTCCCCTCGAAGACCGGCGGCGCCAACGAGGGGCACAGCTGCGTGAAGGGCCGCTTCGCCTTCGGCTACGCCAGCCATCCCGACCGGGTGCTCGAGCCGATGGTCCGTGACTCCATCGCGGAGGAGTTCCGTCCCGTCTCCTGGGACGAGGCCATCTCCTTCACCGCCCGCCGGTTGCTCGAGATCCAGGCCGAGCACGGCCGGGGCTCCATCGGCGCCATCACCTCCTCGCGCTGCACCAACGAGGAGGTCTACGTCGTCCAGAAGCTGGTGCGGGCCGCCTTCGGCAACAACAACGTCGACACCTGCGCCCGGGTCTGCCACTCGCCGACCGGCTACGGCCTCAAGCAGACCTTCGGCACCTCGGCCGGCACGCAGGACTTCAAGTCCGTCGCCGCCTCCGACGTGATCGTGGTGATCGGTGCCAACCCCACCGACGGCCACCCGGTGTTCGCCTCCCGGATGAAGCGGCGGCTGCGGGAAGGGGCGAAGCTCGTCGTCATCGACCCCCGGCGCATCGATCTGGTGCGCACCCCGCACATCGAGGCCACCCACCACCTGCAGCTCGCCCCCGGCACGAACGTCGCCGTGATCAACGCGATGGCCCACGTCGCCGTCACCGAGGGCCTCGTCGACACCGAGTTCGTGGCCGAGCGCTGCGAGGGCTACGACGAGTGGGCCGAGGCGATCGCCCGGCCCGAGAGCTCGCCGGAGGCGGTCGAGGAGATCACCGGGGTGCCCGCTGCCGAGCTGCGGGCCGCCGCCCGCCTCTACGCCACCGGGGGCAACGCGGCCATCTACTACGGCTTGGGCGTCACCGAGCACAGCCAGGGCTCCACCATGGTGATGGGCATGGCCAACCTGGCCATGGCCACCGGCAACATCGGGCGCGACGGCGTCGGCGTGAACCCGCTCCGCGGCCAGAACAACGTGCAGGGCTCGTGCGACATGGGCTCGTTCCCCCACGAGCTGCCCGGGTATCGCCACGTCTCCGACGACGGCGCTCGTGAGGTGTACGAGCAGCTGTGGGGCACCCCACTGCTCGACGAGCCCGGCCTGCGCATCCCCAACATGTTCGACGCCGCCCTCGACGGCTCGTTCCGAGCTCTGTTCGTGCAGGGCGAGGACATCGCCCAGTCCGACCCCAACATCACGCACGTGCACGCCGCCCTCGCCGCCCTCGACCTGCTCGTCGTGCAGGACCTGTTCGTCAACGAGACGGCCAAGTTCGCCCACGTGCTGCTGCCGGGCACGTCGTTCCTCGAGAAGGACGGCACCTTCACCAACGCCGAGAGGCGCATCAACCGGGTTCGGCCGGTGATGGCGGCGAAGACCGGCAAGCAGGAGTGGGAGATCGTCGCCGAGATCGCCCAGGCCATGGGCTACCCGATGCACTACGACGACGCCGCCCAGATCATGGACGAGATCGCCCTCACCACCCCCACCTTCGCCGGGGTGTCCCATGCCAAGCTCGACGAGGTCGGCAGCGTGCAGTGGCCCTGCAACGACGCCGCCCCCGACGGCACGCCGATCATGCACGTGGACGGCTTCGTCCGTGGCAAGGGCCGCTTCGTGGAGACGGCCTACGTTCCCACCAAGGAGCGCAGCACCCGGCGGTTCCCGCTCATCCTCACCACCGGGCGAATCCTCTCCCAGTACAACGTGGGCGCCCAGACCCGGCGCACCGCCAACGTGGCCTGGCACGCCGAGGACGTCCTCGAGATCCACCCCCACGACGCCGAGGTGCGCGGCATCTCCGACGGCGACCGGGTGTCGTTGGCCAGCCGGGTGGGGGAGACGAGCCTGCGGGCCCGCATCGCCGACCGGATGCCGGTGGGGGTCGTCTACACGACCTTCCACCACCCCGTCACCGGAGCCAACGTCGTGACCACCGAGCACTCCGACTGGGCCACCAACTGCCCCGAGTACAAGGTCACCGCGGTGCAGGTGGCGTTGGCGACGGCACGCGCCGAGGCCGAGCAGACGGTCGACCAGGTGCCCGTGGCCGGCGGCTGAGCCCGTGACCACGTCGCCCCAGGTCCGGATGGCGAACGACATCGCCGCCCAGTTCCACCACCGACCGCCGGCGGAGGCGGCCGAGGAGGTCGCCCACCACATCCGGCTGTTCTGGGAGGAGCGCATGCGGGCCGACCTGCTCGCCCACATCGCCGACGGGGTCGAGGAGGACGACGGGATCGACCCCATCGTGGCCGCCGCGGCGGAGCTGCTGCGCGGCGACATCGTGCCCCGGCCGCGGGACGGGGCGGCGGGGGAGCTCGGTTAGGTCCGAGCACCGCGAGGCCCCCTCTCCAAGGTGGCTCACCAGATGTCGGATCCCGACACGAGGTGAGCCAGCTTCGGGCTTTCGGTCAGGGGGTCGACCGGGGGGCCGGGGCGAGGCGGTCGTAGACTCCTGCCTCGTGACTGACCCCGTCTCCCCCACGGTCGGGCTGGGCGTGCTTCACCTGTTCTGCAGGTTGTCGCCGCTCGCCGAGGCCCAGGCCATCACCGACGCCGTCCAGAAGGCCCAGGCCGAAGGCGACCAGGTGGTCACCGTCGCCGTGCTCGGCCACAAGGCCGACGTCGCCTTCATGGCCCTCGGCCCCGACCTGTGGCGCCTGCGCCGGCTCCAGGCCGGCCTCCAGGATGCCGGGCTCGACGTCATCGACTCCTACGTCTCGCTCACCGAGCTCTCCGAGTACGCCCAGGGCGTGCCCGAGCCCATGAAGCAGGCCCGCCTCCACCCGGTGCTGCCACCCGAGGACAAGCCGGCGTGGTGCTTCTACCCGATGTCGAAGCAGCGCGGCGACGTGCACAACTGGTTCACCGAGCCCTACGACGACCGCAAGGAGATGATGTACGAGCACGGCGCATCCGGGCGGAAGTTCGCCGGGCGCGTGGTGCAGGTCGTCACCGGCTCCACCGGCCTCGACGACTACGAGTGGGGCGTCACCCTCTTCGCCACCGCTCCCGACGACCTCAAGGAGGTCGTCTACACGATGCGCTTCGACAAGGCGTCGGCCCTCTATGCCGAGTTCGGGCCCTTCTACACCGGCATGGTGGCGCCGGTGGCCGAGGTGCTCGAGCAGCTCGGCGTCGACTGAGCACGAGGCCCGCCGTCCCGTGACCATCGCTCCCGCGCCCGGCGAGGCGTCCACCGTCGACGTCGCGCTCGACGCGCTGCGCGAGCGGTTGCGGGAGCTCGGCCGGGTGGTCGTCGCCTTCAGCGGCGGCGCCGACTCGGCCCTGCTGGCCCACGTGGCCCACACCACCCTCGGCAGCGATCGCTGCCTGGCCGTCACCGCGGTGTCGCCGTCGCTGGCCGGCGCAGAGCGCGACGACTGCGCCGCCCTGGCGGGTGAGTGGGGCCTGCGCTGGGTCGAGGTCGAGACCTCCGAGATGGAGGACGCCGCCTACCGGCTCAACGACGGCGACCGCTGCTTCCACTGCAAGAGCGCCCTGATGGACGTCGTCGGCCCGCTGGCCGAGGCGGAGGGCGAGGCGGTCGGGGGCGACGGCGCCACGGTCGTGCTCGGCGTGAACCTCGACGACCTGGGCGACCACCGCCCCGGGCAGCGGGCGGCCGCCGAGGCGGGCGCGGCCTTCCCGTTCGTCGACGCCGGCTTCACCAAGGCCATGGTGCGGGAGGCCTCCCGCTCGCTCGGCCTGCGCACCTGGGACAAGCCCGCCGCTGCCTGCCTCGCCTCGCGGGTCCCCTACGGGACCACGGTGTCGGTCAGCGTGCTGAGCCGGGTCGAGCGGGCCGAGGCGGCGCTGCGACGGCTGGGCCTGCGTGAGCTGCGGGTACGTCACTACGACGACACCGCCCGCCTCGAGGTGCCCCTCGCCGACCTGGCCGCCGTGGTCGAGCGCCGGGCCGAGGTCGTCAGCGCCGTGCGGGGTGCCGGCTACCGCTACGTCACCCTCGACCTCGAGGGCCTGCGCTCCGGCAACCTCAACCAGGCCCTGTCGGACTGAGCCCGAGGGCGTCGCCTCCCCTCGGAGTGGCACCGGCGCTTCCTTCGCAGCAAGCTCGCCCGATGGACACGACCACGGCACGGGGCCCGCTCTCGGGCATCAAGGTGCTCGACCTCACCCGCCTCTACCCGGGTGGCTACTGCACCGGCCTGCTGGCCGACCTCGGCGCGGACGTGGTGAAGGTCGAGGGACCGGGCGCCGGCGACGGGCTGCGCTTCGTCGAGCAGGGCGACGTGCTGGCCGCCCACATCTCGCTGAACCGCGGGAAGCGGTCGTTGCGCCTCGACCTCAAGCACGAGCGGGCGCCGGAGGTGCTGCGTCGCCTCGCCGCCGGGGTCGACGTGGTGGTGGAGTCGATGCGCCCGGGGATGCTCGACGCCAAGGGCATGGGCTTCGAGGCCCTGCGAGCCGACAACCCCGGCCTGGTGTGGTGCTCGATCACCGGGTTCGGCTCCGACGGCCCGCTCGCCGACGCGCCGGGTCACGACATCACGTACCTCGGCGTGTCCGGGGCGCTCACCATGCTCGGCCACGACGGTGAGGACCCGCCGTTGCCCGACGCCGTGATCGCGGTGCCGCTGGCCGGCATGACCGCGGTCGTCGCCATCACCTCGGCGCTCGTGCAGCGGGCGGCGACGGGGGTCGGCGCGCGGGTCGAGGCCAACATGCTCGAGTCGTCGATGTGGATGATCCAGGACCACGTCACCCGCGGCCTGGTCGGCCCTGCGTCCGGGTGGGGCTCGTTCGCCGGGCGGGGCATCTACACCTGCGCCGACGGCCGGCAGGTCACGGTCACCGCCAGCGAGCCCCGGTCGTGGGCCGTGCTGTGCGAGGCCATCGACCGGGCCGACCTGGCCGCCATCCCGCTCGGCGAGGACGAGCCCCGCAAGATCGAGGCCGTCACCGCGGCGCTGCTCACCCGGCCCGCGGCCGAGTGGGTGGCGGCGCCCGGCCTGGCCGGTGGGGTGGGCCCGGTGAACCGGCCCGAGGACCTGGTCGACGAGCCGCAGGTGGTCGCCCGACGGGGCATCGTCGCCCTCGACGACGAGGCCCGCACGCCGGTGGTGGCCAACCCCATCCGGGTCGACGGGGCCGACGGCGACGCCGCCTCCTTCGCCCGCTCGGCCCCGCCCACGCTCGGCGCCGACACCGACGAGGTGCTGCTCGACGCCGGCTTCTCCGCCGACGAGGTCGCCGCCCTGCACGCCGAAGGCGTCGTCTGACGGTCGGGTCGCCCCGACCTGAGGCAGATCGGCCGACACGGTCGGTGGATCTGCATCCGATCGGTGACCCGCCACCTTGCCCGAGGCAGATCTCGCGGCGGGAGCGGTCGATCCGCCTCGGCTCCGAGGGTGCGCGACTCGCTCGTGGCGGATCGGTACGGTCGGCGGCCATGACGCCGACGACCGCGACCTCGACGACTGAGACGACGACTGCCGCCGAGACCCCGGCGTGCGAGATGTCCCGCCACGGCATCTTCCTCGACTGCCCGCAGTGCGGGGGCGACATGGCCCCCGAGCACGCGCACTACCGCTGCACCGGCTGCGGCTGGCGCGACTCCTGCTGCGACTGACCCATCCTCCCCGCCCGGCCATCGGTCGGGGGTCGGAGCGTCAGGCCCGGCCGCCCTCGACCAGCCGGGTGTGGGCATCGGCGGCCATCGTGATCAGCCGACGGAGGGTGAACGCCGCCCCGAGGTAGAGGCCGGCGGAGAGCACGCCCACCGCGACGGCGGCGGGGAACCAGACAAACGCCAGGCCCACCGCGATCATCGGCGTGAAGCTGGCTCCCAGGTAGAGGGCCCACCATCGACCCACGACGCGGCGGTCGGGGTCGCCCGGCGTGAACAGGTCGCACACCGATTGGTAGGGCCACCAGAGGTTCACCACCGGGATGAGGAATCCTCCGACGGCCCAGCCCGGGCTGCGACGGGCCGGGATCCCGAGTCGCTGGGCAGTCGTGGCCGACACGTGCACCCACACCACCGTGACGACGAACGCGACGAACACCACGAGCGAGGTGATGTTCGACGCCATCGACACGGCGGGGTTGATGCGGAACGTCGACTCGTCGACCCGGACGCGGTCGGAGACCACGTCGTCGAAGAAGCCGACGAGCTCGGCGAGGACGAACGCGGAGAGGAACAGCTGGATCGGCATGGCCACTCCGGTGGCGATGGCGGCGATCCTCGCGGTGCGACCGATGGCGGTCTCGCGTTCGAGCGGGGTGGGTCCCGGGACGGGCGGCGGGGGGAGGGTCGGCACGCTCACGTGCTCCGTCCAGCGCTCGCCGTCCCACCAGCGCATGGCGCCGGCGCCGCTCGACGGCTCGGGGTACCACCCGGCGGGGGTGCTCATCGCCATGGCCCACGAATCTAGGACCCTCAACCGGCACATCCAGGACACCGCGATCGTCGTTGTTGTCGCGCTTTCCTGTCACCGGCGACAGGAAAGCGCGACAGGAACGGGACGGCAGGGGTGCCTCCGACCGCCGGGTGTGGGACGTTGTCGGCGGAGCGGGCTCAGCCGCCCGGGGCGACCGGGGCCCAGAGGGGGAAGGCGAGGTGGGCCACCCCCAGGTGGTCGACGATGCGGCCGTCCTGGCGGAACCGGGCGAGGCAGGGCCGGACCGCGTCGGGCCCGCCGGCCATCACGGTGTACTCGGCGAGCGACACCAGCAGCGGTCCGCCGTCGGCGTCGCCGTCGCGCAGGAGGGCCTCGACCTCGAGGGTCGGGCGACACGGGTCGACCGGGTCGACGACGACCGAGTGGTAGACGACGTGCTCGAACACGCTCAGAGCCCGGATCCGCATCGCCTGCTCACCAGCCCCAGCTGCCGGGCCCGCCCTTGAACGGGCCGACCACCTTCGACGTGACCCAGCCGCCGTAGAAGTCGCCCTCGTTGGGCTGCACGACCTCGCCCGCCACCGAGCAGCGGTCCATCTTCTGGGCGTAAAACGCCACGTGTCCGGCGAGGGCCTCGTAGCCGGACCAGGGCTCGGGGTAGGTCCAGCCCGCGGCGGCCACCACCACGTCGCCGACCACCACGTCGAGGTAGGATGGCCACGCCCTTCCACTCGCAGGTGGTGGGCCGGGCCGCCGACCGCCGCAGGAGCGACAGGTCGATGTCGGCCGGCGGCAGGTAGTAGGCCGGCGGCTGGCTCGTCTCCAGCACCCGCAGGGCGGCGACGGTGTCGGCCACGACCACGCCGGCGAGCTCGACCACGATGCGGTCGCCGGTCGGCTCGACCCGAGGTGGGCGGGGGTAGTCCCACACCGACTCCTGGCCGGGACCGGGCGGGATGGGCGTCGGGCGGGGCATGGGGCCAGCATGGGGGGCGATGGACGACGACGCCAACCCCGAGCCGAACGTTCCCGACGCCGCCCCCGGCCCGTCGTCCGAGGACCTCGAGGCCCTTGCCCGTTACGCCGAGGCGCTGGCCGACGGCGTGCAGGCCGCCCTCCCCGGGTGGGTCGAGCGCTCGGTCGAGCGGGTGCACGTCGAGAAGCTGCTCCGCCGTCCGCCCGCCGAGGTGCGCGAGGCCGCGACCAGGGCGGGGCTCGACGCCGCCGCCGACGTCGGCGGCCGGGTGCACGCCCTGCTCGCCCTCGACATCGAGGAGCAGCACACCGGGCCGTTGGCCCTGATCCGCCAGGCCGTGCCGTACCCCACCGAGGTGCTGCGGGCCGCGGGCGTGCCTCCGGTCGATCGCGACGAGTTCGCCGCCCGGCAGTTCCCCGACGACGTCTACGACCTGGCGCCGGCCTCGTTCGGCGAGCTCGACCCCGACCTCCAGGAGGTCGGGCTGGTGTGGGGCGCGGCCAAGGCCCACGTGCACCTCTCCCGCCGCCGGGCCGACGGCCAGCGCTGACCCGCGGAGAGCTGCGGGCTGCGTCTCGGGGGCTACGGTCCCCGCATGGCAGAGCGACTGGTCGTGATCGGTGGTGACGCGGCGGGGATGAGCGCGGCGTCGGGTGTTCGACGGGCGCAGCCCGAGACCGAGGTCGTGGTCCTGGAGAAGGGAGGACGCACCAGCTACGCCGCGTGTGGGATCCCGTTCTTCGTGTCCGGCGATGTGGACGACGTCGACTCGCTCGTCGCTCGCACCCCCGAGGAGTTCGAGGCGCAGGGCATCCGGGTGCGGCTGCACACCGAGGCGCTGGGCCTCGACCTCGATGCCCGCACGGTGGAGGCGCGGGACCTCGACAGCGGGGCCGTCGACACCATCGGCTTCGACCGGTTGATGCTCGGCACCGGGGCCCGACCGACCGTCCTGCCGTGGCCCGGTGTCGACCTGCCCCATGTCTCCGTCGCCCACACGCTGCCGGACGCGTCCCGCCTCGACGAGCTGGCCACCAACTGCGGCGACGGCCGGGTCGTCGTCATCGGCGGCGGGTACATCGGCATCGAGATGGCGGAGGCCTTCCTCGCCCGCGGGGCGCAGGTCACGATCCTCGACATCGCCCCGACCTTGCTGCGCAACCTCGACCCGGAGATGTCCGAGCGGGTCGTCGCCACGGCCCGTCGCCTGGGCATCGAGCTCCACTTCGGCGTGCACGTGGAGGCCATCACCGAGCGGACCGTCGTCGCGGCCGAGATGGAGCTGCCCGCCGACGTCGTCGTGCTCGCCCTGGGCGTGACGCCGAACAGCGAGCTCGCTGCGGCCGCCGGGCTGGCAACCGGCGTGCGCAACGCCATCTCGGTCGACGACCACCAGCGCACCTCGGCCGACGGGGTCTACTCGGCGGGCGACTGCGCCGAGTCGTTGCACCGGGTCACCGGGAAGCCGACCTGGATCGCCCTCGGCACCGTGGCCAACAAGGCGGGGCGCGTCGCCGGCGTGAACCTGGCGGGTGGTGACGCCGCCTTCTCGGGGGTCCTCGGCACCGCCATCACCCGGCTGGTCGACACCGAGATCGCGCGGACCGGCCTCACCGTGGCCGAGGCCACCGAGGCCGGGTTCGACCCTGTCGCCACGAGCATCGATGCCAAGACCCGGGCCCACTACTACCCGGGCGCCGCCGACGTGACGGTGTGGCTCGTCCACGACCAGCCCACCGGCCGCCTGCTCGGCGGGCAGATCGTGGGTGGGGCGGGCGCGGGCAAGCGCATCGACACCATCGCCACGGCGCTGTGGGCCGGCCTCTCGGTCGAGGACATGGTCGACCTCGACCTGGCCTACGCCCCGCCGTTCGGCCCGGTCTGGGACCCGGTCAACACCGCGGCCCGCCGCGCCGCCCGCTGAGCGCCGGGTTCCCGTCGGCGTCAGGTCGCCCTCAGACCCCGTTCATCAGGTCGAAACACTGAGGGAACGTTCGGGCAACAACATGTCGACATCCTTTCGTGGACCTTGCTCCCTGCTCGTGGGGAGCTGACGGGGACCTGCGGAAGGGGACACGAGGATGGACGCCGGCAACACCGCGTGGATGCTGATCTCGACCGGCCTGGTGCTGTTCATGACACCAGGCCTGGCCTTCTTCTACGGAGGCATGGTCCGGGCCAAGAACGTGCTCGGCATGCTCATGCAGAACTTCTTCGCCATGGGGTTGCTGGCGATCATCTGGGTCGCCATCGCCTTCTCCCTCGCCTTCGGCAACTTCGGTGACGGCGGCTGGATCGGCAACCTCGACTTCGCCTGGATGAAGGGCGTCAACCAGACCGTGGGGCCCGACGCCTTCGCCCTCACCATCCCGTTCATCCTCTTCTGCGCCTACCAGATGACCTTCGCCGTCATCACCCCGGCGCTCATCACCGGCGCCACCGCCGACCGGCTGAAGTTCAAGGCCTACGTCGTGTTCATCGCCATCTGGCTCATCGTGGTCTACGCCCCCGTCGCCCACTGGGTGTTCGCAGGCGGGTGGCTGGCCAAGCTCGGGGCCCTCGACTTCGCCGGCGGTGCGGTCGTGCACATCAACGCCGGTGCCGCCGCCCTCGCCATGGTGATCGTGCTGGGCAAGCGCCGGGGGTGGCCCCGTGAGGGCATGCACCCCCACTCCCTCCCGCTCACCATGCTCGGCACCGGCATCCTCTGGTTCGGTTGGTTCGGCTTCAACGCCGGCTCGGCGCTCGCCGCGAACGGCGTCGCCGCCCAGGCCCTCATGAACACCTTCCTCGCCGCCTCCGCCGGCATGATCGGCTGGCTCCTGGTCGAGCAGGTCAAGGACGGCAAGCCCACCACCCTCGGCGCCGCGTCGGGCGCGGTGGCGGGCCTGGTGGCCATCACGCCCTGTGCCGGCTTCGTGGGGGGCATGTCGCCGATCCTCATCGGGCTCCTCGCCGGCATCTTCTGCGTGCTCGCCATCCAGCTGAAGTTCAAGTTCGGCTACGACGACAGCCTCGACGTCATCGGCGTGCACCTCGTGGGTGGCCTCATCGGTGCCCTGCTGCTCGGCTTCTTCGCCGACAGCTCGGTGAACGAGCTGGTCGTGAACGAGGGCATCTTCCACGGCGGCGGGGCCTCGCTGCTCTGGTACCAGTTCGTGGCCTCGGCCGTCACCCTCGCCTTCAGCTTCGTGGCCTCGTTCATCATCGCCAAGGCCATCGACAAGGTGATCGGCCTGCGGGTGAGCGAGGAGGACGAGGACGAGGGCCTCGACTTCAGCCAGCACGCGGAGACCGCGTACAACTTCGGCAGCACCGGCTCCATGGACCGCCTCCGCTGACGCGGCCGGCCCGACGATGAATGGTCCCGCGGCTCGAGGAGCCTGCGGACGAGGAAGGGATACCGTGCAGCCATGAAGCTCGTGACCGCGATCATCAAGCCCCACAAGCTCGACGAGGTGAAGGACGCCCTGAAGGCCGCCGGCCTCCACGGCATGACCGTCGACGAGGTCAAGGGCTTCGGCCGCCAGGGCGGCAAGACCGAGATCTACCGAGGCGCCGAGTACGTCGTCGACCTGCTGCCCAAGGTGAAGGTCGAGACCGTCGTGCCCGACGAGATCGCCGACCAGGTCGCCGACATCATCGTGGCCGCCGCCGCCACCGGGAAGATCGGCGACGGCAAGGTCTGGATCAGCACGGTCGACAAGATCATCCGCATCCGCACCGGCGAGCAGGGGAACGACGCGGTCTGACGCGGATCTTTCGCGCCGGGCCGGGCGCTTGCACCGCTGCGGCACACTGCACGCAGGTGCGTCGCGCACCCGCACCTCCCGACCTCCCCCCGACCGGAGCCCGATGACCCCCCAGCTCGACCGCCGGCCGCTGCTCGAGAACGCCAGCATCAGAGGCGCGGCGTTCTGCCGTGCGCTGTCCGACACGTTCGACGAGTGGATCACGGCGCTCTGGGACGCCGCCGACCCGCCTGCCGCGGGCGCGGCGCTCGTGGCCGTCGGTGGCTACGGCCGGGCGGAGCTCTCGCCCGGCAGCGACATCGACCTCTACCTGCTCTACAAGCCGGGCGTCGACGTGGCCCCGCTGGCCGACAAGCTCTGGTACCCGATCTGGGACGAAGGCGTGAAGCTCGGCCACGCCGTACGCACGGTGAAGGAGACCCTCACCCTCGCCGCCGACGACCTCGACACCGCCACCGCGGTGCTGTCGGCCCGCCACATCGTCGGCGACGCCTCCCTCTGCGACGAGCTCTCCACCAAGGGCCTCGCCCTGTGGCGCAAGCGGTCGAAGCGCTGGCTCGAATCGCTCGACCAGGGCGTGAAGGCGCGCCACGAGGCGGCCGGTGAGGTCGCCTTCCTGCTCGAGCCCGACCTGAAGGACGGCCGCGGCGGCCTGCGCGACGTCCATGCCATCACCTGGGCCGGCGCCGCCGAGGTGCCGCTGCTGCCGGGCGACGACGTCGAGATCGCCGCCGCCTACGAGACCGTGCTGTCGGTTCGGGTCGAGCTCCACCGCCGCACCGAACGCCACAGCGACCGGCTGCTGCTCGAGGAGCAGGACGCCGTCGCCGCCGCCCTCGGGTACCCCGACGCCGACGACCTCATGCGGGCCCTCTCCACCGCCGCCCGCACCATCGCCTGGGTCAGCGACGACCTGTGGGCCCGGGTCGAGGGCTCGCTCGAGGGCCCGTTCCGCCGGCGGCTCTGGAAGGACCGCGACGTCGCCACCGGCGTGGTGCTGCGCGAGGGCTCGGTGGCGCTGGCCGCCGGCGCTGATCCGTCGGTCGACCCGCTGCTGGTGCTGCGCGTCGCCGTCGCCGCTGCCAAGCACGACGCCCGCATCGAGCGCGGCACCCTCGACAAGCTCACTGTCTCGGCGCCCATCCCCACGCCGTGGGGTGAGGAGGCCCGGCGCCTGTTCGTCGAGCTGTTCCTGGCCGGTCGGCCGGCGGTCTCGGTGGTCGAGACCCTCGACCAGAAGGGCCTGTGGGAGCCGATCATGCCGGAGTGGGGCCACATCCGGTGCCTGCCCCAGCGCAACGCCTACCACCGCTTCACCGTCGACCGTCACCTGTGCGAGGCCGCGGCCAACGCCGCCGAGCTGGTCGACCGGGTCGACCGCCCCGACCTGCTCGTCGTGGGCACGCTGCTCCACGACATCGGCAAGGGCCGTCCCGGCGACCACACCGACGTCGGCATCGAGATGATCGCCGACATCGGGCCGCGCATGGGCTTCGGCCCGCTCGACACCGTCACGCTCCAGCAGATGTGCCGTCACCACCTCCTGCTCCC
The DNA here is from genome assembly GCA_963702555.1 of uncultured Actinomycetes bacterium. Taxonomy (GTDB): domain Bacteria; phylum Actinomycetota; class Acidimicrobiia; order Acidimicrobiales; family Acidimicrobilacustridaceae; genus CAMFLJ01. The sequence continues at coordinate 246,021 of CAVPCW010000011.1, forward strand.
CGACGTGGCCACCCGGCGAGACCTCTCCGACGAAGGCACCCTCGCCCACGTCGCCACCCAGGTCGGCGACCTCACGACCCTGCGCCTGCTCGACGCGCTCACCGAGGCCGACTCGCTCGCCACCGGCACCGCGGCGTGGGGCTCCTGGAAGCAGGAGCTGGTCGGCGTGCTGGTCGCCCGTGTCGCCCACATCGTCTCCGGCGGCGAGATGGACGAGGCCACCGGCGACGGCTTCCCGACCGCGGCCCAGCGCGACCTCCTCGCCCAGCGCCGCCGCATCATCGAGGGCGTCGACGACCAGCTCGTGGTGGTGTCGCCCGACCGTCCCGGCCTGTTCTCGCGGGTGGCGGGCGTGCTGTCGCTCAACGGCCTCACCGTGCTCGAGGCCGCCGGCCACTCCGCCGACGACGGCATGGCGATCGAGCAGTTCCGGGTGCAGAACAACTACGGCGACGAGGTCCGCTGGGACCGCGTGATCCGCGACCTCGAGAAGGTCCTCGACGGCCGCCTCGCCCTGGAGGCCCGCCTGGCCGAGCGCCGCCGGGTCTACCGCCGGCCCCGCCGCCTGCCCGGCCTCGTGACCCACCCCGAGGTCATCGTCGACAACGACCTGTCGCACACCGACACCGTGCTCGAGGTGCGGGCCCCGGACTCCATGGGCGTGCTGTGGCGCATCACCCGGGCGCTGCACGAGCTCGACCTCGACATCACCTCGGCCAAGGTCCAGACGATCGCCAGCGACGCGGTCGACTCCTTCTACGTCCGCGACTCCGTGGGCCACAAGGTCACCGACACCGAGTACCTCGACGAGATCCGGCGGGCGCTGATGTTCGCCCTCGAGGGCCCCGACGCCCGGTAGCCAACCGCCTGTAGCGTCGGCGGGGTGAGCGACAGCGAGCCCGTGACGTCTCAGGACCTGGTGCGGTGGAGCGAGGCGTTGGCGGGCATCGCCCGCACCGGCCTCGGGTTCACCCAGAGCCTCTACGAGCAGGAGCGCTTCGAGGAGGTCCTGGCCGTCGCCGCCGACATGCGCGTCGCCGCCGGCAGCACCTACGACCCCGACGACCTCGTCGCCGAGTGGATGAAGTCGGTCGGCCAGGGCGTGCCCGGCTACCAGACCCCGAAGGTCGCGGTCGGCGCGGTCGTCGGCAACGACAAGGGCGAGATCCTGTTGGTGCAGCGCTCCGACTCCGGTGTGTGGCTCTACCCCACGGGCTGGGCCGACATCGGCTACTCGGCCTCCGAGGTGGCGGTGAAGGAGGTCGAGGAGGAGACCGGCATCGAGTGCGAGGTCGTGCAGCTCATCGCCGTGCTCGACGGCCTGCGCCAGCGCTTCACCCGCATCCCGCTGTACTCACTGGTGTTCCACTGCCGGGCCACCGGCGGTGAGCTCAAGCCCCACCCGCTCGAGACCAACGACGTCGGCTGGTTCCCCCTCGACGACCTGCCGCCCATGACCGTCGGCGTCGACCAGTGGGGCGAGTTCGCCCGGGCCGCCCTCGCCGGCGAGCCCGTCGACGTGCACTACGACCGCCCCCGCTCACCCACCTGGCGGGGCATGCACGACGTCTGACCCGGTGCCCCGGACCGACCCGTTCAGTCCTGGTCGCGGAGGAAGCGCTCGACCTCGTCGACGAGGCTCTCGCCGTCGCTGAAGCTGTCGGGCTCGGTGTCGTAGCGCTCCTCGAGGTGGGCGACGTAGTCGGTCGTCTCCTCGTCCTCCAGCACGAGCTGGGACACCTGGTGCTCGTAGGCGTCGGTGGCGAACTGGAGCTCGGTGTTGTCGACGGTGGTGTCGAGCATGCGGCAGGTGCGCTGCACCAGGGCGAGGGCCGCCTTGGGGGAGGGCGCCGACGGCACGTAGGTGGGCACCGCCGCCCAGAACGCCGCCGACTGGATGCCGATCTCGTTGCACGACGAGTGCAGCACCCCGGTGATACCGGTGGGGCCCTCGTAGCGCGACGGCCGCAGGTCGAGGGCGGTGGCGTCGGCCTCGTCGTAGGCGGTGCCGAACACCGACACGGGCCGGGAGTGGGGGACCTCGGCCAGCAGCGCCCCGAGGGTGACCACCGTGCGGGCGCCGATGGCGACGGCGACCCCGAGCACGTGGTCGCAGAAGGTGCGCCACTTCAGCTGGGGCTCGACCCCGGAGAGCAGCACCACGCCGCGGCCGTTCTCGGTGATGGCGGCGTGGAAGACGTTGGCGGGCCACTCGATGCGGCGGTGGCCGTCGATGCCGATGCGGACCTCGGGCCGGGTGGCGGTGAAGTCGAAGAAGACCTCGGGATCGATGTCGGCGAAGGGCCGGGCGCTCCACTGCTCGACCAGGTGCTCGATGGCGGTGGTGGCGGCGTCGCCGGCGTCGTTCCAGCCCCCGAACGCGGCGATGAGGATCGGCCCGTCGGGGAGGTCGGGCTGCGCCGACCAGCGGAGGTGGGGAAGGCTCTCGCCCGAGGGGTCCGGCATCGGCCCCAGGGTATCGGCGCGACGGGTCACGACCGGCCCGAAACCGCCGACCCGCTGGTCCGGCACCGGCGACGCCCGTGCGTACGCTGGGTGCCATGTCGAGTGTCGAGATCGTCGAGGCCACCGAGGTCACCCCCGAGCTGGTGGCCGCGTTCGAGCGCCTCGTCCCGCAGCTGTCGAAGTCGAACCCGCCTCCGACCGCGGAGGAGCTGGCGGCCATCGTCGAGTCGCCGGCCAGCATCTTGCTGATCGCCCGCGATCCCGACGCCGGAGGCGCCATCCTCGGGAGCCTCACCCTCGCCTGGTTCCGCATCCCCACCGGTGTGCGGGCGTGGATCGAGGACGTCGTGGTCGAGGGTGATGCGCGGGGCCGCGGGGTGGGCGAGGCCCTCAGCCTGCACGCCGTCGAACGGGCCCGGGCCCTCGACGCCAAGACCGTCGACCTCACCTCCCGCCCGTCGCGCGAGGCCGCCAACCGCCTCTACCAGCGGATCGGCTTCGTCCAGCGCGACACCAACGTCTACCGCTTCGTCATCGCCTGAGGTCGCGGTCGGGTCAGCCGGCGATGCGGCTGCGGCTCGCCAGGGCGAGGCCCAGGCCGACCACGATCAGAGCGGCACCGGCGAGGGTGACGCCCCGGGTGTCCGACCCCGTGTAGGGCAGCGTTCCGGTCGGGCTCACCGCGGCGGCCGCGTCCGCGTCTGCACCGAGCACCGAGGGGGCTGCGGTGGTGGTCGACCCGGTCGGGACCGGCGTGGTGACCGTCGTGGTGGGGGCGGCGGTCGTGGAGGTGGTCGGTGCCGCCGAGGTGGAAGTGGTGGACGTCGACGTCGTCGAGGTGGAGGTGGTGGACGTCGAGGTCGTCGACGTGCTCGAGGTCGTCGTGGTCCCGGTGGGCCCGGTGAGGAGGGTCTTCACCGTGACGGAGTTGCCCACGGCGGAGAAGGGGTCGGTCGGGAGGGTGTTGCCGAAGCCGGCGAGATCGACGAGGTCGTACCCGGTGTTGGGTCCCGGCGGAGCGACCTTGTGGACCACGAAGGTGACGCTGGCACCCGACGCCAGGCCGCCGGCGGGCACGTAGCAGACCATGAACGAGGCGGCCGGCGAGCAGAACCAGCCGGGAGGCCCGTCGAGCGACACGGCGAGGGCACCGGCCACCGACACCTGCCACTGGCCGGCGGTGAACGCCGAGGGGCCGTTGTTGGTGAGCGTGAAGGTCGAGTCGAACAGCTCGTCGAGCGCCGCGGTCGCCGGGGCGCTGCCGGTGACCTCGGCGTCGGCCCAGGTCGACGGGCCGTGGATCTGGGCTGCGGTCACCGACGAGGTCGTGGTGCCGTCGGTGGCCGTGTACGTGAACGAGTCGTTGATCGCCGAGGCGCCCCAGCTCGGCCCGGGTGTGTAGGTGAACGAGCCGTCGGGGTCGAGCGAGACCGTGCCGAACTGGGCCTGGGTCACGATGGTCGCGGTGAGCGCGGCGTCGCCCCCGCTGTCGTTGCCGAGGACGCCGGGTGCGCCGGCGGAGAACGATCCGTTGGTGGGGGCGTAGTACTGATCGAACACGGTGGCGATGGGGGCGCCGGCGGCACCGGCCAGGCCGGTTCCCAGAAGCACGAGGCCCATCACCGAGAGCACGGCCGCGCCCACCCGGAGCTTGCGGCGGAGGGGCTGTCGTCGCCCGCGTCGGGGCTCGCTGCTCGGGTCGTGATCGAGGTCTCGCTCGTCGGCACTCACAGGTCGCCTCCCCACTTGGTTAGAGTCCAACTACATGCATGTCCGGGCGCGGTCGTCAAGGACTTCCTCGATCGGTCGTGCCCGGGCGCGGGGAAGCGGTCCCCGACGTCGGGATCCCGCGGACCTCGCGTTCAGGCTCGAACGGCGGTGAACACGAGAACAGCAAGGAACGCCGCCACCCCGGGCACCAGCCCGGCCGCGAACCGGAGCGCGAACCGCGTGCCTCCGGCGGCGGCCACGGCCAACTTGGTGATGGTGTTGGCGGCGACCGCGACGCCGACGGCGATCAGTGCAGGGGCGAGCTCGAGGCCGCCGGCCTCGTAGAGGGTCGCAGGGGAGAGGGCTCCCGCATGGGCGTCGGCGAGCCCGGCCGCGCCGGCGGCGAGGATCGTCCCTCGCGCCCCGAGCACCTCGGCGGCCCAGCGGCCGAGCAACAGCGCGCCGGTGAGGATGGCGGCGAGCACGAGGGCGGGCCTGAGGGCGAAGGGCCGGTCGGCGGGGGCCATCTCCTCGTCGCCGGTGGTCGTGGGCTCGGCGGCGGGCGAGCTGTGGCCACCGGCGTGCCGGTAGCCGAGCAGCGCGATGACGGCGATCAGGATCCCGCCCACCACCGCCGCTGGCCACACGTAGCCGACGATGCTCGGTGCCGCCACGGCGAGGATGCCCACGAGCTGCACGAAGGTCGCCAGGCTCGCCAGCAGGGCCGCCGCCACCGGGGTGGCCACGGTGGCGGTGAGCTTCGCCCGTCGGGCCATCGTGGCCGTCGTCGCACTGGCGGAGATGAAGCCGCCCGCCAGGCCGGTGAGCAGGAGGCCCCGACGCGGCCCGAGGGTCCTCACCGCGATGTAGCCGACCCACGAGATCCCCGTGAGTGCGACCACGATCAGCCAGATCTTCCGTGGGTTGAGCGCGCCATACGGGCCGAGGTCGCTGTCGGGGAGCAACGGCAACACCACGAACGCCAGGACGAGGAACTTGAGCGCGTCCTCGAGCTCGGGCTCGGTGACGATGTCGCGTGCGAAGGCGTGGATGGGGGCCTTCGCCATCAGTAGGACGGTGGTGATGATCGCGAGGGCAGCGGCCAGGGGGGCGTGCTCGATGGTCATCGCCCCCAGGAGGTACGTGGCCAGCACTGCGATCTCCGTCGTCGTCCCGGGGTCGGTGATGCTCCGGCGCTGGTAGCCGACCACCATCAGCGCGCCCAGGACCGGGAGCCCCGCCACGACGAGCCAGGGATCGAGGAATGAGGTCGCGGCGCCGCACAACGCGACCACCGCGAACGTGCGGGCGCCGGCCAGCTTCGCCGGTTGGTCCGGGTGGCTGCGCTCCCGCTCGGCGCCGATGAGCAGGCCGATGGCCAGCGCGTAGACGAAGGGCAGGAGGTCGTCGACGCTCACCGAGTGGACGTCGAATCCCCGGGGGGGAGATCCGGCAGGGGCACCTCCGCGTCCGGCTGGAACACGCCGACCCGGTTGCCCTCGGTGTCGAGGAACACGGCCGACCAGCCCACGGTGGGGATCGGCATGGGCCCGGTCAGGGCCGTTCCGCCGGCAGCCCGGATCGCGTCGAGGGCCGCGTCGATGTCGTCCACCTCGATGTAGAAGGTCAGCGCCGGTGACTCCTCGGTGCGTCTGGTCAACGCCCCTCCGATGCCCTCACCCTCGCCGGCCGGGGTGGTCCAGTACTCGAGTGGGCCCCACCGTTCGAGGCTCCAGCCGAACGCGGTCCGGTAGAACTCGCCGGCACGCTGGCCGTCGTCGACGGGGATCTCGAAGTGGACGACCTTGCCCGCCATGGGTCACCTCCGTGGACGCTTCCACTGACGCGGTCAGTCTGCCACCGGCGGCCTCTGCGGGCAGCCGCCGTTAGCCTCTGATCTCGTGAGCACGACGGGCGGTCACTCGCGGGAGACAGCCCTGTTCGCGGTCGCCGTGGGATCGCTCGCGGTCGGGGGCCTGCTCGCACTTTCAGGCCACGCCGGTGGGGCCGACGCGGTGTGGGCGGCGACCACCGTGCTGGGCATCGTGCCCGGCCTCTACTGGGTCGTGGCGACGGCCCGACGAGGTCGGCTCGGGGTCGACGTGATGGCGGTGCTGGCCCAGGCCGGGACGCTGGCCGTGGGGGAGTACCTGGCCGGGGCGATCATCACCGTGATGCTCGCCAGCGGCAGGATGCTGGAGGCCAGGGCGGGGGCGCGGGCCGAGCGGGACCTCCGCCTGCTGATCGGTCGGGCCCCCCGCACCGTGCATCGCCACGAGGGCGGGGAGCTGACCGAACCGTCGCTCGACGACGTGCGCCCGGGCGACCTGCTGCTGGTGCGGCCCGGAGAGGTGCTCGCCGTCGACGGGCTGGTGGAGTCGGGGTCGGCGGTGCTCGACGAGTCGGCCCTGACCGGCGAGCCCCTGCCCGTCGAGCACGTCGTGGCCGACCCGGTGCGCAGCGGGACCGTCAACGCCGGGGCGCCCTTCGACCTCCGGGCGACCACCACCGCGGCCGAGAGCACCTACGCCGGGGTGGTGCGCCTCGTCGAGCAGGCCCAGGCGTCGAGTGCACCCTTCGTCAGGATGGCCGACCGTTTCGCCGGCTGGTTCCTCGTGATCAGCCTGGTCCTGGCGGGGCTCGCCTGGGCGGTGAGCGGCGACGCCGTGCGGGCGGTCGCGGTGCTGGTGGTGGCGACCCCCTGTCCCCTCATCCTGGCGGCGCCGGTGGCGATCGTGTCCGGCCTCTCCCGATCGGCGCGCGTGGGGGTGATCATCAAGGGTGGGGGCGTGCTCGAGAGGCTCGCGTCCGGCACCGTGCTGCTGCTCGACAAGACGGGCACCCTCACCGAAGGTCGACCCACCGTCGCCGAGGTCGTGGTCGCCGGCCCGATGTCGGCCGAGGAGGTGCTGCGCGCGGCGGCGTCGCTCGAGCAGGTGTCGCCCCACGTCCTCGCGTCCGCCGTGGTGCGTGGAGCCCGGGCCCGGGGCGCCGACCTGACCCTGCCCGCGGAGGTCGAGGAGGTGCCCGGCCACGGGGTCCGGGGTCGGGTCGACGGTCGGCGGGTGGCGGTCGGGAAGGCGGGGTGGATACTGCCCGACGGACCGCCGCCGCGGTGGGTGCGGACGGTCCGGAGACGGGCCGATCTCGACGGTGCGCTGACCATGTTCGTCGCGGTGGACGGCGAGCCGGTCGGCGCGATCGTGCTGGACGACCCGATCAGGGCGGACGCGCCGCGGACGATACGTGCCCTGCGCCGCAGCGGCATCCGACGGGTCGAGATGGTGACCGGTGACCGAGCCGACGTCGCCGAGAGCGTCGGCGCCATCATCGGGGTCGACCTCGTGCTGGCCGAACGGTCGCCCGCCGAGAAGGTGGAGGCGGTCACCGAGGCGGCCCGGCACGGTTCGACGATCATGGTCGGCGACGGCATCAACGACGCCCCTGCGCTCGCGCTCGCCGACGTGGGGGTCGCGGTGGGCGTCCGGGGCGCGACCGCCTCCTCGGAGGCGGCCGACGTCGTGCTCACGGTCGACCGGCTCGATCGGCTGGCCGAGAGCATCGTCATCGCCCATCGGTCGCGAGCCATCGCCCGCCAGAGCGTGATCGCGGGCATGGCCCTCTCGGGGGTGGCGATGATCGCCGCCGCCCTCGGCCTCCTCCCGCCGGTGTGGGGCGCGATCCTCCAGGAGGCGATCGACGTCGCAGTCATCCTCAACGCGCTGCGAGCGCTCGGTCCGGGCCGAGCGCGCACGCGTCGCCTGGACGAGCCGGGCTCGGACCTGGCCCGGCGCTTCACCGCCGAGCACCTGACGCTGCGCCCTGATCTCGATCAGCTCCGCGTGGTGGCCGACGAGCTGGGCACCGTCGAACCCGAGCTGGCCGTCGCGGAGGTCCGACGGGTGCACCGCTTCCTGGCCGAGGAGCTCCTGCCCCACGAGGAGGCCGAGGACCGGGCCCTGTACCCGGCGGTCGCGGCCGTGCTCGGTGGCTCCGACCCGACCGGCTCCATGTCCCGCACGCACGTCGAGATCAGCCATCACGTCCGCCGACTGGGACGGCTCCTCGACCAGCTCCCACCGGAAGGGCCCGACGAGGACGACCTGATGGAGATGCGACGGCTCCTCTACGGCCTCCACGCCATCCTCCGCCTCCACTTCGCCCAGGAGGAGGAGGGCTACCTCTCCCTCGCCGAGCCCGAATCGTGAAGGCCAGGGCGGTCGCCGTCGGGGCGGTCGCGATCGTCGTGCTGAACGTGCTCGACTTCCTCACCACGAGGCTGGCGTTGCAGCGTGGCGCCGTCGAGGCCAACCCCTACATGGAGCCCTTCGTGGACCAGCTCCCGGCCTTCTTCGCGGTGAAGGTCCTCTTCCCTGCCTTCGTAGCGTGGTGGCTCTGGCGCAGACGGGAGGAGGCGACGCCGGTCCTGGTGGCCGCCGTCTGGCTGCTGGTGGCCTTCTACACGGTGGTGGTGATCGAGAACGCCTCCCACCTCCGGTAGGCAGGATGCCGCGCGACGGCCGTCCCGGTCGGAGGTGATGACGTCGAGGTCAGCCGGGCCGGAGCCAGACGGCCTGATCGGGGCCGAGCCGGCCGGTGAAGGGCGAGCCCTCGCCGCCGCGGTCGCTCGAGACCTCGACCACCCAGCCCGATGTGAGCCCGAGGGCTTCGGTGCCGTCGAGCCCGACCGGCTCGCCGGTGAAGTTCACCAGCACGACGCGGCGCTCGGCGCCGGAGGAGCGGACCCAGCCGAGCACGCCGTCGGGGCAGCCGACGAGGTGCTGGTCGCCGGCGTGCAGCGCGACCGAGGCCCGCCGGGCGGCCAGGCACCGCTGGTAGAGGTGCGCCGTCGAGCGGGGGTCGGCCCACTGGTCGGCGACGCTGTGGGTGTCGGCCTCGGGCGGGAACGGCAGCCACGGCTCGCCCGGCCAGCCGTGGCCGTGGGTCGGGTCCCACGGGATCGGGGCCCGGCAGCCGTCGCGCCCGCCGGGGTCGACCACCCGCTCGGGCGGGACCTCGGCGTCGCCCAGGCCGAGCTCCTCGCCGGCGTAGAGGAAGGGGGTGCCCCGCAGGCCGAGCAGCAGCATCGCCGCAGCGCGGGCCCGCGCCTCGGAGCCGTAGCGGGTGCGGTGGCGGGGGTTGTCGTGGTTCGACAGCACCCAGGTGGGCCAGGCGGCGACCGGGGCGAGGGTGGCGGCGGTGTTCTCGATCTGCTCGCGCCAGCGGGCCGCCTCCCACGGGGCATACAACGGCGGGAAGTTGAAGGACAGGTGCAGCTCGTCGTGGTCGCCGTAGTAGGCGGCGATGCGGCGGGTGTCGAGCAGGTAGACCTCGCCGACCATCATCCGCTCGCCCGGGTAGGAGTCGAGCACGGCGCGCAGGCGGCGCAGCAGGGCGTGGGTCTCGGGCCGGTCGTTGAGCGCGACGTGGGGGATGCCGGCGACGTCGGCCGGGTCGTCGGCGAGCTCGGGGTCCTTGCCGATGAGGTGGACCACGTCGACGCGGAACCCGTCGATGCCGCGGTCGAGCCAGAAGCGCACGACGTCGTGCATCGCCGCCTCGACCTCGGGGTTGGCCCAGTTCAGGTCGGGCTGCTCGGGCAGGAACAGGCGGAGGTAGTACTGCCCGGTGGCCTCGTCGAAGGTCCACGCCGGCTCCGGGCGGAACGCCGCCACCCAGTTGTTCGGCGGGCCTCCGTCGGGGGCCGGGTCGCGCCAGACGTACCAGTCGCGGGTCGGGTCGACGACCGACGAGCGGGAGGCCTCGAACCAGGGGTGCTGGTCGGACGTGTGGTTGGGCACGAGGTCGACCAGCACCCGGATGCCGTGCGCGTGGCAGTCCGCGACCAGGGCGTCGAGGGCGTCGAGGTCACCGAAGAGTGGGTCGACGGCGCAGTGGTCGCTGATGTCGTAGCCGAAGTCCTTCATCGGCGATCGGTAGAACGGCGACAGCCAGATGGCGTCGACCCCGAGCCGCACGAGGTGGTCGAGCCGGGCCCGGATGCCGGCCAGGTCGCCCACGCTGACGCCACTCGGGTCGGGGGCGCCGCTGCCGGTCGTGGCGAACGACCGGGGGTAGATCTGGTAGCAGACGGCGGTCTTCCACCAGGGGAGCAGCTCGTCGGTCATGCGCCGGAGACTAGGGCGTCGGCCCTCCGGCAAGGGCGGCGCACGCCTCGGCGGTGGTGTCGTCGTAGGGGAACCACGTCTCGATGCGCAGGTGCTCGACGGCCACGTTCTGCGGGGCCTGGAAGGCGGTGATCATCGTGAGGAAGCGGAGGTCGAGCCCGCCGGCGCGCAGGTGCAGCACGAGGGCCGGGTCGGACGGCACCGACAGGTCGACCCGGCGCCAGTCGGGGTCGACGGTCGGCATGGCCAGCAGCTCGTCGAGCAGCTCGTGCATCTCGCCGTCGTCGGGGTCGGCGAGGACCTCGCGCTGGATGCGCCACAGCAGCTCCCGGCCGACCTGGTCGAAGTTGGCGAGGAGGGGCTGGGCCCCGGCCGGGTCGAACGTGAGGCGGGCGAGGTTGAGCCCGAGCCCGGCGACGGCGTCGTGGCCGGGTTGGGTGGGATCGGCGCCGAGCAGCGCGCCCAGCAGGCGGGCGGCGCCCTGGTTGAGGTCGCGCACCCGGTAGGCGCGGTCGATGACCACCAGGGGGTACGGCTCGTGGTGCGCCTTCAGCAGGGCGAGGGCGTCGGTGACCGCTGGCGGAAGGGCGTCGTCGGACTCGTCGTAGACCGGCTCGTGCCCGGCCGAGCGGAGCATGGCGTTCACCTGCCGCAGGGGCACGCCGAGGGTGGTGGCCAGGCGCAGCACCATCTCGGGGCTCGGCACCGACCGGCCCGTCTCGAGGAAGCTCACGTGGCGGGCCGACACGTCGGCGTTGAGAGCCAGGTCGAGCTGGCTCAGGCCGCGCTGGCGGCGCCAGTGCTTGAGGAGGGCGGGGAACAGCCCCGCCCGGTGGTCCGGATCGGGCACCGGGCCAACGGTAGAGGTCGGGCCAGGCGCCGGCACCTACCTCGTCAGGTCGTTGCGGCGGGGGTGGGGTGGTCGGACGATGGCGCCATGCCGACGCTCACCGCCGCCGAAGCCGCCGACCTGTTCCGGGCCGAGCCCGACGGGTTCCTCGACGTGGGGGAGGGCGAGGTCGCCTACCGCCGGGTGGGGTCGGGCCCCGACGTGCTGTTCGTGCACGGCTGGCCGGTGAGCGGCGCCACCTGGCGGAAGTTGCTGCCGCACCTCGTCGACCAGGTGACCTGCCACGTGATCGACCTGCCCGGGACCGGCTCCAGCCGCTTCGGCCCGGGCACCCGGTTCACCATCGACCAGCACGTCGAGAGCGTCCGCAGGACCATCGACCGGCTGGAGCTCGACGACGTCGCGGTCGTGGGCCACGACAGCGGCGGCATGATCGCCCGTCACGCGGTGGTGGGCGACAGCCGCCTGCGGGCGATGGGCCTGGTCGACACCGAGCAGAGCCACGGGCTGAGCTGGCGCTTCAAGCTGTTCCTCGCCGGGCGGAACCTGCCCGGCTTCGGCGCGGGTCTCGCCTGGGTGTCCGGGAAGCGGCGGCTGCGCCGGAACCAGTTCGTCCTCGGCGGCGCCTTCGTCGACAAGGGCCTGCTCGACGGGGAGTTCGACGAGTTCTTCCTCGCCCCCCTGCGCGACCGGCCCGAGCGCCTCGACGCCGGCATCCGGCTGCTGCGCAGCTTCGACGAGAGCCTGGTGACCGACCTGGGCGCGATCCACCGCCGCATCGACGTGCCCGTCCGGCTGGTGTGGGGCGACCAGGACCCGTTCTTCCCCCTCGCGTGGGCCGAGGAGATGGTGGCCACCTTCCCCGACGCCGACCTGGAGGTCGTGCGCGGGGCGGCGCTGTTCTCCCACGAGGAGCGTCCGGCCGAGGTGGCCGCCGCCCTGCTGCCGGTGCTGACCGGCACCCGATAGTCGGCTACCAGATGCGGCGGAGTTGGGCGCCCTCGCGACGGCGGCGCAGGGCCTCGGCCCGCTCGTCGGGGGTGACCACCGGCGTGTCGGCCGGGAGGTGGTCGCGGATCTCGGAGAGCTTCACCTTCACGATGGTGGGGTCCGGGTAGTCGCTGCCCTGGTTGAAGCGCATCTGGATGATGCCCCACGGGTTGTCGGCCTTGTCGAGCCAGTTGGGCACGCCCGGGTCGCCCTTCGACACCACGAAGCGGAAGCGGCCGTCGCTGTCGACGCGGGCCTGGGTGTCGTTGAGGCTCGACTGCCGGTTGACCCAGTCGACGGTGCAGAAGCGGTCGTCGGCGACCAGCGCCTGCCAGTAGCGGCTGGTCCTCGGCAGCTCGGTCTCGACCACGAGGGCCTCGTCGTCGTCGATCTCGTAGATGCCGTCGTAGTACGCCTGGGTGGGCAGCCCGCCGATCGAGTCGATCTTGGTGGAGCGCAGGAACGTGTTCACCCCGTGGTGCTCGCGGTAGTAGCGCACCAGGCCCATGTCGAAGCCGATCATCCCCTTGATCCACTCGGCCATGTCCGAGAAGCGGCGGGCGCTCTCCTCGGGGGTCATGTCGGCGCCGGGGTCGTCGAGGCGCTCGATGGCGACGCGGGCGTCGACCTCGTTGGTCCAGTCGCACGAGCACTTCCGCATGAGCAGGCGCCGGGTGCGGGGGTCGAGGGGCCACCAGTCGCCGGTGTGGCCGGCCGGGCGCTCGGGGCTGAGCACCACGCTGAACCGGCCCTCGCCGTCGAGCTCGAGGTCGTCGAGGTCGTGGGTGTGGGGCACGGCGCTGCCGTTCTCGAGCTGGCCCATGTTCATCATGTCGAAGGTCTGCTGGGTGATCTCGACGAAGCGGGTCGTGCCCCGGAAGCCCGAGATCCGGTAGGTGCCCGTCGCGTCGACCTCGGTGGTGGAGTACACGTAGTCGGGGTCCGGGCCGCCCTGGTTCATGGCGTAGTTCCACAGCGGCATGAAGACCGGTCGGTTGGCATCGGTGTAGACCCGGCAGAGGTAGCCGTCGGACAGGATCGACAGCACGAGCCGGTTCATGTCCTGGACCTCGGCGGGGGTGGCGCCGTCGGGCTTCCACGTGTCGAGGAGGTGGTCGGCAACGGGCTCCAGGGCCCGCATCTGCTCGGCCCAGGTGGGCAGGCCGCCGGTGTCGTGGGTGCTCGTGCTCATCGTCGTGGTCTCCGTGTGGGCTCGATCAGCCGTCGACGTGGACGTCGAAGCGGCGGATGTAGAAGTCGTACTCGTCGCGGATGCGGTCGGCGCTGAGGCCGAACTGCTCGGGGGTGTAGCGGTGCGAGCCGCGGGCACCGGTGCGGTTCTCGCGCTGCCACTCGTCGATGACCCGCTCGCTCGCGGCGTCGAGCTCGAGGCCGAGGAACTCGTGGACCCGGGCGACCGTGCCCATGGGGTCGGCGTTGAGGTCCTCGTGGTGGACGTCGAGGAAGCGGTCCTCGCCGATGCGGGCGCGCGCCTCGATGGCGTGCTCCATGCCCTCGCGCAGGTGGTTCGACACCTCGGGCCCGAGACGGGTGAGGTCGTGGCCCGCGGGCGAGGCGGCCGTCGGGAAGATGCTCGACACCAGGCTGGCGTACGAGGGAACCGACTTGGCCGGGTCGCGGTGGGTCATCACGAAGCGGGCGTCGGGGTAGGCGGCCACCACCGCGTCGAGGTGGAACTTGTGGTGCGGCGCCTTGTAGAGCCAGCGGTGCGGCGGCCGGTGCGAGGCGAGCAGCTTGGCCACCCGGCGGTGGTAGGCGAACGACTCGGTGGAGTCGGCCGCCGCGCCACCAGCGGTGGTAGCCGTAGACCGGCAGCGTGTACTGCTGGCCGTGGAAGGCCATGCCGAGCACGTCGCTGTCCTCGACGCTGGCGTCGACCTCGTAGAGGTGCATGGCGTGGGCCTCGGGCGGCAGCGCCGCGATCTCGGCGGCGTAGGCCAGACGGCGGGGGTCGTCGAGCTCGTCGGCGAGCACCGGCGGCGGCACCGGGTTGCGCTGCTCCCACATGCGCAGGCTGCGGAACTGCGGGTCGAGCGAGAGCATGCTGCCGAGGGCGGTGGTGCCGGTGCGGGGCAGCCCGATGACGTGAACCGGCCCCTCGACCGGCACGTCGGCGACCTCGGGGTGGTCGCGGTACCACTGCTCGACGAGCAGCCGGTTGGTGAGCCGGGTCTGGAGCAGGCCCACCACGGCCGCGTCGGTGCTGGGGGCGAGGCCGGCGTCGGTGGCCAGGCTCTCGAGCAGCACGTCGAGCCCCTCACGGAAGTCGCCGGACCCGAAGTCGGTGAGACCGGTGGAGGCGACCGCGACCTCCATCATCTGCTCGCTGGTGGGGTAGCGGGCGCTCGTCGGCCTGGATTGGTCGGCTGGCATCGGGCTCCCCGTCGTCGTGCTCGTCCGGACGGCTGGTCCCCCCTGGCCGACCCGAGGGTCCAGAGGATCCCACACAGGTGCCGTGGTAACCATGTCCCCCGTGGAGCTCGAGGAGGACGACGCGACCTTGCAGCAGGCGATCCTCGAGGCGCTCGACGGGCTTCTCCCGGCGCTCGACCCCCAGCCGATCGGCGACGACCGCTTCCGCGTGGTGCCCGAGCCCGGCCGGTTCGACCGGGTCTTCGGCGGCCAGACGCTCGCCCAGGCGCTGCTCGCGGCGGCGGCCACGGTCACCGGAAAGGCCCCGCAGTCGCTGCACGCCTACTTCGCCGAGGCGGGCACGCCGGGTGAGCCGGTGGAGCTCGTGGTCGAGCGGGTGCGCGACGGCCGGTCGTTCTCCACCCGGCGCATCACCGTCACCCAGGGCGAGCGGCAGCTGCTCGTGGCCATCGCCTCGTTCCACGACAACCCTCCGGGGCCCGAGGTGGCCGAGCCGGCCCCGCCGTCGGACCCGCCCGAGCGGCTCCCGCGCCTGCAGGACTGGGCCGAGCAGGTCGCCCCCGATCGCCATGACCAGGGCCGGCTCTGGATCGACCGCCCGCCGCCGCTCGACATGCGCATGGCCGAGGCGCCGAGCTTCTTCACCGGCGCGGAGTCCCACGAGCCCCGGTCCCACTGGATGCGCCTGCCCCGCAGCGTCGGCGACGACCCGCTGCTGCACACGGCGCTGCTCACCTACGCCAGCGACTACCTCCTGCTCGACGTGATCTTCCGCTCCTACCCGGGGGGCTACCCGCCGGCCGGGCTCATGGGCTTCAGCCTCGACCACGCCATCTGGTTCCACCGGCCGGTGCGCTTCGACGAGTGGGTGCTCCACACCCAGCAGACCACAGCCATCTCCGGCGACAGGGGCCTGGCGCGGGGCATGCTGCACGACGCCGACGGGCGCCTGCTGGCCACCGTGATGCAGGACGTGCTCGTCCGCCCGGCCCGATGACGACCCGGATCGAGAGGCTGCCCCGATGACCACCGACCCGACCCGGCTGTTCCAGCAACCCTGGCCCGAGGGTGGGTACCGCTTCTTCCAGCTCGGCTTCGTCGTCGACGACCTGTTCGCCGCAGCCGGTCGGTGGGTCGAGGCGTTCGGGGTGGGCCCGTTCCACGTGCTGCCCCGCATGGAGGTCGCCTGCACCTACCGGGGCGCCGAGTCGATGGTCGACATGCAGGTGGCCGTCGCCCAGGCCGGCCCGGTGCAGATCGAGCTGATCCAACAGCACTGCGACCGGCCGAGCATCTACCGCGACCTCTTCCCGACCGGTGGCACCGGCCTGCACCAGCTCTCGACCGTGACCACCGAGTACGAGGCCACCACGGCCCACTACCTGGGGCTCGGCTACGAGTTGGCCAGCGAGATCGAGGCCCGTGGCCAGCGGGTGGCCTTCTTCGACACCGTGGCCGAGTTCGGGTTCATGGTCGAGGTCACCGAGGCGGTGCCCGGCTTCCTCGACCAGCTCACGGCGATCTCCGAGACCTGCGCCGGCTGGGACGGCACCGACCCGGTGCGCATCCTCACCCGCGACGGCTACCGGACCCCGTAGCCGATGGCGCCGTGGTCGTCCCGGTGGCGTCGGCGGCCCCGGCTCAGGCCCGGCCGAGGTGGCGCAGGTGGCGGTAGTGCGAGCCGATGGCCTGGCGCAGGGTGGGCTGCACCCGGTGCTCGACCGAGAAGTCGTCGCACACCTGCTGCACCACCGGGAGGATCTCGGGGTAGGCGGTGTGGGGCACCCTCGGGAAGAGGTGGTGCTCGGTCTGGTAGTTGAGCCCACCCGTGTACCAGGTCACCATCCGGGCGACCGGGCCGCGGCCGTGGCAGAAGTCGACGGTCGAGCGGACCTGCCACTCGTGCCACCCGACGCCGGGGAGCTCGTCGCTGGTGCGGAACTCGGCCTGCTCGACGGCGTGGGCGAGCTGGAACACCACGCCGAGCAGCAGCCCGGCGATGGCGAGGGTCAGCGAGATGCCGAGCGCCACGATCCACCAGGGGTGCAGCAGCAGCGGCACCACGACCATGGCGAACACGAAGGTCGTCTTGGTGAGGACCAGCACGGTGTAGTCGCCGACGCTCGGGCGCCTGCCGAGCCGGTCACCGCTGACCGACTGGGAGATCACGCCGATGACGTCGGCGACCATGATCGCCACGGCCGTGAAGCAGTAGAGGGCCCAGAGGTAGAGGTGCTGGAAGCGGTGCCACGAGTAGCGGGGCTGCTGCGGGGCCAGTCGCCCGAAGGGCAGGGCGATGTCGTCGTCCTTGCCGACCACGTTGGTGGCGGAGTGGTGCACGTTGACGTGGCCCTTGATCCACTGGCTGGCGCTGCCACCGAGGGCGTACATCGACCAGCCGACGGCGCGGTTGGCGACGCTCAGGCGCTTCGAGCCGCGGGTGCGGAACAGGGCGTTGTGGTTGGCGTCGTGCTGGATGTTGAACCCGACACCGGCCATCGAGACGGCCAGCGAGGTGCAGGCGATGATCCCGAGCCACCACGAGCCGGCGAGCAGGAGCAGCACGTAGGACGCGATGTACCACCCGCCGATGACGAGGGCCTTGCGCTGGAGGCGGCCGTGGGCCCGCCGCAGGGTCCGCTCGTCGAGGCGTTCCTCGATCGCGGCGTTGAGCTCGACGCCGAAGTGGCGCCCGTCGGTTCCGCAGTGGGCATCGGGCTCGGTCTCGGGGCGCGTGGTGGCCACCCCTGTCCCGCTTGCTGTTTCGGGCATCGATTCACGTTTCCCCCGAGGAGCATCCGACCGGCGGATCGGCCGGCGAGCGGGGGCTCGGATCCGGCCGACGCGTCGAGGGGCACCTCGGGCATCGTGCTACGGGTCGCTACCACGGCCAGCAACGTGTCTGCAGCGACATGGGCCGACCGTCGTACAGACGGTCATGAGCAGCACCCAGGTCCCGGTCCCGCGGACGGACCGGTGCCTCTGCGATGTGCCCCCAGGGTACCGGTCCCCGACCCGGTCTCCCGGTCGGGCGGCGATGCCGCCCCACCACGCCCGCTCGGGACCTTCGGCCGTCGACACGTGCGGTGCCGGCTGTTAGAAGCTGGTTCCAGCAACCCGCACGACGCGGTGGGGGAAGGGATCACGCCATGAGCGACCAGCCGGCCGTCAACCTGCTCGACCCGCAGTTCTACGTCGACCCGTGGGATGCCTACCGCTGGCTGCGGGACAACTCGCCGGTGCACTGGGACCCCGTCCAGAAGCTCTGGGGCATCTCCCGTTACGCCGACGTCATGGCGGTCGAGAACGACTCGGCGCTCTACAGCAACTTCCAGGGCTCGCGCCCCAAGATCGACCAGAGCGCAGACCGGTCGATGATCAACCTCGACGACCCCGACCACCAGGACCAGCGCAAGCTCGTCGTCCGCCGTTTCACCCCGAAGGCGGTCCGCGACCACGAGGCCGAGGTCCACCGCCTGTGCGACGAGATCATCGACGAGGCCACGGCGTCGGGCTCGGGCCGCATCGAGATCGTCGAGCAGGTCGCCTCCCGGCTTCCGGCCATGGAGATCGCCCACCTGCTCGGCTACGGCTACGACGGCTGGGAGCTGATCCGCGAGGTCTCGGCCCTCACCATGTACTCCGCCGGCCAGACCAATGCCGACGGCTCACCGCAGACCTCGTTCGACGACACCGTGGTCGAGGTGATGATGCGTTGGGCCGGCGTGACCATGGAGCTCATCGCCGCCCGGCGGGCCGAGCCCCAGGACGACCTCATCTCCATCTGGGCCCACACCGAGCAGGGGGGCGAGCCCTGGCCCGACGACAAGATCCTCGAGGAGTGCCTGCTCGTCGTCGACGGCGGCGCCGAGACCACCCGGGCGGTCATCGGGGCGATCTGCCGGCAGTTGGCGCTGGAGCCCGACGTGCAGCGCCAGCTGCGCGACGACCCGTCGCTGCTGGAGAGCACGGCGATCGAGGAGTTCGTCCGGTTCGTGTCACCGGTGCTGAACATGCGCCGCACCGTCACCCGCGACCACGAGCTCAACGGCCAGCAGCTGAAGGCCGGCGACGAGCTCCTGCTCATGTACCCGTCGGCCAACCACGACGAGCGGGTCTTCGACGAGCCCGAGCGCTTCGACGTGACCCGCAACATCAAGCACCACGTGGCCTTCGGCTTCGGCACCCACGTGTGCCTCGGCGCCCCACTGGCCCGCATGGAGCTGCGGATCATGTTCGAGCACCTGCTGGCCCGCCTGCCCGAGTGGCACCTCACGCCCGGCACCGAGCCCCAGATCCTGGCGGCCACCTTCGCCCGGGCGTGGGACGCGGTCGACGTCGAGTTCGACCCGGCGGGCGTGAAGCCCGCCCTCGTCCCCGTGGCCTGAGCGCTCAGGCCGTGTCGGGGGCGTGGTCGCGGACGAGGTAGATCTGGTCGGCGAACGGGATCGCCGCCGCGCTCGCGGCCAGGTCGACGCCCTTCTCGGCGCCGAGGGCCACGGCGTGGCGCAGGTCCTTGGCGTACAGGTCGGCGGCGGTGACCATGTTGGCGTCGAGCACCGGGTCGCTCTCGCCCCGGCGCCGGGCCTCGTAGATGCCGAGCCACACCGACGACTGTTCCGACAGCGTGCCGGTCTGTGAGGTGAGCTCGGCCACGAGCCCGTCGCGCACGCCGGCGGCCCGGGCCAGCTCGACCGCCTCGAGGGCACCGATGCGGCTCACGTAGACCATGACGTTGTGGGCCAGCTTCAGCGCCGCCCCGCTGCCGAGCGGGCCCGTCTCGATCACCCGGGCGAAGCGCTCGAGGGTGGGCCGGCACCGCTCCCGCACGGCATCGTCGCCGCCGGCCAGCACGAACATGGAGGCGTCGGCGACGCTCTTCGCCCCCTGCCCGGCCATCGGCACCTCCAGCAGGTCGACTCCCGCCGCGGCGGTGGCGGTGGCGAGGGTGTCGATCGTGTGGGGGGAGATGGTCGACAGCACGGCGATCACCGAGCCGGGGCGGGCGGCACCGAGCAGGCCGTCGGGCCCGGTGACCAGGTCGATGCACTGCTCGTCGGTCTGCACGCACACGAGCACGAGGTCGCAGCGGGCGGCGAGGTCGGCGGCCGACGCGGCGGCGACAGCACCCTGGGCGACCAGCGCCTCGACCCGCTCGGGCACCACGTCGTGCACGACCGGCGGCTCGCCCGTGACGAGCAGGCGCTCGCCGATCGACGCGCCGATGAACCCCAACCCGACCAACCCGACCGTGTCCGTCATGGGCGGCAGTCTCCCAGGCCCGGGCGGGGTGTCGCAGGGCCTGGCTACGGTCGGGCCCATGAGCGCGGAGTTCTCGTTCGAGGCCGAGCTGTACGAGTGGGACGGGCCCCAGTCGTGGGTCTTCGCCGCGCTCCCCCCGACCTGTCCGACGTCATCGACGAGGTCCACGGGTCGACCGGCCGCGGCTTCGGCTCGCGTCGCGTCGAGGTCGTGCTCGGCGGTCAGGTGTGGCGAACCTCGATCTTCCCCGACTCCAAGAGCGGCACCTATGTCCTCCCGGTGAAGAAGGAGATCCGCCGCAAGGCGGGGGTGGGGGAGGGCGACCGGGTGGAGATCGATCTGTCCGTGCTCTAGAACACTGTCGTTCTGTACGTACGAGGGGGACACCCATGGCCATCGATCCGAGCGACATCGACGTCGAGGCGCTGCGTGAGCGCTACCGCATCGAGAAGGAGAAGCGGGTCCGACCCGACGGCAACAAGCAGTTCAAGGAGCTGAAGGGCGAGTACGCGGAGTTCGACCGCGACCCCTACACCGAGCGCGTCGAGCGCGAGCCGATCGTCGAGGAGACCGAGGTCCTCATCGTCGGTGGTGGCTTCGGCGGCATGCTCACCGCCATCGACCTCACGAAGCTCGGCATCCGCGACTTCCGCCTCGTCGAGAAGGCCGGGGACTTCGGCGGCACCTGGTACTGGAACCGGTACCCGGGCTGCATGTGCGACGTCGAGTCGTACACCTACCTCCCGCTGCTCGAGGACACCGGCTACATGCCGACCCAGCGCTACGCCCAGGCGCCGGAGATCTTCGAGTACTGCAAGCTCCTCGGCCGCACGTTCGACCTCTACGAGAACGCGCTGTTCCAGACCGTGATCAGCGGCGCCGTGTGGGACGACGACGCCCATCGCTGGGTCGTCACCACCGACCGGGGCGACACCATCCGGGCCCGCTTCGTGGTCGTTGCCGGTGGCATCCTCCACAAGGCCAAGCTGCCCGGCATCCCCGGCATCGAGACCTTCCAGGGCAAGGCCTTCCACACCAGCCGGTGGGACTACTCCTACACCGGCGGCAGCCCCACCACCCCGATGGACAAGCTCGGCGACAAGGTCGTCGGCATCATCGGCACCGGCGCCACGGCCGTGCAGGCGATCCCGCAGCTGGCCAACGCGGCCAAGCAGGTCATCGTCTTCCAGCGCACCCCCTCCGCCGTCGGCGTCCGCAACCAGGGCCCGACCGACGAGGAGTGGTTCAAGAGCCTGAAGCCGGGTTGGCAGCAGGAGCGCATCGTCAACTTCACCCAGAGCGTCACCGGCGCGCACCCGGAGGAGGACCTCGTCGCCGACGGCTGGACCCACGTCATGTGGGACAACACCCAGGCCGCCGGCGTCGACCGAGGAGGAGGCCGCCGCCCTCGAGCTGAGCGACTTCCTGACGATGGAGGAGATCCGCCGCCGCGTCGACGAGATCGTCGAGGACCCGGAGACCGCCGAGAAGCTGAAGCCCGTACTGGGCCAAGAACTGCAAGCGGGTCTGCTTCCACGACGACTACCTGCCGGCGTTCAACAAGCCCAACGTCACCCTCGTCGACACCGACGGCCGCGGCGTCGACGCCATCACCGAGAACGCGGTGGTGGTCGACGGCGTCGAGTACCCGGTCGACTGCCTGGTGTTCGCCTCCGGGTTCGAGGTCAACACCGACTACGAGCAGCGGGTCGGGTTCGACCCCGTGGGCCGTGGCGGCCAGGCCATGAGTGAGCGCTGGTCCGAGGGCGCCCGCACCATGCACGGCGTGCTCCAGGGCGACTTCCCGAACCTGATGCTCATCAGCCTCGTGCAGGCCGGGTTCGGCACCAACTTCGTGCACTTCCTCGCCGGCTCGGCGGCGCACTGCGCCTCCATCGTGGCCACCTGCAAGGACATGGGCATCGAGACCATCGAGGCCACGCCCGAGGCCGAGGAGGACTGGCTCATGACGCTGTACGGCGCCGCCGCCGGCCCCGCCGAGTACGTCGCCATCTGCACGCCGAGCTTCTACAACTCCGAGCTGCAGGAGCCCGACGCCAAGGCCGCCCGCAACCTCGTCTATGCCGGCAGCGTCATCGACTACCTCGGCCACCTCGAGCGCTGGCGGGCCGAGGGCCAGCTGGCCGGCACCGTCACCACCAAGGCCTGACCCTCGACGAGTCCTCGTTCTGGCATGCGTTCTGCACCCTGGTGGTGCAGAACGCATGCCAGAAGCCGTTTCGGGGCCGGACCGGGGGTCCTGGGGCTTTGGTCCCTTTTCGGTTCGCCCGAGGTGCCAAGAGCGGCGCCGTGATGTAACAATGGCCGCCATTACTACGACCCCCGGGGGGACGGAGACCGATGAGCGACCAGAAGATCTCTCTCGAAGAGGCGCGTGAGCGTTACGCGATCGAGCGTGAGAAGCGGCTGCGGCCCGAGGCCAACGCGCAGTACCACGACCTGACCGGTGAGTTCGAGGAGTTCGACCACGACCCCTACTCGCCGCCGATCGTGCGCGAACCGATCACCGAGCACACCCAGGTGGTCATCGTGGGCGGCGGCTTCGGCGGCATGCTCACCGGCGCCAACCTCACCAAGCTCGGCATCACCGACTTCAAGATCATCGAGAAGGGCGGCGACTTCGGCGGCACCTGGTACTGGAACCGGTACCCGGGCTGCATGTGCGACGTGGAGTCCTACGTCTACCTCCCGATGCTGGAGGAGACCGGCTTCATGCCCACCATGAAGTACGCGTACGCCCCCGAGATCTTCGAGTACTGCCAGCTGCTCGGCCGCACCTTCGACCTCTACGACGGCGCGCTGTTCCAGACCGAGGTCGCCGACATGACCTGGGACGACGAGGCCCAGCTCTGGACCACCGTCACCGACCGCGGCGACCGCATCACCTCCAAGTACGTCGTGATCGCCGGCGGCGTGCTCAGCAAGGCCAAGCTCCCCGGCATCCCGGGCATCGAGAAGTTCACCGGCCCCAAGTTCCACACCAGCCGCTGGGACTACTCCCAGACCGGCGGCAGCCCCTACGACCGCATGGAGAAGCTCGAGGACAAGGTCGTCGGCGTCATCGGCACCGGTGCCACCGCCGTGCAGGTCGTGCCCGCCGTGGCCCGCTCGGCCAAGGACCTCTTCGTCTTCCAGCGCACCCCCGCCTCGGTGGGCGTCCGCAACCAGGGCCCCACCGACGAGGCGTGGTTCAAGAGCCTGAAGCCGGGTTGGCAGAAGGAGCGCATCGAGAACTTCACCCAGGCCGTCACGGGCAGCCAGCCGGAGAAGAACCTCGTCGGCGACACCTGGACCCAGATGCTGTGGGTCGACACCCGCAACGTCCCGAAGGACGACGAGGAAGCCGCGTACTACGAGCGCGAGGACTTCGAGCAGATGCAGGCCCTGCGCGACCGCGTCGACGAGATCATCGAGGACCCGGCCACCGCCGAGCTCCTGAAGCCCTGGTACAGCAAGTTCTGCAAGCGCCCGTGCTTCCACGACGACTACCTGCCGGCGTTCAACCGCGACAACGTGCACCTCGTCGACACCGACGGGCACGGCGTCGACCAGATCACCGAGACCTCGGTCGTGGTCGCCGGCGTCGAGTACCCGGTCGACATCCTCGTGTTCGCCTCGGGCTTCGAGGTCACCACCGACTACCACCACCGCTTGGGCTTCGACCCCAAGGGCCGGGCCGGCGTGTCGATGAGCGAGTCGTGGGCCGAGGGCCCCCACACCCTCCACGGCGTGCTCACCCACGACTTCCCGAACCTGATGATGATCTCGACGGTGCAGGGCGCGTTCGGCACGAACTTCGCCCACTACCTCACCGAGACCTCCAAGCACGTGGCCGAGCTCATCCAGACCTGCGACGAGGACGGCATCGCCACCATCGAGGCCTCCACCCAGGCCGAGGAGGAGTGGTTCAACCTGCTCATGACCATGGTCGGCGGACTCGCCGTCTACAACATGTCGTGCACGCCGGGCTACCTCAACAACGAGCAGGGTGAGGGCGACATGAAGGCGGCCCGGAACTCGCCCTACATGGGCTCGATGCTGAACTACGCCCGTCTGCTCGAGGCGTGGCGGGCCGAGGGCAGCCTGGCCGGGGCCGAGGTCTCGAAGGCCTGAGCCCGCGGATCGGACGAGCGCCGGCCCGGGCCCACCCGGGGCCGAGACCGGTGCACGTGGGGCCCCGCTGAGAGGCGGGGCCCTTCCGCGTCTCGGCGGGCGAGGTCAGCGGCGGCGGAGGAGCACCCAGCTGAACGGCTGGGTCGTGCCCCAGGGGGTGTGGTGCTCTCGGCGCTCGGACGCGACCTCGTCGAAGGCCGGGAAGCCGGCCACGAGGTCATCGGTCGACCACCGCTGCACGTCGAGCCCCGAGCACTGCTCGGGGCCGTCGGGGGCGAAGGTGGCCAGCACCAGGTGGCCCCCCGGCTCGACCGCGGCGGTGGCGGTGGCCACGTAGGCCTGCTGGTCGGCGGGGTCGGTGAGGAAGTGGAAGACGGCGCGGTCGTGCCAGAGCCGGAAGGTGCGGCCGGGCTCCCAGCGGGTGATGTCGGTCGCCACCCAGGTGACGTCACCGCCAGCCGCCCCGAGCCTGCTGGCGGCCTCGTCGAGCGCGGCCTGCGAGAGGTCGACGACGGTGAGGTCGGTGTGGCCCCGCCCGAGCAGCTCGTCGACCAGCCGCGACGCGCCACCACCGACGTCGACCACGGCATCGCCCGGGCGGGTGCCCGCCAGGTCGAGGAAGTGCAGCGAATCGGAGGGGACGTCCTGGCTCCAGGAGCGGTCGGCCTCGCCGGTCGTCCGGAAGCGCCCGTCCCAGTGCTCGGCGGTGTCCATGGACTCAGTCTAGGTACCCCCAGGGGTACCGCGTCGATCAGTCGTCGAGGGCGGACCAGGTGCGCTCGGGGTAGAGCGAGACGGCCGGCTCGTAGAGCCACTCGTCGCGGTAGGCGCGGCGGGTGAGGTACGTGATCACCGCGGCGTCGTCGACCGAGCCGGCGGTGATGGCCTCGTCGAGCAGGCGCATGCCCTCGGCCCGGGTGGCCGGCCGGGCGCCGAGCACCTCGGCCAGCTCGTCGCACTCGATCGAGTCGAGGGTGGCCCCGAAGCGGCGGCGGCGGTCCATGATCCGGATGAGCGTCTCGGCGTCCTTGGCCCGTGAGGTGGCGAAGGCGTCGGTGAGCTTGGGGCGCACGTCGCGCTCGAGCGACCAGATGGCCGCGGCGGCCACGATGTCGCGCTCGCCGTCGTCGTCGGCGGGCAGCTCGGGCCGCTCGACGGTGATGCCGGCGGCCTCGGCGATCGACTCGCAGGTCGAGCGGTCGCCCACGTAGCGGTAGCAGAGGTACCAGGCGAGCGACTCGCGTGGGTGGGCGTTCTCGGTGATGAAGTGGATCGGGATCATGCCCCGGACGTTCTGCTGCACCCGGTAGTACTGGGCCGCGAAGCGCTCGTAGGGGATGCCGGACTCGGCCTCGTAGAGGTGGAACAGGCCGTCGAGCCCGCCCGACGGGTTCCAGAACTCGCGCACGCAGATGTTGCCGATGTCCTCGAGCGGGTCGCCGAGGTGGGCCCACTCCAGGTCGATGATGGCGCTCACCTCGTTGCCGTCGAACATGAAGTTCACCGGGCCGGTGTCGCCCTGCACGAGCGACAGGCGGTGCAGCGTCGTGGGCACGTTGCGGCGCAGCCAGCTCACGCCGTAGGTGATGAGCGGCTCGGTGTACCCGGCGAGGAAGTCGGCCCACTGGGTGAGCGCGAGGTCGACGTCGTTGAGCGCCGCCTCGGCCGGGGTGGTGGGCACGTTGGGCATGTGCCGGGTGAGGTCGAGCTCGTCGGGGTCGAGCTGGTGCATCCGGGCGATGACTCGGATGAAGTCCTCCATCACGGCCCGCTGCTGGACGGGGTCGTCGAGCTTGTCGATGTCGGAGCGGCCCCGGACCCGCTCGAACAGGGTGCAGCGCAGCTCGTCGTTGCGGCCGTGGACGATCGGCACGGGGATGTCGGTTGCGGCCAGGGCCTGGATGACCTTGGTCTCGCGCACCAGCGAGGTCGAGGAGGTCTCGGGCACCTCGTGGCGGTCGAGGCGCAGGAAGCACTCGAGCACCGAGCCGTCGGGTCGGGTGACGTCGACGACCCAGGCCTCGCGGCGGGCGACGTGGCGCTCGAGGTGGGTGATGGTGCCGCCACCGGTCTCGGCGATCCACTCCACCATGCCGTCGGGCAGGTCGTGCACGAGCTCGGTCATCCCATCTCCTCCAGTGTCTCGGGCAGGTCCATGCGCCACGGCACACCGTTGACGTGGGTGCCGCCGCCGACCATCAGGGTGTTGCCGTTGATGTACGACGCCAGGTCGGAGGCGAGCAGCACGGCGGCCCCGCCGATGTCCTCCTCCGGATCACCGAAGCGTCGCATCGGGTTGGCCTCGACCATCTTGGCGAACATCTCTGGGTTGTCGGCCTCCATGCGCTTGGACGCCTCGGTGGCCGCACCCGGGCAGATCACGTTCGAGCGGATGTTGTGGGGCCCCCACTCGACCGCCGCGGTGCGGGTGAGCGTGCGCAGCGCCTCCTTCGAGGCGTTGTACTGCGCGGTGTACATGTGGGCGTTGACGCCGTTGAGCGAGCAGAGGTTGATGATCGACCCGGCGCCCTGGGCCTTCATGTGGGGGAAGGCGGCCTGCATGGTCCACAGCGCGGCGACGGTGTTGAGCTCGAAGTCGTGGCGCATGTCGTCGGCGAGCTTCCACTCGAGGCGGAGGCGCTTGCCCGCCGTACCCGTGTAGGCGTTGTTGACCAGGACGTCGATGCGGCCGAAGCGCTCGACCGCGGCCTCGACGCAGCCGCGGGCCTGGGCCTCGTCGGTGACGTCGGTGGGCACGAAGAGTGCGTCGCCGCCGAGGGCGATGAGCTCCTCGACCACCGCCGGGCCGGACTCGGCGTTGTGCTCGGCGACCACGACCCTGGCGCCCTCACGCGTCATGCGCCGGGCGATGCCGCGGCCGATCCCCTGGCCGGCCCCGGTGATGACCGCGACCCGCCCTTCCAACAGCTTCGTTCCCCCTGGCATGGGGGTCACTGTGTCACGCCTCGGCGGCGCCGGCTGGTGCGACGCGGACAGACTGGTCATCGTCCCGTTCGGAATGATCCACCGGCCGTCGCGGTTGATGATTCTTGCGAACTCAAGGACCGTCTGGAGCCCGAGCCATGCCCGCCGTCACCGCCGACACCCTCACCCTTCCCCGCATCGAGGTCCCCGTCACGGGGGCCGACGGTGGCGCGCCCCGCCCTCGGCCGGTGCGCTCGGTGACCACCGCCCCGAGCGACCACGAGGGCCTGGGCTTCCCGGTGCGGAGGGCCTTCGCCGGGGTGTCGAGGGCCGACATCGACCCGTTCGTGATGATGGACCAGATGGGCGAGGTCGACTGGAAGCCCTACGAGCCACGCGGCACCGACTGGCACCCGCACCGGGGCTTCGAGACGGTGACCTACATCATCGACGGCACCTTCCAGCACCAGGACTCCCACGGTGGTGGCGGCACCATCACCGACGGCGGCACCCAGTGGATGACCGCGGGCCGGGGCATCCTCCACATCGAGACGCCGCCCGAGAAGCTCGTGATCTCGGGTGGCACCTTCCACGGCGTGCAGCTGTGGGTGAACCTTCCCCGGCGCTCCAAGATGGCGAAGCCCCGCTACCAGAACCTCGAGGCCCGGAAGGTCACGCTGCTCTCCTCACCCGACGGCGGGGCGTTGGTGCGCCTCATCGCCGGCGACCTGGGCGGCCACCGCGGCCCGGGCAGCACCCACACGCCGATCGTGCTGTCCCACATCACCGTCAGCCCGGGCGCTCGAGTCGTCGTGCCGTGGGAGCCGTCGTTCAACGCGCTCGCCTACGTGCTGGCCGGATCCGGTGCGGTCGGTGACGAGCGCCGCCCGGTGAAGACCGGTCAGCTCGCCGTGTTCGGCTCCGGCGACACCGTCACCCTCACCGCCACGGGTGACGAGCCCCTCGACGTGCTGCTCCTCGGTGGTGAGCCGATCCGTGAGCCGGTCGTGCAGTACGGGCCCTTCGTGATGAACACCAAGGCCGAGATCCAGCAGGCCCTCGACGACTTCCAGCGGGGCCGCCTCGGCACCGTGCCGCCGAACGGCCTGAAGCCCTTCACCGGGAGGCGCCGCCGATGACCACACCCGAGCTGATCAAGGGGGTGGAGGCCGACGTCGGTGGCATCACCGTGCGCCGGCTCCTGCCCCGCGCCACCCGTCGCACGGTGGGGGCCTGGTGCTTCGTCGACCACGCCGGCCCCATCGACGCCGACCGACGCCACCATGCAGGTCGGGCCCCACCCGCACACCGGACTGCACACCGTCACGTGGATGATCGAGGGCGAGGTCGTGCACCGCGACAGCCTCGGCAGCGAGCAGCTGCTGCGGCCGGGCCAGGTCAACCTGATGACCGCCGGCCACGGGGTCGCCCACGCCGAGCAGGTGCCCGGGGTGGTCACCGGCCGCCAGCAGCTGGTGCAGCTCTGGGTCGCGCAGCCCGAGGAGACCCGTCACGGGCCCGCCGCCTTCGAGCACCACGCCGAGCCGCCCGTGCTCGAGTCCGGTGCCGCCACCGCCACCCTCCTGGTCGGTCGGCTCGGCGAGGTCGTGTCCACCGCCCGGGCCGACACGGCCATCGTCGGGGCCGACGTCGTGGTGCGGGCCGGCCACCTCGTTCCCGCTCGACCGAGGCTTCGAGCACGCGGTGCTCGCCATCGACGGCCCGGTGGCGGTCGACGGCGTGGTCATCGAGCCGGGCACCCTCGCCTACCTGGCGCCCGGGGGCGACGAGCTCGCCGTGGCGCCGGCGCCGGGGGAGGGGAGTGGGCGCCTCGTGCTGCTCGGGGGCGAGCCCTTCCCCGACCGGCTCGCCATGTTCTGGAACTTCGTGGCCCGCACCCGCGACGAGCTCGAGGAGGCGGCGGCCGACTGGGCCAGCGGCGATCCCCGCTTCGGGCCGGTCGCCGGCGGCCTCCCCCGCATGGCCGTCCCCTCGATGGCCCCCCGCTCCCGCTGACTCACCCCGATCTCCCGATCCGGCCTCGTTCTGGCGGTGGTTTGGTGTTGGAATCCGACATCGAACCACCAGCCGGAACGGGTCTGGGCGGGACTCGCTCCGGGTCAGGCGTTCTCGCGGGGGATGTCGACGCGGTCCCAGTAGCCGGCGAGGCGCTCGTCGATGAAGCCTCGCTCGAGGCCGAACTCGGCGAGGGAGTAGGTGTGGCTCCCGTGCCTGCCCTGCACGTGCTCGGCCGTGTGGGCCGTCATCGCCGCTTCGGTCTCGGGGGTGAGCTCCCGGCCCACCCGCTCGTAGATCCGCCGCACGCAGGCCAACGGGTCGGCGAGCAGGTCCTGGTAGCGGATGTCGACGAAGCGGTCGTCGCCGTGGGTGTCGCGGAAAGCGGCGATGCGCTCGACCATCGTCATCAGCCAGTCGGGCCACACCCGGGCGATCCGGTCGCGGAAGTCGGCGTCGGTGAACGTGCCCGACAGGCACTCGTTGAGGCTGAGGGTGGAGGCGATGCACTTCGCCGGGTCGCGGTGGGTCTGCACGAACACGGCGTCGGGGTAGGCGGCGGCGACGGTCTCCATGGCGTAGGCGTGCACGGGTGACTTCAGCTGCCACGGCCCGCCGTAGTCGGAGCCGAGCACCTGGAGCACCTGACGGTGGTAGTCGTAGGCGTGGGTCAGGTCGGCGGCGTAGAGCCAGTCGCCGTACCCGTCGATGTTGAACATGCTGTCGATGGCGATGCTGGTGAAGTGCTGACCGAGCGGGATGGCGCACTCCACTGCGTCCTCCGGCTCGTCGTGGTGGATCGCCTTGAACCTCGGATTGATGAGGTCGAGCATGTTGCCGCCCTCCTTGGCGGCCACGTAGCGGGGGTCGGTCCAATAGCCCGCCTCGGTCGGCGGCGGCACCGAGTCGGACGCCTCCCAGCCTCGTAGGGAGCGGTTGGCCGGGTCGGCGGCGAGAAGGTGGCTGAGCGCCGTGGTGCCGGTGCGGGTGAGCCCCACGATGATGATCGGGACCTCCGGGGCCCGGCTCCCCGCGGCGGGGCTCGCCCGGTGCCACTCGGTGACCCGGAGCCGGTTCTGCAGCGACTGGCGCACCGTCGAGTCGAAGGCGGCCTCGCCGATGGCGTTGAGCCGGGCCGACTCCAGGTTGGCGGCCATGACGTCGAGGCCGTCGCGGAACGACGGGTGGCCGTAGTCGGTGAGGCCCTCGGCCTCCGCGACCTGCTCGAGCGCGGCGTCGACGTCGTACATGGTGTCCCCCTGTCGCGCCCTCCCCCGAAGGCGCGGGGGCAACGTACCAGCCGGGTCGCGGCCGCTCACCGGGCCGTCCCCGGACCGTCACCGGACCGCTCAGCGAACGGTCATCGGTTGGCCCCGTGGGGGAAACCCGCAGGAAACCTCGACCCTGCACGCTGGTCGGCGCATGGGAGCGAGCGATCCGCACGACATCAACACCCGCCTGATCCCCCCGGCCGACTCGAACGTCATCCTCCTGTTCGGGGCGACCGGCGACCTGGCGCGCCGCAAGCTGCTCCCCGGGCTGTTCCACCTGTTCAAGGCCGGGCTGCTGCCCGCGCTGTCGGGTGCTCGGCGTGTCGCTCGACGAGATCGACGACGACCGGTTCCGCGCCTTCGCCCACGACGCGGTCACCGAGTTCGGCCGGGCCAGCACCGCCCCCGACCAGTGGGCCGACTTCGAGAAGTGCATCCACTACGTCTCGCAGGTCGAGGGGCCGGCGGGGCTGGCCCGCACGGTCGCCGACCTGGAGGAGGACCTGGGCGGGGCACCGAACCGCCTCCACTACCTGAGCGTGCCGCCCGCAGGCCGCCGAGGAGGTCGTGCGGATGCTGGGCGAGGCCGACCTGGCCCATCGCTCGCGCATCATCATGGAGAAGCCGTTCGGCACCGACCTGCGCTCGGCCATCGAGCTGAACGCCGGTCTGCACCAGACGTTCCGGCGAGGACCAGATCTTCCGGATCGACCACTTCCTCGGCAAGGAGGCGGCGCTCAACATCCTCGCCTTCCGGTTCGCCAACGGCCTGTTCGAGCCCATCTGGAACCGCGAGCACATCGACCACGTGCAGATCGACGTGCCCGAGACGCTGCCGATCGGCCACCGCATCGGCTTCTACGAGGGCACCGGCGCCTACCGCGACATGGTGGTCACCCACCTGTTCCAGATCCTGGCGTTCATGGCCATGGAGCCGCCGACCACGCTCGAGTCGAAGGCCATCAGCGAGGAGAAGAACAAGGTCTTCCGCTCGATGAAGCCGATCCAGCCGAGCGACGTCGTGCGGGGCCAGTACAGCGGCTACCTCGACGAGCCGGGCGTGCCCGTGCACTCCGACACCGACACCTTCGTGGCCCTGCGCTGCGAGATCGACAACTGGCGCTGGGCGGGCGTGCCGTTCTACCTGCGCACCGGCAAGCGCCTGGCCGAGGGTGCCCGCATCATCTCGATCGCCTTCCGGGAGCCGCCGAAGAGCATGTTCCCCATCGGCTCCGGGGTGGGCTCGGCGGGGCCGGACCACCTCACGTTCGACCTGGCCGACGTGTCGAAGCTGTCGCTCTCGTTCTACGGCAAGCGGCCCGGCCCCGGCCTCACCCTCGACAAGCAGAGCCTCCAGTTCTCCCTGCACGAGACCGGCCGCAGCGCCGACATCCTCGAGGCCTACGAGCGGCTCATCCTCGACGCCATGAACGGCGACCACACGCTCTTCACCACGGCCGAGGGCGTGGAGCGGGCGTGGGAGCTGTCGCAGCCGCTGCTCGACAACCCGCCGCCGGTGCGCCCCTACCAACCGGGATCGTGGGGGCCGAACGCCATCCACCAGCTCATCGCCCCCTACGCCTGGCGCCTGCCGTTCGAGCGGGCGTGGCGCGGGGCCTGATCGGCGCACCCGGCCCCGCCCGGCCCCCGCTCGGCCCGGGGATGATGTGTCACACTGACTGACACGAGCGCGGCCCGCCGCCGCCCGTCGACCGGGAGGTCACCGTGGACGTCACCCTGCTGGGCACCGGATCGCCCGTGCCCGACCCCAACCGCGCCGGCCCCGCCACCCTGGTGCGCGCCGGTGGCACCCTGCTGCTCGTCGACGCCGGCCGGGGCGTGCTGATGCGCCTGGCCGCCGCCGGTGCCTTCCCGGGGATGCTCGGTGCGGTGCTGCTCACCCACCTCCACAGCGACCACCTCACCGACCTCAACGACGTGATCACCACCCGCTGGGTCATGAGCCCGGTGCCCAACCCGATCACGGTCTACGGCCCTCCCGGCACCCGTCAGGTGGTCGACGGGATGCTGGCGATGCTCGCCCCCGACATCTCCTACCGCCTGGCCCACCACGACGACCTGAACGACCCGCCCGCCGTCGACGTGGTCGAGGTGGCCCCGGGCGACGAGCTCACCATCGGCGAGGCCCGCGTGGTGGTCGGGCAGACCGACCACCGACCGGTCGAGCCAACGGTCGGCTACCGGGTCGAGCACGAGGGCCGAGCCGTGGTGCTCGGCGGCGACGGGATCCCGTGCGCCGGGCTCGACACCCTCTGTGCGGGGGCCGACGCCTACGTCCAGACCGTGCTGCGCGAGGACATGGTCCGCATGGTGCCCATGGCCCGCTTCCAGGACATCCTCGACTACCACTCCACCGTCGAGCAGGCCGCTGCCACGGCCACCCGGGCGGGCGCCTCGATCCTGGTGCTCACCCACTACGTGCCGGCCCTGCCGCCCGGCCAGGAGGACGAGTGGCGCGCGCTGGCCGCCGCCCACTTCGCCGGCGAGGTCGTGCTCGGCGACGACCTCACCACCATCACTCTCGTTTGACGAACCAGGGACGGCCTGCCCTGGTGGCGGCGCCGCCGCTCTGGGAGACTCAAAAGGTACCGCCCCGGGTATGGGAACCCCGGGGCCCGGCGAGACGACAGGCATGGTTTCGGAACGAGAGCTCGAGGTCGGCGAGGACCAGACGCTGCTGACCGCGGCGCTGGCCGAGCTGCCGGGCGCCACGTTGATGATCTTCGACCGTGACCTGCGCTACCGCCTCGTGCGCGGTGGGGCACTCCGCGGTCGGGCGCTGAGCGCCGAGTCCCTGGAGGGTCGGCTCGCAGCGGAGGCCCTGGGACCCGAGCGGTGGCCCCTCTACGACGCTGCCTACCGCGCGGCTCTCGAGGGGCGGCATTCGACGCTCGAGGTCTCGGCACCGCTCCTCGACCGGGTCTTCAGCATCCGCGTGGCGCCGCTGCACGGCCACTCCGGCGATGTCATCGGCGGGGTGTCGATGGCCATCGATGTCACCGAGCAGGTGGGACTTGAGGAGCAGCTCCGGTCGTCGGAGGCCCACTTCCGCCTGTTGGCCGAGCACGCGTCGGACGTGGTGCTCCAGATCGACGGAATCGGCGTCGTGTCGTGGATCTCGCCGTCGGTCGAGCGCCTTCTCGGGTGGCCGGCCGACGAGCTGATCGGAACGAACGCGAACCGCGTGATCGCACGCGCTGACCTGGATGCGGTGGGCGTTGCCGTTGCCTCCCTCGACGCCGGGCACCCGATCACCGAGCTCCGGTGCCGCGTCCTCACGGCGGCGGGGTCGGAGCGGTGGATGGAAGCCCGCATCCGGCTGGTGGAGGGGGGGACTCGCAGGTGGTGTCGTTCGTGGTCGCGCTGCGCGACATCGCCGAGGAGGTCGAGGCGCGAGCCGAGCGCGATCGCCGTGAGTCGGACCTCTCGCGTCTGCTCGACTCCTCGCCGGATGCCATCCTGCGTGTCGGGGCCGACCTCCGCATCAACTTCGTCAACGAGGTCATGAAGGTCGCGTTCCCTGACTTCGACTGGCTGGGCAGGGGTGTCCGCGACATCGGCCTCCCGGCGAGCCTGGCCGATGGGTGGGACGACAGGCTGCGGGCCGCGCTCGCCTCCGGCGACCCCCAGGCCTTCGAGGTCCAGGGGCGCGTCGAACTCGGGAGCCCCTGGTGGGACGCGCGCATCACCCCGTCGTTCGGCCCCGACGGCGAGATCACCGACCTGACCGTCACCCTCCGGGACATCACGGCCCGGAAGGGCGCCGAGCGCGAGCTGTTCATGGCCGCCACCCACGACCCGCTCACCGGACTGGCCAATCGGGCCGAGGTGCTCAGCGAGATCGAGCGGGCCCTCTCGACCGCGGCCCGCTCGGGCCGCGCCACCGCCGTGCTCATGCTCGACCTCGACCACTTCAAGAAGGTCAACGACTCCATGGGCCACGCCACCGGCGACCGCCTGCTGGTGGCCGCCGCCCAGCGGCTCACGTCGCTCGTGCGCGGCGGCGACATGGCCGGCCGCCTCGGCGGCGACGAGTTCGTCGTCGTCATGCGTGATCTCGACGACCCCACCGAAGCCGCCCGTGTCGGGGAGCGGGTGGTCGCCGGCTTCCGCGAGGCGCTGCCGGTGGGCGAGCTGGCGCTGATCACGACCGCCAGCGTGGGGCTCAGCGTGGCCATGCCCGGCGATGGGGGCGCCCCGACCCCCGAGCCCGCGTCGTTGCTGGGCGAGGCCGACACCGCCCTCTACCGGGCGAAGGACGCCGGTCGCGACGCGCTGGCCTTCTTCAACGACGACCTCCGGGCCGAGGTGGCTGAGCGCGTGCTGGTCGAGGAGGCCCTGCGGGGCGCCCTCGAGC
Source organism: uncultured Actinomycetes bacterium (assembly GCA_963702555.1). Classification (GTDB taxonomy): domain Bacteria; phylum Actinomycetota; class Acidimicrobiia; order Acidimicrobiales; family Acidimicrobilacustridaceae; genus CAMFLJ01. The sequence continues at coordinate 280,545 of CAVPCW010000011.1, forward strand.
GTGAGGAGCTCGAGCTCTGGTACCAGCCCGAGATCGACCTGACGACCGGCGATGTCGAGGCGGTCGAGGCGCTGCTGCGATGGCGCCGACCGTCGGGCGAGGTGCTCGCTGCCAGCCGCTTCATCGAGATCGCGGAGGACTCCGGCCTCATCGTCGACATCGGCGACTGGGTGATCCACCGGGCGTGCGCCGAGGCCGCCCGCTGGGGCGCGCTCCGGCCGGACGACCCGCCCACGGTGCGCATCAACCTGTCGTCGGCCCAGCTCTCCGAGGTCGGCCTGGTCGACGAGCTCAAGGCCGCCATCGAGGCCACCGGCGTCGACCCCACGTCCCTGTGCCTGGAGGTCACGGAGGCCGTCCTGCTCCACGACCTCCCCACCGCCCGGGAGAAGGTGGCGGCCATCCGTTCGATGGGGGTCGGCATCGCGGTCGACGCCTTCGGGGCCGGCGACTCGTCGATCCGCTGCCTGGAGCAGTGCGAGGTCGACGTGCTCAAGATCGACCCCGGTCTCGGGGGGACCTCGGGTGACACGCGCATCGTCGCGGGCGTGCTGGCCATGGCCCACTCGCTCGGCCTCGCCGTCACCGCCAAGGGGGTCGAGACCCCGGCCCAGGCCGACGCGCTGCGGGGCCTCGGCTGCGGGAGCGGGCAGGGGTGGCTGTGGTCCCGGGCGGTGGAGCCGGAGCACATCGACGCGCTGCTCGGTCGACATAGCGACGCCTGAGCGCGCAAGGATGTCGGCCATGGCCGACATCCAGACCGACACCATCCAGCTCGACACGCCCGACGGTCCGATGGACGCGTACCGGGTGATCCCGGTTGGTGAGCCCCGCGGCGGGGTCGTGGTGGTGCAGGAGGCCTTCGGCCTCACGGGCCACATCCACCGTGTGGCCGAGGCTCTCGGCGAGGCCGGCTTCGTGGCCGTGGCCCCGGCCCTCTTCCACCGCTCCGAGGACCAGATCTTCGGCTACGGCGACTTCGACAAGCTCGGCCCGGTGATCATGAAGATGAGCGCCGACACCGTCACCATGGACGTCGACGCCGCGCTCGCCGAGCTCGACCGCCAGGGCCAGCCGGCATCCCGTCAGGGCATCATCGGCTTCTGCATGGGGGGCAGCGTCACCCTCGCCACCGCCGCTCGCCTCCAGCTCGGCGCCGCGGTCACGTTCTACGGAGGCGGCCTGGCCGAAGGCCGCTTCGGCCTGCCTTCGGGCCTCGAGTCGGCCTCTCGCCTCCGCACGCCGTGGCTCGGGCTCTACGGCGACCTCGACCAGCACATCCCGATCGCCGAGGTCGAGCAGGTCCGCGAGGTCGTGGCGTCGGCGTCGGTGCCGGCCGAGGTCGTGCGCTACGCCGACGCCGACCACGGCTTCCACTGCGACGAGCGCCCCTCGTTCCACGCCGAGTCGTCCTCCGACGCCTGGGCCCGCACCCTGGCCTTCCTCGGCGCCCACCTGGGCTGAGGTCCCGGCGTTCTCCGGGTCCCTTGCGTCCTCGGGTCGAGGTTCTGAGTCGGCTCACGGCTGGGTACGGTCCGACCCGTCATGCCCTCGCCACCCGACGCCGCCGAACCCGACCCCTTCGAGCCCTACGACGCTCCCCGGCCGCGCCCGGACGGTCGCCCCTGGCTGATCGCCAACATGGTCACCGGCCTCGACGGGTCGCTCGCCTGGCACGGCACCGTCGGCGCGCTGTCGAGTGCGGCCGACCGGTCGCTCTTCCTTCGGCTGCGGGGCATCGCCGACGCGGTGCTGGTCGGTGCCGGCACCGTGCGGGCCGAGGGCTACGGCCCGGTGAAGCTGCCCGAGGCCCGTCGGGCCGCGCGGGTGGCGGTGGGCCGGCCGGCCGTCCCTCCGCTGGTGGTGGTGAGCCGCAGCCTCGATCTCGACTGGTCGGCCCCGCTATGGGACGGCACGGTCGATCCCGCCCCGGTGGTGGTGACGGCCGCGTCCGCCGCCGCCTCCACTCTCGCCCGGGCCCGTGGGCACGCCGAGGTGATCGTCGCCGGGGACGCATCGGTCGACCTGACGGTGGCGCTCGGGCTGTTGGCCGAGCGGGGCATGGCCGTCGTGCTCACCGAGGGCGGGCCCACCCTGCTCGACGAGCTCGTGGCGGCGGGGCTGCTCGACGAACTGTGCCTCACCCTCACCCCGGTGTTCGGCGGCGACCCGCTGACGATGGCCCACCGGGCGGCGCCCCTGGCCGATCTGCGGGCCTTCACCCTCGACGGCGTGGTGCGCCGCGACGACGAGCTGTACCTGCGCTACCTGCTGAGCCGGGACCCCGCTGACCCTGACGAATCGAGGAGCGAACCGTGACCCCCGATCAGCCCGACGCCCCGTTCGACGACCTGATGGCCCGGCTCGACCACCCGATGGTGGTGGTCACCACGGCGTCGGAGGGCCGGCGGGCGGGCTGCCTCGTCGGGTTCCACTCGCAGTGCAGCATCGATCCCCCCGAGTACGTCGTGTGGATCTCGAAGGCCAACCACACCTACGACGTGGCGGTGCAGGCCGACACGTTCGCGGTCCACGTGCTCGGCCGCGACGACCACGACCTGGCCGAGCTGTTCGGCACCACCACCGGCGACGAGGTCGACAAGTTCGAGCGGTGCTCGTGGGTGGCGGGCCCCGACGGCGTGCCGGTGCTCGACGGTGTCGAGAGCCGGTTCGTGGGCCGGCGCACGGCCCTGCTCGACCCCGGCAGCGACCACGTGGCCGTCGTGCTGGCCCCGCTCGAGGCGTCGGTGGGGGAGGGCGACCTGCTGTGGTTCGGCGAGGTCGCCGACCTGCCGGCGGGCCACAGACCCGACCTCGCCGGAAAAGATCCGACGCCCCCGGCCGGGGGGAGGCGGGGGGCGTCGTAAGGGCCGTCGAGAGGGGGGTCTCGATACTGGCCAGTGGCTTCTCGGGAGGGGGGATCCCGGTGCCAACACGTGTGAATATACGAACTCGCGCTCCGCGCTTCCACCCATTTCCCCTGGTCAGGGGTCACAGTGACGCTCGCCACGGCGTTCTCGGCGGCTACCAGCCCTGGTGGAGCGGGCGCCCCTCGGCGTAGCCGGAGGCGGTCTGCATGCCCACGACGGCCCGCTCGTGGAGCTCCTCGAGGGTGCGGGCGCCGGCGTAGGTGCAGGCGCTGCGCACGCCCGCGGTGACGACGTCGATGAGGTCCTCGACACCGGGTCGGGTGGGGTCGAGGTACATGCGCCCGGTGGAGATGCCCTCCTCGAACAGCGCCCGGCGGGCGGCCTCGATCGGGGCCTCGGCGCTGGAGGTGCGGTTGACCACGGCGCGGGCCGAGGCCATCCCGAAGCTCTCCTTGAAGGGGCGGCCGTCGGCGTCGCTGTGGAGGTCGCCGGGCGACTCGTGGGTGCCGGCGAACCAGGAGCCGATCATCACGTTGGCGGCCCCGGCGGCGAGGGCGAGGGCGACGTCGCGCGGGTGGCGGACACCGCCGTCGGCCCAGACGTGGCGGCCGAGGGTGCGGGCCTCGGCGGCGCACTCGACGATCGCGGAGAACTGGGGGCGGCCCACGCCGGTCATCATCCGGGTGGTGCACATGGCGCCCGGCCCGACGCCGACCTTCACGATGTCGGCCCCGGCGTCGACGAGGTCGCGCACGCCGCCGGCCGACACGACGTTGCCGGCGCACAGCGGCACCGGCAGGTCGAGGGCCTTCACCCGGCGGATGGCCTCGATCATCTTGTCCTGGTGGCCGTGGGCGGTGTCGAGCACCAGCACGTCGACCCCGGACTCGACGAGGGCCTTGGCCTTGGCGGCGACGTCGCCGTTCACGCCCACCGCGGCGGCGACGCGCAGGCGGCCGGAGGCGTCGACGGCCGGCTCGTAGAGGGTGGAGCGCAGTGCGCTCGTGCGGGTGAGGATGCCGATCAGGTGCCCGTCGTCGTCGACCACCGGCACGAGGCGGCGGCGGCGCTCGTGGAGCAGGTCGAAGGCGGCCGCCGGGTCGATGGTGTGGGGCACGGTGAGCAGGTCGCTCGACATCACCCGGTCGAGGGCGGTGAAGCGGTCGACGCCGGCGCAGTCGCCGTCGGTGACGACACCGACCGGGCGCTCGCCCTCCACCACGATCACGGCGTTGTGGGCCCGCTTGGTGATGAGGTTCATGGCCTCACCGACGGTGTCGGTGGGGGCCATGGTGATGGGGGTGTCGTGCACGACGTGGCGGCGCTTCACCCAGTCGACCACCTCGGCGACCACGTCGAGGGGGATGTCCTGGGGGATGACGGCGATGCCGCCGCGGCGGGCCACCGTCTCGGCCATGCGGCGCCCGGCGACGGCCGTCATGTTGGCCACCACGATGGGGATGGTGGTGCCCGTGCCGTCGACCGTGGTCAGGTCGACGTCGAGGCGGGAGGTGACATCGGATCGCACCGGCACCATGAACACGTCGTCGAACGTGAGGTCGGGGTCGGGCAGTCGGTCGTGGAGGAAGCGCACGAGGCGTGCAGGATAGGGGAGGCGACCGCCCGACACACCGCCGCCCCACCGTCGTCGGTCCGGCCGCCCTCGGTACGCTGCCTCCATGACCGAGGGGAAGATGCACTTCCGGCGCATGGACGAGGGCACCGACGAGGACTTCCAGGTCCTCGCCCGGGTGCACACCGAGAACATGCAGAAGCTGCCCGACCTGCTGATGGGCATGCTCGGCGACCTCAGGGCCGACGCCAACTACCCGGTCGACCGGCTCACCCACAGCCTCCAGACCGCCACCCGCGCCATGCGCGACGGCGCCGACGACGAGCTCATCGTGTGTGCCCTGTTCCACGACGTCGGCGAGTCGCTCGGGCCCATGAACCACGGCGAGGTCGTGGCCGCCATCCTGCGGCCGTTCATCTCCGAGCAGAACCACTGGATGCTCGAGCACCACGGCCTGTTCCAGACCTACTTCTACGGCGAGCACCTGGGCCTCGACCCCAACGCCCGCGATGCCTACGAGGACAACCCCCACTACCAGTACACCGTCGACTTCTGCGGCAACTGGGACGAGGTCTCCTTCGACCCCGACTACCCGAGTGAGCCCATGTCGACCTTCGAGCCCATCGTGCGGCGGGTGCTGCCCTCCACCTGGTCCCCGCCCAGCCCCGAGAACGACTGATGACCCCCACCGACCTGGCGCCCGTCGCCCCCGGCGAGCTGCACCTCGAGGGCGGCGCCCACCCCGTGCGCCTCTCGATCCTCGACGTCGTGCCCGTCGCCCGCGGCGTCACCCCCGGCGAGGCCCTCCACCGATCGGCCGCGCTGGCCACCCGGGTCGAGCAGCTCGGCTACCACCGCTACTGGGTCGCCGAGCACCACTCCCTGCCCAGCATCGCCAGCTCGTCGCCGGCCGTGCTGATCGCCCACCTCGCCTCGGTCACCGAGACCATGCGCCTGGGCTCCGGCGGCGTGATGCTGCCCAACCACTCGCCGCTCGTCATCGCCGAGCAGTTCGGCATGCTCGAGTCGCTCCACCCCGGCCGCATCGACCTCGGCCTCGGCCGGGCGCCCGGCACCGACCCGATGACCGCCAAGGCCCTGCGCCGCACCGCCCAGCTCTCCGACGGCGACGACTTCCCCCAGCAGCTCGCCGAGCTGGTGGCGTGGCTCGAGGGCTCGTTCCCCGACGACCACCCCTACGCCAAGGTCAAGGCCGTGCCCCACGCCCCGACCCGGCCCGACATCTGGCTGCTCGGCTCGAGCGGCTACAGCGCCCAGCTCGCCGGCATGCTCGGCCTGCCGTTCTCGTTCGCCCACCACTTCAGCGGCGGCGGCACCGAGCAGGCCCTGGCCCTCTACCGCCAGATGTTCCGCCCGTCGGAGACCCTCGACGAGCCCTACGCCATGATCGGCGTCAACGTCGTGTGCGCCGACACCGACGAGCACGCCCGCTGGCTGGCGGCGCCCCAGGCGCTGTCGATGCTGCGGATGCGCACCGGCAAGCCGGGCCCTGCGCCCACGCCGCAGGAGGCCGCCGAGTACCAGTACACGCCGGCCGAGAAGGAGTTCGTCCGCTCGCTCACCGCCACCTACGTGGTGGGCTCGCCGGCCACGGTTCGCGCCGAGCTGCTCGAGCTGGCCGCGCGCTTCGGCGTGCAGGAGCTCATGATCACCACCAACGTGGCCGACCCCGACGAGCGCCGTCGCTCCTTCGAGCTCGTCGCCCAGGTCGCCGCCCCCGCCCCGACCTGACCCCTTCAAGCCCCAGCTCGAGGGGGAGGTGTGGGTCAGGCGTCGGTGTCGTCGTCGAGTCCGGCGGCCACGGCGAGGCCGAACGCCATGGCGGCGGCCCGGTTGTAGAGCTTGGCGAACGCCTCCTGGGCGGGGCGCTCGACGGTGCGCAGCGGCGGGGAGCCGAGCGACAGCACCATGGCGGTGGGGTCGTCGGGCTGGGCCACGACCGGGGGCTCCTCGGTGGGGATCTCGCCCCAGAACTTCCGGGAGGCGGCGCGGTCGGCCTGCTGCTTCTTCGCCGCGGGGCGACGACGGGAGCGGCTCATGCGGCGGTCTCCTCGGCGGTCTCGTCGGGCTGCTCGGTGAGCAGCTCGTCGGTGCGCAGGCCGAGGGCGGCCTGCAGCTGGTGGGGATCGAGGTCGCCGAGCGAGCTCGACTTCGGGAGCACGAGGTCGGCGATGTGGCGCTTGCCGGCGACGACCTCCTCGACCCGCTCGTCGACCGTGCCGGGGCACACCAGGCGGTGGGCGATGACGGTCTTGGTCTGGCCGATGCGCCAGGCGCGGTCACGGGCCTGGTCCTCGACCGCGGGGTTCCACCAGCGGTCGTAGAGCACGACGTGGTTGGCGTTGGTGAGGTTGAGGCCGGTGCCGCCCGCCTTCAGCGACAGCACGAGGGCGCCGGGGCCCTCGAGGGCCTGGAACTCCTCGATCTGGGCGTCGCGGGCGCCACGGGAGAGGCCGCCGTGGTAGCAGCTCACCGGGATGCCGAAGCGCTTGGACGAGGTGGTTGGCGAGCTTCACGCCCCACTCGGCGAAGTGGGTGAAGATCAGCACCCGCTCCTCGGCGGCGTAGACCTGCTCGACGATCTCCTCGAGGCGGCTGAGCTTGCCCGAGCGCCCGTCGAGGGGGCCGTCGTCGTCGCGGTAGGCCACCGGGTGGTTGCAGATCTGCTTGAGCGCCGTGATGGCGGCGAGCACCTGGCCCTTGCGGGAGTCGGCGCCGTCCTCGGTGGCCGCCCCGGTGACGAGGCTGTCGAGCACGGCCTGGTAGAGGCCGATCTGCTCGGGGGTCATGGCGCAGTGGTCGAGCTCGTCGATGCGGTCGGGCAGCTCGGCGGCGATGGCCGGCTCGGACTTGGTGCGGCGGAACACGAGGATGCCGTTGAGCGCCCGCAGGGCCTGCTCGCCCTGGGCCCGGCCGCCCTCGCCGTTGCCCGAGAGCGAGGCGATGAACTGGGGGCGGGCGCCGACGAGGCCCGGGTTGGTGAAGTCGAGGATGGCCCAGAGGTCGCCGAGCCCGTTCTCGATCGGCGTGCCGGTGAGGGCGAGGCGGCTGTGGGCGTTGAGCCGGCGCAGCTGCTGGGCGGTGTCGTTGGCCGGGTTCTTGATGGCCTGGGCCTCGTCGAGCACGACCCGGCCCCACTGGATCTTCTCCAGGGCGTCCATGTCGCGCACGGCGGTGGCGTAGGTGGTGATCACGACGTCGGCCCCGGCGGCCTCCTTGGCGATGTCTTCCTCCTCGGCGCGGGAGGCGCCGTGGTGCACGACGACCTTCAGCCCGGGCGTGAACTTCTTGGCCTCGGCCGCCCAGTTCCCGACCACGGCCGGGGGAGCGATCACGAGGGCGGGCTCGCCGCCGGTGGTGGTGACGAGGTGCGACAGGATCGTGGGGGTCTTGCCCAGGCCCATGTCGAGGGCGAGGCAGCCGCCGAGGCCGGTGGTGTCGAGGAAGCGGAGCCACGACAGCGCCTCGGCCTGGTAGCTGCGGAGGTCGCCCTCGAAGCCCTCGGGGTTCTCGGCCGGGGCGAGGGAGGCGGTGGACGCCTTCTCCATGAGGTCGGCGGCCCAGCCCGAGCCCTCGATGGTGACGCCGCCGGCGAGGGGCGAGCCGTCGAGGCCGAGCGCCTGGCGCAGCATCTCGGCGCCGGTCATCTGGGGCTTCTTGGCCCGCTCGGCCAGCGCCTCGGCGGCGGCGGCCAGGTCGGCGTGGTCGAGGGCGACCCAGCGGCCACCGGCGGCCCGCACCAGCGGGCGGGCCTCCTTGGCCAGGCGGGCGATGTCGGCGGCGGTGAGCTCGATGTCGTCGAAGACGGCGGTCCAGCTCACGTTGGCGAGCTGGTGGGCACCGACGACGCTGTCGCCGCCGACGTCGGAGAACATGCGCAGCGACGGCGTGGGCTTCTTGCGCGAGAGCGCGGGCACCCGGACGTCGAAGCCGGCGTCGGCGAGCACCGCGCCGGAGTTGGTCATGAGGTCCCACGCCTCGACCTGGCTGAGCACGACCTCGCCGCGGCGGAGGCTGCCCGGCCGCTGCAGCGGCGGGAAGAGGCGCTCGAGGCGCACGAGGTTGCCCTCGAGCTCCCGGCGCTGGTTGCCGGCGTTGACCAGGGCGACCTCGACGGGCACCAGCTGATGGCCCTTGCCGGGCGCGAACACCGCGAGGTGCCAGGCGTCGCCCGAGTCGGGCGGGTCGAGCTGGACGATGAGCGCCCGGTAGCCCTTGGAGGTGACCGGTGCGGCCCAGCGCTCGAGGGCGTTGGTGAGCTCACCGGCGATGCCGGCCGGCACCTCGAACGGGGCGCCGTCGAGGCGGGCGAGGAAGGCCTCGGCGGTGGCGGCGAGGGTGCGGGGGTCGTCGGGGGCGGCCGGGACCTCGACCTGCTTGGCGGCGCTGTGGCAGATGACGTCGACGACCTCGCCGAGCACCGAGCGGGTCATGGTGGGCCGTCGACCGAGGGTGACAGGGCGGCGACCGAGCCGGGCATGGCGTCGGCGATGGCCTTGAGGTGCTCGGCGTCGATGAGAGCGGGGTTCCAGGCCACGCCGAAGGCGGAGCGGTTCTGGTTCTTGCGGCCGGTGCGGGCCCGGCGCATGGTGGGCACCATGGCGCCGCGGGCGACGAGCTCGACGGCCCAGGCGGCCACGAGGGCGAGCCAGTGGACGCTCGGGCCGAGCTCCTCGGGCTCGACCTCGGCGCCGATGCCGAGCAGCCAGCCGAGCACGTCGGAGGTGGCGGCCTCGAAGGCGAGGGCCTTGTCGCCGTTGGGCAGTGGGACGGGAGCCCGGCTGGCCCAGACGTCCTCAGGGGCGTGGGTGGCGGCGAGGGCGGCATGGAGGTGCTCGGCGCTGGTGGGCGGGGCGTCGGGGCCGCCGAGCCAGGCCACGAAGCGGCCGGACACCCAGGAGAGCTGCAGCACGTTGATGCCGGGAGCGGGCTCGCCCGGCTCGGGCTCGACGCCGAGGAGGCGGTCGAGGGCGATCTCGAGCATGCGCTGCTCGTGCTCGAGGTCGGCCAGCACCTGCTGGTCGTCGGGGCGACGGTGCGAGCGCAGCTGGTCGAGGGCCTCGTCGGTCTCGTTCAGGCGCTCGATGAGCTCCCGCTGCCACGGGCCCTTGTGGGCCTCCAGCACGGCGAGGTCGTCGGTCGACGCCTCGCCCCAGGCCGCGGCCTCGACGAGCGACGCGAAGAGCGGGCCCTCGACGTCGATCGTGGGCACGGGCGCGCCGGAGTCGGCGCCACCCGTGGGCTCGGTGCTGCTGGTCTCGTCGTCGGGCACGTGGTTCCTCTTCGTGCACTGCTGTGTCGGGACGGGGCTTCGGTGCCGCGTCGTCGAACCTTCGTGGTGCGTCCGGTCCCCTCACCGGCTCTTCTGTGCCGCCCCTGGCTCGTCGTGTCCGCTCTTGCTGGACGATCGGCCGAGGCGTGCCGCACGGCTCCCGGGAGGGGCGGGGGACCGCCACCCGGAGCGTGGATCGGGGCTCCTGTGCCAGAGCGTCCGTCCCACCCGCACCGGAGCGCCTCTCGGAGGGCTCCAGCGCCGCCAACCCTACCGCCCGGGGGGCGCGTTGCCGCAACCCCCGGTTCTTCCCCGCCTCCGGGCGGTCTCAGGGCGCGGGATCGAGCGCGGCCTCGACGGCCACCTCGCTGGCCTTCAGAGAGGCCCACACCCGCTCGTCGGGGGCGAGGTCGAGGGCGGCGAGGCCGGCCGGGGTGAGCTCGGCCACCAGCTCGAGCGGGCCGCCGAGGCGCACCCGCACCCGGTCGCCGAGGCGGTCGAGGTCGAGCACCTCCATCTCCCAGACGTTGCGGGCGCTGCCCTCGGGCCGGCCCCGGTGGAGGGTGATGGCCGAGGGCCGGATCGACGCCAGCGTGGGCCCGTCGGGGGTGTCGCCGGGGAGCACCACGACGGTGCCGGCGGCGGTGGTGAGCACCCCGTCGTGCACGTCGCCCGCCACCAGGTTGGTGCCGACCAGCTCGGCCACGTAGCGCGACCGGGGGTGAGCGGTGATCTCGGCCAGGTCACCCTGCTGGCTCACCCGGCCCGACTCCACCACGATCACCCGGTCGGCCAGGGCGTGGGCGTCGACCGGGTCGTGGGTGATCACGACGGTTGCCGTCCCCGGGCGGGAGAGCTGGCGGCGCAGGTCGCGGCGGACCTCCACCCGCGTACCGGCGTCGAGGGCGGCGAGGGGCTCGTCGAGCAGCAGGAGCACGGGATCGATGGCGAGCGCCCGGCCGAGGGCGACGCGCTGGGCCTGCCCGCCCGAGAGGGCCCCGGGGCGGTGGCCGGCGTGGTCGGCCAGGCCGAGGCGCTCGAGCCACTCGGCTGCTCGGCTCGCGGGCCTCGGCCTTGGGCACGCCGCGGGCCCGCAGCCCGAAGGCCACGTTCTCCAGCGCGCTGAGGTTGGGGAAGAGCAGGTGGTCCTGGAAGACCACGCCCACCGAGCGGTGCTCGGGCGTGACGAACACGTCGGCCGCCGGGTCGTCGACGACCGTGCCGCCGATCTCGATGCGGCCCTCGTCGATGGGCAGCAGCCCGGCCAGGCACCGCATCAGCGTGGTCTTGCCGGCGCCGTTGGGCCCGAGCACGGCGACGACCTCGCCCGGCTCGACGGCGAGCGCGACCCGCAGGTCGAGCGGGCCGAGGGCGACGCCGACATCGGCGGTCAGGCTCATGCGTTCACCGACCCGGGGTCGCCGCCGAGCCACCGGTCGCGCAGCGCGACGAGCACGCCGAACGACACGACGATGAGCACGAGCGAGAGCACGATGGCCTGCCCGGTGTCGCTCTCGAGGGCCAGGTACACGGCCAGCGGCATGGTCTGGGTCTCGCCGGGGAGGTTCCCGGCGAAGGTGATGGTGGCGCCGAACTCGCCGAGGGCCCGGGCCCATGCCAGCACCGCGCCGGCCACCAGGGCGGGGCGGATGGCGGGCAGCGTCACCCGGCGGAAGGCGTACCAGCGGCTGGCGCCGAGGGTGCGGGCGGCGTCCTCGGGGCGGCGGTCGAGGCCCCGCAGGCCGGCCTCGACGCTGAGCACCAGGAACGGCATCGACACGAACGTCTCGGCCATCACCACGCCGAGGGTGGTGAAGGTGAAGCGGATGCCGAACCAGTCGTAGAGCGGTCCTCCGACCATGCCGCGGCGGCCGAAGGCGGCGAACAGGGCGACGCCGCCGACGACGGGGGGCAGGACCATCGACAGCACGCAGAGGGCGCGCACGAAGCTGCGGCCGGGGAAGCCGACGCGGGCGAGCACCCAGGCCAGGGGCACGCCGAGCACGATCGAGATCGCCGTCGCCGACAGCGAGCAGATCAGCGAGAGCCGCAGCGCGTCGATCGACGACTGGGCGGTGAGCAGCTCCCACGCGTCACCCCACGGCACCCGCCACAGCAGGCCGAGGAAGGGCAGGGCGAAGAACAGCACCGCCAGCCCGGCCAGGACGAGGAACGGCCACGGAGGTCGGTCGGCCTCGGCGCCGCGGCGAGCGCGGCGCCGCGGGGCCCGACCGACCCCGTCGAGGTCACGGAGCCCCGAAGCCGTACGAGGCCAGGATCGCCTGGCCCTCGTCACCCGTGATGAAGGCGGCCCACGCGGCGGCGGCTTCGGGGTCGCTGGCCTCGGTCGTCACGCCGAGAGGGTAGGTCGCCACGACGTTGAACTCGGCCGGGATGGTCACGCCCTCGGCCTTGGTGCCGGCGGCCTTCACGTCGGTGGCGTAGACGATGGCGGCATCGGCCTCGCCCGAGGTGACCTTGGTGACCACCGCCTTCACGTCGGCCTCCAGGCTGCTCGGGCGGACGGTCACGCCTGCCTTCTCGAGGGCCTGGGCGGCGTACTTCCCGATCGGCACCTCCGGCGAGGCCGTCACGTAGATGAGGCCGGACGTCGAAGGTCGGCGAGCCCGGTGATGCCCTCGGGGTTGCCGGGCGCCACGATGATCTCGAGGGAGTTGGTGGCGAAGACCTGCGGGGATGCCGGAGATGCCGCCGGCGTCGACGACCTTCTGCATGTTGGGCTGGTCGGCGGAGGCGAACACGTCGGCCGGCGCCTTCTCGTCGATCTGCTGGGCCAGCGCCGACGAGGCCCCGAAGTTCAGGGTGACCTTCGCCCCGGGGTTGGCCTCCTCGAAGGCGGCGGCGGCCTCGGTGAAGGCGTCCTTCAGCGAGGCGGCGGCGAACACGGTGACGGTGCCCGTGACCGTCGGCGATGGCCCCGGCGTGGCCGGGGTCGACTGCTGGAGGTGCCCGAGCCGGAGCTGCAGCCGGCGAGCAGGCCGAGGGCGGCCAGCAGGGCGACCAGCACGAGCGCGGCGCGGTGCCGGGTGCGGTGGGGTGCGATGGGAGAGGTGGTTGCGTCGGGGGGTGGTGTGGTGTTCGCCATGGCGGGACACAGTAGTCAAGAAGTGACTACATGGTCTCCAGTGGCACGTCGTCAGCTCCTGACGACCGGGCCCGTGCGGGTCGGTAGTGTCGCCGCGTGCCCCGCTCGGATGCCGCCCTCGCCGAACCGGTCTGCCTCGCGCTGGTGGCCGAGGGCTCGACGCACGGCTGGGCCGTCGCCCGCCTGCTCGCCCCCGCCGGCGAGATCGGCCGGGTGTGGGCGCTGTCGAGGCCGCTGACCTACCGGGCCCTCGACGGCCTCGTCGACGCCGGCCTCGTCGCCCGCAAGGGGAGCGAGCCAGGGCAGGGCCGGGAGCGCACGATCCTCGCCGTCACCGCCAAGGGCCGGCGCCGCAACCGGGCCTGGCTCGACGAGCCGGTCGAGCACCTGCGCGACGTGCGCACCGCGCTCCTGGTGAAGCTCGAGCTGCGCCGCCGGGCCGAGCCTGCCCCTCGCCCCGCTGCTGGAGGCCCAGCAGCAGGCCTTCGCCCCCATCATCGAGCGCCTGGGCGCCGGGCCCGGTGCGGCCGGCGCCGCCGAGGAGACCGACCTCGTCGGCCTCTGGCGCCGCGAGAGCGCGTCGACCGTCGACCGCTTCCTCGCCGCCGCCCTGGCCGACGAGCGGTCCCGCTCCGGGAAGGGCTGACCGTGGACGAGCTTGAGGCGCTCGGGAAAGCGGTCGCCGCGGCGTCGGTACGATGACCCCGATGACGTCGCCGTCCGGGGGGAAGGCGCTCACGGGCCCGGTCGGGGCGGAGTGAGCCGGCTCGACCGCAGCGGGTTCGCGTCCCTCCGCCACCGCAACTTCCGGCTCTACCTCGGTGGCCAGTCGATCTCGCAGGCCGGCACCTGGATGCAGACCGTCGCCATGGGGTGGCTGGTCCTGAAGCTCACCGGCAGCGGCGGCCTCCTCGGCCTCGTCACCGCCGCGCAGTTCCTGCCGGTGCTGATCCTCGGGCCCATCGCCGGCGCCATCTCCGACCGGCGCAGCCGCTGGCACATGCTGCAGACCACCCAGGTGCTCGCCGGGCTCCTGGCGGGCGTGCTCGGGCTGATGGTCGCCACCGACACCATCGAGGTCTGGAGCCTCTTCGTGCTCGCCGCGCTCATCGGCACCGTGAACTCGTTCGACACGCCCGTGCGCTCGGCCTTCATGTACGAGATCGTCGGCCCCGACGACATCACCGGCGCCGTCGGCGTCGGCAGCACGGTCAACAACGTCTCCCGCATCGTCGGCCCCGCCCTCGCCGGCCTGGTGATCGCCACCCTCGGCATCGCCGCGTGCTTCTTCGCCAACGCCCTGAGCTTCGTGGCCTGCATCGTCACCTTCCTGCTCATGCGCCGTTCGGAGTTCCAGCCCAAGCCGCCGTCGAAGGGCTCGAAGGGCCAGGTGCGCGAGGGTCTGCGGGTCGTGTGGGCCGACCCCCGGCTGCGCACGCCGATGCTGATGACCCTGGTGATCGGCACGCTCGCCTACGAGAACCAGATCGCCCTGCCGCTGATGGCCAAGTTCACCTTCGGCGGCAACGCGGGCAGCTACGGCTTCCTGTCGTCGGCCCTCGGCGTGGGGTCGGTGGTCGGCGGCCTCCTGGTGGCCCGCAGCGGCCGGGCCACCCACCGACGGCTCGGCCTGGCCGCGCTGTTCCTCGGCGTGTCGATGCTGCTCGCCAGCGTCATGCCGTCGATGGTCACGATGATCCTCGCCCTGGTGGTGGTCGGCGCCGGCAGCGTGGCCTTCATCACCATGACCTCGGCCACCCTGCAGCTCACGACGCCGGCCGAGATGCGGGGCCGGGTGCTCTCGCTCTACGTCACCGCCATCATCGGCACCACGCCGTTCGGCGGGCCGGTGATCGGTTGGATCGGCGAGGTCGTCGGGCCCCGTGCCACCTACGTGGTCGGCGGGCTCGGCTGCATCGTCACCGTGGCGGTGGCGTGGCGGTCGCTCGCCCGCTCGACCGAGGCGCAGGTCTCCGACGAGGACGCCGCCGAGATCGAGCGCCGGGCCGTGCGGGAGGCCGAGGAGGTCGAGGCCGACGCCGCCAGCGCCATGCCCGTGAACCTCAGCCCCAACGACGGCTGAGACCTCGCGGCGTTCCGGTCGGGCGGTCACGGTGGTGCGCCCATCTCCGCCAGTCGCCGCTCCGATTCGGTGTGTGCGCCTCGGCCAGTGATGAGGGCGGAGCGGCTCGGAGGACGGATCTGGGCACGCCACCGCACCCGTCCTCCCTCGGTTGTGCTCGCAGGCCCCGTCCTCAGTTGAGGTTGGGGGAGGGGCCTTCGCGGGTGGGGTGGGTGCGCCGGAGGGCGTGGTCTCGGCGGGTCTGGATGGCTTCGATGCAGTCGCCGAGGTGGAAGGGGTCGCCGTGCCAGCGGGGTTGGCGGGCGGTCTCTGCGGGGTCGGCGCCGAGGGCGAGCCGCCGGTCGGCGAGCTTGCCCGGTGCGTCGAGGGCGTTGACCGTTCCGGGGTGATCGGCTGCCGGGTTGGCCACGATCTCGGTGCCGTCTGGGCGCCGGTGGTGCACGGTGCCGTCGGTGTCGATGGTGATCCAGATGCCGTGGGTGTGGATCTGTTGGTGGTGGTCGAGGCATTCGGGGACGATCGATTCGACGTCGTCGTGGCCGCCGGCGCCGCGGTGGTGGGTGTGGTGCATCTGCACGGCGGTGGCGGTGCATCCGGGCCATGCGCAGGTGCGGTAGCGGGACATGACCGCTTTGCGGATCGCCGCAGGGACCGAGCTCTTGCGTTTGCCGACGTGGAGGGGATTTCCGTCTCGGTCTTCGATGACCGTGAGCAGACCGGCGTCGCAGGCCAGGAACCTCGCGATGTCACGGCGGAGCTTCACCCCGGTGGGTTCGAGCTCGGCCATCTCGTCACGCCGGCGGTGCTGCTCGGTCCGTTCGTCCGTCCCGCCCCGCGCGGGGTCGGGGAGGTCCGGGCCGTAGAGGGTGTCGATGCCGACGTGGACGACGACGGTGGTGTCGAACCCGGAGGCCTGCAGCCCGTCGGGCTGCTCCGACGCGGAACGCTCGGCGAGCCGGAGAAGGCCGAGGGCTCGCCATTCGGCGACGGTGAGCTTGTCGACGGTGCGGTCCTCGTCGCACGCCGGCCGCCCGTCAGGGTCGTTCGTCTTTGCAGGGTCCGACGCCGCGGCCGCCTTGCGTTCGTTGCGGATCGCCTTGGCCTCGGAGTCGATCGACGCCAACACCAACTGCCCATGGACGTGATCGAACCGGATGCGCAGCTCGATGCCGTCGTCGTCGGTGACCACCAGCATCCTGGGGCGCTGCTCGACGGGCTCACCGGTCTCGGGGTCGGTCTTCTCGCGTTCGTCGACCTTGCCCCACTTGCCGCAGATCCGCTGGGTCTGCGCGGTGGTGGCGTGCAACGCCATGTCGACGAGTGCACGTTCGGTCTCCGGGGCGGCGACGCGCACGATGCTCTTGGCCTTGTCGAACGACAACGTCCCATCGGCCACCGCTTCGGCAACCACCGGCAACTCGCTCATGGCCCGACCGACGTCGGCGAGCGCCCGAGCCCGAGCGGGCGCGTACTGGAGGTGCCAGCCGGCGAAGCGCTCGACGTCGCGGCACTCCCACGCCGACGGGATCCCGCGGCGTTCGACCTCCGCGAGCACCGCGGCCAGATTCGCTTCTGCAGCGGAGATCTCCCCGGCCAGCTCACGAGCCCGCTCCTCGAGGGCGTCGTCTCCCATCGCGGAGACCTGCTCGAGGAGCGCAGACGCCACTCCACCACGCTGCTCGGGGACCACACAGGTCGCAGAGTCGGAAGTGGTGAACATGTGTTCGAGTCTACCGAATCAACAACCCTGGGGCAAGCAGAAAACCCTGAAAATCATTGAAGTATCACTGCTTGCGCCGGACACTCACGTGTCGCGGCCGAACGCCCACCATTCGTGAAGAGGAACCGTTCTACGGGCGCTCGTCGGGAACCGACCCGGTCGCCTCAACGTCGAACCTTGGGTGGCGGCATGGTGCCGTTGCGCAAGGGGCGGAGGGGGACGGCCGATGGCGTCGAAGGATCGGGCGGTGTGGGTGCAGCGGGTGGTGCTGGTGGCTGTAGCGGCGGTGCTCCTCACGTTGGCCGTGGTGGCCGGGCTCTGGGCCGGAGAACGCAACCGTGACGCGGACCGCTCCGCCGTTGGCGCGGTGGCGCTCGCCGATCACCCGCTCGGTGAGGCAGGTGCTCAGGCGATCCGGAAGGAGTAGGTGCCGGTGGTGATGGTGCGGTCGTCGGCGCCCTCGTCGACGAGCAGCACCCGGGCGACGACGAGGCCGTCGGGGCCGACGAAGGCATCGCCGTCGACCCGGAACGGGCCGGTCTTGCCCCGGGCCAGGAACATCACGTGGGCGTTGAGGACCTGCAGCTGCTCGGTGCCGGACGGCCTCGGCGGCCAGATCGGTGGCGGCGGTCTCGAGGACCACGGCCTGGGGCCCGATGTGCAGGGCGCCGTCGGGCGACGCCAGCTCGGTGGCCAGCTCGCCGAGGGCCCAGTGGCCGTCGTCGCGGCGCGAGCAGCCGAACACCTTCCACAGCGGAGGCAGGTCGGGGGAGTCGACGACCTCGATGGGCTCGACGTCCATCTTCTCCAGACCCTCGGGCGGCATCCCGATGATGGCGCCCTGGCCCTCGGTGACGGCCAGCACCCGCTCGGGGTTGTCGGCGTCGACGATCAGCGAGCGGCTGTAGGCCATCTGTCGGCCCCGGCGCAGCTGCTCGGAGCGGATCTCGATCCGGCGGACGTCGTGGCCGGGGTCGATGATCTGGGCGGAGTGGATGACCGGGTTCGGGACGGCGTCGAGGTCGGAGACGGCGCCGCCCTCGGGCGAGGCGATCATCAGCACCGACATCAGCAGTGAGCCGGTGGCGTCGCGCATGTCGTGGCGCAGGGTGACGGTCTCGTCGACCGGGCCGGTGTTCATCGAGGCGTGCTTGCGCCCGATGTAGCGGTAGCTGAGCAGGCCGCCCCAACGGCGGTTGAGCTCGGCCGCGTAGGCCTCTTCGTCGTCGGTCAGCTCTCGGATGTCTCGCAGCACGTCGCCCCCTCCGGCATCGGAAGGGCCGACCGTACCGCCCTCGGGCCCGCGGCCTCATCCGAGGCCGCGGGTCGAGCAGGCGTCAGCGGCCGGCGCCCCGCTTGAACTTCCGGGAGGCGAGGAACGAGAACACGATGGTGATGCCGACCGCCCAGCCGATGGCGTACCAGAGGTCGGCGCCCGGGGGGGTTCCGGTGTAGAGCGCACGGGCGGCGTTGGTGAGCTTCGTGAACGGGTTCCAGTCGGCGAAGGTCTGCAGTGCGGCGGGCATCGACGCCGTCGACACGAACGCCGACGACACGAACGTGAGCGGGAACATCCAGATGAACCC
The DNA here is from genome assembly GCA_963702555.1 of uncultured Actinomycetes bacterium. Classification (GTDB taxonomy): domain Bacteria; phylum Actinomycetota; class Acidimicrobiia; order Acidimicrobiales; family Acidimicrobilacustridaceae; genus CAMFLJ01. Next base: position 298,776 of record CAVPCW010000011.1, read on the forward strand.
GGCCGAGTTGGCGGCCTCGACCGACTTCACCGACAGGCCGATGTAGGCCTGCACCCACGAGAACGCGTAGCTGAAGAACAGCAGGAGCAGGCTCGCCCCGAGCGCGGCGGCGACGGTGCCGCCGATGCGGAAGCCCACGATGTAGCCGACGATGAACATCACCACGAACGTGAAGATGTTGCGGCACAGGTCGGACACGGTGCGTCCGATGAGCACCGACGGCTGGTACATCGGCAGCGACCGCAGCCGGTCGATGATGCCCTTCTGCATGTCCTCGGCGACGCCGATGCCGGTGAAGGCGGAGCCGAACAGCACGGTCTGGGCGAACACGCCGGGCATGAGGTACTGCGTGTAGCTGTCGTAGCCCGGCACGTCGATGGCGCCGCCGAACACGTAGTTGAACAGCAGCACGAACATGATCGGCTGGATCGTGGCGAAGATCAGCAGGTCGGGGTTGCGGGGCACGGCGCGCAGGTGGCGCGTGGCCTCGGTCCAGGTGTCACGCCACATCCACACCGGGCCTCGGGGCACCTCGCGGGTGCGGGCCGGGGCGGTGGTGGTCGGGGCGGTGGCGGCGGTGGTCATCAGGCTGCCCCCTCGGTGTCGTCGTCGGTCTCGGCCGTGCGGCCGGTGAGCTGCAGGAACACGTCGTCGAGCGTGGGGCGGCGGATGACGACGTCGACGACCTCGATGTCGGCGTCGTCGAGCAGGCGCACCACGCCGGGCACGAGCTTGTGGGTGTCGCTGACGGCGATGGTGACGGTGCGGGCCTCGCGGTCGACGCGCTCCGCGCCGGTGACGGCGCAGCGGTCGTGGAGCAGGTCGGCGGTGCGGTCGAGGTCGTCGACCCGGGCCACGGTCACCTCGAGGCGGTCACCGCCCGTCTCGCCCTTGAGCTCGTCGGCGGTGCCGTGGGCGATGACGGTGCCGTGGTCGATGACCACGATGTCGTCGGCCAGGCGCTCGGCCTCGTCGAGGTACTGGGTGGTGAGCACGGTGGTGGTGCCCTCGGCGACGAGCTGCTCGATGAGGTCCCACATGCCGAGGCGGCTGCGGGGGTCGAGGCCGGTGGTGGGCTCGTCGAGGAACAGCACGGCGGGCCGCGACACCAGGCTCATGGCGATGTCGAGGCGCCGGCGCATGCCGCCCGAGTAGCCCTTCACGACGCGGTCGCCGGCGTCGGTGAGGTCGAAACGCTCGAGCAGCTCGGCGGCCCGGGCCTTGGCGTCCTTGGTCCTCAGGTGGAACAGGCGCCCCACGTGCTCGAGGCTCTCGAAGCCGGTGAGGCGCTCGTCGACCGCGGCGTACTGGCCGGTGAGCCCGATTCGGGACCGCACCCGACGCGGGTCGCGCGCCACGTCGACGCCGTCGACCGTGGCGGTGCCGCCGTCGGCCTTCAACAGGGTGGTGAGGATGCGCACCGTGGTGGTCTTGCCGGCGCCGTTGGGGCCGAGCAGCCCCAGCACGGTGCCCGGCTCGACGGTGAGATCGACCCCCCGCAACGCCTCGGTCTCACCGAAGCTCTTCTTCAGCCCAACGGCCTCTACGGCATACATGGTTGACGAACCTACCGGCGTCCCCTGCCGAATCCCGACCGGTTTTCCGGTGAATTCTCGGTGCCCTGGGTGCCGCCGCCGGGGCGGTCCCGAACCTCAGGCGGGGTCGTCGTCGAGGGGGTCGATGTCGACGACCTCGCCGTGGGCGCCGTCGGGGAGGACGAGCTCGGCCAGCTCGGCGCACAGCTTGTCGAGCCGCTCGGCGGTGGCCCTGTAGACGTCGAGGCCGAGGCCCACGGGGTCGTCGATCTCGTCGCTGCCGATGCCGGGCGGGCGGTTCGGTGGGCGCAGGGCGGCGACCTCGGCCACCCACTCGCTGATGGTCTGGTCGGGCCGGCGGGGCCCGACCTTGCGGCCGAGGCGGACGACCTCGCCCATCACGAAGGCCCGGTCGGCGGCGCTGCGGTCGTGGAGGACGACCCCGCCGACGTGGTCGCGGGTCATGCCGAGGACGAGGTCGGCGTCGCCGACGTGCTCGCCCTTGAGGCGGCGGCTCTCGTGCTCGGAGAGGTCGATGCCGCGGGCGGCGAGCACCTCCACGGCGTGGTTGGTGGCCGGCCCACCCCACCCGAGGGTGCCGGCGGAGTGCACGCGAGCGTCCATGCCCCGCAGGGCGAGGTGGTGGGCGATCAGCCCCATGGCCATGGGGGAGCGGCAGGTGTTGCCCGAGCAGACGACGAGGATCTCGATGGGTGGATCCTACGAGTCGGGGGTGGCGGTGAAGTCCAGCCGGTACAGGCCCCAGCCGACGCCGTCGGCGAGCCCGGTGGGCCGGGGGAGCGTGGCCGGGTCGATCCCGTCGGGGCCCTCCGGCGCCTCGGTCAGCTCCACCACCACGACCTGTTCGCCGCCGGCGGCGTGGAGCAGGCGGGCGGTGGTGCCGCCGCTCGCCTCGAGGACGGCGACACCGTGCTCGGCGAACCAGTCGGCCAGGTCGGCGCCCTGGGGCACGAAGAGGTGGGCGAGGCCCGCCACCCCCGGGCACCAGGCCGGCCCTCGCCGGGACGGACGCCACCAGCCAGGCGTCGGTGCGGGCGGCGCGCAGGTGGCCCTGCAGGAACTCGGGCAGACCGGTGGAGCGGGCGCGGTAGGCGTCGTACTCCTCGCTCTCCAGCACCTCGAGGCGGTCGAGGTCGTAGATCGTGAGGTAGCGGGGCGGCTCGGTGACCTCGGAGCGCACGAGGGAGAACCGGCGCACCCGGCGGAACCCCGGCACGACCAGCTGCTCGAGGTGGTGGGTGTCGCACCACGTGGAGAAGGGCTCGTGGAGCTCGGCGGGCAGCCAGGTGCGCAGGTGCAGCATCCCGGTGGGCGTGGCGTCGTCGTTCACGGGCGTCATCCTTCGAGGGCGGGCAGCGAGAGGGCCGCGTCGGTCTCGATCTCGTCGAGCAGCTTGCGTTGGGCCTCGCGGTCGGAACGGTCGACGAGCCCGGGCCGGTTCACGACCCGGGTCATGAGCGCCAGCGAACCGAGCGACACGAGCAGGGCCGCGGTGTACGACGCCCCGAACCCGCTGAGGGCCTGGGCGGTGACGGCCATGGAGATGCCGACGGCCGAGCCGAGCTGGCCGATCATGCGCATCGTGGCCATGCCCACCCCGAAGTGCTCCTGGTCGAGGGCCGCGCCGGCGGCCGACGCCATCGGCGGGCGCACCAGGCCGTTGGCCGCACCCTGCACGGCGAGGGCCACGATGGCGATGGCCATGATCTCGATGCGGGTGCCGAGCAGGAACATCGCCATCGACACGGCCATGGCCCCGGCGCCGATCATCCCGCAGCTGCGCTCGCCGATGCGGGCGGTGAGTCGCCCCCCGAACACCGCTCCCACGCACATCCCGATGGGCAGCGGGACCATGAGAAGCGCCGTCTCGGTGACACCCACCCCGTAGACCTCGTGGAGGAAGAGCGGCGCGCTGAAGTACACGCCGGTGCTGGCGATCTGGCACAGCAGCTCGGCGGTCACGGGCGCGGCGAAGGCCCGGCGCCCCATCAGGCCGGCCGGCATCAGCGGGCTGTCGGTGCGGGCCTCGATGCGCCAGAACGCGAACCCGGCGATCGGGGCGACGAGGGCGGCGGTGAGCACGACCGGGTTGGTCCAGCCGAGCGAGGCGCCGCGGTCGAAGAAGAGCAGCACCGAGCCGCTGGTGATCATGAGGGCGATGCCGCCGGCGACGTCGAACGAGACGTTCTCGGCGAGCGGGGTCTCCTTCAGCCACGCCCGGGCGAACGGGAAGCACGCCAGGGCGATCACGCCCTGGATCACGAAGACGCCACGCCAGCCGACGGCGCCGACGAGCGGGCCACCGAAGAGCAGGCCGAGCGCCGGCGAGGCGGCGGTGACGAAGGCCCACTTGGCCAGCGCCTTGGGCCGCTCGTCGAGGTCGAAGGCGTCCATCATCAGCGCGATGGCGGTGGGGAGGGTGGCCACCCCGGCGACCTGGCTGATCGTGCGCAGGGCGATGAGCGAGCCGACGTCCCACGCGCACGCGGTGAGCAGCGCGCTGACCCCGCAGGCGCCGAGCCCGATGAGGAAGACCTTGCGATGGCCTCGCAGGTCGCCGAGCTTGCCGAAGGTGGGCAGCAGCACCGACCCGACGAGCAGCGGGAGCGTGACGACCCACGACATCGCCGACTCCGACGTGCCCAGGTCGTCGGCGATCTCGGGCAGGGCGGCGATGAGGATGACCGAGGGCCACGCCGCCACGAACACGCCCATGAGCGATGCCCAGAGGATGCGTCGCTGCTGCCGGGGCTCCACGGGCGGCGACACTACCGGCCCTGCACAAGCGGAGGTTCGGGTGGAGTGCGGCGGGTGGCGCGCCTAGGTTCGCCGCCGATGGGGGACCAGCGGATGACGGAGACGACCACGGTCGTGGTGGGTGGCGACCGGGGCATCGGCCGCGGCCTCGCCACCGCCCTCGACGAGCAGGGCCGCCGGGTGGTGGTGCTGGCCGACGGCCCGGTCGACCTCACCGACCCCGATGCCGTGCTGGCCGCGCTCGACGAGGCTGGGGCCACGGCCCCGGTCACCACCGTCGTGCTCGCCCACCTCGATCCCACCGCTCTGCGCTCGACGCCCCTGCTCGACCTCGGCGAGGCCGGATGGGAAGCCGCGGCCGAGCGTTCGCTGCGGGCCGCGTTCGTCGTGCTCCAGCAGGCGCAGGCCACGGTTCCCGACGGTGCCCGCATCGTGTTGGTGCTGCCCACCGTGGCCGCCGGTGGGGCCGCCGGACTGGTGGCGCTGTGCACCGCGGTCGAGGGCATCCGGGTGATGGCCAAGGCCGTGGCCCGGCGCTGGGGTGCCCGCGACATCACCGTCAACACCATCGAGGTCGACCTCGCCGCCTTCGTGCTCGGCGCCGCGGCGGGCGACGGCGATGCCGCTGCGTCCGTCCCGGCCGTCTCGCAGCTCGGCACTCCCGCCCTCGCACCCGGTTCGGCCATCGACGACGTCGTGGGCCTGATCGAGGTCCTCGAGTCCCCCGCCGGCGCCGCCCTCACCGGCGGGCTGCTGGTGGCCGACCGGGGCACGGTGATGCAGCCATGACCCCGGCGGTGCAGCGGTCGATGGAGGGCAAGGTGGTGCTCGTCACCGGCGCCGCCGCCGGTGTGGGCAAGGGCGTCGCCGAGGCCTTCGGCGCCGCCGGTGCCGTGGTCGGGCTCGGCGTGCGGGTGCCGGCCAAGGCGGCCGAGGTCGCCGCCAACGTCGAGGCCCTCGGCGGCACGCCCGTGGTGCTGCGCTGCGACGTCTCCGACGGTGCCGAGAGCGCGGCCGCCATCGAGGCGCTGGTCGAGGCCCACGGCCGGCTCGACGCCCTGGTCCACAACGCCGTGAGCAACCGCTCCAGCGAGCCCACCGACTTCGAGACGGCGTCGCTCGACCTGTGGGAGGAGCACTCGTCGGTCACCGTGCGCGCCACCTACCGGCTGGCGGTGCAGGCCCACCCGCACCTGAAGGCCACCGGTGGCTCGATCCTGCTCATGACCTCACCGGCCGGCATCGAGGGGTCGGCGCCGCTGCCGTTCTACAGCGCGGTGAAGGCCGCCCAGCGGGGGTTCGTGCGGGCGCTCGCCCGCGAGTGGGGCCCCGACGGCATCCGCATCAACAGCGTGGCGCCGCTCGCCATCTCGCCCGCGCTCGAGAACCTGAAGGCCACCGACCCCGAGCGCGTGACGCGCATCGAGGGACTGGTGCCGCTCGGTTGGCTCGGCGATCCGGCCGACGACATCGGCCCGCCGTCGGTGTTCCTGTGCAGCGAGGGCGCCCGTTACGTGACCGGCCAGACCCTCGTCGTCAGCGGCGGCCGCTTCACCGGCCTCTAGGGGCCGCCGGTGCCGTGCCCCCGTCGCCGAACCTAGAGTCACGCCCCATGGCCCAACCGACCGTCGTGCACCCGGGCCGCCGGTCGTCGGCCGCCACGGCTGCCAACTCCGAGCGGCGCGCCGAGATCCGCGCTCTGGCCGCCGAGATCTTCGCCCGCAAGGGGTACCAGAACACGACGGTGCGCGAGATCGCAGACGCCTCGGGCATCTTGTCGGGCAGCCTCTACCACCACTTCGAATCGAAGGAGGCCATCCTCGACGAGATCCTGACGGAGCTCATCGACGGCATGGTCACCGACTTCGCCACCATCGCCGGGGCCGGCGACGACCCGATCACGACGCTGCGGAACCTGGTGCGCCACCAGTTCCGGGTGCTGGTCGAGAACCGGGCCGCCATCACCACGGCGATCAACGACTCGTACTGGCTGCGCCAGTCACCACGCTTCGCCCACCTCACCACCACCGACGCCGCCATCGCCGACAGCTGGATCACCACCCTCCAGCGCGGCATCGACGAAGGCTCCCTGCGGGGCGACCTCGACCCCCAGCTGCTGTGGGCCTTCATCCGCGGCGCGGTGTGGGGCACGGTGCAGATGCAGGCCCGCCGCCGGCCCGAGACCACCGACGAACTGGCCGACGCCTACCTCGAGACCCTCCTCGGCGGCATCCAGCCCTGAACGGGATGGTTGGGTGGGGCGGAGGAGTGGGGGGTGGGAGGGGAGGGGGGGGGTGGTGGGTGTGGGGGCGCGAGAGAGCGGGTGGGGATGCTACGGCTTGGTCGCCGGAAGATGGCGACATGCCGAGTGGGGGAAGAGGGTGCTCGAGAGGCGAGGGCAGAAGAAGGAGCTATGGTAAGATGGTGGTGATACTTGCGCAGCGCTAGAGAAAAAAAGAGAGACGAGGAGGTCGCGGCGACTAGAAGAGCAGAGGCGAGGACGGTCGAGAGATTGATGGAAGAGTCGACACGCCGGGGAGAGGCGACCCCGGTGTAAGAAATGAGTCACGCAGCGACGAACGAAGGACGACGAGGCGGTGATGGACGAAAGACGGATGCAGCTCCCGCACCGCCAGCCGAGCGTGAAGACTACGAACTGGGGCTAAACGACGAGAACGAGGGGCTGACCAAGAGGATCTAAGTGCTCACCCGGAAGGACTATCGAGACTACGGCGAGGATGCGCTACTGAGCGCGGCAGAGCGCCTGCAACGAGATCGAGTGGCCGACAGCTCCGTACGTCGTGACCTGCACGAAAGGTGGAGACGACCCGATAAGAAGAGATAGAGCCGAAGATGAGAGATATGGAAGGAGTACGGATGACAAAGGCGCGGACTCTCCGAGTGCTACTAAGGAGAGATCAAGACGCCAAGGCCTAGATCGCCGGATCGAGCCTCGACGAGGACGCGAGGAGGGATGAGGAGAGATAGAGAAGAGATAGAAGAGATAGGAAGAGAGGCTGCGAAGAGGGCTACGGCTAGTGGGCCGGCAGCGAGACGCCGGGGGAGAGAGAGAGAACGAAGACGACAAGAGCGCGCCCGAACAGACGGCGAGCACGACGCCATGCCTACGGAGAGCATGGGCGCCGTAGAGGAAGATGAGCAGAGAAGAGAGAACACAGCGAGAAAAAAGAAGAGGAAAAGGAAGACCAACAAAAGAGGAGGAGGAAGAGAAGGCAAACAGGAGAAAGAGAAAGGAAACAGAGACAAAGAAAAAAGACGTACAGAGGGACAGGGAACGATCAAGGCCAGGGAGCGATCACACGGCGGGGCGACGGGGAACGGGAGGGGAAGTAGAAAGGACGACGAGACGAAGGCGTACGGGTAAGAGCCTAGGCGATCGCGAGAGGCAGATAAAGGCGACGCCACGGCGACCGCCCCGAGCAGCAGCGCACAGCGGAGCGTCGGGAGCGGCGGGGCGGGCTCAGGTGGCGGGATAGACGGCGGCGTGGAAGGGCTCATCGAAGGAGGGTACAGGGACATAGGGAGATGGAGAGGGAAGAGGAGAGGGGCAAAGCACCGAGCGCTCGAGGACGCTGGCGGTCTGGCAGTGACAAGAGCTGGGAGGAAGGGAAGAAGAAGAGCGAAGGCATAATACAACCGGTAGTGGACGGCCAGGGAGACTCGAGGCGACCCGAGAGTCGAGCAGAAGAGCGGGCGGTCGACGCCGATGAACGAGAGCGAGCCATGTCGATGCCGAGCGGGCCTCGTGATCTCGACAGCGGCAGCCGCGTGCGCAGCGTCGACCACGCCGAGGCGGTGCCAGTTGAGTTGGCCCCGGACCGGACGCAGAGAGCCGAGGGCTCGACGCCGGCCACAGAGCAGCCGGCGACCAGCCGAGGGTCAAGACCACGATCACGAAGCGGCGCACCGGGAGGCCGTCGAGCGGGTCGAGCGCTCGAGCGGTGCCGGATCGCGACACGACTGCACCCGCAGGGAGGCGAAGGCGATGCGGAGGGCGGCGATGGCTCCAGCCCGGCGTGGTTGTCGTCGCGAGGCGGCCAGAGAGCGGGCTTCGCCGAGCAGCTCCGCCGACGGCGATCCCGAGGGTGGGCCGACTACGACCACCGCGCGACGCGGCTGCGGACGACCCCAACGGCCTCGAGCTAGCGGTAGGCCCGTGCGACGGTGCCCGGGGCGAGCCCCAGGTCGCCGGCCAGCTGACGGATCGACGGGAGCTTCGCCCCGGCGTCGAGGGCGCTGAACAACAACAGAGCGGTCAGGTAGATCCGCAGCTGCCGTAGGGCGGAAGGGGTGAGGTCGGGTCGATCTCTAACAGCACGGCGTCGCGCTCACACCTCGAGCGGCAGCGGACGACGGACCGCCAGCTCAGGTGGCCGAACTCGAGGCACACGAACAGCGCCAGCGCGGTGCTCAGCATCCCGGGATCCACATCGTCCAGCGGAGGAGCTGGACGTCGCTGGCCGCCAACGACCAGAGCGGAACCGCGAGGAGCGGAGATGCATGCACATGCCACCGCCGCGATCGACGGATCGACTGCGACCGGATGGCGTGGACAGCGGCGAGCTGGGCAGGTGAGAGCCCGGGTCGGGGCCGCCGCACCAGCACCCCTCGACTGCGAGAAGGAGTGGCACGCCGATCAGCCCGGCCACTCCGGTCACCAACAGGGGGACGCTGGTGTGGCCGAGCACGTCGAACGTCCCTGGGGCCCGCATCGCCCCGATCGACGCCACGGTGAGCGCCACTCCGAGCACGACCTGGCCACGAAGGAGGAGCGGCGGAGGTAGTCGCGCAGGTGCCGGGGGACGGCGGCGGCTCGCCCACCGTTCGGCCGCCGCAGCGAGATCTCGGCGTAGAGGGCCCCGACGAGATAGCCCAGGAACGCCCAGGTCCACGGGAACACTTCGCTGACGGGGTGCCGAGCGCCCAGCTGTAGAGCGACGGCAGCATCAACCCGGCCACCAGGCCGAGGCCTCGGAGCAGCCGGCCGTGTGGAGGTAGCCGGTGACCACGTCTCGGTTCTCGGCGGTGAGCACGAGCCCCCGCTGGGCCGCCCACCGGTCGGCCTTCACGAGCGTGATGTGCCATTGCGCCACACCAGGTACGTCAAGAGAGCGAGCATCAGGATCAAAGAGCAGGATGGAAATGGATAGAGTGTGTAGATGATTGGTAAATTGAGAGTTTGAGGGAGCGAGCTCAGCGGCCGGTGAGGCGGGAGCGGAGCTCCTCGTTGTGGACGAACACGGGGAGCTCGTCGGCGTCGTTGACGGCGGGCCGCACCGACGTGCCGCCGTCGACGCAGAGCACCTGGCCGGTGACGTAGGCCGCCAGGTCGGACATGAAGAACAGCACCGCCTTGGCGATGTCGTCGGAGGTGCCGCGTCGGCGCATGGGGATGACGAGCAGGTCGTCGCGGTCGGTGTCTCCCGGCGTGCGGGTCGACGCGCTCTTCGGCGTGGCGATCGAGCCGGGGGCCACCGCGTTGACCCGGATGTCGTCGCGGCCCCACTCCACCGCGAGCGAGCGGGTGAGCGACAGCACCGCCGCCTTCGCCGCGGCGTAGGCCGAGCCGTAGGGCATCGCGTTGAGGGCCGACACCGTGGCGATGTTCACGATCGAGCCGCCCTGGCCCTGCTCGATGAGGCGGCGGCCGACGGCCCGCACCGAGTTCACGGTCGAGCCGAAGTTGAGGTCCATCACGTCGTCGAAGGCGGGGTCCTCGCCGGCGAAGGGCGACCACTGTGCCGGCCACATGCCGCCGGCGACCTGCACCGACCCCCGCAGCGGGCCGAACGACGAGGCCCGGTCGACGGCTGCGGCCACGGCGTCGCGGTCACGACCGTCGGCCACGAGGCCCTCGTGCTCCACGCCGTCGGCGGTGAGCGCGTCGGTGCACACGGCGAGCTTGTCCGGGTCGATGTCGACCGCCAGCACCCGGGCCCCGGCCCGGCCGATGTGGCGGGCGATCGACGTGCCGATGCCGCCACCGCCGGCGCCCATCACCATCACGGTCGAGCCGGTCAGGCCCCAGACGTCTTCCCCGGTCGTGTCGCCCATCTCACAGGTCCTCGTGCAGGGCGGTCTCGGAGACGGGTCGGTGCCAGCCACCGGCGGCCCGGTTGCCGCCGTCGACGTGGAGGGTGGTGCCGCTGATGAAGCGGGAGAGGTCACTGGCCAGGAACAGGGCGGCGGCGGCGGAGTCCTCGGGGGTCCCGAAGAAGCCGAGCGGCGGGGTGAACGCCGGCATGAACTCGGGCTTGCCCTCGAGCATCGCCTTGCGGGCCTCCTTCTCGCCGCCGCTCGGCTGGGCGTCGGAGGCGATGGCGTTGACCCGGATGTTCCGGCTGCCGAGCTCGAGGGCGAGCGTGCCGGTGATGTTGGCCACCGCGGCCTTCATGGCGGCGTAGACGCTGAACCCCGGGCCGGCCTGGTGGGCCTCGATCGAGGTCAGGTTGATGATCGAGCCGCCGTCGGTCATGAGCGGGGCGACCCGCCGGATGAAGTGGGTGACCTGGGTGAAGTTCTCGGCGATGATCGACGCCTCGCCCTTGGGGGCGATGTCGAGGAACGGGGCCACGAACGTGCCGCCGGCGTTGTTCACCAGCACGTCGATCCGGTCGAACCGGGCGGCGATCGACTCCACGAAGGCGTCGACGGCCTCGGGGTCGCGGACGTCGAGCTCGGCGCTCAGCACCGGCCGGCCGAGGCCCTCGATGTCGGCCGCCACCTCGGCCAGCAGGTCGGCCTGGCGGTCGCAGATCGCCACCGTTGCCCCGCACCGGGCGAACAGGCGGGCGGTGGCCGCGCCGATCCCCTGGGCGGCGCCGGTGACGACGGCGACCCGGTCGGTGAGCAGGATGGAATCGGCGTCGAAGAGGTCCCCCGTGGTCATCCGGCCACTCTGTCACGCCCACCCGAACCCCCGCCCCTCGACCCCGTGGCTCTGTACGTCGGCTCACGTGGTGAGGTCATGGCCGAGGGTGACGACGTGAGCCGCAGAGGGAGATGGGGGGAGACTGGGGCGGTGAAGCTCTCCTACTGGCCCCACTCCAGCCAGCCGTGGGCCGACCTGCTGGCGTCGGTGCGCCACGTCGACGCCGCCGGCTGGCACAGCGCCTACGTCGCCGACCACTTCATGGGCGACGGTGCCGGCTTCGGCCCGATGCGCGCCCCGTGGCTCGAGGCCACCGCGGTCCTGGCGTCGCTCGCCACCGCCACCGAGCGGATCCGACTCGCCCCGCTCGTGCTGTCGGCCACCTACCGACACCCCGCGGTCGTGGCCAACTGGGCCGCATCGGTCGACCACACCAGCGGCGGCCGCCTCACCCTCGGCCTCGGCGCCGGCTGGCAGGTCAACGAGCACGAGCAGTACGGGATCGAGCTCGGCACGCCGGGGCAGCGGGTGTCGCGCTTCGACGAGTACCTCGCCGTGGTCCGGGGCCTGCTCACCGACGAGGTCACCACCGTCGAGGGGCGGGCGTTCACCGTCACCGACGCGGTCTGCGAGCCCAAGCCGGTGCAGCAGCCGTTGCCGCTGCTGGTCGGGGCCAAGGGCGAGCGCATGCTGGGCATCGTCGCCCGGCGCGCCGACCAGTGGAACCGCTGGAGCTCGCCGGAGGAGATGCGGGTCGCGGCCGAGGTGCTGGCCCGCCACTGCGACGAGATCGGCCGCGACCCCCACTCGATCCACCGGTCCACCCAGGCGCTGGTGATGGTCACCGACGACGCGGCCGCGGCCCGGGCGTTCATCGAGTCGGTGGCGCCCCGCGCCGCCGTCGCCGGCCCGCCCGAGGTGTTCGCCGAGCGGGTCGCCGAGTGGGCCGCCGTCGGGGTCGACGAGGTCATCGTCCCCGACTTCGTGCTGGCCTCGGGCGACGAGCGCCTCGACCAGCTCGACGCCCTCCACGCCGCCGTCGCCCCGCTGCTCTCCTAGGGCCTAGGAGACGGGGACGTCGGCCGAGCCGATGGGTCGGCGCCACGACCGTTTCGTGGCCCACACGACCCAGGCGCCCGCCCCGACGGGGATCTCGGCCAGGTAGGTGAACCCGCGGAACAGGAACACCGCGGCGGCGCTGGCCGCGTCGCTGCCGCCGAACCCGATCAGCGCGGCGACCGCGCCGGTCTCCACGAAGCCCACCCCGCTCGGGGTGAAGGGGATGGTCTCGAGCAGCCGGGCGAAGGCGAAGGCGGCGAAGACCTCGATCCAACCGAGCTGGTCGGCGCCCTCGCCCACGGCCCGGACGCAGAGCAACAGGAGGAGGAACTGGCCGAAGTTGTAGAGGACCACCCACAGGGTGAGGCGCCACCACCTGGTGCGGAGCAGCCCGATGCTGGAGTGGCGGAAGTCGAGGACGGCGGTGGTGACGTCGGGGGCCGACGAGCGTCGCAGCCAACGGCTCACCGGGGTGACGATCCGCTGGCCGAAGGCTCCGACCCGGGTGGCGAGGGCCTCGCTGCGCATCACCAGCGCCAGCACCGTCGCCGCCCCGACGAGGGCGATGAGGCCGATGAGGGTCGGGATGACGAGGTGACCGGTGGCCCGTCCGGTGGCGATCAGGAGGATGAGCGCGATCACCGGCATGCCGAGCTTGGCGAACACGTTCCAGACGCCCGACACGAGGATCGAGAGCGTCACCGTGGGCATCGAGAAGCCCCACGACAGGTCGATGGCGTAGGTGGCGCCGACGCCGACGGCCCCGCCGAAGGGCACCACGTTCGAGACCGCACTGCCGGCGAAGTTCACGGTGAGGGCCTGCGGATGGGTCAGCCCGGGAAGGCTGTTGGTGAGCACGCCGGTGTAGGCGAGCATGCCCAGGATCCACACCACGGTGAGGCCGACCAGCCAGGCGGTCGAGAGCCTGGAGATCTCGTGCCAGATCTCGGAGTAGTGCGAGCCGGTGACGGCCGGCAGCACGAACACGAAGATCAGCGCCACGGCCACGAGCGAGATCAGTGCCTCGATGACCCGTCGGCGGGTGGTCTTGCGGTGCAGCTCGTGGCTGACCACCGCCATGGGGTCGATCGACTCGTCGGCGGTGAGGCCCGACAGGACGTCGGGGATCTCCGGCAGGTCGGTCTCGGTCGCCTCGGGTGTCGGACCGCGCCGACCCGCGCCCGTCCCCGCTCCCGCCGGGCGCCGTCACAGGACGGAGGGCGACGCGGAGGTGAAGAGGCCGGGGAAGAGCTCGTCGGGCGCGGCGGCCGAGGTCCGGTCGAGGACGAACCACTCCTGGGAGAAGGCGATGGCGAAGATCTCCTCGGGGAGGCCGAGGAAGACCGCCAGGGTGCGCACGGTGTCGGGCGCGCCGGTGGTCTGGGTGGTGTGGGCGGCCATCGACGCCCGCTTCGCCGCCAGCGCCGGCCCGGCGTCGACGACGTGGGTGATGTCGAGGTGGGCGGTGTACCAGGCCGACACGTCGGGCGGCACGAAGCCGTCGGGGACCTCGAGGCCCATGCCCTTGGCGAGCTCGATGCCGCCGGAGAGGAACTCGCGGTCGATGGTGACCTGGAGGAAGGGCACGCCGTGGTGGCGGCGGCCGCGGCGCGCCACCCGGTTCACCTGGAGGTGGTCGGGGTGGCCGTACCCGCCGTTGACGTCGTCGGCGAGGAGCAGGTCGGCGCCTTCCTCGCGGAGCACGGCGGCCAGCCGGTCGGCGGCCTCCTCGACCCCGGCGGCGCGGAACGAGCCCTCCGGCCAGTCGGTGGCGCTGTCGGGGCGGTCGCTGCCCGAGTCGCCGTAGCCGAGCAGCACCAGGCGGGCCACGCCCAGGGCATCGGCCGACGCCTGGGCCTCCGACGCCCGGCGCGTCTCCGAGGTCCTCGGCGCCGTCGAGCACGTCGTCGCCCACCAGGCCGGCGTCGCCGCTCGTGGCGAGCACGAGCACCACCCGATGGCCGTCGGCCGCCGCCCGGGCGAGCGTGCCGGCGCTGAGCAGGGCCTCGTCGTCGGGATGGGCGTGGAAGGCGACGAGGGTCCGGGGGGTCACCCGGGCATTCTTGCAGTCGGCGTCGGGGGAGTACCGTGACCACGTGCCTGTCGAACGGCCGCTCCGCATCGGGCTGGTGTCCGACTGCTACGTGCCCCGCCTGGGGGGCATCGAGATGCAGGTCCACGACCTGGCGCGCCACCTCCAGGGCGCCGGCCACGAGGTCGTGGTGATCACCCCGACGCCAGGTCCGGCGGTGATGGACGGCGTGCGGGTGCAACGCATCGACGTGCCCCTGCTGCCGTTCGACATCCCGTTCACCCCCAAGGCGTTCCGGCTCGTCGCCGACCTGCTCGAGCGCGAGCGGGTCGAGGTCGCCCACTTCCACGGCGGCATCGCCAGCCCTCTGGCCTACGGCGCCGCCCGGGCCGCCCAGCGCGCCGGCATCCCCACCGTCATCACCGTCCACTGCATGTGGAGCTACGCCGCGCCGGTGTTCGCCGCCCTCGACCGGATGGGGAACTGGACCGAGTGGCCGATCGTGCTGTCGTCGGTGAGCAACGTGGCGGCCGAGCCCATCCGCCGCATCGCCGGGCCCGACCGCGAGGTCATGGTCCTGCCCAACGGCATCGACAACGACCAGTGGGTGATCGAGCCCGCCGATCGTGACCCCTCGGTGGTCACCCTCGTGTCGGTGATGCGCCTCGCCCCGCGCAAGCGCCCCCTCCAGCTGCTGAAGATGATCCGCCGGGTCGTCGCCCGCCTCGGCCCCGAGGTCACCCTGAAGGTGATCATCATCGGGGAGGGCCCCGAGCGCCCGCAGCTCGAGAAGTTCCTGCGCACCAACGGCCTCACCGAGGTGGTCGACCTCGTCGGCCGCCGCAGCCGCGAGGAGATCCGGGAGATCTTCGGCCGTAGCGACGTGTTCGTGGCGCCGGCCAACCTCGAGTCGTTCGGCATCGCCGCCCTCGAGGCCCGCTGCGCCGGGCTTCCCGTGGTCGCCAAGGCCCGCACCGGCATCCGGGAGTTCGTCGAGCACGGCCGCGAGGGGTTGCTGGCATCCACCGACGCCGACATGGTCGATCAGCTCACCCGCATCGTCCGCGACGCCGAGCTGCGCACGGTCATCACCAAGCACAACCGGGAGACGCCCTCCCCGGTCGACTGGTCGGAGGTCGTCGCCCGCAACGTGGCCGCCTACCGGGTCGCCATCGAGATGCGGGCCGGCACGCCCGGCCTCCCGGGCGTGGGGGGCTGAGCCCCGATCGGGTTCCGGCGGTTCAGGCGGCCGAGGTGGGCGCCGTGGGGGCCACCGTCGGACACGTCGATGTCCGCCAGCTCCTCCGACGGCGTGTGCACGATCTTCGGCCCCCGCCCGGACCGGGTGATCAGCCGGGCGCCGCTGTAGCCGACGACCATGATGAGCAGGCCGCCGACCGCGTCGAGGAAGTAGTGGTTGCCGGTGATGACCACCACGTAGATCGTGGTGATCGGGTAGAGGATCGCCAGGCTCTTCCCCCACCAGCTCTTCACCCGGGGGTAGAAGACGGCGAGGCCCCAGAACGCCCAGGCGCAGTGCAGCGACGGCATGGCGGCGAACTGGTTGGAGATGCTCTTCATGCCCTCGGAGTCGAACGACCAGAAGGTCGGGTACTCGAGGAGCGTGTCCTTGAAGTGGAAGAACGTGTCGGCGTTGAACTGGAACAGCCCGTTCGGGTCGGCCCAGCTGTCGAGCAGCCGAGGCGGCATCAGCGGGAACGTGGCGAACCCGATGAGGCCGAGCAGCGTGCCGATCGCCAGCGCGTTGCGCCACAGCGGGTAGTCGTCGCTGTGGAACCGGTACAGGAACACCAGGCCGAGGACCGTGGCGACGATGTACACCGAGCCGTAGAAGTAGTTGGCGGCGATGATCATCGGGGTGAAGCCGAGCGCCCACTGCTGGATGCCGTGCTCGTGCCAGATGCCGAGGTCGCGCTGCCAGCCGATGAGGCGGATGGCGTTGTCGTAGGCCTTCTGGGGCTTGGCCGAGGCGATGTTGCGGACCGTCTCGTAGACCACGTCGACCACGAGGACGATCAGCATCTCCTTCCACCAGTAGATGCGGGAGCCGTCGGACAGCTGGCGGCCCCGACGCCATCGGGGCCGGGAGTCGCCGGAGAGGTCGATGGTCTCGGTGACCCGGATCGACTCCGCGCTCACGCGGTGACCTTGAACAGGGTGCCGTCGGCCGAGAGCACGTACAGCTCGCCCTGGTCGTCCTGGCCGAAGCTGACGAGGGTGCCGGGCTTCACCGCGGTGCTGAGGGTCTGGTCGTCGAGCACGATGCCCTTGCGGGCGAGCAGGCCCCGGACCTCGCCGGTGCAGTAGTCGCCGTAGACGTAGGTGCTGGCGAGGGCGGGCACCTCGGTGCCTCGGTACTCGTAGCCGCCGGTGACCGAGCAGCGGCCGGCGTCGTGGGTGTAGGTGTGCAGCGGCGAGACCGTCCCCTCGGGGGGCGTGCCGTCGGTGCGGAAGACGGGTGTCGCCCTCGAACCAGTTCCAGCCCAGGTTGGCGCCCCGGCCGGCGCCGGCGCTGGCCGGCAGCCAGTTGATCTCCTCGACCGCGCCCTGGCCCACGTCGGCCACCCAGAGGTCGCCGGTGACGCTGTCGAACGAGAAGCGCCACGGGTTGCGAACGCCGTAGAGGAAGATCTCGGGGCGTCCGCCGCCGGCGACGAAGGGGTTGTCGGCGGGGATGGCGTAGGGCGATCCGAGGGCGGCACCGGCAGGGTCGATGCGCAGGATCTTGCCGAGCAGCGTGTCGGTGTTCTGGGCGTTGCCCGCGGTGTCGCCGGCGCCTCCGCCGTCGCCCACGCCGACGTACAGGTAGCCGTCGGGGCCGAGGACCAGCTGGCCGCCGTTGTGGTTCGACGCCTGCTGGTGGGGGATGGTCAGCAGCGTCTGGCGGCTGGCCGGGTCGACCTTGACGACCGTGCTCGCCTGGGGAGGCTTCACGCCGTCACCGCCGCTGAAGGCCCGCTGGTCCTCGACGGCGTAGGAGGCCACCTGGATGTCGCCGTTGGTGGCGGTGTGGTCGACGTAGAGGGTGCGGCCGTCGGTGGAGAACGCGATGCCCAGCAGGCCCCGCTCGCCGTCGGTGGTGGTGAGCGACGAGATGTCGAGGGCGGCGCCGGGCAGCAGGGTGTAGCCGGTGTGCTTGGTCTTGCCGGTGGCGCGGTCCCAGGTGGTGTCGATGCTGAGGATGCGGACCCGCCCGTCGCGCTCGGCGATCCAGAGCTGGTTGCGCCCGACCCGTGACGCCATGGCGATCGGGGAGTCGAGCCCGGTGGGGCTGAGCCGGTCGTGGGGTCGACGGTGGTCGTGGTCGAGCGGGCGGACGATGGGGTCGAGCGAGACGGACACGCCCTGCAGGGTCGTGGGGCCCGGGCCAGGGTCGAGCACCGTGGTGGAGGTCGTGCTCGTCGAGGTGGTCGACGAGGTCGACGATGAGGAGGAGCCCGCGGACGAGCAGGCGGCGGCCCGAGGCCCAGGGCGACGACGGCCGCCGCGGATCGCACCGCGGGCCGGGTCGGCGCCGGTGCGTGGGGGGGTGGCTCGCCATGGTGGCTCCGAGGCTACCGACCGCCCGCTCAGCGCGGTGGTCGGATGAGGCCCTCCTGCACGACGGTCACGGCCAGCTTGCCGTCGCTGGTGAACACCGAGCCCCGGGCGAAGCCGCGGCCACCGGAGGCGGAGGGGGTGTCCTGGGCGTAGAGCAGCCACTCGTCGGTGCGGAACGGGCGGTGGAACCACATGGCGTGGTCGAGGCTGGCCATGAAGGCGTTGTCGAGGCGGTGCAGGCCGTGGGGCAGGAGCGCGGTGTCGAGCAGGGTCATGTCCGAGGCGTAGGTGAGCGCGCAGGCGTGGATCACCGGGTCGTCGGGCAGGTCGCCCGTGGCCTTCAGCCACATGCGCTGGTAGGGCGGCAGGGCCCGCTCGCGATCGGCGAGCGACCAGTCGCAGTTGCGGAGGTCGAACGGCAGGTCGAGGGTGAACTCGCCCTGGGCCTTGTCGGCGAGGCGGTCGCCCTCCTCGGCCAGCTCCTCCCACCGCTCCCGCAGGGTCGGCAGGGTCTCGGGGGCGGGCACCTCGGGCATCTCGCTCGGAGTGCTCGAAGCCGTCCTCGGGGACCTGGAACGACGCCGACAGGCTGAAGATCGCCCGGCCGTGCTGCACCGCGGTGACCCGGCGGGTGACGAAGCGACAGGCCGTCACGGATGCGGTCGACCATGTAGAGGATCGGGATGCGGGTGTCGCCGGGGCGCAGGAAGTAGGCGTGCAGCGAGTGGACCCGGCTGTCGGGCTCGACCGTGCGGGCGGCCGCCACCAGCGCCTGACCCGCGACCTGGCCCCCGAACACGCGCTGGCGCTCGGCGGGTGGGCTGGTGCCGCGGAAGATGTTGACCTCGATCGGTTCGAGGTCGAGCAGGGCGATGAGGGCGTCGACGGCGGCCTGGGACACGCCCAAATCTCGCACATCGCGGGGGGGCGGCCGGCGATCGTTCCCGGCGGTCGCGTGGTCGACGGGCGATCGAGCCGTCGGCGGGGCGGCCCGCTGGCTAGCGTCCGGCGCCATGAGCACCGACTTCCCGGACGGCTTCCGATGGGGCACCGCCACCGCCGCGCACCAGGTCGAGGGGGGCAACTGGAACAACGACTGGTGGGCCTGGGAGCACGCCGAGGGCTCGCCCTGTGAGGAGCCGAGTGGCGACGCCTGCGACCAGCTGAACCGCTACGACGACGACATCGCCCTGTTGGCCGCGCTCGGGTTCGACCACTACCGGTTCTCGCTGGAGTGGTCGCGGATCGAGCCCGAGCCCGGCGAGTTCTCGGTGGCGGCCCTCGACCACTACCGCCGGGTGTGCGCCTCGTGCCTCGCCCACGGGGTCGAGCCGGTGGTCACCTTCCACCACTTCACGACGCCGCGGTGGGCGGTGGCCGAGGGCGGGTGGGACGGCCCCCGCATCGTCGAGCGCTACCTGCGCTTCGCGGAGAAGGCGGTGGGCCACCTCGGCGACCTCATCGGCCGGGCCTGCACGATCAACGAGCCCAACGTGGTCACCACGATCGGCTACCTGCTGGGGTTCTTCCCGCCGGGAGCGGTCGACGAGGCCCGGTTCGCGGCGGCCACCGACAACTTCCTCGCCGCCCACGAGCGGGTGGTGCCGGTGCTGAAGGGCGGCCCCGGCGACTTCCCCGTGGGCCTCACGCTGTCGATGGCCGACTACCAGGCCGTGCCGGCCGACGACGAGGCGGCCGCTCGCCCAGCGCGACCAGCAGCGCGCGCTCATGGAGGACCGCTACCTCGAGGCTCGCACGCAGCGACGACTTCCTGGGGGTGCAGACCTACAGCCGCACCCGGGTCGGGCCCGCGGCGTGATCGGCGCCGAGGACGGCGTGCCCATGCTGCCGATGGGCTACGAGTACTACCCCGAGGCGCTGGCGAACTGCCTGCGCCGGGCGTGGGAGGTCACCGGTGGCCGCGTGCCGCTCGACGTCACCGAGAACGGCATCGGCACCGACGACGACGACCCAGCGCATCGCCTACGTGCGCACCGCGCTCGAGGGGGTGCAGGCTGCGCTCGCCGAGGGCATCGACGTGCGCAGCTACACCTACTGGAGCCTGCTCGACAACTTCGAGTGGGCGTTCGGCTACCGACCCCGCTTCGGCATCGTCGGGGTCGACCGGGCCACCCAGCGCCGCACGGTGAAGCCCAGCGGCGAGTGGCTCGGCCGCATCGCCCGGGCCAACTCGCTGGCCGGGGCCTGAGGCGGCGGGCGACGAAGGGTCCGATGGCCCTGGAGTGCCCTCCGACCAGGGTCGATGACTCCGGTGCGGGTCACCCGCGAGGGTAGGCTCGCATGGTTTGCGGTCCGCATGGGCGGTCCCGCCCCCCGAACGAGCATCGAGATCCCCGGATGAGCACAGAGTCACCGGCAGCCCCCGCTGCCACCCCCGCCTCCCACGGACTCGTGGGCTACGTGCTGGGCCTGATCCGCACCAAGGGCCTCCGCTACGTGATGGTCTCGGTGGTCAACGTCCTCGTCGGCGGCGGGCTCCTGGTCGTGCTCCAGCACTGGATCGAGCCGGTCCAGGCCAACATCTGCGGCGTCGCCATCTCGGCGATGCCCGCGTACTACATGAACCGGGCCTGGGTCTGGGGCAAGCGGGGCAAGAGCCACTGGAAGAAGGAGGTCCTGCCGTTCTGGATCTTCACCGGGGCCGGCCTCGTGCTCTCCACCATCGCCATCCACTTCGCCCAGGACCACACCGACAACCGGTTCGTCATCCTGTTCGTGCAGCTCTGCGCCTTCGGCGTGCTGTGGGTCGTCCGCTTCTTCGTCCTCGACCGGCTGTTCCACGTCGAGGTCTTCGAGGACGACACCCCCGACGAGATCTGAGCCCTCCGTCGTGAGCATGGACCCGTCCTCCGCGCCGCGGCCGAGGCCGCCCGCGGCTTCATGCCCCCCGACGAGGGCCTCGCCCTCCACGAGGCCGCCCTCGGCGTGCCCTCGGGCGGCTCGCCGATGCTCGAGATCGGCAGCTACTGCGGCAAGTCGGCGATCTACCTGGGCGCCGCCGCCCACGAGCGCGGCACCGTGCTGTTCGCCCTCGACCACCACCGGGGCTCCGAGGAGAACCAGCCGGGCTGGGAGTGGCACGAGCCCGACCTCGTCGACCCCGAGGTCGGCCGCATCGACACGCTGCCCCGCTTCCGCCGCACGGTCTTCGACGCCGGCCTCGAGGGCGACGTCGTCGCCCTCGTCGGCGATTCCCCCACCGTCGGGCGCCACTGGCAGATCCCGCTGGCGTTCCTCTTCATCGACGGCGGCCACGGCTCCGAGCCCGCCCACCGCGACTACGAGCTCTGGACCCCCTGGGTCGAGCACGGCGGCCTGCTGGCCATCCACGACGTGTTCCCCGACCCGGCCGACGGCGGCCGCCCGCCGTACGAGATCTACTGCCGGGCGCTGGAGTCGGGTGTGTTCACCGACGTCTCCGCCACCGGCTCGCTGCGGGTCCTGCGCCGCACGGCCTGAGACCGCATCGGGCCTCGCGTCGGCCCGTCGGCCGGTCCGGCGCGGATCAGTCGGTGGGGTCGGAGACGGGCTCGTCGTCGAGCTCGACCAGCGTCGGCAGGGCGTCGTGGTCGGTGAACAGCCCGGCGGCCGGCGAGGTGCGGCTGAGGGCGTCGGCGGCGAGGATCACCGCGGCGTCGGTGTAGGTGGTGCGCTCGTCGCCGGGGAAGTGGACCTCGTCGGGGAAGACGATGCCGGTCCAGTAGTGGCCGTCGTCGTCGCGCAGGGCCTGGGCCCACTCGAACAGGCGCAGCGCGTGGTCGCGGTTGCCGATCGAGAGCTCGGCCATGAGGCACTCGCAGGTCTCGGCGGCGGTGATCCAGGGCCGGTCGGAGACGCAGCGCACGCCACGGCCCTCCACGACGAAGGCGTCGCGGCGGGCGTCGAGACGGGCGTGGGCCTCGTCGTCGCGGAGCACGCCGCCGAGCACCGGGTAGTACCAGTCCATGGCCCAGCGGGCCTTGGGGGCGAAGGCGTCGGGGGCGTCGCCGTTGCAGTGGGCCCGGATGACCTGGGCGAGGCGGGCGGCGCTCAGCTCCCAGTCGGGGCGCTCGTGGCCGAGCAGCTCGGCGACGGCGACGGCGCAGCGCAGGCTGTGGCACATGCTCGACGAGCCGGTGAGCAGGGCGAACGACCACGGCGTGCCGTCGGCGTGGCGGGCCCAGAGGATCTCGCCGCGCGGGGTCTGGAGGTCGAGCACGAAGTCGATGGCCTTCTCGACCACGCCCCACATCGACTCGACCCAGTTGCGGTCGCCGGTGACGAGCCAGCGGTGCCACACGCCGGCGGCGAAGTAGGCGACGGTGTTGGCGTCGAGCTTGTCCTGCTCGATGGAGTCGGCCAGGTAGTACTGGTGCCAGGCCCCGTTGTCGTGCTGCACGTCGACCAGCCACTGGTAGGCGCGCTCGGCCTCGGAGTGCATGCCCGACGAGGTCGAGGGCCATGGCGGCCTCGACGTGGTTCCAGGGGTCGGCGTGCCCGCCGGGGAACCACGGGATCATGCCGTTGGGCAGCTGCCACGAGGCGATGGCCGACGCGGTCTCGAGGACCTGGTCGGCCGACAGGAGGCCGTCGACGAACGGGACGTCGGTCATGCCGCTGCCTCCGCCGTGGTGCCGACCCGACCCGAGCGGGCGACGGGCTTGGTGGCGTAGACCACCAGCGACTTGCCGAGGAGCGGGTTGAGGGCCTTCTCGGTGATCCGGGTGGCGGCCGGGCGGGACATGATGTCCCACTCCAGGAGCTTGGTGTACGCCTTCACCAGGACGTTCTGGTCGTTGGTGGGGCCCACCGCGCAGCGCAGCCACCAGTACGGCGTGTGCAGCGAGTGGGCCAGGTGGGCGCCGCCCGGCTCGAGGCCGGCGCCGAGCATCTTCCGACGCAGCTCGCCCTCGGTGTAGATGCGGACGTGGCCGCCCTCCACGTAGGGGGCGTGGTAGGTGTCGGTGATCGCCCAGCAGATCTTCTCGGGCAGCCACGCCGGCACGGTGATGGCGATGGTGCCGCCCGGGCGTAGCACCCGGGTGAGCTCGTCGAGGGCGGCGAGGTCGTCGGGGACGTGCTCCATGACCTCGGAGGCGATGATGCGGTCGAAGGAGCCGTCGCCGAACGGGAGCTTGGTGCCGTCGCCCTGCACCGAGGTGCACGACAGCTCCGGGGCGATCTCGTCGGCGTCCTTCATGGCGCCCGCGGTGTCGAGCACCTGTTGGAGCTCGGGGTAGGCCATGTCGCAGGCGACGACGCGGGCGCCGCGGCGCAGGGCCTCGAACGCGTGGCGCCCGAAGCCACAGCCCAGGTCGAGCAGGCGATCGCCGGCCCGCAGGCCCAGTCGGTCGTAGTCGGCGGTGAGCACGGCTCAGTCGCCCTTCGGGGTGACCCGCCGCCGCTGGTAGCGCGGGGCGGCGCCGGCGCCGCCCGGTCGACGGGCCTGGATGTGGGGGGTCTCGGCCAGCAGGGCCCGGTAGTGCTCGACGGTGCCGACCGCGGTGTGGCGCCAGGTCCAGCGCTCGATGACGCGCTGGCGGCCGGCCGCACCGATGCGGGCCCGCAGCTCGGGGTCGTCGAGGGCGAGGGCGATCTTGGCGGCGAGGGCCTCGCTGTCGCCCGGGGGCACGGTGAGGGCGGTCTCGTTGTCGTTGCCGACGACCTCGGGGAGGGCCCCGCCGGTGGTGGCCACGAGGGGGACGCCGCAGCTCATGGCCTCGATGGCCGGGAGCGAGAAGCCCTCGTAGAGCGACGGCACGACGGCCAGCTCGGCCTCGGAGTAGAGCTCGATGATGCGCTGCTCGGGCACGCCGGTGATGAAGGTGACGACGTCGCGCAGGCCCAGCTCGTCGATGATGCGGGCGGACGGGCCGCCCTCCTTGAGCCGGCCGATCACGACCAGCTCGACGTGGCGCTCGGTGCGGAGCTTGGCCACGGCCTCGAGCAGGTAGCGCAGGCCCTTCATGGTGACGTCGGCGCTGGCCGTGGTGATGAGGCGCCCGGGGATGCGCTCGACGTCGGGCAGCGGCTTGAACAGCTCCTGATCGACACCGACGGGCACGACGTGCAGGCGCTCGATGGGCACCTCGTGGTCGGCGCTGATGTCGCCGAGGGAGTTCTGCGACACCGTGATGATCCGCGGCATGCGTCCGGCGACGCGGGTCTGCATCTTGGTGAAGCCGTACCAGCGGGCCTTGGAGAAGCGCTTCCAGGGGGTCTCGGCGTGCTCCATCTCGAGCCGCCGGTCGACCGTGATCGGGTGGTGGATCGTGGCCAGGACGGGGAGGCCGGAGCGCTCCATGCCGAGCAGGCCGTAGCCGAGGCACTGGTTGTCCTGGACCAGGTCGAAGTCGTTCACCCGGGTGCGGAGGTGCTGGTAGGCCCGGACGCTGAAGGCCAGCGGCTCCGGGAAGGCGCCGCCCATGTAGGTGGCGACCTCGACGGCGTCGCCGATGCCCTTGATCTCCCAGGGCATCGGGAGGCGCATGGGGAAGACGTCGTTGTAGATGTCGAGGCTCGGCAGCTCCACCAGTGGGACCCGGGGGTCGAGCTCGGGGTAGGGCTGGCCGCCCAGGACCTCGACCTCGTGGCCGAGATCGCAGAGGGCCTTGGTGAGGTGGCGCGTGTAGACGCCCTGGCCGCCCACGTGGGGCTTCCCCCGGTAGGTGAGGAAGGCGATCCGGAGCGGGAGCTCCCCGTCAGCGGCGGTGGGAGCGGCGGTTCGGGGCGCGACGGGGGAGACGACGCGACATCAGGAGACGACATGGGCTGACAAGTGTCGTCGGCCCCTTCCGGACCGGTCAAGTAGGGCCACGATCGTGGCTCGGGGAGACCGGACGGCCCTGACCGTCAGAAAGAGGTCAGAATCGGGCGGTGCCGGCGTCGGTCGCCGGTGGCGGCGCCTGGTCCAGGCCCAGCTCGGCCGATCGACGGGCCAGCGTGGCCTCGACGGCGGCCGCGATCGACTCCCGGGAGCCGGCCTCGACCAGGGGTCGGGCGCTCACCCCGGCAGGGGCGGCCATGGCCGGGGCCCCGACGCGCTGGGGTGCCGGAGCGGCGGCCACGGGCACAGGGGCGTGCATCGGGGCGTGCATCGGTGCGGGTGCGGGTGCGGGTGCGGGTGTCGGGCCTGCCGGAGCGGTGAGGGGCCCGTCGCCGGTGGGGATGGCGACGGGCCGGCGGGCCCCGGCGGCCACCGGGATCTCGCCACCGCGGTCGTCGGTGTGGGTGAAGTACATGTGGGCGATGCGGTTGATGAGCTCGGGGTGCAGCTCCAGCGGCAGGCCCTCGAACGTGCAGATCGAGATCAGGATCTTGCAGACCGCGGCGGGGAGGTAGGGGCGGAGGTCGCCGTCGCCGAGCTCCCGGCTGGTGCGGCGGAGGTGCTCCGCCGCCCCCGGGGCGAGGGTCACGCCGTGGTGGGCGCAGACCCGGCGCAGGACCTCGTCGAAGGCGTCGTCGGTGATCGACGGGATGAGCACCTTCGACTGGATGCGGCGGAAGAACGCCTCGTCGCCCAGCGTCTCGGGCTGGAGGTTGGTCGAGAACACGATCTTGGCGTCGAAGGGGATGTCGAACTTCGAGCCGTGGTCGAGCATCAGGTGGTCGCGCTGGCGGTCGAGCGGGACGATCCAGCGGTTCAGCAGGGCCTCGGGGGTGAGGTCCGCCTGGCGGCCGAAGTCGTCGATCACGAGGATGCCGTTGTTGGCCTGCATCTGCACGGGGGCCACGTAGGTGCCGCTGTCGCGCTGGTACTGCAGGTTGAGCATCTCGGGGCGGAGCTCACCGCCGACGATGAGGCACGGGCGGTGGCACAGCACCCACCGGCGGTCGATCCCCATCGGCTGCTCCGGAGCCGGCTTGTGGACCACGGGGTCGAACACGTTGATGATCTGGCTGTCGACCTCGACCGCGTAGGGCACGAGCACGTGGTCGCCGTAGATGCGCAGCAGGCGTTCGGCGATCGACGACTTGCCGGTCCCCGGGGGGCCGTAGAGGAACATGGCGCCGCCGGCGATGGCGGCGGGGCCGAGCTCGCGCAGCAGGGCCTCGCTCACGACCAGGTCGGAGAACGCCTCCTTCAGGGCCTCGAGGTCGATGTGCGGGTTGGCGTGCTGCTTGCGGATCACGTCGGAGTACTGGGCCAGGCTGACCGGCACGGGCCCGATGTAGCGCGACAGCTGCATGCGGTCGTTGGCCTGCTGGCGACCGGCCGCGGTGGCCACCAGGAGGTAGTCGCGGCCGTCCATGCCCTGGACCTCGAGGAAGCTGAGGTCCCGCAGGTCCTCCACGACCTTGGTCATGATGCCGGGGCTCAACCGCAGGCGGCTGCTCAGCTGGAGCGTCGAGGTGCGGCCCATGGCCACGGCCTGGCGCAGCACGATGTCGTGCACCAGCGCCTCGGGCACGGCGAGGTCCTCCATCGCACGCGGTGTCTCGACGTCGATGCCCGCCTCAGGTCGCCACTGCATGAGCTCTCCCGCTCCTCGGTCGTTCGCCATGAAGGTTCACCATCGGCTCGTGCCGCTCGTCGGTTGAGCGGCTGCCACATCCGTTCTCCTTCCCGTCATCGCCGGGTGGTGGGTGGGTCACGACCGGGCTGGTAGACCGGCGGCCGTGCGAGCAGTGGTGCAGCGGGTCTCGGAGGCGGCGGTCACGGTCGAGGGCGAGGTCGTCGGCGCGGTCGGCCGGGGCCTCTGCGTCCTGCTCGGCGTCACCCACGACGACGACGAGGCTGCGGCCCGGAAGATGGCGACCAAGCTCTGGACGCTGCGCCTGTTCGACGACGCCGACGGCCGCATGGGCGTGGGTGCCGACGAGGCCGGGGCCGAATTGCTGGTGATCTCGCAGTTCACCCTCTACGGCGACACCCGCAAGGGCCGCCGCCCGTCGTGGACCGCGGCGGCCCCCGGCGCGGTCGCCGAGCCGCTGGTCGACGAGGTCGTCGCCGAGCTGCGCCGGCTCGGGGCCACGGTCGCCACCGGCCGCTTCGGGGCGATGATGCAGGTCTCGCTGGTGAACGACGGCCCGACGACCGTGCTGGTCGAGATCTAGCTCCGCCTCGCCGGCGATCGCGAGTTCCTGCCCGGGGTGCTGGACTGGGGCGATGCCCAAGGCCTACGTCATCATCGACATGGACGTCACCGACCCCGACCGCTACGCCGCCGACTACGTGCCGCGCTCGGGGCCGTCGGTCGAGGCCGCCGGTGGACGGTTCCTCGTCCGCGGCGGCGCCACCGAGGTGCTGGAGGGCGACGGCGAGCCCCATCGCACGGTGGTCATCGAGTTCGACTCCGTCGACGCGGCGAAGGCCTGGTACGACTCGCCGGCCTATCGGGAGGCCCGCGCCGCCCGTGAGGGCGCGGCGATCGGGTCGTTCCTCGTGGTCGAGGGCGTCTAGCGCGTCGTCAGGCCTTGTCGGGGTCGTCGTGACCCGTGCCGGTGCTCTCGGCCCCCTCGGCGGCACCCGCCGCACCGGCCGCCTGGCGCCGGCGGTGGTCGAGGAACCAGGCCAGCCCCACCAGCCCGGCCGAGAGGACCACCACCGGCAGCGGCCCGATGACGGTGGCGATGGTGTCGCCGTCGCGCAGGGCCACGACCTCCTGCAGCACGGCCTGCTCGGAGATGCCGGTGCGGACGAGCACGTCACCCTGCGGGTCGACGATGGCCGAGAAGCCCGTCGGCGCCGCCTGCAGTACCCATCGTCCGCTCTCGATCGCCCGCAGCCGGCTCGACGCCACCTGCTGGGTCTGCACCTGGGTCAGCCAGTAGCTCGATCCGTTGGTGGGGTTGAGCAGGATCTGGCTGCCGTGCAGCGACGCGTCGCGGCCCCGGTTGGTGAAGAAGATCTCCCAGGAGATGGCCACCCCCAGCGTGCCGACAGGGGTGTGGAGCACGGCCGGGCCGTCGCCGGCCTTGGCATCGCGCTTGGGCAGGCCGGCACCCTCGCCGGCGATGCTCTCGATGAGCCCGCGGAACGGGACGTACTCGCCGAACGGCACCCTGCGGACCTTCTCGTAGCGCTCGCCCTCGGTGCCGTCGGGCAGGAAGACGGTCGACGCGTTCACGAACGTGCTCGGGTCGATGCCCTCGGTGACACCGGCGACGAGGGTCGTGTCCAGGCCGGCCGCCAGCTCCGACAGCTCGGTCCCTTCCTTCCTGGTGCCGACCGGGCCCTCGACGTCGACCACGTTCTCGGGCCACACGACGAGGTCGACCGGGGGCACCACCAGCTTCGTCGCCTCGAGATGGCGCTCGAAGACCTCGCGGGGGTCGGTGGTCTCCGCCCGGGTGCGCTGGGGCCCACCGCCCTGCACGACGGCCACCTCGATGGGGCGGATGTCGTGGCCGGACGGGGCCATCACGCCGATGCTCCACGCCAGCACCGTGGCGGTCGAGCGCGCCGCCGGCCCAGCGCCAGTTGCGCTCCCACGCCGCGGAGAGGGCGACACCACCGACCCCGACGAAGAAGACGACGCCGATGGCGCACAGCACGCGGGCGACCTGCCCGAGCGGTGCGGCCGCCTGGCTCATGGCGGTGGTGGCGAGGGGCACCCCGCCGAAGGGGAAGGTCCAGCGCGCCGCCTCGGCCAGGGTGAAGGCGCCGGGCACCGCGAGCCAGCGGATCCACGACGCCGAGGCCCGCCCCGGCACCGCCATCCCGGCGACCCCGACGTAGGCGCCGAAGATCAGGACCGCTGCCGGGTACCCGGGCGCGGTGAGGTCGTACATCCACAGCATCGACGGCGCGAACCACGTGATGGCGAGCAGCCACGAGCGCAGGAACCGGCTGCGGGGGGAGGCGCCGGCGAGCAGGCGGTCCCAGATCGCCACGCCGGCGAACGCCAACGGCCACCAGCCCCACGGCGGCACCGACGCGGCGAGGCACAGGCCACCGAGCACCGCGCCGAGCGTGGTCCCCAGGCGCGCCGGCAGCCGGGGGAGGGCGAGGGTCGGCACGGCGCCATGATGCCCCGACCTGGTCATGGGGTGGGAACGGGGTGGTGACGCAGCGGGCGAGGTCGTCCCCGCCGCCGGCGGCCGCGGGTGTCAACATCGGTCGGTGCCCCGCCGGATCCAGCGCGACCAGACCGAGTTCAGTCGCACGCTCTCGTTCTTCGACGCCACGTTCGCACTGTCGATGACCCTGCTGGTCACCACCATCGACCCCGGCCCCGACGCCTGGTCGTCGTGGTCCCACCTGTGGGACACCGTCGGCAGCCAGGTCGTGGCCTTCGCCGTCTCCTTCGCATTGGTGGGGTCCTACTGGTGGCGGAACCACCAGTTCGTGGCCACCCTCGAGACCCTCAGCCCCCGGCTGGTCGTGTCCAGCGTGGCCATGCTCGGCTTCGTGGTGTTCATCCCGTTCACCACCGACGCCCTGGGCAGCGACATCGGTGCGGCCACGGAGATCACGACCGTCGTCTACGCCGCCAACATCGCCGTGGTCTCGTTCATGGCGACCGTCCTCTACTCCATCGCCCGGCGCGACGAGCTGTTCCGGAACCCGCCCAGCGACGAGGAGGCACGTCTCGCCCTCATCGACCAGTCGGTCCCGACCGCGGTGTTCCTGCTGTCGATCCCGATCGCGGTGTTGATCTCCGGCGGCGCGGCCCGGTACTTCTGGTTCACCCTGCTGATCATCGGGCCCATCTCGGGTAACTGGACCAGCCGCCGTCGCCGCCAGGATCGCCGCGTGCGCGGGCTCCCCGAGGACGATGACTGACCGTCAGGAGCGCGTCGGCTACTGGGTGACGCCGTTCTGGCCGGGGGCGACGCCGCCCTCCTGGCCCGGGATGATGAGACGGGGCGGGAGCAGCCGCTCGGCGATGTCGACGTAGCTCTCGACTTGGGCGTCGACGGTGACGGTGCCGGCCCGCTCGAACTCGAGGGTGAGCTCGACGGTGTCGCCGGCGGCCAGCGGTCGCACCAGGTCGGTGAGCAGCAGCTGGTCGCCGCCGGGCTGGAGGCGGGTGTCGCTGAAGCCGGGGATCGCCAGCTCCTCGACCACGACGAGCTCGCCGGGCTCGGTGTCGGTCCTGCCCTGGCGCTGCTGGATCTCGACGGTGGCGGCGGCGGGGCTCGACGCGCCGATCAGGGTGTCGTTGCCGCCGGCGTTGTGGATCACGACGTAGGCGCCGGTGGGGTCGACGTCGGCGCCCACGAGCGGGGTGCGCAGCTCGGGCGCGGCCGGGGGAGAGTCGAAGGGGCGCACGACGGCGACCATCACGAGCAGCCCGGCGCAGAACAGCACCACGAGCGCGGGGGCGAAGCGGCGGATGCGGGCGTAGATGTCCGGAGGGGGAGCAGCGGTGGTCGTCGCGGTGGCCGGGGCGGTGGCCTCGTCAGGCACGGGGGTCGCGATGGGGGCGTCTCGCTCGCTGGGGTCGGGCTCGCTGGTCATGGGGGCTCCGTGGGGGCCGCGGCGATGGTCCGGGCCCGGCCCATCCTGCCCGGGTGCCGGTGGTCGGGTCAGATCGGGGCGCGAGGATCTGGGGCGTGGACACCGACGGCCCGCCGCACTCGACCGTCGACGGCTCGCGCCCCGCGCCGCTGCACGCGCCGGTCGACGAGCGGCAGCGGCGGGCGTACGACGCGGTGCTCGGTGTGGCCCGCGGCGCCGGGCTCGCGGTGGCGGGCGCAGGGGTGTGGCGGGCCGGTTCGGCCGTGCTCGTCGGGCTCCCGTCGGTGCCGGCCCTCGCCCGGGTCGACGAGCCGGCGCGCTCGGCCGACGCGGCCCGCCAGGTCGGTGTCGCCCGTGCCCTGGCCGAGGTCGGGGTGCCGGCCGTCCGGGTCGTGGGCCCTGAGCCGCAGCCGGTGGCCACACCCGTCGGCCCGGTCACGATCTGGGGCTGGGAACCGCCGACCGGCCCGCCCGTGGGGCCGCGGGAGATGGGGCAGGTCGCCCGGTTGCTGCACGACCGCACCCGGGCACGGCCGCTGGCGGACGTGCCTCGCCACGACCCTCTGTCCACCGTCGCGGCCGAGCTCGACCGGGCCGAGGCCGCGGGAGTGACGTCGGCCGTCGATCTCGACCTCCTCCGGGGGGAGGTGCGCCGGCTGGCGGCGGCGTGGCCCGACCCGGCGGACGACCCGCTCGGTGCCGCGGTGGTCCACGGCGATCTCCACCGGGCCAACGTGGTGCCGGGGCGTCGGGGCCCCGTGCTGGCCGACCTCGAGCTGGCGGGGTGGGGTGCGGCGAGCGCGGACGTGGCCCCACAGGTGGTGGCCGTGCGCCGTTACGACGCCGACCCGGCGGGGCTCGAGGAGTTCCTGGGGGCCTACGGCGCCGATCCGCGCGGGCTGGGAGGGCCTGGAGGTGCTCGTCGAGGCCTACGAGCTGTGGGTGACGGCGTGGGCGGTGGGCAACCGGGCGGCGTCGGTCCGTGCCGACGCCGAGGCCGAGGTGCGCCTCACCCGGTGGCGCACCGGGTCATCGCCGACGTGGTCGTTGCGCTGACCCTCAGGTCGGAGGAGCCGACGGCACCTCGCCGTCGGCCAGCGCGGCGAGCCACCGGCCGAGGGTGTCGGCCAGGGGGCCGGCCACCGTGTGGCCCGCGTCGACCTCCGACCAGGTGACCACCGCGCCGGCGCGGTGCAGGGCCTTGGCGGCGCTGCGGCCGAGCAGGGCGTCGACGACCTCGTCGTCGGCGCCGTGGGCGATGAGCACGGGCCGGCCGGCGAGCAGGGTCGGGTCCTGCTCGGTGTCGCGGTGGGGGAGGTAGGCGGCGAGGGAGGCCACCGCCCCCGGTCGGGCGGCGACGGAGGGGTCGAGGGCCGCGGCGAGGGCCATGGCGCCGCCCTGGGAGAACCCGCCGAGCGCCAGGGCCTCCGGCTCCAGCCCGAAGCGGTCGAGCAGGTCGGCGAAGGCGCCGGCCAGGGCGAGCACGGCGGCGCCCAGTTGCTCCACGTCGGGGCCGGCGTCGCCGACGGTGAACCATGCAGGGCCCTCGTCGGTGGCGAGCGGCGGGCGGGCGACGGCGACGTGCCACCGTCCGTCGGGGTCGAGGACCTCGAGGTGGTCGGCGAACATCGCCGGCTCGTCGCCGAAGCCGGGGAGGAGCACGAGCACGCGCTGGGTGGGGCCGGTCGCGGGCCGCTCGACGAGCGAGAGGGTCACGGGGTCAGCGGACCCGGCCGGCGGCCACCTTGGCGCCGGTCCAGTACCAGATGCTGTCGTAGCGGACCGAGCGACCGGTGCCCGGGGCGTGGATCATCTGGTCGTCGCCGACGTAGAGGCCGACGTGGCTCGGGGTCGCCGCGCTCGCCCGGGCCCCAGAAGAAGACGATGTCGCCGGGCTGGAGGTCCTCGACGGCGATGCGCTCGGTCTGGGCCCACTGGGCGCCGCTGTAGTGGGGGAGGTCGATGCCGGCGGCCTGCCAGGCCCATCGGGTGAAGCCGGAGCAGTCGAAGGCGCTCGGGCCGGCGGCGCCACGGACGTAGGGGCGACCGAGGCCGGTGACGGCCTTGTCGAGGACGGGGGTGACCCGCTCGGCCTTGGCCTGGGCCTCGAAGAGGGCGGCGAGGGCGGCCAGCTTCTCCCTGGCCAGCTCGCTCTGGCGGCGGTACTCGGTGGCCCGGCGCTGGGCGACCTGGCGGGCGGCGTCGTCGACAGAGGCGTCGGCGGAGACGCTCTGCGCCCCGGCCGGCACGGCCGGCGCGAGGGCCAGGGAGGTGAGGGTGACCCCGCCGAGGACCAGCCCGGCCACGAGGCGGCGCAGGCGGGTTCCGGGCGAACGGAGCGGGGTCGTATCGGTACGTTCCGTGAACATTGTTGCGAAAGGGTTGCAGACATCACCGTCCGATGCAACGCGACTGCAACATTTCCCCCTCCGTGGCTCACCTCGTCAGGCATGACCTGACCACGTGAGCCACAGAGGTCGTGGTGGTGACGGAGCCCGCTCGGCTCGCTCAGGCGGAGGCGGCGGAGGCGGCGTGACGGCCCTGGCGCACGCACGCCGGCAGGCCGAGGCCGTCGTAGGCGGCACCGGCCAGCACCACGCCGGGGGCCTGCTCGTCGACCGCGGCGCGCCACGCCCGGACCCGGCCCAGGTGGCCCGGTCGGAACTGGGGGAGGCCGTCCCACCAACGGGTCACCCGGAACTCGATAGGCGCCTCGGTGAGCCCCATCGTGGTGCCGAGGTCGGTCACCAGGGCGTCGACGAGGTCCTGGTCGGTGAGCTCCAGCGGGGCGGTGTCGCCGTAGCGGCCGGCCGAGGCCCGCAGAACCGCCACGTCGGGGTCGTCGAGGTGGGCCCACTTGGCCGACGCCCACGAGCAGGCCGACATCGTGGGGAGCCGGTCGGCCGCCCCGACGAGGAAGCCGCTGGCGTCGAGCGGGTGGTCGAGGGCCGAGCGCCGCACGGCGAGGGTGACCATCGCGGCCGAGGCGTACTCGAGGTCGGCGAGGCCCTCGGCGGCGGAGGGAGCCAGGCCGGCGAGCAGGCGCGCCGCCACCGGGGCCGGGGTGCACAGCACCACGCGGTCGGCCTCGATGCGGCCCTGCGGCGTGCGCAGGACGTAGCCCCCGCCGCCGTTGCGCTCCAGTGACTCCACCGGGCACGAGAGGTGCACGGGGGTGCCCGCGCCCGTGAGCCGGGCGAGCAGCAGGTCGGTGAGGGTCTGGGTGCCGACCGGGATGCCGTGGAAGACGGGTGCGCTCGGGTCGGCGCCGGCGTCGAGGGCGGCCTGCTGCTGCTCGCGCAGGCCCAGGATCAGGCTGGGGCGGCGGCGGGCGGCGGCCGCGAGCTGGGCGGCGCCGGCCGCCACGCTGAGCTGGTCGGCGTCGCCCGCGTTGACCCCGGAGAGGAGCGGGGCCACCAGCTGCTCGTAGACCTCGTCGCCCAGGCGGCCTCGCACCAGGTGGCCGACGGAGAGGTCGCCGTCGCCCTCGGGGTCGCCGGTGGGCTCGTCGGCCGGGGGCTCGGTCGCGTCGAGGTCGGCGGCGGCACGGGCCACGCCCTCGGCGCTGACGATGCCGGACGCCGCCAGGGCGTCCATGTCGGTGGGCACCCCGAGCACCAGCCCGGCGGGGAGGCGCCGGAGCTCGCCCCGGGCCCAGACCAGCGCCGAGCGCTCGGCGGGCGAGGTGAGCATCCCGGCGATGCCGAGCTCCTCGCAGAGCTCGCGGGCCTCGGGCACGCGGGCGAGGAAGGCGTCGGCCCCGCAGTCGACCGGTCGACCGGCGAACGGGGTGGTGAGGATCTTGCCCCCGACCCGGTGGGAGGCCTCCAGCACGGTGACCCGCAGGCCGGGCTCCCGGGTGGCGAGGGTGAAGGCGGTGGTCAGGCCGGTGATCCCGGCTCCCACCACGACGACGTGTCGGTCACCGGTACCGGTCATGTCACTCGACTCCTGCTGCGGCCGCGGTGGCGACCACCTTGTCGGCGAGCGCCGCCATGACGGCGGGGTCGTCGTTCAGCGACCGGGTGCGGGCGAACGCCAGGCCGACCTCGTCGGCCACCTTGGTGGCCTCGATGTCGAGGTCGTACAGCACCTCGAGGTGGTCGGCGGTGAAGCCCTGAGCGCACACCAGCACGCCCTCGGTGCGGCCGGTGGCGCCGAGGTCGCGGAGGACCTCGAGGATGTCGGGGCCGCGCCACGGCTCCGGGGTGCGTCCGGCGCTCTGCCAGGCCAGGGCCCAGTCGGGCCAGGGGCTGAGGCCGACCCGCTCGGCCACCGCGGCGGCGCTCTCGCGCAGCTCCTCGGGGTAGGGGTCGTCGACCAGCACGCGCTCGGGCAGCGAGTGGGCGGTGAAGAGGACCTTGTGGTCGGCGGGCAGGGTGGCTGCCGCCTCGCGCACGGCGTCGGCGAGGAAGTCGACGTAGGCGGGCTCGAGGTGCCACCGCTCGATGGCGTGGAAGCGGATGCCCCGGCCCTCGCCCGCCTCGGCGGCCCGACGCTGGTACTCGCCGACGCTGAAGCCCGAGTAGTGGGGTGCGAGCACGAGCCCGACCGCCTCGGTGATGCCGGCGTCGGCCAGGTCGGCGACGGCGTCCTCGATGAAGGGGGCGGCGTGCTTCTGGCCGAGCACGACCTTCCAACGGCCCGGCATGCGCTCCTCGAGGGCGGCCTCCAGCGCGGCCCGCTGGGCCTCGGTGCGCTGGGCCAGCGGCGAGATGCCGCCGATGGCGTCGTAGCGGGCGGTGAGGTCGGCGAGCAGCTCCGGGGTGGGCGGCCGGCCCCGCCGGATGTGGGTGTAGTACGGCTCGATCTCGGCGGGCGTGCGGGGGGTGCCGTACGCCATCACGACGAGTCCGAGGTCGGGAGAGGTGCTCATCGGGCCACCACCATTCCGTCGCAGCGACCTTCGGCGTGCACCAGCTCGACGACCCGCTCGAGCACCGTGGGGTCGGTCTCGGGCAGCACGCCGTGGCCGAGGTTGAACACGTGGCCCGGATGGCCGGCGTTGCGGCGCAGGATGTCGCGCACGGCCTCGGCGACGACCTCCCACGGGGCGGCGACGAGCGCCGGGTCGAGGTTCCCCTGCAGGGCCCGGTCGGCGGGCACCCGCTGCCGGGCGACGTCGATCGGGACCCGCCAGTCGACGCCGACGACGTCGGCGCCGGCCGAGGCCATCAGGCCGAGCAGCTCGCCGGTGCCGACACCGAAGTGGATGCGGGGCACGTCGAGGTCGGCGACCGCGTCGAACACGCGGGTGCTGTGGGGGAGGACGAAGCGCTCGTAGTCGGGCGGGGCGAGGGCGCCGGCCCACGAGTCGAACAGCTGGAGGGCCTGGGCGCCGTTGGCGACCTGGGAGCGCAGCGACGTGATCGCCAGGTCGGAGAGGCGCTCCATGAGCTGGTGCCACAGGCCGGGGTCGCCGAACATCAGCGCCTTGGTCTTGGCGTAGGTGCGCGAGGGCCGGCCCTCGATCAGGTAGCTGGCGACGGTGAAGGGGGCGCCGGCGAACCCGATCAGCGGGACGGGCAGCTCCTTGGCGAGGATGCGCACCGTCTCGAGCACGTAGGGCGTGTCGGCCTCGGGGTCGAGGGGGCGGAGGCGCTGGAGGTCCTCGGCCCGCTCGAAGGGCTGCTCGACGACCGGGCCGACGCCCGGGGCCACGTCGACGCCGAAGCCGATGGCGGCCACCGGCACGACGATGTCGGAGTAGAGGATGGCGGCGTCGACCCCGTAGCGGCGCACCGGCTGCAGGGTGATCTCGGCCGAGAGCTCGGGATCGTGGATGGCGTCGAGGATGCTGCCGCTGCCGCGGATGGCCTTGTACTCCGGCAGCGAGCGGCCGGCCTGGCGCATGAACCACACCGGGACCCGGTCGTCGGGGCCCCCGGGGATGCCACGGCAGGCCCGCAGGAAGGGAGGGAGCGGGCGGACGGAGGGGGTGTCGGGCACGCGGCCACGCTACCGACCCGCCCCGCCCGGGGAGAATCCGGGGACGCCGGGTAACATGGCCGATCCCCTGGATCGGTCCGCTGGGCCACTCGTCCGGGGGAGTCGTCCTCGTTCGAGGGAGCGCATGGCCTCACATCCCGACCTGGCTGCCGAGCAGGCCTACATCGACAACGCGTACGCATGCCTCGAGTCGTCCCGTCAGGCGGCGTCCCGCCTGACCTCGATGGTCGAGGTCGGCCGGGGTGGCACCGAGCAGGCCCGCTTCGAGCGCGAGGTCATCTACGAGAGCGTCGTCAACCGCCTCACCCAGCTCCAGCTGGGCGACGCCGCGCTGTGCTTCGGCCGCATCGACCGGGCCCCCGAGGCGCCGGGCGAGGACCCGGAGACCTTCTACATCGGTCGCATCGCGGTGAGCGACGCCGAGCAGGAGCCGGTCATCGTCGACTGGCGGGCCCCCGTGGCCGAGCCCTTCTACCGGGCCACCGGCCGCCAGCCCATGGGCCTCGCCCGCCGCCGGCACTTCGCCACCCGCGGCCGCCAGCTGCTCTCGGTCGAGGACGAGCTCTTCGGCGACACCCTCGCCAGCCTCGGCGTCACCGACGAGTCGGGCGAGCGCGAGGTCACCGGCCAGGGCGCGCTGTTCACCGCACTCGAGACCGCCCGCACCGGCCGCCTCACCGACATCGTCGCCACCATCCAGGGCGAGCAGGACGAGATCATCCGGGCCCCGCTCCCCGGCGTGCTCGTCGTGCAGGGCGGCCCCGGCACGGGCAAGACGGTCGTGGCCCTGCACCGTGCCGCCTACCTCCTCTACACCCACCGGTTCCCGCTCGAGGGCCAGGGCGTCCTCGTGATCGGCCCCAACCGGCTGTTCCTCGGCTACATCGAGCAGGTGCTCCCGTCGCTCGGCGAGGCCGGCGTCGAGCTGGCC
Organism: uncultured Actinomycetes bacterium; assembly: GCA_963702555.1. Lineage (GTDB taxonomy): Bacteria > Actinomycetota > Acidimicrobiia > Acidimicrobiales > Acidimicrobilacustridaceae > CAMFLJ01. Next base: position 335,919 of record CAVPCW010000011.1, read on the forward strand.
GTGCTCGCCGACCTCGTCCCCGACGTCAGCGTGCGCACCTACGACCGCGGCCTCACCTCCCGGGTCAAGGGCGACCCCCGCATGGTGCGCTTCCTGGCCCGGGCCGTCCGCGACCGCGAGCGCGGCCTGCGTTCCGACCTCGTCGTGGGCTACGGCCTCCAGCGCCTCACGCTCAGTCGCGAGCGCAGCCAGCGCATCGTCGCCGACGCCCGTCGCCGCTACCGGCGCCACAACGGGGCCCGCAAGTACGTCGAGGGCGAGGTCTTCGCCGAGCTCGCTCTCTCCGGCCGCGACGACCTGGTGGCCTCCGAGGTGCGCGAGCGCCTCCGGCGTGATCCGTCCGTCCGCGAGGCCCTCGAGTGGATGTGGCCGGTGCTCACGCCCTCTCAGCTCCTCCACGACCTCTTCGGCGGCAAGGCCCTGCTGCGCCACGCCGGCCGCGACCTCTTCGACGACGGCGAGTGGCTGTCGCTCTACCGGTCGCGCTCCGACTCGCTCGACCAGGTCGCCTGGACCCACGACGACGCGCCGCTGCTCGACGAGGCCCGGGCGCTGCTCGGCCCCAAGCCCAAGCGCCGCCGCCCCGGCGAGGCCCAGCTCGACGACGAGATCCGCACCTACGGCCACATCGTGGTCGACGAGGCCCAGGACCTCTCCCCGATGCAGCTGCGGATGCTCGAGCGCCGCTCGCTCAACGGCTCCATGACCGTCGTCGGCGACATCGCCCAGGCCACCGGCCAGTGGGCCCACGAGTCGTGGGACGAGATCCTCCACCTGCTGCCGCAGAAGCGCCCGGCCCGCCGCACCGAGCTCACCCTCGGCTACCGCCTGCCCGAGCCCATCGTGAAGCTGGCCGCCCGGGTGCTGCGCCACGCCGCCCCCGACATCGCCCCGCCGCGGTCGGTCCGTGAGGACGGCGCCGAGCCCACCATCCGTCGGGCCGCGCCGGGCGGGCTGGCCGCCGAGGTCGTGGCCACCACCCTCGACGAGCGGGCCGCGGTCGACCCCGGCCAGGTCGCCGTCGTCGTCCCGCCGTCGGTCATCGACGAGGTCTGCGACGCCCTCGCCGCCGCCGAGATCCCCTTCGGTCGGGCCACCCGCAACGGCCTCGAGCACCGGGTCACCGTGGTCGAGGTCGGCATGGTCAAGGGCCTCGAGGTCGACGCCGCCATCGTGGTCGAGCCCTACCTCATGGTCGACGAGGAGGCCCAGGGCAACCGGGCCCTCTACGTGGCGCTCACCCGCGCCACCAAGCGCCTGGCCGTCGTGCACGAGCACGACCTGCCGCCCTCCCTCCTCCCATAGCCCACCCCACCCGCTCCCAAAGGTGGCTCACGTGGTGCGGCGGGCTGTATCTGGTGAGCCACCTTTCGGGGGTGGTCAGGTGGCGTTGGCGCCTCGAAGCGCACGAGGCCGGCCTGGCGGTAGAGGTCGCGGTACCCCATGCGGCGGTAGATCGCCTCGCCCATCGGCGAGGCCTGGAGGCCGACGAACGCGGCACCCCGCTCGAAGCCGCGGTTGGTGACAGCGGCGGTGACCAGCTCGCCGAGCCCCCGGCCTCGGGCCGCCTCGAGCGTGCCGACGTAGTACACGCCACCCATGCCCTGGCTCAGCAGCAGCTGGGCACAGGCCACCGGCTCGCCGTCGAGCAGGGCGAGCACCGTCTCGACGTGGGGGTCGAGCACGCGGTCGAGAGCGACGATGCTCGGGCGGATCGCCCCGGCGGGCGCGCCGAGCGACTGGTACGCGGTGTCGACGAGGTCGGCGAAGACGGCGACCTGCGCCGGCCGGTCGACCCACACGAGCTCGAGCTCGGGTCCGGCGTCGGGCGGCGCCACGGGCCCGTCGCAGACCATCTGCGGGCTGTCCCGCAGCATCAGTAGCCCGGCCGCCTCGGCCGCGACCCGCAGGTCGTCGTCGGCCCCCTCGACCGCGTTGGCCGTGTACCCGGTGCCTCGGGCGCCGAACCACTCGTCGGCCACCGCGATGACGCGGTCGGCCGGGGTCGAGGGGTCGAGGCGCACCACCCCGTTGAGCGACACGGGGAAGTCCGACGCGGTGGCCCACAGCATCAGCCCGTCGCGCTCGACGACCGCTCCGCCGTCTCCCGACCACCGCCCGAGCTCGCGGCAGAACTCGACGAAGTTCAGGCGACAGGCGAGCGCCACGGGGTCGTCGAGCGGGGCGGCGAGGTCGGTCGGCACGGCCATGACCCGAGCCTGTCAGCGCGGCCGCCCCGGCGCGTCACGGATTCCGGCGCCAGCCGGCGGTGGGTGCGGATCCCCTTCCTCGATGGTGAGGGCGCTACAGGTCGGTGACGTTGATGACGTCGAGGTTCCGAAACGTCGGGTCTCCGTCGGAGAGGGACTGGAGACGGGCTGCGAACGCCGCGGTGTGAGGGTCGTCGGAGTTCGCCATCGCCGCGTCGTAGGACGGGAACTCGACGATCTGCACGTAGGTGTTCGGCCTCTCGCGGTCGGCGGTGAGGGTGCCGCGGGTGGCGGTCCTGGCGCCCGCGGTCGCGGCGATCCATTCGCTCAGTGCCGCGTCGAACTCGGCGAGATCGCTGGACGTGAACTCGATGACTTGGATGAACCCCATGGCCCTCGCTCCCTATGACGCCACCGCGTGACGGCCGTCACAGGAACCGTACGCCTCGATGCCTGAGCCGTAAAGGGCCCTCCGGGGGAGCAGGCGGTGTCGGGGGTGTCCCGTGTCAGCTGGCGGTGACGAGGATGCGGGTGCTGGCGAAGCTGCCGATGCCCACGGCCCGGCCGTCGATCTCGACGGTGGTGGTGCCGTCGGGCGACGCTGCGGTGACGGTGCCGGCGTGGCCGGGCAGCAGCGAGGAGTCCTCGAGGAACTCCAGCAGGCCTGGAGTGAACTCGAGCTCCTCGGGGATGCGGGAGACCACGAAGGCCTGGCCCACGGCCAGCCGGTCGAGGGTGACCGTGGTGGGAGCGTGGTAGTCGGTGCCCGGGATCGGGTTGCCGTGCGGGCAGGTGGTGGGGTTCTCGAGGACCCGCATCATCGCGGTCTCGACCGTGGGGGAGATGACGTGCTCCCAGCGGCCGGCCTCGACGTGGGCCTCGGCCCAGCTCAGCCCGAGCAGGTCGGTGAGGAAGCGCTCGGCCAGGCGGTGGCGACGCACCACGCTCTCGGCCAGCGACATGCCGCTCTCGGTCAGGCGGATGGAGCCGGCGTCGATGGTGACGAGGTCGGACTTCTCCATGCGGCGGATCATCTCGGACACGGCCGGTCGCGAGACCTCGAGCCGCTCGGCGATGCGGGCCTGGATGACCTCGACGTCGTCCTCGCGCAGCTCGAAGATGGCCTCGCAGTACTCCTCGAAGGCCGGGTGCCATTCCCTCGGCTGATGCGGTGCCATGGTCGGGGAGTCTACGGCCTCTCGACGCCTCCGGTCTTCGGGGGAACGAGCGTTCACGCGTCGGTAGCCTCCACGGGGTGACCGCGCCCGACCCGCTCGAACGCTTCTCGGCGCCGGTCCGCGCCTGGTTCTCCACCACCTTCGCCGAGGCCACCCCGCCGCAGTCCCAGGGCTGGCCGGCCATCGCGTCGGGCGACCACACCCTGGTGCTGGCCCCCACCGGCTCCGGCAAGACCCTCGCCGCCTTCCTCTGGGGCCTCGACCGCCTGGTGTCGACGCCGCCGCCCGGCGACCGCGAGCACCGCACCCGGCTGATCTACGTCTCCCCGTTGCGGGCCCTGGCGGTCGACGTCGAGAAGAACCTGCGGGCGCCGCTGGCCGGCATCGGCCTCGCCGCCGAGCGCCTGGGCGAGCCGTTCCACCCGCCGGTCGTGGGCATGCGCACCGGCGACACCCCCGCCGACGAGCGCCGCCGCATGCTGCGCAACCCGCCCGACCTGCTCATCACCACGCCCGAGTCGCTCTACCTGATGCTCACGTCGTCGGCCCGGGAGAACCTCCGCGGTGTGGAGGCCGTGATCATCGACGAGATCCACGCCCTGGCCCCCACCAAGCGGGGCGCCCACCTCTCGCTCACCCTCGAGCGTCTCGACGCCGTCACCGACTCGCCCGTCCAGCGCATCGGGCTGTCGGCCACCCAACGCCCGCTCGACGAGATCGCCCGGTTCCTCGCCGGGCACGACGGCGCCACGGGGAAGCCCCGTCCCGTCACCATCGTCGACGCCGGGGTGCGCAAGCCCCTCGACATCGAGGTCGTCGTGCCGGTGGAGGACATGGGCGCGCTGGGCGAGGTCATCGACGAGCCGGTCAGCGGCCCCGCAGCCGGCGGCCCGGTGCGCCGCTCGATCTGGCCGTCGCATCCACCCCCGCCTGCTGGAGCTGGTCCAGGAGCACCGGTCCACCATCATCTTCGTGAACGCCCGGCGCCTGGCCGAGCGGCTGGCCACCCGGCTCAACGAGCTGCACCTCGAAGGGGTGAACCGCTCGGCCGAGGCCACCGGAACGTCACCCGAGCCCGGCCACGAGCTGGTGATGGCCCACCACGGCTCGCTCAGCCGCGAGCGCCGGCTCTTCATCGAGGACCAGCTGAAGCGGGGCGAGCTCAAGGGCCTGGTCGCCACCTCGTCGCTCGAGCTCGGCATCGACATGGGTGCGGTCGACCTCGTCATCCAGGTCGAGTCGCCGGGTGCGGTGAGCCGTGGCCTGCAGCGCATCGGCCGGGCGGGCCACCAGGTCGGCGAGCCCAGCCGGGGGAAGCTGTTCCCGAAGCACCGCAACGACCTCGTCGAGGCGGCGGTCGTGGTCGACCGCATGAAGCAGGGCCTCATCGAGCACACCCGCTACCCCCGCAACCCGCTCGACGTCCTCGCCCAGCAGATCGTGGCCATGGTGGCCATGGACGACTGGTCGGTCGACGACCTCACCCGCGCTCGTCCGTTCGTCGGCGAACTATGCCGAGCTGAGCGACGAGGTCCTGGCCAACGTGCTCGACCTGCTCGCCGGCCGCTACCCGAGCGAGGAGTTCGGCGAGCTGCGGCCCCGGGTCGTGTGGGACCGCATCGACGGCGTGATCCGGCCCCGGGCCGGGGCCCAGCGCCTGGCCGTCACCTCCGGCGGCACCATCGTCGACCGCGGCCTGTTCGGCGTGTTCCTGCCCGACGGCACCCGGGTGGGCGAGCTCGACGAGGAGATGGTCTACGAGAGCCGGCCCGGCGAGACCTTCCTGCTCGGTGCCTCCACCTGGCGCATCGAGGACATCACCCACGAGCGGGTGGTCGTCACGCCGGCGCCGGGCCAGCCCGGGAAGATGCCGTTCTGGCACGGCGACGGGCCCGGGCCGCCCGCTCGAGCTGGGCCGGGCCCTGGGCGAGTTCGTGCGCACCATCCGCACCGCTGCCGCGGGAGGAGGCGCTCGCCACGCTCCAGGACCGCAACGAGCTCGACCCCCTCGCCGCCCAGAACCTGCTCGCCTACCTCGACGAGCAGGCCGAGGCGTGCGGCGGGGTCGTCCCCGACGACCGCACGATCGTCGTCGAGCGCTTCCGCGACGAGATCGGCGACTGGCGGGTGTGCGTGCACACGCCGTTCGGCGCCCAGGTCCACGCTCCCTGGGGCATGGCCCTCCGGGCCCGCCTGTCGGAGCGCTGGGGGGTCGACGTCGAGCTGATCTGGAGCGACGACGGCATCGTCATGCGCCTGCCCGAGGCGATCGACGCCTTCCCGACCGACGAGCTGGCCATCGACCCGGCCGAGATCGACGAGCTCGTCATCTCCCACCTCCCCGACACGTCGATGTTCGCGGGCCGCTTCCGCGAGTGCGCCGCTCGGGCCCTGCTCCTGCCCCGCCGCCGCCCCGATCGCCGCACCCCGCTGTGGCAGCAGCGCCAGAAGGCCGCCGACCTGCTCCCGGTCGCGTCCCGCTACCCCGACTTCCCGATCCTGCTGGAGACCACCCGCGAGTGCCTCAACGACGTGTTCGACCTGCCCGCGCTGCGCGAGGTCCTCACCGACCTGCGGGCCCGCCGGGTGCGCATGGTCGCGGTCGACACGCCCCGGGCCTCGCCGTTCGCTCAGTCGCTGCTCTTCGGATGGATCGCCGTCTACATGTACGAGGGCGACGCCCCGCTGGCCGAGCGCCGGGCCGCCGCCCTGGCCCTCGACCGCGACCTCCTCCGCGAGCTGCTCGGGGCCGAGGAGCTGCGGGAGCTGGTCGACCCGGTCGTGCTCGCCGACCTCGAGCTCGAGCTCCAGCGCCTCACCGACGGCCGCCGCGCCCGCGACGCCGACGAGGTCCACGACCTGCTGCGCATCCTCGGCCCTCTCAGCCGGTGGGAGGTCGAGGCGCGCACCGACACGCCCGAGCCCGCCACCTCCTCGACGGTCGTGGGGGAGTGGCTCGACACGCTGGTGCGCGAACGGCGGGCGATCGTCGTCGGTGTGGCGGCCGAGGAGCGCTTCGCCGCCGCCGAGGACGCCGCCCGCCTGCGCGACGCGCTCGGTGTCGCACTCCCTCAGGGCCTCCCGGCCGCGTTCACCGACCCGGTGCCCGAGCCGTTGCTCGACCTCGTCGCCCGCTTCGCCCGCACCCACGGCCCGTTCGTCACCGCGCAGGTGGCGAGCCGCTACGGCGTGGGCGCCGACCGGGTGCTGCCGGTGCTCGAGCGGCTCGAGGCCGAGGGCCGGGTGGTGCGCGGCGAGTTCCGACCCGACGGCATCGAACGCGAGTGGTGCGACGACGACGTGCTGCGCCAGCTCCGGCGCCGCTCGCTCGCCGCCCTGCGCCGCGAGGTCGAGTCGGTCGAGGGTGAGGCCATGGCCCGCTTCCTGCCGGCCTGGCAGAACGTGGGCTCCACCCGTCGTGGCCTCGATGCCGTGGTCGAGGCGGTGGGCGCGCTGCAGGGCCTGGCCCTCCCGGCCTCGGTCATCGAGTCGGAGATCCTCGCCGCCCGCGTCGCCGACTACCGCCCCGCCGACCTCGACGCCCTCTGCACCGCGGGCGAGCTGGTGTGGGTCGGCGCCGGCACCCTCGGCACCGGCGACGGCCGCATCCGGCTGCTCTTCCGCGACCAGGCCGGGCTGCTGGTGTCCCCGCCCGGCGACGACGCCCTCGCCGAGGTGCTCGCCGAGCCGGTGGCCGCCGCGCTCCACGCCCACCTCGCCGAGCGGGGAGCCTCGTTCTGGCCCGACCTCGTCGCCGCCGCCCAGGCCGCGGGCCAGTCCTACGACGACCCCACCGTGCTCGATGCCCTCTGGTCGCTCGTGTGGGCGGGCCTCGTCACCAACGACTCCATCGCGCCGCTGCGCTCGCTCGTGGCCTCGGGCGGTCGCCGCAAGGCCGCGGCCAAGCGCTCGTCGTCCACCACCCGCGGCGGGTCGCGCACGATCGGCCGCCGCCCCAACCTCGGCCGGCCCCAGATGGGCTCGGTCTCCCGGGTGGGGCCGCCGGCCGCGGCGGGCCGGTGGTCGCTGGTGGCGCCGCTGCTCGAGCCCCGGCCCACGGCCACGGAAGCCGCCCACGCCACCGCGCTGCAGCTGCTCGAGCGCTACGGCGTGCTCACCCGCGAGGCCGTCCTGGCCGAGGGGGTCGAGGGCGGGTTCGCCGCGGTCTACCCCGTGCTCAAGGCGCTGGAGGAGCGGGGCCACGTGCGCCGCGGGTACTTCGTCACCGGCCTCGGCGGCGCCCAGTTCGCCCTCCCGGGTGCCGTCGACCGGCTGCGGGCCGTCCGCGAGGTCGGCACCGGTGCAGCCGCCACCGAGGCGGCAGCCACCCTCGTGCTCGCCGCCACCGATCCGGCCCAGCCCTACGGCGCCGCGCTGCCGTGGCCCGAGTCCGCCGGCCGACCCGCCCGCGCCGCCGGCGCCCTCGTCGTGCTCGCCGCCGGCGTCCCCGTCGCCTACCTCGAGCGCGGCGGCCGGTCACTCGTCGTCTTCGCCGCGGCCGAGCACCACCCGGGCTGGGCCGCCGCCGTCGCCGGCATCGTCGGCCGGGAGGGCGGCTCGACCCGTTCCCGGCTCGAGCTCGCCCGCATCGACGGCGAGCCCGCCGCCACGTCGCCCCACGCCGACGCGCTCCGCCAGGCCGGATTCCGCGACGGCTACCGCGGCCTCGTCCTCGGCGGGCGTTGAGCGGCGGAGCGACGACCATGCCCGAGGGCGACACCATCCACCGCACCGCCGCCCGCCTCGGGCCGGCGCTCACCGACCGGGTCGTCGTGCGCTTCGAGGCCCACCGCTCGCCCCGCCCCTGGCCCCAGCCGGGCGCGGTCGTCACCGGGGTCGAAGCGAGGGGCAAGCACCTCCTCGTGCACTTCGACGACGGCTGGACCCTCCAGACCCACATGCGCATGACGGGCAGCTGGCACCTCTACCGGCCGGGTGAGCGGTGGCAGAAGCCCGCCCACCTCGCCCGCGCCGTCGTCGAGGTCGGCCCGCCCACCACTGACGGACCGGTCGAGGCGGGTGGCGATGCCGGCTGGGTCGCCGTCTGCTTCAGTGCGCCAGTGGTCGAGCTGGTGCGGGCCGCCCGCACCGCTCACCTCGGCCCCGACCTGTGCACCGCGGATGCCGACCTCGACGAGGTCGTGCGGCTGATTGGCACCGTCGACCCCGCCACCCCGCTCGCCGATGTGCTGCTCGACCAGCGCATCTGCTGCGGCGTCGGCAACGTCTACAAGAGCGAGGTCCCGTTCGCCCTCGGGCTGCACCCGCTCACGCCGATCGGTGCCCTCGACGCGGAGCACCGCCGAGCCGTCGTCGACACCGCCGCCCGTCAACTGCGGGCCAACCTCACCACCGCGGCCCGCACCACCATGGCCGGCCCGCCCGGCACCCTCGGCGTCTACGGCCGGCGGGGCGAGCCGTGTCGGCGGTGCGGCACCCCGGTGGCCTGGGCCCGCACCGGGCCCCAGGCCCGGGGCACCTACTGGTGCCCGGTCTGCCAGCCCGCCCCGTCGGGGCGGCCGGCGCCCACCGGCGTCTAGGCCCGGCCCAGCACCCGGCTGACGGAGATCTCGATCACGACGCGGTCCTCGCGCTCGCCCGGCTGGCGGTAGCGCCCGGCGTAGCGGCGGACGCCCTCGGCGACCCGGTCGGGGTCGGAGGTGACGACGGCGGTGCCCTCGAGCGTGAGCCACCGGCCGCCCTCGACCTGGCAGACCGCGGCGGGGCTGTCGGGCCGGGCCACGAGGTTGCGGGCCTTGCGGCTGCCCGCCCACGTGATCACCCGCACCAGGCCGGCCTCGGCATCCCACGTGAAGCCGACGGCGACGACGTGAGGCGTGCCGTCGGGCCGCATGGTGGTGAGCGTGGCGAGGTGGCGTTCGGTGAGGAACTCCGTGACCTCGGGCGGCAGGGCGGTGGGATCGTGGGCCATGGGGCGTGGGCTCCGTGTGGGCTGAGGTCCGGGACCCCTCGGAGGCTACGGCCCGTCCGGCCGGCTCACTCCGTGGAGATGGCGTCGAGGACGTCGAGGCGCGACGCCCGCCACGCGGGGTAGGTCCCCGCGCCGATCCCGGCGAGGATCGTCAGTTCGATGATGAGGATGAGGTTGCGCCACGGGATCTCGAAGACGGTGATGCCGTCATCCTTCAGCGAGTGAACGAGGGCCCAGCCGAATGTCAGGCCGAGGGCGAGCCCGGTGATGGTGCCGACGAAGGAGATGATGAGCGACTCCCACCGGATGCTGGACCGAACCTGACGACGGGTCATGCCCACCGCCCGCAGCAGGCCCAGCTCGCGCGTCCGCTCCGTGACCGACAGGAGCAGCGTGTTCACCACCCCGACGATCGCAATCACCAGCGCCAGGGCGAGCAGGACGTACACCACGAGGAGGAACTGGTCGGCCTGGGAGGTCTGGGCCCGCTGGTACTCACCCACGTCCTGGAGTGTTGCTCCCGGGACCGCGTCGGCGATCTCCTGCAGTGGCGCCCTGGCGGCGGCGATGCCGGCCTTCGAGTCGTCGACCAACGCGATGTAGACGGCCGAGTCGGTCTGGAGGGCAGGCGGCACGCTCGCGTCGAACAGCTCCTTGGTGACGAGCCACCCCGGCCCACGGATCGGGAAGCGGGTGTCGTAGATGGCCTCGATGGTGAGCTGACGGGTGCCCGAGCCTGCAGGAAGGTGACGGTCACCTGCTGGCCCAGGGCAAGACCTTTGTCGGCGGCGGTCTTGGAGGTGACCGCGACCCCGTTCGCGTCGAGCGCGTCGAGTGACCCGGCGTCGTCGCTGATGTCGATGAGCTGTGTGAGCTGACGGGGGTCGGAGGCCAGGACGAGCCGGTTGGAGCCGTCGATCGCTGCGAAGGCTCCGCGCAGGCCGGCGGCGGCCCGCACCTCTGGCAGGGCCTGCACCTCCGCGGCGACGGAGGACGGGAGAGCGGTCGGCCCGAAGCCATCGCTGGTGATCACGTACTGGCCCTTCACCGAGGCGTCGATCGCGGCCGATGTCGACGCCTTGACCGACTGGGCGGTCACGGCGATGAACCCCACCAGCGCGACGCCGACCATCACGGCCGAGGCGGTGGACGCGGTCCGCTTCGGGTTGCGCAGGGCGTTCTCACGGGCGAGCCGCCCGTCGACACCCAACAACCGGGGCAGGGGAGCGCCGAGCAGCGGCGGCCAGCGGCGGCCCGATTGTCGGCCCCAAGACGATCGTCGCAATCGAGCGCCACCGAGCGCGCCGACGCCCAGCACCTGGAGGCTCCCTCCGTCGCCGCCGAAGAGGCCGATGTACACGAGGACGGCGCCGGTCAGTAGCAGGGCCGAGCCGGCGACCGCTCGCCGTTTCGAGGTTGCCGCGCTCTCGATCCCGAGGTCACGCATGGCGGCCACCGGCGCGATCGTCGCGGCCCGTCGGGCGGGGAGGATGGCGGCGACGAGGGTGATGAGCGTGCCGACCGCCATCGAGGAGATGACAGCCGATGCCGGCACCACCAGAGGGGTCTCGGGCCCCGCGAAGCCGATGCTGCGGAGCAGGGCGTTGAGTCCCATCGCCAGGCCGATTCCGCAGAGAACGCCGACAGCGGATGCGACGAGTCCGACGACGACGGCCTCGCTCAGAACCGAGCCGACGACCTGGCGTCGACGGGCGCCGAGCGCCCTCAGGAGCGCCAGCTCACGGGTTCGCTGGGCGACGATCACCGTGAACGTGTTGTAGATGATGAACGACCCCACGAAGAGGGCGATGAGTGCGAATGCGAGGAGGAACGTGTTGAAGATGGCGATGATCTTCTGGAACGCGTCCTGGCTCTCCTTGGTGAAGTCGGCGCCGGTGGTGGCTTCGGTGCCGGGCGGGAGTGCTGTCGGTGATCCTCTCCTGCAGCGCTACCTGGGTGAGGCCGTCGGAGCCTGCCACCGAGATCCAGTCGAACTTGCCCGGCTCCCCCACGATGGCCTGCGCGGTGCTTGTGTCGAAGAGGGCGGCCTGCGCGCCGCCCCAGGTGTCCAGCTTCCCGAAGCGGCCGATACCGACGACGGTGAAGCGCTGCACCCCGTTCGTAACGGAGACGCTCACCGGGTCACCGACCGTGTAGCCGCCGTCGGCGGCGGTCTTGGCGTCGAGCACGATCTCGGTCGGGCCGCCGGGCGGCCTCCCCTCGACGAGGTTCCATCCGTTGAGATCCGGCGAGGTGAGCCAGTTGAGGCCGAAGTTCGGGGGACCCTGCGAGGAGACCAACGGCTTGCCCTCTCGGTCGAGCACGCGGATCTGGGCGACGACCTGGCCCTCGGCGGCCTCGACTCCGGAGACCGCCTCGATCTCGGGCACGAGCGTGGCGTCCACCCGGCTGCGTTGGGACCCGAACGGGGTGTCGATCTCGGTACTGGAGCGCACGACCACGTCGATCGACGCGTAGACGTCGGCGAAGACCTTGTCGAAGCTGGCGCTCACGCTCGAGGTCAGCACCTGGGTGCCGGTCATGAACGCCACGCCGAGCAGCACTGCCACCGCGGTGGCGACCAACCGGACCTTGTGGGCCATCAACCCCCGGAGGGTGACCTTCAGCACGGATGACCACCGGGGGTCGGGAGGCTCACCGGGCCGAGCCTACGGCGACGCGGGACGGGGCGGGCACTCGGCCCGACCCGTTCTCACGACGTCTCGCCCATGGCTGGCGGCCGCTACTTGTTCCGCTGCGGGGTGACCCGGAGGCACGGCTTGAGGAATGTGCCCGCGGCGAGCCTCAGGCGTGGTGGTCACCGGCGTCGGGGCCGACGAATGACGCCGTCATCGGCCGCACGACGTCGGGCTCGAGGAAGATCCGCGACACGTCAGGGACCGCGGCGCGGATGTCGGTCTCGACCGCGTCGACCACGTCGGCGAGCTGGCGCATCGTGAGGTCCTGGTCGAACTGGACCTTGGCGGCCACCAGGATCGACTCCGGCCCGATGTGCTCGGTCCGCAGGTCGATCAGCACCTTCACCGAGTCGGCGGCGACGATGGCCGCGGCGATGGCGGCCTCGTCCTGCTCGCTCGCCGACTCGCCGATCAGCAGGCTCTTCATCTCGATCGCCAGCACGATGGCGATGACGCCGAGCAGGAGGCCGATCGCGGTCGTGCCGGCGCCGTCCCATCGACCGTTGCCCGTCAGGACCGACATGGTGATGGCGAAGAGGGCGATCACGAGCCCGATCAGCGCACCCGAGTCCTCGAGCAGCACCACGGGCAGCTCGGGCTGCTTCGAGCGGCGGATGAAGCGGAACCACGAGGCGTCGCCCTTGAACGGGCGCGACTCCTTTACTGCGGTGCGGAACGACCAGCTCTCGAGGGCCATGGCCACCAACAAGATGCCGATGGCCCAGCCGCCGGACTCGAGCTCATGGGGGTGGAGCAGCTTCTCGATGCCCTCGAAGAGGGCGAACGCCGAGCCGAGGGTGAACAGCACGATCGACACCACGAACGCCCAGAAGAAGCGCTCGCGGCCGAAGCCGAAGGGGTGCTGGCGGGTCGCGACCCGCGCGGCACGGCGACCGCCGACGAGGAGGAGGACCTGGTTGCCGGTGTCGGCCACCGAGTGGATGCTCTCGGCGAGCATCGAGCTCGACCCCGTGAAGAGGAAGCCCGCGAACTTGGCCACCGCGATGCCGAGGTTGGCGATGAGCGCCGCGATGATCGCCCGAGTCGACCCGCCCGTGGACATGGGGAGTGTCTAGTCGTCCTCTGAGGTGGCCGTGGGTGCCGGGCTGTGGTCGTCGCCATCGGAGTCGGCTCGATCGACCTCGCGGGCGATCCAGGCTCCGATGGCGAGTGAGGCCGTCGCCGCCGGGGAGGGCGCGTTCACCACGTGGACGCAGCGCCCGCTGCGGACGATCTCGAAGTCATCGAGAAGGGTGCCGTCGGGGTTGATGGCCTGGGCCCGCACCCCCGCGCCTGCAGGCACTAGGTGCTCGGGCCTGACTTCGGGCACCAGCCGCTGGAGGGCCGCGACCATCTTGGACGGCACCAGCGACCGCACGATCTCGTCGGCACCTGTGCGCCAGTGCTTGGCGGCCAGGCGCCAGCTCGACGGCCGAGCTGCGAACTTCGCGGTGTCGACCGGGCGGAAGCGGGTCCAGGAGTAGGCGTCGCGCCCGAAAGCGGGAACGGCGTTGGGACCGGCATGCACGTGGCCGTCGATGCCCTTGGTGAAGTGCACCCCGAGGAACGGGAAGCGGGCGTCGGGCACGGGGTAGATGAGGTGGTTGACGAGGTGGGAGGCCTCGGGAGTGAGCTCCAGGTACTCGCCACGGAACGGGATGATCCGGGCCTTGGGCTTCTCGCCGCCTGCTGCGGTCAGCACGTCGGACCAGGCCCCTGCACAGGTCACGGCACGGTCGGCCCACCACAGACCGAGGTCGGAGCGGACCACGACCCCCGTGCCGGTGTCGATGGCCGATGTGACCCCCACCCCGGTGAGGATGCGCCCGCCGAGCTCGACGATCTCCTCGGCGAGGCGCTGGCAGACGACCTTGTAGTCAACGACACCGGTGGCCGGGACGAAGATCGAGGCGAGGCCGACGGCGTGGGGCTCGTGCTCGGTCAGCCCAGCGGCAGACAGCTCCTCGATCTCGAGTCCGTTCTGACGGCCGCGCTCGGCGAGGGCCGCCAGTGCCGGCACCTCGTCGGGGAGGCTGGCCACCACGACCTTCCCGCAGCGCTCCCACGGGATGTCGGCGGCCGTGCAGTAGGCCTCCATCTCCGCTCGTCCCGAGGTGCACAGCCTGGCCTTCGCTGAACCTGGCTTGTAGTAGAGGCCGGAGTGGATGACCCCGGAGTTGTGTCCGCTCTGATGGGCGGCGATGTCCTCCCGCTCGAGCAGGACGAGGTCGAGGCCGGGGCGGTCACGCAGCAGGGCCCGGGCAGTGGCGAGGCCGACGATCCCGCCGCCGACCACGACGACGTCGACTCGGCCGGCGGTGACGCTCACAGCCCCGAGACCTCACCGGACTCGGTGTAGCGGTCGAGCGAGGCCTGGATCTCGGCCCACGCCGCGGCGCGGTTCTCGAAGTCGCCGGTGACGGAGAACTTCTCGGGCTCGAGGTCCTTGTAGATGTCGAAGAAGTGCTTGATCTCGGCCTTGATCTCGTGGGGGAGGTCGCCGATGTCGTGGATGTCCTTCCACCGCGGCTCGTTGGGCTCGACGCAGATCACCTTGGCGTCGCGGCCGGCCTCGTCCTCCATCCACATCACGCCGACGGGGCGGGCGTTGATCCAGCAGCCGGGGAAGGTGGGGTCCTCGGTGAGCACCAGCACGTCGAGCGGGTCGCCGTCCTCGGAGAGGGTGTCGGGGATGAACCCGTACTCCGTCGGGATAGGTCGTGGCGGCGAACAATCGGCGGTCGAGGCGGATCCGTCCCGTGTGGTGATCGACCTCGTACTTGTTCCTGCTCCCGCGGGGGATCTCGATCAGCACATCGATGGTCTCGTCCATTTGGACCATTGTGCCCGGCCCCGACCCTCGGCCGGGCCGTCCGGGGTGTGCCATCGGCCATGCTGGACGGGTGAGCCGCTCCGACGAACCGGTGCCCTCGGGCCCCGTCGACCCCGCCTTCACGGCCGAGGTCGACGGGCTGCTGGCGGCCCTCGGCCCGTCCGATCTGTGGACGATGCTGTTCCGCGACGCCCCGGTGGCGTACTCCCTCGTCGACCTCGCGGGCCGCGAGCGACTGGTCAACCGGGCCTTCGAGGAGCTCTTCGGCCTCGACGCCGACGACCTCACCGACCGGCCGGTGCTCGACATCACCCACCCCGACGACCGCGACCAGACCCGTCGCTACCTGGCTCGCCTGGCCGCCGGCTCGGTCGAGGCGGTCGAGGTCCAGAAGCGCTACCTGCGCGCCGACGGCTCCTCGTTCTGGGGGCTGCTGCGGGCCAAGCCGCTCCTCGGGCCCGACGGCAGCCCGGTGGCCCTGCTCGGCTCGATCGTCGACATCTCCCAGCAGGTGGAGGTCACCGCCGCGCTCGAGGCGAGCGAGCATCGGCTGCAGGCCCTTCTGTCCCACACCGACGCCGTGGTCGTGGCCGATGGCGAGGCCCGACTCAGCTACGCCTCGCCCGCCGCCGAGGCCATCACCGGCTACTCGGCGGCCGAGATGCTCGGCACCTCCGTGCTCGATCTCGTGCACCCGGACGACCGGGAGGTCGTCGCCGGTGCGTTCCTCGACGCGGTCCGCGAGGGTGGCACGCAACGACCGCTGCAGTTCCGGATCGCGCATGCCATGGGCCGGACGGTGTCGGTCGAGGTGCAGGCCACGGCCATGTTCGACGTCCCGTCCGTCAACGGGCTGGTCGCCACGGTCACCGACATCACCGACCGGGCCGACCCGGAGGTGGCCTCCACCCTCTCCGAACGCCGGTTCCGCACGCTGCTGCTGAACACCAGCGACACGGTCACCCTCCTCGACGCCGAGGGCACGGTGATCGACAGTCTGGGCACCGAGATGCCCACACTCGGTCGCACCGGCGACTTCTGGCCGGGGCAGAGCCTCGCCGAGCTCGTGCACCCCGACGACCTCCCGGCCGCGGTCGCCAGCCTCGCCGAGGTCGTGGCCGAGCCCGGGGCCGCGGTCGACGCCGAGCTGCGCGCGCTGCACGCCGACGGCTCCTGGCAGATCATCCGGGGCACGGCGGTCAACCGGCTCGACGACCCTGACGTCCAGGCGATCGTGCTCACGAGCCACAACGTCACCGAGACTCGGGCGGTCGAGGCCGAGCTGGCGGCGGCCCGCGACGAAGCGGTGCGCACGCTCGAGCAGAAGGCTCAGTTCGTGGCGAACGTGAGCCACGAGCTGCGGACCCCGATCCACGGGATCCTCGGCCTCACGGAGCTGCTGGCCACCGAGGACATGGACGCCGACGCCCTCGACATGGTCGACGCCATCACCCGGGCGGCCCGCACCCTGGTGCTCGTCCTCGACGACATCCTCGACTTCTCCAAGATCGAGGCCGGCCGCCTGGCGCTCGTCGACGGGCCGGTCCCCCTCGGGGAGGTCGTGGAGGACGTCGTCCGCCTCTTCGAGCCGAAGGCCCGCTCCAAGGGGGTGGCGCTGAACCTGCGGTCATCGCCGACCCTGCCGGCGATGATCTGGGGCGACGGCCTCCGGATCCGCCAGATCATCTCCAACCTGGTCGGCAACGCGGTGAAGTTCACCGACGAGGGCTCGATCACCGTGTCGGTCGAGTGCGAACGGCGCGGCCTCGACGCGGTCGACGTGCGGATCACGGTGGCCGACACCGGCATCGGGATCAGCGAGGAGGAGCTCTCCCGGCTCTTCGAGCCCTTCGGCCAGGCCCACGCCACGACCGCCCAGCACTACGGCGGCACCGGCCTCGGCCTGAGCATCGCCCGCCGCCTGTCCGAGGCCATGGGCGGCTCGCTCACCGTGGCCAGCCGCCCGGCTCGGGGCTCGTCGTTCGGGCTGGCCCTCCCCGGCCGGTCGGTGTGCACCGACGAGGCCGTGGCGGCCGAAGGCTCCCTGAGCGAGCGCGATCCCTCGGGGCCGGCCGCTGCCGGCGTGGTGCTGGTCGTGGAGGACAACCCGGTCAGCCAGATGTTGGTGGCCCGGCAGCTCGAGCGGCTGGGGTACGGCGTCGTGATCACCGGCTCGGGGGAGGAGGCCCTCGACGTGTTCCCGGAGCTCGCCCCCGCCGCCGTGCTGATGGACTGGCAGCTCCCCGGCATCGACGGGCTCGAGACCACCCGCGGGATCCGCCGCATGGAGGAGCTGGGCCTGCGGGTGCCGGTCATCGCGATGACCGCGTCGGCGCTCGCCGGCGACCGCGAGCGGTGCCTCGAGGCGGGCATGGACGACGTGCTCACCAAGCCGGTGAGCATGGTCACCCTCGGCAAGGCCCTCACCCGGTGGCTCACGGGCGAGGAGGACCGCGTGGCGCACGCGGCGGGCAGCAGCCCGGCACCCGGTGTCGCGCCGGCGGTCGAGCCGGACCCGGCGGAGTTCGACCGGGAGACCTTCGATCGCCTCGCCGACGAGCTCGGCGACGCGCAGCTCCTGGGCTCGGTCGTCGGGGCCTACCTCCGTGAGCTCCCCGGCCGTGTCCGCGGGATCGAGGACGCGGCGGCCACCGACGACCGCAACGAGCTGCGTCGGCTGGCCCACACCCTCAAGTCCACGAGTGCCGCGATGGGTGCGTCGGCGCTGGCCGCGGAGTGCGCACGGATCGAGCACGAGTGCGCCACGGGAGACGCCCCGGTGGCCCTGCCGCCGAACTGGGGCGAGCTGCACCGCCGGGCCGAGCAGATGCTGGTGGAGCTCCTCGGCCGCAGCCGCTGAGCGTCGCCTGCTGAGCGTCAGCCGGCGACGGCCTCGGCAGCGCCGAGCCGGTAGCCCACGCCGCGGACGGTCTCGACAACCCGGCGCCCGTCGGGCCCGAGCTTCTTGCGGAGGTTGGCGATGTGCACGTCGACCACGTGGTCGTCGCCGTACCAGTCGCTGCCCCAGACGAGGTCACGCAGCATGCGACGGGAGAAGACCATCGACGGCTTGGCGGCGAGCGCGTCGAGCAGGTCGAACTCGATGCGGGTGAGCACGATCTCCTGTTCGGCGAACTCGACCCGTCGCGACAGCGGGTCGACCGACAGGCTCCCGACGACCCGGGCACCGCTCTCGTCGCCGCGGCCGCTGGTGCGGGGCCGGCGCAGCATCGCCCGGATGCGGGCGACGAGCTCACGGGGGGAGAAGGGCTTGGTGACGTAGTCGTCGGCGCCGACCTCGAGGCCCATCACCCGGTCGACCTCGTCGTCGCGGGCCGTCAGCATCAACACGTAGGCATCGCTGAAGGTGCGGATCCGGCGGCAGACCTCGACGCCGTCGAGGCCCGGCAGGGTGAGGTCGAGCACGATCAGGTCGGGGGCGCCGGCCTCGGCGGCCTCCACCGCGCCCGGGCCGTCGACCGCGGTGTCGACGTGGTAGCCCTCGCGCTGCAGCAGGCCCACGAGCATCTCGACGAACTCGGGCGCGTCCTCGACGACGAGAATCCGAGTCCCTCGGGCGTCTCCGTTGGCGCTGCTCCCTTCGACCACGCTGCGCAGCATAGGCAGGAGTCCGGTGCCGGACGGGACCCCTTCGCCCCTGGTTGTGGGAGGATCCCGACTCGTGACGACCCGCAAGCTCACCTCCACCGACGCGTTCGTCGTCGTCGACCTCCCTTCCGCACCGATGGCCGCCGGTGTCGCCCGCCTGGCACCGAAGCTCCTCGTCGACGGCGCCACCTGGCTCGCCCGCAGCCAGACCTACCAGTTCGCCGCGTTCGGCCGGAAGGTCTCCGGTGCGTCCGCCGGCGTCAACACTGCTGCCGATGCCCGCAGTGAGGCGCTCTCGGCGTTCGTCACCGAGTTGGCCCCCGACGTGGCTGCGGGCACGCTCCTGCTCGAGCCGGGCCGCGGCATCGGTCCCGACGACCTCACCGACCTCCGCGCCGCCGACCCGAGGCCGACCGAGTGGTGGGAGCAGCGAGCTGCGCTCCGGGCCGCCGGCATCGCCGCGGCCGCCGAAGCCGCCTGTGGTGGTTCGCTCGAGGGCCGCACGGTCGCGGTCGAGGGCTACGACGACTCCGCCCCGCTCGTGATCGCCGCCCTCACGGCCCGGGGGGCCACCATCGCCGGAGGCGAGGCCGGCCCGGCCGCCGAGGTGCTGCACGCGGCCGCCGACGTCCTGGTGATCGGCTCCAAGGCCGGTGTCCTCGACCACGAGGCCGTTCCCGGGGTGCAGGCGAAGGTGGTCGTCCCGTCCGGTCCCATCCCGGTCAGCGCCAAGGCCCTCGCCGCCCTCGGCCGCGCCGGCGTCGTGGTGCTCCCCGACTTCGTCACCACCGCCGGCCACCTGGCGGCGTGGCCCGTCGACGATGCCGCGCTCCCCGCCGACCTTCCGGCGGCGGCCGCCGAGCTCGTGTCGGCCGCGGTCACGCCGCTGCTCGCCCATCCCTCGGGGCCGGTCCTCGGCGCGTGCGAGCAGGCCGAGGAGTTCCTCCTCACCTGGGTCGACGAGCTCCCCTTCGGCCGCCCCATCGGCTGACCCGCTGGTTCAGCACGTCACACCCTGGGTCACGATCCGTACCACCGGGGCGCGGGCGCCGGACCCGTGGTGTGGCCCGGACCGTCCGTAGGGTGAGGCCATGACCGCCGACCTGGGCATCGCCTGGTTCCGCCGCGACCTCCGGCTCGACGACAACCCGGCATGGGCGGCGGCCACGGCCGACCACGACCGGGTGCTGGCCCTCTACGTCATCGACCCGGTGCTGCTCGACCGCGCCGGATCCCGTCGGGCGGCCCGCCTGCTCGGCGACGTCGCCGCGCTCGACCAGCGGCTGTCCGATGTCGGTGGGCGGCTGTGCGTGCGCACGGGTGATCCGGTCACCGTGGTGGCGGCCGAGGCGGCGGCCCGAGGCGCGGTCGCGGTCCACGCCAACGCCGACGTCACCCCGTACGCGACCCGCCGTGACACCGCGACCGCCGCTGCCCTCGTGGCCGCCGGGGTGGCGTGGCGCACCTGTTGGGGCACCCTCGTGCAGCCGCCGGGCTCGGTGCGCACCGCGGCCGGCGGGCTCTCCCAGGTCTTCACCCCGTTCCACCGGGTCTGGGCCCGCACACCCTGGGAGCCGTGGCCCGAACCGGGCGCCGCCAGCGTCCTCGACGACCCCGGCGACCCTCTTCCGCCCACCCCGGTGCCGTACCCGCTGCTCGACGAGCAGGAGGGAGCGGCGGGTCTGCCCGGCGAGGTCGGTGCGCTCGCCCGCCTGGCCCAGGCCGCCGACCGTGCCGACCGCTACGACGACGAGCGCAACCGCCCCGATCTGGTCGGTACCTCGGAGCTCTCCGCCGACCTCCGGTTCGGCACGCTCTCGCCCCGCACGGCCGCCGACGTCGTCGGCGAGTCCTCTGCCGGCAGGAGCGCGCTGGTGCGCCAGTTGGCCTGGCGTGACTGGTACGCCCACCTGCTCCTCGCCACGCCGTCGCTCGTCGAGCGCCCGATGAAGGACACCTACGCCGCCCTGCGGTGGCGCGACGACCCCGAGGCGTTCGAGGCGTGGGCCCACGGCCGCACCGGCTTCCCGATGGTCGACGCCGGCATGCGCCAGCTGCGGGCCACCGGGTGGATGCACAACCGGGTGCGGATGCTCACGGCGTCGTTCCTGGTGAAGAACCTGTTGATCGACTGGCGGATGGGGGAGCGCCTCTTCCGGCACCTGCTGATCGACGGCGACGTCCCGCAGAACGTGGGCAACTGGCAGTGGGTGGCCGGCACCGGGCCGGACGCGTCGCCCTACAACCGGGTCTTCAACCCGGTCCTCCAGGGCCACAAGTTCGATCCCGGCGGGCGACTACGTGCGGCGGTGGGTGCCCGAGCTGGCCGGCCTCGGCGGGGACGCGGTCCACGAGCCGTGGGCCGTCGGGCCGCTGGAGCTGGCGGCGGCGGGTGTGGTGCTCGGGGACACCTACCCGGCGCCGATCGTCGACCTGGGGGAGAGCCGGGCGCGTGCCCTCGCCGCGTACGCGGCGGCGAAGGCCTGACCCCGGTGGTCGGCCATGATGTCGGCGTGGCCACCCGACGATCCCGACCGCGACCGGGTGCTCCCGAGGCCCCCCGCCTCCCCGACGCCCTCGACCCGGACGTCCGGCTCGATCCCGACGCGGTGGGGGAGCTGCGTGACGCGCAGGTCGTGGCCGTGGAGGGCGACGACCTCGACGACCTCGAGCTCACCCGCTGCGTGGTCGAGGGCGTGCGCCTCACCGCACGGTCGGCGCGGCGCCTCCGCCTGACCGACGTCGTGCTGCGGGACTGCGAGCTGAGCGGGGTCGACCTCCAGGAGGCCGCGCCTGTTGCGCGTCCGGATCGAGCGGTGCCGGGCCGAGGGCCTCGACGCAGGGCTGCTGCGGGCGACCGACGTGGTGATCTCCGACACGAAGCTCACCGGTGCCGGGCTCCGGATGACCGGCTGGGAGCGCAGCGCGTTCGAGGGCTGCGACCTCCGCCACGCCGAGCTCATGGAGGCCACGCTCGACCGGGTCGAGCTCACCGGCTGCGACCTCACCGAGGCCGACGTGACCCGGGCCCGGATGACCGACGTGCGGTTCCGGGCCACGCGTGCTCGACGACCTCGTGGGGGCCACGGCGCTCGCCGGGGCGACGGTCGACACCGCCCAGGTGGTGCCGTTGGCGTTGGCGGTGTTCTCGGCGCTGGGCATCCGTCTCGACGACGGCCCC
Source organism: uncultured Actinomycetes bacterium (assembly GCA_963702555.1). Taxonomy (GTDB): domain Bacteria; phylum Actinomycetota; class Acidimicrobiia; order Acidimicrobiales; family Acidimicrobilacustridaceae; genus CAMFLJ01. Next base: position 357,561 of record CAVPCW010000011.1, read on the forward strand.
GACGAGGACGACGTCAGGCGCTAGGAGGCCTGGGCGGCCGCGGCCTGCACGGCCCGGCGGCTGATCGATCGGGGTGCGTAGCCGGTGGCCGCGCGCTCCTCCTCGGACTCGCCACCCCAGAACCCGTTCTCACGGTTGATGCGGGCCATGTCGCGGCAGGGCTCCATCACGGGGCAGTCGGCGCACATCTTGCGGGCCTGTGCTTCACGTCGAACCCGACGTTCGGGGCGTTCGCCGGCGATCCCGAAGAAGAGGGTGGTCCGACCCTTGCAGGCCGCGTCGTCCATCCAGGACGGGCGGTCGCTGACGGCGAAGAGTTCCATGGTTGGCCTCCGGTTCGGTTCTCCGCTCTCGGGACGGAGGTCAATTTAGCGCTAATTAGCGGAGCGACAACCTGGCCACATTGCGACTGCGTGACGAACCGTGCTGCCACCGGCCTTCCGTCGCCGCGCGGGCACCCGGATGACGTGGCCCGCGGCGCGGGATCGGGCCCTCGCCCGGTCGTCGCCCGGAACGGCCTCGACCCCGCCTCTTCTAGGCTCGCCCCGTGACCGTCTACCTCGTGGGCGCCGGCCCCGGCGATCCCGGCCTGTTGACCGTTCGGGGCGCCGAGGTGCTCGCCCGGGCCGACGTGGTCGTCTACGACCGGCTGTCGGTCTCGGCCCTCCTCGACCTCGCCCCGGCCGAGGCCGAGCGAATCAGCGTGGCGAAGAGCGCGGGCCGCGCGGTCATGCCCCAGGACGACATCAACGCGCTCCTCGTCGAGCGCGGCCTCGCCGGCCAGGAGGTCGTGCGCCTCAAGGGTGGCGATCCGTTCGTCTTCGCGAGGGGAGGGGAGGAGGCGGCGTCGCTGCGCGCCGCAGGGGTGCCCTACGAGGTCGTCCCTGGCATCACCTCGGCCATCGCCGCGCCCTGCGTACGCGGGCATCCCTGTCACCCTCCGCCACTCGTCCACGTCGTTCACCGTGGTCACCGGCCACGAGGACCCCGACAAGGGCGGCGAGCTCGACTGGGACGCCGTCGCCCGCCTCGGCGGCACCATCGTCATCCTCATGGGGGTCGGCCGACTGCCCAAGATCGTCGCCCGCCTCCTCGAGGGTGGCCTCGCTCCTGACACCCCGGCGGCCGCGGTGCGGTGGGGCACCCGGCCCGAGCAGCACACCGTGCGGGCCACGCTCGCCACCATCGCCGACCAGGACCTCCAGGCGCCGAGCGTCATCGTCATCGGCGCGGTGGCCGCCACCGACCTCGACTGGTTCGAGTCGCGTCCGCTCTTCGGGAAGCGAGTCGTCGTCACCCGACCCGCCCACCAGGCGTCGGCCCTCACCTCACCTCTGCGGGCCGCCGGGGCGGAGCCGGTCGTGGTGCCCACGATCGAGATCACCGAGCCCGACGACGACGGCGCCGCGCTCCGGGCCACCGTCGCCGACCTCGACGACGTGGCGTGGGTCGTGCTCACCTCCGCCAACGGGGCCAGCCGCTTCTGCGACGCCCTGCGCGACGGCCGCGACCTCGCCGGCGTGAAGCTGGCCGCCATCGGCCCCGGCACGGCCGACGAGCTGGCCCGCCACAACCTGGTGGCCGACCTCGTCCCCGAGCGCTTCATCGCCGAGTCGCTGCTCGAGGCCTTCCCGCTTCCCCACGACGGCGACCGTTCCCGGGTCGTGATCGCCCGGGCCGCGGTGGCCCGCGAGGTCTTGCCCGACGGCCTGCGGGCGATGGGTTGGGAGGTCGAGGTCGTTCCCGTCTACCGCACCGTGCCGGCGGTGCCCACCGACGAGCAGCGGGCCGAGGTGCAGGGCGCCGACATCGTGACCTTCACCTCCGCGTCCACGGTCGAGCAGTGGATGGCGGCCTTCGGGGCCGAGCTGGTCCCCCCGGTCGTGGCGTGCATCGGGCCGGTCACCGCCGACACCGCCCGCCGGCACGGGCTCCGGGTCGACGTGGTCGCCGACGTGCACACCGTCCCCGGACTGGTCGACGCGCTGACCGCCCACGTGGCCGGCCCGCCGCCGAAGGCGCCCGCCCGCCGGGGAGGGCGTCGGCGGGGTCGTGCGTAGGCTGACCGGCGATGAGCTTCCCTCAGCGCCGACTGCGCCGACTGCGCCGCACGCCGACCCTCCGACGGCTGGTCGCCGAGACCCGGCTGTCCGTCGACGACCTGATCGCCCCGCTCTTCGTCCGTGAGGGCATCGACGAGCCCCAGCCCGATCGCGTCCATCCCGGGCGTGGTGCAGCACACGCTGGCGTCGCTCACCGACGAGGTCACCGCAGCTGGTCGAGCTCGGTGTCCCCGGCGTCATCCTGTTCGGCGTCCCGGCCGAGAAGGACGAGCGGGGCTCGGGGGCGTGGGATCCCGACGGCATCGTCCAGGTGGCGCTGCGCCAGCTGCGTGACACCCTCGGCGACCGGGTCGTGCTCATGGCCGACCTCTGCCTCGACGAGTACACCTCCCACGGTCACTGCGGCCTGCTCACCGACGACGGCGAGGTCGACAACGACGCCACCCTCGAGCTCTACGGCGAGGTCGCCCTGGCCCAGGCCGAGGCCGGCGCCGACATCGTCGCCCCCTCCGGGATGATGGACGGCACCGTGATGGCCGTCCGCGAGGCCCTCGACGACGACGGCTTCGAGCAGGTGGCGATCATGGCCTACGCCGCCAAGTACGCCTCCGCCCTCTACGGCCCGTTCCGCGACGCGGTCGACGTCACCATCGCCGGCGGCGGCGACCGCAAGGGCTACCAGCAGGATCCGGCCAACGCCCGCGAGGCGCTCGAGGAGATCCGCCTCGACCTCGGCGAGGGCGCCGACATCGTCATGGTGAAGCCGGCCCTCGCCTACCTCGACATCATCGCCCGGGCCCGCCCCGAGGTCGACGTGCCCCTCGCCGCCTACCACGTGTCCGGCGAGTACGCGATGGTCAAGGCCGCCGCCGAGCGGGGCTGGATCGACGGCCTCGCCGTCGGCATGGAGCACCTCACGTCCATCCGGCGCGCCGGCGCCGACATGATCCTCACCTACCTGGCCCGTGAGGCCGCGGAGGTCCTGAACGGATGAGCCCCACCAACGAGTCGCTGTTCGAGCGCGGGCAGCGGGTCATCCCGGGGGGCGTGAACTCGCCCGTGCGCGCGTTCCGGTCCGTCGGCGGCACGCCGTACTTCGTCGCCTCCGGCTCGGGCGCCACGGTCACCGACGTCGAGGGCACCACGTTCCTCGACCTCGTGCAGAGCTACGGCGCCATCGTCGCCGGCCACGCCCACCCGAAGGTCATCGAGGCGATCCGGTCGGCCGCCGGCGACGGCACCTCCTTCGGTGCGCCGACCCCGGGCGAGGTCCTGCTGGCCGAGGCCATCTGCGAGCGGGTGCCGTCGATCGAGAAGGTCCGCATGGTCAACAGCGGCACCGAGGCCACCATGAGCGTCGATCCGCGTGGCCCGCGGCGCCACCGGGCGCCCGAAGCTGCTCAAGTTCGCCGGCAACTACCACGGCCACAGCGACGGCCTGCTGGTCTCGGGTGGCACCGCCATGGCGTCGCTCGGCCTGCCGGCGTCGGCCGGCGTCACCGAGGGCGCGGTCGCCGACACGGTCGTGGCGCCCTACAACGTGGTGCCCACCCTCGACGACACCTTCGCCGCGGTCATCGTCGAGCCGTGCGCCGCCAACATGGGCCTGGTGCCGCCGGCGCCCGGCTTCCTCGAGGGCCTGCGGGCCGAGTGCGACCGCGTCGGCGCCCTGCTCATCTTCGACGAGGTCATCACCGGCTTCCGCGTCGCCCGAGGTGGCGCCCAGGAGCTCACCGGCGTCACCCCCGACCTCAGCGCCTTCGGCAAGATCATCGGCGGCGGCCTGCCGGTCGGCGCGTTCGGTGGCCGGGCCGACCTGATGGACGAGCTCGCGCCGCTCGGCCCCGTCTACCAGGCGGGCACGTTGTCGGGGAACCCGCTCGCCACCGCCGCCGGGCTGGCCGTGCTCGACCTGCTCGACGACGACGCCTACGCCCTCATCACCTCGCGGGCCGACTGCCTCGCCGGGTGCCCTGGCCAACGCCTTCTCCGCCGCCGGCATCACCGCCGTCGTGCCCCGCTGGGGCTCGCTGGTCGGGCTGTTCTTCGGCGCCACCGCCCCGCACGACTACACCTCGGCCTGCACCACCGACGAGGCGCTCTACGCCCGCGTTCTTCCACGCCATGCTCGACGAGCACGTCGCCATGGCGCCGGGCGCCTACGAGGTCATGTTCCCGGGCCTCGCCCACGACGACGCCGTGCTCACCGCCATCGCCGAGGCCGCCACGCGTGCCGCGGCCGTGGCTGCATCCGCCTAGCTCGACGCCGCCCACAGCCACCGGCCCCCGCCGGCGAGGAGGACCCGTGCCCGACGACCTGGAGCAAGCCGCCATCGACACCGACGTGGTGGTGCTCTTCGGCGCCACCGGTGACCTGGCCGCCAAGAAGATCTTCCCGGCCATCGCGTCGCTCGAGCGCCGGGGCCGTCTCGGGATGCCCGTCGTCGGCGTGGCGTCCTCGGAGTGGACCGACGACGATCTGCGGGCCCGGGCCGAGGAGTCCGTCGCCGCCGCCGGTGGGCTCGACGCGTCGTGGCCGGCCCTGCGCGAGCGCATGAGCTACGTGAGCGGCGACTACCGCGACCCCAAGACCTACGAGGCCCTGCGCGAGCGGGTCGGGGCCTGCAGCCACCCGCTCTTCTACCTGGCGATCCCGCCCTCGCTCTTCGACGACGTCGTGCAGGGCCTCGAGTCGGTGGGCCTCACCGAGGGCGCCAAGGTCGTGGTCGAGAAGCCCTTCGGCCGCGACCGCGAGAGCTCGGCCGAGCTCAACGCGGTGCTGCACCGCGCCTTCCCCGAGTCGTCGGTGTTCCGCATCGACCACTTCCTCGGCAAGGACGGCATCGAGAACCTGCTCGTGTTCCGCTTCGCCAACTCGCTGCTCGAGCCGGTCTGGAACCGCAACTACATCAGCAGCATCCAGATCACGATGGCCGAGGACTTCGGCACCGCCGGGCGGGCGAAGTTCTACGACACCGCCGGCGCGGTCCGCGACGTCGTGCAGAACCACCTGCTCGAGATCGTGGCCCTGCTCGGCATGGAGCCGCCGGTCGCCGCCGACGCCGACGCACTGCGCGACGAGAAGGTGAAGCTGTTCAGGCAGATACGCACCTTCGAGCCGTCCGACGCCGTTCGGGGCCAGTACCGCGACTACGTCGACGAGCCGGGCGTGGCGCCGGGCTCGGACACCGAGACCTTCGTGGCCCTGAAGTTCGAGATCGAGTCGTGGCGGTGGGCCGGGGTGCCGTGGCTGATCCGGGCGGGCAAGAACCTGCCCGTCACCGCCACCGAGGCCGTGGTCGAGTTCGCCACACCGCCGCGGATGCTCTTCGCTCCCGCCGACTCGCCGGTGCCGCACCCGAACCACCTCCGGTTCCGGCTCGGGCGCGAGAGCGGCATCCTGCTTCAGCTCCACGCCAAGGTCCCGGGCGACCGCCTGCTCACCCGCGCGGTCGACCTCGAGGTCACCCAGGAGGAGCTGTTCGGCGGCTCCGACCAGCCCTACGAGCGGCTGCTCGAGGACGCCATGGAGGGCGACGCCCGTCGCTTCGGCCGCCACGACAGCGTCGACGAGCAGTGGCGCATCGTCGAGAAGCTGCTCGACTCCCCGCCGCCCGTGCACCTCTACTACTCCGGCACGTGGGGCCCGCCCGAGGCCGAGGCGGTCGCCGCCCCCTACGGCGGTTGGCACGAGCCGATGCCCTGAGCCGGCTCACGGTTCGGCTCCCGTGCTCCGGACGCGGAAGGGCCCCGCCGTCGGCGGGGCCCTTCGCAGTTCAGACGGTGGTGGTGGGCCTCAGCCCGTGCCACCCACCGGGTCGGTCCAGTTGGGCTCGATCGTGAGCTTGTTGTCGGCGTCGAAGAGCGGCTCACCCTCGGGGGTGATCAGCTCGCCCGAGGCGTTGAGCATGGGCGAGCCGTCGGGCCAGAGCATCGAGCCGTCGGCGGCGACCTGCGTGGCGTCGATCTCGGCGCCCGAGAGCACCTCGCGCTCGTAGCGCACGACCGCGAGCAGCTCGGCCTGGGTGAGGCTGCCGTCGAAGTTCGGCATCTTGTTGCCGTTGTAGCTGAGGCTGGCGTGGGGGCCGCCCTCGCGGTTCGGGTCGCCGTAGACCGTGCCGGCAGGGCCGACGCCGTCGCTACCGGTCCAGACGAACTGCAGCTGGCCGAGGATGTCCGGGAACGTGGAGATGAGCGAGCCGTCGGTCATCGGGCGGCCGACGCCGCCACCACCGGCGGAGCCGTGGCAGCCGGCGCACTGGGCGGCGTAGATCGTCGCCCCCTCCTCGAGCTGGCTCGGTGCACCACTGGCGGCCTTGGACAGGCCACCGATGTAGATGACGGCCCACACCGGGATGAAGATCAGCACGGGCATGACCCACAGCGGGATCTTCTTGCGCGTGAGCGACGCCTGCACGTACGGCGGCACCGGGGTCTCCGGCTCGGCCGCCACGGCGGGGACGGCCGCGGCCTGCTTGGCGGCGGCGGTCGGGGCGGCGGCCTCGACGGCTGCGCCGGGGCTCGGCTCGTCGGCGGGAGCGGCCGCGGCCGGCGTGGCATCGCCGCCGTCGCCACCATCGCCACCGCCGAGCCCGAGGGCGGATCGGCGGTCCTGGGAGCGCTTGAGCAGATGCTCGGGAACTTCGGTCACAGCTCCTCCGAAGGCGTCGGACGGGTGAAGCGCGAACCGGTCCAGCGGAGCGGCTCGAACGTCGCTCAACCTAGACGACGCGCCACCGTCGGCACCAAGTACGGAGACCGCGCTTCTCGTCGCCCTTCTTCTCGTCCCCCGGAGCGCATGGCCGGACGATCGCGGCGGTCGCCCCCGCTCATGACGGAGTGCCGCCACGGATGTGCCTCCGTCGCGGTGGCGGTGGTAGACAATCGGTCACGCCGATCCGGGCCTCGTGCACGGGTCGGTCCCGCCCCTGCCGTTACATTGTGAGCACGTTCACGAGGGAGGTCCCCACCGGGTGGTTGCGTTCGTCGTCTCCCTGCTGATCCTGGTCCTGCTCTGTGCGCTCCTCGTGCCCATGGCCAAGCGCCGACCGGTCGGTACGCCCCTCACGTGGGGCGAGGCCATGGTGGCCTCCGTCTACGCCTTCTTCCTGATGTTCTGGGCCTACGGCGTCGTCCCGCACCTCTGGCTCACCTGGGCCGACAACGAGCTGCAGTGGCGCCCGGACAAGCTCCTCTTCGGCCCCGGCGCCATCCTCAAGCCGCAGGCCCAGGGTGGCTGGTTCCCCATGACGCTGAGCTACCAGACGCTGCGCGACCTCGTCGCCGTCGGCATCTACGTGGTCTTCCTCGGCGGCCAGATGGCGCTGTGGGCCTACTGGCAGAACCGGGGCAAGCGCGCCGATGCCGCCACCAGCACCGCCGTCGTCGAGTCCGAGTTCGGTCGCCCGCTGGTGCGGAAGGGCTGATCCGTGGCCGAGATCGCCGCCAACCCGCCGATGCCCGAGTTCCGGGCCGACTACGTGCTCCAGGAGGTCGATGCCGCCTGGCTGTCGAAGGCGGTGAAGCCCAAGCAGTTCATCCACATCGACCAGTCGGAGTGCATCACCTGCGAGGGCTGCGTCGACATCTGCCCCTGGAAGTGCATCCACCTGGTCACGACCTCATCGATCGACGAGGCGCTCGGAACCGAGCTGCCAGGCGACGACCCCGGTGACCACTCCGTCTTCCTGATCGACGACGACGTCTGCACCCGCTGTGCGCTCTGCGTCGATCGCTGCCCCACCGGTGTGATCATCCTCGGCAAGGTCGGCGACGCCCCGGCCGACGGTGACTCCCACCAGCGCACGCCCACCCACGGCTACGGCTACGGCATGCGCCTCGGCTGACGCCGAACCTCGCACCACCCAGTACGCAGCAGCACGCAGTACGAAGCACGCAGCACCTCAGAACGACGAAGCAACTCGGTACCAGAGCAACGGAGTAAGTGCCTTGGCCAAGACCATGGAGCGCCCTGGCGGGAAGAAGACCCCCGGCCAGCGCGTCAGCGAGATCGTCGACAAGACGCAGGGCTCTCAGGCCTGGAACTCGATCTTCCGACCGGGTTCGGTGTTCCGGAAGGGCTACACCGACAGCCCCCGTAACCGGTCGTACGTGATCATGAACAGCGTGCTGTACCACCTCCACCCGGTGAAGGTGAAGCGGCACGCGGTGAAGGTCAGCTACACCCTCTGCCTGGGTGGCCTGAGCTTCTTCCTGTTCATCCTGCTCACCATCACGGGCATCTTCTTGATGTTCTTCTACCGGCCCACCGCGGCCCAGGCCTGGAACGACATCTACACGCTCCAGACCTCGGTGACCTTCGGCCTGCTCGTGCGCAACATGCACAGATGGGCGGCCCACCTCATGGTGCTGTCCGTCTTCCTCCACATGGCCCGCGTCTTCTACCACGGCGCCTACAAGCCGCCCCGGGAGTTCAACTGGGTCATCGGCGTGATCCTGCTCACGCTGACCCTGCTGCTCTCCTTCACCGGCTACCTGCTCCCGTGGGACCAGCTGGCGCTCTGGGCCGTCACCGTGGGCACCAACATGATGGGCTACACCCCCGTCTTCGGTGACCAGGTCCGCTTCGTGCTGCTGGGTGGCAAGGAGATCGGCACCGACACCCTTCTCCGCTGGTACGTGTTGCACGTGTTGTTCGTCCCATTCGTGACCGTCATCTTCCTCGCCATCCACTTCTGGAGGGTGCGCAAGGACGGCGGCATCTCCGGACCGTTGTGATCGAGGAGCATCTGCGTTGACCGAGATCCCCGAACACCTCCGCAAGCGAGCCGAAGCCGCTCGCGCCAAGGCCGCCGAGAAGGCGACCGAAGGCGACGAGCCGGCCGAGGCCGCGCCTGCTGCTGAGGAACCCGCTGCCGCCCCGAGCGGCGATACCGGCCGCATCCCGGCCCATCTGCTCGAGCGCTCCAAGTCGGCGAAGGCCCGCAAGGAAGGCGCCACCGCCGAGCCGGCCTCGGCCGCGCCCGCCGGTGCCGCCGCCGGTGGTGGCGTCGCCACCGCCGTCGCCTCGGCCGCTCCGCCTCCCACGGCCACGGGCCCCGCTGGTCACACCCAGCGGCTGCTCACCGTCGTGAAGGCCGGCTCCATCCAGGACGTCAAGGCCACGCCGGTCGACAAGGTCCACACCTGGCCGCACCTGCTCGCCATCGAGTTCGTGGCCGCCCTCGCGGTGCTGGTGTTCGTGCTGATCTTCTCGATCTTCGTGAACGCCCCGCTCCTCGAGCTGGCCAACCTCAACGAGACCCCGAACCCGTCGAAGGCGCCGTGGTACTTCCTGGGCCTCCAGGAGCTGCTCACCATGTTCCACCCGATGGTCGCCGGTGTGACCATCCCGGGCATGGGCATCTTCATCCTGATCCTGGCGCCGTACATCGATCGCAATCCGAACAACAAGCCCGAGGATCGCAAGTTCGCGGTCTCGTTGTTCACCGTCTTCCTCATGTTCTGGGCCGTGCTCGTCATCATCGGCTCGTTCTTCCGTGGTCCCGGCTTCAACTTCGTCGCTCCGTGGACCCAGGGTCTGTTCTTCGAGCTCTGATAGGGCACAGGTAGGAATCCCCCATGAACCCTCTCGTGATCGTCATCCCGGTCGTTGTGGTGTTGGCCGGTGTGGTGTTGTTCGCGGCTGCGCGGCGTCGTGACGTCGGGTCGGCCACTGGTGCGTTGTCTCGTGAGACGCGCAAGCGTGACAAGCCGTCGGCGCTCGACCTCGAGACCGAGGCGAACGTGCCGGTGTCGGGTCGTCAGGTCGAGGCGGCGGCGGAGTTGGAGCGTCGTGCGCCGGAGCTGGTGAAGGTCGGCGGGAGTGATCTGGCGGAGTACGTGCCGCCGGACGCGGAGGCCATTGGTGTCACGCGTCGTCAGTTCTTCAACCGGTCGATCATCTTGGTGATGGGCCTGGCGCTGTCGGGGTTCGGTGCGGCGGTGATCGCGTTCTTGTGGCCGACCCCGAAGGGTGGGTTCGGTTCGAAGATCCGGGTCGGGAACGTGTCCGATGTGATCGCGAAGATCGAGGCGTCGGCGGGGTTCTTGTATCTGGCTGAGGGTCGTATGTGGATCACGGAGTACCCGGCGTCGGCGCTGGAGAAGGCGGCGAAGGTGTATCCGGCGCCGGTGATGGCGGGGCTCGAGGCTGGTGTGGTGGCGCTGTATCAGAAGTGCCCGCATCTGGGTTGTCGTGTGCCGTCGTGTGCGACGTCGCAGTGGTTCGAGTGCCCGTGTCATGGTTCGCAGTACAACCAGGCGGGTGAGAAGAAGGGTGGTCCTGCTCCTCGGGGGATGGATCACTTCGCCATGGAGGTCGCGGGTGGGGTGTTGACGGTGAACACCGGTCTGATCATCCAGGGCGCACCGATCGGTACGAACACGACCGGCCAGGAAGCCGAAGGCCCGCACTGCGTGGGTGGAGGACACTGATGCTGCAGCCGAGCGACCAGATGATCCTGGCCGACGTCCAGAAGGCGATCGGTTACACCGCCGCCATCCTCCTCGTGCTGGCGCTCTTCGTCGCCATCCTGGTGAACATGCGCCGGGGTCGGGCCGAGGTCGGCGCCGAGATCGAGCTCGCCGCCAACCGCAAGCCGGGCACCCCCGACGAGATCCTCGAGACCAAGAAGCTCGACCGCACCCTCGGGTTCGGCCTGGTGCTGCTCTGCGTCACGGCCGTCGCGCTGCCGCTCTACTGGCTGGCCGAGCCCGGCCGCCAGGCCGACGCGGTGCAGGGCTTCCAGGAGACCTTCATCAAGCGGGGCGAGGACATCTACGTCAACGGTGCCCAGTGCGCGAACTGCCACGGTCCCGAAGGGCGTCGGCGGCGTCGCGAACTACACCATCACCGATCCCTCCACCGGCGACTTCGTCGCCCAGGTGCAGTGGCAGGCCCCGGCGCTCGACACGCTGATGTACCGCTACACGCCCGAGCAGGTGCTGTTCATCCTGAACTACGGCCGTGGCTACTCGCCGATGCCGGCGTGGGGCGCTCCCGGCGGTGGTCCGCTCACCGAGCAGCAGCTCACCGACATCATCGCCTACCTCACGTCGATCCAGCTCCCGGCCGAGGAGTCCAAGGCGGCCGTGCAGAAGGAGCTCGACGAGACCTGCAAGGCCGACGAGGCCGGCAACTGCACCCTCCCGGGCGCCGAGTACAAGACCCTCGGTGAGGCCATCTTCAACCTCGGCTACTCCACCAAGTTCGCCGGTGGCGCCTACTCCTGCGGTCGCTGCCACACCAAGGGCTGGTCCTACGGCCAGGCCCAGGTGGCCGGCGGCGGCGCGATGGGCCCGAACATGACCGGTGGCTCCGAGGTGCGGCAGTTCTCCACCGCCGCCATCCAGGAGGCCTTCGTCGCCGCCTACCCGAAGGCGGGCACGGCGTACGGCTCGAGCGGCCTCTCCAGCGGCCGCATGGGCAGCTTCGGGGTCAACCCGAACTCCATCGATCCCAAGACCGCGACCATGATCGGCGGAGCAGGTCATGCTCACCGAGGAGCAGATCGCCGCCGTCGTCGCCTACGAGCGGAGCCTGTGAACCCGATGCTCGCCACCGTGAACCTCTTCGCCGGCCTGGCCTTCAACCCGGGAATCCGGGGCATCCTCGTCGTCGCCGTCGGCGTCGCCGTGCTCATGGGCTCGGTGTACATCCTGCTGGCCACCAACACCGGCTCCCGGCTGGGCATGCTCATCGCCCTCACCGGCCTGTTCGGCTGGCTCGCCGTGCTCACCCTGTTCTGGTGGATCTCGCCGCCGGCCATCGGCCCGCGCGGCAACAACGCCAGCTGGACGCCGGTCGAGATCGTCGTCAACGACGGCTCGGTCGCCAAGACCGAGGTCGTGGGCTCGCTCGTCCATCCCGACGAGCTGCCGACCGCCGAGGAGATCCTCGCCCAGTTCCCCGAGCTCGAGGAGGAGTACCCGAACGGGTTCCAGCTCTCCGACCTCAAGGCCAACAACCCCGACATCCTCGAGGCCGTGCTGCCCTCCGACGCCCTCAACGGCTGGAAGGTCACGGGGTCGTCGTCGGCCGGTGAGGCCCAGGCCGCCGCCGACGCCGCGCTCATCGACGCCAAGGTCTTCACCGCCAACACCGAGTACAAGAAGCTCAACGTCTGGGAGTTCGGTGGCAAGCCGACCCGCGAGGAGTACTGCCCCGACGCCAAGGGCGGCAGCTTCCTCCCCGACGACCCGATCTGTCGGGTCCAGTACAAGCTCACCAAGCTGTTCAGCAGCCACCCGACGCACTACGCCGTCGTCCAGGTCCAGCCGGTCATCCCCCAGGAGACCAAGCCCGGCCAGGCACCCCCCACCCCCATCGTCGACGAGACCAAGCCGGTCATCTCGGTCGTGCTCGTGCGCGACCTCGGCGACGTGCGCCTGATCCCGTTCCTCTACTTCGTGATCTCGCTGAGCCTGTTCGTCATCTTCGCTTGGACCCTGCACAACCGGGACAAGATCCTGATGAAGAACAAGGCGCTGGCGGAGGCCGCTGCCAAGGGAGACTGACACCGTGGGCCAGTACCTCCCCATCTTCGCCATGCTGGTGCTGGCCGTGATCTTCGCGGCGGTCAGCCGTGTGGTGTCCCAGCTGCTCGCTCCCCGGAGCCCCTCCCAGGCGAAGGCCGCGCCCTACGAGTGCGGCATCGTGCCCAGCAAGGAGCCGCCGCAGCGGTTCCCGGTGAAGTTCTTCCTCGTGGCGATGATCTTCATCGTCTTCGACATCGAGATCATCTTCATGTTCCCGTTCGCCACGGTCTTCCGTGAGCTCGGGGGCTTCGGCATCGGCGCCATCGTGATCTTCTCCGCCGCCGTGTTCGAGTCGTTCGTCTACCTGATCAGCAAGGGCGCCCTCGACTGGGGCCCGATCAAGCTGCAGAACCGCTCCGACATCGTGTCGCCGGCGCGCACCGTCGCCACCACCATCCGTCGGGTCGGCCTCGAGGGCCGGCAGACGGTCGACGCAGAGGAAGCGGCCTAGTGTCGAACGAGACCCGGGCCCTCGGTGGCCTGAAGGACGCCGGCCTCGAAGGCCTCAGCCACAACTTCCTCACCGGCACCCTCGAGGAGCTGGTGAAGTGGGCCCGCAAGCACAGCGTGATGCCGGCCACCTTCGGCCTGGCCTGCTGCGCCATCGAGATGATGGGCGCCGGTGGCCCCCACTACGACCTGGCCCGCTACGGCATGGAGGTCTTCCGCGCCTCGCCGCGCCAGGCCGACCTCATGATCGTCGCCGGCCGCGTCTCCCAGAAGATGGCACCCGTGCTCCGTCAGGTCTACGACCAGATGATGGAGCCCAAGTGGGTCATCTCCATGGGCGTGTGCGCCTCGTCGGGCGGCATGTTCAACAACTACGCGATCGTCCAGGGCGTCGACCAGATCGTCCCCGTCGACGTGTACGCACCGGGCTGCCCTCCCACGCCGGAGACGCTCATGCACGCCATCCTCACGCTGCACCACCAGATCGCCGACGGGCACCTCACCCGTCGCCCCGGTGAGGGTGCGGGCATCGTGATCGAGCAGGCCGGCGCCGCGGGATCCATCCCCGTCACCCTGGGTCGGAGCTGACCATGGCCGACGACGACGCCCCTGTGGGCGAGGGCGAGGCCGAGGAGGCCCGCGAGCCGGAGCCCGAGCTGCTGTTCGGCCTCCCGGTCACCCGTTCGCACGGCCAGATCGTGCTGTTCCCGTCCGCGGAGCAGTACCCCGGCCTGCTGACCACCCTCCACGAGTCCGGCTACCACATGGTGATCGACCTCACCGGTGTCGACTACCTCACCCACCCCGGCCGCACCGACCTGCCGGCCGACGTGGCGCCCGAGCGCTTCGAGGTCGTGGTCAACCTGATCAACCACCGCGAGCGGGCCCGCCTGCGGCTGCGCATCCAGGTGCCCGAGTCCGACCCGCGGCTGCCGAGTGCCTTCGACCTGTACCCCGGCACCGAGGCCATGGAGCGCGAGACCTTCGACATGTACGGGGTCGTCTTCGACGGCCACCCCGACCTGACCCGCATCCTCATGCCCGAGGACTGGATCGGCCACCCGCTGCGCAAGGACTACGACTCCGGTCGCATCCCGGTGCAGTTCAAGGGCGCCCCGGCCAACCGGTGACTGGGAGCGACGCCATGACCACGACCCACGACGCAGCCCCCTCCGGCCCCGTCGAGCGCACCGCCGAGGGCGCCCAGGAGCTCACCAGCGCCGACGTCATCGCCGGCGCCGAGCGCCTCCGCGAGCGCGGGGCCGTGCTGCGCCTGACCGAGGCCGCCGTGGCCGAGGCCGAGGCCGAGCCGGTCCCCGACGACGAGACCATGATCATCAACATGGGCCCGCAGCACCCGTCGACCCACGGCGTGCTCCGGCTCATGCTCGAGCTCCAGGGCGAGACGGTCCTGCGCTGCAAGCCGGTGATCGGCTACCTCCACACCGGCATGGAGCGCACAGGTGAGGACCTCACCTACCTCCAGGGCCCCACCAACGTGACCCGCATGGACTACGCGTCCCCGCTGTTCACGGAGCTGGCGTTCTCCCTCACGGTCGAGAAGCTGCTCGAGATCGAGGTCCCCGAGCGGGCGGTCTGGATCCGCATGCTCATGACCGAGATGAACCGCATCTCGTCGCACCTGCTGTTCATGGCCACCAACGGCATGGACCTCGGCGCGGTGTCGATGATGCTCTACGGCTGGCGTGAGCGCGAGGAAGCCCTGCGGTTCCTCCAGGAGGTCACCGGCCTCCGGATGAACCACAACTACATCCGCCCCGGCGGTGTGGCGGCCGATCTCCCCGACGGCTGGCGCGACGGCGTGCTGCGCCTGCTCGACATGCTCCCGCCCCGGCTGGCCGAGTACGACACCCTGATGAACCAGCAGCCCATCTGGCGCGAGCGCCTCCAGGGCATCGGCGTCATCACCGCCGAGGAGTGCCTGGCCCTCGGGGTCACGGGCCCGATCCTGCGCTCCACCGGCTACGACTGGGACCTGCGCCGCGACATGCCGTACCTCGCCTTCGACCAGGTCGAGTTCGACGTGGTGGTCGGCTCCTACGGCGACTGCTTCGACCGGTACGCCATCCGCTTCGCCGAGATCGCCGAGTCGATGAAGATCGTCCGGCAGTGCCTCGAGAACATGCCCAAGGGCGACTACCGCATCCAGGACAAGAAGGTCACCCCGCCGCCGCGGGCCCGCATCGACGAGTCCATGGAAGCGCTGATCCACCACTTCAAGATCTTCACCGAGGGCTTCAAGGTCCCCGAGGGCGAGGCGTACGTCGCCATCGAGTCGCCCCGCGGCGAGCTCGGTTGCTACATCGTCAGCGACGGCAGCTCGAAGCCCTACCGCATGCACATCAGGGGCCCGTCCTTCGTGAACATCCAGAGCCTGCCCCACCTGATGCACGGCGGCCTCGTGGCCGACGGCGTCGCCATCATCTCCTCGGTCGACCCGATCCTCGGGGAGGTCGATCGCTGATGGCGCGCCTCACCCCTGAGAACGTGGTGCTCGCGCAGGAGATCATCGACCGCTACCCGCGGCCGAAGTCCGCGCTCATCCCGCTGCTGCACCTGGCCCAGGAGCAGGACGGCCACCTCACCGACGACGCCATGGCCCACATCGGCGAGCTCGTCGGCGTCACGTCCGCCGAGGTCCTCGGCACGGCGTCGTTCTACGAGATGTTCAAGATGGAGCCCGTCGGGCGCTACATGGTGAACATCTGCACCAACATCTCCTGCCTGCTGCTCGGCGGCGAGGAACTGCTCCACCACGCCGAGCACCGCCTCGGCATCCGTCCCGGCCAGACCACCGCCGACGGGCTGTTCACCATCGAGGACGTCGGAGTGCATCGCGGCCTGCACCGAGGCCCCGTGCCTCCAGGTCAACTACCGCTACTTCCACAAGATCAGCACCGACGAGTTCGACCAGCTGGTCGACGACCTCACCTCGGGCGCCCGCGACGACATCCCGCCGCACGGCACCCTCGCCGAGATCCGCCAGCACATCCCGCCGGAGCGCAAGGCGGGCTCGGTCGTCCCCGAGGACACCGCCGTGCCGGTCTGGATCGCCGCCTCCGCGGCCGCCGAGGAGGCCGACGCCTGATGGCGATCACCGACGCCCCGAAGATCATCACCGGCCGGTTCGGCTACGACGACAGCCACACGCTCACGCGCTACGTCGCCACCGGTGGCTACCAGGCGCTGCGCAAGGCGCTCGAGATGGCGCCCGCCGCCGTGGGCGAAGAGGTCAAGACCGCGAGCCTGCTCGGCCGCGGCGGCGCCGGCTTCCCCGCCGGCGTGAAGTGGACCCTCGCCCCCGAGGGCGTGTGGCCGCGCTACCTCGTGGTCAACGGCGACGAGAGCGAGCCGGGCACCTACAAGGACCGCATCCTCATGGAGCGCGATCCCCACCAGCTCATCGAGGGCGTGCTGCTGGCCTGCTACGCCATCGGCGCCGGCCAGGCGTTCCTCTACGTCCGGGGCGAGATGGCTCTGGCCCAGGAGCGCATCGCCCAGGCCCTGAACGAGGCCTACAAGGCCGGCTACATCGGCCGCAACATCCTCGGCACCGACTACTCGCTCGACATCGTGCTCACGTGGGGCGCCGGCGCCTACATCGTGGGCGAGGAGACCGCCCTCATCGAGAGCCTCGAGGGCAACCGGGGCATGCCCCGCCTGAAGCCCCCGTTCTTCCCGGCGGCCAAGGGCCTGTACATGCAGCCCACGATCGTCAACAACGTCGAGACGCTGTCGAACCTCCCGTGGATCGTGACCAACGGGGGAGATGCCTTCGCCGCTCTCGGCGCCGAGAACTCCCAGCGGCACGCGCATGTTCGCCGTGTCCGGCCACGTCCGGAACCCCGGTGTGTTCGAGGTCGAGTACGGCGTCACCACCTTCCGCGACCTCATCTACGCCCCCGTCTACGCCGGTGGCATCCGCGACGGCAACCAGATCAAGGCGTTCATCCCCGGTGGCGGCTCGGCGCCGTGGTTCTTCGAGGAGCACCTCGACCTGCCGCTCGAGAAGGGCACCGTCGACCGGGCGGGCTCGATGCTCGGCTCCGGCGCCATCGTCGTGATGGACGAGACCACCGATGCGGTCAAGGCCGCCCTGCGCCTGGTGCGGTTCTACGCCCGTGAGTCCTGCGGCAAGTGCACGCCCTGCCGTGAGGGCACGACCTGGCTCGAGCGCATCCTCGGCCGCATCCTCGACGGCAACGGCCGCCCCAGCGACCTCGAGCTGCTCATGGACGTCTGCGACAACATCTCGCCCGGGCTCGCCTGGCCGCCCAAGCAGACCACCATCTGCCCGCTCGGCCCGTCGGCCACCGCGCCGATCGCCTCGGCCATCAGCCGCTTCCGCCCCGAGTTCGAGGCCCGCATCACCGCGGCCGAGGAAGCCCGCCACTCCGTCCCCGTCGAGTTGAAGGCCCCCACCCATGCCTGAGCCCGAGGCCCCGCCCGCCGACGGCGTCGTCGTCGAGATCAACGGCACCGAGATCGTCGCCCGCAAGGGCGAGCTGCTGATCGACGCCGCCGAGCGCACCGGCACCTACATCCCGCGCTTCTGCTACCACGAGCGGATGCGGCCGGTCGGCATGTGCCGCATGTGCATCGTCGAGGTCGACACCGGCCGCGGCCCTGCGCTGCAGCCCAGCTGCATGCTCGAGTGCACGCCGGGCATGAAGGTCGACACCGAGTCCGAGCTGACCAAGAAGGTCCAGGACGGTGTCCTCGAGTTCCTCCTGATCAACCACCCGCTCGACTGCCCGGTCTGCGACAAGGGCGGCGAGTGCCCCCTGCAGGACCAGACCATGGCCTACGGCCCGGGTGAGTCGCGCTTCGTCGAGGAGAAGCGGCACAAGGAGAAGCCGATCCCGATCAGCGACCTCGTGCTGCTCGACCGGGAGCGCTGCATCCTCTGTGACCGCTGCACCCGGTTCGCCAAGGAGGTGGCCGGCGACCCGCTGATCCACTTCATCCACCGCGGCAACAACACCGAGGTCAACACCTTCCCCGACGAGCCCTTCTCGTCGTACTTCAGCGGCAACACCGTGCAGATCTGCCCGGTGGGTGCGCTCACCGCGTCGAGCTACCGCTTCAAGGCCCGCCCCTGGGACCTCGAGACCACCGAGTCCACCTGCACGCAGTGCTCGGTCGGCTGCCGCATCTCCATCGACTCCTCCCGCGACCAGGTCCAGCGCTTCGCCGGCGTCGACGTCGACCCGGTCAACTGGGGCTGGCTCTGCGACAAGGGCCGCTTCTCGCAGGACCTCGTCACCACCGAGGGCCGCCTCTCCGAGCCGCTGGTGCGCCAGGGCGACGACCTCGTCACCGCCCGCTGGGCCGACGCCCTCAACCGTGCCGCCGACGCGCTCCGCGGTGCGTCGTCGCAGTCGATCGGCGTGATCGGTGGCGCCCGCCTCACCAACGAGGACGCCTACGCCTGGGCCAAGCTGGCCAAGGGCGTGCTCGGCACCGACAACGTCGACGCCCAGCTCGGCGACGGGCTCCCGGCCGAGGTCGTGCTGGGCCTGCCCCGCGCCACCATCGACCAGGTCTGCGCCCCGGGCGGCACCGTGCTCCTGCTCGGCCCCGACGCCAAGGAGGAGCTGCCGGTCCTGTTCCTGCGCCTCCGCCATGCCGCGGTCAACGACGGCGTCACCCTCGTCGAGGTCTCACCCCGCAGCACCGGCCTGAGCCCGCTGGCCAAGGCCTCGCTGCAGCCCCGCCCCGGTGAGGCCGGCGAGCTGGTGCGGGCCCTCGTGGCCACCGCCGACACCGACAAGGACATCGCCGGCGTCGCCGCCGCCTCGGTCAACGCCGCCCGCGCCCTCGTCGCCCGGTCGTCGGGCCCGCTCACCGTGGTGCTCGGCCGGGCCTCGCTCGCCGAGAGCGCCGCCGGGCTGGTCGACGCCGCCGGTGCCGTGGTCGCGGCCCGGCCCGATGCCCGGTTCCTCCCGGCCCTGCGCCGCTCGAACGTCAACGGCGCCCTCGACATGGGCCTCGCCCCGGGCCTGCTGCCCGGTCGGGTCACCCTCGACGGCGGCCGCGACTGGTTCGCCGGCAGCTGGCCCACCGTGCCCGCCGCCGCCGGCCTCGACACCGAGGGCATGCTGCGGGCCGCGGCCGACGGCCGCATCGACGTGCTCGTGCTGCTCGGCGCCGATCCGCTGGCCGACTTCCCCGACCTCGACCTGGCCGAGCGGGCCCTCGCCGGTGCCCGCACCATCATCGCGGTCGACACCCTGCTCAACGCCTCGAGCCGCAAGGCCGACATCGTGCTGGCCGCCGCCGGCTTCGCCGAGAAGGCCGGCACCACCACCAACCTCGAGGGCCGGGTCAGCTCGCTCTCCCAGCGGGTCACGCCCCCGGGCACCGCCCGCCCCGACTGGATGCTGGCCTCCGAGCTGGCCCTCCGCCTGGGCGCCGACCTCGGCTTCACCGACGCCGGCGACGTGCTGGCCGAGATCGGCCGGGTCGCCCCGTCGCACCTCGGCCTCACCGTCGAGCTGGTCAACGCCACCCCCGACGGCGTGCTGCTGCCGCTCCCCGTCGAGGCCGAGCCGGTGGCCGACGACGCCGAGGCCGATGACACCGCCGAGCCCGAGGCCACCGACGCCGCGGCGTCGGACGCCGATGGCGACGCCACCGAGGTCGAGGCCCCCGCCGAGCCTGTCGCGGCAACGGCCCCGGAGCTCGTCGGCTTCGCTGCCGGCGCACCGACCCCGGTGCCCGCGCTCGACGCCTACGCCTTCCGCCTGGTGGCCACCCGCAAGCTCTACGACCAGGGCACCCTGGTGCAGGCCAGCTCGCAGCTGTCGGGCCTGGCGCCCGGCACCGCCGCCCGCGTCAACCCCTACGACGCCGATCGCCTCGGCGTGGCGGCGGGCGATCGGGTCGTGCTCCGCTCGGCCCGCACCTCGCTCACCCTGCCCGTGCACCCCGACACCGGCGTGCCCCGCGGGGCCGTGGCCCTGGTCCTGAACCAGGCCGACGCCCGGGTCGGCGACCTCATCGCCGTCGACGGCCCCGTCACCGAGCTGCACATCGAGACGGCCTCGTGACCGCCGCCCCGACCACGAGCTTGCGCCGCCCCGGCGCGGTGCGGTGGGCTTGGCCGTCCACCACGGCCGCCCACTGCTCGGCCGCCCCGTCCCTGCCCGTCCGAACCGGAGGCGATCCCGATGCTCGGAGGTGACCCGCTCCTCAGCGGCCAGGTCGACCTCGCCGTGGTGCTGATCGTCCTGTTGAAGGTCGTCCTGGTCTTCGCGTTCCTGCTCGTGGCCACGATGTTGATGATCTGGTTCGAGCGCAAGGTCGTCGGCGACCTCCAGAACCGCATCGGCCCCAACACCGCCGGCCCCTTCGGCATCCTCCAGACGCTGGCCGACGGCATCAAGTTCTTCTTCAAGGAGGACCTGCTGCCCGACAAGGCCGAGCGCCGGGTGTTCATCCTCGCCCCGCTGCTCACGGTGGTGCCGGCGTTCCTGCTGTTCAGCATCGTGCCGTTCGGCGGCGACTTCTCCAACGGCAACGACGGCACCGTCGAGATCTTCGGCCACACGACCTACCTGCAGCTGGCCAACCCCCCGATCGGCATCCTCTTCGCCCTCGCCATGTCGTCGATCGCCGTCTACGGCGTGATGCTCGCCGGCTGGTCGTCGGGCTCGAAGTACCCGCTGCTCGGCGCCGTGCGCGCCTCGGCCCAGATGGTCTCCTACGAGGCCGCCCTCGGCCTGTCGGTGTGCGCCGTGGTCCTCACCACCGGCTCGCTCGAGACCCATCAGATCGTGTCGTTCCAGGCCGGTGACGGCTGGGGCGGCATCATCCCGAACTGGAACCTGATCGTCGCCGGGTTCGTCCCCTTCGTGGTGTTCCTGCTCGCCAGCCAGGCCGAGCTGAACCGCCCGCCGTTCGACCTCGTCGAGGCCGAGCAGGAGCTGGTCGGCAGCTACCACACCGAGTACAGCTCGATCCGCTTCGCCCTGTTCTTCCTCGCCGAGTTCATGAACTCGGTCACCATGGCCGCCATCATCGTCACGCTCTTCCTCGGTGGCCCGGCCGGCCCCGCCCCGATCGGTCCGGGTTGGCTGTGGGGGATCATCTGGTTCCTCCTGAAGACGGTGATCCTGCTCTTCGGCTTCGTCTGGGTCCGCGGCACCCTGCCCCGTGTCCGCTACGACCAGCTGATGGACCTGGGCTGGAAGGTCCTCATCCCGCTCTCCATCGGCTGGCTGCTCGTCCTCGCCACCTTCCACGTGGCCCGGGACCAGGGCTGGAACGGCATCGTGGTCGTCGCCATCGCCGGCACGATCGGCCTGATCTTCTTCGGGTTGTTGCGGTTCGCCATCGCCACCTCGAAGGCCAAGCGCCTGGAAGGGGTGATCGACTGATGGGCTACCTCGGAGGCTTCCTCGTGAGCCTGCGCCAGATGGGGCGCAAGCAGCGGGTCACCACGCAGTACCCCAAGGAGAAGGCACCCAAGCCGATCCGGCTGCACGGCCGTCACGTCCTCAACCGGTACGAGGACGGCATGGAGAAGTGCATCGGCTGCGAGCTCTGCGCCGGTGTCTGCCCGGCCCGCTGCATCTACGTGCGCGGCGCCGACAACCCGGTCGACGACCCCGTCAGCCCGGGTGAGCGCTACGGCTACATCTACGAGATCAACTACCTCCGGTGCATCCACTGCGACCTGTGCGTCGAGGCCTGTCCCACCGAGGCCATCACCGAGTCGAAGATGTTCGAGTTCTCCTTCACCAACCGCGCCGACGCGATCTACACCAAGGCCGAGCTGGTGGTCGCCGACGACGGCATGCCCCAGAAGCTGGCGTGGGAGGACTGGCGCCCGGGTGAGGACCTCCACACCTCGGCCTGGATGCGGGCCACGGCCCCGTCGGGTGATGCCCGCTTCGAGGGCGTCGTGGGCTGGTCCGGCGAGCTGGGATACGGCCTGCGGGCCCCCGAGGCCGACCAGGACGTCAAGGACGCCGTCACCACCCCGCTCGACATGATCGACGAGCACGGGCACGACACCGAGCCCCACGGGCCGGTCGGCCACGACGGCCTCAGCCACGACGACGGCCACGGGGGGCACTGATCATGACCGTCGAATCCACCGTCTTCGCCGCCTGCGCGGTGATCGTGCTCTTCGGTGGCCTGGGTGTCGTGATCTCGCGCAACCCGGTGCACTCGGCCCTCAGCCTGGTGGCCACGCTCTTCGCCATCGCCGTGCTGTTCCTCAACCTCGACGCCCAGCTGCTCGCTGCGGTGCAGGTGATCGTCTACACCGGCGCCATCGTCGTGCTGATCCTCTTCGTGATGATGCTGCTCGGCGTCGAGACCGAGGACGACCTCGAGACCGAGCCCCTCGCCACTCAGCGGATCTTCGCCGTGGTGGTCGGTGTCGCCCTGATCGGCGCCGTGCTGGCCGTGCTGATCATCGGCGGCGCCAGCGCCGTCACGGGTGCCCGCTCGGTCACCCAGGCGCTCGAGTCCGGCACCGAGAACGTCCGCCAGCTCGGTCGTCAGCTGTTCACCACCTACGTCTTCCCGCTGGAGATCACCGCCGGGCTCCTCACCGTCGCGGTGGTCGGTGCGGTCGTGCTGTCTCGCCGCCCGAAGGACGTCCAGCCCATCCCGGAGCCCGAGTCCATGACCGATCAGGGTGACGATCCGCTCACCGCCCCCACCGAGGAGGGCGCGCACTGATGACGGACAACCTCCTGCTCTTCCACCTCGGGCTCGCAGCCATCCTCTTCGCCATCGGCGGGGTCGGGCTGCTGGTCCGTCGCAACCCCCTGGTGATGGTCATGTGCGTCGAGCTGATGCTCAACGCCGTGAACCTCACGTTCGTCACGTTCGGCCGCATGCTGAACGACATCTCCGGTCAGGTGATCGTGTTCTTCGTGCTCGTGGTGGCTGCCGCCGAGGTCGTGGTCGGGCTCGGCCTGATCGTGGCCCTGTCCCGCCGCAAGCCCGGCGCCAACGCCGACGACCTCCGACTGCTGAGGGGGTAGGCGCGCCATGGTCGAACTCCTCTGGCTGATCCCTGCCCTGCCGCTGGCCGGCTTCGTGGTGCTGCTGCTCTTCGGCAAGCGCATCGGCGAGCCCCTCGCCGGCTGGTTCGGCACCGCCATGGTCGGGCTGTCGTTCCTGGTCGCCCTCGTCGTGTTCGCCGGGCTCTGGAACCAGCCCGAGCACACCTACGAGCTCTCGCTGTTCTCCTGGATCCCGGCGGGCGACTTCTCCGTCGACATCGGGTTCCTGCTCGATCCGCTGTCGATGACGATGGTCCTGTTCATCACCGGCATCGCCGCGCTGATCCACCTGTACTCCATCGGGTACATGCACGGTGACAGCCGCTTCCCGCGGTTCTTCACCTACCTGAACCTCTTCGTCTTCTCCATGCTGATGCTGGTCCTGGGCGACAACCTCGTCCTCACCTTCCTCGGCTGGGAGGGCGTGGGTGCGTGCTCGTACTTCCTCATCGCCTTCTGGTTCGAGAAGGACGCCAACGCCAGCGCCGGCAAGAAGGCCTTCATCACCAACCGCGTCGGTGACTGGGGCTTCATGGTGGCGATCTTCGTCACCTTCTTCACCTTCGGCTCGGTGAAGTACAGCGAGTTCCTGGGCCTCTCCTCCGGTGTGGCCCAGACCACCGCGACGTTCATCGCGGTGCTGCTGTTCATCGGTGCGATCGGCAAGTCGGCCCAGATCCCGCTGTTCATCTGGCTCCCCGACGCCATGGCCGGCCCCACGCCCGTGTCGGCGCTCATCCACGCCGCCACCATGGTCACCGCCGGTGTGTACCTGCTCGTGCGGGTGAACCCGATCCTGGCCGCCTCGGCGGACTGGCTGCCCTGGCTCATCGCCATCGTCGGCTGTGCCACGGCGTTCCTCGCCGCCACCATCGCCATCGCGCAGACCGACATCAAGAAGGTGCTGGCGTACTCGACCGTCAGCCAGCTGGGCTACATGTTCCTGGCCGTCGGCTCCGGCGGCTACAGCGCGGCGATCTTCCACATGATCACCCACGCCTTCTTCAAGGCCTGCCTGTTCCTCGGCGCCGGCTCGGTGATCCACGGCATGCACGACCAGCAGGACATGCGCTACATGGGCGCCCTGCGCAAGATCATGCCGATCACCGCCATCACGTTCATGATCGGCTGGCTGGCCATCTCGGGCGTGATCCCCTTCTCGGGCTTCTGGTCGAAGGACGACGTCCTCGCCTACGCCCTGCACAAGAACGTCCTGCTCTACGTCTTCGGCCTCATCGCCGCTCTGATGACGGCCTTCTACATGACCCGCGAGGTCATCCTCGTCTTCTTCGGCAAGGCCCGCTGGGGCGAGAGCGCCGAGGCCGAGCTGGCGAACCTCAAGGCCCACGGCGTCGGCGCCGGTGCCACCCAGCTCGCCGCCGGCGGCACCGACGACCCCCACGACGCCGACGGCCCGCTGCTGGTCGACGACATCGAGCACGCCAAGTCGGTGCACCCGCACGAGTCGGTCTGGATGATGACCGTCCCGCTGCTCGTGCTGGCCTTCTTCGCCGCCATCGCCGGGGTGCTCAACCTGCCCTTCAACGAGAGCACCGAGTTCCTCAACCGGTGGCTGGAGCCCGTGATCGGGCAGTACCAGGCCCACCTCGAGGAGAGCACCCTCCAGCTCATCGTGGAGCTGACCATCTCGACCATCGTGGCCTTCACCGGCATCGGCCTGGCCTACGTCGTGTACGTGAAGCGCCGCTTCCCGGCCAAGAAGATCGAGCTGCCGTTCCTGTACCACGGCTGGTACATCGACCACGGCGTCACGGTCTTCATGGGCGGCCCGGGCCGCAAGCTCTTCGACCTGGTCGCGCTGTTCGACCGGGTCGTCATCGACGGCGCCGTCAACGGCGTCGGCAAGCTCACCCGTGGAGGCGCCGTCAGGCTGCGCCACGTCCAGAACGGCTATGTGCGCTGGTACGCGCTCATGATCGGCCTGGGCGCGGTGCTCATCATCGCCTTCGTCCTGACCCAGGTGTCCTTCACATGACCGCGGCCATCCTCGCCTCCGAAGGCGGCACGTTCGGGTTCCCGATCCTGCCCGCCCTCGTGTTCGTCCCGATGTTCGGGGCCCTGCTGATCGCGGTGCTGCCGCGCTCGCGGCCCGAGATCGCCCGCCAGGTCGCCATCGTCACCGCCCTGATGGCCGGCGTCTTGAGCATCGTGCTGCTGGTGAAGTTCCAGACCGGCGACGACGGCTTCCAGTTCGTGGTCTCCCACACCTGGGTGCCGTCGCTCGACATCAAGTTCTTCCTGGGCGTCGACGGCGTGTCGCTGTTCCTGGTCGTGCTCACGGGCATCCTGTTCCCGATCGCGTTGTTCGCGGCCAAGCCCGAGCACGACGAGAAGGGCTACTACGCCTGGCTCACCCTGCTCATGGGCGGGTGCATGGGCGCCTTCTTGTCGCTCGACCTGTTCCTCTTCTTCCTCATGTTCGAGGTGACGCTGGTCCCGCTGTACTTCCTCATCGGGAAGTGGGGCCACGGTCGTCGGGTGTACGCCGCCACCAAGTTCTTCCTCTACACGATGGCCGGCTCGGCGTTCATGCTCGTGTCCATCGTCTCGCTGGCGGTCATCGCCAAGGCGGGCGACGGCGGTGCGGTCAGCTTCGACTTCACCAAGATCATCGCCAGCGACAACCTGGCCACGAACACCGGTCGGTGGCTGTTCCTCGGCATGGCCATCGCCTTCGCGGTCAAGACTCCGATGTTCCCGTTCCACACCTGGCTGCCCGACGCCCACACCGAGGCGCCCACCGCCGGCTCCATCGACCTCGCCGGCATCCTGCTCAAGCTCGGCACCTACGGCTTCCTCCGCTTCGGCCTCGAGCTTTTCCCCGAGGCGTCGGTGTACTTCGCCCCCTACCTGTTGACCTTCGCGGTCATCGGCATCATCTACGCCGGCGTCGTGGCCGCCATGCAGAAGAACCTGAAGCGGCTCGTGGCGTACTCGTCGGTGTCCCACATGGGCTTCGCCCTCATGGGCCTGTGGGCCCTCAACACCCAGGGTGTCCAGGGCTCGGTCCTCCAGATGGTGAACCACGGCATCTCGACCGGTGCCCTGTTCATCCTGCTCGGGTTCCTCTACAGCCGCCGCCACACCTACGAGATCAAGGACCTCAAGGGCATCGCCAAGGCTGCCCCTGTCTTCGCCGGCATCTTCACCATCGTGATGCTGAGCTCGATCGGCCTCCCCGGCCTGAACGGCTTCGTGTCGGAGTTCCTGACCCTGCTCGGCACGTTCATCGCCCACCGCTGGTGGGCCGTGGTCGCCGCCGCCGGCGTGATCATCGCCGCCCTCTACCTGCTCTGGGCCTACCAGCGGGTCTTCCAGGGCGAGCCCGACGAGGAGAACGCCAAGTTCCCCGACCTCAACCTCACCGAGCGCCTGGTCATGGTGCCGCTGCTCGTGCTGATCGTCTTCCTCGGCATCTACCCGAAGCCGGTCCTCGACCGCATCGAGCCGTCGGTCGACCGCATCCTCAACCGCATGGAGCTCCAGGTCGAGCGCTACGACGAGCCGACCACCCAGAACGGCTCCGAGCTGGGCCCGATCGAGGTCCACGAGGGCGGCTCCGAGTCGGAGGGTGAGCACGCTGCGAGTGCACAGCCCCCGAGCCAGGAGGTGGCGCCGTGAGCCTCGCACTCCTCGCCCAGGTGACCACCCAGACCCCCACCCCGATCTCGGCGGTACCCGAGCAGATCCAGGTGGCCGGCCCCTCGATCTACTGGCCGGCGCTGATCCCGCTGATGATCCTGATGGTCGGCGGGCTCCTGCTCCTGACCTTCTCGTCGTTCCTGCGCACGCGGGCGCCGCGTGGCATCTTCGCCGGCGCCACCGTGGCCATCGCCGTGGCCGCCGCGCTCAGCGCCCTCCCGGTCTGGGCTCAGGTCCAGGGCTGGAGCTCGCTCCTCTGGTGGGACATCCACCCCGAGGTCACCGGGCCCTACACCACGATCGGCGGCATGGTCGGTGTCGACGGCTTCACGCTGTTCGTCACCATCGTGATCTGCGTCGCGGTGGCCCTCGCCGCCCTGCTCACCGACGCCTACCTGCGCCGCGAGGACATGGAGGGCCCCGAGTTCTACGTCCTCATGCTGCTGTCCGCCGCCGGCGGCGTGATCATGGCGATGGGCAACGACCTCATCGTGATCTTCATCGGCCTCGAGACCCTGTCGATCGCCGTCTACGTGCTCTCGGGTATGCACCTGCGGCGCATCCAGTCGCAGGAGTCGGGCATCAAGTACTTCGTGCTCGGTGCGTTCTCGTCGGCGTTCTTCCTCTACGGCATCGCCCTCATCTACGGCGCCACCGGCTCGACGAACCTGGTCGACATCAAGACCTTCATGAGCCAGGTCGTGCCGACCCAGAACGGGCTGCTGCTCATCGGCCTCGCCCTGCTCGTGGTCGGCCTGGCCTTCAAGGTCTCCGCCGTGCCGTTCCACGCCTGGAGCCCCGACGTCTACGACGGCGCCCCGACGCCTGCCGTCGCCTGGATGGCCTCGGGCGTGAAGGCCGCCGCCTTCGCGGGCATGGTCCGCATCTTCGTGCTGACGTTCTCGAACTACGAGGCGACCTGGAAGCCGATCATCTACGGCCTCGCCATCGCCTCGATGATCGTCGGAGCCTCGCTCGCCATCGTGCAGTCGAACGTCAAGCGCATGCTGGCGTACTCGTCGATCAGCCACGCCGGGTTCATCCTCATGGCCGTGGAGGCGGGCTCCGCTCAGGGCAACTCGGCGGTGCTCTTCTACCTGGCGGCCTACGTGTTCATGGTCGCCGGTGCGTTCGGCATCGCCACCCTCGTCGGGCGCAAGGGCGACGGCCACCACTCGCTCAGCGACTACAAGGGCCTCGCCCGCTCGAACCCCGAGCTGGCGATCGCGTTCACGGTGCTGCTGCTCGCCCAGGCCGGCGTGCCCTTCACCGCCGGCTTCTTCGCCAAGTTCTACGCGGTCGAGGCCGCCGTCGACGCCAGCAGCTGGCCGCTCGCGATCGTCGCCATGCTCACGGCGGTCGTCTCGGCGTTCCTCTACCTGCGCATCATCGTCGCCATGTTCATGAGCGGCGCCGATGACGGCGACGACGGTCCTGTCCCGTCCCGGTCGACGCGGATCCCCATCCCGCTCGGCGCCGGGATCGCCCTCTCCCTCTGCGTTCTCGTCACCATCGGCGTCGGGCTGTTCCCGAACCTGCTGGTCGACGCGGCCGAGAAGGGCCAGCCCGCCCTCGTGCAGTACGAGCGCCCGGCCGACGCCACCGCGACGTCGACGGGCACCGCCACCACCGGCACCGGCCAGTAGCCACCGCCGGGCCCTCATCCCCACCCCGACCCCGTCTCAGACGACGCCGCAGGGCGCGCGCGACCGCGCCGGACGGCCCCCTGACGAGAGGATTTCATGCCGTGTTCGGCCCTTCACTAGGCTCCGCCCACGATGTCTGAGTACTCCGATTTCCTGCGGCAGTACCTGACCGTCGCCATCTTCGCAGTGGTCGGCGTCGGTTTGGGCGCGACCCTCCTGGGCATCGGTCGGATCTTCCGTCCGACCCGTCCGCAGGAGCAGAAGTACCTCGTGTACGAGTCCGGCGTCGACCCTGTCGGCACCGGCTGGTCGCAGAGCCAGATCCGCTACTACATCTACGCCCTCCTCTTCGTCATGTTCGACGTCGAGGCGGTCTTCATCTTCCCGTGGGCCACCCGCCTCGAGGAGTACGGCACCTTCGGTCTCATCGAGATGCTGATCTTCGTGGGGATCCTCGCCCTCGGTCTCCTGTACGCCTGGCGCAAGAAGGTCCTCCGGTGGGTCTAGTCGAGAGCGGCAAGCTGCCGAAGACGCTGTCCAAGCTGCTCAACATCTCCCGCAAGTACTCCATCTGGGCGTACCAGTGGGGCCTGGCGTGCTGCGCCATCGAGATGGGCGCGGCGTTCGCGTCGCCCCGTTACGACGTCATGCGCCTCGGCGTGATCCCCTTCCCGGCGACGCCCCGCCAGGCCGACCTCGTGGTCATCGCCGGCACCGTCACCGACAAGCTCGCCCCTGCGGTCGTGCGGCTCTACGAGCAGATGCCCGACCCCAAGTACGTGATCTCCATGGGCTCGTGCGCCAACTGCGGCGGCCCCTACTGGGACAGCTACTCGGTCACCAAGGGCGTCGATCAGCTGATCCCGGTCGACGTCTACGTCCCGGGCTGCCCGCCTCGGCCGGAGGCCCTCCTCGAGGGCATCCTCCTGCTGCAGGAGCGCATCGCCCACGAGGACATGGCCGAGCGTTGGAAGGGTGGGCCAATTGTCGTCGGCTGACACCACCGAGACGCAGGCTGACGACGAGGTCGTGGTCGAGGTCGACGAGCGCCGCCAGGCGGTGCTCGACGAGCTGACCTCGCGCCTCGGCGACGCCGTCGTCGGCTCCCACATCCGCCCTGGCAACGACCTCTGGGTCCGCCTCGATCGCGAGGCCTGGCCCGCCGCGGCGGTCGCCGCCAAGGCGATGGGCTACACGTTCTTCGACTTCCTCTCGGCCATCGACTGGCTGCCCTCGCCCTTCGGGCGCGACATGGACGCCCAGGAGGACCTGCAGACCTCCGGCGCCCCCGCCAAGGAGCAGGCTCCGATCGTCCAGGGCTACGCCGGCGGCGAGACCCGCTTCCAGGTCTTCGCCCGGCTCTACAGCATCTCCGCCGGCATGGGCGTCACCTTCAAGGCCGACGTCCCCGACGACGACCTGAGCATCGGCACCTGGAGCTCGACCTTCGCCGGCGCCAACTGGCACGAGCGCGAGGCGTTCGAGATGTTCGGCATCTCCTTCGACGGCCACCCGAACCTCATCAAGCTCTACCTGCCGTCCGACTTCCAGGGCTTCCCGCTGCGCAAGGACTTCCCGCTGCTCGCCCGCCGGGTCCGCCCGTGGCCGGGCATCGTCGACGTGGAGCCCATGCCCGGGGCCGACGACGCGGAAGGGGACGGCGAATGACCGCCACCAGCGACCGCGAGCAGCTCGCCGAGATCGCGGCGAAGGCCAACGACAACCGGGTCAACCTCGACTTCGAGACCGAGGGCATGACCCTCAACATGGGCCCGCAGCACCCGGCCACCCACGGCACCCTGCGCATCGTGGCCAAGCTCGACGGCGAGCAGGTCATCTCGGCCGAGCCCATCCCCGGTTACATGCACCGGGGCTACGAGAAGCTCACCGAGGTGCGCACGTACCCGCAGGTCAACGCGCTGGTCAACCGCATCGACTGGTTGGGGAGCTTCGCCAACGAGGTCCCGTTCATCCTCGCCGCCGAGACGCTCATGGGCGTCGAGGCCCCGCCCCGGGCGCAGTGGATCCGCACGATCCTCTTCGAGCTCTCCCGCATCGCCAACATCTCGCTGTTCCTCGGCGACTACGGCCTGCAGCTCGGCGGCATGACCGCTGCGTTCTACGCCTTCCGCGACCGGGAGCACGTCCTCAACCAGATCGAGTCGGCCACCGGTGGGCGCTTCCACCCCAACTTCGACCGCATCGGCGGCCTGAAGGACGACCTGCCCAAGGGCTGGATCGCCGACACGCACCGGGCGATGGACAAGCTCATCGCCTTCTGCGACGAGATGGACACGCTCCTCGTCGGCAACGAGATCTTCCAGTCCCGCACCCGGGGCATCGGGGTCATCCCCGCCGACGTCGCCCTGTCCTACGGCCTGTCCGGCGCCAACCTGCGCGCCTCGGGCGTCGACTGGGACCTCCGCCGCGACGCCTGCCCGCCCGGCCTCGTCTACGACCAGGCCGACTGGAAGGTCTGGACCCACCCCGACGGTGACTGCTTCGGCCGCACCTGGGTGCGCATGCAGGAGACCCGCGAGGCCGCCCTCATCGTCAAGCAGCTGCTCGACACCATCCCGAGCGGACCGGTCATGGCCAAGGTGCCCCGCATCATCAAGGTGCCGGAGGGCGAGGCCTACGTCGAGACCGAGAACCCGCTCGGCGCCATGGGGTACTACATCGTCTCCAAGGGCGACCTCGTGCCGTTCCGGGTCAAGATCCGGTCGGCCTCGTTCAACAACATCTCGATCGTGCCGTGGGTCGCCCGTGGCGCCTACGTCCCGGACCTGATCTCCATCCTCGGCAGCCTCTACTTCATCCTGGGGGACATCGACCGATGACCCTTCTGCTCGCTGCGTTCGACCCGCCGTACTGGCTGTCGACGCTGATCAAGGTGCTGGTCGTCAGCGTCGTGGTCCCGACCACGGCCCTGATCCTCGGCATGGTCTTCCTCTTCAAGGTCATGAGCTGGATGCAGAGCCGGCTCGGGCCCCAGGACGCAGGCCCCCGAGGCACCCTCCAGCTGCTCGCCGACGGTGTGAAGTTCCTCCAGAAGGAGGACATCGCCCCCAACGGCGCCGACATGTTCATCTTCAAGGTCGCGCCGCTCGTCGTGCTCATGTCGACGCTGCTGCTCTACGTGGCCCTGCCGGCATCGACCCACCTCGTCATCTCCGACCTCGACGTCGGCGTGTTCTACGTCCTGGCGGTGTCGTCGCTGTCGGTCATCGGCGTGCTCATGGCCGGCTGGGCGTCGGCCAACAAGTACTCCCTCATGGGTGGCCTCCGCGCCGCCGGCCAGCTCATCGCCTACGAGCTCCCCATGGTGCTGGCCACGCTCGGCGTGGTCATCCAGGCCGGCACGCTCAGCCTCAACGGCATCGTGTTCTCGCAGGCCGACGGCACGATCTTCGGCTGGAGCGGCATCGGGAACCCGTTCATCCTCACCCAGTTCGTCGGGTTCGTGATCTTCATCGCCGCCGTCCAGGCCGAGCTCACCCAGCCGCCGTTCGACATGCCCGTCGCCGAGTCCGAGATCGTGTCGGGCTACCAGGTCGAGTACACCGGCTTCCGGTTCCTGATCTTCTTCCTGGCCGAGTTCGCCACGGCGTTCGTGTTCGCCGGCATCGCCTCGATCCTGTTCCTCGGGGGCTGGGCGGTCCCGTGGCTCGAGACCGGCAGCGACTGGTACTACGTGCTCGGCCCGGCGGTGCTCTTCGCCAAGGTGATGGTCGTCTCGTTCATCATCTTCTGGGTCCGCTTCACGTACCCCCGCTTCCGCGAGGATCAGCTCCAGAGCTTCGCCTGGAAGTTCCTCATCCCCCTGGCCCTGGCGAACATCGTCGTCACCGCAGTGCTGAAGGTGGTGTTCTAGATGCCCAAGGTTCCCGGCCTGGTCAAGGGCCTCGGTGTCACGTTCGGGACGATGGTCAAGACCCTCAAGGACGGTCCTGCCACCACTCGCTACCCGCACGAGCGCGAGATCCCCACGGCGCGCGCCCGTGGCGTGATCACGCTCTACGAGGAGAACTGCACGGCGTGCATGCTCTGCGCCCGTGAGTGCCCCGACTGGTGCATCTTCATCGAGGCCCACAAGTACCTCGCCCCGCCCCGGCGCGAGGGCGGCAAGCCCCGTCAGAAGAACGAGCTCGACCGCTTCGACATCGACTTCTCGCTCTGCATGTACTGCGGCATCTGCGTCGAGGTGTGCCCGTTCGAGGCGCTCTTCTGGAGCCCCGAGCACGAGTACTCCGAGGTCCGCATCGCCGATCTGCTCCACGACAAGTCCCGCCTGGGCCAGTGGATGGAGACCGTCCCGGACTTCGAGCCCTACGAGGCCGGCTCCGAGGCCAAGGTCAAGAAGGTGCCTCGGGACTGATGCTCGCTCTCCTCGTCGCCCAGAACATCGCGTTCTACGTCATCGCCGCCCTGATCGTCTTCGGGGCGATCCGGGTCGTGACCTGCAAGAACCTCGTGCACGCCGCCCTCTGGCTCGTGCTCGTGCTCGGCGGTGTCGCCGCCCAGTACATCCTGCTGGCCGCCGAGTTCGTGGCCATCACCCAGGTGCTGGTCTACCTCGGCGCCATCATCGTGCTGTTCCTCTTCGGCATCATGCTCACCCGGTCCAAGACCGGCACCGACGTCGACCTCGACCACACCGGCCCCAAGCGGGTCGGCGCGGCGATCCTCGGGGCTGTTGCTGTTCGGGCTCATGGGCTACGCCCTCTGGGACCAGTACCGCGATCAGGAGTTCGGCACGCTCATCGTGCAGCGCACCGCTGCGGTGAGCGACTCCATCTTCTCCACCTACCTCCTCCCGTTCGAGGTCATCTCGGTGCTCCTGCTCGCTGCGCTCATCGGCGCCATCGTCCTGGCGAGGCGTGACTGATGCTGATCAACCAGTTCCTCTTCCTCGGGGCGATCCTCTTCTGCATCGGTGTCTACGGCGTGCTCGCCCGCCGGAACCTCGTGCTCGTGCTGATGTCGATCGAGCTCATCCTCAATGCGGTGAACATCAACCTGGTCGCCTTCGGCGCCATGTGGCACGCCACCGACCCGACGAACCTCTCGGGTCAGGTGTTCGCCCTGTTCGTGATCGCCGTCGCGGCGGCCGAGGTCGGAGTCGGCCTCGCCCTCGTGCTGATGATCTACCGCAACCGCCAGAGCATCGACGCCGACGACGTCGATCTGCTGAAGGGCTGACGCGCTCGTGATCCCCAACCTCCTCGACAAGGTCTGGATCGTCCCCGCCATCATGGCGGTGTCGTTCCTGCTGATCCTGTTCTTCGGCAAGAAGGCGGGCACCAGGGCCACCGCCGGCATCGGCATCGTCGCCGTGTCGCTGTGCCTGGTCTTCTCCGTCGTCGTCGCCGGCCAGTGGATCAACCGGGTGAACCACCCGCCCACGGGAGCCGCCCTCGCCGCCGACATCAAGGCGGCCAACGGCCTCACGCCCCAGACGCCGGAGGAGATCGAGTCCGAGATCAACTCGGCCACCAAGGACTCCGGCGAGACCGTCCCCGCCGAGGAGGGCACCTCCTCGGAGTCGCACAGCACCGTCCGGTGAGGGCGCGGCCGCCGCGACCGGCGAGGGCGAGTCCGCCTCGGTGGTGCTCGCCTCCACCGAGGTCGCCGCCGAGTCCACCGGTGCCGAGGGTGAGCATGCGGCCGAGGGCGAGCACGGTGGCGAGCACGAGTCCGTGCCTCCCGTGGTGCGCACCGTCACCTGGTTCACCATCGGTGGCATCAACTTCGAGGCCGGCACCCTGCTCGACGGCCTGGCGGCGATGATGCTCATCACCGTCTGCATCATCTCGCTGCTGGTGCACATCTACTCCACCGAGTACCTCCACGGCGACGTGCGCTTCACGCACTACTACGCCTTCCTCTCGCTCTTCACCGCCTCGATGCTCTTCTACGTGCTGAGCTCGAACACGCTGCAGATGCTGGTGGGCTGGGAGCTCGTCGGCGTCTGTTCGTTCGCCCTCATCGGCCACTGGTGGGAGGAGAAGAAGAACAGCGACGCCGCCCTCAAGGCCTTCCTCACCAACCGCGTCGGCGACATGGGCCTCATCATCGGCGTCACCATCACGTTCTTCGCCGCCGGCGCCACCAGCTTCAACGTGCTCGCACATCAACGAGTACGCACTCTCCGGCGGGGCGAACACCACGCTGTTGCTGGTCGGGCGCGCTGTGCCTGTTCGCCGGCGTCACCTCGAAGTCGGGCCAGTTCCCGCTGCACACCTGGCTCCCCGACGCCATGGCGGGCCCCACGCCGGTGTCGGCGCTCATCCACGCCGCCACCATGGTCGTCGCCGGCGTGTACCTCATCGCCCGGCTCTACGCCGTGTTCTTCGAGGGCCTCGGCATCGGCTCGAGCTCGCTGCACTACGTCGCCTTCATCGGCGGCTTCACCACCGTCATGGGTGGCGCCCTGGCGTTCGTGCAGACCGACCTCAAGAAGGTCCTGGCGTACTCCACGATCTCGCCAGCTCGGCTACATGGTCATGGCCCTCGGCGTGGGTGCCTGGACCGCAGGTGTGTTCCACCTGTTCACCCACGCCTTCTTCAAGGCCTGCCTCTTCCTCGGTGCCGGCTCGGTGAGCCACGCCTGCCACCACACGTTCGACATGCGTGAGATGGGTGGCCTGCGCAAGCACATGAAGAGCACCCACGCCACCTTCCTGATCGCGTCACTGGCGCTCGCCGGCATCGTGCCCCTCGCCGGCTTCTGGTCGAAGGACGAGATCCTCGCCGGTGCCCAACAGGGCCAGGAGAACGCCTACACGTTGATGCTGATCTTCGGCCTCATCACGGCGCTCATGACCGCGGCCTACATGGGCCGGGCCTACTGGATGACCTTCTGGGGCGAGTACCGCGGCCACGGCACGCCGCACGAGTCGCCGAAGGTCATCACCATCCCGCTGTGGATCCTGGCGATCGCCGCCATCTTCCTCGGCTTCACGAACCTCCCGGCCTGGTTCAACGCCCCCTCGTGGGCCACGACCCGCTTCGAGCACTTCGTCGAGCCGACCTTCGCCTTCCCGGCGGTCGAGCATCCCGAGTTCACGCCGTGGCTCGCCGTGCTCTCCACCGTGCTGGCGGTCGCCGGCATCATGATCGCCTACCTGTACTACGAGAAGAACAAGGGGCCCCACGGCCTCACCCGCCGCAACGGCTTCGCCCGGGCCGGGTACACGTTCCTCGAGAACAAGTACTACCTCGACACCCTCTACACCGACATCATCGCCGCCGACACGAAGGGCCCCCTCGCACGGGCGGCCTACTGGTTCAACCAGAACGTGCTCGACGGCATCGTCGACGGCGCCTCGGCGGTGTCGAAGAAGGTGGCGGTGTTCGTCTACCGCGACGTCGACCAGCTGGTCGTCGACGGCGTCGTCAACGGCACAGGCCTGGTCTCGGAGGAATCCGGCCAGTTCCTGCGTCGCATGCAGACCGGCAAGGTTCAGCAGTACGCCGCCATCCTCTTCGCCGGTGTGGTCGTCCTCGCCGGTGTGCTCGTGTTCGTCGTCTAGGAGCCCAGGA
Source organism: uncultured Actinomycetes bacterium (assembly GCA_963702555.1). Classification (GTDB taxonomy): domain Bacteria; phylum Actinomycetota; class Acidimicrobiia; order Acidimicrobiales; family Acidimicrobilacustridaceae; genus CAMFLJ01. The sequence goes on from CAVPCW010000011.1 coordinate 393,513, forward strand.
CCAACCCGATGAAAGACTTCCTGAACAGCTGGGGCCTGACCCTCGCGATGTTCGTGCCGCTCGCCGGTGCGCTCGTGATGCTCCTGGTCCCCAAGGCGAAGGAGCACCTGCACAAGGTCATCGCCCTGGGCACGAGCCTGGTCGTGGCGTTGATCGGCGTGCTGCTGCTGACCAACTTCGACTACGACGACGGGCGGACGTTGCAGTTCGTCGTCGACAAGTCGTGGATCCCGTTCATCAACAGCCGCTACATCATCGGCATCGACGGCATCTCGCTGCCGATGATCGCCCTGACGATGCTCATCGTGCCGCTGTGCATCATCTACTCCTGGAACCACTTCCCGGAGCCGAAGAACCCCAAGGCGTTCCTGATCCTGATCCTGATCCTCGAGACGGGCATGATCGGCACGTTCTGCGCCCAGGACCTCATCCTGTTCTTCGTCTTCTTCGAGGTCGTGCTCCTGCCGATGTACTTCATGATCGGCGTCTGGGGCGGCGAGAAGCGTCGCTACGCGGCGATGAAGTTCTTCCTCTACACGCTGTTCGGTTCGGCGCTCATGATCATCAGCTTCATGGCGCTGTACTTCCTGTCGGACAAGGTGCCGGTCCCCGGTGGCGGCTTCGAACACACCTTCGACATGCGGGTGCTCCCGATGGCGGCGGCCGGCATCTCCACCACCGCCGCCCTCTGGATCTTCGGTGGCATGTTCATGGGCTTCGGCATCAAGGTGCCGATGTTCCCGTTCCACACCTGGCTGCCCGACGCCCACACCCAGGCGCCCACGGTCGGCTCGGTGATCCTGGCCGCCGTGCTCCTGAAGCTCGGCACCTACGGCTTCATCCGCATCGCCCTGCCGATCCTGCCGCAGGCAGCCGAGAGATGGGCTCCGTTCATCGGCCTGCTCGCCGTCATCGGCATCATCTACGGCGCCCTGTGCTGTCTGGCGCAGACGGACATGAAGCGGCTGATCGCCTTCTCGTCGGTGGCCCACATGGGCTTCGTGATGCTCGGCATCGCCACCCTCACCGACTTCGGCATCAACGCCGCCATCTTCGGCATGGTCGCCCACGGCCTCATCACCGGCATGCTCTTCTTCGTCGCCGGTTCGGCCAAGGAGCGCTTCCACACGCTCGACATCGCCCGCCTCGGCGGCATGCTCAAGCAGATGCCCCGCATGGGCTGGATCCTCGGCTTCTCGGTGATGGCCTCGCTCGGCCTTCCTGGCCTGGCCGGGTTCTGGGGCGAGTTCCCCGCCATCCTCTCGGCCTACAACCCGGGCGGTGACCTCAACGTCGGCCTCTTCCGGGTCTACATGGTCGTCGCCGCCCTCGGCACCGTGCTCGCCGCCGCCTACCTGCTCTGGCTGTTCCAGCGGGTCGCCTTCGGCACGCCGACCGACGAGTTCGCCGACGACCCCCACGTCCACGACGTGACCTTCACCGAATACGTGGCCTGGGTGCCCATGCTGGTGCTGATCGTGGTGCTCGGCTTCTTCCCGAACATCATCTTCCACGTCACCGACCCGGCCGTGTCCAACATGGTCTCCGCCTTCACCGGGACCGGGAGCTGATCCGTTGCTCGCCCAGCTCGTGACGTTCGCGTGGGACGCACCCAGCGTCGATTTCCACGCACTCGCGCCCGAGATCGTGGTGGCCGCCACGCTGGTCATCCTTCTGCTGGTCGACGCCTTCACCGGCGACGACAAGCGGTGGGCGGCTTCCTCGATCGCCGGCATCGGCCTCCTGGTCGCCCTCATCCCCGTGGCCACGCTGGCCTACGACGGCGTCACGCGCGTGATGTTCGGCGGCGGCTACGTCGTCGACAGCTACGCCCTGGTGCTCAAGGCGCTCTTCCTGCTCTCCGCCTACGTCGTGGTGCTGCTCTCCACGAACTACATCGCCGAGGGTGACTACTGGGAGGGCGAGTACTACCAGATGATCCTGGCGTCGGTGCTGGGCATGCTCGTCATGGCCTCGGCCCGCGACATGATCAGCATCTTCGTGGCCCTCGAGCTGCTGTCCATCCCCGCCTACATGATGGCGGCGTGGCGCAAGCGCGACCTCAAGGGCAACGAGGCCGGCCTGAAGTACTACCTGATGGGCGTGTTCGCGTCGGCCGTCATGCTCTACGGCATGTCGGTGATCTACGGCTACACCGGCTCCACCCTGCTGGCCGAGATCGCCCCCCGCATCGGGGAGCTCGCCACCTCGACGCCGCTGATCACGCTCGGCATCGTGTTCGTGGTGATCGGCTTCGCCTTCAAGGTGTCGGCCGTGCCCTTCCACACCTGGGCCCCGGACACCTACGAGGGCGCGCCGACCCCCGTCACCGCCTTCCTCGCCGTCGCTTCCAAGGCCGCCGGCTTCGTCGCCCTCATGACCCTGCTCTTCGTGGGCTTCTGGGGTCGCCACGACGTGTGGGAGCCCCTGATCTGGGTGCTCGCCGCCGCCACCATGTTCGTCGGCAACCTGATCGCGCTGCGCCAGACCAACGTGGTGCGCATGCTCGCCTACTCGGGCATCGCCCAGGCCGGGTACATGCTCGCCCCGCTGGCCGTCGCCGGCACGAGCCCGGAGGCCGCCGATCAGGCCCTCCACTCGATCGTGATCTACCTGGTGATCTACGCGGCGATGAACCTCGGTGCCTTCGCGGTCGTCCTCGCCGTGGCCCGCAAGACCCGCTCGGCCGAGCTCGACTCCTTCGGCGGCCTGTTCACCTACGCCCCCGGGCTCACCGTGGTCATGTCGATCTTCCTGTTCTCGCTGGCCGGCATCCCGCCAGCCGCCGGCTGGTTCGCCAAGATCGGCATCTTCCAGGCTCTCGCGTCGGCCGGCACCACCTCCGGGTACGTCCTGGCCGTCGTGGTCGCCGTGAACTCCGTCATCGCCTTCGCCTACTACGGCCGGCTGATGCGCATCATGTGGTTCGAGGAGGCCCCCGACGGCGACACCACGCCGATCCGGATCCCGGCCTCGCTCACCGCCGCGCTGGTCATCACCGTCGGCGTCACCCTCGTGGCCGGCGTCCTGCCGAGCGTGGTCACCCACTTCACCGACCCGATCAGCCTCCTGGCCCTCGGCAACTAGGTCGCCGACCGGCTCCGGCCGCTCATGCTCCCGCCCGCCCTCGCCGCGCAGCTCGCCGGTGGGCGGGCGGTCGCCTTCTCGGCGTTCGTCGACCTGGCCCTCTACGACCCGGTCGACGGCTTCTACGCCACGGGCGGGCGGGCCGGACGGCGTGCTGACTTCCTGACCAGCCCCGAGGTCGGCCCCCTGTTCGGGGCCCTGCTGGCCCGGTGGCTCGACGACACCTGGGAGCGCCTCGGCCGCCCCGACCCGTTCGTCGTGGTCGAGGTGGGCGCCGGGCCGGGCACCCTGGCCCGTTCGGTGCGCGTCGCCGACCCGGCGTGCTCCGAGGCCCTCGCCTACCTGCTGGTCGAGCGCAGCGCCTCGCAGCGGGCGGCCCACGCCGAGCACCTGCCGGGTTGGGTGGGGGAGCTCGACGGTGGCGACCTGGACGCGTTCGCCGTGTCGCCGAGGGCCGGACGAGGCGCTGCCTTCGCCTCGGCGGCCGAGGCGCCGGCGACGGTCGTGGGTGCCGTCATCGCCAACGAGCTGGTCGACAACGTGGCGTTCGACATCGTGCGCCGTCGGGGAGACGACGCGGAGCGGTTGACGGTGGTCGCCACGGGCGACGACCTCGACCTCGCGGTCGAGGCGAGCGACGACGGGCCTCGGCGAGGTGCTCGCCGGCCTCGGGGTGCCGGCCGGCGTGTGGGTCCCGTGGCAGCAGCCGGCCCGGCGCTGGCTGGCCGACAACCTCGGCCGGATTCAACGGGGTCGCCTGCTCCTCGTCGACTACGGGGCGTCGACCGCCGAGCTGGCGGCCCGCCCGGAGATGGGCTGGTTGCGCACCTTCCGGGGCCACGAGCGCGGTGGCCACCCGCTCGACGACCCGGGCTCGCAGGACATCACCACCGACGTGGCGATCGACCAGCTCCAGCTCGACCATCCGGCCACCCGGGTGCGCACCCAGGCGGAGCTCCTGCGCGAGCTCGGGGTCGACGAGCTCGTGGCCGAGGGGCGACGGATCTGGGACGAGCGGGCCCAGGCCCCTGACGTCGCCGCCCTCCGGGCCCGGAGCCGGGTGCGTGAGGCCGAGGCGCTCACCGATCCCGACGGGCTGGGCGCCTTCGTCGCCCTGGAGTGGGACGTCGGCCTCCACGGCTGAGTGCCGCCCGGCGGGACGGGTGACGAGCGGCACTATCCTCCGTCCCCGGCGGAACCGCTACCAGGAGGTCGCCATGTCGCAGCCAACCATCTCCGACTTCGCGAGCGAGGACCGCCTCTTCCCTCCGCCCCCGGCCTTCCAGGCCGCGGCGCTGGCAGGCGACGACTCCCTCTACCGCGAGGCGGATGCGGACCTCGAGGCCTTCTGGGCCCGCCAGGCCCGTGAGCTGCTGACCTGGTCGAGCGACTTCCACACCACCCTCGAGTGGCAGCTCCCCGACGCCAAGTGGTTCCTCGGCGGCACCCTCAACGTGTCGGAGAACTGCCTCGACCGCCACGTGGCCGCCGGCCGGGGCGACAAGGTCGCCTTCCACTGGGAGGGCGAGCCCGGCGACACCCGCACCATCACCTACGCCGACCTGCTCGACGAGGTCTCCCGCTTCGCCAACGTCCTCAAGGGCCTCGGCGTCGAGCGCGGCGACCGCGTCGCCATCTACATGCCGATGATCGTGGAGCTGCCGGTCGCGCTGCTCGCCTGCACCCGCATCGGTGCGGCCCACTCGGTGATCTTCGGCGGCTTCTCGCCCGACTCCATCGTCGACCGGGTCAACGACGGTGGCTGCAAGGTCGTGGTCACCGCCGACGGCGGGTTCCGTCGCGGTGCGCCCTCGGCGCTGAAGCCCAACGTCGACGAGGCGCTCTCCTCGTGCCCGACCGTCACCGGCACGGTGGTGGTGCGCCGCACCGGCACCGAGGTCACCATGACCGAGGGTCGCGACCACTGGTACCACGACCTCATGGCCGAGGCCTCGCCCGACTGCCCCCCGGAGCCGATGGAGAGCGAGGACCTGCTGTTCCTGCTCTACACCTCGGGCACCACGGCCAAGCCCAAGGGCATCATGCACACCACGGGCGGCTACCTCACCCAGGCGGCGTTCACCCACAAGTACGTGTTCGACCTGAAGCCCGACGACGACGTCTACTGGTGCTCGGCCGACATCGGCTGGATCACCGGGCACAGCTACATCGTCTACGGGCCCCTGGCCAACGGGGCCACGTCGGTGCTCTACGAGGGCACCCCCGACACCCCCGACAAGGACCGGCTCTGGGACATCGTCGAGCGCTACGGGGTCACCCAGCTCTACACGGCCCCCACCGCCATCCGGATGTTCATGAAGTGGGGGGCCGAGGAGCCCGAGAAGCACGACCTCTCGTCGCTGCGCCTGCTCGGCACCGTCGGTGAGCCCATCAACCCCGAGGCGTGGATGTGGTACCACACCCACATCGGGGGCGGTCGCTGCCCGATCGTCGACACGTGGTGGCAGACCGAGACCGGCGGCCACATGATCACGCCGCTCCCCGGTGTCACCGTCCTCAAGCCGGGCTCGGCCACGTTCCCGCTCCCCGGCATCGGGGTCGAGGTCGTCGACGACGCCGGCAACCCGATCGAGCGAGGCGGCGGCTACCTCACCCTCACCAAGCCGTGGCCGGCGATGCTTCGCGGCATCTGGGGCGACCCCCAGCGCTACTTCGACACCTACTGGAGCACCTACCCCGGCCGGTACTTCGCCGGCGACGGCGCCAAGATCGACGACGACGGCTACCTGTGGCTGCTCGGCCGCGTCGACGACGTCATGAACATCTCGGGCCACCGCATCTCGACCACCGAGGTCGAGAGCGCCCTGGTCGACCACCCGGCCGTGGCCGAGGCCGCCGTGGTGGGCGCCTCCGACGAGATCACCGGCCAGGCCATCGTCGGCTACGTGATCGTGCGCAACACCGCGGTGCCCTCCGACGAACTGGTCGAGGAGATCCGCCAGCACGTGGCTCACAAGATCGGCCCCACCGCCCGGCCCAAGCGGGTGATCATCGTCCCCGACCTCCCCAAGACCCGCAGCGGCAAGATCATGCGCCGGCTCCTGCGCGACGTCGCCGAGGGTCGTGACCTCGGCGACACCACGACCCTGGCCGACCCCACGGTGGTGGAGTCGATCCGCACCAGTGCGGCCGAAGGGCCCGGCAGCGGCCGGTGACCGACATCTGGGTCCCCGACAACTGGCGCTGGCGCGCCGGACCGGTTCCCGCCGGGCCCGCCGTCGTGTTCGACATGGACGGCGTGCTCTCCGACGCGTCGCGGCGCCAGCACTACCTCGACCGACCATTCCGCGACTGGGAGGCCTTCTTCCAGGCCTGTGGCGACGACGACCTCATCAACGAGGTCGCCCGCCTCCTCGAGGTCCTCGACCCCGACCTGCGGGTGCTGCTGCTCACCGCCCGCCCGCAACGGGTGCGCGACCAGACCCTCGCCTGGCTCCAGCGCTACGGCCTGCGCTGGGACGTGCTCGTGATGCGCGACTGGGACGACTTCGGCTCGTCCCGGAGCTACAAGCAGCGGGTGGTGGGGGAGTTCCGCGAGTACGGCTTCGAGCTCCGCCTCGCCTTCGAGGACGACCGCCGCAACGTCGACATGTTCCACGCCGAGGGCGTGCCCTGCGTCTACATCCACTCCGGCTACTACGACTGACCTCGCCGCCCCCGTCGGCGCGGAGGGGTGTCAGTCGCGGAAGTTGATGAACTGCAGGGGGATCTCGAGGTCGACCTCCTTGAGGCCGGCGATCACCGCCTGGAGGTCGTCGCGCTTCTTGCCGGTGACCCGCACCTGATCGCCCTGGGTCTGGGACTGGATGCCCTTGAGCCCGAGCTCCTTGATGGCCTTGTTCACGGACTTGGCCTTCTCCGAGGAGATGCCGGCGTTGATCTTGGCGGTCTGGCGGACGGTGCCGCCGGCGGCGTCCTCGACCTTCAGGTACTCGAGCGACTTGAGCGACACCTTGCGCTTCACGAGCTTCTCCTCCAGCACCTGACGGAGGGCGGTGAGGCGGTCCTCGCTGCTCGAGTGCATCTCGATCTCGAGATCCTTGAGCTCGATGCTGGAGTTCGTGCCCTTGAAGTCGAAGCGGGTGGTGAGCTCTCGCGACGCCTGGTCGACCGCGTTGCGGACCTCCTGGGCGTCGACCTCGGAGACGACGTCGAAGCTGGCCATGCCCCCCTTTCTACCGCCGAACCGTCGGTGGCGCGGCAACCACGGCGGTCGACGCCTGCCCGCGTCGGGTCGCGACAACGTACTGTTGCGAGGGGAACGTTCGTGGCTGCAGCACGACGGGAGTGCGGGATGGGCGGTGAGGACGCGGTGCCTGGCGAGCCACCCCTCCGCGCTCTCGACGACGGCTCGCCGGTGCTGGCGGGTGCCGTGCGCTGGATGCAGGAGGGGGTGGTCCTCCACGATCCCGCCGGCCGGATCATCGAGGCCACGCCGTCGGCCTGCGAGCTGCTCGGGGTGCCCGAGGCGCACCTGCTCGGGATCTCCGACCCCGACGTCTTCGGCGACGTGCCCACCCAAGCGGGCTGGCGGATGATCGACCTCGATGGAGGACTCTTCCCCCCGGAGCAGAACCCGGCGGCCATCACCGCCCGCACCGGTGAGCGCGCCTCCGCGGTGATGGGTGTCCACCGTCCCGACGGCAGCCGGGTGTGGCTCAGCGTGTCGTCCGTCCCGTTGCCGGTCGAAGGCGACGACCGGCCCATGGTGCTGGCCACGTTCGTCGACGTCACCGAGCGGATCGAGGCTCGCAACCTCCTGGCCGAGAGCGAGGAGCGCTTCCGCCTCACGCTCCAGCACGCCCCCATCGGCATGGCCACGGTGGCCCTCGACGGCACCTACCTGTCGGTGAACCCACGGCTGGCCGACATGCTCGTCCGTCGGCCCGAGGAGTTGACCGGCACGAGGTTCGCCGACGTCACCCACCCCGACGACCTCGAGGCCGACCTGAACCTGTCCGAGCTCCTCCTGCAGGGCCGCATCGACAGCTTCGAGCTCGACAAGCGCTTCATCGCCGGCGACGGCAGCGTGGTCTGGGGGCACCTGGCGGTCGCGCTGGTGCGCGACGCCGAGGGGGAGCCGCTGCACTTCGTGTCCCAGGTCGAGGACATCACCGAGTCGCGGCGTACCAAGGAGCAGCTCGTGGAGCGGGCGCTCTACGACACCCTCACCGGTCTCGCCAACCGGGCCCTGACCGCCGACCGCATCCACCAGATCGTGGCCAGGCAGGTGGGAACGGGCCGGTCGGTGGCGCTGCTCTGCTGCGGCATCGACGGCCTGAAGAGGATCAACGACTCGCTCGGACACGCGGCCGGCGACGCGCTGATCGCGGCCGTGGGGGAGCGGGTGGCCCGGGTCGTCGGATCGGTCGATCGGGTGGGCCGGGGCAACGGCGACGAGTTCTTCGTGATCGTCGACGACCTCGACGGCGCGGAGGTCCCGACCGCCCTCATCGGCCGGATCGTGGCGGCGGTGGCCGAGCCGTTGCAGGTCTTCGGCCACGACCTCCGCCCGGCCGTGTCGGTCGGGGTCGCCATCGCCACCGACGGCCACGGCGCCGACGACCTCCTGCACGACGCCACCACGGCGCTCTACGCGGCGAAGGGCGGCGAACGGGGGGACTGGGTGCTCTTCGACCGGAGCATCCGGGCCCGGGCGGTGCGTCGCCTGACGGTCGAGACGGAGCTGGCCCCGGCGATCGCCAACCACGAGTTCGAGCTGTACTACCAGCCCATCGTGGAGCTGACGAGCCGCCGCACCGTGGCCTACGAGGCCCTCGCCCGCTGGCACCATCCCCGGCACGGGCTGTTGCTCCCGGCGGCGTTCGTGCCGGTCGCCGAGGAGTCCGGGCTCATCTCGGAGCTGGGCACCCACGTGCTCGACCAGGCCTGCGCCTTCCTCGGTGGTGACCCCGACGGCACGGCCCAGGTGTTCGTGAACGTGTCCCCGTCGCAGCTGTCACGGGGCTGCTTCCCCGAGGTCGTGCGGGCCGCCCTCGACCGTCACGGTGTGCCGACCGGCCGCCTCGGCCTCGAGCTCACCGAGTCGAGCGTGCTGCACGCCACCGGCTCGAGCTACCGGGCGCTCCAGGAGCTGGCCGAGATGGGCGTCGACCTCGTCCTCGACGACTTCGGCACCGGCTACTCGGCGGTGGCCGCGCTGCTCGCCTCGCCGATCCGGGGGATCAAGCTCGACCGGTCCTTCACCAGCCGCCTCGGGGTCGACCCCCAGGCCGATCTCGTCACCCGTGCCCTCGGTGGCATGGTCGAGGCCCTCGGGTTCCGGGGCGTGGCCGAGGGCGTCGAGACCGAGGCCCAGTGCGCGGCCGTGCAGGCCCACGGGTGGAAGTACGGCCAGGGCTGGCTGTTCGGTCGTCCGGCTCCCGTCGGGGGCGACGCCGCCTGAGGCAGTCCGCCTGAGACAACGCCGTCGGACGACTGCGCGGTGCGAGCGCCGGCCTCGGTGAGGCTCCGGCTGCTCGTGGATCCTCCGGTTCCCCCGCCCCGAAGGGCGGGGGCCGGATGGTGGGCCGGGATGGATTCGAACCATCGAAGGCAGAACCGACGGGTTTACAGCCCGTTCCCTTTGGCCACTCGGGCACCGACCCAGGAGCCGGTCACTGTAGCGGAGCGCGTCGGCTCGGCCGAATCGTCTCAGGGGGCCTGGAGGCCGTAGTCGGCGGCGACCTGACGGCCGACGATCCGGGAGAGCCACCTGGCCCCCTCGAGCGACAGGTGGATCCCGTCGCTGTTGCGCACCTGCACCATCGCGCCGCCGGCCCCGGGGAGCCGGTCGGTGTAGCCGCCGTCCTCGCCGCTCAGCAACGCCTTGGCGTCGATGTAGGTCATGTCGGGGTTGGCCGCGGCCACGGTCCGGTAGGCACTGTCGACCACGGCGATGCGGGCGTTGAAGGTGCCGTCGCGCATCACCGGCTGGCCGACCAGGTACACGCGGCTGCCCGCCGCGGTGAGCTGATCGACGAAGGCGGTGAGCCGACGGGTGTACTCGGCCAGCCACTCGGGCGTGCCCACGTCGACGTAGTTGGTGGCGCCCTGGGGCTGGAGGGCCTGGGCATCGTTGTCGCCCATCGAGATCACCACGGCGTCAGGCGCACCCTCGGCGAGCAGCGCGGGCAGGGCCGCCGGCCAGTCGTAGAAGTCGTTGCGCGTGAGGCCGGAGGAGTTCTTGTAGATCGTGCGGGCCTGGATCGACGGGATGTCCTTCACGTCGTTCTCGAGCAGCTGGCCGAGGGCCTGGGCCGTCGAGTCACCGATCACCCACACGGTGAGCGGCGCCGCGTCCGAGACCGCCCGCACCGGCGGGGTGCGCACCGCGAACACGGGGGGCTGGGTCAGGTCGTTGCGGCGGGGGAAGGCCAGCGTGGTGGTGGTCGGCAGGGGGACGGTGGTGGTCGTCGACTCCGCGACCGTGGTGGTGGGGGCCGAGGCGGAGTCGGACCCACCTCCGAGGAGCGATCCCGCGCCGAGCACGAGGGCCACGACGACGAGCAGGGCGACGCCGCCGGCGACGGCTCGGCGGAGCGCGTAGTTCGGCTGGGGCCGGGGCGCGCCGACGGGGCGCGACGGGGTGGGTGGCGTGGTCGTCACGGGTCGGAGAGCCTCGCGCGGGCCTAGAGCATCCGCTGCATCAGGACGACGTCGAGCCATCGGCCGAACTTGCGCCCGACCTCCTTCTCGATGCCGACCATCTCGAACCCGAGCGAGCTGTGGAGGCCGATCGAGGCGTCGTGGCCGCCCACGATGCGGGCCATCATCGTGTGGAACCCCCGGGCGGCGGCCACCTCGACCAGCTCGGCGAGCAGGGCCCGGCCCACGCCGGTGCCCCGCTGGTCGTGGCGCACGTAGACGGAGTCCTCGACGGTGGTCGAATAGGCCGGCCTCGACCGGTAGGGCGAGAGGGCGGCGAAGCCCACGATCTCGCCGTCGGTCTCGGCGACCACCACGGCCATGGCGCCCGAGCGCGCCTCGATCCAGTCGCGCTGCTCCTCGAGCGATCGCGGCACCAGGTCGAAGGTGACCGTCGAGCCGGTCACCTCGGTGTTGTAGATGGTTCGGGTCGCCTCGGCGTCGTCGGGCCTGGCCAGTCGCAGCTCCACGGGCCCTCACCGTACCGGTGCGCCCGGTGGTCGCCGGTCCACCCTCGGCGCGTCGTGGGCCGGCCGGGGCCCTCGTCGGGGGCCTCGCGGAACGTGACCGATGCCGAGTTGGGAACCGGCGCGAGGTCGTGGCATGATGACAAGCCGTTGCCTGGCCCCTGTGGTCCGGCGCGCCCCCTTAGCTCAGTCGGCAGAGCGTTTCCATGGTAAGGAAAAGGTCGACAGTTCGATTCTGTCAGGGGGCTCTTCCACGGCGTCGATCCGGGTCCACCAGGGCCCGAGTCGCCGCAGTGGCCTGTCGGCGTAGCTCAGTCGGTTAGAGCACTCGGCTCATAATCGAGTGGTCGTCGGTTCGAGTCCGACCGCCGACACCATCCGACAGTCCGGACGTCTGGTCCGGAAACCAACCCTCACCATTCCTCGAAAGGCCTCCAGGAGATCCCCATGGCGCGTGAGAAGTTCGAGCGGACCAAGCCCCATGCGAACGTGGGCACGATGGGTCATATCGACCATGGGAAGACGACGCTGACGGCGGCGATCTCGAAGGTGTTGGCGGAGCAGGATCCGGAGCACAACTCTGCGACGGATTTCGCGAACATCGACAAGGCTCCTGAGGAGCGTGAGCGCGGTATCACGATCAACATCGCGCATGTCGAGTACGAGACCGCGAACCGGCATTACGCGCATGTCGACATGCCTGGTCACGCGGATTACATCAAGAACATGATCACCGGTGCGGCTCAGGTCGATGGTGCGATCTTGGTGGTCTCCGCGGCTGATGGTCCGATGCCGCAGACCCGTGAGCACGTGCTGTTGGCCAAGCAGGTGGGTGTGCCGTCGATCGTGGTGGCTCTGAACAAGGTCGACATGGTCGATGACGAGGAGCTGCTGGATCTGGTGGAGCTCGAGGTTCGTGAGCTTCTCAACGAGTACGAGTTCCCGGGTGATGATGTTCCGGTCATCAAGGTGTCCGCGCTGAAGGCGCTCGAGGGTGATGCGACGGCGACGGCGCAGATCCTGGAGCTGATGGAGGCTGTGGACAGCTACATCCCGCAGCCTGAGCGTGACACCGAGAAGCCGTTCTTGATGCCGATCGAGGATGTGTTCACGATCACGGGTCGTGGCACGGTGGTGACGGGTCGTGTGGAGCAGGGGATCATCCACACTGGTGACGAGATCGAGATCGTTGGTATCAAGCCGACGCAGAAGACGACGTGCACTGGTGTGGAGATGTTCCGCAAGCTGCTCGACGAGGGTCGTGCGGGTGACAACATCGGTGCGCTTCTTCGTGGCACGAAGAAGGAAGAGGTCGAGCGTGGTCAGGTGCTCGCGAAGCCTGGCAGCATCACCCCGCACAGCGAGTTCGAGGGTCAGGTGTATGTGCTGACCAAGGAAGAGGGCGGGCGTCACAAGCCGTTCTTCGGGAACTATCGGCCGCAGTTCTTCTTCCGTACGACGGATGTGACCGGTCAGATCTCTCTGCCGGAGGGCACCGAGATGTGCATGCCGGGTGACAACACGGTCATGACCGTGGAGCTCATCAACCCGATCGCCATGGAAGAGGGCCTTCGGTTCGCCATCCGTGAGGGTGGCCGTACCGTTGGCGCCGGCCGCGTCACCAAGATCATCAAGTAACGCCTGGCCGGCACGCCGGTCGAGAGCAGGAGGGCCACGATGGCCAAGAACGAGAAGCGCATCGCCGTGACCCTGGAGTGCCAGGTCTGCAAGCGCCGCAACTACATCACGACCAAGAACAAGGTCAACGACCGCGAGCGGATCGAGCTCAAGAAGTACTGCAAGTGGGACCGTACGCACACGGCCCACAAGGAGACCCGCTGAGCGATCCCCGGGACGGTCACGAGCCGTCCTGGTCGAGCGTCGAACCCCCGTCGGTGGTGGCCCCTGCGGCCGCCACCGACGTGGCGCGTCCGGGCCCGGGTCCGCACGACGCGCTCCCTGCCGGGCCCGATGCCGGGCCTCGGCGTAACCGTCGGCGTCGTCGTGGCGTCGAACCGGTGATGGCTGCCGACGTCGACGACCTGGTGACCGCCGCCCGAGAGGGCGACCGGGGCGCGTTCGACGCGCTGGTGCGCCTCACCTACGTCGACACCTACACCCTCGCCCACCGCCTCACCGGCGACGACGAGGACGCCCGCGACGTCACCCAGGAGACCTACCTGCGGGCCTACCGGGGCCTGCGCCGGTTCCGGGGCGACGCCCAGTTCACGACCTGGCTCTACCGGATCACGGCGAACTGTGCCTCCACCCACCTCGGCCGGCGGGCCCGCCATCGCCACGAGGAGCTCCACGACGACCTCCCGGTCGACGACCTCCGCCCGGGCCACGACCCCGTCGGGCGGGCCGAGCACGGGGCCCTGCGCGAGCGGGTGAACGTCGCCCTGCGCACCCTTCCGCCGCGTCTGCGGGCGGTGATCGTGCTGCGCGACATCTACGACCTTCCCCACGAGGCCATCGCGGCCGAGCTCGGCATCTCCGAGTCCGCCGCCAAGGTGCGCCTCCACCGGGCCCGGCGAAAGCTCCGCGACGACGTGTTCCTGCGCGACGCCGCCTCCGGCGAGGAGTCCGCCCGTGCGGTGTGAAGCCGTGGCCGAACGGCTGCCCGCCGCCGTCGACGAGCCCGGCGCGCTGGATGCCGACCAGGCCGAGCACGTGGGGCAGTGCCTGCGCTGCCAGGCCGAGCTGGCCCAGTACCGCCGGCTGCGCCGCACCATGGCCGCCATGGCCACCGAGTCGGTCCCCGTGCCGGCCGATCTCACCGACGTGCTCGTGGGCCTCGACGACGCCCTCGCCCGCCGCGCCCGGCAGCGCACCGTCGGCAAGCGGGCCGCCTACCTCGGTGGGCTGGCCGCCGCCACCGCCGCCGGGGTGGGTGGGGTGCTCGTGCTCACCACCCGCCGCCGCCCCGCCTAGGTTCGCATTCGCCCGTCCCGGGGCGCGCCGCCTAGGGTGGTCACGTCGGGCCCCCGGGGCCTGACCGGGCGCGCCGACTGGTATCGTCGACGGTTCCCGAAGGCAGTCCTTAGGGCAGTGGCTCAATTGGTAGAGCACCGGTCTCCAAAACCGGCGGTTGGGGGTTCGAGTCCCTCCTGCCCTGCTCCGCAGTCTCACAATTCGATGATCCGAACCGCTGACGTCCGAACAGTCCGGTGGGAAGTGTCGCCATGGCTTTGAACCGAGAACAGAAGCGCATGCTTCAGAAGCAGGGCGAGCTCGGCCCCGACGGCGAGCCCGTTCGCACCCGTCGTGGGCCCCAGCAGGCCCAGCGCAAGGAGCGCACCGGCCCCACCCAGTTCGCCAAAGAGGTCCGGTCCGAGCTCCGCAAGGTCGCCTGGCCGACCAAGTCCGAGACGATCAACTACTCGATCATCACCCTCGTCACCCTCGTCGTGTTCACGCTGTTCATCTTCGGCGTCGACTGGGTCTTCTCAGAATTCGTGCTGAAACTCTTCAACGCCTCATGACTTTCGACAACCGACACCGACACCCCCGACGAGCCCCTGGGCGACGCCGGCTCCATCGACGAGACCCCGACCGAGGAGGCCCCCGAGGCCCCCGCGGCCGAGCTCGACGACCACCACCTCCGACGACGGCGCCGAGAGCGTCGATGATCCCGAGGTCGAGGTCGTCGACGCCGACGAGCTGCTCGAGGAGGCCCGGCCCCGGCCGCAGAGCCCCTACGACCGGCCCGGCCGCTGGTTCGTGGTCCACACCCAGTCGGGCTACGAGAAGAAGGTCAAGCAGAACCTCGAAGCCCGCATCTCCTCGATGAACATGGAGGAGAGCATCCACGAGGTCGTCATCCCCATGGAAGACGTCGTGGAGTTCAAGAACGGCAAGAAGCAGGTCGTCCAGAAGAAGGTCTTCCCGGGCTACCTGCTGGTGCGTTGCGACATGGGCGACGACTCCTGGTACGTCATCCGCAACACCCCCGGCGTCACCGGCTTCGTCGGCCAGGGCGCCAAGCCCTCGCCGCTGCCGCGCCGCGACGTCGAGAACTTCCTGCAGGTCAAGGACGAGAGCGAGGAGGCCGCTCCCAAGCGCGGCAAGCCTCGTCTCGAGTACGAGCAGGGCGAGACCGTCCGGGTCAAGGAAGGCCCGTTCGCGGACTTCTCCGGCGAGATCGTCGAGATCAACGAGGACCAGCTCAAGCTCAAGGTGCTCGTCAACATCTTCGGCCGCGAAACCCCGGTCGAGCTCGAATTCTCCCAGGTCGCCAAGCTCTAGCGGCACCCTGGAGGTCGGCCCGAGGGTCGGCTGAGTTGTCATCGGCGGCGTGAGCCGCCAAAGTGGTCCGTCGCGCATGCGGGCATTTCCGTGGGCGCGTGAACGAACGAGAAGCGAGTAGAAGACATGGCCAAGAAGAAGGTTTCGGCCGTCGTGAAGATCCAGATCCCGGCGGGCGGTGCCACCCCGGCACCTCCGGTGGGTACCGCCCTGGGCCCGCACGGCGTGGCGATCATGGACTTCTGCAAGGAGTACAACGCCAAGACCGAGGCGCAGAGGGGCACCATCGTGCCGGTGGAGATCACCGTCTACGAGGACCGGTCCTTCACGTTCATCCTGAAGACCCCGCCGACGTCGGTGCTCATCAAGCAGGCCGCCGGTCTCGACAAGGGGTCCCAGACCCCCTCGAAGGCCGTCGCCGGCTCGATCACCGACGCCCAGGTCACGGAGATCGCCCAGGTCAAGATGCCCGACCTCAACGCCAACGATCTCGAGGCCGCCCGCCTCCAGGTCGCCGGCACCGCCCGCTCGATGGGCATCGAGGTCGTCTGATCCACCGGCCCGGCACCGCCGGGCCGTCACCTGACCGGGACCACCTCGCCCGGCGGGCCCACCGCACGTCCACGCCACCCCGGTGGCCGGCCGTGCCCGACACGAGGGAGCCGTCATGGCGAAGCACGGAAAGAAGTACACCGACGCGACCCGTCGGTACGACCGCACCCAGCACCACACCTCGCCCGAGGCCGTGGAGCTGGTGAAGAGCCTGGCCACCGCCAAGTTCGACGAGACCGTCGAGCTCGCCGTTCGCCTGGGCGTCGATCCCCGCAAGGCCGACCAGATGGTGCGTGGCACCGTGGCCCTGCCCTCCGGCACCGGCACCGACGTCCGCGTCGCCGTGTTCGCCCAGGGCGACGCCGCCGCCGAGGCCCGTGAGGCCGGCGCCGACATCGTGGGCGCCGAGGACCTCATCGCCCAGGTCGAGGGCGGCATGCTCGACTTCGACGTGGCCATCGCCACCCCGGACCTCATGCCCCAGGTGGGCAAGCTCGGTCGGGCCCTCGGCCCCCGAGGCCTGATGCCGAACCCCAAGACCGGCACCGTCACCACCGACGTCGGCAAGGCCGTCGCCGACTTCAAGGGCGGCAAGGTCGAGTACCGCACCGACCGCCACGGCAACGTGCACGTCCCGATCGGCAAGGTCAGCTTCGACTCGGCGGCCCTCGCCGCCAACCTGCGGGCCGTGCTCGAGGAGCTCGAGCGGGCCAAGCCGGCCGCCGCCAAGGGCCGCTACTTCAAGCGGGTCGTCGTGGCCTCCACCATGGGCCCGAGCATCCAGCTCGACCCCGCCCGCATGCTCGTCATCGACGAGGTCCCCGCCTCCTGATCCACCAGCCCTTGGAGGCAGCGCCCCCGGGCCGCTACCCTCGAAGGGCTCTCGCCCGGCCCCGGCCGGGCACCCACAATCGAAAATCCGCTCGCCGCAGACATCCGGTGCCCCTCGGGGCGTAACGGGCCCGCACACCGACCTCGGTCGATGCGCACCACGGCCCACCTGACGAGGCGAACCTCCGCACCACGGGGCGTTCGCACGCGCAAGCGGCGGACGCCCTGTCGTCGTCTCCCGGAGAGTTCGCTCCTCGGTGGCCGCTGACGGGGCACGGGCGCTGCGACGCCCACCGGCACCTCGGTGCCGAACCCCCGGTGCCATCCGGCGCCGGGGCCCTGACAGCCAGAGAGAGGAGGTGCGATGGACAACCCGAGACCGGAGAAGGTGGCCGTGGTCGATGAGGTGCGACAGCGCTTCAGCGACTCCGATGCCGTCCTGCTCACCGAGTACCGCGGCATCAACGTCGGCGATCTCGCCGCCCTGCGCCGCGCGCTTCGTGAAGCTGGTGGCGAGTACAAGGTCTACAAGAACACGCTCGTGCGCTTCGCGGCGCGCGACCTGGGCCTCGATCTCGACGAGCAGCTGACCGGGCCGACGGCCATCGCCTTCGTTCCCACCGGCAGCGGTGGCGATCCTGTCGCCGTGGCCAAGGCCCTTCGCGAGTTCGCGAAGGGCAACCCGAACCTGGTGGTGAAGGGCGGTGTGCTCGGCGAGAAGCTTCTTTCCGCCGCGGACGCCAAGGCCCTCGCCGACGTCGCTCCCCGCGAGGAGCTGCTCGCCAAGCTGGCCGGCCTCATGGCCGCCCCGATGGTGCAGTTCGCCGGCCTGCTGCAGGCCGTCCCGCGGGACTTCGCCTACGGCCTCCAGGCCCTGATCGCGCAGGGTGGCGCCCCCGGTGCCCCCGCCTCTCCCGAGGCCCCTGCCGACGAGGCCCCGGCCGATGAGGCTCCTGCCGACGCCCCTGCCGAGGAGGTGGCGGCCGACGAGGCCCCCGCCGCCGAGGCCGAGGACACCACCGACACCACCGAAACCCCCGCTGCCTCGGCCGACGCCGACGCCGCCCCCGACGACGATGCCCCGGCCGACGACGCCGCGGCCGAGAACCAGGAGAACTAGATCATGGCCACCAAGGAAGAGATCCTCGACGCCATCGCCGGCATGTCCGTCCTCGAGCTCAGCGAGCTGCTCAAGGACTTCGAAGAGAAGTTCGGCGTGACCGCCGCTGCTCCCGTCGCCGTGGCTGCCGCCCCGGCCGCCGGTGGCGCCGGTGGCGGCGATGCCGCCGCCGAGGAGAAGGACGAGTTCGACGTCATCCTCACCGGTGCCGGCGACAAGAAGATCCAGGTCATCAAGGAGGTTCGCTCGCTCACGAACCTGGGCCTCAAGGAGGCCAAGGACCTCGTCGACGGCGCTCCCAAGCCCGTCCTCGAGGGCGTGACCAAGGACGACGCCGAGAAGGCCAAGGCGGCCCTCGAGGGCGCCGGCGCCTCCGTCGAGCTCAAGTAGCCCGACGCGGCGCTCGCCGCACGCAGTTCCTGTCGCAGGGCCCGCCCCCCGGGGCGGGCCCTGTCGCGTCCCGTCCCGGCCCGGGATCCGAGCCCGATCGAGCCTTCGGGACCTTCGGATGCTTGACCTCCCGAGCCCTTTCCTTTACCGTGCCGCTCAATCTGACCGGGGTAGAAGTGGATGATCCCCCGAGTGAGCGCCCGGATCCTTCGGATCCCAGGGTTGCTCTTCCACGCGCGTCCGGCCTAGGATCCCAGGTCGCCGCTTCGCGCCGGTATGCCGTGTTCCGTTCCCGACGGTCCAACGCGCCCCGGACGCAGGCGGCTTGGCCGCCCTACCGAGGAGTCATCCTTGCCTGCTCGCTCGTCTGTCCGTGAACGCTATTCGTTCGCCAACCTCGACGAAGCACTCGAGCTGCCCGATCTGATCGCCATCCAGCGCGAATCGTTCGAGTGGTTCCTGCACCAGGGTCTCGCTGAGACCTTCCGAGACATCAGCCCGATCAAGGACTTCACGGAGACCTTGCAGCTCGAGCTGGAGTTCGACCCCGACGACGAGGACCTCCGGCCGCCGCCGAAGTTCTCGGTCGAGGAGTGCAAGGAGAAGGACATGACCTTCTCCGCGCCCATCTTCGTCCGCGCCCGCTTCATGAACGCCACCACCGGCGAGATCAAGGAGCAGACGGTCTTCATGGGTGACTTCCCCATGATGACCGACAAGGGCACCTTCGTGATCAACGGCACCGAGCGTGTCGTGGTCTCCCAGCTGGTGCGCTCCCCGGGCGTCATCTTCCAGCCGGGCGAGCGGTTCCGTCTCCGCAACCTGCAGAAGCACCAGCTCGTCACCGGCACCATCCACCCCTACCGCGGTGAGTGGATCGAGTTCGACGTCGAGCAGAAGCCGGGCAAGGACGTCACCGCCGGCGCCCGCGTGGCCCGCAAGCGCCGCCTCAGCCTGTTCGTGCTGCTCCGGGCCCTCGGCTACGACGAGGAGAACTACCCGGGCTTCCTCGACCGCTTCGTGCGCCACTTCGACTTCCTCGAGGGGCAGTGGGAGAAGGACCGCGAGCTCGCTCCCACCCAGGACGAGGCGCTGGTCGAGATCTACAAGCGGGCCCGTCCGGGCGAGCCGCCGTCGGTCGAGTCGGCCAAGGCCTACTTCCGCAACGCCTTCTTCGAGAGCCGTCGCTACGACCTCTCCCGGGTCGGCCGCTACAAGCTCAACCGCAAGCTCGGCCCGGAGCTCGACAAGATCGAGAACCTGTTCGGCATCGAGCTCGAGCGCCCCGAGTCCGACCAGTCGGTGCTCACCCCGGCCGAGGTCCTCGCCGCCACCACGTACCTGCTGAACCTGGTCAACGCCGAGCCGGGCTACCGCCTCGACGACCAGGACCACTTCGCCAACCGCCGCATCCGCTCGGTCGGCGAGCTGATCCAGAACCAGGTCCGCATCGGCCTCTCCCGCATGGAGCGGGTCGTCCGCGAGCGCATGACCACCCAGGACGTCGAGGCCATCACGCCCCAGACGCTCATCAACATCCGGCCCGTGGTCGCCGCGATCAAGGAGTTCTTCGGAACCTCCCAGCTGTCGCAGTTCATGGACCAGGTGAACCCGCTGTCGGGCCTCACCCACCGTCGTCGCCTGTCGGCCCTCGGCCCGGGTGGCCTCTCCCGTGAGCGCGCCGGCTTCGAGGTCCGCGACGTGCACTTCAGCCACTACGGCCGCATGTGCCCGATCGAGACCCCTGAAGGCCCGAACATCGGCCTCATCGGCGCCCTGGCCACCTTCGCCCGGGTGAACGAGTTCGGCTTCATCGAGTCGCCGTACCGCAAGGTCGTCGACGGCAAGGTCACCGACGAGATCGTCTACCTCGCCGCCGACGAGGAGGAGGAGTACGTCGTCGCCCAGGCGAACGCGCCCCTCAACCCCGACGGCAGCTTCAAGGCCGACCGCGTCCTCGTGCGCCGGTCCCCGCAGGCCGCCACGCTCGGCGAGCTCAAGCTCATGCTCGAGCGCGACGTCTTCTTCGGTGCCACCACCGAGATCTCGAACGTGCCCCCGAACGAGGTCCAGCTCATGGACGTCTCGCCGAAGCAGATCGTCTCGGTCGCCACGGCGCTCATCCCGTTCCTCGAGCACGACGACGCCAACCGTGCCCTCATGGGCGCCAACATGCAGCGCCAGGCCGTGCCCCTGCTGCGTGCGGAGGCCCCGTACATCGGCACCGGCATCGAGTCCCGCGCCGCTCGCGACGCGGCCGACATGATCCTGGCCGAGGACGACGGCGTCATCGCCGAGGTCGACGGCAACTCGATCACCGTCGAGTACAAGTCGAAGGGCCGCAAGGTCTACCGGCTGCTCAAGTTCGAGCGCTCGAACCAGGACACCTGCATCAACCAGAAGCCCTTCGTGGCCGACGGCCAGAAGGTCTCCAAGGGCGACATCCTCGCCCACGGCCCCTCCACCGACAACGGCGAGCTCGCCCTGGGCAAGAACCTCGTCGTCGCCTTCATGCCGTGGGAGGGCTACAACTTCGAGGACGCCATCATCCTCTCGGAGCGCCTGGTGAAGGACGACGTGCTCACGTCGATCCACATCAAGGAGCACGAGATCGACGCCCGCGACACCAAGCTCGGTCCGGAAGAGATCACCCGGGACATCCCGAACCTCTCCGACGAGATCCTCGCCGACCTCGACGAGCGCGGCATCATCCGCGTCGGCGCCGAGGTGGGTGCGGGCGACGTGCTCGTGGGCAAGGTCACCCCGAAGGGCGAGACCGAGCTCACCCCCGAGGAGCGCCTCCTCCGAGCCATCTTCGGTGAGAAGGCCCGTGAGGTGCGCGACACCTCGCTTGAAGGTGCCCCACGGCGAGACCGGCAAGGTCATCGACGTCAAGGTGTTCAGCCGCGACGAGAGCCACGAGCTGCCCCCCGGCGTCAACCAGCTGGTGCGGGTCTACGTGGCCCAGAAGCGCAAGATCAGCGTGGGCGACAAGCTCGCCGGCCGCCACGGCAACAAGGGCGTCATCTCCAAGATCCTCCCGCTGGAGGACATGCCCTTCCTGTCCGACGGCACGCCCGTCGACATCATCCTCAACCCCCTCGGCGTCCCGTCCCGCATGAACGTGGGTCAGGTCCTCGAGGCGCACCTCGGCTACGCCGCCCGCTACGGCTGGAAGGTCGCCGGCGAGGACGTCGGCCAGGAGCCGATCCGGGGCACCGAGTCCAAGACCCGGCCCACCACGCCTCCCTCCACCCTCGTGGCCACGCCCGTCTTCGACGGCGCCCACTGGGACGAAGAGGAGCAGGCCGGCAAGCACCCGACCATCCAGAGCATCTTCAAGAACCTGCACCCCGAGGCGACCGACCCCCGCTACGGCGACAACGGCCGGCTCATGCAGGACAACGGCAAGACCACGCTCTTCAACGGTCGCACCGGTGAGCCCTACGACAACCCCATCACGGTGGGCGTCGTCTACATCCTGAAGCTGGCCCACCTCGTGGACGACAAGATCCACGCCCGGTCGACCGGCCCCTACTCGATGATCACCCAGCAGCCCCTCGGCGGTAAGGCCCAGTTCGGTGGCCAGAGGTTCGGCGAGATGGAGGTGTGGGCCCTCGAGGCCTACGGCGCCGCCTACTGCCTGCAGGAGCTGCTCACCATCAAGTCCGACGACGTGCTCGGCCGCGTGAAGGTCTACGAGGCCATCGTCAAGGGCGAGAACATCCCCGAGCCCGGCATCCCCGAGTCCTTCAAGGTGCTCATCAAGGAGATGCAGGCCCTGTGCCTCAACGTCGAGGTCCTCTCCACCACTGGTGAGGAGATCGAGATGCGTGAGCTCGACGAAGACATCTTCCGCACCGCCGAGGAGCTCGGCATCGACCTCTCGCGCCCCGAACGTGGCAGCGACGAAGACGATGCCCGCCGCCAGGCCGAGAGGAGCTGAGGGAATGCCCATGCTCGACGTCAACAACTTCGATCAGCTGCGGATCGGCCTGGCCACCGCCGACTCGATCCGCACGTGGTCCAACGGTGAGGTCAAGAAGCCGGAGACCATCAACTACCGCACGCTGAAGCCCGAGAAGGACGGCCTCTTCTGCGAGAAGATCTTCGGTCCGCACGAAGGACTGGGAGTGCTACTGCGGCAAGTACAAGCGGGTGCGCTTCAAGGGCATCATCTGCGAGCGCTGCGGCGTGGAGGTCACCCGCTCCAAGGTCCGCCGTGAGCGGATGGGCCACATCGAGCTGGCCGCCCCGGTCGTGCACATCTGGTACCTCCGCGGCACCCGTTCCTGGCTGGCCTACCTGCTCATGGGCACCGAGGCCCGTGAGGAGATGAAGGCCAAGCAGCTCGAGAAGGTCATCTACTTCGCCGCCAACCTCGTCACGTACGTCGACGAGGAGCGTCGCCACGAGGACCTCCCGAACCTCGAGGCCGAGATGATCGGCGAGCGCGAGGCCATCGAGAAGGAGCGCGAGCTCGAGCTCGCCAAGCGCTTCGAGGCCCTCGAGGCCGAGATCGCCCAGCTCGAGGCCGAAGGCGCCAAGGACACCGACATCAAGGCCCGTCAGCGCGCCGCGGAGAAGGACCTCCAGTCCATCCGCGAGCGCTACGAGATGGAGCTCGACCTCGTCGTGCGTGCCTTCGACGAGTTCAAGGACATCTTCGCCCGCAAGATCATCGAAGACGAGATGCTGTGGCGCGAGCTGCAGGACCGCTACGGCGAGTACTTCGAGGGCGGCATGGGCGCCGACGCGATCGCGCGCCTCATCGACCGCATCGACCTCGAGGGCGACGAGGAGATCCTCCGGGTCCAGATCGACCCGCCGGAGGGCCAGAAGCCGCTGTCGGCCCAGCGCAAGCAGAAGGCCATCAAGCGCCTCAAGATCGTCTCGGCCTTCAACCGCCGCGACGAGAACGGCCGCCGGGTCAACGACCCCCGGGCCATGATCCTCGACGTCGTCCCGGTGATCCCGCCGGAGCTGCGCCCGATGGTCCAGCTCGACGGTGGCCGCTTCGCCACCTCCGACCTGAACGACCTCTACCGCCGGGTGATCAACCGCAACAACCGGCTCAAGCGCCTCCTCGACCTCGGGGCTCCCGAGATCATCGTGAACAACGAGAAGCGCATGCTCCAGGAGGCCGTCGACGCGCTGTTCGACAACGGCCGCCGCGGCCGGCCGGTCACCGGCCCGGGCAACCGCCCGCTGAAGTCGCTCTCCGACATGCTCAAGGGCAAGCAGGGCCGGTTCCGCCAGAACCTGCTCGGCAAGCGCGTCGACTACTCCGGCCGTTCGGTCATCGTGGTCGGCCCGACCCTCAAGCTGCACCAGTGCGGCCTGCCCAAGCTGATGGCGCTCGAGCTGTTCAAGCCGTTCGTCATGAAGAAGCTGGTCGACGCCGAGCTGGCCCAGAACATCAAGTCGGCCAAGCGCATGGTCGAGCGCCGTCGCCCGCAGGTCTGGGACGTGCTCGAGGAGGTCATCAAGGAGCACCCGGTGATGCTGAACCGGGCCCCCACGCTGCACCGCCTCGGCATCCAGGCCTTCGAGCCGGTCCTCGTCGAGGGCAAGGCCATCCAGATCCACCCGCTGGTGTGCCACGCCTTCAACGCCGACTTCGACGGCGACCAGATGGCCGTGCACCTGCCGCTGTCCGCCGAGGCCCAGGCCGAGGCCCGGGTGCTCATGCTCTCGGCCAACAACATCCTGTCGCCGGCCGACGGCCGCGCCGCTGGTCACGCCCACCCAGGACATGATCATCGGCGCCTTCTACCTCACCGAGCAGGTCGAGGGGGCCAAGGGCGAGGGCCGGGTCTTCCGTGCCCTCGACGAGGTCGAGCGGGCGTACGAGAACGGCGACATCGAGCTGCACGCGCTGATCGAGTACCGCCATCCCGAGCACGTCACCGGCGAGGAGAACGGGCGCCCGGTCTACCGGCGCACCACCGCCGGGCGGGTGTTCTTCGACACGACCCTCCCCGAGGGCTTCGAGTTCCAGAACTACCGCATCGACAAGAAGGTCATGGGCCGCATCGTCGACGAGCTCGCCCACAACTACGACAAGGCCGACGTGGCCGCGTCGCTCGACCGCATCAAGGACCTCTGCTTCCGCTTCGCCGCCAAGTCCGGCCTGACGATCTCCATCGAGGACGTCAAGACCCCGGTGGCGAAGAAGGAGATCCTCGATCGGCACGAGAAGGAGGCCGACAAGGTCGAGACCCAGTTCCGACGGGGCATCATCACCGATGGTGAGCGTCGTCAGAAGGAGGTCGAGATCTGGACGACCGCCACCGACGAGGTGCGCACGGCCATGGAGATCACCCTCAAGGCCGAGAAGTTCAACCCCATCGACATGATGGTCGGCTCGGGCGCCCGAGGGAACATGATGCAGGTCCGCCAGATCGCGGGCATGCGAGGCCTCGTGGCCAACCCCCGAGGCGACATGATCCCCCGGCCGATCAAGTCGAACTTCCGTGAAGGCCTGACGATGCTGGAGTACTTCATCGCCACGCCTGGTGCCCGTAAGGGCCTCGTCGACACGGCCCTCCGTACCGCCGACTCCGGCTACCTGACCCGCCGTCTCGTCGACGTCGCCCAGGAGCTCATCATCAACGACGAGGACCCCTTCGCCAACGGTGGTGCGGTCCGCGGCATCTGGATCGAGGGCATCGAGGCCGACCGTCCCGGCAAGCGTGCGTGGCTCGAGACCCGTCTCTACAGCCGCACCCTGGCCGACGACGTCACGCTCTCCGACGGCACCGTGTTCGCCAAGGGCACGCTCGTCGGCGAGCCCGAGATGGAGGCGCTGCGCGACGATCCGGCCATCACCCGGGTCCGGGTGCTGTCGCCGCTCACCGACGACTCCGACGTCGGCGTCTCGGGCGCCTGCTACGGCCTGTCGCTGGCCACCGGCCAAGCTCATCGAGGTCGGCGAGGCGGTCGGCGTCATCGCCGCCCAGTCGATCGGCGAGCCCGGCACCCAGCTCACCATGCGGACCTTCCACACCGGCGGCATCGCCGGCGCCGACATCGCCGGCGGTCTCCCCCGAGTCGTGGAGCTGTTCGAGGCCCGCAGCCCGAAGGGCAAGGCCACGCTGTCCCGCCTGACGGGCATCGTGCGCATCGCCGAGGACGAGGGCAAGGGCCGGGTCATCACCGTCGTCGCCGACGACGGCACCGAGGAGTCCTACACGGTCCCCAGCCTCGCCCGCCTCGAGGTGGTCGACGGCCAGGAGATCAACGCCGGCGATCCCATCGTCGACGGCCCCCGGGACCCCAAGGAGCTCATCGAGATCAAGGGCGTCCAGGAGACCCAGCAGTACCTCGTCACCGAGGTCCAGAAGGTGTACCAGGACCAGGGCGTGCCGATCCACGACAAGCACATGGAGCTGATCGTGCGCCAGATGACCCGCAAGATCGCGGTGCAGGAGCCGGGCGACTCCGACTTCCTGCCGGGCGAGCGGGTCGACTCGAAGGTGTACCGCGACGTCAACCGGGCGCTCGTGATGGAGGGCAAGCAGCCTGCAGAGGGCCGCCCCGAGATCATGGGCATCACCAAGGCGTCGCTCGCCACCGACTCCTGGCTCTCCGCCGCCTCCTTCCAGGAGACGACCCGGGTGCTCACCGAGGCCGCCATCGAGTCGCGCAGCGACTCCCTGCTCGGCCTCAAGGAGAACATCATCATCGGCAAGCTGATCCCGGCCGGCACCGGCACCTTCGCCTACCGGGACATCGCCACCTCGGCACCGGACTACTCGCCCATGGAGTACTACTCCTCGGGCGACGACGACGCCGATCTGGCCGACATGCTCGCCGAGCGCATGGCCGGCGACCTCGTCGCCGGTGCCGGTGATCTGGCCGAGGGCGGCGAGGAGCAGCCCGACGCCCAGGTGATCGAGCTCCCGCAGGCCGAGGGCTCCGCCTGACCCATCCAGGACCGCCGGCCGGGCCTGTCCCGGCCGGCGTCCCACGGGCGTTTGCCGAATCGGTGCGCCCGCCCCTAGCATTGCAAGTCGGCTCTGGCGCGGATCGCGCCCCGTGAGCCCGAGATCGAACGACGCGTCGATCGAACGCCGTGTTGAAAACGTAGGAAAGGTTCGCTGTGCCCACCATCCAGCAGTTGGTCCGCAAGGGCCGCCAGTCGAAGCCCGCAAAGGGCAAGACCCCGGCCCTCAAGGGCGCCCCGCAGCGACGGGGTGTGTGCACGCGCGTTTACACGACCACCCCGAAGAAGCCGAACTCCGCGCTGCGCAAGGTCGCCCGTGTGCGCCTCTCCAGCGGCATGGAGGTCACCGCCTACATCCCGGGCGAGGGCCACAACCTGCAGGAGCACTCCATCGTGCTCGTGCGTGGAGGCCGAGTGAAGGATCTTCCCGGCGTCCGTTACAAGATCATCCGCGGCACGCTCGACACCTCGGGCGTGCGCGACCGCAAGCAGGCCCGTAGTCGCTACGGCGCCAAGAAGGAGAGCTGACGTGCCCCGCAAGGGTCCCGCCCCGCGCCGAGAGCTGATGCCCGATCCGATCTACCGGTCGGTGGTCGTCACCCAGCTCGTCAACAAGATCCTGCAGCGCGGCAAGCGCTCCACCGCCGAGAAGATCGTCTACGAGGCGCTCGACCATCATCGAGCAGAAGACCGGCGCCGAGCCGATCGCCACGCTGAAGCGTGCGGTCGACGGCGTGAAGCCCCAGCTCGAGGTGCGCAGCCGTCGCGTCGGCGGTGCCACCTACCAGGTCCCGGTCGAGGTGCGCCCTCGTCGGGCCAACACCCTCGCCATCCGCTGGATCGTCGGCTACTCCCGCCAGCGCCGTGAGCGCACCATGGCCGAGCGCCTCGCCAACGAGCTGCTCGACGCCAGCAACGGCGTCGGCGCCTCGATCAAGCGCAAGGAAGACCTCCACAAGATGGCCGAGTCCAACAAGGCCTTCGCGCACTACCGCTGGTAAGCGCACCCCGGCGCTGCCGCCGCCTCGGTCGCCCCGCCTCGGCGGGGCGTCGTCGCGACATCGCCTCCGCCCCTCCCGCCGATTCCACCACGCCTCACCGACAGGACTGAAGAGATGGCCAGTCGCCCGTACTCGCTCGAGCGCACCCGCAACATCGGCATCATGGCCCACATCGATGCCGGCAAGACCACCACGACCGAGCGGATCCTCTACTACACCGGCAAGAACTACAAGATCGGTGAGGTCCACGACGGCGGCGCCACCATGGACTGGATGGTCCAGGAGCAGGAGCGCGGCATCACCATCACGTCGGCCGCCACCACCTGCGAGTGGGCCGACCACCGCATCAACATCATCGACACCCCCGGTCACGTCGACTTCACCGTCGAGGTCGAGCGCTCCCTGCGCGTGCTCGACGGCGCGGTCGCGGTGTTCGACGGCGTCGCCGGTGTCGAGCCCCAGACCGAGACGGTGTGGCGCCAGGCCAACAAGTACAACGTCCCGCGCATCTGCTTCATCAACAAGATGGACCGCCTGGGCGCGGACTTCTACGCCGCCCTCGACTCCATCAAGGACCGCCTCGAGGCCAACACCGCCGTCCTCCAGCTGCCGATCGGCGCCGAGGGCCACTACAAGGGCGTGGTCGACCTGGTCACCATGGACGCCCTCGTGTGGCTCGACGAGGAGCTGGGCGCCAAGTGGGAGGTCCAGGAGATCCCCGCGGACATGCGCGACGACGCCGAGGCGTACCGCGCCGACCTGATCGAGACGGTCGCGTCGGTCGACGAGGCGCTGCTCGAGAAGTTCGTCGGCGAGGAGGAGATCTCCGTCGACGAGCTCCGCGACGCCATCCGCAAGGCCACCATCGCCGGCGAGGTCATCCCCGTCCTCAACGGCACCGCCTTCAAGAACAAGGGCGTGCAGCCCCTGCTCGACGCCGTCGTCTGGTACCTCCCGTCGCCGCTCGACCTCCCGCCGGTGAAGGGCACCAACCTCAAGGGCGACACCGACGTCGAGCGCCCGCCGAGCGACGACGCCCCGTTCGCGGCCCTGGCGTTCAAGATCATGACCGACCCCCACGTGGGCAAGCTCACGTACTTCCGGGTCTACAGCGGCCAGCTCGAGAAGGGCGGCCAGGTCCTCAACAGCCGCACCCAGTCCAAGGAGCGCATCGGCCGCATCCTCGAGATGCACGCCAACGACCGCGAGGACCGCGATCACGTCTTCGCCGGCGACATCGTCGCCGGCATCGGCTTCAAGAACACCAAGACCGGTGACACCCTCTGCGACCCGGCCAACCCGCTCGTGCTCGAGGAGCTCATCTTCCCGGAGCCCGTGATCCACGTGGCCGTGGAGCCGAAGACCAAGGCCGACCAGGACAAGATGTCCAAGGCCCTGTTCTCGCTCTCCGAAGAGGACCCGACCTTCCAGGTCCGCACCGACGAGGACACCGGCCAGACCGTGATCTCCGGCATGGGCGAGCTGCACCTCGAGGTGCTCGTCGACCGCATGCTGCGTGAGTTCAAGGTCGATGCCACCGTCGGCAAGCCGCAGGTGGCCTACCGCGAGACCATCTCCCAGACCATCGAGAACTCGACCTACACCCACAAGAAGCAGACGGGTGGCTCGGGTCAGTACGCCGAGGTCACCATCACCCTCGAGAACACGGGTGCGGGCGGCGGCTACGAGTTCGTCGACAAGATCAGCGGTGGCCGCATCCCGAAGGAGTACATCCCCTCCGTCGACCACGGCATCCAGCAGGCGATGACCTCCGGCGTGCTCGCCGGGTACCCCACCGTCGACATCCGGGCGATCCTCACCGACGGCAAGTACCACGACGTCGACTCGTCCGAGATGGCGTTCAAGATCGCCGGCACCATGGCCTTCAAGGAGGCCGCCCGCAAGGCCAAGCCGGTCCTGCTCGAGCCGATCATGAACGTCGAGGTCTCGACGCCCGAGGACTACATGGGCGACGTCATGGGCGATCTCTCCTCCCGCCGCGGCAAGCTCGGCGGCATGGAGCAGAAGGGCAACTCCCAGATCATCCGGGCCCAGGTGCCGCTGTCGGACATGTTCGGCTACGCTACCGACCTTCGTTCCCGCACCCAGGGACGGGCCACCTACACCATGCAGTTCGACTCGTATCAGCCGATGCCGTCGAACGTGCAGGAAGAGATCGTCACCCGCGTCCGCGGGGAGTGATCCCGCCGGGGGCCCACGGCCCCCGGTGTGCAGCACGGTCGGTTCCGACCGGCACCACGCTTTTCCAGCAGCACCAACGTTCCTTTCCAACCAGCACAGAGTCGCCCCACGCGGGCATCACCAAGGAGACCGCCACCGATGGCGCGTGAGAAGTTCGAGCGGACCAAGCCCCATGCGAACGTGGGCACGATGGGTCATATCGACCATGGGAAGACGACGCTGACGGCGGCGATCTCGAAGGTGTTGGCGGAGCAGGATCCGGAGCACAACTCTGCGACGGATTTCGCGAACATCGACAAGGCTCCTGAGGAGCGTGAGCGCGGTATCACGATCAACATCGCGCATGTGGAGTACGAGACCGCGAACCGGCATTACGCGCATGTCGACATGCCTGGTCACGCGGATTACATCAAGAACATGATCACCGGTGCGGCTCAGGTCGATGGTGCGATCTTGGTGGTGTCGGCGGCTGATGGTCCGATGCCGCAGACCCGTGAGCACGTGCTGTTGGCCAAGCAGGTGGGTGTGCCGTCGATCGTGGTGGCGCTGAACAAGGTCGACATGGTCGATGACGAGGAGCTGCTGGATCTGGTGGAGCTCGAGGTTCGTGAGCTTCTCAACGAGTACGAGTTCCCGGGTGATGATGTTCCGGTGATCAAGGTGTCGGCGCTGAAGGCGCTCGAGGGTGATGCGACGGCGACGGCGCAGATCCTGGAGCTGATGGAGGCGGTGGACAGCTACATCCCGCAGCCTGAGCGTGACACCGAGAAGCCGTTCTTGATGCCGATCGAGGATGTGTTCACGATCACGGGTCGTGGCACGGTGGTGACGGGTCGTGTGGAGCAGGGGATCATCCACACCGGTGACGAGATCGAGATCGTTGGTATCAAGCCGACGCAGAAGACGACGTGCACGGGTGTGGAGATGTTCCGCAAGCTGCTCGACGAGGGTCGTGCGGGTGACAACATCGGTGCGCTTCTTCGTGGCACGAAGAAGGAAGAGGTGGAGCGTGGTCAGGTGCTCGCGAAGCCTGGCAGCATCACCCCGCACAGCGAGTTCGAGGGTCAGGTGTATGTGCTGACCAAGGAAGAGGGCGGGCGTCACAAGCCGTTCTTCGGGAACTACCGGCCGCAGTTCTTCTTCCGTACGACGGATGTGACCGGTCAGATCTCTCTGCCGGAGGGCACCGAGATGTGCATGCCGGGTGACAACACGGTCATGACCGTGGAGCTCATCAACCCGATCGCCATGGAAGAGGGCCTTCGGTTCGCCATCCGTGAGGGTGGCCGTACCGTTGGCGCCGGCCGCGTCACCAAGATCATCAAGTAACGAGAGCGGACGAACATGGCTGACAAGCAGAAGATCCGCATCCGGCTCAAGGCGTACGACCACGAGATCGTCGATCAGTCGACGAAGAAGATCGTGGAGACCGTGGTGCGCACCAGCGCCACCGTGCGTGGCCCGGTGCCCCTCCCCACCGAGAAGCACCGCTACACCGTGATCCGGTCCCCGCACAAGGACAAGGACTCGCGCGAGCACTTCGAGATGCGCATCCACAAGCGTCTGCTCGACATCGTCGATCCCACCCCGAAGACCGTCGACTCGCTCCAGCGCCTCGACCTCCCGGCCGGTGTCGACATCGAGATCAAGATCCAGCAGGTCTGACGCCCCGGCGTCATCAGCCACTGAGAACTGAACAGGAGCCCGGGCCTCGGCCCGGGCTCCTGCGCGTCCGTGCCCTCCCGTTCCGGGGCGGGATCGGCCAGACTCGGGGGATGCTGCGAGCGATCACCGACCTCCCGACCGGCGTCATCGGCTTCGAGGCCGTGGGCGAGGTCCACTCCGACGACTACCGCGATGTCCTGCGGCCCGCCATCGACGCGGCCGTCGCCGCCGGACCCGTGCGCCTGGTCTACGTCCTCGGCCCGGAGTTCACCGGCTACTCGGCCGGTGCCGACTGGCAGGACGTCAAGCTCGGCGTCCACCACCTGTCGGCATGGGAGCGCGCCGCCGTGGTGTCCGACGTCGAGTGGGTGGAGCACCTCGTCGGCGCCTTCGCCTGGATGATCCCCGGTGAGCTCCGACGCTTCTCCCTCGCCGAGCGCGAGGAGGCGGTCGCCTGGGCGGCGGGCATCGAGCCCGAGCCCGAGCCCGAACCGGAACCGGAGCCGATCCCCGAGCCCGGCCCCACGCCGGTGGTGCTCGACGCCGCGCCGGAGCCGAGCACCCTCGAGACGCCCGTGGCGGCCGAGCCGCAGGCCTCCTTCGGCGGGGCCGGGACCGTCACCCCCGTGGCCCCCACGCCCCCGACGGTGCCCGCCGTCCCCGAGCAGTGGGCGGCCGACCCCAGCGGTCGCCACCAGCACCGCTGGTGGAACGGTCGGGAGTGGACCGAGCACGTGGCCGACAACGGCGTCTCCGGCATCGACCCGTTGGGCTGACGCCGGCCCCACCACGCGACGAAGGCCCGGGCGCAGCGCCCGGGCCTTCGTCGCGTCAGGACGGTCGGTTCAGCCGGTGAAGGCCGGGGCCACCGCGACGACGTCGGCCACCTCGACCGCGGTGGTCGTCGGGGCCTCGCTCGTGGTGGGCGTGGCGCCGACCACGGTCAGCTCTGCCGGGTCGTAGCTGAACAGCACGTCGAACCCCTCGCCGTTGTCGAAGACGCACTGGGCCGTGATGACGTACGTGCCCTCGGCGCCCTCGGGCGCCGGGCCCGTGTTGAAGGTCGCCGTGCCCTCGGCGTCGGTGGGCTGGGGGTCGGTGCCCCCGGGGCCGCCCTCGTCGGAGCCGAAGACCACGTAGAGATCGGCCTGGTCGGCGTCGGCCACACAGCCCGTCGCGATCAGATCGGCCGACTGGCCCACGGTGATGGTCGACGGCGAGACGGTCAGCACGCGGGCCGCCTGGGCGTCGGCCGGGGCGATGGACACGGCTCCGGCGGCGATGACGGCCAGCGCTCCGGTGAGGAGGCCGGCCCGGGCCTTGTGGGAGAGAGTGGTGCGCACGGCTCCGCCTTTCGTCGGGGGGATCGTCGGTCGATCCGCCCTCGCGCCCCGCCGGGGCGCCTGCCCGAGGGTAGACGGGTGGCGTGGGTCGCCGGGCCGTAGGATCCCCGTTCCCGGCGTGGGCCGGGAACCGATCGCCGCCCATGAGGGCGACGAGGCACAGGGGGAGTGGTATGGGTCGTCTGGACGGCAAGGTCATGTTGGTGACGGGTTCGTCGTCGGGGATCGGCGCGGCCTGCGTCGAGCGCTTCACCGCCGAGGGCGCCCGCGTGGTCGGTGGTGACCTGGGCCCGGCGGCGGCCGGGGTGGCGGCTCCAGAGCGCT
Organism: uncultured Actinomycetes bacterium; assembly: GCA_963702555.1. Lineage (GTDB taxonomy): Bacteria > Actinomycetota > Acidimicrobiia > Acidimicrobiales > Acidimicrobilacustridaceae > CAMFLJ01. Next base: position 426,359 of record CAVPCW010000011.1, read on the forward strand.
TCGAGATCTGCGACGTCACCGACGAGGCCTCGGTCCAGGCCCTCGTGGCGGCCGCAGCCGAGCTGACCGGGCGCATCGACGGGGTCGTCACCAGCGCCGGCGTGCCCGGTGGCGGCCCCGTGCACATGGTCGACGGGGCCAGCTGGGATCACGTCCTCGGCGTGAACCTCAAGGGCACGTTCCTCACCGCCAAGCACGTGATCACCCAGATGATGGGCCAGGAGCCCGTCGACGGCGAGCGGGGGAGCGTGGTCACCGTCGCCAGCGTCGAGGGCCTCGAGGGCACCGCCGGTGGCAGCTCCTACAACGCCTCCAAGGGCGGCGTGGTGATCCTCACCAAGAACATGGCCATCGACTACGGCCGCCTCGGCATCCGCTCCAACGCCATCTGCCCGGGCTTCATCGACACGCCGATGCTGCGCAGCCTCGGCGATCCCGAGCTCGACGAGATGCTCCTGGAGATCAAGGAGGAGCACAAGCTCCGTCGCCTCGGTCGCCCGTCGGAGATCGCCTCGGTCGCCACCTTCCTGGTGTCCTCGGACGCCTCGTTCGTCACGGGCCAGGCCATCGCCGTCGACGGCGGCTACACGGCCGGACGCGACCACGGGGTCACCACCCGGATGGGGCTCTAGACCGACCCCTCCCGGAGACCCGGTTTGGAGACCGGCGCTCCGGTCGCTATCATCTCCTCCTTGTGCGTCCGAGGCCCCCTGCGGGGAGTCGACGTGCGCACCTCTTCGTCGATCGAACCGACGTCTGCGACGGCCCGATCCGCTCTCGAGCGGCACGGGTACCCCGCAGCACAACCGACTGGCGCTCCGCCGGGGGATTCCCCGTGCGGAGCGTCCGCGTGAAGGCCCCGAAACGCTGTCCCAGCCGCTCGGGGGAGACGACGCAAATCCGCACAGAAAGATCGTTGCCGTCATGGCGAACAAAGCAGTAGTCGGCGAAAAGGTCGGCATGACCCAGGTCTGGGACGACGCCAACCGCGTCGTGCCCGTGACCGTCCTCAAGGTCGAGCCGATGCGCGTCGTGCAGGTCAAGACGGCCGAGCGCGACGGGTACAACGCCCTGCAGGTCACCTTCGGTGAGAAGGACGCCCGCAAGCTCAACAACCCCGATCGGGGCCACTTCGAGAAGGCCGGCGTCCGCGCCGGGCTCAAGGTCCTCGAGCTCCGCCTCGACGACGTCTCGGGCTTCGAGGTCGGTCAGGAGATCTCCGTCGACACCCTGGTGTCCGGCGAGCTCGTCGACGTGACCGCCGTCAGCAAGGGCAAGGGCTTCGCCGGCGCCATGAAGCGGCACAACTTCTCCGGCCAGCGGGCCTCCCACGGTGCGCACCGCGTCCACCGTGCCCCCGGCTCCATCGGTGCCTGCGCCACCCCCGCCCGCGTGTTCAAGGGCACCCGGATGGCCGGCCGCATGGGCGCCGAGAAGGTCACGACCCTGAACCTGAAGGTCGTCTCGACCGACGCCGAGAAGAACCTCCTGCTCGTCAAGGGCGCCGTCCCGGGCCCCAAGGGCGGGCTCGTCGTGATCCGCGATGCGGTCAAGGCCGCCACGAAGGGTGATGCGTGATGGCCAGCGTGACGGTCAAGACCCCGGCCGGCGCCGACGCCGGCACCATCGAGCTCGACGAGGCCACCTTCGGCATCGAGCCCAACGTCCCGGTCATGCACCAGGTCGTCACCGCCCAGCTGGCCGCCAAGCGCGCCGGCACCCAGAGCACCAAGACCCGCGCCGAGGTCCGTGGCGGCGGGGCCAAGCCCTGGAAGCAGAAGGGCACCGGTCGTGCCCGTCAGGGCTCGACCCGGTCCCCGCAGTGGATCGGTGGCGGTGTGGCGCTCGGCCCCAAGCCCCGCAGCTACGCCCAGAAGACCCCCAAGAAGATGATCAAGCTGGCGCTGCGCTCGGCCCTCTCGGACCGTGCAGCCGACGGCAAGGTCGTCGTGGTCGACGACTGGGGCTTCGACACCCCCTCGACCAAGGGTGCGGTGGCCGCTCTGGCCGCTCTCGGGCTCGAGGGTCGCATCCTCGTGGTGCTCTCCCGCGACGACGTCGGCGCCTGGAAGAGCTTCCGCAACCTCCAGAACGTCCACATCCTCGAAGCCGGTCACCTCAACACCTACGACGTGCTGGTGAACGACTACGTGGTCTTCACCCGATCCAACGTGCCGCCGGTCGCCCCGGTCGCCGAGGCGGAGGCAGCCAAGTGAAGGACCCCCGCGACGTCATCATCAAGCCGGTCGTGAGCGAGAAGAGCTACGGCCTGCTCGACAGCAACGTCTACACCTTCGTGGTCCACCCGGACGCCTCCAAGCCGGAGATCCACGATGCCGTCGAGTCCATCTTCGGCGTCCGCGTGCTCAAGGTGAACACGCTGAACCGCAACGGGAAGCGCAAGCGCAACCGCAAGACCGGCACCTTCGGCTCCCGTCCCGACACCAAGCGCGCCTTCGTCACCCTCGCCGACGGCGACCGTATCGAACTGTTCGAGGGGTAGGACGATGGCTCTTCGCAAGCGCAAGCCCACCAGCGCCGGCCGCCGGTTCCAGACGGTCTCCGACTTCTCGGAGATCACGAAGACCACGCCCGAGCGCACCCTGCTGGCCCCCAAGACCAAGACGGGTGGCCGCAACAGCTACGGCCGCAAGACCGCCCGTCACAAGGGTGGCGGTCACAAGCAGCGGTACCGCATCGTCGACTTCCGTCGCGTCAAGGACGGCGTCCCCGCCACCGTCGCGGCGATCGAGTACGACCCGAACCGCACCTGCCGCATCGCCCTGCTGCACTACCACGACGGCGAGAAGGCCTACATCCTCGCCCCGAAGGGCGTGCAGGTCGGCGACAAGCTCCAGAGCGGCCAGGGCAGCGACATCCGCCCCGGCAACGCCATGCCGCTGCGCTACATCCCCGTCGGCACCGTGGTGCACAACGTCGAGCTCAAGCCCGGCGGCGGCGGCAAGATGGCCCGCAGCGCCGGCATGAGCATCCAGCTCGTGGCCAAGGAGGGCGACTACGCCACCCTGCGCCTGCCGAGCACCGAGATGCGCCGTGTCCCGATCGACTGCCGCGCCACCGTCGGCGAGGTCGGCAACTCCGAGCACGAGCTGATCAAGATCGGCAAGGCCGGCCGTAACCGCTGGAAGGGCGTCAAGCCCCAGACCCGCGGTGTCGCCATGAACCCGGTCGACCACCCCCACGGTGGTGGTGAGGGCAAGACCTCCGGTGGCCGCCACCCGGTCTCGCCCTGGGGCAAGCCCGAGGGCCGTACCCGCGACAAGACCAAGCCGTCGCAGAAGCTCATCGTTCGTCGTCGCCGCACCCGCGGCTCGCGCCGCTAGGGAGGGGGCCACCGATGCCTCGCAGTCTGAAGAAGGGCCCGTTCGTCGACGACCACCTCTTGAAGAAGGTGGACACCCTCAACGAGCAGAACGAAAAGCGCGTGATCAAGACCTGGTCGCGCCGCTCCACGATCATCCCCGAGATGGTCGGCCACACCATCGCCGTGCACGACGGCCGCAAGCACGTCCCGGTGTACATCACCGAGTCGATGGTGGGTCACAAGCTGGGTGAGTTCGCTCCCACCCGGACCTTCAAGTTCCATGCCGGCCAAGAGAAGAAGGGCCGCCGCTGATGGCCTTCGGTGTGAAGACCAACGAGCGCCCCGGCGTTCGCTCCCAGGTCAAGTACGTGCGTTCCTCGGCCTACAAGGCCCGTGAGATCCTCGATCTCATCCGGGGCCTTCCCGTGGCGCGGGCGCTCGAGGTCCTCGAGCTCGCCGAGCGTGACATCGCCCGGACGATCCTCAAGTGCCTCGAGTCGGCCATCGCCAACGCCGAGCACAACAACGCCATCCCCGCCGACGAGCTGTTCGTGTCGGCCTGCTACGCCGACGAGGGCCCCACGCTCAAGCGCTGGCGTCCGCGTGCCCGTGGCCGTGCGACCCGCATCCGCAAGCGCACCTGCCACATCACGATCATCGTGAGCCGTCTGTCCACCGAGGACCTCGAGGCCCTGCGCACCCGTGAGGCCGCCAGCGGCCGCGCTGGTGGCGGCCGTGCCGCCGCCGAGGCTCGCCGTGAGCGCGTCGCCCGCAGCCGTTCGGCCAAGGCCGAGCGCAAGGCCGAGGCGGAGCACGACCACGATCACGATCACGACCACGATCACGACCACGACGAGGTCGCCCCGGCCGAGGCCGAGGTCGAGCTCGAGGCCAACGAGGCCGACCTGGCCGAGCAGGCCGAGCCGGTCGAGGCCGAGGCCAGCGCCGCCGAGGAACAGGCTGACGCCGCTGCCGAGGCCGAAGGGAAGGAAGACTGATGGGTCAGAAGGTCAACCCGTACGGGTTCCGCCTCGGCGTCACCACCGACTGGAAGTCCCGGTGGTTCGCGGAGCGCAAGGAGTACGCCACCTTCGTCATCGAGGACTGGAAGATCCGCGACTACCTCATGACGCAGCTGCCGCACGCCGCGATCAGCCGCATCGAGGTCGAGCGCACCCGTGATCGCCTCCGCGTCGACGTCCACACCGCCCGTCCGGGCATCGTGATCGGTCGCCGTGGCGCCGAGGCCGACCGCCTCCGCGCCGGGCTCACCAAGATCTCGGGCAACAACAAGGTCCAGCTCAACATCCAGGAGATCAAGCAGCCGGAGCTCGACGCCGCGCTGATCGCCCAGGGTGTCGCCGACCAGCTCGCCGGTCGCGTGGCCTTCCGCCGTGCGATGAAGCGGGCCGTGCAGAACGCCCAGAAGGCCGGCGCCCTCGGCATCCGGGTCCAGTGCTCGGGTCGCCTCGGCGGCTCCGAGATGGCCCGCACCGAGTGGTACCGCGAGGGTCGGGTGCCGCTGCACACGCTGCGCGCCGACATCGACTACGGCTTCCGTGAGGCCAAGACCACCTACGGCCGCATCGGCGTGAAGGTCTGGCTCTACAAGGGCGACATCCTCCCCTACAAGAGCCAGCTCGACGACAAGGCCACCCGCGAGGCGGCCATGGCCGTCGGCGAGACCTCCGGCGCCCCCAAGCCCCGCAAGGTCGTCTCCTCCGCTGCCGCCCGTCGCCGCCCGACCGATGCGCCCGCCGAGGCCGTCGCCGAGCCCACCGACGAGGTCGAAGCCGCTCCGCTGGTGAAGGAGGCCGATCCCGAACTCGAGCGACTTCTCGCCGAGGAAGAGGAGATCGAGCGCTCCACCCGCCAGCACAACGAGACCCCGCACTTCCGTCCCGGGGATGGTGACTGAGCCATGTTGATGCCCAAGAAGGTCAAGCACCGCAAGCAGCAGCGCGGCCGCATGCAGGGACAGGCCAAGGGTGGCACCGAGGTCACCTTCGGTGACTACGGCATCCAGGCCCTCGAGCCGGGCTGGATCACCGCCCGCCAGATCGAGGCCGCCCGTATCGCCATGACCCGCCACATCAAGCGTGGCGGCAAGGTCTGGATCAACGTCTTCCCGCACAAGCCCGTCACCCAGAAGCCGGCCGAGACCCGCATGGGCTCCGGCAAGGGCAACCCGGAGCGCTGGGTCGCCGTCGTGAAGCCGGGCCGCGTGCTGTTCGAGCTGTCCTACAACGACCCGGTCGTCGCCCGTGAGGCCATCGACCGGGCCATCCAGAAGCTGCCGATCAAGGCTCGCTTCGTCGTCCGGGAGGAGGGTTTCTGATGGCCAAGACCAAGGAGTCCCTCCGGGACGCGAGCGACAGCGAGCTGCTCGACAAGCTGGCCGACGCGAAGGAAGAGCTGTTCAACCTCCGCTTCCAGCACGTCACCGGCCAGCTCGACAATTCCGCACGGCTCGGTGCCGTGCGCAAGCAGGTCGCCCGCGTCAACACCGAGTTGCGTGAGCGTGAGATCGCCGCAGCCGACGCGCTGGCGGCCGACGAGGAGACCGCGTGATGGCTGACGAGACTGCGGCCACCGAAGAGACCCGGGCCAACCCGCGCAAGGTGCGTGAAGGCACGGTCGTCTCGACGAGCATGGACAAGACGGCCGTCGTGGCCGTGACCGACCGGGTGCGCCACCCCCGCTACAACAAGACGGTCCAGCGCACCAACAAGCTCTACGTCCACGACGAGGCCAACGACCTCAACGTCGGCGACAAGGTGCGCATCCAGGAGACCCGCCCGCTCTCGAAGCTGAAGCGCTGGCGCCTGGTCGACGTGTTGGAGCGTGCCCGATGATCCAGCAGGAATCGCGACTGCGCGTGGCCGACAACAGCGGTGCCAAGGAAGTCCTCTGCATCAAGGTGCTCGGGGGCTCCAAGCGGCGCTACGCCTCGATCGGCGACGTCTTCGTCGCCACGGTCAAGGACGCCATCCCCGGCGCCTCGGTGAAGAAGGGCGACGTCGTCAAGTGCGTCGTCGTCCGCGTGAAGAAGGAGAAGCGTCGTCCCGACGGCTCCTACATCCGCTTCGACGAGAACGCCGCCGTCCTCATCAACGACAACATGCAGCCCCGTGGCACCCGCATCTTCGGGCCGGTGGGGCGCGAGCTGCGCGACAAGAAGTTCATGCGCATCGTCTCGCTGGCACCGGAGGTGCTGTGATGAAGATCCGCAAGGGCGACCGCGTCCAGGTGCTCACCGGCAAGGACCGGGGCAAGACCGGCACCGTCACTCGTGCCTACCCCGAACGGGGCCGGGTCATCGTCGACGGCGTCAACATCGCCAAGAAGCACCAGAAGCCGACCAGCCAGACCAACACCGGCGGCATCATCGACAAGGAGATGCCGATCGCCGTGGCCAACGTCGCCATCATCTGCAGCTCCTGCGGCAAGCCGACCCGCATCGGCTACCGCTTCGAGCCCGATGGCACGAAGGTCCGGATCTGCCGCAAGTGCGAGGGGGACCTCTCGTGACCACCGCGACCACCACCGTGCCGCGTCTCAAGACCCGGTACAACGACGAGATCCGCGCCGCCCTCAAGGAGCAGCTCGGCCTCGAGAACATCATGCAGGTCCCCCGCTTCGAGAAGATCGTCATCAACTCGGGCGTCGGGGCGGCCCTCGCCCAGCAGTCGCTGCTCGACGGTGCCGTCCGGGACCTCGAGCTGATCACCGGCCAGAAGGTCGTCGTCACCAAGGCCAAGAAGTCGATCGCCGGCTTCAAGCTCCGTGAGGGCAACTCCATCGGCGTGAAGGTCACCCTCCGGGGTGATCGCATGTGGGAGTTCTTCGACCGCCTGATCAGCCTGGCGATCCCCCGCATCCGTGACTTCCGGGGTCTCAACCCGAAGTCGTTCGACGGCCGCGGCAACTACACCTTCGGCGTCAGCGAGCAGCTGATGTTCCCGGAGATCGATTACGACAAGGTCGACGTCCCCCGTGGCTTCGACATCACGATCGTGACGACGGCTCGTACCAATGCCGAGGGCAAGGCCCTGCTCGATGCCTTCGGCTTCCCGTTCAAGCGTGAGGGGCAGCAGTAATGGCCAAGAAGGCGCTCATCAACAAGCAGCAGCGCACCCCCAAGTTCAAGGTGCGGGGTTACACCCGCTGCCAGCGCTGCGGCCGGCCCCACGCCGTGTACCGCAAGTTCCTCCTGTGCCGCGTGTGCCTCCGCGAGCTCGGGCACGCCGGGGAGATCCCCGGTCTCAAGAAGGCCAGCTGGTGAGGGGAACGATCTAGATGACAATGACCGATCCCATCGCCGACATGCTCACCCGCATCCGCAACGCCAACACGGCGATGCATGACGAGGTCCGCATGCCTTCCTCCAAGGTCAAGGAGGCTCTCGCTCAGCTGCTCCTCAAGGAGGGCTACATCGAGAGCTTCGAGGTGGCCGACGACGACCGACCGTCCTGGTCGTGTCCTCACCGTGACCATGAAGTACTCACCCGAGCGCAAGCGCGTGATCTCCGGGGTCAAGCGCGTGTCCAAGCCGGGTCTGCGTGTGTACACCAAGGCCGACAAGATCCCTCGGGTTCTCGGCGGTCTCGGCGTCGCCGTCCTGTCCACCAGCCAGGGGCTCATGACCGACCGTGAGGCGCGCAAGCGTCGCATGGGCGGCGAGATCCTCTGCTTCGTCTGGTAGGAGGCCCCAATGTCTCGAGTTGGGCGCGCACCCATCAACCTTCCGAGCGGCGTCGATGTCTCCATCGCCGGCTCGCACATCACCGTCAAGGGCCCGAAGGGCACGCTCGAGCGTGACATCCCGGGCGAGATCACGGTCCGCCAGGACGAGGGCGTCCTCGTCGTCGAGCGGCCGAACGACGAGCGCCAGAACCGTGCCCTGCACGGCCTGGTCCGCTCGCTGGTCAACAACATGGTCGTCGGCGTCTCCGAGGGCTTCCGCAAGGACCTCGACATCGTCGGCGTCGGCTACCGCGCCACCGCCAAGGGTGACACCAAGCTCGAGCTCGCGCTCGGCTTCAGCCACCCGGTGTCGGTCGAAGCTCCCTCCGGTGTGACCTTCGAGGTCGCCAGCCCGACCACCATCGGTGTGGTCGGGATCGACAAGGAAGCCGTCGGCCAGGTCGCGGCCAACATCCGCAAGATCCGGAAGCCGGAGCCCTACAAGGGCAAGGGCGTGCGGTACCGCGACGAGCGCGTGGTCCGCAAGGCCGGCAAGGCCGGGAAGTAGGGAAGATGAGCGACAGCGCGAAGCAGAAGCGAGACGCCCGCATCCGGCGCCACCGCCGCGTGCGCAAGACGGTGCGCGGCACCGCCGTGCGTCCCCGCCTGGCCGTGTTCCGGTCCAACCGGCACATCAGCGCCCAGGTGATCGACGACGTGACCGGCCGCACCCTGGCCGCCGCGTCCACCATCGAGACCGGCATCGGTGCCGACGGCACCAGCAACGCCGCCGCCGCCACCGAGGTCGGCAAGCTCCTCGCCGAGCGGGCCAAGGCCGCCGGTGTCGAGAAGGTCGTGTTCGACCGCGGTGGGAACCAGTACCACGGCCGGGTGGCCGCGGTTGCAGATGCCGCCCGAGAAGCCGGACTGGAGTTCTGATGGCCCCCAACATCGACGCCCTCGCCCTGCGCGAGTCCCGCGTGATCAACATCAACCGCGTGGCCAAGGTGGTCAAGGGTGGCCGTCGCTTCTCCTTCACCGCTCTCGTGGTGATCGGCGACGGCGCCGGTCACGTCGGGCTCGGCTACGGCAAGGCCAAGGAGGTGCCCCTCGCCATCCAGAAGGGCACCGAGGAGGCTCGCAAGAACCTCTTCGCCGTGCCGCTGGCCGGCAGCACCGTCACCCACCCGATCATCGGCCGCATGGGTGCGGGCCGCGTGCTGCATCAAGCCCGCCGCCCCCGGCACCGGCGTCATCGCCGGTGGCGCCGCCCGTGCGATCCTCGAAGAGGCCGGCATCCACGACGTGCTCTGCAAGTCGCTCGGCTCCTCGAACCACATCAACGTCGCCCGCGCCACCATCGCCGGGCTCAAGGAGCTCAAGCGCCCCGACGAGATCGCCCGCCTGCGTGGCCTCTCGCCGGAGGAGTTCGTGCCCAAGGGCCTCCTCGAGGCCTACAAGGAGTCCGAGCGCGGGCCCCACGTCCCCACTGAGGTGGCGTGATGAGCGAGCTCAAGGTCACCCAGGTCAAGTCGGCCATCGGCACCAAGCCCAAGACCCGCGGCACGCTGCGGGCCCTCGGCCTGCGTGGCATCGGCAAGACCAACACCCTTCCCGACCGTCCCGAGATCCGCGGCATGATCGCTCGTGTCCCGCACCTCGTGACCGTCGAAGAGGTCGACGGCTCCGCCGCCGCCTCCGAGAAGTAGCGAGGACGAGACGATGAAGATCCACGATCTCAAGCCCGCTGAGGGCTCGAACCGGCGCCGCAAGCGCGTCGGTCGCGGCATCGGCGGCAAGGGCGGCAAGACCGCAGGCCGCGGCACCAAGGGCCAGGCGGCCCGTGGCTCCATCCCGGTCGGGCTTCGAGGGCGGGCAGCTGCCCCTCGCCATGCGGGTCCCGAAGCTCCGCGGCTTCAACAACCCCTTCCGGGTCGAGTACCAGGCCCTGAACCTCGACGTCATCGACGCCACCGGCCTCGACGCCGTCGATCCCGAGATCCTGCACAGCAAGGGCCTCACCCACAAGGGCGCGCACGTCAAGGTGCTCGGCCGGGGTCAGATCACCCGCGCCGTCACCGTGAAGGCCCACGGCTTCTCCAAGTCGGCCGAGGCAGCCATCATCGCCGCCGGCGGTAGTGTCGAGGTCCTGCCCCTGCCGTGGGGCGACCGTCGTCCGCCCGTCAAGGGCAACCACCTCACGAACCGCTAGGTCGACACGCCGCCCCGGCGCACAGGAGCCAGCTCGGTGCTCACCAACCTGAAGAACATCTTCAAGGTCCAGGATCTCCGCAACAAGGTGCTGTTCACCTTGGCCATCATCGTGCTCTACCGGCTGGGTGCACACCTGCCGGTCCCGGGCATCGACATCGGCGCGCTCTCGCAGCTGAAGGACCGAGCCGAGACGAGCGGCATCCTCGGCTTCCTCCAGCTGTTCTCCGGCGGCGCGCTCACCAACTTCGCCATCTTCGCCCTCGGGATCATGCCGTACATCACGGCGTCGATCATCATGCAGATCCTCGGCGTGGTGATCCCCAAGCTCGAGGAGTGGCAGAACCAGGGCGCCGTCGGCCAGCGCAAGATCACCCAGTGGACGCGCTACGTCACCATCGGCATCGCCATCCTGCAGTCGACCGGCCTGGCCTACCTGTTCCACAACGGTGGCACCGGCCTCCGGGGCGGCAACACCTCCGGCCTCGACCTCGTGCCGAACTTCGACGTCGGCCACGTGCTGCTCATCGTGCTCACCCTCACCACCGGCACGGCGCTGCTGATGTGGATGGGCGAGCTCGTCACCCAGCGGGGCATCGGCAACGGCATGTCGCTGCTGATCTTCGCCTCGGTGGTCGCCGGCCTCCCGAACCAGTTCGCCACCATCAAGGCCAACGGCGGCTGGACCGCCGTCATCCTGGTGCTGGCCGGCTACATGTTGATCCTGGTGGCCATCGTCTTCGTCGAGCAGGGCCAGCGGCGCATCCCGGTGCAGTTCGCCAAGCGCGTGGTCGGCCGGCGCATGTACGGCGGCCAGAGCACCTACATCCCGCTGAAGGTCAACCAGTCCGGCGTCATCCCGATCATCTTCGCCAGCTCGGTGCTGTACCTGCCGCAGCTGCTGAGCGTGGTGCTGCCCTCCGACGGCTGGGGTGCCAGCATGCGCGACTGGGTCGACTCGAACCTCGTCACGCCGAACTCGCCGATCCACATGATCGTCTTCGGTCTGCTCATCATCGGGTTCGCCTACTTCTACACGGCCATCACCTTCGACCCGGTGAAGCAGGCCGACACGCTGCGCAAGCAGGGCGGCTTCATCCCGGGCATCCGTCCCGGGCCCCAGACCGAGCGCTACCTCGCCAAGGTGCTCTCCCGGATCACGCTGCCGGGCGCGCTGTTCATCGCCGCCGTGGCCCTGATCCCGTCGTTCCTCCTCACGACCTACCTGCCGGGCACCCAGGTGCAGTTCACCGGCATCTCGATCCTCATCGCCGTGGGTGTCGCGCTGGAGACCATGAAGCAGATCGACAGCCAGCTCATGATGCGCAACTACGAAGGGTTCCTGAAGTAGTGGCTGTTCGCCTCGTTCTCTTCGGTCGTCAGGGTGCGGGCAAGGGCACGCAGTCCAGCCTGCTCTCGACCCACTACGGCGCTCCGCACATCTCCACCGGAGACATGCTGCGGGCCGCGGTGGCCAACGCCACCCCGATCGGCCTCGAGGCCAAGTCCTTCATGGACTCGGGCCAGCTCGTCCCCGACGAGGTCATGCTCGGCGTCGTCGAGGAGCGTCTCGCCGAGCGCGACGTGATCGACAACGGCTTCCTGCTCGACGGCTTCCCCCGCACGGTGGTGCAGGCCGAGGCCCTCGGGCACTTCGCCACCATCGACGTCGCCGTCGACCTCCGGGTCCCCGAAGACGTCGTGCTCGAGCGCATCTCCTCTCGGCGGGTCTGCAAGAACTGCGGCCGGATCTACTCCACCGTGGTCCCGCCGGCCGTGGGCTGGACCTGCGACACGTGCGGTGGCGAGGTCGTGCAGCGCGGCGACGACACCCCCGAGGCCGTGGCCAAGCGCCTCAACGCCTACGCCACCGAGACCCAGCCCACGATCGACTGGTACGCCGGCACCGGCGTGCTCGTGGCGGTCGACGGCCTGGGCACCCTCGACGAGGTCACCGCCCGGCTCATCGCCGCCATCGACGCCCGCCTCGCGGGCTGAGCCCTTCCATGGGGGGTCGCAGCCGCGACGAGCTGCGCAAGATGCGCGCCGCCGGGCGCGTCGTGGCCGAGATGCACGAGCGCATCCGCGACGCCATCCGACCCGGGGTCACCACCGGTGAGCTCGACCGCATCGGGCGCGAGGTCATCGAGTCCCGGGGGGCCACCTCGAACTTCCTCGGCTACCACGGGTTCCCGGCCGTGATCTGCGCGTCGCCCAACGACGCCATCGTGCACGGCATCCCGGGCCCGACGGTGCTCGACGAGGGCGACATCATCTCCATCGACTGCGGCGCCATCGTCGACGGCTGGCACGGCGACGCCGCGTTCACCGCCGCGGTGGGGGAGGTCTCCGCCGAGGCCGCCCGCCTCATCGAGGTCACCCGGCAGTCGATGATGGCCGGCATCGCGGCCATGGTGCCGGGGGGCCGCATGGGCGACGTCGGCGCCGCCGTGCAGTCGGTGGTCGAGGCCGCCGGGTTCTCCGTGGTTCGTGAGTACGTCGGCCACGGCATCGGCCGGGCGATGCACGAGAAGCCCGAGGTGCCGAACTACGGCAAGCAGGGGAAGGGCACCAAGCTCACGCGGGGGATGACCCTGGCGCTCGAGCCGATGGTGAACGTGGGCGAGCCCGACACCTTCCTCACCGAGGACGGCTGGACCGTGGTCACCGCCGACCACTCGCTGTCGGCCCACTGGGAGCACACCGTCGTCATCACCGACGACGGCCCGGAGATCCTCACCCGGCCCTGATCCCGGGCTACGGTGGCGGGAGCCGTGCCCTCCCAGCAGCCCGCGTTTGGAAACGCGCCGGCCATCCCGCTAGGATCGTCCCTCGGCCATATCGCGCCTGCGCGCCCATCGGGCGAGCAGGCGCATCCGTGCGAGCAGGAGGACCACGCTGCCGAAGCCCAAGGAAGACGCGATTGTCCTGGAAGGGACAGTCATCGAGCCGCTGCCGAACGCCATGTTCCGCGTCGAGCTCGAGAACGGCCACAAGGTGCTGGCCCACATCTCCGGCAAGATGCGCATGCACTACATCCGCATCCTGCCCGGTGATCGCGTCCAGGTGGAGCTGACGCCGTACGACCTCACCCGCGGTCGAATCACCTATCGGTACAAGTAGCGCCCGCAGCATCCAGCAACGAGCGTCCGGCCGTCTGGGCCGGACCCACCGGGAGGAACACGTCCCGGTGCCCCTGAGTTCTCAGGTGACAAGGAAGAAGTGATGAAGGTACGACCAAGCGTCAAGAAGATCTGTGAGAAGTGCAAGGTGATCCGCCGCCACGGAAGCGTGCGGGTCATCTGTGAGAACCCCCGCCACAAGCAGCGGCAGGGCTGACATGGCACGTATCTCCGGCGTCGACATCCCCCGCGAGAAGCGGCTCGAGATCAGCCTCACCTACATCTTCGGGGTCGGCCGCACGACTGCTCAGCAGATCTGCGCCGCCACCGAGATCGATCCATCCACCCGCGTCCGTGACCTCACCGACGAAGAGGTGAACCGGATCCGCGCCTACATCGACAACGCCGACATGAAGGTCGAAGGCGACCTGCGTCGCGAGGTCGACCAGGACATCCGTCGCAAGATGGAGATCGGCTGCTACCAGGGCCTGCGCCACCGTCGCGGCCTCCCGGTGCGGGGTCAGCGGACCCACACCAACGCCCGTACCCGGAAGGGCCCGAAGAAGACCGTGGCCGGCAAGAAGAAGGTGGGTCGCAAGTAATGGCCAAGCCGACCCCCGGGGGCCGTCGCCCCCGCAAGAAGGAACGCAAGAACGTCACCTACGGCGTCGCTCACATCAAGAGCTCGTTCAACAACACCATCGTCAGCATCACCGACCAGGACGGCAACGTGCTGGCGTGGGCCTCGGCCGGCAACGTCGGCTTCAAGGGCTCCCGCAAGAGCACCCCGTTCGCCGCCCAGATGGCCGCCGAGCAGTGCGCCCGCCGGGCCATGGAGCACGGCGTCCGCAAGGTCGACGTGGTCGTGAAGGGCCCCGGCTCCGGTCGTGAGACCGCGATCCGCAGCATCCAGAACGCCGGCATCGAGGTCACCGGGATCAAGGACGTCACCCCGGTCCCGCACAACGGCTGCCGCCCCCCCAAGCGTCGGAGGGTCTGACAATGGCTCGTTACACCGGCCCGAAGGCGCGCGTCTCGCGTCGTCTCGGCACCAACATCTTCGGCACCAAGGGCGAGGCTGTCGCCCTCGAGAAGCGCCCGTACCCCCCGGGTGAGCACGGCCGCACGCGCCGCCGTGGCAACCCGAGCGAGTACCTCCTGCAGATGCAGGAGAAGCAGAAGGCCCGCTTCACCTACGGCCTCTCGGAGCGCCAGTTCCGCAACCTGTACGAGGAGGCCAACCGCAAGGAAGGCGTCACCGGCGAGAACATGCTCCGGTTCCTCGAGATGCGGCTCGACAACGTCGTGTACCGCTCCGGTTGGGCGGCCACCCGCCCCCAGGCCCGGCAGTTCGTCGGTCACGGCCACATCAACGTCAACGGCCGGCGGGTCGACATCCCGAGCTACCGGGTCCGCAAGGGCGACATCGTCACCCTTCGCGACAAGACCCGTGAGCTGGTGGTGATCCAGTGGAACCGCGAGGTCCTCGACCGCACGCCTCCGGCGTGGCTCGAGTCGGGTGACGGTGGCTTCAGCATCACGGTGCTGCAGCCGCCCGTGCGTGACCAGATCGACGTGCCGGTGCGCGAGCAGCTCATCGTCGAGCTCTATTCGAAGTAGGCGACCGTCGGCGGGGCACGCCCCCGCCCACGGCGCCGTTCAGGAACGAACGGAACCGAGGTAGACACACATGCTGGTCATGCAGCGACCGAAGGTCGAAGCACTCGGCGATGCTGACGGAGACCGTCAGCTCTTCGCGGTCGGCCCGCTGGAGCCTGGCTTCGGCCACACCCTGGGGAACTCGCTTCGGCGAACCCTGCTGTCGTCGATTCCCGGCGCAGCGGTCACCCAGGTGCGCTTCGACGACGCCCTCCACGAGTTCGACACCATCAAGGGTGTCACGGAAGACGTCACCGACATCATCCTCAACCTGAAGGACCTCGTCCTGCGGGTGTACAGCGATGAGCCGGTCACGCTCCGACTCGATGTCCGCGGCCCCGCCGAGGTCACCGCGGCCGACATCGCACTCAACTCCGACGTGGAGATCCTCAACCCGGGTCTCCACCTCGCCACCGTCAACGGCAGCGGCCGCCTGGCCCTCGACCTCACCGTCGAGAAGGGCCGGGGCTACGTCTCCGCCGATCGCAACAAGACCTCGAACACCATCGGCGTGATCCCGGTGGACTCCATCTTCTCGCCGGTCCGGCGCGTCACCTTCTCGGTGGAGCCGACCCGCGTGGAGCAGTCCACCGAGTTCGACCGGCTGGTGCTCGACGTCGAGACCGACGGCTCCATCTCGGCCCGGGAGGCCCTGGCCTCGGCCGGTGCCACCCTCCAGTCGCTGGTGCAGCTCGTCGCCGAGATGAGCGACGAGCCCCAGGGCCTGGAGCTGGGCGAGATCGCCGTCACCGCCACGGGGTCCCCGGACCTCGACCTCCCCATCGAGGACCTCGATCTCTCCGAGCGTCCCCGCAACTGCCTCAAGCGGGCGCAGGTCAACTCGGTCGGCGAGCTGCTGCTCAAGACCGAGGACGACCTGCTGGCCATCACCAACTTCGGCCAGAAGTCCCTCGACGAGGTCATCCAGAAGCTCGACGAGCGCGGTCTGTCGCTCAAGCACCGGGACTGAAACGAAGATGCCTGCTACCCCCACCAAGTCGAAGCGCTTCGGCGGCTCGGCCTCGCACCAGCGGCTGATGATGGCCAACCTGGCGGCGTCGCTGTTCGCCGCCGAGGGCATCGTCACCACCGAGGCCAAGGCCAAGGCCCTCCGGCCGATCGCCGAGAAGCTGATCACCAAGGCGAAGAAGGGTGGCGTGCACCGTCACCGCCAGGTCGTCGCCTACATGGGTGACAAGGAGATGGCGTCGAAGCTGTTCGACGACATCGGCCCGCGTTACCTCGATCGTCCGGGTGGCTACACCCGGATCCTGAAGCTCGGCCCGCGCCAGGGCGACAACGCGCCGATGGCGCGGATCGAGCTGGTCTGACCGACCTGCTCGGAACCCATGTGTGAACCGTCGGCCGACCCGCAGGGGTCGGCCGACGCGCGTCCGGGCACGGGGGCGGACGGGCCGAGCCCGGCGCCCGTCGCGGTGGCACCGCCTGCGGAGGGCCGGGTCCGGGTGCGCTTCGTCCTCGCCTACGACGGGGGCCGCTATCGCGGCATGGCCGAGAACGACGGCGTGGTCACCGTCGCCGGCTCGATCCGTGAGGTCCTCGAGCGGGCCGTCGGCCACGAGGTCGAGCTGTCGCTCTCGGGCCGCACCGACGCGGGGGTGCACGCGTGGGGCCAGGTCGTGTCGTTCGACGCCGCCGCCGACCGGGCCGACCCGGAGCGGTTGGCCAAGGCGGTCAACCGCCGATGCGTGCCGGGCATCGTGATCCGTGAGGCGTCGTACGCCCCCGACGACTTCGACGCCCGCTTCTCGGCCCGGGCGCGCCGGTACCGCTACACGGTGGTGAACCGCCCGCTTCCCGATCCCTTCCTCGCCGCCACCACCTGGTGGGTGCCTGAGCCGCTCGACCTCAACGCCCTTCGCCTCGGTTGCGACCCCCTGCTCGGGTTGCACGACTTCACCAGCTTCTGCCGTCGGCCGAAGGGCCAGCCGGGGGAGCCGAACATGATGCGCCGGGTGCTCGACGCCCGGTGGCACGACCTCGGCGACGGGGTGCTGCGCTTCGACATCGACGCCAAGGCGTTCTGCCACCAGATGGTGCGCAGCATCACCGGCACGCTCGTCGACATGGGCCGGGGCCGGCGCCGGGCGGGGGAGATGGCCTCGATCCTGCGGGTCCGCGACCGTCAGGCGGCGGGCACGGTGGCGCCGGCCCACGGGCTGTGCCTCTGGGAGGTCCTGTACTGACCGGGCGGCTCGCGGCATCATCCCGGCCGCCCGCGCCGCAGGGCACGGTGGGTGGCCGGGCCCGGTCGGATCAGCCGGTGCTCTCGGGCGGCGGGTAGACCAGCACCGGCTCCGGGCGCAGCACCACGTCGACCTCTCCGTCGGGCGCCCGGCTGGCCCGGTCGACCGGGAACTCCCCGAGCGGCGTGCGGACGCGGTCGCCCACCCGCTGGCCGGCCACGACCTGCCCCTCGCCGATGAACGCGGCCACGACGCCGGAGGCGGGGGAGCGGTAGAGGGTCGCGGGGTCCGCGGCCTGCTCGACCCGTCCGTCGATCAGCACCACCACCTGATCGGCCATCGCGAGGGCCTCGTCGCGGTCATGGGTGACCACGACCGCCGTTGCGCCGTCGGCCCGCAGCGCGGCGACCACGTCGGCGCGGACCTGGGGTCGCAGGGCGGCGTCGAGGGCGGAGAACGGCTCGTCGAGCAGCACCAGCGAGGGGTGGGGCGCCAACGCCCGGGCGAGCGCCACCCGCTGCTGCTGCCCGCCGGAGAGCTGATCGGGGCGCCGCCGCTCGAACCCGTCGAGGCCGACGAGGGCGAGGCACTCGGCGATCCGGTCGGAACGGCCCGGGCCCCGCTGGAGCCCGAACCCGATGTTCCGGGCCACGTCGAGGTGGGGGAACAGGGCGCCCTCCTGAGGCACGATCCCGACCCGGCGCCGCTCGGGGGCGACGAAGGTGCCCGGCCCGGCCACGAGGGCGTCCCCGACGGTGATGCTGCCCGTGTCGGGCCGGTCGAACCCGGCGACCAGGCGGAGGAGGGTGGTCTTGCCGCTGCCCGAGGGCCCGAGGACGGCGGTGATCGAGCCCTCCTCCACCTCGATGTCGACGTCGACCAGCACGGGCGAGCGGCCGAAGGCCTTGCTCACCCCGGCGATGCGGAGAGCGGTCATCCGAGGGGGTCCTCCTCCCGGCCCCGCGTGAGCAGGGCCGCCGGGACGGCAGCGACGAGGATCAATAGCAGGGCGAACGGGGCGGCGGACGAGTAGTCGCCGACCGAGGTGTTCCGCCAGAGCCCTGTGGCGAGGGTCTCGACGCCGGTGGGTCGCAGCAGCAGCGTGGCCGGCAGCTCCTTCATGGTGGCGAGGAACACCAGGCCGGCCCCGGCGGCGATGCCGGGGGCGGCGAGCGGGAGGTTCACGCGGAGCACGACCGACAGCGGGCGGGCGCCGAGCGACCGGGCGACCTCGTCGACCCGGTGCGAGGTCTGCTCGATCGACGCCCGCACGGAGCCGACGGCCAGCGACAGGAACAGCACGACGTAGGCCAGGACCAGCAGCGGGACCTTCTGGTACATCGGCTGCACCAGGCGGATCCCGAGGTACACGACGGAGATGGCGATCACGATGCCGGGGAGGGCGTGGGCCAGGAACGTGGTGCGTTCGATGCCCTGGGCCCATCGGCGCCGCACCCGGGCGGCGAGGAGGGCGACCGGGACGGCCGCCAGGACGGCGACGGCGGTGGCACCCAGGGCGAGGCCGACGGTGTTGGCGAGCGCCGACAGGAGGGCCCCGGTGTCGATGTCGGTCGACTCGCTCCGGACCACCCAGCGCAGGATCAGGGCGATCGGGGCGACGAGCACCACACCGACGAACGCGGTGACCGCCGCCAGGGCGGGCCAGCGCAGCGGGCCCAGGTGCACGGTCATCGGCCTCCGCGCCGCTCCGCCGCCGACCCGTGCAGCCGTGCCGGCGCCTCTCGCCCTCGACTCGCCGTAGACCAGCACCAGCGACAGGGCGACGAGCACGAGCGACAGCACTGCGGCACGGGTGGGGTTGAAGCCGGCCCGGTAGGCGCCGTAGATCACCCAGGTGAAGCTCTCGAAGCGCATGGTCGCCACCGCGCCGAAGTCGGCGAGCACGTAGAGGGCGACGAGCAGGGCGCCGGCGGTGGCGGCCGGCCTCACCTGGCGCAGCGTCAGCCCGAACGCCACCTGTGTGGGCGAGCGCCCGAGTGAGCGGGCCACCTCCTCGTGGGTGGCGTCGAGGCGTCGCAGCGACGCCGCGACGGGGAGGTACACGAAGGGGTACGAGACCGACGTCAGCACCAGCGCGGCGCCCCAGAACCCGGCGAGGGAGGGTCGCCAGGAGATCCATGCGAACGCGGTGACGTACGACGGCAGGGAGAGCGGCAGGGCCAGCACGACCCGCCAGAGCCGCCGGCCGGGGAGGTCGGTGCGGGTGACCGCGAAGGCCCCGGCGATGCCCACCACGAGCGAGGCCGCCGTCACCACCGCCGCCAGCCCGAGCGACCGCACCGCCAGATCGAGGGTGCGGCGGCGCCAGACCTCGTCGACCACCTCGGCGAGGCCCTCCGAGAAGGCCTGCACCCCCAGGTACCAGAGGGGGAGCGCGGTGAGCAGCGCGGCCAGCGCCGCGGGGATCACGACGAGGGGCGAGACCGGCAGCCCGCTCGAGCGCCGCACGCGGCTGCGGCGGAGAGGGCCGGTGGCCCGGGTGGCCGGGGCGGTCACCGGGTGAGCAGGCCCGCCTGCTCGAGCAGCTCCTGGGTGGCGGCGATGGAGTCGAGGTCGGACAGGTCGATGGGCGGCGGGCTGAGCGAGTCGAGGGTGGGCAGGCCGCCGTCGGCCGGTGTGATCCCGGCGACGAGCGGGAACTCCTTGGTCTCGTCGGCGAAGTACTGCTGGGCCTCGGGCCCGAGCAGGAAGTCGACGAGCCGCAGGGCGGCCTCCTGGTTGTCGGAGCCGGCGAGGATGCCGATGCCGGCCACGTTCACCAGCCCACCGGCGTCGCCCGCGGCCATGAAGCCGTTCTCGATCCCCACGGCGTCGTCGCCGAGCTCGGCGATCCGCTCGTACAGGTAGTAGTGGTTGACCAGCCCGAGGGCGATCTCGCCGTTCTCGATGGCGTCGAGCTGGGTGATGTTGTTGGGGTAGGCCTTGGGCTCGTTGGCGGCGAAGGCCTCCAGCCACTCGAGGGCCCCGTCGTCGCCTCGGAGCACCCGGAGCCCGGTCACGAAGGCCTGCCACGACGCGTTGGTGGGGGCGTACCCGATCCGGCCCTTCCACTGCGGGTCGAGCACGTCGTCGATGGAGGTCGGCGGATCGGTGACGACCTCGGGGTCGTAGGCGACGACCCGGACCCGCCCACTCACGCCGACCCATGTGCCGTCCGCGGCGCGGAAGGCGGCCGGGACCCGGTCGAGGGTCGTGGCGGGGAGCTCACTGAAGCGTCCGGCCTTCGACACCGCACCCAGCGCGCCGGCGTCCTGGGAGAAGAACAGATCGGCGGGTGAGGCGTCACCCTCGGTGATGAGCTGGGCGGCCAGCTCACCGCTGTCGCCCGAGCGGAACTCGACCTCGATGCCGGTCTCCTCGGTGAACTGGTCGAGGATCCCCTGGACGAGGGCCTCGTTGCGGCCGCTGTAGAGCGTGAGCGACTCGGAGCCGGAGCCCCCGGAGCCGCTCGTGCTGCAGGCCGAGAGCACGAGGGTGGTGGCCACGCCGATGGCCACGATCGCGAGCAGGGGACGGAAGGGGGGGCGCATGGGGCTCCTCGGTCGGGTCCAGGTGCTCCTCCGGTCGACATCCCGGAGGTGTTAGGTGACCCTACTGTCAACCGAGTGGTATGACGAATCACCCGCCGCGGGCAGGCCACACGGGGGCCGGGCCCGGTCGTCCCGGGTCCCTGTGGCGGCGGCCGCCAGCCGCGAGTTGCCCCGGCGGGCTCTGGGCCGTATCTTGGTCCGTCGCCCTTGCGCGCGCTTCTGCGCATGCGCCGGGATGGACATTCGCAAGTACTGACGTATCAGTCTCCGACAGTGAAGGGTCGCGCGTGCGCACCTACTCCCCCAAGGCCAGCGAGATCCAGCGTTCGTGGTACGTGGTCGATGCCGACGGCATGGTCCTCGGCCGCCTCGCCACCGAGGTCGCCAACATCCTGCGTGGCAAGCACAAGCCCACGTACACGCCGCACATCGACACCGGCGACCACGTCATCGTGATCAACGCCGACAAGGTCGTCCTCACGTCGAACAAGGGCGACAAGCTCTTCGTGCACCGCCACTCGGGCTACCCGGGCGGCCTCCGCACCCAGAGCTACGGCGAGCTGATCGCCACCAAGCCCGAGGAGGCGGTCCGCCACGCGGTGCGGGGCATGATCCCCAAGAACCGCCTCGGTCGTCAGCAGATCAAGAAGCTGAAGGTCTACTCCGGCCCCGTGCACCCGCACGGCGCCCAGGGGCCCGAGGCCATCGAGTTCACCCACGCAAAGGCCCGCTGAGCACCATGTCGAACCCCCTGACCCAGACGACCGGCCGCCGCAAGCGCGCCGTGGCGCGCGTGAACCTGCGGCCCGGCACCGGTGTCATCACCGTCAACAAGCGCCCGGTGGCGGAGTACTTCCCCACCCCGACGCACCAGATGATCCTCACCGAGCCCCTCCGGGTCACCGACACCGTCGAGGTGTACGACATCGACTGCCGCATCGACGGCGGCGGCGTCTCGGGCCAGGCCGGCGCCCTGCGCCACGGCATCGCCCGTGCCCTCATCGAGCTCGATCCGGAGCTGCGCCCGGAGCTCAAGCGCAACGGCTTCCTGACCCACGACGATCGCAAGAAGGAATCCAAGAAGTACGGCCTCAAGAAGGCCCGCAAGGCTCCGCAGTACTCCAAGCGCTGATCCGGCCCCACCAGCCGGTGTCCCAGCCTCAGCTCGTGTCGATGTGCGCCGTCCCCTCGGGGGAGGCGCACGTCGTCGTTTTCCGGCCATGAGCCTGCGCTTCGGCACCGACGGCGTGCGCGGCCCGGCCGCCGAGCTCACCGACGAGCTGGTCGCCGCCCTCGGGGCGGCGGCGGCGAAGGTGCTCGGCGGGGCCTCGGGCTTCGTGATCGGCCGCGACACCCGTGAGTCGGGTGCCCGCATCGAGGCGGCCCTCGCCGGTGGCCTCGTCGCCGGTGGCGCCCTGGCCCAGAGCCTCGGGGTCGTGCCGACGCCTGCGGTGGCCTGGGTGTGCGCCACCCGGGGCGTGCCCGGCGCGGTGATCTCGGCCTCGCACAACCCGTGGGCCGACAACGGCATCAAGTTCTTCGCCGCCGGCGGGCGCAAGCTGGCCGACGACGTGGAGGAGGAGCTCGAGGCCGTGCTCGACGCCCTCCTCGCCGAGGGCGCGCCCGCCACCCCGATCATCGAGGTGCCCGCTGCCCCGGCGCCGGGGGTGACCGAGTGGCTCGACGCCCTCGTCGCCTCGCTCGACGGCCGCGGTCTCGACGGTGTGCACGTCGTCGTCGACTGTGCCCACGGCGCCCTCTCCGCCTTCGCTCCCGACGCTCTGCGGCGCCTGGGGGCCCGGGTCGACGTGCTCCACGACGCGCCCGACGGCCGCAACATCAACGCCTCGGCCGGCTCCACCCACCCGGAGGCCCTCCAGCGACGGGTCGTCGAGGCCGGTGCCGACGCCGGCCTCGCCTTCGACGGCGACGCCGACCGGGTCCTGGCGGTCGACGAAGCCGGCCAGCTGGTCGACGGCGACCACCTCCTGGCGCTGTTCGCGGTCGACCTCCGCGACCGGGGGCGTCTCTCCGGCGACCAGGTGGTCGTCACCGTCATGACCAACCTCGGGTTCATGCTGGCGATGGCCGAGCGGGGGATCGAGGTCGTGCAGACCGCGGTCGGCGACCGCTACGTGCTCGAGGCGCTCGAGGCCACCGGCGGCTCGCTCGGTGGCGAGCAGTCCGGCCACATCGTGCTGGCCGACCTCGCCACCACCGGCGACGGCCTGCTGGCCGGCGCCCACCTGCTCGACCTCCTGGTGCGGGCCGGCCGGCCGTTCTCCGAGCTGGCCGCCGAGGTCATGACCCAGCTGCCGCAGGTGCTGGTGAACGTGAAGGTCGCCGAGCGCCGGGCCGACATCGCCGAGGCCATGGCCGCCGAGATCGAGGCCGAGGAGGCCGCCCTCGGCGGCCGCGGCCGGGTGCTCGTGCGCCCCAGCGGCACCGAGCCCCTGGTGCGGGTCATGGTCGAGGCCGAGTCGCAGGCCACCGCCCGGGGCGTCGCCGATCGGCTGGCCGAGGTCGCCCGCACCCTCTGCGGCGGCTGACCCGGCCCACCCGCTGAGCCGGCGGCTGCTCCCGGGGGAGGGGCCCTAGACTCGTCCGGGTCCCGATCACCCAGGGCGATGAGCAACGACGCTCGTCGGACCCGTTCCCAGGGAGCCTCCGCAGCCGCATGTGCGGGATCATCGCCGTCGTCCGTCGCCCGAGCACCCGCCGTCCGCCGTCCCCGGCGGAGGTCACCGATCGCCTCGAGGCGGCCGCCCGCCTGCTCGGCGGGCTGGGCACCGGCGCGTCCCTCCCGGCCGACCTGGGTGACGTGCTCACCGACGCCGCCGCCGAGGTCGCGGCCGCCGATGCGCTGCTGCGCGGGGTCGCCGGGGTCACCGCGCTGCTCGAGGCCCCGGGCCTGGGTGCCTCCGTCACCAACCTGGTCGAGGGCCTCGACCGCCAGACCGTGGAGATCGAGGCCCGCCTCGACGCCGACACCGAGCTGGGGGGCACCGAGCTCGAGCGGGTCAACGCCGCCCTCATCTCGCTGAAGGACGCCGTGTGGGCAGTGCGCCGCGACCGCCTGCGGGCAGCCGAGGGCGTGCGCGGCCTCGTCGGCCCGGGCGTCGGCCCTGCCGGTCTGGCCGTCGGCCTGTCCGTGCACCAGGCCCTCTCGGCCATCGACCGCCTCGAGGTCCGCGGCCGCGACAGCGCCGGGCTCCACCTGCTCGTGCGGGGCCACGGTCTCGACCTCACCTCGCCGGCCCTGCGCGCCGTGCTCGAGGCCCGCGCCGACGATCCCCTCTTCGGGTCGCTCGCCGTGCGCACCCCGGAGGGCCACCTCAGCCTCGTCTACAAGGCCGCGGCCGAGATCGGCGAGCTGGGCGACAACACCCGGGCCATCCGTGAGGCCATGGTCGCCGACCCGCTGCTGCGCCAGGCCCTGGCCGCCGAGTCGGTGGAGGCCGTCGTGCTCGGTCACACCCGCTGGGCCAGCGTCGGCATCATCTCCCAGCCCAACGCCCATCCGCTCAACTCCGAAGAGGTCGACAGCACCAGCGGGCCCTACGTCACCGCCGTGCTCAACGGCGACGTCGACAACTTCGCCGACCTCAAGGCGAGCGAGGCGCTCCACATCGCCGACGAGATCACCACCGACGCGAAGGTCATCCCGACCCTCACGTCGCGGGCGATGGCCGACGGCACCGCCGTGGTCGAGGCCTTCCGCAGCACCGTCACCCAGCTCGAGGGCTCGGTGGCCATCGCCGCCAGCGCGGCCGGTGCTCCCGACGACCTCCTGCTCGCCCTCCGCGGCAGCGGCCAGGCGCTCTACGTGGGCCTCGCCGAGGACAGCTTCATCGTGGCCTCCGAGCCCTACGGCGTCGTCGAGGAGACCGAGACCTACCTCCGCCTCGACGGCGACGTGCCCGCCGACCCCGCCAACCCCGCGAGCCGCGGCCAGGTGATGGCCCTCCGGGGTGCGGCTGCCGGCAGCGTCGAGGGGCTCGAGCGCTGGGCCTACGACGGCACCCGCCTCGAGGTGGCGCTCGACGAGCTCGACCACGCCCAGATCACCACCCGCGACATCGACCGTGGCGACAGCCCCCACTTCCTGCTCAAGGAGATCGGCGAGGCGCCGGCGTCGTTCCGCAAGACGCTGCGGGGCAAGCTCGTCGACGGCCCCGACGGGCTGATGGTCCGCCTCGGCGACGACGTGCTCTCGCCCGAGGTGCGCGCCGGCCTCGCCGACGGAAGCATCGCCCGGGTCGTGGCCATCGGTCAGGGCACTGCTGCGGTCGCGTCCCGTGCGCTGGCCGAGGGGCTGGCCGCCTTCGCCCCCGGCACCAACCTGCGGGTCGAGTCGGCGCTCGCCACCGAGCTCTCCGGGTTCCAGCTCGCCGACTCCATGGCCGACACGCTCGTCGTCGCCGTGAGCCAGTCCGGCACCACCACCGACACGAACCGCACGGTCGACCTGGTGCGGGCCCGCGGCGGCCACGTGGTGGCCATCGTGAACCGGCGCAACAGCGATCTCACCGACCGCGCCGACGGCGTGCTCTACACCTCCGACGGCCGCGACGTGGAGATGAGCGTCGCCTCCACGAAGGCCTTCTACGCCCAGATCGCGGCGTGTTTCCTGCTGGCGGCCGCCATCGCCGATGCCGTCGGCGCCACCGTCGCCGATCGCCGCGCGCTGCTCGAGGGCCTGCGGGCGCTGCCCGCCGCGATGGAGGGCACCTTCGCCCTGCGCTCCGACATCGCGGTCGCCGCCCAGCGCCTCGCCCCGTCGCGGCGCTACTGGGCGATCGTCGGCAACGGCGCCAACCGCATCGCCGCCGAAGAGGTCCGGATCAAGCTCTCCGAGCTCTGCTACAAGGCGATCGCGTGCGACGGCACCGAGGACAAGAAGCACATCGACCTCTCCTCCGAGCCGCTGATCCTCGTGTGTGCGGCGGGCCTCCAGGGCTCCACCGCCGACGACGTCGCCAAGGAGGTCGCGATCTACCGGGCCCACAAGGCCGCCCCGATCGTGATCGCCAGCGCCGGCGAGGAGCGCTTCAGCGCCGCCCTCCACGTCATCTCGGTGCCGGCGGTCGACCCCCGCCTGGCCTTCGTGCTCTCGGCCATGGTCGGCCACCTCTTCGGCTACGAGGCCGCACTGGCCATCGACGCCCAGGCCCGACCGTTGCGCGAGGCCCGGGCCGCCATCGACACCGCGGTCGCCGGCAGCCTCGGCGGCGACGGCGAGGCCCTCCTGTCGGCGCTGCGACCCGGGCTGCAGACCCTGGCCTCCCGGTACTTCGACGGCCTCCGCGCCGGCGACTACGACGGCCACCTCGAGGCCAGCACGGCCGTGCGGCTGGCGTCGCTGTGGCGCTACGCCCTCGGCATCTCTCCGCTCGAGGCGTACCAGCTCGAGCACGGCAAGGTCGGCACGCCCGGCGTCGTGCTCGAGGACCTCGTCGCCGCCCTCAGCAGCGCCATCGACGAGCTCACCCGCCCGGTCGACGCCATCAAGCACCAGGCCAAGACCGTCACCGTGGGCATCTCCCGCAGCGACGAGACCCTCCTCCAGGTGCCGCTGGTCAAGCAGGTGCTGGCGTCGGGTGCGGCCCGCGACCGCCTCAGCTACTCGACCCTGCGCACCCTCGCCGCCCTCGAGCCGCTCGTCGCCGAGGTGCTCGGCTACACCCGCTATGCCATCGAGGGCCACGTCGACGCCGCCGGCAACGACGACGCCACCGTCGTGGTGATCGATCGTGGCGGCCTCGGCCGTGAGCTGCGCAGCCGCACCTCCGACGACCCCGAGCTGCGGGGCACCAAGCGCTGGGTCGCCGTCGAGCGCACCGTGCTGGTGGCCAAGGGTCGCAGCGACGGCCGCACGGTGATCATCGTCCCCGAGGTGAAGGACGGCGAGCCCACCGGCCTCGCCCTGCTGCACGTGCGCCTCGTCGACGACCTGCCGCTGCCGTCGTTGCGGGCGGTGCTGCAGGGCTACCGGAACCGCTACGGGGCCATCAAGCACGCCGTCACCGAGACCGAGCCGGTGTTCCGCGACGACCTCCTCGTCGACGTGCCCGTGGTCGACCTCATGACCGAGCCGGTGAACGACCTGGCGGAACGCTGGCGCTCGTGACCGGCGGTGTCGTCGGGATCGGCACCGACCTGGTCGACCTCGACCGGTTCCGGGAGGTCCTCGCCCGCCGGCCGGGGATGATCGAACGGCTCTTCACCCCCGGAGAGCGGGAGTACGCCGAGCGCCGGGGCGACCCGATCGAGCGCTACGCGGTGCGCTTCGCCGTCAAGGAGGCCGTGCTGAAGGCGCTGGGCGTCGGCATCGGCGCCGCGTCGTGGCACGAGATCGAGGTCGAGCGCGACGACGACGGCGTGCCGTCGCTGCGGCTCACCGGCCGGGCCGCCGAGCTGGCGGCCGAGGCGGGTGCCGCCGAGTGGGCCCTCACCCTCACCCACAGCGACACCGCGGCCCTGGCCACCGTCGTCGCCCTCGCCCCCGCACCCCCCGTGGCTCGTCCGAGCACGCTGGAGCGGGCCGGAACGAGCCAGGGCCCGCCGTTGGCGGGCGTGCTGGCCGGCGGGCTGGTGCCGATCGTGACGCCCGAGGAGATGGGGGCCATCGACAGGGCCGCACCCGAACCGGTCGAGGTGTTGATCGCCCGGGCCGGGGCCGCCACGGCGCGGGCCGCGGTCCGGATGCTCGGGGGCACCTACGGCCGCCGGGTCGTGGTGCTGGCCGGCAAGGGGAACAACGGCAACGACGGGCGCGACGCCGCTCGCCGCCTGCGGGCGCAGGGCGTGCGGGTCACGATGGTCGACGCCGCGTCGGCACCCGACGCGCTGCCCGACGCCGACCTCGTCGTCGACGCGGCCTACGGCACCGGGTTCCGGGGCGAGTACCGGCCGCCGGCCCCGCCGCCGGGAGCTCTCGTGCTCGCGGTCGACATCCCCTCCGGCGTCGACGGCCTCACCGGTCGGGCGCCCGGCGACGTCCTCGCGGCCGACGCCACCGTCACCTTCGCCGCCCTCAAGCCCGGCCTGGTGCTCCCGCCTGGCCTCGAGCTGGCGGGCGAGGTCGAGGTCGCCGACATCGGCCTCGACGTGTCCCGGGCCTCGGCCCACCTCGTCGGTGCCGCGGCCGTCGCCGGCTGGCTGCCCGACCGGTCGGTCGTGGCCCACAAGTGGCAGAGCGCGGTCTGGGTCGTGGCCGGCAGCCCCGGCATGGGCGGAGCGGCGTCGTTGACGGCCGCGGCCGCGGCCCGGACCGGCGCCGGCTACGTGCGGGTGTCCACCCCCGGCGGCGCGGCCGCCGGCCTCCCGATCGAGGCCGTCCGGGTCGACCTGCCGGCTGACGGCTGGGCCGCCGAGGTCGTGGCCGGCCTCGACCGGTTCTCGGCCCTCGTCATCGGCAACGGCCTGGGCACCTCTCCGGAGGTCGCCGCGGCCATCCGCGAGGTCGTGGCCGCCGCCACGGCCCGCGGCCTGCCCACGGTCGTCGATGCCGATGGTCTCACCGCCCTCGGGCTCGACGCCGCCGACGTGGTCGGCCCGTCCACCGTGCTCACCCCCCACGACGGCGAGTTCGCCCGCCTCGCCGGCGCCGCCCCCGGCGACGACCGCATCGCCGCCGCCCGGTCGCTCGCCGCCCGCACCGGTGCCGTGGTGCTGCTCAAGGGCCGGGCCACCGTCGTGGCCGAGCCCGGGGGCGAGGTGCTCGTGACCACCACCGGCGACGAGCGCCTGGCCACCGCCGGCACCGGCGACGTGCTCGCCGGGGTGATCGGGGGGCTGCTCGGCGAGGGCATCCCTGCCCTGCGCGCGAGCCGCGGCCGGAGCGTTCCTCCACGGTCGGGCAGGCGCCCTAGGCTGGCGCCGAGGCCTGGTGGCCGGCGACCTGCCGCCCGCCCTGCCCGCCGCCCTCGCCGAGGTCGCCGCCCTGCGGCCCTGAACCACGGCCCACGCTCCGGAGGACCGATGCTGCTGCGAGACACGCCCGTGCGGGACCTGATGGTCACCGAGGTCCTCACGTTCACCGTGGACGACGACATCACCGACGCCATGCGGGCCATGGTCCGGCGCGACATCGACGGCGCACCCGTGATCGACGACGAGAACTACGTGATCGGCTCGCTCTCCACCGGCGATCTCATCGTCGAGGAGGCCAACATCCCCCTCCCGGCGGTCATCACCCTGCTCGGCGGCGTGATGGAGCTGCCCAGCTCGCGCAAGAAGTACGAAGAGGACCTCGACAAGGCCCTCGGCTCCACCGTCGGCGAGGTCATGCAGGAGGGCGTCGTCGCCATCCTCGGGCCCGACGACACCCTCGAGGACGCCGCCACCGTCATGCACGACGAGGAGCTCGACCGGGTGCCGGTCTGCGACGAGGACGGCCACCTGATCGGCATCATCGGCCGCGGGGACATCCTGCGGGCGATCGTGGCCGATCTCGACTCGCCGGTCGAGACCGAGGCCGACGCGGCCGCGGCCGAGGCCGAGGACGACGAGCAGGCCTGACCCGTGAGGGCCGCCCGGGCCGACGTCGACCTCACGGCGGTCGCCCACAACGTCGACGCCTTGCGCCGTGCCGTCGCGCCCGCGCTGCTGTGCGCGGTCGTGAAGGCCGACGGCTACGGCCACGGAGCCATCGCCGTCAGTGAGGCCGCCATCGCAGCAGGGGCCGACTGGCTGGCCGTCGCCCTCGTCGAGGAGGGTGCGGTGCTGCGCAAGGCCGGCATCCAGGCCCCGATCCTGCTGCTGTCGCAGCCCCGCCTCGCCGACCTCGCCGCCGTCGTCCGCTACGACCTGCGCGTCACCATCCACTCGTCGATGGCGGCTGAGCTGCTGGCGGTGGCCGCCCGCGACCAGGGCAAGGTCGCACGGGTCCACCTCAAGGTCGACACGGGCATGAACCGGGTGGGCGTCGCTCCGGAGGACGCGCTGGCGGTGGCCCGCGAGATCGAGCGCCGGCCCGAGCTCGAGCTCGAGGGCGTGTTCACCCACTGCGCCGTGGCCGACGAGCCCGACAACCCGTTCACCGACGTGCAGCTCGACCGGTTCGAGGTCGTCCTCGACCAGCTCGCCGATGCCGGCATCTCCCCGGCCCTGCGCCACGCGGCCAACTCGGCCACCGCCATCGTCCACCCCCGCGGTCGGTACGACCTCGTGCGGGCCGGCATCTCGGTCTACGGCATCGCTCCCGCTCCGGGGCTGGCCGCCGAGCTGGACCTGCGGCCGGCGATGACGCTGCGGGCCGAGGTCTCCATGGTGAAGCGGGTGCCGGCAGGGGAGGGGATCTCCTACGGGCTGCGCCATCGCACCGAGCGCGAGACCACCGTCGCCACCGTTCCCATCGGCTACGCCGACGGCGTGCCCCGCCGCCTCGGCCTGGCGGGCGGCGAGGTGCTGGTGGGGGGCGTGCGCCGACCCATCCTCGGCGTCGTCACGATGGACCAGCTCATGGTCGACTGCGGCGACGACCACGTCGAGGTCGGCGACGAGGTCGTGCTGATCGGCCGCCAGGGCGACGAGGAGATCACCGCCGAGGAGTGGGCCGGCCTGCTCGACACCATCGCCTACGAGGTCGTGTGCGGCATCGGTCCCCGCGTGCCCCGCTTCTACCGCTCGGCCTGACCGATCCGGAGCCCTGCTGCTCGTGTGTGGCTAACGTTGTCGCTTCACGACAACTGGAGCGCCGATGCGTCGTACCCTGATCTCCCTGACGGCGGTACTCGCCCTGGCGGCCGGTGCCGTCGTGGCGTCCGCCCTGCCGGCGAGCGCCAACGCCGCCCTCAGCGCCACCTCGGTCGCGCTGGACGGCGCCAACTGCGGCAACGCCGACCTCGCCGTCGGCATCACCGACTGGACGGCGGACAACGAGGCCGGCCTCATCACCAACGCAGCCGGTGACACCCTGGGCACCTACGACCAGAGCGCCGGCCCGACGGGCACCGCCGAGGTCGCGGGCATCGGCCAGCCGGTCGACCCCGAGCAGCCCGACGCCACCGTCATCGGCAGCTACTACACGCTGGGGACCACCCCGCTCTCGAGCGCGAACACCGCCGAGTGGTTCGTCCTCTACAGCTGCGACACGCAGGGCGACAACGTCGTCCTCTACAGCTGCTTCGGCGACCTCGGCACCTGCCCGACCACGGCCGTCGAGGCCCTGGCGCTCATCGCTCTCGACGCCACGCTCGACCCCAGCACGGTCGCGCCGGGCGGCACCGTCACGGTCAACGGCACCAACTGCTTCGACGCGCTGGCCGGCGCGCTGTTGCTGAAGGACGGTTCGGCCACCGGCGTGGGCGACACCGTCACCCCGAACCCCGACGGCTCGTTCTCGATCCCGCTCGTCGTCCCGGCCGACGCCACCCTCGGTGGCGACTACTCGGTGCGGGTCGACTGCGGCAACGAGCAGGTCATCGCCGACACGATCACCCTGCCGCTGCAGGTCGCTGTCCCGACGACCACGACCGTCGCGGTCGCCGCCGAGGTGACCCCGGCCTTCACCGGCTGAGCCACTTCCTTCATTCGTACCTGCCGCCCGGCTCCGCACCTGCGGGCCGGGCGGTGGCGCGTCCGGGTGGCAGGATCACCCGATGAGGGTGCTGCTGGTCGAGCCCTACCTGGGCGGGAGCCACGCCGACTGGGCCGCGGGGCTGGCCCGTCACTCGGCCCATGAGGTCACGGTGGTCGGGCATCCCGGCCGGCACTGGCGGTGGCGGATGCGGGGAGGGCCGGTGACCCTCGCCGAACAGGCGGCGGCGGTGGTGGCCGAGCACGGCCGGCCCGACGTGGTGCTCGTGTCCGGGCTCACTGACCTGGCCGCGTTCTGCGGCCTCTCCCGTCGGTGGTTGGGCGACACCCCGGTGGCCCTCTACCTCCACGAGAGCCAGCTGCTGCACCCGGGCACGCCCGCGGGGTCGGCCGGCGCCGAGGGGGTGTTCGCCAACTGGCGGTCGATGGTGGCGGCCGACCACGTCTTCGTGGCGTCGGGGTTCCACCGCCGTGAGCTGTTCGCGGCTCTCCCGGCCGCGCTGGCCGACGTGCCCGACGAGGCACACGGCCACCTGCTCCCGGCGGTCGAGGCCCGCACGACCGTGCTCCCCGTCGGGGTCGAGCTCGCCGGCCTGCTCGCCGCCGACAGGCCGGGCCCCGACGGCGGCGCGCCCCTCGTGGTGTGGCCCCACCGGTGGGACCACGACAAGCGGCCCGAGGCGCTGCTGCGCGTGCTCGTCGCCCTGGCCCGGGCCGACGTGCCGTTCCGGGTGGCCTTCGCCGGGGCCAACACGCGGGAGGACCCGCAGGAGTTCGACGAGGCCTTCGCCGCCCTCGGTGACCGGGTCGTGCACGTCGGCCACCTGCCTCGCTCCGACTACGAGGCGCTGCTGTTGCGGGGCGACGTCGTGGTCAGCACCGCGGCTCACGAGTTCTTCGGCGTCGCCACGGTCGAGGCCATGGCCGCCGGCATGGTGCCGCTCCTGCCCGACCGCCTGGCCTACCCCGAGCTGGTGCCGGAGCGGTTCCACGAGGCGGTGCTCTACCGCCACTCGCTGTTCGACCGGTTGCGGGCCGTCCTCGAGGACATCCCCGCAGCGCGGGGGCGGGTCGAGGGGCTGCGGGAGTCGGCCCGGCGCTTCTCGTGGGAGGTGGTCGCGCCCCGGTACGACGCCGAGCTCGAGGCGCTCGTCGCCCGCTCGGGACACTGACCCGCCGGCGGTAGCCTTTGCCGGTGCCCGCCTCCCTCGCCGTCGTCGCCGACGACGCCGCCACCTGCACCCGTTGCTCGCTGGCGACGGGCCGCACGAACGTCGTGTTCGGCATGGGCGACCCCGCCTCCGACCTGATGTTCATCGGCGAGGGCCCCGGTGCCGAGGAGGACAAGCAGGGCCTGCCCTTCGTGGGTCGCTCCGGTCAACTGCTCGACCGGCTCATGGCCGAGGAGATGGGCCTCACCCGCGACCGCGTGTACATCGCCAACGTCGTGAAGTGCCGGCCGCCGAACAACCGCGACCCATTGCCCGCCGAGATCGAGTCGTGCCGACCCTTCCTCGAGGCGCAGCTCGAGCTGATCGCGCCCAAGGTCGTGGTCACCCTCGGGAACTTCGCCGGCAAACTGCTGTTGCGGAGCAAGGACGGCATCACCAAGCTGCGTGGTCGCAGCTACCCCTTCGCCACCGGCGTGCTCGTGCCCACCGTCCACCCGGCCTACGTGCTCCGGGGTGGCGGCGAGCCGATGGCGCAGATGCGCGCCGAC
This sequence comes from uncultured Actinomycetes bacterium, assembly GCA_963702555.1. Classification (GTDB taxonomy): domain Bacteria; phylum Actinomycetota; class Acidimicrobiia; order Acidimicrobiales; family Acidimicrobilacustridaceae; genus CAMFLJ01. The sequence goes on from CAVPCW010000011.1 coordinate 459,382, forward strand.
CTCGTCCGCGCCAAGCAGGCTCTCGCCGACGCGGGCTCCCCGCTCGCCACCTCACCCTCCGGGACGGACCGATGATCTTCGCCCGCACGACCTCCGCCGAGGAGACCAAGGCGCTCGCCGCCGCGCTGGCCGAGCTGGCCCGGCCCGGCGACCTCCTCCTGCTGGCCGGCGACCTGGGGGCGGGCAAGACCGCCTTCACCCAGGGCTACGGCGCGGCCCTCGGCGTCGACGACCTCATCACCAGCCCGACCTACACGCTGGTCCACAACTACGAGGGCCGGTTGGAGCTCAACCACCTCGACGTCTACCGCCTCGAGGCGCTGGCCGAGGTCCTCGACCTCGGCGTGCCCGAGATGCTCGACGACGGTGGCGTCACCGTCATCGAGTGGGGCGACTCCGTCTCGCCGGCGCTGCCCGCCGACTACCTCGAGGTCCGGTTCTCGTTCACCGAGGGCGACGACGACGAGCGCATCCTCGAGCTCGTCCCCGTCGGTCCCCGCTGGGCCGCCCGCACCCGTGCCGTCGCCACCGCGGTGGCGCCCTGGATCCAGGAGGACCCCTCGTGCTGATCGCCGGGATCGACACCGCCACCGTGCAGGTGAGCGTCGCCGTGGGCGGCCACGAGGGGGTGCTCGCCTCCACCCAGTCGTGCCGGGGCCGTCAGCACGCCGAGATCCTCACCCCCTCGATCGAGTTCACCTGCAAGCAGGCCCGCATCGAGCTGTCGGAGATCTCCGTCGTCGCCGTCGACCTCGGCCCGGGCCTGTTCACCGGCCTGCGGGTCGGCGTGGCCGCCGCCAAGGCCATGGCCCACGCCCTGAACGTGCCGATGATCGGCGTGCCGAGCCTCGACCTGCTGGCCTTCCCGGTGCGGTTCACGTCCCGGTTGATCGTGGCCGCCATCGACGCCCGGCGGGGTGAGATCTTCTACGCCTTCTACCGCCAGGTCCCCGGCGGCATCCAGCGCCTCACCGACCACCAGGTGGGCTCGCCCGACGACCTCGCCTCGGAGCTGCTGGCCACGAGCGAGGAGTGCCTCCTCGTGGGCGACGGCGCCATCCGCTACCGCGAGGTCTTCGAGGGCCTGAAGAAGTGCGAGATCGTCGAGGAGGGGATGGCCTACCCGTCGGCCTCGTCGCTCGTGATGCTGGCCCACGCCAAGGCGCTGCGTGAGGAGTGGGTCAAGCCCTGGGACCTCCAGCCGCTCTACCTGCGCAAGCCCGACGCCGAGATCAACTGGTCGACCCGGCCCTCCGCGTGACCTCCGTGATCGAGCCCGACCGCGCCACCGCCCCGGGCGGCACCATCGTGATCTCGCCCATGCGGCGGCGTCACCTGCGCGCCGTGCTCGGCATCGAGGACCGCACCAGCTCCACCCCGTGGTCGCTCGGGCTGTTCCTGGCCGAGGCCCGCCGCGACGAGCGCATCTACCTCGTCGCCCGCTCGGGCCACCGGGTCGTCGGCTTCGCCGGGCTGCTCTTCGCCCTCACCGACGGCCACGTCACCACCATCGCCGTCGACCCCGACCACCAGGGCGGCCGCATCGGCACCCGCCTGCTGCTCGTGCTCATCCGCCGGGCGATCGAGCGGGGGGCCGAGGCGATCACCCTCGAGGTGCGGGCCTCCAACGAGGCCGCCCAGCGCCTCTACCGCCGGTTCGGCTTCGTGCCTGCCGGGGTGCGCAAGGGCTACTACCGCGACCCGATCGAGGACGCCCTCGTGCTCTGGGCCCACGACGTCCACCTTCCCGCCTACGCCGAACGCCTCGCCTTCATCGAGGCGGAGCTCCCGACACCGCTCGTGGCCGAGGGGCTCGCCCCGCTGCCGCCCCGCCCCGAGGCCCACGACGTGCCCGGAACGCCCGAGGAGGGCTACCTGTGAACCGAACCCGGATCCTCGGCATCGAGACCAGCTGCGACGAGACCGCGGCGGCCGTCGTGGTCGACGGCCACGAGGTCCTCTCGTCGGTGGTGTCGAGCCAGGTCGACCTGCACGCCCGCTTCGGCGGCGTCGTGCCCGAGATCGCCAGCCGCGCCCACGTCGAGCTGCTCACCCCCGTCATCGCCCGGGCCCTCATCGAGGCCGGCATCGACGACGACCACGTCGACGCGGTGGCCGCCACCGTCGGGCCCGGCCTCATCGGCGCGCTGCTCGTCGGGGTCAGCGCGGCCAAGACCCTCGCCCTCGTGTGGGACGTGCCCTTCGTGGCCGTCAACCACCTCGAGGCCCACCTCTACGCCGCCCTCCTCGAGGACCCCGAGCTCGAGCTGCCCGTCGTGGTGCTGCTCGTCTCCGGTGGCCACACCCTGCTCGTGCTCATGGAGGGCCACGGCCAGTACCGGGTGCTCGGCTCCACCATCGACGACGCCGCGGGGGAGGCCTTCGACAAGGTCGCCCGCTACCTCGGCCTCGGCTACCCGGGCGGCCCGGCGATCGACACCATCGCCATGGAGGGCGACCCGAACGCCATCGCGTTCCCCCGGGCGATCATGGACGAGGGCTACGACTTCTCCTTCTCGGGGCTGAAGACCTCGGTCGTGAACCACGTGCGCAAGCACCCCGAGGTCGCCACCGAGGACGTCGCCGCCTCGTTCCAGGAGGCCGTCGTCGACGTGCTGGTCACCAAGGCCCGGCGCGCCGCCCGCGAGCACGGGGCCAAGGGCCTCTGCCTGGCCGGGGGCGTGGCCGCCAACTCCCAGCTGCGCGAGCGCCTGCTCGACGCCTGCGTCGCCGACGGGCTGCGGGCGTTCCTGCCCAGCCGCTCGATGTGCACCGACAACGCCGCCATGGTGGCCGCCGCCGGGTGGTACCGGCTGCAGTCCGACGGCCCGTCGCCGCTCGACACCGGCGCCAGCCCGAACCTGCGCCTCGCCTCCCGCTGAGCGACCCCGCTGAGCGACCCGTCGGCAGAAGCCTGCTCCGTCGGGTTGTCCTGTGGCGACGGCTCGCGTATCGTTAGCACTCGTTGTATGAGAGTGCTAAGCACTCTCACCTCGAGAGTGCTGATCGCCAGCTAGAACCGCCAACGGAGGCGCCCGAAAATGAGCCTGCAGCCCCTGGAAGACCGCATCGTGGTCCGTCCCGGTCAGAGCGAGGAGACCACCGCCAGCGGCCTGGTCATCCCCGACACCGCCAAGGAGAAGCCCCAGCAGGGCGAGGTCCTCGCCGTCGGCCCCGGCCGTCGTAGCGACACCACCGGCGAGCTCATCCCCGTCGACGTCAAGGTCGGCGACAAGGTCGTGTACAGCAAGTACGGCGGCACCGAGATCAGCGCCGACGGTGAGGATGTCCTCATCCTCAACGCCCGCGACGTCCTCGCCGTCATCAAGTAGGAGCTGAGATGCCCAAGATCCTGAAGTTCGACGAGGACGCCCGCCGCGCCCTCGAGGCCGGCGTGAACGCCCTGGCCGACGCCGTCAAGGTCACGCTCGGCCCGAAGGGCCGCAACGTGGTGCTCGACAAGAAGTTCGGCGCCCCCACGATCACCAACGACGGTGTCTCCATCGCTCGTGAGATCGAGCTGGAGGACCCCTTCGAGAACATGGGCGCCCAGCTCGTGAAGGAGGTCGCCACCAAGACCAACGACATCGCGGGCGACGGCACCACCACCGCCACCGTGCTGGCTCAGGCCCTGGTCCGCGAGGGCCTCCGCAACGTGGCCGCCGGCGCCAGCCCGCTCGGCCTCAAGCGGGGCATCGAGAAGGCCGTGGCCGCCGCCGTTGCGAGCATCCACGAGCAGGCCAAGGAGATCGACGACAAGAGCGAGATCGCTCAGGTCGCCAGCATCTCGGCCGCCGACACCACCATCGGTGGGGTCATCGCCGACGCCATCGACAAGGTCGGCAAGGACGGCGTCGTCACCGTCGAGGAGTCCAACACCTTCGGCATGGACCTCGACTTCGTCGAGGGCATGCAGTTCGACAAGGGCTACCTCTCGCCGTACTTCGTCACCGACCCGGAGCGGCAGGAGGCGGTGCTCGACAACCCGTACATCCTGTTCGTGAACTCGAAGATCACCTCGGTGCAGGACATGCTCCCGGTGCTCGAGAAGGTCATGCAGTCCGGCAAGCCGCTGCTGATCATCTCCGAGGACGTCGAGGGCGAGGCCCTGGCCACCCTCGTGGTGAACAAGATCCGTGGCACCTTCAACTCGGTGGCCGTCAAGGCCCCGGGCTTCGGTGAGCGCCGCAAGGCGATGCTCGCCGACATGGCCATCCTCACCGGTGGCCAGGTCATCTCCGAAGAGGTCGGCCTCAAGCTCGACAACGCCACGCTCGACCTCCTGGGCACCGCCCGCAAGGTCGTGGTGACCAAGGACGAGACCACCATCGTCGAGGGCGCCGGCGAGTCCGCCGACGTCAACGGCCGTGTCGCCCAGATCAAGCGGGAGATCGAGGACACCGACTCCGACTGGGATCGCGAGAAGCTCCAGGAGCGCCTGGCGAAGCTGTCCGGCGGCGTTGCCGTCATCAAGGTCGGCGCCGCCACCGAGGTGGAGCTCAAGGAGAAGAAGCACCGCATCGAGGACGCGCTCGAGCGCCACTCGTGCAGCCATCGAGGAGGGTGTGGTCGCCGGTGGCGGCACCGCCCTGCTCCGGGCCCGTGCGTCGCTGAAGGCCACCATCGACACCCTCGAGGGTGACGAGGCCACCGGCGCCCGTGCGGTCTACCGGGCGCTCGAGGCGCCGGCTCGGCTCATCGCCGACAACGCCGGCCTCGAGGGTGCCGTCATCGTCCAGCAGGTGGAGAACGAGACCGGCTCGACCGGCCTCAACGCCGCCACCGGCGAGATGGTCGACCTGCTCAAGGCCGGCGTCATCGACCCGGCCAAGGTGACCCGTGCGGCGCTCCAGAACGCCGCCTCCATCGCCGCTCTGCTGCTCACCACCGAGGCGCTCGTGGCCGACAAGCCCGACGCCGGTGGCGACGCCGCTGCCGCTGCTGCCGCCATGGGCGGCATGGGTGGCATGGGCGGGATGATGTGACCCAGGCTCACGCCTGACACACCGCTTCTCGATCGGGGGCCGGCCTCAGGGCCGGCCCCCGTTCGCGTCCCGCATCGAGTCCGCTTCTGAGGCACAGGTGTGTGGAATCCATAGGTCTCCGCCTCACGACGGCGCTCCGGAGGTGGATGGGCGGGTCCGGGCTGCGGATCTGCCTCAGGAGGCGGGTACCGGGCGCAACCCGGTGGCGCGTCAGTCGGGGTCGGCGGTGCCCCGGAAGTCGTGCGCCGCGGGCTGAGGGGCGGGGCCCTCGTCGCGGCTCGAGCCCATGAGGCTCACGATGCGGGCCACCGCGGTCACCAGGAAGACCTGCCCGAGCACGGCCTCGATCACCGCCGCGCTGCGGGCGGAGTTGCTGAACGGGCTCAGGTCGCCGTAGCCGACCGTGGTGAGGGTGATGAAGCTGAAGTAGACGAAGTCGCCGGGACGGGTGGGGCCGGGCTGGGCGAAGAACTCCCCGCCCTGGATCGACGCCATGCCCCGGTAGATCGTGGCGAACCACAGGCCGATGATCAGGTAGGCCGAGATGCCTGCCGCCAGGGTGTTGAGGGTGACGTTGCGGTGCTGGAAGGCCCGGCGCACGATCGACGGGAACGCCACCGCGAACAACAGGGCGTAGAGGAACGACGCGAGGGCGACCATGTGCCGGTCCTCGCCCACGTCGAGCAGCCGGGTGATGCTGCTGAGCAGCGTGCCGATCCCGACCAGCACGAGGATCACGATCGCGGCCCGCATCAGGCGGGGGTGCACCCGGGAGTGGTGGAGCGAGATCACGAGCAGCGCGGCGCTCGCCGGATAGACGATCAGGGCGCCGAGGCGGAAGTTCTCCGAGAAGGGGAACAGCACCATGCACACGATCGCCAGCAGCAGCACCGGCATGAAGCTGTCACGGTCGTGCAGCATCGACCGGAGGTCGAACGCGGGACTTCTCGGCTCCGGCTCGGTCACTGCCGGAGCGTAGGTCGGTAGCCTTCGGGCCATGGACATCCCTCCCCCCGATCCGGAGAAGCTTCTCGCCCAGTGGATGGAGTGGGAACGAGGTGAGACCCCGCCCGGCCGGGTGATGGCAAACCTGAAGACCGGTGGCCTCCCCGAGCTGCTCAAGGCGCTCGTGGAGGCGAAGGCCACCCAGTCCTAGACGTGGCCGAGAGGGGCGGGCGACAGCAGATCCCGAGGCCGGCCTCGATCCGGCCCGGACGTCCCGCGCCCTGGGCCCATCTGCCGCCCGAGCAGCGCCGCCCCACCCTCGACGACGTGTGCCGGGCGCTCGCCACCGCGCCCGCGCCCCGTGCCGCCGACACCGAGGGCCCGGGCGTGCGGGCCTCGGCTGTGCTGGCCCCGCTCTACGAGGCCGACGGCGAGGCCCACGTCGTGCTCACCCGCCGGGCCCAGCACATGCGCAGCCACCGGGGCGAGGTCAGCTTCCCCGGCGGTGGCCAGGAGCCGGGCGAGGACCTCTGGGCCACCGCGCTGCGGGAGGCCCATGAGGAGGTCGCGCTCGACCCCTCGACGGTCACCCGCATCGGCGAGATCGACCACCTGCGCACGGTGATGAGCCGCTCGTTCATCGTCCCCTACGTCGGCACCCTGCCCGGCCCGCCCGATCTGGTGGCCTCGCCGCGGGAGGTCGAGCTCGTCCTCCACGTGCCCTTGTCGGAGCTGCTCGCCGACGGCGTGTTCCGTGAGGAGCGGTGGGGCATCCCGCCCCAGGACCGGCCGATCTACTTCTTCGAGGTCGTCGGCGACACGATCTGGGGTGCCACCGGGGCGATGCTGCGCAACCTGCTGGCCATCGTCACCGGCACCTTCGATCCCGACGAACCGATCCTGCACTGGCCGAGCCCCGGCACGCCGATCCCCGGCGTCACCCCGGGCGCCTGACGCCGGCGGGCGGTACCGTTCGGCCATGCCGCAGCTGATCTTCGAGGCCGAGACCCACGCCGAGCTCGTCACCCAGGTGCGCCGTTGGCTCGCCACCAGCGAGGCCGCCGCCGAGGGCACGCGCATCTCGATGAGCAGCGCCGTCACCCAGGGCGCCGGTCTCACCAAGGACGCCCTGCGCATCGTGGCGGCCGCCGCCCCCACGCCGGTGTCGCAGAACGAGCTGGTGAAGTCGCTCACCGACATGGGCTACAAGGCCACCGACGTCACCTCGAAGGCCATCGTCGACGGCCTCGGCAGCGTCGAGTCGCTCACCGGCGGCAGCGTCGTGCGCCACGTCACCAACAAGGGCGCATCCACGCTCTGGTCGATGAACACCAAGGTGGCCAAGCAGGTCCTGCGCTCGCTCTCGGGCGGCTGAGGCCCTCCCCGGCCACCCAGAACGCGGCCGGCGACGCCCTCCGTGACGGCCCGGAACGGCCGTCCGACGTGCTCCCGGGCTCCTCCGGCGGAGGGTAGACTCGCCCCTTTCCAGCGGAGAGGGGCCCTCGCGGCTCTTCCTTCGCCGTTTTCTGGTGACGCCCACCGCAGCGGAAGGACGAGCAATGGCAGAGGTCGAGATCGGAATGGGCAAGTCGGGGCGCAGGGCCTACGGCTTCGACGACATCGCCATCGTCCCGAGCCGCCGCACCCGCGACCCCGAGGACGTCGACATCTCCTGGGAGATCGACGCCTTCCGCTTCGAGCTCCCGCTCATGGCCTCGGCCATGGACGGCGTGGTCAGCCCGGCCACCGCCATCGAGATCGGCCGCCTCGGCGGCGTCGGCGTGCTCAACCTCGAGGGCCTCTGGACCCGCTACGAGGACCCGGAGCCGCTGTTCGCCGAGATCGCCGAGCTCGACAACGAGAAGGCCACGGCTCGGATGCAGGACATCTACCAGGAGCCGATCAAGCCCGAGCTCGTGGGCCAGCGCATCCGTCAGATCAAGGACGCCGGCGTCGTCAGCTGCTGCTCGGTCACCCCGCAGCGCACCGACTTCCTGGCCAAGGAGATCATCGACGCCGAGCTCGACCTGCTCGTCATCCAGGGCACCGTCGTCTCCGCCGAGCACGTCTCCAAGACCGTCGAGCCGCTGAACCTCAAGCGCTTCGTGCGTGAGCTCGACATCCCCGTCATCGTCGGCGGCTGTGCCAGCTACCAGGCGGCGCTGCACCTCATGCGCACCGGTGCCGCCGGCGTGCTCGTCGGCGTCGGCCCCGGCCACGCCTGCACCACCCGCGGCGTGCTCGGCATCGGCGTGCCCCAGGCCACCGCCATCGCCGACGCCCAGGCCGCCCGCATGCGCCACCTCGACGAGACCGGCGTCTACTGCCAGGTCATCGCCGACGGCGGCATGGGCACCGGCGGCGACATCGCCAAGGCCATCGTCTGCGGTGCCGACGCCGTCATGATCGGCTCGCCCCTCGCCGCCACCCACGAGGCCCCCGGCCGTGGGTACCACTGGGGCATGGCCACCTTCCACCCCACGCTGCCCCGCGGCGCCCGGGTGAAGACCAACGTCCGCGGCACCCTCGAGGAGGTCCTCGTCGGGCCGGCCCACGAGAACGACGGCCGCATGAACCTCTTCGGCGCCCTCCGCACCTCGATGGCCACCTGCGGCTACGAGACGGTCAAGGAGTTCCAGAAGGCCGAGGTCATGGTCGCTCCGTCGCTGCAGACCGAGGGCAAGAACCTGCAGAAGTCCCAGGGCGTGGGGATGGGTCACTGATCCATGTCCGACCCTGATGTCGACACCGTTCTCGTCGTCGACTTCGGCGCCCAGTACGCCCAGCTGATCGCCCGCCGCGTCCGCGAGGCGCACGTCTACTCCGAGATCGTCCCGCACTCGATCACGGCGGAGGAGGTCGCGGCGCGCAAGCCGTCCGGCATCGTGTTCTCCGGCGGTCCCGCGTCGGTGCACGTCGAGGGCGCGCCCTCGATCGACCCGGCCGTGTACGACCTCGGCGTCCCGATCCTGGGCATCTGCTACGGCGCCCAGCTCCTGGCCCGCGACCTGGGCGGCACCGTCGCCCGCACCGGCCGCGGCGAGTACGGCCGCACCGACCTCGACGTCTCGGCGGAGGGCGTGCTGTTCAGCGCGGCCCAGCCGAAGCACCAGCCGGTGTGGATGAGCCACTTCGACACCATCACCGTGCCGCCCACCGGCGCGGTGGTCACCGCCTCCACCGGCGACACGCCGGCGGCGGCCTTCGAGGATCGCGCCAACGGGCGCTTCGGCGTGCAGTTCCACCCCGAGGTCGTGCACACCCCGCACGGCCAGGAGGTCCTCGAGCACTTCCTCTACGACGCCTGCGGGCTCGGCCCCAACTGGACCATGTCGTCGATCATCGACGCCCAGGTCGAGGCGATCCGGGCCCAGGTCGGCACCGACCGCGCCATCTGCGGCCTCTCCGGCGGGGTCGACTCCGCCGTGGCCGCCGCGCTCGTGCACAGGGCCATCGGCTCGCAGCTCACCTGCGTGTTCGTCGACACCGGGCTCATGCGCCAGGGCGAGGGCGAGCAGGTCGTCGAGACCTTCCGCCGCCACCAGGGCATCGAGCTCATCCACGTGCGCGCCGGCGACCGCTTCTTCGAGCGCCTGGCCGGGCTCACCGACCCGGAGGAGAAGCGCAAGGCCATCGGCGAGCTCTTCATCCGTGTCTTCGAGGACGCGTCCGGCGGCATCGAGGACGCCACGTTCCTGGTGCAGGGCACGCTCTACCCCGACGTCATCGAGTCGGGCACCAAGGACGCGGCCAAGATCAAGAGCCACCACAACGTGGGCGGCCTCCCGGAGGACATGGAGTTCGAGCTCGTCGAGCCGCTCCGGGCCCTCTTCAAGGACGAGGTCCGCAAGGTCGGCACCGAGCTCGGCCTCCCCGACGAGATCGTCTGGCGCCAGCCGTTCCCGGGCCCCGGCCTCGGCGTGCGCATCATCGGCGAGGTCACCCCGGAGAAGGTCGCCATGCTCCAGGCGGCCGACGCCATCGTCCGCGAGGAGGTCAAGGCGGCCGGCCTCGAGCGCGAGATCTGGCAGGCCTTCGCCGTGCTCCCCGACATCCGGTCGGTCGGCGTGATGGGCGACGAGCGCACCTACGGCCACCCGATCATCATCCGGGCGGTCACCTCCGAGGACGCCATGACCGCCGACTGGGCCCGCCTGCCCTACGACCTGCTCGAGCGCATGTCGAGCCGGATCATCAACGAGGTCGCCGGCATCAACCGGGTCGCCTACGACGTCACCTCGAAGCCGCCCGGCACCATCGAGTGGGAGTAGCCGCGTGAGCGAGTCGAGCGAGGTCGTCAGTGTCGAGCGGGTCATCCCGGCACCGCCCGAGGCCATCTTCGAGTACCTCATCGACCCGTCCCGCCACAGCGAGATCGACGGCTCGGGCACGGTCGTGAAGGCCAAGAAGGGCTCGGAGCGACTCGTGCTCGGCAGCCGGTTCGGCATGGCGATGAAGGTCGGCATCCCGTACTCGATGGTCTCCACCGTGGTGGAGCTCGACGAGCCCCGGCTCATCGCCTGGCAGACCCGTGGCCCCGGGAACCTCGGTGGCGGCCGCATCTGGCGCTACGAGCTCGAGCCCGTCGAGGGCGGCACCCTCGTGCGCGAGTCATGGGACATCACCCACGAGTCCGTGCTCTCGAAGTGGATGGTCAAGGGCCAGGGCGCCCACGCCGCCGAGGGCATGACCGCCACGCTCGAGCGCATCGAGCAGCTCCTCGCCCCCGGGGACGACGACGCCACCGCCTGAGCCCCCCGCCCCGCTGCCCGTCGAGGTGGCGGCCGCGGCGTACTTCGGGCTGCAGGCGGTGCTCGGCGTGCTGCTGTGGGTCGGGGTGTTCGCCTCCGCCGACGTGCGGTCGTGGCTCGACCTCGTGCCCGCCCGGCCCGAGGTCACCGACGCCTTCCTGCCGGCCGACGTGGTGCTCATCGTCTGCTCGACCCTGGCGGCGTGGGCGTTGCTGCGGGGCCGAACGTGGGCGGTCGTGCCGGTGCTGTTGACGGCCGGCGGCATCGTCTACCCGACCGCCTACCTCGTCGGCTGGGTGGTCACCACCGACGGCACCGCCGAGGTCGCCCTCGGCATCATGGTGACGGCCAGCTTCCTGAGCTGCTGGTTCGCCATGCTCGTGTGGCGGGCCCGCCGCCGGCCCTAGGTCGTCGGGCGCTAGGTGCCGGCCAGGCGGGCGACGACTGGCTCGAACGCCTCGTAGGCGTCGAGCCCGAGGCACACGTAGGAGATGCCGAAGCGCTCACGGCGCTCGATGCACTGCTCGACGACCTCGTCGACCGTGCCGGCCAGCGCGTGCGGTGTGTCCAGGGCCTGCTCGGGTGACACGCCGAGCGTGGGGGCGATGGCCTCGGCCAGGGCCCAGCGGTCGTCGGTGATGGTGGCCAGGTGCACCCGGGTCTGGATCTCGAGGTCGGCGTAGCGGTCGCCCGCGGCCTCGGCGATCCAGCGCAGCTTCTCCTCGGTGGCGTCGGCGGTGGCGCTCGGCCCGGCGTTGGCGTCGATCACCCCGGCGTGCAGCGAGGGGTTCAGGGCCACGATGTCGGCCTCCCGGCCGGCGAGGCCGAGCATGCGCCGGGCGCCTCCGCCGAGCACGAGTGGCGGCCCCGGTGCCTGCACGGGCTTGGGCAGGCCTTCGAGCCCGTCGATGCGGTAGTGCTCGCCGTCGAAGTGCAGCGGGCCGTCGGCGAAGAGGCCCTTCACGACGGTGACGGCCTCGGCCAGGCGGGTGACCCGCGTGCCGGGGCTGTCGTAGGGGATGCCGGCCTGCTCGTAGTCGGTGCGCATCCAGCCCGCCCCGAGGCCGAGCTCGAGGCGGCCGCCGCTGAGGATGTCGATCGACGCCGCCTCCTTGGCCACGACGACCGGGTGCCGGTAGTCGTTGCACAGCACGAGGGCACCGATGCGCAGGGTGGTGGTGGCCTCGGCGGCGCTGACCATGGCGGGCACGGGCGCCCACTGCTCGTCGAGGTGGTCGGCGATGGTGAGGGCGGAGTAGCCCATGGCCTCGACCGTGCGGGCGAGGGCCCGCCAGCGATCGCCGGCCTCGGCGCCACCGGCGAACCCGTCGGGCGGACTGCTGGCCTGGACCCCGAACCGGAACGGCTTCCGGCGGGGGAGCGGTGCGCTCATCGGTGCTCCTCGCGGCGGTGGTTCGTCATCGGATGACCGTGCCACCGTCGATCGGGATCGTGGCGCCGGTGATGAAGCGGGCCTCGTCACTGCTGAGCCACAGCACGGTGTCGGCGATGTCGTCGGGCGTCTGGGCCCCGCCGCCGAGGGGCCGCGGCGACGTGTACGACGCAGTGAGCCGGGGCTGCTCCTCGATGATGCGGGGCACGTTTGGGTCGTGGCCCATCGGGGTGTCGACCGCACCGGGGTGGATGGTGTTCACCCGGATGCCGTCGGGCCCGAGCTCGATGGCCAGCGTGCGCATGAGCCCGACCAGCGCGTGCTTGGTGGCGCCGTAGTGGCCGAGGAACGGGAAGCCCCGCAGGCCGGCGGCCGAGCTGGTGAGGGTGATGGCCCCGCCCTCGCCGCCCGCCACCATCGGCGGCACCGCCGCCTTCACCGTGCGCCACACGCCGGTGAGGTTCACGTCGAGCACCGCGGCCCAGTGCTCCTCGGGCACGTCGACGGCGAGGTGGTAGCTGGCGATGCCGGCGTTGGCCACGGCCACGTCGAGGCGGCCGAAGCGGTCGAGGCCTTCAGCGACGGCCGCGTCGAGCGAGGCCTGGTCGCGCACGTCGGCGACGCGGGCCACGCAGCCCCGCCCCGCCTGCTCGACCAGGCGGCCGGTCTCGGCCAGGTCGTCCTCGGTGGCGGCCTCGTAGCCGAGGTCGGGCAGCACCGGGGCGCAGACGTCGACGGCGATGACGTTGGCCCCCTCGGCGGCGAAGCGACGGGCCAGGGCGCGGCCCTGCCCCCGTGCCGCGCCCGTGATGAAGACGACCTTGCCCTCGAAACGACCCATCTGCTCCCCCTCGGAATCGGCTGCCTTCCTACTACCGGCACACCGCCACCGCCTGCGAATAGCGTGGCGCCATGACGGACTCCCTCGACGACTTCACCCTCGGCTCGTTCTCCTACCGCGGCGTCGCCCACGACGTGTACCGCAGCGGTGAGGGCCCGGCCGTGATCGTGATCGCCGAGATCCCGGGCATCACGCCCGAGGTCGCCGACTTCGCCCGCAAGGTTCGGGCCCTCGGCTGCACCGTGATCCTGCCGGTGCTGTTCGGCGACCCGGGGCGCGAGGTCTCGGGCGGGTACATCGCCAAGAGCATGGGGAAGGCCTGCGTCTCGAAGGAGTTCGCCGCCTTCGCCACCCGCAGGACGGCTCCGATCTCCGAGTGGCTGCGGGCGCTGGCCCGCTACGCCCACGACTCCTTCGGCGGCCCGGGCGTGGGCGTGGTGGGCATGTGCTTCACCGGCGGGTTCGCCCTCGGGATGATGGCCGACGAGTCCGTCATCGCCCCGGTGCTCAGCCAGCCGTCGCTGCCGCTGCCGCCGTTCTCCAAGAAGGCCAAGGCGAGCGTGCAGCTGTCGGCCGACGACCTCGCCGCGGTGAAGGAGCGGGTCGCCGACGGCATCTGCGTGCTCGGCCTGCGCTTCACCGGTGACATGGCCGTGCCGGGCGAGCGCTTCGAGACCCTGCGCCGGGAGCTGGGCGACGGCTTCATCGGCGTGGAGATCGACTCCTCCGAGGGCAACGAGTGGGGCATCGGCAAGCGGGCCCACTCGGTGCTGACCGGCGACCTCGTCGACGAGCCCGGCCACCCCACCCGCGAGGCCCTCGACCAGGTCCTCGAGTTCTTCCGCTCCCGCCTCCTCGAGCCCGCCGCCGGCTGAGCTCGCCGCCGATCGGTTGCCAGATGTGACTCCTGAGCGCACTTCCGGCAACCGGTCCGAGGGGGTGGAGCCGGGGCGGGGCTACGGTCGGTGCATGAGGACGCGCTCGATGATCGTTGCGGTGGTGCTCGGAGCCGGGAGCCTCGCGCTCGTGGCCGGATGTGGCGGTTCCGGCGAGGGCCCCGGCGACACGGGCACGACCCTCGGGGCGGTGACGGCCACGACCCCGTCAACGGCCGCGAGCACCACCACCACAGCGTCCACCTCGACGACGAGCTCCGGGGGTGGCGCGACGAGCTCCTCGACGGTGAACACCCTGCCGGCGCTCGTGCCGGGTCAGCCGTGCACGCCCGGGTCGAGCCCCGACTGCATCGACCCCGAGGGCACCGGGCAGTACGTGTACCTGATCGGCGGGGCCGCCTGCATGGCCAGCCCCATCGGCGGAGCGATGTGCACCGACCTCGACGGCGACGGCAACGCCGGGTACCCCGACGCCGGCTGACGCCGCCTGGTGGCGGCACACGTGGTGCAGAGGTGACCCGGCTGTGGGACGGCGCGGCCGCCCCACGAGCCGATCAGAGGTCGGCGATGCCCATCTCGAGGTTCGAGCCCTCGATGCCGCCGTCGACGCGGATGTCGCGGCCGGTGACGTAGGCGCCGGCCTCGGAGGAGAGGTACACCGCTGCGGCGGCGATGTCCTCGACCGTGCCGAGGCGGCCGAGCGGGGTGGCGTCGATCATGGCCCGCTCGAGCTCCGGCATCTGCAGCACCATGTCGAGTGCCGACGTGGCGATCGAGCCGGGGGAGATGGAGTTCACCCGGATCTTCGGGGCCAGGTCCTGGGCCATGTGGCGGGTGAGCTTGATGAGGGCGCCCTTGGCGGTGCCGTAGGCCGCGAAGCCACGGTCGCCGAAGGAACCGGCCACCGAGGTGATGTTGATGACCGAGCCACTGCCGCGCTCGACCATGTGGGGCACGGCCAGCTGCGTGAGGTTGAAGGCGGTCGTGACGTTCCAGCGGAGGGCGTGGTCGAATGCCTTCTCGGTGGTGTCCATGAACGCCTGGGGCATGGTGCCTCCGGCGTTGTTGACGACGATGTCGACGCCGCCGAGCTCGCTCACCGCGGCGTCGACGAGCTTGGCCATGCCTTCACGGGAGCCGAGGTCGCCGGGCACCACGATCGCCTTGCGGCCGAGGGACTCGACGTAGGTGGCCACCTCGGCCAGCTGCTCCTCGGTGCGGGCACCGATCACGACGTCGGCGCCGCACTCGGCGTAGGCCCTGGCGATGCCGGCGCCGATGCCACGGCCGGCGGCGGTCACGATGGCCACCTTGCCGTCGAGCCGGAAGAGATCGAGGATCACTGGACTTTCCCCCTTGGTCGCCCGCCGGGTGCGGGCCTCACGAACGTCGGTCGACCCTAGCGGCCGCTAGGGCGCCGGCGTCGGGCCGGACCAGTCGGGGAGCCAGTGAGGGCCGTCACGGGCCACCGGTAGGGTTGGTCCGTCATGTCGGACGACCTGCTCGAAGGCCTCAACCCGGTCCAGTACGAGGCCGTCACCCATACCACCGGGCCCCTGCTCATCGTGGCGGGTGCGGGGTCGGGCAAGACGCGCGTGCTCACCCACCGCATCGCCCACCTCATCAAGGACCAGGGCGTCTCGCCGTTCGAGATCCTGGCCATCACGTTCACCAACAAGGCCGCCGACGAGATGAAGCACCGGGTGGCCGAGCTGGTCGGCCCGGTCGCCGAGAAGATGTGGGTGTCCACCTTCCACTCGGCCTGCGTGCGAATCCTCCGGCGCGACGCGCAGCGCCTCGGCTTCCCGTCGTCGTTCACGATCTACGACCAGGCCGACACCCAGCGCCTCACCGGCTACGTCATCCGCGACCTCGGCCTCGATGCCAAGAAGTTCCCGCCCCGCTCGGTGCACGCCAGCATCTCGGCGGCCAAGAACGACGACATCGGCCCGATCGAGTACCGCGAGCGGGCGAAGACGATCTTCGAGCGCAAGATCTCCGACGTCTTCACCGAGTACCAGGCCCGTCTGCTCAAGGCCGGCGCCATGGACTTCGACGACCTGCTGGTCAACACCGTCGAGCTGTTCCGCCAGTTCCCCGAGGTGCTCGAGAGCTACCAGCGCCGGTTCCGCCACGTCCTCGTCGACGAGTACCAGGACACCAACCGGGTGCAGAACGAGCTCGTCCTCATGCTCTCCGCCCAGAGCGGCGACGTCTGCGTCGTCGGCGACGCCGACCAGTCGATCTATAAGTTCCGTGGCGCTGACATGCGGAACATCGTCGAGTTCGAGAACGCGTTCCCTGACGTCACTGTGGTGCTGCTCGAGCAGAACTACCGGTCGAGCCAGACGATCCTCGACGCGGCCAACGCGGTCATCGCCAACAACCTCGGGCGCAAGCCCAAGGAGCTGTGGACCGAGGCCGGCCCGGGCGAGGCGATCGTGCGCTACCACGCCGACGACGAGGCCGACGAGGCCCAGTGGATCGCCCGCCAGATCATGCACCTGAAGGACTCGGGCCACGCCTGGGGCGACTGCGCGATCTTCTACCGCACCAACGCCCAGAGCCGCGTCATCGAGGAGTACCTCATGCGCGTGGGCATCCCGTACAAGGTCGTCGGCGGCACCCGCTTCTACGACCGGCGGGAGGTCAAGGACGCACTGGCCTACCTGAAGGCCACGGTGAACCCGGCCGACGAGGTCAGCGTGAAGCGGGTGCTCAACACCCCCAAGCGCGGCGTCGGCGACTCGTCGATCGGGCGCCTCGACGCCTACGCCCGCAGCCACGGCCTCACCTTCGTCGACGCCCTGCGCGAGGCCCCGGCCGCCGGCGTCACCGGCCGGGCGGTGAAGGGCATCGAAGAGTTCCTGAAGCTGCTCGACGACCTCGCCCTGTTCACCGACGACGGCCCGGCCGCCGTGATCGAGGCCGCCATGCAACGTTCGGGCTACGTGTCGGAGCTGGAGGCCGAGCACTCCATCGAGGCCGAGGGCCGCATCGAGAACCTGGCCGAGCTGGTCGGTGCGGCGCGCGACTTCGGCTCCATCGACGAGTTCCTCGAGCAGATCAGCCTGGTGGCCGACACCGATGAGCTCGACGAGGACGAGTCGTCGGTCGTGCTGATGACGCTGCACTCGGCCAAGGGCCTCGAGTACCCGATCGTGTTCCTCATCGGCCTCGAAGATGGCGTGTTCCCCCATCTGCGCTCGATCGGGGAGCCCGACGAGCTGGAGGAGGAGCGCCGGCTCGCCTACGTCGGCATCACCCGCGCCCGCGAGCGGCTCTACCTCACCCACGCGTGGGCCCGCACCCTCTACGGCGGCACGCAGTACAACCCACCGAGCCGCTTCCTCGACGAGATCCCCGAGGGGCTCGTGCAGTCCGTCGAGGGCAACCGTCGGGCGTCGCGCCGCGCCGGAGGCTCGGGCTACGGGTCGAGCTCCGGTGGTTACGGCTCGAGCTCCGGGTCGGGTGGGTACGGCGGTGCCGGCGGGCGCGGCCGTACCCCCGGCGGTTACGGCGGCGACGGCTGGGGCACGACCCGCCGCCGCGCCGAGGACGACGACTGGTCCGGTCCGGTGATCGGGTCGGGCGGGCGCACCCACCGCGACGAGGTCGTCGAGGCGGCGCTGAAGCCCACCCGGCCGGCGCCGAGCGGTGCCGACGCCATCGGCCTGAAGGTCGGCGACGACGTCCACCACGCCAAGTTCGGCGAGGGCGTCATCACCGCCATCGAGGGCTCGGGCGACAAGGCCGAGGCCGTCGTCCACTTCGCCGGTATCGGCGAGAAGCGCCTGCTCCTGGCCTGGGCGCCGCTGCAAAAGCGCTGATCAGCGGCCTGCCGACCCTGGTCTCGGACATCGGGGCAGCGCTGCCATGGGACCTTCGCCCCTGGCAGTGGCATTTCCACATGCCCTAGGTTGGCATCCTCTCCGCTATGTGTTAGGCAGTCCTAATCCCGTCGTCCCCCCGGGGGTTGCCCAGCCGTGTTCTCCAACTACCTCATCGGTCTCCGCGAAGGGCTCGAAGCAGCTCTCGTGGTGGGCATCCTCGTCGCCTACCTGGTGAAGACCGGGCGCAAGGACAAGCTGGCGCCGCTCTGGATCGGCATCGGCGTGGCCATCGCCGTGTCGCTGGCCTTCGGCGCGATCCTCACCTACGGGTCGTCGAGCATGACCTTCGAGGCCCAGGAGGCCTTCGGCGGGTTCATGTCGATCATCGCGGTCGGCTTCGTGACCTGGATGGTCTTCTGGATGAAGAAGACGGCCCGCTCCCTGAAGGGCGAGCTCCACGGCAAGATCGACGCGGCCATCGCCCTCGGCCCGATCGCCCTCGCCGCCACCGCCACCATCGCCGTCGGCCGCGAGGGCCTCGAGACCGCGCTGTTCCTCTGGACCAACATCCAGGCCACCGGCGACACCGCCGCCCCGATCATCGGCGCCGTGCTCGGCCTCGCCACCGCAGTGGTGCTCGGCTACCTGATCTACCGCCAGGCCATCGCCATCAACCTGGCCAAGTTCTTCACCGTCACCGGCGCCCTGCTCATCGTGGTCGCAGCCGGCGTGCTCGCCTACGGGTTCCACGACCTCCAGGAGGCGGGCATCCTCCCCGGCCTCAACAACACGGCGTTCGACATCAGCTCCTGGTACTCCGCCACGAGCTGGTACGGCACCCTGCTCAAGGGCATCTTCAACTTCTCGCCCAACCCGAGCGTGCTCGAGGTCGTCGTCTGGTTCGCCTACCTGGTGCCCACGATGTACCTGTTCTTCCGTGGCTCGCGGTCGTCGGCCCCGGCGCCGAGCTCCGCCCCCGCGGTGAGCGCGCCGGTCGAGCCCCCGGCCACCGCCATCGCCTCCTGACCCTCGCCGGCCCGCCGGCGCCGGCCCGAACCACGAGACCCTTCACATGAACTCCAAGGTCCCTGCCCTCGCCCTCGGCGGCGTCGTCCTCCTCGCGGCCCTGGCCGGCTGCTCCTCGAAGGACAAGGGCGAGAACAGCGTGGCCGTCACGGCCACCGACTCGTCGTGCGAGGTCGCCAGGACCGACCTCCCCGGCGGCTCCACCACCTTCGCCGTCACCAACAAGGGCTCCGACGTCACCGAGGTCTACGTCTACGGCGAGGGCGACAAGGTGATGGGCGAGGTCGAGAACATCGGTCCCGGCACCAGCCGCGACTTCACCGTCGACCTCGGCGCCGGCACCTACGAGGTGGCGTGCAAGCCGGGCCAGAAGGGCGACGGCATCCGCACCGAGATCACCGTCGGCGGCACCGCCACCACCCTGGCCGCCGCTGATCGCACGGTCGCCTTCGATGCCTTCGACCACGGGTACTCCGGGCTCGCCGGCTTCACCGTCAGGGCGGGCGAGACCATCGAGTTCGCCATGACCAACACGGCAACCGCCGAGCAGCACGAGTTCGAGGTTCTGGGCCCCGACGGCACCGCCCTCGGCGAGATCGGCCCCACCGACCCGGGCAAGACGGGCACCGTCGTGCTCACCTTCGACCAGGCCGGGAGCTACACGTTCGTGTGCGGCATCGCCGACCACGAGGCCATGGGCATGACCGGCAGCTTCACGGTCACCTCGGCCTGACGCCCCCGTTCGTCCGGCAGTCGCCTCGCCGGGAAGGGGAGCTGCCGCGGGTGCTCAGCCCTTCTGGGTGACGAGGATGCTGCTGGTGGTGGTGCTCGGCTCCGTCGTGGTGGTCGCCGGGTCGTCGGTGTTGAGGTTGATGACCAGCCCACCGTCCTCGGTGACGGTGACCTGGTAGACGATCAGGCCGGCCCCGTCGGCCGGGACCACCGTGCCGTCGCACGGGTCGACGAACTGGTCGGCCTCGGCCTTCCACTCGAGCGAGCAGTTTCGGGGCTGGCCGGGTCGGCGGGCGTCGAAGGCGTACCAACCGGTGGCCGGGTCGTCGCCGATGTGCTGGAGGTAGATGTCGCGCTCGTTGCGGCCGGAGACGTCGGGCAGCAGGATCGGGCCGTCCTCGGCGATGGTCTTGGCCTTGGCCTCGGCCGAGCCGGGGCTGAACGTGTCGGAGCCGAGCTTCACCTCGACCTTGCCGGACTCGGTGAGCGACGGCACGGCGAACACGAAGATCACGAGCACCAGCACGATGCCGACGACGACGCCGGCGACGGCGAGCACCATCGAGCGCGGGCTGCGGGTCTTGGTCGGCTGCACCGGGCTCATACCGGTCAGTATCCCAACCGTCCGGGCCCCGGGCGAGTCGGGCCGGTGGGCGGTGCGCCGCGGCGCCGTTTGGGACGGTTGTCTGGTACTTGACTACCTTTCCCGACGTGGATCTTCTCGAATATCAAGGCAAGCAGCTGTTCGCCACATTCGGCATCCCTGTCTCCGAAGGCCGTGCGGTCGATTCGGTGAAGGAGGCCCTGGCAGCAGCTGACCAGGTCGGCTACCCCGTGATGGTCAAGGCGCAGGTGCACGCCGGTGGTCGTGGCAAGGCCGGTGGCGTGAAGTTCGCCCCCGACGCCGACGCCCTCCGCGAGCACGCCAACAACATCCTCGGGCTCGACATCAAGGGTCACATCACCCGGATCGTCTGGATCGAGCACGCCTCGGACATCTCCGAGGAGTACTACGCCTCGTTCACCCTCGACCGCTCCGCCAAGAAGCACCTCGGCATGCTGTCGGCCCAGGGTGGCATCGAGATCGAGGAGGTGGCGGTCACCGACCCCGACGCCATCGCCAAGATCTGGATCGACCCGGTCGACGGCCTCAGCGAGGCCGCCTGCCGCGAGTGGGTGCTGGCCGCCAAGCTGAACCCCGACGTCACCGACGGCGCCGTGGAGATGCTGCTGAAGCTCTACACCGCCTACACCGACGGCGACTGCGACCTGGCGGAGATCAACCCGCTGATCGTCACCACCGAGGGCAAGGTCCACGCCCTCGACGCCAAGGTCACCCTCGACAACAACGCCGAGTTCCGTCACGAGTGGGGCGACTTCGAGCTCACCCAGGTCCGTGACGAGCGCGAGCAGGCCGCTCACGCCAAGGGCCTCCAGTACGTCGGCCTCGAAGGCACCGTGGGCGTCATCGCCAACGGCGCCGGCCTCGCCATGAGCACCCTCGACGTCGTGAACCAGGCCGGTGGTAAGCCGGCCAACTTCCTCGACATCGGTGGCGGCGCCAACGCCGAGGTCATGGCCGGAGCGCTCCAGGTCATCAACGACGACCCGAGCGTGAAGTCGATCTTCATCAACATCTTCGGTGGCATCACCCGAGGTGAAGAGGTCGCCAAGGGCATCATCGGCGCCCTCGAGATGGTCGACATCTCCGCCCCCATCGTCATCCGCCTCGACGGCACCAACGCCGAGGAGGGCCGGGCCCTGCTCGAGCCGCACCTGTCCGAGAAGCTCCAGAGCAAGCCCACCATGCTCGAAGCTGCCGCCGCCGCGGTCGAGCTGGCGAAGAAGAACTGAGGAACCCGTGAGCATCTTCGTCGACGAGAACACCAAGGTCGTCTACCAGGGCCTCACCGGCTCCCAGGGCCGCTTCTACGGCCTCCGCAACCGTGACTACGGCACCAACGTCGTGGCCGGCACCAACCCGAAGAAGGCCGGCGAGGACGTCGACGGCATCCCGATCTTCGCCAATGTGGGCGAAGCGGTTGCCGCGACCGGCGCCAACGCCGCCTGCATCTTCATCCCGGCCCCGGGTGTGAAGGCCGCGGTGATGGACGCTGCCGAGGGCGGCGTCGAGTTCATCGTGTGCATCACCGAGGGCGTCCCCGCCCACGACGAGGCCTGGTTCTTCAACAAGCTCAAGCGCGACTTCCCGAACGTGCGCCTGCTCGGCCCGAACTGCCCCGGCATCATCAGCCCCGGCAAGTGCAACATCGGCATCACCGCCGGTGAGATCGCCAAGCCGGGTGGCCCGGTCGGCATCGTGAGCCGCTCCGGCACGCTCACCTACCAGGCGCTCTACGAGCTCAAGCTCCAGGACATCGGCGTCACCACCTGCGTCGGCATCGGTGGCGACCCCGTCCCCGGCACGTCGTTCATCGACTGCCTGGAGGCCTTCGAGGCCGACCCGGAGACCAAGGCCGTCATGATGATCGGCGAGATCGGTGGTTCGGCCGAAGAAGAGGCCGCCGAGTTCATCAAGAACAAGATGAGCAAGCCGGTCGTCTCCTACGTCGCCGGCGTCACCGCCCCTCCCGGGAAGAAGATGGGCCACGCCGGCGCCATCGTCTCGGGTGGCAAGGGCACCGCCGCCGCCAAGATGGAGGCCCTCGAGGCCGCCGGCGTCCGCGTGGGCAAGAACCCCACCGAGGCCGGCGAGCTCATGGTCGAGGTCGTGCGGGAGCACGGCTGGGCCTGAGCCTCCCGCTCACCCGCAGTTCGCACGAAGGCCGGTGGCCCAGCCACCGGCCTTCGTCGTTCCCGTGGCGATCTCCGTGATCCGAGGCCAGGCCGGTCGACGTCAGAGGAGGTGGTCGATGGCGGCCAAGGCGGTGGCCACGACCGACTCGTCACGCATCATCCCGCCCCGCCGCCGATGCGCCGCCAGGCGCTCGCTCCCGAGCCTCGCCTCGAGCTGCCGGCCCAGCTCCTCGAGGTCCTCGGCGTCGGCGGGGGCGAAGGGCAGGGCCGTGCGAGCCCCGGCAGCGATGACCGCCCCGAAGAGGAGCGCAGCGTCCTCGTCGCGCCCGACCGAGGCGAGGATGCCGGCGAGCTGGCGCAGGCTGAGCCACTGGTTGGCCCAGTCGCCGCTCTGGAACCAGGTCTCCACGACCTCCCGGTAGCCGGTGAGGGCCGCCTCGGTCTCCCCGGAGCGGGCCCGGAGCCACATGGCCTCGGTCATGGCGAAGGCCCGCATCCAGCGGTTGCCGGCAGCGGTCGCCTGGGCGATCGACTCGTCGAGCAGCTCGAGGCCGTCGGCGGTCGCAGCCGGGTCACCGGACGAGGCACGTGCCAGACCGGCCGCGTACGTGGCCTGCGAGAGCGCCGTGGGGCTGCCGGCCCGGCGGGCGACCCGGAGGGCATCGGTGGCCAGGGCCTCACCGCCGTCGACGTCCCCGAGGCTGGTGCGGGAGACCGAGCGCATGTAGAGGGCGTGGGCGATCCGCCCGTCGTTGCCGCTCTGGCGGGCCGCCTCGATCATCCGCTCCATCCACCGTTGTGCACCCTCGCGGTCGCCCTGGAAGAACAGGGCGTTGCCGAGGACCCGTTCGGCCAGGCCGTCGGTGGGCTGGTCGAGGCGGACGCGCGCGCCGAGGGCGCGCTCGGCCCGGTCGACGGCCGCCCGCAGCTCGCCTCGCACGAAGTCGCCGTACGCGGTCACGGCGAGGGCCGTGGGCAGCAGCGGGTGCTCCTGGGCGCCGGGAAGCCCGACGACCTCCTCGGCCCACCGCACGAGCTCGTACCGCATGTGCCGGAACGACCACTCCCTCGCCGCCACCACGAGGCGCAGGCCGAGGTCGGCGTCGTCGTCCGCGACGGCGGTGCGCACCGCGCTGCGGAGGTTGTCGGTCTCCCGGTCGAGCCGTGCGGACCACTGCCCCTCGTCCGGGCCGTCGAGGCCGATCTCGGCGGCCTCGGCGAGCGCGGCGAACGTCGTCCGGTGGGCCCGGCGAACGCCGGCGGCGTCGGGTCGGCCGTCGAGCTGGTCGGCGCCGAAGCGGCGGATCGTCTCGAGCTGCCGGTAGCGCACCACCCGATCTCCGGTGTCGGCCACCACGAGGGACTTGTCGACCAGGGCGGACAGGAGGGGGAGGATCGATGGTGGGCTGAGCTCACCGTCAGCGGCGGTGCGCTCGACGGCGTCGAGGTCGAAGCCCCCGGCGAACACCGAGAGGCGGCCGAGCAGCAGCTGCTCGGGAGGGGAGAGGAGCTCGAACGACCACTGCACCAGGTCGTGGAGGGTGCGATGCCGGGCGTCGACCGCCGGGCCCTGGTTCAGGAGCGAGAACCGCTGGTGGATCCGTTCGAGCAGCTGATCGGCGGACAGCGACCCCATGCGCGCGGCCGCCAGCTCGAGGGCGAGCGGCACCCCGTCGAGCTGGATGCAGAGCTCGGCCACGGCGCGGGCGTTGCGCTCGTCGAGCGAGAAGCCGGGGGCGGCCGCGGTGGCCCGGTTCACGAAGACCTCGACGGCCGGGCTGGTGTGCATCGACTCCGCCGCGGCGCCGAGGTCGGCCGGGAGCTCCAACGGGCCGACGCTCCAGACGACCTCGCCGGGCATGCCCAGTGCCTCCCGGCTGGTGGCGAGAACCCTGACCCCCGGGCACCAGCGCAGGACCTCGCCGATCAGACGGCCGGCTGCTCCGAGCACGTGCTCACAGTTGTCGACCACGAGGAGGGCGCGCTGCGGGGCCAACAGCTCGACGATCGACTCCTCGAGTGATCGCCCCGGGCGGCGCTCGACCCCGAGCGTGGCGGCGACGGCGGTGGCGACGTCGCCGTCGAGGGTGACCGCCGCCAGCTCCACCACGACGACCCGATCCACGAGGTCTCCGTCGACGGTGCCCGCCAGCTCGAACGCCAGGCGGGTCTTCCCCACCCCGCCCGGGCCGACCAGGGTCAGCAGCGGGGTCGACGCGAGCGCGCCGAGCAGATGGTCGACGTCGTGGTCCCGGCCGACGAGGCGGGTCGCGGCGATGGGAACCGTGAGCGCCGGCTCCGAGGCCGAGACCCTGGGGGCAGCGGGGGCAGCGGGGCCGGTGGGGTGGAGGTCGGGGTCGTCGACGGCGATCGCCGCCTCGAGCCGGCGCAGCGCGGCTGACGGCTCGAGGCCGAGCTGCTCGCCGAGGTGACGCCGGAGCTCCTGCGCGCTGCGCAGGGCCTCGGCCTGGCGGCCCGAGCGGTACAGGGCGACCATGAGCTGGCCCCGGAGCCGCTCGCGCAGCGGGTTGGCGCCGACGAGCGCCTCGAGCCCGGGCACCAGATCGGCGTGCCGGCCGGTGTCGAGGAGCAGGTCGACCCGCTCTTCTTCGGTCACCAGGCGCAGCTCGGTCAGGCGGGCGGCCTCGGGCAGGGCCCAGGGCTCCGAGGCGAACCCGGCGAGCGCGTCGCCGTGCCAGCACGCCAGGGCCAGATCGAGGTGCGCCGCGGCCCCTTCGGCGTCGGTGGCGGCGAGGGCGCGCCCGGCGGCGACCAGGTCCTCGAAGCGGTCGGCGTCGATGGTGGCCCGATCGGCGTCGAGCACGTACCCGGGGGAGCGCAGCTCGAGGCTGGCCCCGGGCACCGCCTGCACGACGCCGCGCAGCTTGGAGAGGTGGGTCTGGAGGGTCGCCCGCGCGGTGGCGGGTGGGTGGTCGCGCCACAGCGCCTCGGCCAGGCTGTCGAGCCCGACGGCCTCGTGGCGTGCGACGAGGAGCGCGGCGAGCAGCACGCGGGCCGTGGGCCCGAGCGCGAGAGGTCCGTCGGCTCCGGTGACCTCCACCCCTCCGAGCATGCGCAGCTCCACGGAGGAAAGTGTCCCTTGCGCCGGGGGATGGCGCCACCGGTCACCGACGGACCACCGACGGACCACCGACGGGGCACCGAAGGGCGACAGGGGTCGTCCCCGACGATGCGTCCGTCGCCGGACGTGGCGGCCCGACCCAGGAGGACCCATGCGGATCCAGAAGCAGGATGTACCCGTCAAGCTCGCAGTGCCAGGAGCGACCGCTCGGCAGCTGCCCGGCTTCGGCACGACCGACGCCGGCATCGACATGGCCGCCGAGTACTTCTCCCTCGCCGCGGGCACCGACATCGCGCCGCTGCTGCAGGGGCTCGAGGGCGACCTCTGCCAGGCCCCCCACTGGGGTCACGTGGTCGAGGGCGACCTGGTCGTGACCTACGCCGACGGCACCGAGGACGTCTGCGGGACGGGCGACCTGTTCTTCTGGCCTCCCGGCCACACCGTGCGGGTCGTGCGCGACGCCGAGGTGGTGCTGTTCAGCCCCACGGCCGCCCACGCCGAGGTCATCGAGCACATGGGCTCCGTCATCGAGGCGATGAGCTCGTGAGCACGACGCTGCTGATCTTCGAGCCGGGCGACGGCTCCCACGGCGGGGAGCAGCTGGGGCAGGTGGTGCCGCTCCTCGGTGGGCTGGTGAGCCAGGTGACCCCCGCCGACCTCCGCCTCTCCACCCCTTGTGGGGCGTGGACGACCGCGGACCTCCTGAACCACGTCGTGGGCGGGGCAGAGATGTTCGCCGGTGCGTTGCAGGGTGGGCCGCTCCACGACATCTCCGGCCGGTGCCCCGACGTGATCGGCCTCGACCCGGCCGGCGCCTTCGGGCGGGCCGGGGAGGCGTTCGGGGCCGCGACCCAGGCCCCCGGTGCCATGGAGCGCATCCTCCCCCTCCCGTTCGGGACGATGACGGGGGAGACGTTCCTCCGCTTCGCCGCCTTCGACCTGCTCGTCCACGGCTGGGACCTCGCCCGCACCCTCGACGCCGACCTGGTCGTGCCCGACGAGCTCGTCGACGAGGTCGAGGCCTTCGCCCATCAGGTGCTCGGAGGCGTCCCCCGCGACGGCGTGAACTTCGGGCCCGCCGCCGACGCCCCTCCCGGCGCGAGCCGGATGGAGCAGCTCGTGGCGTTCACCGGCCGCAACGTCTAGGCCGCCGAGCCAAGGCTCTCGGCCCCTGAGCCGACCGCCCGGTACCCTCGGTCCGTGCACGATCTCGTGATCACCGGGGGCCTCGTGGTCGACGGCACGGGCGCCGATCCGGTGCCCGCCGACGTCGCCGTCGACGGCGACACGATCGTCGCTGTCGGCCCCGACGTGGGCCCGGGGCGGCGCACGCTCGCCGCCGACGGCCGTCTCGTCACGCCCGGCTTCGTCGACATCCACACCCACCTCGACGCCCAGTTGGGGTGGGACGCGCTCGGCACCTCGTCGTGCTGGCACGGCGTCACGTCGGTCGTGCTCGGCAACTGCGGGATGACCTTCGCCCCGGTGCGTCCCGGCCAGGGGGCGTTCCTCGCCCGGGTGATGGAGTCGGTCGAGGACATCCCGGCCGCGTCGATCATGGAGGGGTTGCCGTGGTCGTGGGAGACCTTCGGCGACTACCTCCGCTGGCTCGGCTCCGAGCCCAAGGGCCTGAACGTGGGCGGCTTCGTGGGCCATGGCGCCGTTCGCTACCACGCCATGGGCGATCGCTCCCTCGACGAGGGGGCCGACCCCACCGACGACGAGCTGACGGCCATGGTCGCCCTCGTCGACGAGGCCATGGCAGCGGGCGCAGTGGGCTTCTCCACCTCCCGCACCCGGCGCCACGTGGCTCCCGACGGCCGCAACGTGCCGGGCACCTGGGCAGGGGAGCGC
Organism: uncultured Actinomycetes bacterium; assembly: GCA_963702555.1. Taxonomy (GTDB): domain Bacteria; phylum Actinomycetota; class Acidimicrobiia; order Acidimicrobiales; family Acidimicrobilacustridaceae; genus CAMFLJ01. The sequence goes on from CAVPCW010000011.1 coordinate 486,477, forward strand.
GAGCTGGTGGCGTTGGCCGAGGTGCTGGGTCGCCACGGCCGCGGCGCGTTCGGCAGTGCACCCCGGTTCGACGGGGAGGGGCCGGGCCTCGAGCGGGCCCGCAGCGAGGTCGCCCTCATGGCGGCGATGAGCCGGGCCTCGGGCCGGCCGTTCACGTTCAACCTCACCAACACCTTCGCCGATCCCGAGCTGTGGCGGCAGACGCTGGCGTTCGTGGCCGAGGCCAATGCGGCCGGCGCCCGGCTGCGCCCCCAGACCACCTCCCGCGGGATCGGGGTGATCTTCGCCCTCGACCACGCCACGCCGTTCGACCGCCGTCCCGGGTGGGAGGTGCTCGCCGGCCGCAGCGGTGCCGAGCGGGTGGCCCTCATGCGCGACCCTGCAGTGCGGGCGGCGCTGGTGGAGGGCGGCGACGGCCCCGGCGGCCTGGCCGGCTGGCGCGAGTTCTACGTGCTCACCCCCGAGCGCGGTGCCCGCTACGACTGCGACCCCGCCGACAGCCTCGCCGCCCACGCCGAGCGGGCCGGCACCTCCGCGGTCGAGGCGTACGTCGAGCTGTGCCTGGCCACCGACGGCGCCGTCGTCCTGAACTGGCCGGTGCTCAACCAGGACTTCGGGGTGATCGCCGAGATGCTCAGCGAGCCGCTCGTGATGATGGGCCTCGCCGACGCCGGCGCCCACGTCGGGCAGATCCTCGACGCCAGCCAGCCCACGTTCTTCCTCTCCTACTGGGTGCGCGAGCGGGGCCTGGTGTCGGTGGGGGAGGGCGTGCGCCGCCTGACCTCGGAGCCGGCGGCCTTCATCGGCCTGGCCGACCGGGGGGTCGTGGCCCCGGGCATGAAGGCCGACCTCAACGTGGTCGACCTCGACGCCCTGTGGCTGCGCCTGCCGACCTTCGCCCGGGACTTCCCAGGAGGGGCAGGACGGTTCGTCCAGCGGGCCGACGGCTACGCCTGGACCGTGGTGAACGGCGAGGTGCTCATGGAGGCCGGCGAGCACACCGGCACCCTGCCCGGGCGCCCGCTCGTCGCCTCCTAGGCGGCTGGTAGGTTCGCTGCCCTATGCGTCTGGCAGTGTTGGTCTCGGGAAGCGGAACCATCCTCGACGCCATCTGCGACGCCGGCATCCCCGTCGCCGTCGTGGTCCTCGACCGGCCGTGCGCCGCCCAGCAGGTGGCCGAGCGCCACGGGGTGCCGTGGGAGCTGGTCGAGCGGCGCAGCTACGGGCGCGACTTCGACCGCGACGGCTACACCGCCGAACTGGTCGGCGTGCTCACCGGGTGGGACGTCGACCTGGTCGCCATGGCCGGGTTCGGCACGATCCTCGGCAAGGCGATGTTCGAGTCGTTCCCGGGGCACATCCTCAACACCCATCCCGCCCTGCTGCCGTCGTTCCCCGGCTGGCACGGGGTCGAGGACGCACTCGCCTACGGGGTGAAGGTCACGGGCTGCACCGTGCACGTCGCCACCGAAGAGGTCGACGCCGGGCCGATCCTGGCCCAGGAAGCCGTCACCGTGGAGCCCGACGACACCGTCGAGTCGCTGCACGAGCGCATCAAGGCCGTCGAGCGCCGCATCTACATCCGCACCATCTCCGAGATCCTCGAAAGGGGCAGTGTCCAGTGAGGGCCCTTCTCTCCGTCTATGACAAGGCCGGCGTCGTCGAGCTGGCCGCCGGGCTGCACGAACTGGGCTGGGACCTGGTGTCGAGCGGCGGCACCGCCAGGGTGATCGCCGAGGCCGGCATCCCCGTCACCGACGTGGCCGACCTCACCGGGTTCCCGGCGATCCTCGGGCACCGCGTCGTCACCCTGCACCCCAAGGTCCACGGCGGCATCCTCGCCGACCCGACCAACCCCGAGCACGTGGCCGACATGGAGGCCTACGGCATCGAGGCGATCGACCTCGTCGTGGCCAACCTCTACCCGTTCTCGGCCGAGCCCTCGATCGAGCTGATCGACATCGGCGGCCCGGCCATGGTGCGGGCGTCGGCCAAGAACCACGCCCACGTCGGCATCGTCACCGACCCGTCGCGCTACGACGAGATCCTCGACGAGCTGCGCACGAACGGCGCGCTCTCCCTCGAGGTGCGTCGTCGCCTCGCCCGCGACGCCTTCGCCCACACCGCGGCCTACGACGCCGAGATCCTGGACTGGTTCGACGCCGGCATGCCCGCGCCCGGCGAGACGGCGACGGCGAGCGACGGCGACGCGCCGGCCGAGCTGCCCGCCACCATCGAGCTCACCCTCGACCGTGCGCACGTGCTGCGCTACGGCGAGAACCCGCACCAGGTCGGCGCCCGCTACGCCACCCGTGGCGAGCAGGGCTGGTGGGCCACGTCGGTGCAGCACGGCGGCAAGGACATGAGCTACCTCAACGTCTACGACACCGAGGCCGCCTGGCAGCTGGCCCACTCGCTCGGCGAGGGCCCGGCGGCCGTCGTCATCAAGCACGCCAACCCGTGCGGCGCGGCCGTGGCCGACGACATCCTCACCGCCTACACCCGGGCCCACGAGTGCGACCCCGTGTCGGCCTTCGGGGGCATCGTGGCCGTGAACCGGCCCGTCACGCTGGCGGTGGCCGAAGCCATCCAGCCCGTGTTCACCGAGGTGCTGATCGCTCCGGCCTACGACGCCGACGCGCTGGCGTTCCTGCAGGAGAAGAAGAAGAACCTGCGCATCCTCGAGGCCCAGGCCCCGGCGATGCCCGAGCTCACGCTGCGCACGATCGACGGCGGCTTCCTCGTGCAGACCGCCGATCACGTCACCGTCGACCGCTCGGCCTGGCAGGTCGTCACCGAGCGCCAGCTCTCCGAGGCCGAGTGGGCCGACCTCGAGTTCGCCTGGCGGGTCGTCGCCAAGGTCACCTCGAACTCCATCGTCCTCGTGAAGGACGGCACCGCCGTCGGCATCGGCTGCGGCCAGCAGAACCGCCGCGACGCCGGGCGCCTGGCCGGTGAGAAGGCCGCCGGCCGTGCGGTCGGCGGGGTGTACGCCTCCGACGCCTTCTTCCCCTTCCCCGACGGGCTCGAGGGCGCCATCGAGGCGGGGGCCACCGTCGTGGTGCAGCCCGGTGGTTCGATCCGCGACGACGAGGTCATCGCCGCCGCCAACGAGGCCGGCCTCGCCATGGTCTTCACCGGCGAGCGCCACTTCCGCCACTGACCCCCATGGCTCGTTCGGGCACGTTCTGGCGTGCCGGAACGAGCCACCGGGTCCTTCGGCGGGTGGGCCGTGGCTCGATCGAGCACGTTCCGGCGTGCCGGAACGAGCCATCGGGTGTCATTGGGGGGGTCAGTGGGACCAGTAGTCGCGCATGATCTCGAGGGCCCAGGCGGGCTCCCGCACGGGTGTGCGTGGCGCGAAGCCCGACATGTGGGGCTTGAGGTCGAGCACCGGTGTGCCCTCCACGGCGTCGAGGCCGCGGACGTGCACGTCGAGCCCCTCGACCGCCAGGATCTCGGCCGTCGTGACCCCGAGGCGGTTCGGTCGGACGCGGCCCCGCTGGGCGAAGATCCCGACCTCCGGCCAGTCGGGGTTGCCCCGGGGCCGGCGGGCGTCGAACACGACCTCGGCCGGGTCGAGCAGGTGGAAGAGATACACGACGTCGACGTGGGAGAACTCGTCGAGGCCGGCCAACGAATCCGGTGTGAAGTGGACCGGGTCGAGGCCGATCACGGCCTCCACCGCGCCCCAGTCGTCGTCGACCGCATCGATGCGCCCACCGCGCACCCACCCGATCGGCTCGAGATCGACCATCCGCCTGACCTCCCGACTCGCCTGGGGGAAACGGTAGCGCCGGAGCCGGGGCACACTGGGGGAGTCCGACGGGTCGAGGGGGAACGCGATGAGCGACGCGGAGCAGGCGACGACGACGGTGGCGGCGCCCGTCACCGGGTTCAGCCACATGCAGCTGAACGTGGTCGATGTCGCCCGCTCGGTCGAGTGGTACCGCACGGTGCTGGGCATGGACGTCATGCTCGAGCGCCCGGAGGTCACCGCTCTCCAGAACCGGGCCGCCCGGCTGGTCATCGTCATCGGGGCCGTCGACCACGTCGACGTCACCGTCTCGCCGGTCGACCACATCGCCTTCGCCGTGCCCGACGGCCCGTCGCTCCAGGCCTGGGCTGACCACCTCACCGCGGCCGGCATCGAGCACCCCGGCATCGTCGACGAGCTCGGCAAGCCGTCGCTGCAGCTGCGCGACCCCGACGGCAACTCCGTCGAGCTGGTCGCCCCCGCCCCTCGCTAGCCGAGCGGGCGGGAGAATTCGAAGAGGTCGGTGCCGGCCTGCTCGACGAGCGCGGCCAGGGTGTCGAGGGGGAGGCCGATGACGTTGGTCGGGCTGCCGTCGATGCGGGCCACGAACAACGCGGCGGAGCCCTGCATGCCGTAGCCGCCGGCCTTGTCGAGGGGCTCGCCGGTGCCGACGTACCAGTCGATCCAGGCATCGGTCAGCTCGGCGAAGGTGACGGCGGTGGTGACCACCGTGCTGCACACCACCGGGTGGCCGGTGCCGGCGGGGGAGCGGTGGACGCACACGCCGGTGTGCACGTGGTGGGTGCGGCCCGACAGCCGCCGCAGCAGGTGCCGGGCGTCGTCGTCGTCGACCGGCTTGCCGAGCAGGTCGCCGTCGAGGTCGACGGTGGTGTCGGCGGCGACGACCAGCTCGTCGGGCAGGGCGACGGCCGCCGCCTTCTCCCGGGCCAGGCGCTCGACGTAGACCCGGCCGGCCTCGCCGGGCAGCGCCGACTCGTCGAGGTCGGCCGGCCGTAGCTCGAAGGCCAGGCCGAGGCCGGCCAGCAGCTCGAAGCGGCGGGGCGAGCCCGACGCCAGCACCAGGCGCTCGGCCACGGCGCTCAGCCGCCGCTGACCGAGGCGTCGGCCAGTGCGTCGGGCGGGGCGGTGGCGTCGGCGTCGAGCCAGCCGTCGGGCACGACGACGGCGTGGGGCCCGGTCTGGGTGCCGCGGGGCTGGCGGGCGGCCTCGGGGGTGACCCGCAGGGTGGGGTCGAGGTCGGCGAGGGCGTCGTCGAGCTCGGCCAGGGTGGACACCGACGTGAGCCGCTTGCGGGCGGCGGGCCCGACGGGGAAGCCGGTGAGGTACCAGGCCAGGTGCTTGCGCATCATGCGCAGGCCGCGGTTCTCGTCGATGGCGTCGACCAGCAGCCGGGCGTGCTCGGCGGCGGTGGCGGCGACCTCGCCCAGCGGGGGCTCGGGCCGCACCGGGCGGCCGGCGAAGGCGTCGGCGAGCTGGCCGAAGAACCACGGCCGCCCGAGGCAGGCCCGCCCGACCACCACGCCGGCACAGCCCGTGCGCTCGACCATGGCGACGGCGTCGTCGGCGGTCCAGATGTCGCCGTTGCCGAGCACCGGCGTGCCGGGGAGGGCCTCGACCAGCTCCTCGATGGCGCTCCAGCGGGCTCGGCCCGAGTAGCGCTGCTCGGCGGTGCGGGCGTGCAGGGCCACCGCGGCGGCGCCGGCGTCCGCGGCCAGGCGGCCGGCGTCGAGGAAGGTGACGCGGTCGTCGTCGAGGCCGATGCGCATCTTCACCGTGACCGGCACCGGCCCGGCGGCCTGCACCGCGGCCTCGACCACCGAGGCGAACAGTCGCGGCCGGGCCGGCACCGCCGCCCCGCCGCCGTGGCGGGTGACCTTGGGGGCCGGGCAGCCGAAGTTGAGGTCGATGTGGTCGACGTGGTCGTCGTCGACCAGGCGCCTCACGGCCTCGCCCACCACCGTCGGGTCGGTGCCGTAGAGCTGCAGGGACCGGGGCGTCTCGCCGGGCGCGAAGTGGGCCAGCTGCCAGCTCTTCTCGCCGCCTTCCATGAGCCCCCGGGCGTTGACCATCTCGCTCACGTAGAGCCCGGCGCCGTACCGGCGGCAGAGCTGGCGGAACGCGGCGTTGGTGACGCCGGCCATCGGCGCCAGCACGACGGGCGGGTCGACCGTCAGCGGTCCGATGGAGAGGGGTGGGGTCACGGCCGACCACGCTACCGACGGCCGGTAGGGTCGGGGCATGGCTGCGCAGGTGTTGGACGGAGAACAGGTCGCCGCGGGGATCAAGGCCCAGCTGGCCGACAGGGTGCGACGCGCTCATCGACCGGGGCATCACCCCGGGGCTGGGCACGGTGCTCGTGGGCGACGACGGCCCGTCGGCGAACTACGTGTCGATGAAGCACAAGGACTGCGAGGCGCTGGGCATCACCTCGCACCACGCCCACCTCCCGGCCGACGCCACCCAGCAGGACGTCCTCGACGTGGTCGAGCGCTTCAACGCCGACCCCGCCGTCGACGCCTACCTGATGCAGTACCCGTTCCCGAAGCACCTCGACTTCGAGGCGGCGCTGCTCGCCGTCGATCCGGCGAAGGACGTCGACGGCCTCCACCCGGTCAACCTCGGCCACCTCGTCCAGGGCGTCGACGGCCCTCTCCCGTGCACGCCCGCCGGCATCCAGGCCCTGCTCGTGCACTACGGCGTCCCGATCGAGGGGCAGCACGTCGTCATCGTCGGCCGCGGCCTCACCATCGGCCGACCCCTCGCCAACCTGCTCACCCTCAAGCGGCCGAACGCCAACGCCGCCGTCACCGTCGTGCACACCGGCGTCGCCGACCTGGGCGCCTACACCCGCCAGGCCGACATCGTCGTGGCCGCCGCCGGCTCGCCGGGGCTGATCACCGCCGACATGGTGAAGCCGGGCGCCGCGGTCGTGGCGGCCGGTGTGTCGTTCGACGGCAAGAAGCTGCTCTCCGACGTGGCCGACGAGGTCTCCGAGGTCGCCGGTTGGCTGTCGCCCCGCATCGGCGGAGTCGGCCCCATGACCCGGGCCATGCTCCTGGTCAACACGGTGGATGCTGCGGAACAGCGGGCCGCCACGGCCTGAGCGCGCGCGACGGTCGGACCCTCCCGGTCGTGGTCCTACGGGGGAGCTGGCAGAGGCGCGGTCAGCCCGGTGAGGTCGCTCCCGACGGGACCGAAGTCCCCCAGGCCGATCAGCTCGGGCTCACAGCGATCGGTACATGCCTCCGTCGACGAGGATCTGAGCGCCGTTGACGTAGGCCGACGCATCGGAGGCGAGGAACAGGCAGACGCCGACCATGTCGTCGGGTCGGCCGATGCGACCCATCGGGTTGCCGGCGGCGGCCGCGGCTTTCATCTCCTCGCCCCAGGCCAGGGTGATGTCGGTGTCGAAGGCCCCCGGCAGCACCACGTTGGCACGCACCTTGGGCGCCCACGTGCCGGCCAGGCCGAGGGTGAGGGCGTTGAGGGCGGCCTTGGCCATGGCGTAGGGCAGGTCGGCGGCGTTGGGGCGAAGCGAACCTGCCGTCGACACGTTGACGATGGAGCCACCATCGCCCTCGTCCATGCGGGCGCCGACGAGCGACGCCAGCCGGAAGGGCCCCCGGGCGTTGACGGCGTGCACCTTGTCGTAGAGGTCCTCGCTCACCGACACGAGGTCCGGGTAGGTCGGCGACATGCCGGCGTTGTTGATCAGCACGTCGCAGCGACCGAACTGCGCGTAGACGGTGTCGACCAGCGCGTCGCAGTCGTCCCACCGGCCCACGTGGCAGGCCACCGGCAGGGCCCGGCGGCCCGTGGCGTCGTGCACCTCGGCCGCGGTCTGCTCGCAGCGGTCGAGCTTGCGGCTGGCGATCACCACGTCGGCGCCGGCCTCGGCCAGGCCGAGGGCCACCGCCCGGCCGATGCCCCGGCTGCCGCCGGTGACGACCGCCACCTTCCCGCTGAGGTCGAAGCGCGCCCTGACCGCGGCGGCGTCGGCTGGGCTCACCGGTAGTCGCTGGTCTCGGCCAGCTCCGCGGCGCTCTCCATGAGCTTGAGCACGATGTCGCCGAAGGCGTTGAGCTTCGGGTCGTCGGCGGCGCGCTGGAAGCCCTGTTCGAGCACGATGGCCAGCTTCCAGCGGGCCAGCACCACGTAGTAGTCCATGTCGTCGACCTGGCGGCCCGACACCTCCGAGTAGCGGGCCAGGAGCTGCTCGCTGGTCGGCATGCCGGTGAGGTCGACGTAGCCGATGTCGGGCACGTCGTCGGGGTCGTCGGGCCACGACTGGATGACCCAGGCCAGGTCCAGCTTGGGGTCACCGACGGTGCCCATCTCCCAGTCGACGATGGCGGCCAGCTGGGCTGGGCCGCCGTGGGCGTACATGACGTTGGCGAACTGGTAGTCGCCGTGCATGAGACCGGGGATGAAGTCGATGGGTCGATGGGTGCGCAGCCACTCCGAGGCCACATCGAGGCCGGGTAGCTCACGTCCCTTGATGCGGTCGAGGAACGCCAGCCACCGGTCGACCTGGCGGTCGTGGAATCCGTCGGGGCGACCGAGGTCGGCCAGGCCCTTGGCCTGCCAGTCGACCTTGGAGAGCTTGGCGATGCCGTCGACGAGCTCGTAGGCCAGCCCCTTGCGGGCGTCGAAGTCCGACAGGAACGGCTCGGGCCACTCGGTGATCTCGATCGGGGACCAGCCGTCGACGAAGCCCATCATGTAGAAGGTGCGGCCGAGCACCGACGGGTCGTCGCACACCGCGATGGCGGCGGTGTGGGGCACGTCGGTGCCGTCGAGCGCCTCGATGATGCGCCACTCGCGCAGGATGCCGCCGTCGCGGGTCTCTGGGGCCGTGGGGGGTGGGATGCGCAGCGCTCCGTGCAGGTCGCCTCGGCGGATCTCGAAGATCTCGTTCTGGCTGCCCCCGGAGAGGTACCCCTGCTCGATGGGCGCACCCCGCCCGGGAAGGTCCTGGGTGTCGAGCCATGCGCCGAGGGCGTCGGCGTCGAGGGTCGGATCGGCTGCGGTGCCGTCGGTGGTGGTTGCGGTGTCGCTCACAGGTTCCCCACTTCGAGTTCGAGGTAGTCGGCCAACTTCTCGCGGGCCGCGGCCATCTTCTTGGGTCGGTGCTCGGTGGGCCACATGTCGTCGCTGGGGCGGTAGTCACGCAGCACCTGGCGGGCGACGGTGACCTTGTGGACCTCGGTGGGCCCGTCGGCCAGACCCGAGGACCGGGCCGGTCAGCCACATTCGGGCGAGCGGCATCTCGTTGGACACACCGAGGGCGCCGTGCACCTGCATCGAACGCTGCACCACGTTGGTGATGAGCCCCGGCATGAGGATCTTCACCGCGGCGATGTCCTTGCGCACCCGCCTGTAGTCCTTGTAGCGGTCGATGGCCCACGCCGTCTGCAGCACCAGTAGCCGGAACTGCTTGATCTCGGCGTAGGAGTCGGCGATGTAGCCCTGCACGAACTGTTTGTCGGCCAACAGTGAGCCCTGCGTCTCGCGGCTGAGGGCCCGTTCGCACATCATGTCGAAGGCCCTGTTGCACAGCCCGATGGTGCGCATGGCGTGGTGGATGCGGCCTCCGCCGAGGCGGGTCTGGGCGATGGCGAAGGCCTGGCCCTCGCCGCCGAGCAGCGCCTCGGGTGGCACCCGCACCTGGTCGTAGTGGATGAGGGCGTGGCTGCCCTCGTCATCGGCTTCACCGCCGAGCCCGGCATTGCGCACGATGTTGACCCCGGGGGTGTCGGTCGGCACCAGGAACATCGACATGCCCTGGTAGGCGCTCACGTCGGGGTTGGTGACCACCATGACGATGAGGAACGACGCAGTGCGGGCGTTGGACGAGAACCACTTCCAGCCCTCGATCACCCACTCGTCGCCGTCACGGGTCGCGGTGGTGGTGAACATGGTGGGGTCGGCCCCGGCGTGGGGCTCGGTCATCGAGTAGCAGGAGAACACCTCACCGTCGAGCAGCGGTTGGAGGTACGTCTCCTTCTGCTCGTCGGTGCCGTAGTGGGCGATGATCTCGGCGTTGCCGGTGTCGGGAGCCTGGGTGCCGAACACGATCGGTGCCCAGCCGGAGCGCCCCAGGATCTCGTTCATGAGCGAGAGCTTGAGCTGGCCGTAGCCCTTTCCTCCGAGCTCTGGCCCGAGGTGGGCGGCCCACAGCCCCCGGTCGCGGACCTGCTGCTTCAGGGGGTCGATGGCCCGTCGGCGGTTGTCGTCGAGGGGGGTGAACTCGAGGCCTCCCCAGACGAGGTCGAGCGGCTCCACCTCCTCCTTGACGAAGGCCTCGACCCAGTCGAGCTGCTCCTGGAACTCGGGGTCGGTCTCGAAATCCCACATGGTCCTGGTCTGCCTTTCAGATGATGGTGTTGCCCCCGTCGACGGCGACGACGGTGCCGGTCTGGTACGACGACGCGGGCGACAGCAGGAAGGTGATCACCGACGCGATCTCCTCGGGCTGGGCCACGCGGCCGAGCGGATGTGAGCGGCGCAGGCGCGCCTGCATCTCGGGGTCGTCCCATGCGCCGTTGGTCATCGGTGTGTCGGTGGCGCCCGGGCACACGCAGTTGGCTCGGACACCGACGCGGCCGTACTGCGCGGCGATCAGCCGGGTGAGGGCGACGACCCCGCCCTTGCTGGCGGTGTACCCGGAGCCGACACCGCTGCCGAGGATGGCGGCCACGGAGGCGACGGTGACCACTGCGCCGGCGCGTGCCTCGAGGGCCGGCAGGGCGTGTTTGACCGCGAGGAACGTGCCGCCCAGGTTGATGCGCAGCACCTCGGCGAAGTCCTCGTAGGTGATCGCGGCCAGCTCGTGCATGTCGCCGGGCCGGAAGACGCCGGCGCTGGTGACGAGCCCGTCGAGGCCGTCCAGCTGCTCGGTGGCCCGGGGCACCTCGGAGGCCATGGCGTCGGGGTCGCCCACGTCGATGGTGACCGGGTGGACCTCGCCCGGCATCGAGGCGGTGTCGCGCACGAGGGCGTCCAGGCCAGCGTCGTCGCGATCGAAGGCGGCGACCGCCGTGCCGCCCGCGACGAGCTGCAGGGTGGTGGCGCGGCCGATGCCGCTGGCCGCGCCGGTGACCAGGGCCGTGCGGGTGCGATCGGGGTCGACGCCTGGTGCCACGGATCTCCCCCCTCCCCGGTGCGGTACCGTCCCCGTGGTGAGAACAGCGTTCCCGCATTGGAGCACATCATTCCGACCGAGGCACGACCGTTGGTGTCCGAGCCGCGGCCGACGGGGGGGCTCGACCCCCCGGATCGAACGGCGGTGTGCACCGGACGATGCCGTGACCGAGCCGCCGCGTGGGGCCGGGCGCCCTGGCGTCGGCGAGGTTGCCTTCGTGGCGGAGACGGCGGGGGCGGGGCTGTGAGGTTCGGCGCCGAACCACCGGACGGGCCGTCGTTGTTCGACCAGGCCGCCAGCCGATCCACCGCCGACCTGGTCGCGGCGCGCGCCGAAGAGGCGCAGCGACTCATGGACGCCGGCATGCGGGTCATGGTGCGGCGGGGCACGACGGGTCGGCCGACCGTCGCCGAGATCGTGCGCGAGTCGGAGTTGTCGAACCAGGCCTTCTATCGGCACTTCGCGGGCAAGGACGATCTCGTCGCGGCCATCGTCGACGCCGGTGCGCGGCGGTTGGTCGGCTACGCGCAGCACCGGATGGCCTCCTTCGACGACCCGCTCGAGCAGGTGCGGGCCTGGGTGCACGCCGTGCTGGCCCAGGGCATCGATCCGAAGGTGGCCGAGCCCACACGGGCTGTCACGTGGAACCGCAACGTGCTCGCCGCCGACCGCGAGGACGCCGCCCGGCGGGCCGAATCCATGGTGTGGGCCCTGCTCGAGGCCCCCCTGGGCCGCCTCGGCCGGGCCGAGCCGCGGCAGGACGCGTACCTCATCGGTCGGTTGGTCGTCGGTGTGCTCAGCGATGTCCTGTGGTCCGACGAGGTGATCACGGTCGATGAGGTGGACCTGGTGGCGGACTTCTGCATCGCCGCCGTCACCGGGCCGAGTCGGGGCGGTGCACTCATGGCCCGGCCACGATCGGATCCGGATCCCGACGAGGGGAGTGGTGCTCGGTGAAGTTCGCCATCACGTTGGGGGTGATGTCGCCCAAGGCCTGGGTCGACGTGACCCAGGCGGCCGACGAGCTCGGCTACGAGTCGGTGTGGATCCCCGAGCACCTGGTGCTCCCGGTCGACATGTCGGGCAGTCCCTACGCCGGCGGCGACCACCCACCCGTCCCGTCGGGCATCCCGGTGTTCGACCCCCTCGGCTACCTCTCGTACCTGGCGGCGCGGACCGAGCGCATCCGCCTCGGCACCCACGTCTACAACATCGGGTTGCGCCACCCCTTCGTGTCGGCCCGCGCCGTGGCCACGCTCGACGTGCTCTCCGGTGGTCGGGTCGAGTTCGGTGTCGGTGCCAGCTGGATGAAGGCGGAATGGGACGCCGTGGGCCTCGATTTCGCCACCCGAGGCGGGCGGGTCGACGAGTGCATCGACGTCTGCCGCCGGTTGTGGAGCGAGCCGGTGGTCGAGCACCACGGCTCCCACTTCGACTTCGCGCCGGTGATGTTCGAGCCGAAGCCGCCGCAGCAGCCCGGGCCGCCCGTCCACATCGGTGGTGACAGCCCTGCGGCGCTGCGTCGGGTCGCGGCGCGGGGGGACGGGTGGATCCCGATGAACCACACCGTCGATCAGATCCCGGCGTCGGTGGCCCGCATCGCGGAGCTGCAGCGGCGGCTGGGCCGCTCGACACCGATCGAGGTGACGACGGGTGGTGACATCGCGACGACCGATGACGTCGAGAGGTACGTCGCGGCCGGGGTGCACCGCGTGTTCGTGAAGCCCTGGGCCAGCACCAGCGGAGCCATCGCCGGTCTCGAACGATTCCGCTCCGAGGTCATGGACGCGCACGACGGACGGAGCTGACCGGCGAGGCGGCCCCGGCCCCGGCCCCGGCCCCGGCCCCGGCCTGGCCGACGCGGGCTCGTGGCTCCCGCGCCTCGACGAGAGCTCGTCGGCTCACCTTCGTGGCGGCGCTGCGGGGGATCTGGTCGACGAACTCGACGGTCTTGGGCACCTTGTACGGGGCGAGCCGGGATTTCGCGAAGGCGATCACGTCGGCCTCCGACGGAGGGCTTGACGGATCTCGGGGCTCGACGATGGCGTGCACCCGACGTCCCCACTCCGCGTCGGTCAGCCCGATGACGACCACATCGACGATCGCGTCGTGGTCGATGAGGGCGCTCTCGACCTCGGCGGGGTAGACGTTGGCCCCGCCGCTGATGATGAGGTCCGAGCGGCGGTCGACGACGTGGAGGAAGCCGTCGGCGTCGAGGAAGCCGAGGTCGCCGGCGCTGGCGAAGCCGTCGGCGGTGACCGCCAGGCGGCTGGCCCCGCCCAGGTAGGCGTACATGGCCCCGGCCGGCCACCGCAGGAAGATCTCGCCGATCTCGTCCGGCGGGAGGTCGTGGTGCTCGGGGTCGAGTATCCGGATCTCGGTGTCTCGGTAGCCGCGCCCGACGCTGCCCGGGTGCAGGAGCCATTCGTCGCCGCGCATCGCCGCCAGGCCGAGGCCCTCGGTCATGCCGTAGGCCATGAAGAAGCGCTCGGCGCCGAGGAGGTCGATCCACCGTCGCACGAGCGAGGGGGCGATGGCAGCCGCACCTTGGAGCACCCACACCAGCGAACTGAGGTCCCGGTCGTCCACGCCGGGCAGGTCGGCGATGCGACTCAGCATCGTCGGGGTGGCGGTGAAGGTGGTCACCCTGTGGCGTTCGACGAGGTCGACGAGGCGACCGGCGTCGAAGCGTTCCAGCAGCACGAGGCGGTCGCCGGCGAGCAGCGAGGCGAGGGTGGCGAAACCGTTGGTGTGGTAGAGCGGAGCCGCAACCAGCACGATCTGGGGAGTCGGGACCTCGATCCACCCGCTCACGAAGGGCTCGACCGGCTCCCATCGCGCCGGGCGCTCGATGACGATCACCTTGGGCGTGCCGGTGGAGCCGCTGCTGCAGATCCCGTGGGTCTGTGGGGACACGGCGTCGGACACGAGGTCGTCGGGCCCGTCGATCGTGGCGGCGAGCCATGCGAGGTCGTCGGGGCCGACGTCGATCGCGGCATCGATGACCTGGAGCACCCGTTCGCACTCCCAGTCGGGCAGGTCCCACCGCACGGGAACCGGCACCGCTCCGAGCTTCCACGTCGCCAGCACGGTCTGGACGAGCTCGGGTGAGTTGACCAGTCGAACCGAGACACGGTCACCCGGTCCGACCCCTCGGCCGCGCAGCGCCAGCGCGATCTGGCGGCCCCGGCGGTCCAGGTCGGCCCAGGTGAACTGCTGCTCGGTGCCGTCGACAGCGGCGACGACGAGCGCGATCTCCTCGGGTCGGTCGCGGGCGAGGTCGGAGACCCGCTGTCCGTAGGAGGGCGCCTCGGGGGCCGTGGCGTCGCTCATCGTCCGTTGGCCCTCTCTGGCGCGACCGGCGTCACGACGGGGTGAGGCGCACCGGGCCTACTTCGGGGGGAAGCGCAGGGCGCCGTCGAGGCGGATGTTCTCGCCGTTGAGGTAGCTGTTGCGGGCGATGTGCTCGACGAGCAGCCCGAACTCCTCGGGGCGGCCCATCCGCTTCGGGTTGATGATGCTGGACACGAGGTGGTCGCGGAACGCCTCGGGCGCGCCCATCATGAGCGGGGTGCCCATGGTGCCGGGGGCGATGGCGCAGACGCGCACGCCGAGTGCGGCGAGGTCGCGGGCGAGCGGGAGGGTCATGCCGAGGATCGCCGCCTTGGCCGCCCCGTAGGCGATCTGGCCGGTCTGGCCCTCGATGCCGGCGATCGAGGCGGTGTTGACCACCACGCCGCGCTGACCGTCCTCGTCGGGCTCGTTGGCCGCCATGGCCGAGGCGACGAGACGGGTGACGTTGAACGTGCCGAACGCGTTCAACGTCATGACGCCCTTGAAGGCCTCCATGTCGTGGGGTGCGCCGTCGCGACCGACGGTGCGGGCGCTGATGCCCCCGCCGGCGACGTTGACCACCAGTGACAGCGGACCGAGGGCCTGGGCGGCCTCGATCGAGCGGGCCACGTCGGCGTCGTCGTTGACGTCGCCACCCACGGCGGCTCCCGAAGGCAGTGTGGCTGCGAGGGCCGCGGCCCCCGCATCGTCACGGTCGAACACGACCACGCCCATCCCGACGTCGGCCAGCCGTTGCACGGTCGCCGCGCCGAGCCCACCGGAACCGCCGGTCACGATCGCGGAGCGTCCAGTCAGTTCCACAGTTCCCCCAGATGTCGTGGCCGCCCGGGCGGGCCTCGGATGACGTGAGTGTCAGATCATAGGGGCGTCAGATCCTGCCCCGTGGGTCGAGATGCCTCGATCAGCGTCCGGTCCACCGGGGCTCGCGCTTCTCCATGAACGCGGCGGCACCTTCGCGGGCGTCGGCGCTGCCGAAGACGCTCTGCATCTCGTCGGGTGAGGCCATGGCGTCGGGGGCGGCGGCGGCTCGGCGCATCAGCTTCTTGGTGAGCTGCACCCCGAGGGGCCCGTTGGCGGCGATCGTCTCGGCCAGCTCGAGCGCGACGGTCCTCAGCTCGTCGGCGGGGGCCACCCGGTTCACGAGGCCCAGGTGCTTCGCTCGTTCGGCGTCGATGTACTCCCCGGTGAGGCCGATCTCGAGGGCCAGTGCCATGGGGATCCGGGTGCTGAGCACGGTGCCCCCGCCGGCGGCGTAGAGCCCCCGCTTCACCTCGGGCAGCCCGAAGCGGGCATGGTCGGCGGCGACCACGAGGTCGCAGTTGAGGACCAGCTCGAAGCCCCCACCGACGGCGGCGCCGTTGACAGCGGCGACGATGGGCTTGGGGTAGGTGCCACTCATGAGGGCGCCGAAGGCGGGGCTGAGCTTCCCCGGGTCCTTGCCCTCTCCGAAGGCCTTGAGGTCCATCCCCGCGCAGAAGGCCTTCTCGCCGGCACCGGTGAGCACGACGACGCGGGCGTCGACGTCGTCGAGGCACTCCTGGAGGGCCACGCCCATCTCGGCCATCAGCTCGGGGCTGAGGGCATTGCGCGCCTCGGGACGGTTCAGGGTCAGGACCTCGACCGTTCCGATGCGTTCACGTTCGACCAACACTGCCGTCCTCCTCGTTCTCGTCCTCGTCGACCGGTTCGGACGCGGGGTCGTCGGGCATCCCGTCGAACGTGGACGCCACCGGGGGCAGATGGATCCCGTCGGCGACGGTCACGGACCCACTTCTGACATTGGTGTCATGTGGGCAGCGTAGCCATCGATCCCGGGGTGGCGGAGAGGGCGGCGAGTGAGGTGCGATGGCGGAGCGCGTACCTGACACAGCTGTTAGGTTCTCGTTCCGCGCCAGGGGACGTCGACGCTCCGGGCGGTCGAGCATGGGGAGGTTCGGGGTGGAGGTCACCCTCACCGACGACCAGGAGTTCTTCCGGGACACCACGCAGCGGTTCCTGGCCGCGGAGTGCCCGCTGACCACCGTGCGGTCGCTGACCGCGTCCGACGCGGGCTTCGAGGCCTCGTACTGGCGGCAGGGCGCGGAGCTGGGATGGACCTCGCTGCTCGTCCCCGAAGCCCTCGGTGGCGGCAGCATCAGCGGTAGCGGGGTGGTGGACCTCACCATCGTGGCCGACGCCTTCGGTGGCCACGCTGCGCCCGGACCGCTGGTGCCCACGAACGTGGTGGCGGCCGCGGTGGCCCGTAGCGGCACCGACGCCCAGCGCGACGCCGTCCTCGCACCCGTCATCGCGGGCGACCTCGTCGTCGCCTGGTGCGGCGCCGAGTCGGCGACCGTGGGCGGCCCGCCGACCGTGACGGCCGTCGCGGCAGGCGACGGGGTCACCCTCTCGGGGACGGCCGGTCCGGTCGAGGCCGGTGCCCAGGCCGCACAGCTCCTGGTCACGGCCCAGACCTCCGACGGTCCCGCCCAGTTCCTCGTCCCGGTCGACACCGTCGGGGTCACCGTGACCCCGCTGCAGAGCGTCGACCTCGTCCGCCGCTTCGCCCGGGTCAGCTTCGACGGCGTGGTCGTACCCGCCTCGGCCCGGGTCGGCGCGTCGTCGTCGGCCGACGACGTCGAGCGCCAACTCCAGCTGGCGCTCGTGATGCAGACCGCCGAGATGGTCGGCGCCGCCCAGTGGGCCTTCGACGTGACGGTCGAATGGGCCTTCGATCGCTACTCCTTCGGCCGGCCACTGGCCTCGTACCAGGAGCTCAAGCACCGGTTCGCCGACATGAAGACGTGGCTGGAGGCCAGCCACGCCCTCGCCGCCGCGCTGGCCCGCGAGGTCCAGGAGGACCAGTCGTCGGCGGTCGAGACGGCCAGCGCCGCCAAGGCCTACATCGGGCAGTACCTCGCCGAGCTCATGCAGGACTGCGTGCAGATGCACGGCGGCATCGGCCTGACCTCCGATCACGACCTGCACCTCTTCCTCCGCCGGGTCGTGGCCGACCGCTCCACCTACGGCACCCCGGCTGACCACCGCCAGCGCATTGCCGCGCTCCACGCCGACCGACCGGCGGCGTGATGGCGGCAGACCACCTTCCGACCGAGACGAGGGAGAACCGGTGACGATGGACACCGAGCAGGAGAGCGTGGAGGCGTTCGCAGCCCGCGCCGAGGCCTGGCTCGCCGACAACATGCCCCGCCGCGACCCGGACTTTCACCTCGCCATGCGGGGGTTCGGGTCCGACGAGGAGGAGCTGGCCACGGTGCAGCGCGCTCGGGACCTGCAGCGCACCTTGTTCGACGGCGGCTTCGCCGGCATCTGCTTCCCCCGGGAGTACGGCGGGCAGGGCCTGTCGCCGGCCCATCAACAGGCCTTCAACCGGGTCTGTGCCCCGTACGAGATGCCGAGCATCATCAACGTGCCCACGTTCGTGCCGTGTGCCGCGATCCTGCTCGAGTTCGGCACCGAGGCGCAGAAGCAGCAACACCTCCCGGCCATCCTGAGGGGGGAGGAGCTGTGGATGCAGTTCCTCTCCGAGCCGAGCGGCGGCTCCGACGTCGCGAGCGCCCTCACCACGGCGGTGCGCGACGGCGACGAGTGGGTGGTCAACGGCTCCAAGGTCTGGACCACCGGGGCCTGGTGGTCCGACTACGGCCTGTGCCTCCTGCGCACCAACTGGGAGGTGCCCAAGCACAAGGGCCTGTCCGTGTTCATCATCAAGATCCGCCAGCCCGACATCGAGGTGCAGCGCATCGAGATGATCAATGGCTCGCGTGAGTTCTGCCAGGAGTTCATGACCGATCTGCGCATCTCCGACGACCGTCGGGTGGGGGAGATCGACGACGGGTGGACGATCGGCCGCCGCTGGATGTTCCACGAGCGCAACGCCATGGGCGGAGGCTCTCCGTTCGTGAGCGGACCGAGCCCCGGTCACGCCGCTCCCACCGGCGGAGAGGACAGCCTCGTCCGGCTGGCCCGCGAGACCGGCCAGCTCGACGACCCCAGGGTCCGGGATCTCATCGGCGAGGCCCGTGCCCTGCAGCGGGCCGGCACCGAGCTGAGCAAGCGAATCGGCGCGGGAATGGCCACCGGTGCCATCCCTGACACCGCCGCGGCCATCGCCCGGCTGATGAGCGCCGTGATCAGCGAACGCACCACCAGCATCCGCCTGGAGCTCGCAGGATCATCGGCGGCGGCGTGGAGCGCCGACGATCCGGCCGCCGACGCCGGAGTGGGCTATCTCATGCGCCAGACCAACAGCATCGCGGGCGGCACCACCGAGATGGCCCGCAACAACATCAGCGAGCGGGTGCTCGGCATGCCCCGCGAGCGCACGCTCGACAAGGACGTCGCCTTCCGCGACGTCCCCAAGGGCCCGCCCGCCGGCGGTTCCTAGCCTGCCCGCCGTCGGTCCCTGGCCCGGCGTCACGGGACGGACGGTTTCGGTCAGACCTTGACGTGCTCCTTCACGCCCATGAGTCGGGCCAGGTTGCCGCCCATGATCTTGGCCTTGTCCGTTTCGGTGAACTCGCTCAGTTCGTCGACGAAGGAGATCGGGTCGGCCAGTCCCTCGGGGTGCGGGTAGTCGGAGCCGAAGATCACGTTGTCGACGCCGATCAGGTCGGCCAGCCCCCTCGGGTCGTCCTCGTGGAACGGGTGCACGTAGACGCACCGCTTGAAGACCTCGACGGGATCCTCCTCGAAGCTGGTGGGGTTGAACTTGTACGCGTGCTCCATCGAGGAGATCAGCGGTCGCACCCAGCCCGAGCCGTTCTCCACGGGGGCGAGGCGGAGGTCCGGGAAGCGGCTCAGCATCCCGTGGCCGATGGCCGACGCGATGGTGTCGGAGATGGCCCGTCCCCCGCCGCCGGTGATGGCCGCGAAGCCCGAGCCGCCCTTGAAGGGGAGGAACTCCCCGCCGCGTACGCCCTCCCACTCGTTGATGTAGCGCTGGTAGCCGCTGTCGCTGGCGTGCATGCCGACGAGGATGCCCGCCTCCTGGACCTTCTCCCAGAACGGGTCGAACTCGGGAAGGGCGAACGATCGTGAGGTCTGGAACCCGGGTACGGGGGCCGGCCGCACGAGGATGACCCTCGCGCCGCGCGCGAGCACCCACTCGAGCTCCTCGATGGCCTTCTCGACGACCGGGAGGGTGATCACCGGCGTCGGGAAGATGCGGTCGTCGAAGTTGAAGGTCCACTGCTCGTACATCCACTGGTTCAGTGCGTGGACCACGGCGTGGATCGCCAGCGGATCGTCGCGCAGGCGTTCCTCCACGAGGCTGGCCAGCGTCGGCCACATGAGCGAACGGTCGATGCCCAGCTCGTCCATCAACTCGATGCG
This sequence comes from uncultured Actinomycetes bacterium, assembly GCA_963702555.1. GTDB lineage: Bacteria > Actinomycetota > Acidimicrobiia > Acidimicrobiales > Acidimicrobilacustridaceae > CAMFLJ01. The sequence goes on from CAVPCW010000011.1 coordinate 506,087, forward strand.
CGGACCGGGCTCCCGGAACGCCGGCGGCGACTCGATGGCCTTGCCCATGATCTCCCGGCGGGACTTGCCCTCGGGGTTCCCGATGCGGAAGTACTCCTCCTGGGCTCCCGGAGCCGCCACCTTGGCGAAGGTGGGGTTGGGGATGTAGTCGCTGATCTGGCCCTTGACCGTGATCTTGGTGCGGCCCTTCACCTCGACGTAGTCGATGACGCCCTTGTAGTCGTCCGCGATGTACTTGGTGAGCGCGTCCGGGGTCTCGTACATGTGGTTGTCGCAGTCGAAGACCGGGAAGTCGAGCTGGCGTGAGGGCATGGCAAGGGTCCCTTCTCGTGATGGCGCCGTCGCGGTGGCGTTCGTCACGAAGTGTAGATGACGTGGCTGTTAGAGAACACTACCGCGAGCCCCGGCCGATGTCTAACATCGGCGTCATGGATTCCGAACGCCCGCAGTCCGGTGTGGCCGCTCGACCGACCGCACCCGGTCATCGGTGGTCGAGGTGACCGTCGAGCTCGTCGATCACCCGTGGTTCGCGACGTCGGTGCTGCGACCCGATCAGGACGTGCTCGACCTGCTGGCGGCGCGTGCCGCCGAAGAAGGTGGTCGCGCGCCGTCCGACATGCCGAGGTTCCTCTTCGGGTACGTGCCGGTGCAGGTGTTCGACGACCTGTTCTCGGGCCGAGGTGACATCCCCGACCCGACGGCCCGCTGGCTGCTCTACCTCTCGGGGTACTTCGGGGGTCGTTGGCTGCGGGCCGCCATCGCGGCCGCTCAGCCCGAGGCACCCCTGGTCGCGTTCTCGGTCGAACCGACCGCTGAGGCCTTCGCCACGGCCATGAGCCGCGCGGCGCGGGCGGTCGAGGCGGCTGCCGCCGAGGACGCGACGGTGCTCGCCTTCGCGTGGTCGAGCCTGTTGGACGAGCCGCCGGCGGAGCCCGGCGGGACGGCGGTCCCTGGGCTGGTCGACTCGTTCGGCTACAACGCCGGCTACAACCTCGAGATCCTCGCCGCCCCGCCCGTGGGGCTCGCGGCCGCGCCGCACCACCGGGTGTCCTGCACCGGGCTCCTCCGATGTGCCTTCGCCACCCCCCGGCTCGCCGCCACCTCCCCCCTCGTGGCGGTGGCCGACGCGCTGAACGGGACCGATCCCGCCTATGGCGACGCGCGGGTAGTGCTGCAGCCGCTCCAGGACGCCGCGCTCCCCCGTGGGCGGTCGGTGTGGAGCACCGGGCTGTCGGTGCAGGGGTTCGACCAGGTCGACTACGACCAGTTGCTCGAGGTGAGCTCGTCGTTCCTCGAGACCGTCCAGGCCGCCGCGCTGACCATGGTCCGGGCCCACGTGACCGCCGACCCGACTGCCGCCCGCACCGGCGCACGGGCGGCGGCCGCCATGGTGGTGTGGCTCGATGCCTACATGGTCGGCCTCCTGGACGGGAGCGACGGGCCGACGCTTCCCCGGTTCGTCGGCTGACCCGGCACGGGGGTGATCTGACACCGACGTCAGCAAGAGCGGCTCCGGCGCGCTAGACAGGCGAGATGCGAGTCGAGTTCGATCAAGAGGCCTGCACCGGTCATGGCCGGTGCTACGCCCTCGCTCCCGAGTTCTACGGCGCGGACGACGACGGCTACTGCGTGGACCCGAGCGGGGCCGTGCCCCCCGCGCTCGAGGCCGCGGCGCGCCGCGGCGCCTACAACTGCCCCGAGAACGCCATCACGATCGTCGAGGGTTAGCGGGCGCGGGCCTCGGCCGATCGGGCGGGTTCGAGCCCCAGCAGTCCCCGGCGCACGATGAGACCGGCCGCGTCGACGGCCTGCTCCTCGGTGACGTACCCGAGCACCAGCATGCTGTAGGGAACCCTCTCGATGACCGACAGCAGCACGATGGCATCGACGGTCGAATCGCCGAAGCCGCGTCGGTTCACGATCCGCACCAGGCGGTCGAAGGCCACCGTGGCGATCCCGAGGGAGAACTCCGCCAGCGCCGGATCGGATTGTCCGATCTCCTGCCAGGCGCTCAGGATGCCGCCGTTGTCGCTGTAGGTGGTGACCCACCGTTGCAGCCAGGAGCGAACGGCCGTCTCGCTCGCGTCGTCGGGGAAGTCGCCGAGCAGGTCGACCATCGCCGTCGCGGCGGTGGTGGCCAGCACCTGGAAGAGGTCGTCCTTGCTGTCGAAGTAGCGGTAGAAGCTGCCATGGGAGATGCCGGCCTCCTCGACGATGTCGTCGATGCGCGTCTCGTGGTAGCCGAGGATCGGCAGCACGGCACTCCCGGCCTGGAGCAGTTGGCCACGGGTCTGTTGGCCGCGTGGTCTCAGTGGCCTGGCCGCACGGTGATCCGGGGGCGACACCGGCCACTTCGGCACTCGCTTGGGCGGTGGCTTGACGACCGGTCCGACGTTGACGCCGGGGATCGTCCCGAACAGCAGTCGATGAAGCGACTGGGCGAGGCCATCGAGGAAGCGGCCGCGCGCGATCTGGCCGAGACCGAGACGCCAGTAGTGGATGGCCCTGAGCATGACCGAGACGGTGACGCTCGCCGTCGGTCGGCGGGCCACGTCGGGTCGATCGAGGTCCCGCAGGATCGCTTCACCGAGGCGCTCGCTGACGCTGCGCGACCCCTTCGCGGTGCGGGCCTGCTCGCGCATGGCCGCTTGGAAGGCGGCGAGGAGCGGGGCATAGGTGTCGCACAGGTCGACGACCTCGTCGAGCCAGACCCGCAAGGTGTCCACACCCGACGCATCCGGGTCGACGGTGCCCAGGCGATGGCTGATGGCGTCCATCTCCTTCGCCATCTGGGCCGCGAGGCGCCAGAAGACGTCCTCCTTGCTGGCGAAGTACTGGTAGAACGCCGGTCGGGAGCAGCCGGCCGCCTTGGTGATGAGCTCGACGCGGGTTTCGTGGTAGCCCTTCTCGCCGAACACGTCGAGGGCGGCGTCGAGGATCCGCCGTTGGGTGGTCGCACCCCGTTCCCCGACGAGGGGGTTGTCCCCGAACGGCGAGCGCCGGGTCACGTCGACTGAATTCACCGGGCGATCGTACCCGGGCCGAAACTGCAGCTCGGACGTCGGCGACCCTTCCTCGTCGTCGCGTCCGGCCGTCCGGTTCACGACGCGGGTGGTCGATCGATCACGGCGACGTCGTCGATGTGCGCCGGTGACTCGAGCACGTGCAGCACGGTGGCGGCGACGTCGTCGGGGCTCATGATGCCTTCGGAGCCGAGGACCCCCGAGGCCAGCCAACGTTCGGTGGCCGCCTCGATGGCGTCGGGGTCCCACGTCGTCGCGAAGTCGGTGTCGCCGGTGTTGCCGACCACGACCCGCGTGACGAGCAGGCCAGGGAACTCGAGGGGGAGGCATCGCATCAGCCCGTCGAGGGCGAACTTGGAGGTGGTGTAGAGGGCCAGGTCCGGGAACGGCCGGCGCACCGCCTTCGACGAGAGGATCACCAGCTGGCCTCCGCTGGCCACCAGGTGGGGGGCCGCTGCCGTGCTGACGAGGGCCGCGCCGATCACGTTGGTGTCGAAGACCTGGTGCCAGTCGGCCTGGGTGGCGTCGGCCATCGCCAGCAGCGGCGACATGCCGACGGTGTGCACGACGGCGTCGAGTCCTCCGAGCGCGGCGACGGCGCCATCGACCACCGCGGAGACGGAGGTCTCGTCGCGGACGTCGCCCGGAAGGGCGACCGTCCCGGGATGGGCGGCGACCAACTCGGCCAGTCGCTCCTCGCTGCGGGCGCTCACCGCCACCCTGGCCCCCCGGGAGGCGGCCAGGCGGGCCACCGCGGCGCCGATGCCGGACGAGGCCCCGACGACGAGGATGCGCTTGCCCGCAAGGATGTCGCTCATCGAACTCCCCCAACTGAAGAAATCTGGTGGCTCGGCTTGCATCCCGCTCGCCGATCACTAATCTAACACTTCTGTCACTTACCGAGTCGTGGGGGGCCATGAGATGCAGGCAGAAGACCTGATCCTCGTCAGCGTCGACGACCACGTCGTCGAACCGCCGGACATGTTCGAGGGGCGTCTGTCGGCCAAGGCCGCGGCGCGCGCCCCGTTCGTGAAACGACTGGACGACGGGCGCGACGTGTGGATGTTCGAGGGCAACGCCATGCCCAACGTCGGGCTCAACGCCGTGTCCGGTCGGGTGCCCGAGGAGTGGGGACTCGACGCGCTCTCCTTCGAGCAGATGCGCCCTGGCTGCTACGACATCCACGAGCGCATCCGCGACATGAACGTCAACGGCGTCCTCGGCTCCTTGAACTTCCCGAGCCTCACCGGGTTCGCCGGTCAGCTCTTCGCCACCTGCGACGACAGGGCCATCGGCCTGGAGCTCCTCCAGGCCTACAACGACTGGCACATCGACGAGTGGTGCGGCACCTATCCGGGGCGCATGATCCCCCTCACCATCCCACCGCTCTGGGACCCCGAGCTGATGGCGGCCGAGATCCGGCGCACCGCCGCGAAGGGGAGCCATGCCGTCACCTTCTCCGAGAACCCCGAGAAGCTCGGCTACCCCAGCTTCCACAGCGACCACTGGGACCCGTTCTGGCAGGCCTGTTGTGACACCGACACCGTGGTGTGCATGCACATCGGGTCGTCCTCGACGCTGGTGTCCACGTCCTCCGATGCCCCTCTCGACACCCTCATCACCCTCCAGCCCATGAACATCGTCCTGTGCGCCGCCGACCTGCTGTGGTCGCCGGTGCTGCGCAAGTTCGACAAGCTGCGCGTCGCCCTCTCCGAAGGCGGCATCGGGTGGGTGCCCTACTTCCTGGAGCGGGTCGACTACACGTACCAGCACCACCACACCTGGACCAACCAGGACTTCGGCGGCAAGTTGCCGAGCCAGGTGTTCAACGAGCACATCCTCACCTGCTTCATCGACGACGCCGCCGGCATGGAGGTGCGCCACCACCTCAACGGCGACCACATCATGTGGGAGTGCGACTATCCCCACTCCGACTCGACCTGGCCGAATGCACCCGAGATGGCATGGAAGTACCTGCACGGCCTGCCCGAGGACGAGATCCACAAGATCACCCACCTGAACGCCATGCGGGCCTTCTCGTTCGATGCCTTCTCCCACGTCCCGCGTGAGGAGGCGACCGCCGGCGCCCTGCGAGCCCAGGCCGCGGACGTCGACACGACGCTCGTCAGCTACGGGACCGGCAAGTTCCAGGACGAGGGCCTGGTGACCACCATGTCCCTCGTGCAGCGGATGGCGAACCGGTAGGCGACGCCGGGTCGGCCGTCGCGGCCCGAACCCGTCCGCTGCCGCCCCGCCAGATCAAGGACCACGACCGATGACCGATCTCCCCTTCCGCGCCCTCCCCACGTTGGACGAGACCAACGAGTTCTTCTGGACGTCGGGGGCGGACGGACGGCTGCGCCTCCTGCGCTGCCAGAGTTGCGGGTACTTCCTTCACCCACCGGGACCGCGCTGCCCCGCCTGCGGTGGCCTCGAGCTCGCTCCCGAGGCCGTGAGCGGTCGAGCGGTCGTGCTCACCTACACCGTGAACCACCAGCCCTGGGTCGGCCCGGCCGATCCCTACGTCATCGCCATCGTCGGTCTGCCCGAGCAGGACGACCTGCGGCTCACCACCAACATCGTCGGCACCGACGTCGGCGACGTCACGATCGGCATGGGCGTGCAGGTCGTGTTCGAGCACCAGGGCGACGTGTGGCTGCCACTCTTCGAGAGGGTCACGTCGTGACGGACTTCGAGCGGCGCTCGATCATCTCCGGCATCGGGCAGTCCGACATCGGCCGGCGCCTCAACCGCACCGGTCTCGATCTCACCGTCCAGGCCGCTCTCGTCGCCGTGGCCGACGCCGGACTCACCCTGGCCGACATCGACGGCATCGCGACCTACCCGGGAGGGGTGGGCGGGGCCGGAGCGGGTTTCGCCGGCCCGGGCACGCCGGAGGTGCAGGAGGCCCTGCGCCTCGAGGTCAACTGGCACACCGGCGGCATCGAGGGCGCAGCCCAGCTCGCGGCGGTCGTGAACGCGGTGATGGCGGTGGGTGCGGGCCTGGCCAACCACGTGCTCGTGTACCGCACGGTGACCGAGGCGACGGCGCAGGGTTCCGGTGGGCGCCAGGGCATCGGCGGGGGCGGTGGCGGCATCAGCGGTTCGATGCAGTGGAACATCCCGTTCCGCGCCTACTCGGCGGCGAACTGGCTGGCCATGAACGCCCAGCGGCACTTCCACGAGTACGGCACCACCCGTGAGCAGCTCGGCATGATCGCGGTGACGGCCCGTCGCAACGCCGGGCTGAACCCGAACGCGATCTACCGCGATCCGATGACGCTCGACGACTACCTCGCGGCGCGCATGATCACGACGCCGTTCGGGCTCTTCGACTGCGATGTCCCGGTCGACGGGTCGACCGCGCTCATCGTGTCGAGGGCCGACCACGCCGCCGACGTCGACCATCCCGTGGCCCGCGTCGAGGCGGTCGGGACGGCGCTGCGCGGCCGCCCGTCCTGGGACCAGTTCGACGATCTGACCACCATGGCGGCCCGCGACGCCGGTGCCCACCTCTGGACTCGGACCGACCTGACCCCGGCGGACGTCGACATCGTCGAGCTCTACGACGGCTTCAGCTTCCTGGCCATGGTGTGGCTCGAGGCCCTCGGCTTCTGCGGCAAGGGCGAGGCCGGTCCCTTCGTCGAAGGGGGAGCGCGCATCGCCCTCGACGGCGAGCTGCCCCTCAACACCCACGGAGGCCAGCTGTCCGCCGGCCGCCTCCACGGGTTCGGGTTCATCCACGAGGCCTGCCTCCAGCTCCGGGGCGATGCCGGTGAGCGGCAGGTCGCTGACGTCGAGGTGGCGGCCGTGGGCAACGGCGGCGGCCCGATCGCCGGTGCGCTGCTGCTCTCCCGGGAGAGTTGAGGTCGGGGTCGAATGAACGGCTCTCCGGGTGGAGCGCTCGGTGACGAACTCGGCGAGTGGCTGGCCGCGAACTGGTCGCCGGAGTCGACCGTGCGCGCCTGGTGGGCGCGTCTGAGCAGTGCTGGTTGGGCGATGCCCACCTGGCCCGCTGGTCTCGGCGGTCGGGCCCTGGGCGCCGCCGATGCCCGCCTCGTGGCCAGGGCCCTCGCCAGTGCCGGTGTGGTGGGGCCGCCGACCGGCGTGGGCCAGACGATGGGCGGGCCGACGGTGCTGGCGCACGGGCGACGGGAGCAGATCGACGCCCTCGTCCCTGCCCTGGCCGACGGCACGGAGGCGTGGTGCCAGTTGTTCTCGGAGCCAGGGGCAGGGTCGGACCTCGCCGGGCTGGCGACGTCGGCCGTGCGCGACGGCGACGAGTGGGTCGTGAACGGACAGAAGGTGTGGAACTCGGGAGCGCATCTCGCGAGCCGCGGGCTCCTGTTGGCGCGCACCGACCCGTGGGTGCCCAAGCACGAGGGGATCAGCTACTTCGTCATCGACATGGAGCAGCCGGGGATCGAGGTGCGGCCGTTGCGGCAGATGAACGGCGAGTCGGAGTTCTGCGAGGTGTTCCTGACCGACGCCCGAGTGCGGACCGATCGCATGCTCGGTGACCCTGGCGAGGGCTGGAGCATCGCCCAGACCACCCTCGCGTTCGAACGGGCGGGGGTGGCGTCGTCCGGTGGGCCGACGGTGACCGTCGTGCCGGGGTCGATCGCCGGCCATCTGGACAGGACGTGTGCCGAGGTCCTCGCCGATGCCCGTCGCTCCCCGCGTCGCGCCGTCAGTGGCTTCGTGGTCGGGAACGGCCCGCTCCGGGGTCTGGCCCGGGAGGCGGGACGGGCGAGCGACCCGCTCGTCCGCCAGCACCTGGCCGCCTTCACGTCGGGGACCGAGGTCAACCGGCTCAACGGCCTGCGCGGCCGAGCCGCGGTCTCCCGCACCGGTCGACCCGGGCCCGAGGGATCGATCGGCAAGCTGGCCATGTCGAACATCGCCCGACGGTCCCGTGACCTCACCTTCTCGCTCCTCGGGGCCGAGGGCATGTTGGCAGGGGACGACGCCCCGGGCGACGGCGCCTACGTCGACGTGGCTCTCGCCAGCTTCGGTGCCAGCCTCGGGGGTGGCACCGACGAGATCCAGCGCAACGTGATCGGTGAACGCACACTGGGTCTCCCACGCGAGCCGCAGGTCGACCGGGGTCGGCCGTTCGCCGACTCGACGCGAGCTGGTGCCGACGCGGTGCCGGAGGAGGCAGGATGACCGGCGGCGGCACGGAACGGCGCGGCGTGCGCATGACCGAGGACGAGGCGTGGGCCTTCCTCACCGATGCCCACACCGGCATCCTCACGACCTTGCGTCGTGACGGGTCACCGATCGCCCTGCCCGTCTGGTTCGCCGTGCTCGACCGGCGGATCTACGTCGTCACCCGTGGCAAGAAGGTGCTGCGGGTGCAGAACGACCCGCGTTGCTCGTTCCTGGTCGAGTCGGGTGAGCGATGGGCCGAGCTCATGGCGGTGCACGTCAGTTGCGAGGGCCGGGTGGTCGACTCCCTCGATACCGACCTGTCGTCGCGCCTGCGGTCCGAGATCGCCCGGAAGTACGCGTCGTACCGCACCGTCCCCCGTGCCATGCCCGACGCCACCCGCGCCCACTACGCAGAGGCCGCCGGCGCCACCATCGAGCTCACGCCGCACGGCCGCCTCCTCAACTGGGACAACAACCGGCTGGGCTCGGGCTGACGTTTCCGTCGGCGGGAGCGGCGGCAGGCACCCTCACGGCTGACGGACCGGTCAGATCGAGCGGTCGTGGCCCTCCCAGTACGGGGCACGCAGCACTCGCTTCTGCAGCTTGCCGCTCGGCAGGCGAGGCAGGTGCTCGACGACGTCGATGCGGCGGGGCATCTTGAAACGGGCCACCCGCCCGGCACAGTGCTCCAGGATGGCCGCGGTGGTGGCGTCGCCGGGCTCGACGCCCTCGGCCAACTCGACGATGGCCAGCACCGACTCGCCGCGATCCTCGTCGGGGACGCCGATCACGGCGGCGTCACCGACCAGCGGACACTCCAGGAGGGCGCTCTCGACCTCGGCGGGGTAGATGTTGACACCGGCCGAGATGATCATGTCGACGCTGCGGTCCTTGAGGAAGAGGTAGCCGTCCTCGTCGAGCAGGCCGACATCGCCGAGCGTGACCCAGTCACCCCGCCGCATCCGGGTCGTCTTCTCGGGGTCCTTGAAGTACTCGGCGACCGGGGCGTTCCGGTTCTCGATGTAGATCGTGCCGGTCTCGCCGGGACCGCACTCGACGTCGTCCTCACCCACGACGTGGACGGTGACGCCGTGGATCGCCCGCCCGACGGTGCCGGGCTTCTGGAGCCAGCGCCGCGGGGTGGCGATGGTCGCGACCGACTCCGTGCCGCCGTAGGTCTCGTAGACGACCGGGCCGAACCACTCCATGAACCGGGTCTTCACGGGCACCGGGCAGGGGGCACCTGTGTGCATGACGCTGGTGACGCTGCTCACGTCGTAGCGGGCCCGCACGTCGGCGGGAAGGGCGAGCAGGCGGTGGAACATCGTCGGCACCATCTGGGTGCTCGTCACCCGGTGCTCCTGGACGAGGGCGAGGCAGGCCTCGGGCTCCCAGCGGTCCATGAGCACGATGGTGTTGCCCGCGTGCAGGCTGCTCGTGGCTGATGACGACGGCCCTGCGTGGTAGAGCGGGCCGCACACCAGGTGCACGCCCGGCCCGGGCTCGATTCCGAAGCCGGTGCAGTAGACGTGAGCGGTGCGGCCGAGCACGACGTCGGCCTCCTCCTCGGGGAGCGGGCGGCGCACGCCCTTCGGCCGCCCGGTGGTTCCCGAGGTGTACATCATCGTCGTCCCGGCCCCGAGGGCCGGCGGGAGGTGCGGCGCGGCGCGGCCGCGGGTGACCAGCTCGCTCAGTGGCGGCAGGTCGGTGGCGTCGGGGTCGGCGAAGCACATGCGTGGGTCGAGCGAGGCCTCCCGGATGGCCGGTCGGCACAGCTCGGCGGTCGAGGCGTGCACGATCAGCGCGCGTGCGTCCGAGTCCGCAACGATGTGGGCGACCTCCGGCGCGGCGAGGTGGGTGTTGACGGGGACGACGTACAGCCCGACCCGCATCCCCGCGAGGTGGGCGACGAACCAGTTCGTCACGTTCGGCATCACGACGGCCAGGCCGTCGCCGCGCCGGAGCCCGAGATCCCGCAGGCCACGCGCCACGGCATCGGACACCTCGTGCATCTCACCGAAGGTCGTGACGGTTCCGTTGCCGTCGATCACCGCGGGTCGGTCCGGGTCGGCGGCGGCCACGCTCCAGAACCCGCCCGGCCCGACAGCGTCGGTCATCGCCGAGGCCCGATCACATCACTGCCGAGCCCGAGGCACCCGGCGGCGGGTCGCCGAGGCCCCGCACGATGCTCTCCTGGCTGAACGACGCCACGAGCTCTCCCGACCGGGTGAACACGTGGGCTCGCCCGTAGGCGCGACCGCCGCCGGCGAACGGGCTCTCCAGCGCCATGAGCAGCCACTCGGACGCGTCGAAGGGTCGGTGGAAGCTCAGGGCCTCGGAGATGACTCCGGTCGAGATGGTGCGGTGGGCCTGTTCCTGGCCGATGCCGGCATGGGGGCGCATGGCGGTGGCGATCAGGTAGCCGTCGGTGGCCCATGCCAGCACGGCCTGGCTGGCGGTCAGGTCGAGCGCGGGGCCGGGCAGGCGCGTCCAGAGGAAGAGCTCGGCGGGCCCGACGGGCGCGTCGGCGTGCACCAGGTCGACGTCGTCCACGATGCGGACCTCGGCTCCCGGGTAGACCAGGTAGTTCGAGGCGGGAGCCAACGCGTCGGGACCCGGCACGTCGGGCATCGGAGGCGAGTGGTCGAGGAGGTCCGGTTCCTCGACGTCGAGCAGCACGACGGCCTGGACGCAGTTCCGGTCGCCCTGACGGACGCTCACGTTCTGGCTGCCGAAGACTCGACCGACGTGGACCGGCTCGACGACGATCTCGAGCGGAGCCTTGAAGCTGGCGGCCCGCGCGAACACCGCCTGGAGCGACTTGACCCGCTTGCCCGGGGTGCGCGCCGTGGCCGCCACGACCATCTGCGCGAGCATCTGCCCGCCGAAGACGACGTCGCGCACCTCACCGTCGCCGTGGTGCGGTGCCAGGAAGCGCCCCTCGCCGAGGTGCTCGAGGCGCAGCATGTCGAGGTCGTCGGCCGCCGCGGCAACGGTCCCGTGGTCGTCGTCGTCGTCGTGGGTCATCGTGTCCTGCCTCCTCGTCGGGCGAGGCCGAGGGTAGCGAAGAAAGCACCCGGCATCTGACGCGTGCGTCAGCTATGGTGACCCAACGGTTGGGGAACCAGGGGAAAACATGAAGCGGTTCAGGTCTCGCCTGCTGTTCGCACTCGTCGCGGTGGTGTTCGTCGCCGCGGCGTGCAGCAACTCCGATGGCACGTCGTCGTCACCGAGTACCAGCGGCGGCTCGTCGGGTACGTCGGCCGCGGGTGACCGTGACACCAATGTGCCCATCAGCGGCGTTCCGGGGGTCACCGACGACTCCATCAGCTACGCCATCATCGGCACCAAGGCCAACAACCCTCTGGGGACGTGCATCCTCGACTGTTACGCAGCAGGCGTGAAGGCCTACTTCGACTACCAGAACACCGAGTTCGGTGGCATCTACGGCCGCCAGCTCGACGCCACCAACGTCCTCGACGACGAGTTGGCCAACAACCAGGCGCGTTCCATCGAGGTGATCTCGGCCGGTGAGGACTTCGGAGTCTTCGTGGCCACCCTCGTCGCCGCCGGCTACGGCGACCTCAACGACGCCGGTGTCCCGACGTACGGCTGGGGCATCCACGCCACCGAGGCGAACGGTCGCGAGGCCATCTTCCCGAGCGTTCCCGTGGCGTGCGCCGACTGCACCTCGCGTGGTGGTTCCTACCTGCTGAAGCAGACAGGCCTCACCAAGGTGGCTGCCCTCGGCTACGGCGTCAGCGAGAACTCCAAGGTCTGCACGGGCACGGCACGGGACTCCTTCGAGAACTACGCCGACGTCACTGGAGCCGAGGTCGTGTACTTCAACGACGACCTCGGCTTCGGGCTCCCGAACGGCATCGGCCCAGAGGTCACGGCCATGAAGGCGGCGGGGGTCCAGTACATCTCGACCTGCATGGACCTCAACGGCATGAAGACCCTCGCCCAGGAGCTGCAGCGCCAGGGCATGGAGGACGTCGTGCTCGCCCATCCCAACACGTACAACCAGGACTTCGTCGCTGACGCCGGGACGCTCTTCGAGGGCGACTTCGTCACCCCCGCCTTCCGGCCCTTCGAGGCCACGCCCAACGAGTCGCAACAGAAGTTCGTGGAGTACATGGGCAAGGCCAACCAGGAGCTCAGCGAGCTCGCGATGACCGGCTGGATCAACGCCACCGTCGCCGTCGGCGGACTGCTCGCCGCCGGCCCGGACTTCGACCGCCAGAGCGTCATCGACGCCACCAACACCCTGACCGCCGACAGCGCTGGCGGGCTGATCGTCCCGGTCGACTGGTCCAAGCAGCACACCCCGCCGACGCAGGACAACCCCTCGGCGGGTGGTCAGTACGAGTGCATCGCCAGCGTCAAGGTGGTGGGCGGAAAGTTCGTCACGGTCGCCGACCCGGACACGCCCTTCATCTGCTGGTCCACCAGTTCTCGGGACTGGGTCGAGCCCGAACAGAAGGCCTTCGACGAGTGAGCGTGCTGCGTTGACGGCCCGACGACGTCCGAACCTGAGCTGAGGATCCGGTGATACTCGCCTCAGGCGCGGCCGAGGACCTCTTCCGGTCCGTCCTCCAGGGGCTGCCCCCGGGGTCGGTCTACGCGCTCATCGCGCTCGGGTTCGTCTTGACCTACAAGACCTCCGGCGTGTTCAACCTGGCCTTCGGTGCCCAGGCGTACATGTCGGCGGCGCTGTACTTCAAGGCGCGCAACGACTGGGGCTGGCCCACCCTTCCCGCGCTGTTCGTCTCCGTGTTCGTCCTCGCTCCGTTGGTCGGGTTGATCCTCGAGCGGTTCATCTTCCGGCACCTGCGCACCGCATCGGCGGTGGCCAAGCTCGTCGTGTCCATCGGGCTCACCGTGGCCATGCCCGCGCTCTTCGACCTGATCTTCGGCTTCACCGCCGTCGCCGGCCGGACTCCCACCGGCATCCTGGCCGGAGGCGCCGACGTCTTCTACGACCCGTTCGGGGTGTACCCGTTCAGTCGCAACGAGTTGGCCCAGCTCGTCATCGCCGTGACCGCCATGCTGGCCATGGCGGCGCTGTTCCGGTTCACCGCGCTCGGCCTGCGCATGCGCGCCGTGGTCGAGAGCCCCCGCATGGCCGAGCTGAACCGGGTCGACGCCAACAAGGTGTCGGCCTTCTCCTGGGCTCTGTCGAGCTTCTTCGCCGGCCTCGCCGGTGTGCTGATCGCCCCTCGGTTCAACACCCTGGTCGCCCCGGACTTCTTCGGCCTCGTCATCGTGGCGGTGGCCGCCGCGGCCATCGGCCGGCTGGTCAGCCTGCCCCGGGCGCTCATCGGAGGTCTGGGCCTCGGGGTGTTCATCTCGCTGTTCAACACGTTCCTGCCGCAGTGGAGCGAGTCCCTCGCGTTCCTACGACCCATCCAGGACAACATCACGCCCGCGGTGCCGTTCCTCGTCCTCTTCGGGATCTTCGTCTTCTGGCCGGCCGTCAGGAAGGCCCCCGAGGCCTCGGATCCCATGGCCGGTGTCGACCCCCCACCACCGGTTGACGCCACCGCGGAACGGAGCCGCACGCTGACCATCGCCGTTCGCGTCTTCGGGGTCACGTTCCTCGTCGCGATCTTCGCAGTGGTGTTCCTCCGGGCCGACCAGTTCTGGCTGTTCCTCGTCACCCAGGGGGTGGTGCTCGGCATCATCTTCCTGTCCATCACGGTGATCACCGGCTTCGCCGGGCAGATCTCGTTGTGCCAGGGGGCTTTCGCCGCGATCGGTGGCTTCACCGTGTTCCAGATGGCCTCCCGCTACGACATGTCGGTCCTGTTGGCAGCCGTCATAGGTGCGGTGATCGCCGCCGCCGTCGGCGCGCTCCTGGCCTACCCGGTGCGCCGCCTCGGAGGGGTCTGGTTGGCCATCGCCACCCTGGCCTTCGCCTTCTTCTTCGACGCCGTCGTCGTGAAGTTCTCGTGGGTGGGTGGAGGGAGCACCCTGCAGGGCACCCGCGTCCCGCGGCCGGAGCTCGGGCCGTTCGACTTCAACAACGGCAAGACCTTCCTGGCGCTGTGCCTCATCGTGTTCACTGTCGTGGCCGTCGTCGTGATCCAACTGCGGGGCGGCACCTTCGGGCGCACCCTCCGGGCCATCCAGGGCAGCGAGGTCGCCGCCCAGTCCATCGGCATCTCCCCGGCCCGGGCGCGGATCATCGCCTTCGCCGTGTCGGCCTTCATCGCCGGACTCGGTGGCGCGTTCCTCTCGATCGCCCAGAAGAACGTCAACTACGGCAACAACTTCGCACCGGTACCGGCGTTGTTCTGGTTGGTGCTCGTGGTCAGCCTCAGCTCGCGGACGGTGACCGGTGCTGCGCAGGCGGGCGGCGTGTTCATGCTCTTCGACGCCGTCATCCTGAAGGGGGCGTTCCTCGGCTGGATCCTCGGGGGGCAGAGCCAGATCCCCGGGCTCTTCCCGATCGACCCGAAGTGGAGGTTCGTGCTGTTCGGCCTCACCGCGGTCCAGTACGCCAAGCATCCCGAGGGCATGCTCGAGTACAGCACTCGCAAGAACACGGCGAGGATCGACGCGTGGTTGGCGAAGCGGCGAACGCGGGCCAGCGGGGACGCAGGGCCGCCCGGGGAAGCCGGTGTCGCCGTCCTCTCCGGGCCCCCCGGTCCGGCGGATGACCCCGTCGGAGCAGACGCCGGACCGCCGGATCCCGTCGAGGCGCCACGATGACAGCGCTGCTCGAAGCGACGGCCATCACCAAATCCTTCTCGGGGATCCGCGCCCTCGACGGGGTCGACCTCTCCGTCGAGAAGGGCCAGCGGGTGGGGCTGATCGGACCCAACGGGGCGGGCAAGACCACGTTCTTCAACTGCCTGCTCGGCATCAGCCCGCAGACCACAGGCAAGATCGTCTTCGACGGCCACGACCTTCGGGGGATGTCGGTGCAGCGCCGGGCCCGCGCCGGCATCGGCCGGACCTTCCAGCGCATCGAGCTCTTCGCGGACACGACCGTCCGTGAGCACCTGCTGATCGCCGAGCGGATCCGCAACGGCACCGGCTCCTTCTTCAAGGACCTCATCGGCCTCGGTCGTTCCACCGCGGCCGAGATCGCCGAAGCCGATGCCGTCCTGGAGCTGCTCGGGCTCGAAGATCTCGCCGACGCCCAGATCGAGAGCCTCAGCCTCGGCAAGGGTCGCCTGGTCGAGGTGGGGCGGGCGCTGATGACCCGACCCCAGCTGCTTCTGCTCGACGAGCCGTCGTCAGGTCTCGATCACTCGGAGACGGCGGCGCTGGCCCAGACCCTCCGGGAGGTCCAGGCGGAGCAGGGCTTCGCCATCCTCCTGGTGGAGCACGACGTGGAGCTGGTGACCAGCTTCACGGAGCGGACCTACGTCCTGGACTTCGGCCGCACCATCGCCGCCGGGCCGACCGCCGAAGTCATGCACGACCCCGCCGTGCGCAGGGCCTACCTCGGGGACCTGGGGGTGGGGCGATGATCGCCGTCGCCCCGATGCTCGAGCTCGACGACGTCTACGCCTCGTACGGACCGTTCCGTGCCCTCTTCGGCGTGTCGTTGACCGTCGGGCGGGGTGAGGCCGTGGCCCTGCTCGGTGCCAACGGGATGGGCAAGACGACCGTGGCTCGCGTCGCCAGCGGCCTGGTCAAGCCGACCTCGGGGACGGTGTCGCTCGAAGGCATCGACGTCACCAATCGCCCGACCCGTGACTTCGCCCGGCTGGGGGTGGCCCATGCACCTGAGGGCCGGTCGGTCTTCGCCACGTTCACGGTGGAGGAGAACCTGACGTTGTCGTTCCGGGGGTCGCTCGGTCGGGCCGGCGTGAGCGGCGGACTGGAACGGGCCTACGAGCTGTTCCCGAAGCTCGGGGTGCGTCGTAAGCAGATCGCCGGCACGCTCTCGGGGGGTGAGCAGCGCATGCTCTCCCTGGCCCGGGTGATGGTGGAGGCTCCGAAGCTCCTCGTTGCCGACGAGCTCTCGTTGGGGCTGGCGCCCATCATCGTCGACGAGGTCTACGAGCTCCTGGCCACCATCCGCGACGGCGGCACCTCGTTGCTGATCGTCGAGCAGCAGATCGGTCCCGCTCTCCGGCTGTGCAGCAGGGCGGTGCTGCTGGATCGCGGCGCCGTGCGCTGGGAAGGAGACGCGGAGGGGGCGGCCGACATCATGGCCGACGCCATGTTCCAAGGAGAGTGAGCCGTGGAGTTCGACCCGTTCAGCAGGGAGTTCTTCGAAAGCCCTGACGAGGTGTACCGGTGGCTGCGGGACGAGGCGCCCGTCTACCACAACCCGGATGTCGGGTTCTGGGCGGTCTCGCGCTACGCCGACTGCGTCGAGGTGCACCGCGACGTCGCCGCGTTCACCTCGACCCACGGGCTGACCATCGACCAGCTCACCAGTCCCGAGTTCGGCGAGATGACCGGCTTGATGAACTCGATGATCATGATGGACCCGCCGATGCACGACCGGATGCGAAAGCTCGTCAGCCGGGCGTTCACGCCACGACGCATCGCCGACTGGGGCCCGGTGGTCGACACCGTGATCGGCTCGATCCTCGACGACCTCGAAGGACGCGACGGCTTCGACCTGGTCAGGGACTTCAGTGGCCCGTTCCCGGTGGAGGTCATCTGCGCCATCGTCGGCGTCCCGGAGGGCGACCGTCAGCAGATCCGGCACTGGACCGATCGCCTGCTCGAACGGGAGGTGGGCAATCCGTTCCCCACCGCGGCCGGCATCGAGGCCGCCCTCGAATCCTCCGCCTACATGCAGCAACTGGTGGCCGACAAGCGTCGGCACCCGTCCGACGACATGGTCGGCCACCTCGTAGAGGCCGAGATCGAGCGCGAGGACGGATCGATCGACCATCTCGACGACACCGAGATCGCCGGCTTCGTCAGCCTCCTCACTGCCGCGGGCAGTGAGACGGTCACGAAGCTCATCGGCAATGCCGCGTTGATCTTCGCCGACAACCCCGGCGAGCTCGCCCGGATCAAGGCCGACCCGTCGCTGACCCCCGGGGCCGTCGAGGAGGTGTTGCGGTACCGCCCGCCGTCGCAGTACCAGGGTCGCTTCTGCCTCGAGGACCGGACGTTCCACGGCGTCACCATCCCTGCGGGAAGCCCCGTCCTCGTCGTCACCGGCGCCGCGACCCGCGACCCGCGGGCCTACGAGGATCCGGATCGTTTCGACATCCAGCGGGAGGGACCGCTCGGCATCACGTTCGGCCACGGGATCCACTACTGCATCGGTGCCCACCTGGCCCGGCTCGAGAGTCGCGTCGCCATCGACGAGCTCTACCGCCGCTGGCCCGATCTCGAGATCGACCGCGCCGGAGTCGAGTGGGTGCAGATGTCGAACGTCGCCGGTCCCGCCAGCGTGCCGGTCGCGGTCTGAGGGGGTCGAGGCCTCACTCGCCGGCCGCGCTCAGCGGGAACGGGCGGGTGCCCAGACCTCGGAGGGACCGCCGGCTGCGGGCGTGTCCCAGAGCAGCTGCCGGCGTCGGGCTCGGCGCACCAGGAGGTCGAGGAGCCTGTGGTCGCCGGCGCCGGCGGCCGCGGAGGCGAGATCGGCCAGGTCCGCGTCCACCGCGCCGGCCCCGAGGGTGGCGCGGAGGTCGCCGGCCTCGAGCGACTGCAGTTCGTCGTTGAGGTGTTCCCTCGCCTCGTCGTGTTCCAGGACCAGGAGTCGATCGCGGATCCGCAGCTTCGCCACCGGGTCGGTGTCGGCGGCGAGCTCGTCACGGAGATCGTGGATGGTCGCGGCGCGGGTCGACGTGTCGCCGATCGTGGGAGGCTCCGGAACCTCCGCCGTCGTGGGCGTGAACCCCACGGCGTCGGCGAGGGCGCAGCCGAGCCCGGTGAGGAAGCGGTGGTGGGGGGCCATGTAGGCGTTGAGCCCGAGGGCGCCGCCGCCGCGGTGGATGACCGCTCCGGTCGTGACCGCGCAGCGGAGCTGGACCATCGCCGCGTAGTAGCGCACCGCTTCCGGGTCAACGGCGCACCCGGTCGCCTCCTCGTACAGTTGGTCGCGGCGTCCGGTGTCGGCGAACGCCCCCCGCTGACCGGAGCGCATGTCGATCCAGGCGATGTCGTCCATCGGATCGCCGAGGTGGGCGAACTCCCAGTCGACCAGGCCCGTGACGACGCCGGCCTCGTGCAGGAAGTTCCCCGGCCCGGTGTCTCCCTGGACGAGGGCGGTGCGGCTGACCGCGCCGGGTGCCATCCGCTGGAGCCAGCCGAACCCGTACACGATCATCGGTTCGCTCATCAGCCCGTTCGCCGTGGCGATCCGGCGCCAGCGATCGAGGTCGTCGAGGGCGTGGGCCTCGGCGGAGGTGGGGCTGGTGAAGCCGGGGAGATCGAGGTCGGAGGGGTCGAGGCGGTGGAGCGCACCGAGCGCACCGAAGAAGCCGGCCAGCACCCGGCCGGCCTCGGGGCCGTCCTCGTCGTCGATCCTGGCCGTGCCCGGGAGGCGCTCGAGCACGAGTGTCTCGCCGTCAGGAGCCGTGGCGATCAGATCGGCGATCGGCGGCCCCGTGTCCTTCAGCGCCCGGTAGACCACGGCTTCGCGTGCCAGGGAGAACGCCGTCCCGCCGAAGGCCCCTCCTTCTCCCTGCTGTCGCACGACGATCCGACGGGAGTCCTCCGGTCGACCGATCTCGACGAACCACGTCTCACGGGAGCCCCCGCCGAAGCTGCGGCGCGCCGAGGTGATCGGGCCGTCGAGCTCGGCCTCGAGCCAGCGTCGGAGGTCGGCGTCCACGGGCCGACTCCGTCAGATGCCGCGACGGGCGTTGTCCAGCTCGATGTGGCGGGCGTGCAGCTCGACCGCCTTGTGCGCCAGCTCGTGGGGGACCGTCGCGAACATCGGCAGTCCCGCCGTCCGCGACGGCAGCCCCACCGTGGCCTTGCCGTTGGCGGTCTCGACTCCGCGCTGGTTGACCATCGTGAGCTCGATGTCGACGACGTGGCCGGCCTCCTCGACCCGCTTGTCGACCACCGACGCGCTGAGGAACTGGGTGTCGCCCTGGTAGTTGAACTTGCGGATCGAGTCCTCGAGGCGCAGGAGGCAGCCGTCGTCGCCCATCCAGTCGGTGACGTGGTGTTGGAACCAGCTCTGGCGCATGACCCCGTAGTCGTAGGCCATCGGGTTGCCGATGGCCTGGGCCCACGCCGAGTCCCAGTGCAGGCGTTGTGCCACGTCGGGGACACCCATCTCGTTCTTGATGTAGAAGGGCCTGATACGGGTCCGGTTCTTGTAGCCGACACGCGAGGAGCGCAGGCCGTAGGGCACGAATCCGTACCCGCCGGCATGGAAGGCGATGATCTCGGTGACGGTGAGCGGGCCCTTCACCATCGGCTGCAGCTCGTCACCGACGGCCACGTCCTCCCACCACCGCTTCTCCGGACCCCGTACCTCTTCGTTGGAGTAGATCTCGTCGATCCGTGCGATGTCGTCGTCGGTGTAGTGAGCCGGCTCGATGTCGAGGTACTTGCCGCGGTCGCGGGACTCCTTGCGGGCGGTGAGGATGGTGAGCACCCGGTAGACCCCGACGACCTCCACGCGCTGGTTGAAGATGGCCTGACGGCTGACCTGGATCACCGAGCGGCCGGCGAACTCGGAGTCCTTCGTCTCGACGGACTCGAGCCCGCTGAAGCTGTAGAGGCGGTCGCCGGGATAGACCTGTCGGTAGAAGTCCCACGTCCCGCCGGAGACGAAGACGTGGATGCCGCGGAACAGGCCCTTGGTGGCTCGGGCGATGTCCTTGGGGATCGGGTCGCCCAGCAGCGGGGCCTTGAGATGGCCGATGAAGGTGGGTGACGCCACCTGTGAACCCCAGCGGGTCGTTGGTCCGTACTCCTCGTCGACGTGCAAGGGGTTGTCGTCACCCATCCCGAGCGCCCAGTTCCGGATCGCGTCCGGCGTGGCCGTCGAGATGTGCTCCCGTCGGCGGTTCGTGGTCTCGATCCCGATGAGCAGCCGTGCGTTCTCGATGTCCTCGTCTGACAACTCGTAGGACACGGCGCGCTCGAACTCGGCTTCCAGGTCGCTCATCCCGGCTCCCCTTTCCCCCCGGCTGCCCAGTCGGGCCACCGCCGAAAACCTATCGCCATTAGGGTTTCGGCGACGCTGCCGAGAGGATCTGCGAGTGCCAGACGCTGCCGCATCCACGCTGATCGCCGAGCAGGCGACGGGGGTGTTGACCCTCACCATCAACCGACCCGAGCGGGGAAACGCCCTCGACGGACCGACGGTGGACCTGTTCATCGACGTCCTCCAGGATCTGGCCGCCGATCCGGGGGAGGTCCGTGCCGTGCTGCTGCGCAGCGAGGGCAGTCACTTCTGCACGGGCGCGGACATCGGAGGCGCGGATCGCGGGCAGAGAGGAACCGTCGGGCACATGGTTCGCGCCCTCGGGCGGGGGCCTCACCGGCTGATCGAACTGCTGTGGGACTGCCGCCTGCCGGTGGTGGCCGAGTTGACGGGCCGGTCCTCGGGCCTCGGTCTCCACGTCGCTCTGACCGCAGATGTCACCGTGGCGGCCGAGAGCGCCACGTTCGCGGAGCCGTTCGTCGACCGCGGGTTCAGCGTCGACAGTGGCGGCTCGTGGCTCCTGCCCCGCTTCGTTGGCCTCACCCGCGCCAAGCGGATGCTCTACACGTCCGAGGTGGTCGACGCGTCGACCGCCCTGGAGTGGGGGCTGGTGTCCGAGGTGGTGCCCGACGCCGGGGTCGCCACGCGCGCCCAGGGGGCCGCCCAGAGCCTCGCCCGGCAGGCCACCTTCGCCCTCGGTGTCACCAAGGGATTGCTCCACCGTCACCTCGACGGCGACCTGGGCGCCGCGGTGCAGGCGGAGGCCGAAGCCATCGAGCTGACGATCCGCAGTGACGACTTCAAGGAAGGGATCCGCGCCTTCTCGGAGAAGCGTCCCCCCGACTTCAGGGGGCACTGACCATGGTTCCCCCGCGCCCGGATGATCCGGGGCCCGGCCAAGGCTCGTTCCCTAGACTCCTCGGATGAGCAGCATCACGGTCAGCCTCGATGACGGCATCGCGACCGTGGTGTTCGATCGGCCGCCGGTCAACGCCATCGACCGGCCGTCGATGGTCGAGCTGGGGGAGATCTTCGCCTCGTTCGAGGCCGACCGGAACGTCCGGGTGGCCATCTTCACCTCGGCCGGTCGGCGGGCGTTCATCGCCGGCGTCGATCTGGGTACCGTCGGGGGTGGCGAGTCGGATGAGGAGGATCCGGGTGCGCTGCTGGATCCCGGTCGTGTGGCTCGCGATGCCATGTGGGCGATCACCGACTGCGCGGTGCCGGTGATCGCGGCGGTCAACGGGCCCGCCATCGGGGCGGGACTCGCGTTCGCCGCGTGCTGCGACATGATCGTCGCCAGCGACAACGCCACCTTCGGGACCACGGAGATCAACGTCGGGCTCCTCGGTGCCAGTGCCCACCTCTCCACCCTGGTCGGTCGGCACAAGGCGAGGGAGATGTTCTTCACCGGCGAGCTGGTGCCGGCCGCCGATCTCCATCGCATCGGTGCCGTGCGGGCGGTGGTGGAACACGACCAGCTCATGCCCACGGCACTGGAACTCGCTCGTGCCCTCGCCGACAAGAGCCCGATCGCCTTGCGCATGGCCAAGGCGTCGATGAACCAGGTCGAGGGCCTCCCCCTGAAGGAGGCCTACCGGATCGAACAGACCTACACGGACAGACTGGCCCGCTTCGAGGACTCGTCGGAAGCGCGAGAGGCCTTCTTCGAGAAGCGAGAACCGCACTGGAAGTGGCGTTGAGCGGCGTCGGGACGCGGTGGGTGAATGGCCGAGGGTGACCAGCGACTGCTCACGCCGGCAGACGACGACTTCCATGCCCCGGTGGCGGACGAGTGGTGGTCCCACGAGACGTGCTGGTTCTGGTTCTCGGTGCCCGAGAGGGCGTTGGGGGCCTGGATCTACAACTGGATCCGACCGAACATCGGCGTCACCGGTGGGGGGGTGTCGGTCTGGGATGACAGCACCTCCTCGCACTGGGAGGCGCCGTACCACTCGAACTACTCCAACCTGCGTCTGCCCGCGCCGCGTGATCTCCGCCGGATCACCTTCCCGACGGGGGTGTCGGTGGAGATGCTGGAACCCCTGAGCCGCTACCGCCTCTCCTTCGCCGACGAGCCGATGATCTCCTTCGACCTGGAGTTCGCCGCGGTGATGGAACCCTGGGTGAGCGTGGTCGAGGTCGACGGGGTTCCGCGGCCCAACCACTTCGACCAGTTCGGACGGGTCACCGGATCCCTCGACCTGCACGGGGAGCAGATCGAGGTCGACTGCCTCGCCATACGCGACCGCACGTGGACGATTCGATCCGAACGGTGGAGGCGCGGGGGCGGGTACGGCTACACGAGCGCGGCGGCCGACTCCGGCGAGTCGTTCCTCGTCATCGGCGACGAGGAGTCGGTTCACGGCTTCGTGGTGCTCGATGGGCGGAGGTCGGGGCTGGTTGCCGGTGGTCGGCGGGTCGAACGCCATCCGGAGCACGGGTATGTCACCCGGGTGATGATCGACGCCGCGGACACCGAGGGCAGGACGCTGGTGGCCGAGGGTCGGTCGATCAGTCGGATCGCCATGCCCGTCCCGGGCGTCCACGGAGTGGTGTGGGCCAGCGTCGTGGCCTGGACGATCAACGGTGTCGCGGCATGGGGGGACGATCAGGAGCCGTGGCCGGTCACGGGCTGGTCGAGGCTGCCGTCGAAACTGACATCGGCGTCAGGTAGTCGCTACGCTCTTCCCAGCGGACGTACCGGGGGGTCGTGGTGCAGCTCGGGTTGAGTGCGGATCAGGAGCTCCTCAGGTCGACCACACGGAAGTTCCTCGAGGCGGAGAGTCCTCTCACCGATGTGCGAGCACTCGCCGACGACCCGGCCGGGTTCACGAGGGACTACTGGCGCCGGGCGGCGCAGCTCGGGTGGACCACCATGCTGGTGGCCGAGGCCGACGGCGGGGGGAGCCTGAGCGGTGAGGGCCTCCTCGACCTCGTGATCGTGGCCGAGGAGATGGGACGACTCGTCGCGCCGGGCCCGTTCGTTCCCACCAACGTGGTGGCCTCGGCGCTGAGTCGTTCGGGTTCTGCGGACGCGCGCTCGGAGTTCCTTCCCGGCCTCGTCGACGGCAGCCTGGTGGCGGCGTGGGTCGCCTCTGACGGCATGCCGTCCCGGGCGATCGGCGGCTGCCGGGCTGATCGATCGGCCGATGGCTTCGTGCTGAACGGGGTAGCGGCACCCGTCGAGGCAGGAGCACAGGCCGACGTGGTCCTCGTGACGGCGGCGACCGAGGCCGGCCCCACCCAGTTCCTCGTCGACACCCGCGCCCGTGGGGTGACGGCGGTCCCGATGGGCTCGATCGACCTGGTGCGTCGTTTCGCCGAGCTCCGTTTCGACGACGTCGCCATCGCTGCGCCCAGGATGGTCGGGGAGATCGGTGACGCCGCCGTCGAGCTGGAGCAGCAACTGCGCATCGCGTTGGTGCTGCAGTGCGCGGAGACCGTGGGAGCCACACAACAGGTACTGGACTTCACCCTCGCGTACGTCGCGGACAGGTACTCGTTCGGACGACCGCTGGCGTCCTATCAGGCCCTCAAACATCGCTTCGCCGACATGAAGATGTGGCTCGAGGCGAGCCACGGCACCACGGCCGCAGCGGCGCGCGCCGTGCAGGACGGGGCGGTCGGGGCCGGTGAGCTGGTGAGCGCCGCGAAGGCCTACGTCACCGTCAACGCCACCGAGATCGTGCAGGACTGCGTGCAGATGCACGGAGGCATCGGGATCACCTGGGAGCACGACCTGCACCTCTACCTGCGCCGCGCGACGTTGAACCGGGGCCTCTACGGTTCTCCGGCCGATCACCTCGAACGCATCGCCGGTCTCCTCGGCATGGGCGAACCCTCCGCGATCGGGTGCGCGGACCGATGACGGTCGCGAGTGCGATGGAGCCGGTCGAGTCCTTCCGGGTGCGAGCCCGGCGGTGGCTGGCCGAGAACCTTGCTCCGGCCGACGCCGCCACCGGCACCCGTTCCGACGAGCGCCATGAGAGGGAGCGGGAGCTGCAGCACCGCATCTGGGTCGGCGGATTCGCCGGCATCTGCTGGCCGGCGGAGTACGGAGGTCTCGGCCTCGACCTCGCCCACCAGCGGGCCTTCGACGACGAGTCGACGGGCTACGACCTGCCGCTGTCGTTCAACATCCCGACGTTCGGGATCCTGGCGGCGACCCTGATGGACTGCGGTACCCACGAGCAGAAGGCCCGACACCTCCCCGCCATCCTGAGGGGTGAGGAGCGGTGGGTCCAGTTCCTCTCCGAGCCGAGCGGCGGATCAGATCTCGCCGGCTGCATCACCCGGGCCGACCGCGACGGGGACGTCTTCGTCCTCAACGGGTCGAAGATCTGGAGCTCGGCGGCGGCGGTGAGCGACTACGCGATGTGCCTGGCGCGCACGAACTGGGACGTTCCCAAGCATCGCGGTCTCACGATGTTCATCGTGGAGATCCACCAGCCCGGCATCCAGATCGACCCCATCGAGCAGGTCAACGGCTCGATGGAGTTCTGCCAGGAGTTCTTCGACGACGTCGTCATCCCGGAAGCCGACGTGGTGGGCGAGGTCGACGACGGCTGGAAGGTGGCCTCGCGGCTGCTCCTCCACGAGCGCACCGCGGTCGGCGGTGGTTCGCCGTACACGAGCGGTCGGTCGGCCGGCACCTCCAATGCCGGACCCGACCGTTCCCTCCTGCGGCTCGCCGAGGCGACGGGACAGAGCGCGGATCCCCGGGTCAGGCAGATCGTCGCCGGCCTCCACGTCGAGCACCTGGTGAACGGCCATCTCGTCGAACGTGTCGCCGAGGGCATCCGCACCGGCGCCCTGCCCCCGGCGTCGGGCTCGATGACCAAGCTCTTCCACGCGGTGTACGGGGTGAAGCTGGCCGAGGCCGCCCTACAGGTCGGTGGTGCCGAAACGGTGGTCTGGCCGGAAGGGTCCGATGGCCTCGGGCGGGTGCTCGGCGAGGCCAGCCTCTCCCGCCAGGCGATGTGCCTCGGCGGCGGGAGCAACGAGATCCAGCGCAACATCATCAGCGAGCGGGTGCTGGGGATGCCCCGCGAATGGTCGGCCGATCGGGACGTGCCCTACCGCGACGTGAAGCGCAACACCATGCCTGTCGACCCACGACACCATGCATCCCCGGGGAACGAGCCATCGTGAACGACACGCACACCCACCCGGCCGACGCGTTCGGGCGAGAGCTGCGGGACTGGTTCTCCGCGAACTTCACCCCGGAGGTGAAGGCGTCGCTGGAGCTCGGTGACGATGACATGCGGTTCGACGCCCAGCGCAGGTGGAACGCCACGCTGGCCGACGCCGGGTACGCAGCGATCTCCTGGCCGGTCGAGTACGGAGGGCGGGACGCAGGCATCGAGGAGCAGCTCGCCTACAACACCGAATCGGCGCGGGTCGGCGCGCCTGGCCCGGTGAACGCCATCGGGGTGGCCAACATCGCACCGGCGATCATGGCGATGGGCACCGACGAGCAGAAGGAGCGGTTCCTCCGGCCGATGCTCCGCGGGGACGAGGTCTGGAGCCAGGGCATGTCCGAACCGGGCGCCGGGTCGGACCTCGCCTCACTGGCGTGCCGGGCCGTCCGCGACGGTGACCACTTCGTGGTGAACGGTCAGAAGACGTGGAACTCCAACGGGGACCGGGCCGACTGGTGTCAGCTCTACGTGCGCACCAACCTCGATGTACCGAAGCACCAGGGCATCACGTGCCTGCTGGTCGACATGCGTACGCCGGGCATCGAGGTCAGGCCGATCCTCACGATGGCCGGGGACCGCGGGTTCAGCGACGTGTTCTTCACCGACGCCCGTGTCCCGGTGACCGCGCTGCTGGGGGAGATGGACGCCGGGTGGGCCGTGGCCACCAACACCTTGTCGAACGAGCGGGCGGGCGTGGCCCGCATGTACCTCGATCTGCGCGCCTCCTTCGACCGCCTCCTCACCGCCGCCTCGGTCGTCCGGGCCGACGGCACCCGTGCGGTCGACGCCCCTGTCGCCCGTGACGAGTTGATGACCCGCTTCGTCGAGGTCCGCAACCTGGAGTTCCTGGCCAAGCGGGCGCTCGGCGCCGCCCTCAGCGGGAGGCCCCCCGGGGCCGAGGGCAGCGTGATGAAGTTGGCCTGGTCGGAGACGAGTCGGGCGCTGTCCCGCACTGCCGTCGACGTGCTCGGGATGGAGGCCCTCGACGGGCCGTGGGGGCACGGTCTGTTGTCGTCCACCTCATTGACCATCGCCGGTGGCACCAGCGAGGTGAACCGCAACATCATCGCGGAACGGGTGCTCGGGCTCCCACGCGAACCGAAGCCGTCGACGCCTTCCTCCTGAGCATCGGCCGCCTCGGTCGGACGGGGGTCGGGCCGACGGACACCGATCCGTCGGCCCGGCTAACATCCATGTCAGTTTCGACTGGGGCCGAGAGGGAGTGACCGTGGACGATCCGCTGCAGTACGAGGGCGCCCGTGTGGTGGTGACCGGAGCCGCCTCGGGCATGGGTGCGGCGTGTGCTGCTGCGCTCACCGAGCTGGGCGCGGAGGTGCACGGCATCGACATCAACGACGGCGGCGGGGGACTGGCGGCGTTCCACCGCTGCGACCTCGGGGATCCCGCGTCGATCGACGCCACGGTCGCCGAGATCGGCGGGTCGGTCGACTCCCTGTTCAACTGTGCCGGCCTGCCGACCACGGCCCCGAGCCAGAAGATCGTGCTCGTGAACTTCGTCGGACACCGGCACCTGACCGAGGCACTCATCCCTCACATGGGGCCTGGCTCGAGCATCGGGTTCATCTCCTCGGCCGCCGGCATGGGCTGGATCATGAACATGGCGAACTTGTACGGCCTGCTGATGACCCCCGACTTCGAGGCCGCCCAGGCCTGGTGCGCGGACAACGCCGTGCTCATCGGCGAGAACGGTTACGGGTTCTCGAAGGAAGCCATCAACGCCTATGCGGCCTTCCGTGGCTTCCAGCTGGCTCCCGAGGGGATCCGGGTGAACGCCATCATGCCGGGCCCGACCGACACGCCGATGATGCCGTCCTTCGTCGAGAGCATGGGGCGAGGAGTTCTTCCAGGCGTTCCCCAAGCCGGTCGGACGGAACTCGACGCCCGAGGAGCAGGCCTGGCCGCTCATCATGCTCAACAGCAGGCGTTCGAGCTACGTCACCGCGACGACGTTGATGACCGATGGAGGGTTCTCCGGTGGTATCTACACCGGTGGCATCGACCCGTCGGTGCTGACGCCGCCGGCCTGAGACCTGTCGCCCAGGCGACGGGAGTCAGAGGATGGCGCCCGAGGCCTTCATCGCCTCGAGGTCGTCCCAGTCGAGGCCGGCGGCCAGCAGCACCAGTTCCGTGTGCTCGCCGTGCTCCGGGCACCGGCTGACCTCGACCGCCTGCTCGTCGAACTGGGCGGGGCTGGCCACGAGCTGGACCTCCTGGCCGTTGCCGGCGGTCATGGTGGGCAGATAGCCGTTGGCGATGACCTGGGGGTCCTCGTAGAGCTCGTCGAGGGTCTGGAACGGGGTCCACACGCCGTCGAAGTCGGCCAGCGCCTCCTTCCAGTGGGAAAGAGGGTGTGCGCCGAACGCCTCGTCGAGCAGGGTGATGCACTCGGCGCTGTTCTCCGCCCGGGCGGCGTGGTCGATGAAGCGCTCGTCGGTGGCCATCTCGGGCCTGCCGAGCCGGCGCACGAAGTCGGTCCAGAACTTGTCGCTCTGCAGGAGGATGAGGCTGATGTACCGGTCATCGGCGGTGCGATAGGCCCCGACCACGGGGTTGGGCGACAGCTTGCGGTCGCTCTGCTGGGGCATCTTCGTCATCCCGAAGAGCTTCGAGGCCACGATCAGAGGGGAGATCTGCCACATGGCCGTGGCCAGCAGGGACACGTCGACGACGCTGGTCTCACCGGTGTTGGCCCGCTTGAACAACGCCGCGGCGATGGCGCCGGCCGTGGCGAGCCCGCCCATCACGTCGCCGTACGCCGGCCCCGGCTGACCCGCCGGCCACCCTTCGGCGTTCTCGGGCAGGATCGAGGCCATGCCGCTGCGGGCCCAGAACGAGGCGCCGTCGTAGCCGCCCTTCTCGGCATCGGGCCCCTTGGGACCCTGCCCGGTGCCCTTGGCGATGATGATCCGGGGGTTCCGGGCGCGGATGTCCTCGATGTCGATGCCCAGCTTCCGCCGGACCTTGGGCATGTAGTTCGTGAGCAGCACATCGGCGGTCTCGACGAGCTTCAGGAACGCCTCGTGTCCATCGGGTTTGGTGAGATCGATGGCCACCGACTGCTTGCCCCGGTTGGGCTGCTCCATCATGAAGTTCACCCCGCCCGCGCCACCGGGTACGAGGCCGGACGTGACGAGGCCCCGTTGCGGGTCACCACCCAGCGGAGGTTCCACCTTGATGACCTCGGCCCCCCAGTCGACGAGCACGGCGCCCCCCGACGGGATGAACATCCAGCTCGACAGTTCGATGACGCGAATGCCGTCCAATGGTCCTGACATTGTGCTTCGTTCCCCTTGGTCGATGACGGGGTCGGCAGACTGGCTCAGGCCTGCGGCCAGCCGACGGTCTTGGTCTCGGTGAAGATCTCCAGCCCCTCGATACCGCACTGGCGGCCGATGCCCGACTGCTTGTAGCCACCGAACGGGGCATCGGCGCCGTACCAGACCCCACCGTTGAGCGCGAGCGTGCCGGTACGGATGCGGCGGGCGACGGACTTGGCCCGTTCGAGGTCCCCCGAGGTGATGGCTCCGGAGAGGCCGTACCGGCTGTCGTTGGCGATGCGGACCGCGTCGTCGTCGTCGTCGTAGCCGATCATGACGAGCACCGGCCCGAAGATCTCCTCCTGGGCGATGGTCATCGAGTTGTCCACGTCGGCGAACAGGGTCGGCTCGACGTAGAAGCCCTTGTCGAACTGAGGAGGGACCCCACCGCCGGTGACGAGCCGTGCGCCCTGCGCCTTGCCCTTCTCGATGTAGTCGAGCACCCGGAGCTGTTGGCGCTTCGAGACCTGCGGGCCCTGGAGGTTCGACGGGTCGGTGGGGTCTCCGTAGGTGACCGCGGCGAAGGCGGCGGCGACGATGTCGACCGCTTCGGCGTAGCGCGAGTTGGGAACCATGAGGCGGGTCGGGATGGCACAACCCTGGCCGGCATGGAAGCAGGCCCCTGCGGCGCCGGGAAGGGCCGCGGTCAGGTCGGCGTCGTCGAGCACCAGGTTGACGGACTTGCCTCCCAACTCGAGGAAGACCGGCTTCAGGGTGTCCGCGGCGGCGGCCATGATGCGCCGTCCCGTGGCCGTCGACCCGGTGAAGGCCATCATGTCGACGTCGGGGGAGGTGCTCATCACCTCGCCGATGAGGTGGTCCTGGCCGACGACGATGTTGACCACCCCCGGGGGGATGTCGGTCTTCTCGGCGATGAGGCGACCGAGACGCAGTGCGTTCCACGGGGTGTCGGGGGCGGGCTTGAGAACGCAGGTGTTGCCCATGGCCAGCACCGGGCCGAGCTTGTTGAGGATGATCTCGATCGGGAAGTTCCACGGCACGATGACGGCCACGACCCCGATCGGCTCCTTCCACACCTCTCGTTCGGTCTGCACGCCCATGCCGAACGCGTCCTTCGGGCCGAGGGACCGCGTCCACTCGAACCGGTCGATCATCTCGGCCGGCCACAGCAGCGCTTCGCGGAGCGGCGCGTCGAGCTGTGGCCCGTAGGTGAGCAGCACCGGGCAACCGACCTCGGCCACCAGCTCGGCCCGCAGCTCCTCCTGTTCGGACTCGATGGCGGCCTGGAGCTGGAGCAGGCAGGTCTTGCGGAACGCGTGGTCGGTCGCCCAGCCGGTGGTGTCGAACGCGGCGCGGGCCGCGGCGATGGCGGCACGCATGTCGGCGGCGGTGCCGTCGGCGACCGGCCCGAGCACCTCTTCGGTGGCGGGGTTGATGTTGTCGAAGGTGCCGCCCCCCTCGGCGTCGACCAGCTTTCCTCCGATGAGCAGGCGTGCGTCGCCCATGATCGTGTTCCCCCGTGCGGTGATGGTGTTGGGTCGGGTGTCGCGGTGGTGTGGTGCGGTCGACTCCAGAGTCGCGGTCGAGCGGCTCGTCAGGGTCTGGACTCGTTCACCAGACGAGTTCGAGGTTCTCCACCGATCGGAGCCCCTGGCTGTAGACGAGTTCGATGCCCTCGGCGAGGGCGTAGCTGGGCACGGCGGCGTGCCACTCCTCGATCGCCACCCGTAGTTCCATGCGGGCGAGGTGGGACCCGAGGCAGCGGTGGGCGCCGCCCCCGAAGGCCAGGTGCTTGTTCGACTCGCGGGTGAAGTCGATCGTGTCGACGTCGGGCCAGGCCTTCTCGTCGGTGTTGGCCGAGCCGAGCATCACACTGACGGTCGTGCCCTTCTCGATGGGGCAGCCGGCCAGGACGGTGTCCTCGGTGGTGATGCGCACGACACCTGAGACCGGGCTCTCCCAGCGCAGCATCTCCTCGATGGCGGAGGGGATCAGCGCAGGGTCGTCGACGATCGACTGGCGGTGTTCGGGGTGCTGCGCGAGGTAGGCGACGAAGCAGTCGAGCGAGGCGGTGACCGTGTCGAGGCCGGCGAGGAAGAACAGGTAGCAGATGTCGAGGATCTCGTCATGGGTCAGCGTGTGCCCGTCGACCTCGGCGGTCAGGAACCCCGAGATGAAGTCGTCCCGGGGGTCCTTGGTCCGCTCGTCGAGCACCTCCTCGAGCACGGCGTAGATCTTGGCTCCGGTGGCGTTCACCAACTCGAGGCGTTCCTCGGGCGTGTGGGCCGGAGGGCGGATGATGCCGTCCTTGAGCTCGATGAACTCCCTGCGACGCGACACCGGGAGGCCGAGCAACTCCAGGAACACGGTGGTGGGCAGTGGTTCGGCGACGGCGCTGTGGAAGTTGCCCTGACCCTGGTCGACGATCTCACCGATCATCTCGCGCACGAGAGCCCGCGTCCGGTCCTCGATGGCCGCGGCCTGCTTGGGAGCGAACAGCGGGTCGAGGATCTTGCGGAAGTTCTTGTGGTCCGGGGGATCGATCTGGAGGGGGATGAGCGGTCGGACCTGCCCGATGTGCACGGCGTCGATGCCCGAGGAGAACACCTCGGGGTGCTTGAGGACCTCGCGGACCTCGGCTTCGCCGGCGACCAGCACCATGGTGGCGCTGGTGCCCACGCCCATGTTGTCCATCGGCATCACCGGCGCCACGCTGCGGAGCATCTGGTACCCCTCCTGGGGGTGGGCCAGCAGGTGGAGATCGATCCCCGGATCGTCGCCGTCGACCTTGACCGGTTCGCTGGAGCTCACGGATCCTCCTCGGATGGGTGCCGAGCCCTGTCTAGCGCAAATCTAACGTCAGTGTCATGGAGAAGGGCGGGGCGCTAAGGTCCGCCTGGCTCGCCGGCATCGAACTCGGGGGAGTGTGATGTTCGACCTCGATGACCATGGGCTGGTCGCCTCGGCCACTCCACCACGTGACATCGGTGGACCTCGATCGGTGGCGCGCCTGATCGACGGAGCTCGCGCCGTCGAACCGGACCGGGTGCTGCTCGTCGGCCGCCACGATCGCCACACGGCGGCCGACCTCGACGAGCTGAGCACCCGCGTGGCGGCGATGCTGCACCAGCTCGGTGTGCGGCCCGGGGCCCGGGTGGCCGCGGCCCTGCCCAACGACGACGCCATCGTGGTGGCGTTCCTCGGCGCGATGAAGGCCGGGGCGATCTGGGTCGGGTTGAACCGGGCACTGGCCGCGCCCGAGAAGGCGTACATGCTGCGCGATGCCCAGGTCTCGGTCCTGTTCGCCGACCCGGAGACAGCCGATCAGCTCGTCGAGGCGCGCCGCGAGCTGCCCGACCTCGATCGGGTCGTCGTGGTGGCCCCGGACGACGATGATCGTGACGAGTGGACGCAGCTCCTGCGTTCGGCTCCCGTCATGGAGCTCGCCGACGTGGAACCCGGCTGGCCCGCCGCGATCGCCTACACGAGCGGCACGACCGGGTTCCCGAAGGGGGCCGTCCACACTCATCACAACCTGTTGCTCCCCGGCAAGGTCGGACGGCGACGACTGCTCCCCCCGGACCCGGCCCATCGACCGGTCATGGGGGTGGCATTGCCCCTCACCATCCTCAACCTCATGGTGCTCGGTCCGATCGCCGCCTTCCAGAGCGGCACGCCGGTCGTGGCCATGGACCGCATCGACGCCGTGGGAATGGCCGAGTGGATCGAGCGGGAGCGGATCACGACGTTCGCCGCGGTCCCGGCCATGGTGCACGACCTGCTGACCCACCCGGACGTCAACGATGAGATGCTCCGCAGCATCGAGGCCATCGGCGTCGGCGGCGCCGACATGCCGGAGGCCTTCCGGCGGATGTACGAGGAGCGATTCGGTCGAAGGGTGGGCACCGGCTACGGCCTGACCGAAGCACCGACGAGCGTCACCATGGAGGACGTCGCCCTACCGCCGGTGCCGGGGACGTGCGGCCGGGCGCTGCCCCACATCCGGATCCAGATCGTCGACGGGGCCGGCGCCGAGCTGCCTTCTGGTGAGCCCGGTGAGGTGTGCATCGGCCCCGCGCTCGAGGGAGACCTCGCCGACGTCTACCGCCCCATGCTCGGCTACTGGAACCGGCCGGCCGAGAGCCGTGAGGCCCTCCGAGGGGGCGTGCTCCACACCAACGACGTCGGGTACCTCGACGACGACGGCAACCTCTTCATCAAGGACCGTCGCAACGACCTCATCGTGCGGGGCGGAGCCAACGTCTATCCCGCCGAGGTGGAGCGAGTGCTGCACGACGAGCCGGCGGTCGCGGCGTGCGCGGTGATCGGCCGGCCCGACGAGCGCCTGGGGGAGCGGGTGGTGGCATTCGTCGAGCTCGTTCCCGGGACCGAGCTCGACCCCGAGGCGTTGCTCGAGCGTTGTCGGGCGAACCTGGCCCGCTACAAGGTGCCGGAGTCGATCACCGTGGTCGAGCGCTTCGACCGCACGCCGATGGGCAAGATCCGCAAGACCACGCTGCGCGAGCGGGTCGCCGACCAGGCGTGATCGGCGACCCTTCTCGGAGCCGACTCGGCCGCGGTGACTAGGCCGGCGCAGCGGCGCGAGCGGTGGTCTTCTCGGCCGGCACGACCGGCGCAGCGTCTTTCCAGGGGGCGACGCCGTCGGCGGGCTGGGCCGCCGGGAAGCGGTCGTCATGTACCTCCGCCCAGTGGGAGTGGTTGAGCTGGTGGATCGTGAAGCACACGTTGAGGGCGTTGTGGAAGCCCTGGTTGTCGACGGTCTGGTTGACGGACTCCTTGATCATGAGCGCGGTCATCGTCGGCAGCTCGGCGATCCGACGCGCCAACTCGTTGGTCCGCGCCGCGAGGTCGTCGCGCGGGAAGACCTTCGACACCATGCCGAGGCGGTGGGCCTCGTCGATGTCGAGGCTGTCCCCGGTCAGGAGGAGCTCCTTGGCCTTGCGGGGCCCGAACTCCCACGGGTGGGCGAAGTACTCGAGCCCGCACATGCCGAGCCGGGTGCCCACGACATCGGCGAAGGTGACGTCGTCGGCGCCGACGATCAGGTCGCAGGCCCACATCAACATCAGCCCGGCCCCGTAGACCTTGCCGTGGACCTCGGCGATGGTGATCTTGCGCAGGTTCCGCCACCGCAGCGTGTTCTGGAAGTAGTAGTGCCACTCGCCGAGCATCCGGGCCTCGGCTCCCTTGCGGGTGGCGCCGTTGATCTTGAACGTCGGATGGTTGGCGTACTCGTCACGAGCCTGGGCCGAGCCCATGTCGTGCCCCGACGAGAAGAGCGTCCCCTCGCCGCCCAGGATCACCACCCGCACCTGATCGTCGGCCTGGGCGCGCATGAACGCGTCGTCGAGCTCGACGAGCATGCCGCGGTTCTGGGCGTTCCTCGCCTCGGGTCGGTCGAGCATGATTCGGGCGATGAGGCCGTCGTCGAGGGTCTCGTAGCTGATGAACTCGTACTCGGGCATCGGGGTGCTCCTCTGGCGATGGTCTCCGACGGGGAGTGATGGCGCCACGTAGATGACGTGTCTGTCAGAATACCCGTCGTGTCGCGCCGGGGTTTCTGGCTGGGAGTTCGGCTGCCTCGCCGGTCGGGAACTCGATGGTCGGGCCCGCTCGGTGGTCGCCTAGCCTCTCGACGATGACGCGGATCGCCGACCTCCTCGCCGCGGGGCGCACCTGCTCGTTCGAGTTCTTCCCCCCGAAGACCGACGAGGCGGCGCGCTCGCTCGAGAAGACCATCGCCGAGCTCGAGGTGCTGCACCCGTCCTTCGTGTCGGTCACCTACGGCGCCGGCGGCTCCACCCGCGAGCGCACCCGCGACATCGTCATCCACATCGAGCGCGACACCGGCGTCACCGCCATGGCCCACCTGACCTGCGTCGGGCACACCACCGAGCAGCTCTCGGGCCTGCTGAACGAGTACCGCGATGCCGGCATCTCCAACATCTTGGCCCTCGCCGGCGACCCGCCCCCCGATGCGCCCGACGCCTTCGACACCGGCGATTTCGTCCACGCCCTCGAGCTGGTCGAGCTGATCCGCGAGCACGACGCCTTCTCGGTCGGCGTGGCCGCCCACCCCGAGGGCCACCCCCGCTCGCCCGACCTCGAGTCCGACCGGCGTCACCTCGCCGCCAAGCTCGAGGCCGCCGACTTCGCCATCACCCAGTTCTTCTTCGAGGTCGAGCCGTACCTGTCGATGGTCGACGACCTCGCCGCCCTGGGCTGCACGAAGCCGGTGATCCCGGGGATCATGCCGGTCACCAACGCCGGCCAGGTCGCCCGGTTCGCCCAGCTCGCCGGGGCCGAGTTCCCGCGGCATCTCGCCGAGCGGTTCGAGGCGGTGGCCGACGACGCCGAGGCCGTGCGCCAGCTAGGCGTGCAGCTGGCCACCGAGCTCTGCGAGCGGCTGCTGGCCGAGGGCGTGCCCGGCCTGCACTTCTACACGTTGAACCGGTCGACGGCGACCCGCGAGATCGCCACCAACCTCGGCCTCGACCGCTCGAACTGAGCCGGGCCTGCGTCGGGCACGGGTCGGGACTGAGCCCGGTCGCTCCGAGCGACCGACCGGACGGCACCCGTGTGGCTACGAGCTGGCGACCAGCGAGAGCTGGGTGGCGCCCGTGCCGTCGCGGAGCGTGACCTGCTGGCCGGTGCGCTCCCAGGTCGCCGAGGCGGTGAGGGCGGCGAGGAACTGCTGCTCGAAGGCCTGGGCATCGGCCTCGCACGCCATCATCGTGGCCGCCACGTTCCCGTCGATGACGATGGTGTCGCCGGTCACCTCGTAGGTGCCGGAGAACGAGTTGCAGCCGGTGTTGCCGCTCACCGTGCCGTCGGCGCCGAAGGTGATGTTGGCGTTCTCGGCCGCCGAGGAGCCGACGACGGCGCCGTTGCCGTTGTTGACGCCGGTGACGGCGTAGGCGCCCTCGATGCCGTCGGGGCCCCGGGTCCAGGTGAACAGGGCGCTCCCGGAGGAGTCCTCCATGGTGAGGGTGGTGCCGCTGAGCGTGGAGTCGGTGACCTTCGGAAGGCCGGTGGTGAGCGCCGTCTCCTGGGCGGTGACCGCGGGGTCGGTGCACGCCATCTGGTTCATGGCGCCGGGGGTGATGGTGAACGCACCGTTGGGTGAGCCGGTCCAGGTGCCGACCAGGTTGTTGCAGCCGGTGGTGCCGGCGAACTTCCCGCCGGTGGTGAGGGTGATGGTGGCCGGTGTGGCGGCGGCCGGGGTCTGGGCCGAGCCCGACAGGTAGGAGGTGAGGGTCCAGGCGCCGTCGATGCCATCGCCGTCGGAGGTGGTGGTCGCCGTGGTGGAGGCCGAGCTGCCGGAGCTGGAGCTGCTCGATCCGCAGGCGGTCGCCACGAGGGCGAGGGTGGCGAGGGCGATGGCGGCCAGGACGGCGAAGTGTCGACGCATGGCCGAGACGTTATGCGCCGAGGGGACGCGGGCATGGGTCATGGGTCCCGGGCGGTCGTGGTGGCAGACGGCCGTCGCGGGGGCGACCACCACCCCGGTAACCTCCGCCGTGGCCCCCGGGGCCATGTAGGGGAACGCCCGAGGAGCGACGTGGAGCAGAACCCGCCGGTGCAGTCAGGCAGCATCGCCCGTCGCGGTGCGCGCCTGCTGTGGGGCTATGTCCGGGCCAACCCGGCGCCGTTCCTCGTCTCCATCACCGGTGCGGCGATCTACGCGGGCGCCGCGGTGGCGATGACCATGGCCCTCGGCCGCATCACCAACGACGTGATCGTGCCCTCGTTCGAGACGGGCCGGGTGTCGGCGAGCACGGTGCTGGCGGCCGGCGCCACCCTGATGATCATCGGGTTCATCCGGGCCTCCACCATCGCCCTGCGGCGCTACTTCGCCGCCATGCTCACCTACCGCACCCAGGCGGGGTGGCGCCGTCGCCTCAGCGCCACCTACCTCGAGGTGCCGCTGCGCTACCACCGGCGCACGTCCACCGGTCAGCTGCTCGCCCACGCCGACGCCGACATCCTGGCGGCCACCGAGGTCGTCAACGCCCTCCCGTTCACCATCGGCGTGCTCACGCTGGTCGTGGTCGCCGTCATCAGCCTGGCGACCGTCGACTGGATGCTGATGCTGGTCGCCCTGCTGCTGTTCCCGACGCTCGCGATCGTGAACCGGCTCTACACCAGCCGGGTCGAGAAGCCCATCGGCGAGGTGCAGCAGCGGGTGGGCGAGGTCAGCAGCGTCGCCCACGAGAGCTTCGACGGTGCCCTGGTCATCAAGACCCTCGGGCGGGCCCCCGACGAGATCGAGCGCCTCGATGCCGCGGCCGCCCGGCTGCAGGAGGCCCGCATCGGGGTCGGCCGCATCCGGGGAACGTTCGAGCCCATGATCGACACCATCCCGAACCTGGGCATCATCGCCCTGCTGCTGATCGGGTCGTGGCAGGTCTCGATCGGCCGCCTCGACACCGGCCAGGTCGTGCAGGCGGCCGCCCTGTTCGCGCTGCTGGCGTTCCCGATGAGGGTCGTCGGCTTCTTCCTCCAGGAGCTGCCCCGCAGCGTCGTGGCGTCGGCCCGCCTCTCGATCGTCCTCGAGAACGAGCGCGAGGCCGCGGGCGCGCCGGTCGACTCGCCCGACCTCCCGGACGGCCCGCTCTCCGTCGAGTTGCGGGGTGTGAGCTACCGCCACGGCGACGACCCGCCCGTGCTCGACCGGCTCGACCTCGACGTGCCCGCCGGTGAGGTCGTGGCCCTCGTCGGGGCCACCGGCGCCGGCAAGTCGTCGCTGTGCGAGCTGCTGCCCCGCCTCGTCGACCCCGACAGCGGGTCGGTGCACCTCGGCGGCGTCGACCTGCGCGACCTCGACCCGGAGGCGGTCCGGGCCGCGGTGGCCCTCGTCTTCCAGGAGACCTTCCTCTTCGCCGACAGCGTGCGCGAGAACGTCACCCTCGGCGAGGACATCGACGACGACGCCCTGCGGTCGGCCGCCGCCATCGCCCACGCCGCCGACTTCGTCGACCGCCTGCCCGAGGGCTGGGACACCGTCGTGGGGGAGCGCGGCGTCACCCTCTCCGGTGGTCAGCGCCAGCGCCTCGCCCTCACCCGCGCCCTCCTGCGCCGGCCCCGGGTGCTGGTGCTCGACGACGCCACCAGTGCGGTCGACCCCGTCATCGAGGCGGCGATCCTCGCCGACCTGCGCCGCTCGCTCGCCACCTCGACCCTGGTCGTGGCCCACCGCATCTCCACCATCGAGCTGGCCGACCGGGTCGCGTTCCTCGACGAGGGCCGCATCGTCGCCGAGGGCTCGCACCAGGAGCTGCTCGCCACCGTTCCCGCCTACGGCCGCCTCGTGCGGGCCTACGCCGAGGCGGCCGAGCGATGACCGACCGCGTGGTCGACGCCGCCCACGACGAGCTCGTCACCCTCGAGCACGGCGCCGCCTTCGACGACCCCACCGCCATCGAGCGCGACCTCGCCCGCGAGCAGGAGCAGCACGCCCAGGACCAGGAGCAGCAGGAGCGCCGCCGGGCCCTCGCCGTGCTGCGCCGGGGCCTGGCCGACAGCCCCGAGCTGCGCCAGGGCCTACGCCTCACGGTGCTGTTCGCCGTGCTCGTGGCCGTCGGCCGGCTCACCATCCCCGTGCTCGTGCAGCAGGTCATCGACAAGGGCCTGCTCGCCGACGAGGGCTTCCGCCCCGCGTTCACGCTGCTGGCGTGCGGCGGCGCGGCTGTGATCGTCATCGGGGTGATGCTGCTCAGCCGGGTCACCTACGTCCGCCTCGTGAAGGCCGCCGAGGCCATGCTCCGCAGCCTGCGGGTGCGGGCGTTCACCCACGTCCACAAGCTGCCCATGGCCGACCACGACGCCACCCGCCGGGGTGAGCTCACCTCCCGGGTCACCAGCGACATCGAGACCATCGCCCGGTTCGCCCAGTACGGCGGCGTCGCCTGGATCGTGAACTCGGTCGTCATCGTGGGCACCCTCGCCCTGATGGCGGTCTACGCCTGGCAGCTGGCCATCGTCACGATGGTCCTCGCCGCCCCGGTGCTGCCGTTGTTCCGGGTGATGCAGCGCCGCCAGCTGAAGGCCTACGACCAGGTGCGGTCGCGGGTCGGCGAGACCCTCTCCGAGGTGTCCGAGGCCGTGCAGGGCGCCGCCCCGATCCGCGCCTACGGCATGCAGCGGCGGGCGTCGCAGCGGCTCGACGTCGCCATCCAGCGCCAGTTCCGCGCCGAGATGGGTGCGGCCAAGTGGTTCGCGCTGATGTTCCCTCTCGGCGACCTCTTCGGCGGCATGGCACTGGCCGCCGTCACCATGGTCGGCGTGTGGTGGGGCCCGGAGTGGGGCCTCAACGCCGGCGGACTGGTGGCCTGCCTGTTCCTGGTGCAGCTCATCCTCGGCCCCATCGGCGAGCTGGGCGAGGTCCTCGACCAGACCCAGACCGCCATCGCCGGCTGGTCGAAGGTGCTCGACCTGCTCGACACCCCGATCACGCTCGTCGAGCCCGACGACGGCCGGGCACTGCCCCTCGGCCCGCTCGCCGTGCACGCCGCGGGCGTCGGCTTCACCTACCGCACCGGTGGGCCCGTGCTGAGCGACGTCGACGTCGACATCCCGGCCGGGGCCAGCGTCGCCATCGTGGGCGAGACGGGCTCGGGCAAGACCACCTTCGCCAAGTTGCTCTCCCGCCTCGCCGACCCCAGCGAGGGCTCGGTCACCGTCGGTGGGGTGCCTCTGCCCGACGTCGACCCCCGCTCGCGCACCGAGCGCATCCGGATGGTGCCCCAGGACGGCTTCGTGTTCGATGCCAGCCTCGGCGAGAACATCGCCATGGGCCACCCCGGCGCCACCCTCGACGACGTCCGCCGCTCCATCGACGAGCTCGGCCTCGGGGAGTGGGTCGCGGGCATGCCCCGCGGGCTCGACACCGAGGTGGGTGAGCGCGGCGAGGGCCTGAGCGTCGGTGAGCGCCAGCTCGTCGCCCTCCTGCGGGCCCAGCTCGCCGACCCCGGCCTGCTCGTGCTCGACGAGGCCACCAGCGCCGTCGACCCCCGCACCGAGCGCTCGCTCACCACCGCGCTCCACCGTCTCGCCGAGGGCCGCACCACGGTGAGCGTGGCCCATCGCCTCTCGACCGCCGAGCAGGCCGACCTGGTGCTCGTCTTCGACGCGGGCCACCTGGTCGAGGAGGGCAGCCACGCCGAGCTGGTCGCCCTCGGCGGGCGCTACGCCGAGCTCTACCGCAGCTGGTTGGGCAACACCGGTCAGGTCGTCGACGCCGGGGCCGAGGCCGAAGACCCCACGACGCGAGCGGAGCCCGTCGACCCGCTCTAGGGTGCCGGGCCATGGCTAGCGAGGAATACCAGGCGTTCCAGAAGATGATGGCGGAGCGGCCCGTGCCGCCGCCCCCGGCGAACCTGCAGGAGCTGCGGGACCGCATCGACAACAACATGAAGGACCTGCCCCTCGCCGAGGGCACCGAGGCCGTCGAGGTCGACGCCGACGGCGTGCCCTGCATCGAGGTGCGGGTGGCCGACGCCGGTGCCGACGCCCCGGTGCTGCTCTACTTCCACGGCGGCGGGTTCCGCATGGCGTCGGCTCTGGCCTACCGATCGTTCGGGTCGCAGCTGGCCAAGGCCATCGGCGGGAGGGTGCTCCTGGTCGATTACCGACTGGCCCCCGAGAACCCGTTCCCGGCCGCGGCCGACGACGCCGAGACGGCCTACCGCTGGCTGATCGCCCAGGGCACCGACCCGGGCAAGGTCGTGGTGGCGGGCGAC
The DNA here is from genome assembly GCA_963702555.1 of uncultured Actinomycetes bacterium. Classification (GTDB taxonomy): domain Bacteria; phylum Actinomycetota; class Acidimicrobiia; order Acidimicrobiales; family Acidimicrobilacustridaceae; genus CAMFLJ01. The sequence goes on from CAVPCW010000011.1 coordinate 546,626, forward strand.
TCCGCCGGCGGCGGGCTCACCGCCTCGCTGGCGCTGCGAACGCTGGCCCAGGGACCCGTGCCCGCCGCGCTGATCTGCAGCTCGCCGGTCACCGACCTCACCAACAGCGGCGCCACCTACGACACGAACGCCGAGTCCGACAAGCTCTGGTCGCGCAACTCGGCCGAGGAGGTCGCCGAGCTCTACCTCGCCGGCCACGACCCCACCGACCCGCAGGCCTCGCCGCTCCTCGGCTCGTGGGAGGGCTCCCCGCCCCTGCTCGTCCAGGTCGGCTCGGTCGAGACGCTGCTCGACGACTCCGTCCGCCTGGTCGACAAGGTCAACGCCGCCGGCGGCGAGGCCGTCCTGCAGGTCTACGAGGACATGCCCCACGTGTGGCAGATGAGCTACCCGGCGTTCCCCGAGGCCGTCTCGGCGGTCGACGAGATGGCCGCCTGGGTCGAGCGCTTCACCGCCTGATCGCCGGAGGCCATGCCGTGGATCTCGACACGTTGCTGGCCGAGCGGGCGATCGAGCGTCAGCTGATCCGTTTCGCCCGGGGCATGGACGAGCGCGACTGGGAGACCGTCCGCGGGCTGATGTTCGACGACGCGACCGCCGACTTCGGTGCGGGGGCGCTGGAGGGCAGCGCGGCCATCGCCGACTCGATCCGCGGGTATCTCGACGCGTGCGGGCCCACCCAGCACCTGCTCGGCAACGTGCTGGTCGAGGTCGACCTCGCCGCCGGAACGGCCACCAGTCGGGCCTACGTCAGCGACGTGCACCTCGGTCAGGGGACGAGGAGTGAGCTGACGTTCTCGACCCTCGGTGACTATCGCGACACCTGGGAGTTCGACGGCGCCACCTGGCGCATCAGGCACCGCACCAAGCTCAACCGCGGCGTGGTCGGATCGATGGACGTGTTCCTCGGCCCCTGAGCCCGGCGACGTCACCCGCGTCCCGAGGATGTGACAACGTGCGGGGTCGAAGGGGCGTCGGGGGTCCGGCGTCGCGAGCTCAGGGGGAAACACCATGGCCGAGTCGTGGGATCGCGTCGTCGACGTCGTCATCGTCGGAACCGGGGGAGCGGCCCTGACCGCCGCCACCCTGGCCCACGACGGTGGCGCCGAGGTGCTGATCGTCGAGAAGGAGCCCATGCTCGGCGGCACCACCGCCGTGTCGGGCGGCGGCGTGTGGCTGCCGGGCAACCACGTGATGAAGGCCGCCGGCGTGGAGGACTCCAAGGAAGAGGCCCTCGCCTACGTGCGCCGGGTGTGTGGCGGCAGCGAGCCCGACCCCGAGCTGCTCGAGGTCTACATCGACACCGCGCCCGAGGTGCTGCGCTACCTCGAGGACAACACGCCGCTGTCGACCCACATCCAGCCGCTGCCCGACTACTACTGGCCGTGGGGCTTCCCCGGCACGAAGATGCAGCCCGGTCGCACGGTCGAGGCCGACCCCTACCCGGTGGGCGACGAGCTCCCCGAGTGGAAGGACCGCATCGTCAAGCGCGGCACGCTCATGTCGTTGGGCGCGGCCACGACCCTCGCCGAGGACCTCCTGCCCCAGGGCCCGGAGCTGGAGGCCGAGCTGAAGCGCCGCGAGGAGCAGGACATCCGCCCCAAGGGTGCCGCGCTCATCGCCCGGCTGTTCAAGGGCCTGCTCGAGCGGGGCGTCGAGACGCTGCTCGAGACCCCGGCCAAGGAGATCGTGACCGACGACGCCGGCGACGTGATCGGCATCGTCGTCGAGCACGAGGGCGTCCGCACCCGCATCGGTGCCCGCAAGGGCGTGGTGCTGGCGTGCGGTGGCTTCGAGTGGAACCCGGCGCTGGTGAAGGCCCACCTCGGCTACGAGGTCTTCCCCCTCAGCCCCGGTGGCAACACCGGCGACGGGCTGATGATGGCGGTCGAGGCCAAGGCCCAGCTCGGCAACATGCCGTCCTACTGGGGCACCCCGGTGATGTTCGACCCCGAGATCACCCGCGACGGCCGGCCCGTCCCCCAGTTCGAGTGGGGCCGTGGTGCTCCTGCGTCGATGGTGGTGAACCAGAAGGGCAACCGCTTCGCCAACGAGGCCCTGCCCTACAACGACTTCCCGAAGGCGTTCGGGGTCTACGACGCCGACGCCGTCGAGTTCCCCAACGCCGGCCCCGGCTACCAGATCTTCGACAGGACGGTCCGTGACTCCCAGCGCATCCTGTCGCTGTTCCCCGGCGAGCCCGACCCCGACTGGGTGGTCAAGGCCGACACCATCGGCGAGCTGGCCGAGAAGATCGGGATCGATCCGGTCGCCCTCGAGGCCACCGTCGAGCGCTTCAACGCCAACGCCGTCGAGCGCCAGGATCCCGGACTTCGGGCGCACCGCCCACGGCCTCATGTCGCCCGGCGCGGTGCGGCCCCTCACGCAGGCGCCGTTCTACGCCGTCGAGATCCACCCCGGCATGCTCGGCACCAACGGGGGCCCCCGCCTCGACCGCAACGGGCAGGTGCTCCGCTTCGGTGGTGGCGTGGTCGGCGGCCTCTACGCCGCCGGCAACACCGCGGCCAACGTGTTCGGCGTGGCCTACCCGAGCGGTGGCGGGACCCTCGGCAACGGCCTGGTGTTCGGCTTCCTCGCCGGCCGCCACGCCGCCGCCCAACCCGCCCGCCCCGTCTAGACCCCGTCACACCTGAAAGGTGGCTCACCTGCTTCGGCGGGCTGGATCGTGTGAGCCACCTTTCGCCTCGACCCCGAAAGCTGGCTCACCTGCTTCGGCGGGCTGGATGGTGTGAGCCACCTTTCGGGAGGTCAGGTCGGGGGGCGGCCGCCGGCCTGGCGGCTGATCACGGCCGCGCAGTCGCGCACCTTGCGGCCGGCCTCGGCGACGGTGGAGGCCGGCAGGCCCCAGGGGAAGCCGGTGGCGCTCACCGCCGCGATCACGCCGCCGTCGGGCCCGAACACGGGCGCGGCCACGATGCCGACGTCGAAGTGGTGGTCGTCGTCGAGCTCGACGACGGGGTAGTCCTCCCGGGCGAGGGCGGCGAACAGCTCGGCCACGTCGTCGCGCAGCTCGGTGCGACCGGGGTCGTCGGTGAGGGTGAAGGCCCGCTCGCCGAGCATGCGCTGGGCGTCGGAGCCGGCGGTGACGGCGAAGCCGCGTGACCGCACCAGCTCGAGCGCGTCCCGGCACCGGGCCACGGCCCCGGCCGAGCCCTCCGGCGTGCGGGCCAGCCAGTCCTCGACGTCGTCGGGGTCGGCCCACGCCATGAACACCGCGCCGAACGGGGGCACGAGCGGCACCCTCTCGCCCTCGCGCACCGCGGGCCCGTAGGGCGTGGGCTCGCCGGCGCGGGCCACGAAGATGATCTCGTCGACGGTGCGGGCGGCGAGGACGACCTCGGTGCCGAGCTCGGCGGCGAGCGGGCCGATCAGGCGCCGGCCGGCCTCGACGCCGGGCTGGTGCTCGAGGGCCACCACGCCGGCGACCACCAGCGCGGGGCCGAGGGTGTAGGCCTTCGTGGTCGGGTGCCGGCTCACGTGGCCGCTCTGCTCGAGCACCGCCAGCACGGCGTGGGCCGACCCGAGGCTCATCCCCGTGCGCCGCACCAGCTCGCTGAGGGTGAAGCGCTCGGTGGGGTGGGTGACCAGCAGGTCGAGCACCTGGACGGCACGGGCGGCGGCGGGTGCGGGTCGGGCCATCGGGATCTCGTTTCGAGGCTGATTGACGGGTCGACAGCGGGTGTCTACGGTCACAGCACCATAGCGAAGAGACCTTCGCAATTGCGAAACAAGAGCGAGATGCACCGGGGGAGATGACGTGAAGCTCGACCTGCTCTACGAGTTCCAGCCCAAGATCGGCCCGTACGACGAGCCGTTCCCGTACGGCCAGAAGAAGGCCGAGCAGGCCACCTACGACGAGGCCATCGAGGAGATCCGCTTCGCCGACACCCTCGGCTTCGAGACGGTCTGGTGCGTCGAGCACCACTTCCGCGACGGCCGGTCGGCCTGCCCGAGCAACGAGGTCGTCCTCGGCGCCCTCTCCACCATCACCAAGGACATCCGCCTCGGCTTCGGCGTGAGCCTCATGCCGCCCGGCTTCCAGCACCCGGCCCGCGTGGCCGAGAAGGTCGCCACCGTCGACGTGCTCTCCCACGGCCGCGTCGAGTGGGGCACCGGCCGCTCCACCCCGATGGAGCAGATCGCCTTCGGCGTGCCCGCCGACGACCGCAGCCGCGACATGTGGCGCGAGGCCGTCGAGTTCGTCGTCGCCGCCTGGACCCAGGAGACCATCTCCTGGGACACCGACCTGCTGCAGTTCCCCGAGCGCAAGCAGTGCCCCAAGCCCTTCCAGGACCCCCACCCGCCGGCCTGGCTCGCCGCCGCCAGCGCCCCCTCCGCGGTGGCCGCCGGCAAGCTCGGCTTCGGCCTGCTGTCCTTCGCCCTGCTGCAGCCGGTCGAGGTCATGGCCGACATCATCAACCAGTACCGGGCGGCCCAGCTCGAAGCCGAGATCGAGGGCATCAAGCCCCTCACGAAGGTCCGCAACGACCGGGTCGGCGCCTACACGCTCGTGCACTGCACCGACGACATGGACGCCGCCCACGACTACCTCTGGGACTCCATCACCTGGTGGTACCGCCACCTGGCGGAGTTCACCCTCCAGTGGGAGGCGCCGAACCTCTCCCCCGAGGAGCGGGCCCAGGTGTTCCCGTTGCTGGAGGACACCATCAACGGCACCGTCGACGTCCAGAACTACATCGACCAGGACATGATCGTCGTGGGCACCCCCGAGGAGTGCCTCGAGAAGATCATCCGCTACGACGAGGCCGGCGTCGACCAGCTGCTCTGCTACGTGCAGTTCGGCACGGTGCCCCACGAGAAGGTCATGCGCAGCCTCGAGCTGCTCGGCACCAGGGTCATCCCCGAGCTCGAGAAGCGCGGCCACCGCGTCGACGCCCGCGCCGCGGTCGCCGGTTGAGCGAGGATCACACCATGGACATGATCTCCGGCATCCGGAACCGAGCCGCCAACGGGGAGCCCCAGGGCGCCGCGGGGCCCGACGACCGCCCCCTCCTCTCCGAGGAGCTCGCCCAGCAGTTCTCGCTCAAGGGCCGCACCGCGGTCATCACGGGTGCGGCCGGTGGCATCGGCCGCCAGGCCGCGCTCACCTTCACCCAGGCCGGGGCCGACGTCGTCATCGCCGACGTCGGCACCGACGGCCTCGAGGAGACCGCGGCGATGGTCGAGGCCATCGGCGGCCGGGCCCTCGTGGTGCCCACCGACGTCGGCGACCGCGACCAGGTCAACGCCCTCGCGGTGGCGGCCATCAAGGCGCACGGCCGCCTCGACGTGTGGGCCAACGTCGCCGGCATCATCCGCAACTCGCTCATCATCGACTCCACGCCGGAGGACGTCGAGGCCGTCACCCGGGTGAACCTCTGGGGCACCTACTGGGGCATCGCCGCCGCCGGCCGGGCCATGAAGAACGGCGGTTCGATCATCAACACCTCGTCGGCGGGTGGCGAGATGCCCGCCCCGACGCTGTCGATCTACGCCATGACCAAGGCCGGCGTCTCCCACCTCACCCGGTGTGCCGCCACCGAGCTCGGCGGGGCCAACATCCGGGTCAACGCCATCGCTCCGGGCTTCACCGACACGCCGATGGTGCAGCGCAACTGGACCAAGCCCGACGGCTCGGTCGACGACACCGCGCGCCAGGCCCTCCTCGAGCAGCGGTCCGCGCAGTCGCCCCTGCGCACCACCGGTACACCCGAGGACCAGACATGGGCCATGCTCTACCTCGCCTCGGACGCCTCCCGTTTCGTGACGGGACAGGTGATCCGACCGAACGGAGGGGTGGTGATGGCATGACGACCGGTGACGAGTCTCCGATCCCGGACTATCTGTCGATGCTCAGGCTCGACGGACGCAACTACGTGGTGGCCGGTGCCGGTGTCGGCATGGGTCGGCACACGACCCACGCGCTGGCGCAGGCGGGGGCCGCCAAGATCGTGTGTGTCGACATCGAGGCCTCGCGTGCCGACGAGATCGCCGACGAGGTCGGTCGCGACGTCGCCATCCCGTGGGTGGGCGACGTCACCACCCGCGAGGGCGCCGCGGCGCTCGGCGCCTTCGCCGAGCAGGAGCTGGGCAAGATCGACGGCTTCGTCGACATCATCGGCATGGCGAAGTGGGAGTCCATCCTCGACATGACCGACGAGACCTTCGACTGGGAGATCGACATGAACCTGCGTCATGCGTTCCTCCTCTCCCAGGAGCTGGGTCGACGCATGATCACGACCGGCGGCGGCACCATGACCTTCGTGGCGTCCGTCAGCGGCCTCACGTCGGGCCCGATGCACGCCGCCTACGGCGCGGCCAAGGCCGGGCTCATGGCCTGGATCCAGACGCTGTCCGAGGAGCTCGGACCCCAGGGCATCCGCGCCAACGCGGTGGCCCCGGGCACCATCCTCAGCCCGCGCATGGACGCCGTGTTCAACGACGACCAGCGGCGGGTCAACGCCGCCAACTCGCCGCTCGGCCGCATGGGCGCCACGTCCGACATCGCGGCGGCGTGCCTGTTCCTGACGAGCGACCTGTCGGGCTACATCAGCGGGCGCACGATCGTCGTCGACGGTGGCGTCGACGCGAAGTTCCCGTACCCCACGACGCTCTAGCTCACCGCAGGGGGGACAACGCACGGCCCGCCCCGACAGGGCGGGCCGTTGCGCGTCCGGGCCCGTGGTTTCCCCGTCGTTTTCCTGGTCGCGGGGCCCTCTGACTAGTGTCCACTCCGGCCCAAGAGACCTCGTTCGCCCCCTGGAGGGACCCCGTGAAGACCCCCGTTCGCGTTGCCGTCACCGGCGCCGCCGGCCAGATCGGCTACAGCATCCTGTTCCGCATCGCCAGCGGCCAGCTGCTGGGTGACGACCAGCCCGTCATCCTTCACCTGCTCGACATCACGCCCGCCCTCGGCGCGCTCGAAGGGCGTGGCCATGGAGCTCGAGGACTGCGCCTTCCCGCTGCTGGCGGGCATCGTCCAGACCGACGACCCCAACGAGGCCTTCGGCGACGTCAACTTCGCCCTCCTCGTCGGCGCCCGGCCCCGCTCGAAGGGCATGGAGCGAAAGGACCTCCTCGAGGCCAACGGCGGGATCTTCAAGCCGCAGGGCAAGGCCCTCTCCGACAACGCGGCCGCCGACGTGCGCATCCTCGTGGTCGGCAACCCGGCCAACACCAACGCCCTCATCGCCATGAACAACGCGCCGAACATCCCGAACGGCCGCTTCACCGCGATGACCCGCCTCGACCACAACCGGGCGATCGCCCAGCTGGCCCAGAAGACCGGCACCACGGTCAGCGACGTCACCAAGATGACGATCTGGGGCAACCACTCGGCCACGCAGTACCCCGACCTCTTCCACGCCGAGGTCAACGGCCAGAACGCCGCCGCTCTGGTGAACGACCAGGCCTGGCTCGAGAACGACTTCATCCCCACCGTGCAGCAGCGCGGCGCCGCCGTCATCGAGGCCCGTGGTCTCTCGAGCGCCGCGTCGGCCGCCAACGCCGCCATCGACCACATGCGCACCTGGGCGCTGGGCTCGGCCGAGGGCGACTGGGTCTCGATGGCCATCCCGTCGGACGGCAGCTACGGCGTGCCCGAGGGCCTCATGTCGTCGTTCCCCGTCACCTGCTCGGGTGGCGAGTACTCGATCGTGCAGGGCCTCGACATCGACGACTTCTCCCGGGCCCGCATCGACGCCTCGGTGGCCGAGCTGGCCGAGGAGCGCGACGCGGTGAGCGAGCTCGGCCTCATCTGACGCCGACGCCTCATGATCCACGACAGGGCCGGCCGCCAGGCCGGCCCTTCGTCGTTCCCGGGCCTACTTCAGGAACTTCGAGGTGGTGTTGTCGGCCAGCACCTTGCCGCCGGTCTGGCAGGTGGCGCAGTAGTTCACGGTGTAGGCGTTGTACTCGACGGCCCTGACGGTGTCGCCGCAGACGACGCACGTCGTCGCCCGCCCGCTTGTAGACCGAGCCGGGGCGGTCGGCCGAGGAGCTCATGGCGTCGAGCCCGCGCTCGAACGCCAACGCCTCGTCGATGGCGACCTCGAGGGCGGCGTGGAGCCGGTCGACCTCGTCGTCGGTGAGCTTGTGGGTGGCGGCGAACGGCGAGACCTTCGCCCGCCAGCAGATCTCGCTCGACAGGCGCCGCCCGATGCCGGCGATCGCCCGCTGGTCGCGCAGGAAGCCGTGCACCCGCATCGACTTGTAGGTCGTCAGTGCGGCGGCCAGCTCGTCGCGGGTGATGCCGAGGGCGTCAGGGCCCGAGGCCGGCCAGCGGAACCTGGTCGGTGGGGTCGCCGGCGACGACCCACACCCCGGCCCGCTTCTCCTTGGCCATCTCGGTGAGCAGGAGGGCGGAGCCGTCCTCGAAGGTCCAGCGGGCGAGCCCGCCCCGGGGCTTGGCGGACTGCTTCTCGTCGGGTGTGAGGCGCCCGCCCTGCATGAGGTGCACCACGAAGCGGTCGTCGCCGAAGCGCAGCATCAGGTACTTCCCGATGCGCTCGACGGCGTCGAGCGGCCTGCCCACCAGGTCGTCAGGGGCGGGCACGACGGTCTTGAGCGCCGTGAACGTCATGGGCCGGAAGCCGGCCAGCACGCGGCCACCGAAGGCGTCACCCAGCCGCTCGGCGTGGGCCTGGAGCTCGGGGAGCTCGGGCACGGCTCAGCCCGCCGGTTCCCGCAGGGGGGCGAGCACGTCGGTGAGCGCGGCGAGCAGCTCCTGATGGGCGAGCAGGGCGCCGACGTCGCCGCCGACGCGCAGGTGGCCCGCCATGAACGCGGCCTGGGCGCTGGTGCGGCCCTGGTGCACGTCGAGGGCGGTGGCCCGATCGCAGTGGAAGGTCACCGTGGCGTCGTCGGCCGCCCCCGCCACGAGGCGGACGGTGCCGTCGTCGAGTCGGATCTGCCAGGTCGTGGCCGGCTCCGGGTCGTCGACCGTCTGTTGCAGCACGAGGTGGACGCCGCGGCTGGCGTCGGCGAGCCCGGGGTCGGCCCGCAACGCCGCGTCGGCGGCGTCGAACCAGGCGGGTGAGAGGTACTCCGGCACCGTCGCAGACTACGGCCCCGGCGATCGGGAGCGGTCCTCGTCGTCGGTCCCGACCGGTCACGGACGCATCGAGAGCTTCTGCGACAAGCACCATCAAGTGAGCCGGCCACATTTCACGTGGGGGCGAGGTTGTGGGGCGCCGAGGCGGCGTTATGTTGGCCCTCATGTCCCAACGTACTGAAAGCCCCAAGGGCGATCTGAACGTGAAGCTGATGCGGGTCGCCCGTGCGCACCGCACCGTTGCCGCGTCACTCCTGTCCCAGGTCGGTCTCCACCCCGGGCAGGAAGCCCTCCTCATGGAGCTCTGGGATCACGACGGCCGCACCCAGGCCGACCTGGCCGAGTCCCTCGGCGTCGAGCCCCCCACGGTCACCAAGATGCTCCAGCGCATGGAGCACGGTGACCTCGTCGACCGCCGTCCTGATGCCACCGACCGCCGTGCCATCCGGGTCTACCTGACCCCGAAGGGCCGCCGGCTCAAGGGCAAGGTCGACAAGCTGTGGTCCGAGCTCGAGAGCCGCACCCTCGACGGCCTCTCCGACCGTCAGCAGAGCTCGCTGCGCTCGTTGCTCAACACCCTCGAGGGCAACCTCGCCGGCTGAAGGTCCTCCGGCCGTACCCTCCGCCACGGCGCTTCGGTACAGTCGACCCCACGCCACGGGCAGCGGTCCCGGGTGGAACGATCCTCCGGAGGGCAGCGCATGGGTTTCCTCGACAAGGTCAAGGAAGCAGGCAACCAGGTCGCCAACACGGTCAACGACACCGTGAACAAGGGCCAGCAGTCGATGGACCAGAGCCAGTCCCGCAAGGCGGCCGACGCGCTGCTGCGTGATCTCGGGGCGCTGGTCTACGCCCGTGACACCGGCCGCGGCGCCGAGACCACCGACGCCGACATCGCCCGGGTCATGACCGATCTCCAGGCCCACGAGGCCCAGGGCGGCGTGATCGACCTCGCCGAGCGCTCCCGGCCGCCGGCTCCCGGCGCCGCCGGAGGCGCTCCGCCTCCCCCCGGTGCCGCCGCCGCTCCGCCTCCTCCGGGTGGCGCCGTGGCCCCGCCCCCTCCTCCCGGTGGTGCACCGGCCGCCGCGCCCCCGCCCCCGGCCGCCGCCCCGCCGGTCGCTCCGCCTCCGCCCCCGTCGACGGTGGCCCCGCCGCCCCCGCCCGGCACCGTGGCACCCCCGCCTCCCCCCGGGACGGTGTCGTAGCGTCGGAGCCGTGCTCCGCATCCTCAGCCACGTCGGTCGCCTCGAGGCGATCACCCTTCCGCCCGAGATCGCCGCACGGGTCGAGATCATCCCGATCCCGATGGACGGCGACCTCGACGAGGGCGTCGAGGGTGAGGTCCTGCTCTCCACCCCGACCGCGGTGCCCAACCTCGCCGACGCGCTGTCGCGGGGCGTTCGCTGGGTGCACCTGATCGGCACCGGCATCGACCAGTTCCCGGTCGACCTGATCGGTCCCGACCGGGTGCTCACCAACTCGCGTGGTCTCGAGCGCGGTGCCCATCTCCGAGTGGGTGATGGCGTGCATGCTGGCGTTCGAGAAGCGCCTGCCCGACGCGTGGATCCAGGAGGCGCCGGCCCGGTGGAACATCCCCACCAGCCCGCTCGGCACCCTCGACGGCAAGACCCTCGCCCTGCTCGGGATGGGCGGCATCGGCTCGGCCGTCGCGGTGCGGGCGCTGCCCTTCGGCATGACCGTCAAGGCGATGCGCCGCAGCGACGCCCCGAGCCCGGTCGAGGGCGTGGAGATGGTCTCGTCGGCCACCGAACTGGTCGCCGGCGCCGACCATGTGGTGCTGGTCGCCCCGCTCACCGATGCCACCCGCGGCCTCGTCGACCGCGACCTCTTCGCCGCCATGACGCCGGGGGTGCACCTGGTGAACGTGGCCCGGGGCCCGATCGTCGTGCAGGACGACCTCCGGGCGGCCCTCGACGACGGCATCGTGGCCCGGGCCACCCTCGACACCACCGACCCCGAGCCTCTACCGGCCGGCCACTGGCTCTACGAGCACCCGCAGGTGAGGCTCAGCCCCCACACCTCGTGGAGCTTCCCGGGCGCCTTCCCCGCCATGTTCGAGATGTTCGCCGAGAACCTGGGCCGCTACCTCGATGGCCGGCCGCTGCTCTCGGTCGTCGATCCCGCCGACGGCTACTGACGTGGGCCCCGGGGGACTCCCCGGTCCGTCGTCCGCCGGGGCGGGGATCACCGCCGCCGACGAGGGGCGCCATCCCGGAAGCCCCGCCGAGCAGTGGACCTTCACCGCCGGCCGGGCCGGCCTCGACCAGCTCCTCGTCGTGCAGCTCACCCTGGTGCCGTCCGAGGAGCGGGCGTCCTTCACCGCCGCCGTCCGCCTCGACCCCACCTACGCGGTGGTGCTGGTGGCCGCCGACCTGCCGATGCCCCAGCTGGGGCTCGAGCTGCGCGGCCCCGGCATCTGGGCCGATCACAACATCGAGGAGCCCCTCGAGCGGTGGTCACTCGGGCTGGAGGCGTTCGGGGTCGGCATCGAGGTCACCCCGGCCGACGACCTCGAGGTGCTGCTGGCCACGAGCGGCTCCCCTGACCTGCGGGGCGACCGCGCGCCTCTCGGCTGGGACCTCGAGTGGACGACGCTGTCACCCCCGGACACCGCTGGCGAAGCGTCACGCGGCTACCGGATCGACTGCCGGGCCGAAGGCGAGATCCTCACCGGCGACGGAAGCCGGGAGGTCGACGAGCCGGGAGCGCGCACGCACCGCTGGTGAGCCGGAGCGAGCGCCACTGAACCGGGTGGGGGCGCCACTAACCTCGGCCGGATGCATTCGCAGCTGTTCGCCGCCATCTTCGCTGTCGGGATCGACCCGGAGAAGCTCCTCCAGTCCGTCGGCCTCATCGGCCTCTTCCTGGTGATCTTCGCCGAGTCCGGCATCATGATCGGCTTCTTCCTCCCGGGCGACTCGCTGCTCTTCACCGCCGGGCTCCTCACCACCGGCGTGGTGCTCAAGGAGGGCAACGACCCCTTCGTGTTCGCCGGTGGCCACGTGTGGCTGGTGGCGCTCGGCTGTGCCATCGCCGCGGTGGCCGGCGACCAGGTCGGCTACGTGTTCGGCCAGAAGGTCGGCCCGTCGCTGTTCAGGCGCCCCGAGTCCCGGCTGTTCAAGCCCGAGTACGTCATGAAGGCCGAGCTCTTCTTCGAGAAGCACGGCGCCAAGGCGATCATCCTCGCCCGCTTCGTGCCCGTGGTGCGCACCTTCACGCCGATCGTGGCCGGCACCTCCAACATGCACTACCGCACGTTCGTGAAGTACAACGTGATCGGCGGCGTGGTGTGGGCCGTCGGCTTCGTGATGATGGGCTACTGGCTCGGTTCGGCGTTCCCCTCGATCGGCAAGAACATCGAGCTGGTCGTCGTCATCATCGTGGTGTTCTCGCTCATCCCGATCGGCATCGAGGTGTGGCGCCACCGCCGCAAGGCCAAGCTCGATGCCGCCCTCGCCGAGTACAACGAGGAGCACCCGGGCTGATCGCCGGGGCCGGCGGACGGCCCTGCTCAGCTCCGGTCGGTCGACGACCTCGGTGACGACGCGTCGCCGAGGGCCTCGGCCACCCGTCGCAGGACCCGGGGGTCGGCGCCGGGCTGGGCCGACTCGGCCGGGGTGGTGTCGGCGTGACGGCGCTGGGGCAGCGCGGCCGGCTCGGGTCGCTCGGGCATCGCACCATGGTGCCCGACGGTCCGGCGGCGCGCGCTGATGAGGAGGCGGGGCCACCTCATCGTGACCCGCCTCCCCGACGCGCGCCGCCCGGGGCTCGGCCTCGGCCGATGCCCCGGGCGGGTCGTCGTTCCTGGTCCGACCCCGACGGGGATCAGACGAAGCCGAAGAAGCAGCCGCGGTCCTCACCGAGGTTCTCGATGGCCCCGGAGGCGTCGGCGGTGTCGAGCCCGCCTTCGAGGTCGCCGTTGGAGATCTGGGCATCGCTGAGTGCGATCAACGCCTCCATCTGGCCGGCGTAGACCTCGCACTCCTGGTCGGTCGCTCCGCCCTGGCCGGTGGCCCCGCCGACCACCTTGGCCGTGGTGCGCACCAGCTGGTCCTCGGGGTCCTGGGCGTTGCGGGGCTGGAGGGTGACCTGGCGGCTGGTGCGGGTGCCGTCGGCGCCGTGGGCGGTGAGCACGAAGGTGTGCGGCGACGAGCAGTTGAACGGGAGGTCGGCCTCGCCGTCGGCCGGGTACTCGGCGTACACGCCGGGGCCGTCGATCGAGATCGAGACGCCGGAGGCACCGGTGGTGGTCCAGGCGGCGGTGAAGGTCTGCAGGTTCCCGTTGTGGCAGTCGATGTCGTCGGGCGTGGTGAAGCTGTCGATGACCGGAGCGTCGGCCGTCGTCGACGAGCCGCTGCCCGTCGGCGTGGGTGCGGCGTCACCGGCAGGGGCCACCACGACGGGGCCGTCCTGGAGGGCCTGGGGGGAGGGGGCCGACGCCCGGACGGCGGCGGGAAGCACCGAGCCGCTGGCGTCATCGGTGGAGGTGGAGCCACAGGCCCCGAGGCCGGCGGTGAGGGCGAGGGCACCGGCGACGGCGGCGACGGCGACGCGGGTGCGGCGGGTGGTGGCGATGGAGGTGAGGGTGATGGTCATGATGGGCTCCCGGTGTGAGGCGCCGCCGGTCCGTCCGGCAGCATCGGGATCCCTGACGGACGGGTCGGACCGCGCTTACACCCCGTCGCCGGATTTCTTCTGCGGGCGCTCGAGCCGGGTCAGCCGGTGCGGCGTCGGTAGGTCACGACGCACGGGTCCGCGGCCCGGGCCACCCCGCCGATCTGCACCGGCAGCGGCACGACCTCGCGGAAGCGGGGCTCGATCTCGTAGCCGGCGAAGAAGCGCGCGGCCGAGGCGCACATGGCGGCCAGCGAGAACGGCTGGGCCGGGCAGGTGTGGGCGCCGTGGCCGAACGTCGTGACCATCTCCCGAGCGGGGAGCTCGGCCTCGTCCTTCAGGCGGCGGCGGGCCCAGCGGTCGGGGTCGTAGGCATCGAGGCCGGGCGCGGCGGTGGTGTTGGTGAGCGGCAGCAGCGTGGCGATCTGGGCGCCGGCGGGCACGGCGTAGGTGTGGTGCTCGTCGGTGACGCTCGTGGGGGCCAGGACCGCCCGCAGCATGATGGAGCGCTGTCCGAGCCGGGTCGACTCCAGGGCACACCGCTCGAGCAGCCCGGGCTCGTCGGCCCGCACCCGGGCCAGCACGTCGGGGTGGGTGGCGAGCTGGGCGAGCATCCACCCGGCGGCGGCGAACAGGTTGGACATCGAGCCGATGTGCACGAGGATGACGTCGCGGGCGATGCCGATCGAGCGCTCGGGCTCGGCCACGTCGGCCCAGCGGGCCACGATGCGGGCGAACAGGTCGTCCTGCGGGGGAGCGGCGTCCCGGGCCTCGATCGACTCGATCAGCAGGCGCTCGACCGCCGCCATGGCCTCCCGCTCGGCCTGCTTGCCACCGGCGGCCACCTCGGCCATCGCCTCGGGGTGCACGAAGGCGGCCGAGCCGTCGAGCACGTCGAACGACTCGACGAGGGCATCGAAGCGGGGGCCGACGGCCGGCACCTCGCCCGCCCAGCACGCCAGGCCCATGCGGTGGCCGAGCCGGCGGGTGAAGGCGAACAGATCGACGTCGCCGGACTCGCCCAGCTCCTCGAACGCCACGGTGATCGCCGCGTCGAGCTGGGCCAGGTAGGCGGCCACGTCCTCGCGGCCGAAGAGGTCGGCGATGTTCGTGCGCCGGTCGAAGAACAGCTCGTCGGGCAGCTTGCGGGTGAGCATCATCCAGTCGGCGACGCCCTTGCTGGCCTCCGCCTCGGGCAGGGCGTAGAAGCTCCGCAGCCCCTCGGGGGAGAGCAGGAACAGCGTCGGGTACCTCGGCCCCTCCACCACGAAGGTGTCGCCGACGCGCTCACGGGCGCCGGCCAGCGCGGCCACCGGGTCGGCGATCTCCTCGTCCCATGGCAGCGCGACGTCGGCGACCGGCGGGGCCGGTGTGATCTCCCCCTTCACGGGTCGGACCGTAGCGCCGACCACGCGAGGGCACGGCCGAGAACGACGACCGGCACCGCCTACCCCCATCAGGAGGTGGTTCGGTGCCGGGCGAGGGTGTCCTCGGCGGGTGGGCCGCCGGAGGAGGTCTAGGACTGACCGAGCAGCTTGCGGTTCTTGAACTTCGACTTGAGGTAGTCGCGGTTCATGAGAGCGATGAAGTCGATCGGGATCTCCTTCGGGCACGCTTCCTGGCACTCGCCGTAGTTCGTGCAGGACCCGAAGAACATCTCCATGGTCTCGACCATGTCCTCGGTGCGCTTCCAGCGCTCGGCCTGGCCCTGGGGCAGCAGGTTGAGGTGGGCGAGCTTGGCCGAGGTGAACAGCTGGCCGGCACCGTTGGGGCACGCTGCCACGCAGGCGCCGCAGCCGATGCAGGCCGCCGCGTCCATGGCGGTGTCGGCGGCCGGCTTCGGGATCGGGATCTCGTTGGCGTCCCGCGGCGCACCGGTGTCGGCGGTGATGTAGCCACCGGCCTCGATGATGGCGTCGAGCGCCGAGCGGTCGACCATGAGGTCCTTCTGGACCGGGAAGGCGGCCGCCCGCCAGGGCTCGATGGTGACGGTCTCGCCGTCCTTGAACTTCCGCATGTGCAACTGGCAGGTGGCGGTGCCCAGCTGGGGGCCGTGCGCCTGGCCGTTGATCATGAGGCCGCAGGTGCCGCAGATGCCTTCACGGCAGTCGCTGTCGAAGGTGATCGGCTCGCGGCCGGCCTCGATCAGCGCCTCGTTGACGTTGTCGAGCATCTCGAGGAAGGACATCTCGTCCTTCACGTCGCTGGCCTGGTAGGTCTCGAAGCGTCCCGGATCGTTCGGGCCGTCCTGACGCCAGACCTTGAGGGTGAGGTTCACGTGGTCTCCAGTGGGCCAGGGTCTACTTGTACGACCGGACGGACGGCTTGACGAACTCGAACACGAGGTCCTCGCGGTGGAGGTTGGGGGTGTTGCCCTTCCCCGTGTACTCCCAGGCACCGACGAAGCTGAAGTTCTCGTCGTCGCGCTGGGCCTCGCCCTCGTCGGTCTGGTGCTCCACCCGGAAGTGGCCGCCGCAGGACTCCTCACGCATGAGGGCGTCACGGCACATCAGCTCGCCGAGCTCGAAGAAGTCGGCCACGCGGGCCACCTTCTCCAGGGACTGGTTGACGCCCTCGTCGTTGCCGAGCACCCGGACGTTCTTCTCGAACTCCTCGCGCAGGGCCGGGATCTCGGAGATCGCCTTCTCGAGGCCGTTCTTGTCGCGGGCCATGCCGCAGTAGTCCCAGACCATCTTCCCGAGCTCCCGGTGGTAGTGCTCCGGGGACTTGGTGCCACCGACGGACAGCCAACGCTTGATCTCGTCGTTGATGCCGTTCTCGGCCTCCTTGAAGGCCGGGTCGTCGGTGCTGACCGGGGTCTGCCCCAGCAGGCCGGCGAGGTAGTCGCCGACGGTGTAGGGGGCGACGAAGTAGCCGTCGGCCAGGCCCTGCATGAGCGCCGAGGCACCCAGGCGGTTGGCGCCGTGGTCCGAGAAGTTGGCCTCACCCAGTGCGTACAGCCCCGGGATGTTGGTCATGAGGTTGTAGTCGACCCACAGGCCACCCATCGTGTAGTGGGAGGCGGGGTAGATGCGCATCGGGACCTTGGCGGGGTCCTCGTCGGTGATGCGCTCGTACATGTCGAAGAGGTTGCCGTACCGCTCGAACACGACGTCCTTGCCGAGGCGGTTGATCGAGTCGGCGAAGTCGAGGTACACGCCGTTCTTCAGCGGACCGACTCCCTGGCCGGCGTCGACGACGACCTTGGCCTGACGGGACGCGATGTCGCGGGGCGCCAGGTTGCCGAACGACGGGTAGCGCCGCTCGAGGTAGTAGTCGCGGTCCTCTTCGGGGATCTGGTCGGCGGGGCGGGTCTCGTCGGGGTTCTTCGGGACCCAGATGCGCCCGTCGTTGCGCAGCGACTCCGACATGAGGGTGAGCTTCGACTGGAACTCGTCGCTCGCCGGGATGCAGGTCGGGTGGATCTGCGTGTAGCACGGGTTGGCGAAGGTGGCGCCCTTCTTGTGGGCCCGCCACGCCGCCGTGGCGTTGCTGTTCATGGCGTTGGTCGACAGGTAGAAGGCGTTGCCGTACCCGCCGGTGCAGAGCAGGGTGGCGTGGCCCGACCAGCTCTTGACCTCGCCGGTGGTGATGTCGCGGGTGACGATGCCGACCGCCACGCCGTCCTTGGTGACCACGTCGAGCAGCTCGGTCTTGGTGTGCAGCTCGACCCGGCCGAGCGACACCTGCTGCATGAGCGCCTGGTAGGCGCCGAGCAGGAGCTGCTGGCCGGTCTGGCCCCGGGCGTAGAACGTGCGGGAGACCTGGGCGCCACCGAAGGAGCGGTTGTCGAGCAGGCCGCCGTACTCACGGGCGAAGGGCACGCCCTGGGCGACGCACTGGTCGATGATGTCGACGCTCACCTGGGCCAGCCGGTAGACGTTCGACTCGCGGGCCCGGAAGTCGCCACCCTTCACGGTGTCGTAGAAGAGGCGGTAGATGCTGTCGCCGTCGTTCTTGTAGTTCTTGGCGGCGTTGATGCCGCCCTGGGCGGCGATGGAGTGGGCCCGGCGGGGCGAGTCGTGGAAGGTGAAGCACTTCACCTGGTAGCCGAGCTCGGCCAGCGTGGCGGCGGCGGCGGCGCCGGCGAGGCCGGTGCCCACCACCAGCACGGTGAACTTCCGCTTGTTCGCCGGGTTCACGAGCTTCATGTTGAAGCGGTGGCTGTCCCACCGCTCCTCGATGGGTCCGGACGGGACCTTGGAGTCGAGTGTGATCGTGCTCATCAGGCGCCTCTCAGCTCGACACGCCGACGACGCCGGCGAGGACCATGATCGGGAAGGTGATGTTGATGCCCGCCACCAGGACGGCGAACCCGGCGGCGAAGCCGCGGCGGATCGGGTTGTGGCGGGGGTTGAACCGGGGGCTCATCGAGCCGACGGTCTGAAACAGGCTCCAACCGCCGTGGTAGAGGTGGAAGCCGAGGGCGAGGTTGCCGAGGATGTAGATGCCGGCGACGAGCGGGCGCCCGAGGCTGTAGGCCAGGTTCTCGTACGCCTCGCCCCGGACGAACTCGGGGTTGACGGCGTTGAGGCCCCAGGTCAGGTCGGCCAGGTGGAACAGCAGGAACAGGCCGACGATGATGCCGGTCCAGCGCATCGTCCGGGCGGCGAAGCTGACGGCCACGTAGTCGCGGGGC
The DNA here is from genome assembly GCA_963702555.1 of uncultured Actinomycetes bacterium. Classification (GTDB taxonomy): domain Bacteria; phylum Actinomycetota; class Acidimicrobiia; order Acidimicrobiales; family Acidimicrobilacustridaceae; genus CAMFLJ01. The sequence goes on from CAVPCW010000011.1 coordinate 564,973, forward strand.
GACTTGTACTTGACCGGGCGGGCCTTGGCGTTGATCCGGGTGAGCCCGTAGGCGCAGTGGATGTGGAGGGCGAACGCCACGATCAGCCCGATGCGCAGCAGCCACAGGGCCACGGTGCGGGGGAGGATCGGCACGAGCAGCTCGCGGAGGAACTCCGCGTAGTGGTTGAACTCCTCCGGGCCGAGGTACATCTTGAGGTTGCCGACCATGTGGAAGAACACGAACCCCATCAGCGCGACGCCGGTGAGGGCCATGACCCACTTCTTGCCGACCGACGACTTGTAGAGGTCGACGATGGCGAACGGACTCCGCGAATGTGCCTTCTTGATCGGCCGCGACGAGATGTCCGGCGTGAGGGCAGGCGGTTCCTTGGTTGCTGTCACGAGCGAACCTTTCCTACGTGATCCCGATGTGCCTGGGTGACGAATTCTTGGGACCGCTCGGCGCGAAGATCAGGGGTCGCCTGCGGGCGTGCTCACGCTACTCACGGTTGTGACGGACTGGCGAACCCTGAGGGTTCCGTGTCGCGTGTCAGATGCCATACGGGCTGCGGGCCCGTCGCCGGTCGAGCACCTCGCCGTCGCGTGACAGCTCCACGGTGACCACCACGGCCGGCCCGACGGGCGGCGCGTCGGGTGGCGGCTCGGGCACGGTCAGCCCGACGGCACCCACCCGCTCGACCGTGTCGGCCCCCACCGCGCCGGCCCACCCGACTCGGTGGAACGGCTCGTCCTCGCGTCCCTCCCAGGCCGCGGTCACGACCGTGCGCAGCTCTTCCACCGGCACCCGCAGGTCGTTCACCACGTGGAGCTCGAGGCTCAGCCGGTCGTGGGCCCGCAGGGTCTCGGGCAGCTCGTCGAGCACGGCGATGGTGGGGGCGCAGGCGGCGACGAAGGCCTCCCACGCCGGCTTCGGGGTGCGCTCGTGGTCGAGGAGGGCGGCGGTGGCCGCCGGGGCGGGGTCGGCCAGGGCGAAGGCGGCGAACCCGCCGGTGGGCCGGTACTTGAGCCGGCGGAGGGTCTCGACGTGGCGGCGCACGACCTCGGCCTGGTGGGCCTGTGCTGCGGCGGTCCAGGCGGCCAGGGAGGCGTGCTCGGCGGGCGGGACCTGGCGGCGGAGGGGGCCGAGCTCGAGGGCGTAGCGGTCGGAGAGGGCCGGCCAGTCGAGGTCGGGCCAGCGCTCGACGGCGTCGCCGTCGAGGTCGAGCAGGGAGCCGTCGCCGGCCGGGGCCTGGGCGCCGAACTCGGCGACGAAGCGGCCGAGGCGGGGCCACCAGCGCAGCAGGCGGGCCAGGTCCGCGGTGCGGCCCCAGCGCCAGCCCGCCCACAGGTGGGTGGAGGTGCCCGAGAGCTGAGGCAGGTGGGGCCACACGCCGCTGTGGGCGATCACCGGGCGGCTCCGGTCGGAGGCGGCGAGCACCTCGGCGACGGATCGGTCGAGGATCGACCGGTTCCACGAGGGCAGGGCCTGGCCGAGCTTCCAGCGCAGGGCGGCACGGCGCACCGAGCTGGGCTCGCCGTCGCGCCACGAGGGGGGGTCGTTGCCCCAGGGCTCGTGGTGTGCGCACCAGACGAGCAGCGACGGGTGGTGGGCCAGCTCGTCGACGGCGTGGCGGGCGAGGTTGCGGGCCGACGCCTTGGCCTGGCGCTGGAGGGCCCACTGGATCGGGAGGTCCTGCCAGAGCAACACCCCCCGGCGGTCGGCCTCGTCGTAGAGCTCGGAGCGGGCGATGTGGCCGTGGACGCGGACGAGGTCGAGCCCGGCGTCGGCGGCCAGCGCGATGTCGGCGGCGACCTCGGCCGGGGTGGCCTCGGCGAGCAGCTCGCGGGTGGGGCCGACGGAGACGCCCTTCAGGAAGAGGCGCTCGCCGTTGACCGTGGCCACGAAGTCGTCGAGGCGAACGTGGCGCAGCCCGGTTCGCCACTGGTGGCGGTCGCTGATCTCGTCGTCGACGAGCACGTCGAGGCCCACGTCGTAGAGCGGCTGTTCGCCGAGCGCCTTCGGCCACCACAGGTCGGGGTCGGGTACGGGCACCGTGAACTCGATGCGGTTCTCGCCGGTGGCGAGCGGGTGGTCGCGCTCGATCACGACGACGGCGCGCTCGAGCTCGGCCTCGACGCGGTGCTCGTCGGTGTCGGTGGGGCTGGATGGTGGCGGGGCGTCGCCTGTGGCACGGGCGACCCAGGTGCGCAGGGTGACCGACCGTGGCTCGTCGCTGTCGAGCACGACCCGGACCGCGAGCGTGGCCCGCTCGGCATCGGCCTGCGGGCAGCGGAGGCGGCAGTGGCGCACCCGCACCGGCCCGGTGGTGTGGAGGCTCACCGGGCGCCAGATGCCGCCGGGGTTGTGGCCCGACCCGAGCAGGGCCGAGCGGCCGAACGCGCCGGTCAGGTCGCGCACCCGGCCTGAGCCGACGGGGTCGTAGTCGACCTCCATCGCGAGGAGGTGCTCGTCGCGCTCGCGCAACAGGTCGGTGACCTCGAACCAGTGCGGCACCGCGTAGCCCGCGGTGTCACCGAGGTACGTGCCGTCGAGCCACACGTCGGCGCTCGCCATCACGCCCTCGACGACGAGGAACGAGCGCTCGCCGGCGTCCGGGCGGGCCGAGGCGCTGTCGAACCGGGTGCGGTAGGCGAGCGGGCCGTCGTGGTCGGCGAACGCCGCGGTGGAGCGCCAGTGGCCCGGCACGGGCACGGTCTCCCAGGCGCTGTCGTCGAGCGCGTCCTCGGGGTAGTCCTGGCGCAGGTCGTCGCCGCCCGTGGGCGCGGCGCGCCAGTCGCCGGAGAGGTCGAGGGTGGTCCGGCGCGCCATGGGCCGCCACGCTACCCACCCACGCCTGCCCGTCCCGCTGGTGGCGGCGGTAGCTTGAGCGGGTTCGTCGCCCGGTGCCGTTCCGGCCCGGCAGGGGAGGAGCCACGATGTCCGACCGTCCCACCACCCTCGGAGCCCTCAGGGCCTCGGGCTGGGAGAGCCGCCCGGTCAAGGAAGAGGTGCGCCGCAACGCCATCGAGCGCATCAAGGCCGGCGAGGCCCTCTTCCCCAACGTGTTGGGCTACGAGGACACCGTCCTGCCCCAGCTCGAGAACGCGCTGCTCGCGGGGCACGACGTCATCTTCCTCGGCGAGCGCGGCCAGGCGAAGACCCGCATGATCCGCTCGCTCACCGGCCTGCTCGACGAGTGGATGCCGATCATCGCCGGGTCCGAGATCAACGACGACCCCTACCACCCGGTCTCCAAGCACGCCCGCGACCTCGTCGAGGAGATGGGCGACGACGCCCCGATCGACTGGGTCCACCGCGACGAGCGCTTCGGCGAGAAGCTGGCCACCCCCGACACCTCGATCGCCGACCTCATCGGCGAGGTCGACCCCATCAAGGTCGCCGAGGGCCGCTACCTCTCCGACGAGCTCACGCTCCACTACGGCCTGGTGCCGCGCACCAACCGCGGCATCTTCGCCATCAACGAGCTCCCCGACCTCGCCGAGCGCATCCAGGTGGGCCTGCTCAACGTGCTCGAGGAGCGCGACGTCCAGGTGCGTGGCTACAAGGTCCGCCTGCCCCTCGACGTGCTGCTCTTCGCCTCGGCCAACCCCGAGGACTACACGAACCGCGGCCGCATCATCACCCCGCTGAAGGACCGCTTCGGCGCCCAGATCCGCACCCACTACCCGCTCGACGTCGACACCGAGGTCACCATCGCCCTGCAGGAGGCCCGGCCCCTCGAGGCCCCCGGCGTCAAGGTCGTGGTGCCGCCGTTCATGGCCGAGATCGTCGCCGAGCTGTCGCAGCTCGCCCGCCGCAGCCCGCACATCAACCAGCGCTCCGGCGTCTCGGTGCGCCTCACGGTGTCCAACCTCGAGACGCTCGTGGCCAACGCCGCCCGGCGCACGCTGATCCACGGCGAGACCGACGTCGTGCCCCGCGTCTCCGACCTCGAGGCGCTGGCCTCGTCCACCGCCGGCAAGCTCGAGATCGAGACCATCGAGGAGGGCCGCGACGAGCAGATCGTCGAGCAGCTCCTGAAGGCGGCCATCCTCTCGGTGTTCCGTGAGCACGTCGCGGTCGAGAACCTCCGTGAGGTCGTCGACGCCTTCGAGGGTGACCGCGTCGTGCACGCCGGCGAGGACGTCACCTCGTCCGACTACGTCGACCTGCTCGCCGACGTGCCGCCGCTGCGCGGGCACGTCCTGGCACTGTCCGCGGGCGACGAGTCGCCCGCCATGGTGGCCAGCGCCGTCGAGTTCGTGCTCGAGGGCCTCCACCTCTCGAAGCGGCTCAACAAGGACGCAGTCGGCTCCCGCGCCCAGTACCGCGGCCGCGGCTGACCGCTCCGCTTCCTCTGTGGCTCACGTCATCAGGTCATGCCTGACGACCTGAGCCACGGTGGGATCAGCGGCGGTCGTTGACGAGCTCGCGGACCCCGCCGGAGCCCGCGACCACCACCCGCTCGACCATCGAGCCGGGGAAGATGCCGTGCTCGACCAGGCCGGGCACGGCCGCCAGCTGGGCGGCCAGCGCCACCGGGTCGGCGATGGAGCCGAAGTCGGCGCTCATCAGCAGGTTGCCGTTGTCGGAGCGCTGCGGCCGCACGGTGACCTCGGCGGCGCCGAGTGCCTTCACCGCCGCGATCACCGTCTCGGGAGCGAAGTCGAGCACCTCGAGCGGGGTGCCGAACGGGCCGAGGGCCGGCACGAGCTTCGACTCGTCGACGACCACGATCAGTCGGGTGGTCATCGACTCGACGATCTTCTCCCGGGTGTGGGCGCCGCCGCCTCCCTTGGTGAGGTTGAACGCCGGGTCGACCTCGTCGGCACCGTCGATGGCGAGGTCGAGCGTGCCGATCTCGTCGGGCGTGATCACCTTCAGCCCGAGCGACGTGGCCAGCTCCTCGGTGGCCTTCGAGGTGGCGGTGCACACGATGTCGGGCAGGCGGTCGCCGAGCTCGAGGATCGTGAAGTGCACGGTCGAGCCGGTGCCCAGCCCCACCTTCATGCCGTCGGTGACGTAGCCGGCGGCATGGCGGCCGGCCTCGTCCTTCGCCCTGGTCTGTGCGTCACTCACCCGGTCAGCATCCCATGGGCGACGGAGAGGTCGTGGAAGGTGGTGGCGCTCGGGCGCCGGTCGCGTGAGCGGCTCACCAGGCCGTCGGGAACGGTGAGCCCGCACTCCGGGGTCCACCCGTCGATGCCGGACTCCCAGAAGGCGTCGGTGAGCGGCACACCGTCGGCGACCGCGGCGGCCAACTCGGCGCCGGTGCCGTTCAGCAGCTCGACCCGCCAGTCGTCGGCCGCGTCGGTGAGGCCGGTGCCGAGCAGGGCGAGCCGTCGGTGCGGCAGCTCGTCGGCCAGCCGCCGGGCCACCTCGCCGAGGCCCTCGGCCCACGGCGCCCGGCCGTCGGCGGCCACGGGCGCGTCGGCGGGGTAGGGGCCATCGGTGCCGTCGGCGTAGACCGTGCGGGCCCCGCGGTAGGTGAAGCCGACGACGTCGTAGCCGCCGGCCAGCCCGTCGAGCTCGAGCTCGGCCCGGCCGGGGATCGACACCACCCCGTCGTGCAGCGCCCTCAGCCAGGTGTCGACCCGCAGCCGCTCGGCCGACGCGGCACGCGACCTGGCGGCGTCGCGCTCGTCCGGCTCACGGGTGTGCACGCCGCCGTGGGCGGGCTCGGTGTCGATGCAGCAGGCGACGAGTGGGTCGCCGCTGCGCAGCAGCCGCAGGGCTTCGTGGGAGACGAGGTGGAGCTCCTCCAACGCCTCGGCGAACCGCAGCTCGTCGGACCGCCCGGGCGGCCTGCGCCCCTCGAGGTACCCGTCGGCGACGATCGTGAACGGGTCGAGCACGGGCACCCAGGCGGAGACGTGGTCGCCGAACGCCTCGGCCACCCGGTCGACGTGCCGGGGCCACGTGCGCCCGCGGCCGGTGCGGTCGTGGAAGCCGCCCTCGTCCTCCGAGAACCAGCCCGGGAGCGGGCCCTCGTGCAGCACGGCCCACACGTCGATGCCCTCGGCCCGGGCGGCGCGGAGCACCTCGGTGACGAAGGCGGCGAAGCCGTCGTCCCAGTGGCCGGGCCTCGGCTCGAGGCGGGCCCAGTCGATCGTCCACCGCAGCGAGCGGACACCGGTCGAGGCGAGCAGGGCGAGGTCGGAGCCGAAGTCCTCGCCGAACCCGTTGCCGCCGGAGGAGGCGGGCAGGCGGCCCTCGGACTCCCATCCGCCCCAGTCGCTGCGGGGTGCCACGCCGAGCGATCCGGAGGCGGTGGCGGCGACGCCCCAGCGAATGCGCTCTTCAACGGTCACATCGGCAGTATTCCCGGTACGGTGCCCACATGGGGAAGGCCAACCGCCACAGGTACTCGCGGTGGGACGGCTCGCAGGTCGGCTTCGACCTCGACGCCACCGACATCTTCAGCGAGATCACCGACGACCTGCTGTACCACGGCGACCTCAACGCGGCCCTGCGCCGGATGATGCAGTCGGGCTTCCAGGACGCCAACGGCGAGCGCATGCAGGGCCTGCGCGAGATGCTCGAGAAGCTGAAGCAGAAGCGGCGCGAGGCCCTCGAGAACCACGACCTCGGCGGGGTCTACGACGAGATCGCCCGCGAGCTTCGCGACGTCGTCGAAGAAGAGCGCGCCGCCATCGACGAGCTGGCCCAGGAGGCCCGCGACTCCGGCGACGCCCGGCGCCAGGAGCTCACCGAGGAGGTCGCCGCCGAGCGCCACGCCGCCCTCGACCTGCTCTCGCCCGACCTGGCCAACATGGTCCGCGAGCTCCAGCAGTACGACTTCACGTCGTCGGAGGCCCGGGAGCACTTCGAGGAGCTGGTCGAGAAGCTCAAAGAGCAGCTCATGCAGCAGTACGTCGACCAGATGTCCGGCGCGGTCGAGAACATGACCCCCGAGGACATGGCCCGCATGAAGGACATGTTCGCCGAGCTCAACCAGATGCTCGAGCAGCGGGCCCGGGGCGAGGAGCCCGACTTCGACGGCTTCATGGAGCGCTTCGGCGACTTCTTCCCGGAGAACCCCGAGACCCTCGACGAGCTGCTCGAGGTCATGGCCCGTCGCATGGCCGCCGCCCAGGCGATGCTCAACTCGATGACCCCCGAGCAGCGGGCCCAGCTCCAGGCGCTCTCCGACCAGCTCCTCGAGGACATGGACCTGCGCTGGCAGATCGACCAGCTCGGCCAGAACCTCGCCGGCCAGTTCCCGGACCTCAACTGGAACCGCCGCTACGACTTCTCCGGCCAGGACCCGCTCGGCATGGGCGAGGCCAACGAGCTGCTCCAGCAGCTCGGCGACCTCGAGCAGCTCGAGAACCTGCTGCGGGGCGCCACCAACCCCGGCGCCCTCGCCGAGGTCGACCTCGACCGGGCCCGCGAGCTTCTCGGCGACGACGCCGCCAAGAGCCTCGAGCAGATGGCCGAGCTGGCCAAGAAGCTCGAGGAGGCGGGGCTGGTCGAGAACAAGGAGGGCCGGCTCGAGCTCACGCCGCGGGGTCTGCGCCGCATCGGCCAGAACGCCCTCGACGAGCTCTTCTCCAAGCTCTCCCTCGACAAGGCCGGCCAGCACGAGATGGCCCGCATCGGCGTGGGCCACGAGCGCGACTACTCCACCAAGCCCTACGAGTTCGGCGACGCCTTCAACCTCGACATCGGCGCCACCGTGCGCAACGCCATCCAGCGCTCGGGCGGGGGCACGCCGGTGCGGCTCACCCCCGACGACTTCGAGGTCGAGCGCACCGAGCACCTGGTGCGGTCGAGCACCGTGCTCATGATCGACCTGTCGCTCTCGATGCCGATGCGCGACAACTTCCTGCCGGCCAAGAAGGTGACGATGGCGCTGCACAGCCTCATCACCTCGCAGTTCCCGCGTGACTACATGGGCATCGTCGGCTTCAGCGAGACCGCCCGCGAGCTCAAGCCCGAGCAGCTGCCCGAGGTCTCCTGGGACTTCGTCTACGGCACCAACATGCAGCACGGCTTCCAGATCGCCCGGCGCCTGCTCTCCCGTCAGAGCGGCACCAAGCAGATCATCATGATCACCGACGGCGAGCCCACGGCCCACATCACCCCGTCGGGCGACGTGTACTTCAACTACCCGCCCGTGCGTGAGACCGTCGACGCCACCTTGCGCGAGGTCAACCTCTGCACCCGGGACGGCATCCGCATCAACACGTTCATGCTCGATCCGACCCCGCACCTGCGGGAGTTCATCGGGAAGCTCACCGAGCTGAACAAGGGCCGGGCGTTCTTCACCACCCCGGAGACCCTCGGCGACTACGTGCTCGTCGACTTCATCGAGCAGCGCCGCCAGATGGTCCGCGGCCGCCGCGCCGGCTGAGCCGGCCCACGCGCACATGACGCGCATCTGACGGATGCGCGCCTCACGTCCCATGGCTGTCGAACCACGGAGCGCGGTCGGCGTCGCGGGGCCCGAAGGGGCCCGAAACAGCCCTGGGAACGGGTGACGTCAAGTCCCCCTTGCGCTTTCGCCGGGGAGCGGGCATGATCACACCGTTGTAATTACACCTGTGGTAATGCGCGATGGCGGGTCAGGGCTCGAGGTGTGAGCTCCGGGTCGTGAGGGTCCAGATCCGGACGATCGTGTGTCCACAGGCCGTGGGGGCGTGGCCCTCGATCCAGGAGGACCGAACATGGCCGATCCCATCTCCATTCCCGTCACCGAGGACAAGTCCTGGCAGGACCTCGCCAACTGCCTCGGTGTCGACCCCGACCTCTTCTTCCCCGAGCGTGGTGCGTCCACCCGGGAGGCCAAGGAGGTCTGCCGCGGCTGTGTGGTGCGTGAGGACTGCCTCGAGTACGCACTGGCCAACGGCGAGAAGTTCGGCATCTGGGGCGGCATGAGCGAGCGTGAGCGTCGCCGCATCCGTCGTCAGCGGGCCCTGGCCCGGGCGGCCGCCGCGTCGGCCCGCTCCACCGCCACCGCCTAGCCACCGCGTCACCCGCTGTCCCGGCCCGGCCGGGGCTCAGCTCCCCCCGTCGCTCCCGCTGGTGTGGGAGCGACGGTCGCGTCCGGCCAGCCGCGCCTCGATGGTGCGCCCCGGCCCGAGGTCGAGCTGCTCCCACCGGTCCGCCGGGGCGGCGTCGAGCACCGCCTGCGGCACCAGCCCCACCAGCTCGGCCCGGGCGATCGGGGCGTGCGCCGCCACCAGGTCCCACACCTGCGCGGGCCCCACCCGCTCGGGGTCGACCAGGTTCATCGAGACCTGCACCTCGTCGCCGACCGCCAGCCCGAGGGCCCGAACCCCGTCGCCCCGGATCGCCGAGGCGATGCGCCGGGCGGTCTCGAGGTCGGGCTCGACCAGCCAGAGGTTGTAGGCCACCAGCACCCGCCGGGCCCCGACGGCGACCGCCCCGGCCGAGGGGTGCGGCGCCGACGGCCCCACATCGGGGCCGAGGGTGAGGAACGCACCGCGCCGCACGTCGGGCAGCGAGCGCTCGGGCCCGTAGAGGAAGCAGGGGAGGCCGAGCGCCTCGGCCGCCCAGCCGGCGAACTCGTCGCGGGCGGCCACCGCGGCGCTCATCGGGGTGTCGCCGAGGGGCACGAACGGCACCACGTCGAGCACGCCGATCCGGGGGTGGACGCCGACGTGGTGGCGCAGGTCGAGCCGCTCCACCGCGGACCGGGCCACCGCCCGAGGTGCGTCCTCACCGACGACGGTGAGCACCGACCGGTTGTGGTCGGCGTCGGTGTGCACGTCGAGCAGGTCGGGGCCGGCGGCGGCGGCGATGGCGGCGACGACCTCGAGGTCGCGCCCCTCGCTGATGTTGATCACACACTCGAGCACGGACGCGATCCTGCCCCACCGGAACGGGAGGAGTCGGTGGGGCAGGAGCGGGGGGTGGGGGAACTGGTGCTCCCCGGGGGGAGCAGGGGGTTCTAGGCGCTGCGCAGCAGCGGGAGGCGCCGGGCCTTGCAGGATGCGTCGACGCTGACGCTCCGAGGTGCCGCCCCACACACCGTGGTCGATGCGGTTCTCGAGCGCGTACTCGAGGCAGCGCTCGGCGACGGGGCAGGTGGCGCAGATCCTCTTGGCCACCTCCACCCCCACACCGTCGTTGGGGAAGAAGGTCGCAGGGGGCTCCTCGCGGCAGTTGCCGGTGGCCATCCAGTCGTTGTCCGTCTCCATGCCGGGGAACCTACGGAGGAGGGGTGAAAACGGGGATAAGGCGACATCCAAGACGGGGCCAAGAAGTCCGTCGCCTCGGGGCGGGAGGGCCGCCGGGCGGGTGGCCCGTGAGCGCCGCTAGGCTCTCCTGCCTGCGGGAACGTCCCGTCCCCACGTGTTGAAAGCGCTCCACCTGCCATGGCGATGACCGAGACCCAGACCGACCAGCCGCCCCGGGGCCACGTCCGCGTGATCTACCTCGGCCCGGTGGCCCCGCACTGGGACGTGCAGGGTGACTCCGAGGTCCGTGGCCTGGTCGACGAGTTCCGGGCCCGCGTGCTCGCCCGCCTGCTGCTGCTGCCCCCGCACGACCCGCAGTTCCGGCGCAACCGTGAGCGTGTCGTCCGCGACGCCGAGCGCGAGAACCTCACCCTCGTGTGGGATCTCGGCCTCCCCGACGACGAGGGCTGAGCGTCCCCACCGTCAGGTGACCTCCGCCCCGGGACGACCGGGGCACCGCCTGTAGGCTCGGGCCATGTCCGCCGAGCCGATCACCCCCACCCACGACCCCCACGCGGCGGTCGAGCTGGGCGTGCCCAGGCCCGTCGACGACCTCTCCATCGACGAGCTGCGGGAGTCCCCCGAGCGCTTCGTCAACCGTGAGCTGTCCTGGCTCGACTTCGATGCCCGGGTGCTGGCGCTGGCCGCCGATCGCCGCCAGCCGCTGCTCGAGCGGGCCAAGTTCCTGGCCATCTTCAGCCAGAACCTCGACGAGTTCTTCCAGGTCCGGGTCGCCGGCCTGAAGGACCAGGTGGCCGCCGGCCTCGGCAAGACCACCCCCGACGGCCGCAGCGCCGCCACCCAGCTCGCCGAGATCCGCGCCCGGCTCGACGACCTCTCGGTGCTCGTCGAGGCCATCTTCGACGACGAGATCGTCCCGGGCCTGGCCGAGAACGGGATCGTGTTCTCCGGCATCGACGACCTCGACGAGGACGACCGCGACGTACCTCGACGACTTCTTCGAGGAGCGCATCTTCCCGGTCCTCACGCCGCTCGCCGTCGATCCGGGCCATCCGTTCCCGTACATCTCCGACCTCTCGCTCAACCTGGCGGTGGTCGTGCACGACCCGGTCAGCGGCGACCGCCGCTTCGCCCGGGTGAAGGTCCCGAACCTGCTGCCCCGCTTCGTGGTGATGCCCGACGGCGAGCGCTTCGTGCCCGCTCGAGCAGGTCATCGCCGCCCACCTCGACGTGCTGTTCCCCGGCATGGAGCCGGGGGTGCACTACGCCTTCCGGGTCACCCGCAACGCCGACCTCACCCTCGAGGAGGAGGAGGCCGACGACCTGCTGGAGGCGGTCGAGCTCGAGCTGCGCCGCCGCCGCTTCGGGCGGGCCGTGCGCCTCGAGGTCGACGCCGAGGTGCTCCGAGGAGATCCTCGACCTGCTCACCCGGGAGCTCGACCTGGCCCCCGACGACGTCTACCACTGGAACGTGCCGCTCGACCTGGGCGGGCTGTGGTCGGTGCACGGCCTCGACCGACCCGAGCTGAAGGACGAGCCCTGGGTGCCCGATCACCCAGCACCGACTCACCAGCCCCGACCTCGACGAGCCGGTCGACCTGTTCTCGGTCATCCGCGAGGGCGACGTGCTCGTGCACCACCCCTACGAGTCGTTCTCCAGTTCGGTCGAGGAGTTCATCCGCCAGGCGTCGCGCGACCCCCAGGTCCTCGCCATCAAGCTCACCCTCTACCGCACCTCCTCCGACACGCTCGATCATCAAGTCGCTGGTCCGGGCCGCCGAGGCGGGCAAGCAGGTGGCGGCGCTGGTCGAGCTGAAGGCCCGCTTCGACGAGAAGAAGAACATCGGGTGGGCCAAGGAGCTGGAGAAGGCGGGCGTCCACGTCGTCTACGGGCTCATGGGCCTGAAGATCCACACCAAGACCACGCTCGTCGTGCGCGAGGAGTCCGACGGCATCCGGCGCTACTGCCACATCGGCACCGGCAACTACAACCCGAAGACCGCCCGGCTCTACGAGGACCTCGGGCTGCTCACCGCCGACCCCGAGATCGGCTCCGACCTCACCCAGCTGTTCAACCTGCTCACCGGCTTCGCCCGCGAGCCCAACTTCAACAAGCTGCTGGTGTCGCCCTCGACCGTGCGACCCGGGCCTCACCGAGCTCATCGAGAACGAGGCCCGCCACGGCGCCGACGGCCGCATCATCTTGAAGATGAACAGCCTCGTCGACCCCGGGATGATCGACGCCCTCTACGCGGCGTCGCAGGCCGGCACCCAGATCGACCTCATCGTGCGCGGCATCTGCTGCCTGCGCCCCGGCGTGCCGGGGCTGAGCGACAACATCCGGGTGCGCTCGATCGTGGGTCGCTACCTCGAGCACTCGCGGATCTACCGCTTCGCCCACGGCAGCAACGGCGGGCCGGTCTCCTACATCGGCTCGGCCGACCTCATGCCCCGCAACCTCGACCGCCGCGTCGAGGCCCTGGTGCCCATCGAGGACCCCGAGCTGCTGGCCCGCCTCGACCAGATCCTCGAGGTCAACCTCGCCGACGACACCCTGGCCTGGGACCTCCGACTCCGACACCACCTGGAGCCACGTCCACGGGCCCGAGGGCATCGAGACCCATCGTCGTCTCGAGGAGCTGGCGCTGCTCGAGCGCAAGGCGTGAGCGCCGCGCCCAAGGGCTCGCATCGAGCGGGAGATCAAGCTCGGGGCGTGGCCCGGGTTCGCCATGCCCGACCTCACCGACGTCGCCGAGGGCGTGCAGGTCGTGGCCGAGCCGGCCCTCGACCTCGACGCCACCTACGTCGACACCGCCGACCTCCAGCTGGTGCGCAACGGCGTGTCGCTGCGCCGGCGCACGGGCGAGGGGCCGCCCCGTTGGACCCTCAAGCTCCCGTCGGGCGAGACGGGTGCGGGCCTCGCCCGTCGCGAGTTCGACGTCGACGACCCCGGCCACGTGGTGCCGGCCGAGCTGGCCGCGCTCGTCACCGGCTGGGTGCGCAGCGCGCCGCTCGTGGCGGTCGCCGTGATCCGCAGCCACCGCGAGCGGCTCCGGCTGGTCGACGCCGACGGCACCGAGCTGCTCGAGATCGACGACGACGAGGTCTCCGTCATCGACGACGGCCACGTCGCCGCCCGCTTCCGCGAGGTCGAGGTGGAGCTGGCCGAGCCCGCTGCCGCCGACCTCATGCAGGCCGTGAGCGACGCCCTCGTGGCCGCCGGCGCCGGTGCCCCCGACCCCACCTCCAAGATCGTCCGGGCCCTCGGCCCGCGGGCGCTGGTGCCGCCCGACCTGGTGGTGCCCGAGGTCGGCCCCGACTCCGACATGGCCGCCGTGATCACCGCCGCGGTGCGTCATTCGGTCGGTCAGATCATCGGCCACGACCACGTGGTGCGCCTCGACGACGACACCGAGGGCGTGCACAAGGCCCGGGTCGGCACCCGACGCCTCCGCTCCGACCTCCAGACGCTGGCCCCGGTGCTGGCCGACGGCTGGGGCGACGGCCTGCGGGCCGAGCTGAAGGGCCTGGCCGCGTCGCTCGGGGTCGTGCGCGACACCGACGTGCTCGTCGAGCGGCTGCTGCGCCACGTCGGTCAGCTCCCGGCCGACCACCGGCCTGCGGCCGGCCGGCTGGTGCGCCACCTCGAGAACGGCCGCAAGGCACAGGTCGCCGCGCTGCTCGAGGCGATGTCCGAGGCCGCCTACGTGGAGCTGCTCGACGACCTCGTGGCCGCAGCCGTGCGGCCCGAGCTCGCCGACGGCGCCTCGGGGCCGGCCGTCGAACGGCTCCCGAAGCTGGTCCGACCCCGGTGGCGCCGCCTGCGCAAGACCGTCGACGCCCTCGGTCGCCACCCCGCCGACGAGCAGCTCCACGCCGTGCGCATCCTGGCCAAGCGGGCCCGGTACGCCTGTGAGCTGGCCGCCCCGGTGATGGGCGACGACGCCGCCGACCTGGCCGACCGGCTGGCCGAGCTGCAGGACGTGCTGGGCGAGCTCCACGACACCGCCGTCGCCCAGGAGTGGCTGCGCAGCGTCGTCCCCACGGTTCCCGACGACCAGCAGGTCGCCGCCGGCGACCTCGTCGAACTCGAGCGCGACCGGGCCGCCGAGCTCCGGGCCGCCTGGCCGGCGGCGTGGGCCGCGTGCGACCGCAAGGCCCTCACGAGGTGGCTCCGGTGAGCCAGCGGTCGCCGTACCCGAAGGCTGGGGGAGAGCCGGAGGTGCGCGCCGCCGGCGGCATCATCTGGCGCGTCGACGACGACGGCCGCGTCGCCGTCGTGCTGGTGCACCGGCCCAAGTACGGCGACTGGACCTTCCCCAAGGGGAAGCTCGAGGACGGCGAGACCCACGACCGCGCCGCCCACCGGGAGGTCGTCGAGGAGACCGGGTTCGACTGCGTGCTCGGCCGCGAGCTGCCGTCGGTGCACTACCGCGACAACAAGGGCCGGTCGAAGCAGGTCCGGTACTGGGAGATGACCGTGGCCGCCGGCGAGTTCGCCCCGAACGACGAGGTCGACGGGCTCGAGTGGCTGAGCCTCGAAGTCGGCCCGCAAGCGCCTCACCTACAGCCACGACCGCGAGGTGCTCGACGCCTTCGCCGAGTTCGCCCGGCCCACCCGGGCCTGATCAGAAGGTTCGCCGGGAGTTCGCCCGGAGAGGCCGGGAACCTTCACCCGCCGTTCAGGTGAGCGACACCGCCCCTTCCTAGGGTCCCGGCCATGACGTCGCCGGAGCCGATCACCGGTCCTGCTCTCCCCCCGCCGCTGCGTGTCGGCCGGGGGTGATCGCACGGACGCCCGGCTCCGTACCGAGCTCCTCCATCGGCACCTCGTCGCCCGGGTGGCCGCCACCCGCCGCCGGATCGAGGAGCTCGAGGCGCTCGAGCGGGCGGACCGTGACCCGGACGAGCTGGCCGTGACCGTCGGTGCGACCGTGGTCGAGGCCCGTCGCCGCCTCTCGGCCGAACGGGCCGAGGCGGCGCTGCGGTCGGAGGCCTTCGAGCGCGCCGCCCGCCGCCGGGGTGCGGAGATCGTCGGCGAGGCCGAGGCCGAGGCGCGGGTCCTCCGGGCCGCCGCCAGCTGGGTGCGCCAGGCCCGTCTCGTCGGCCCCGGCCCCGAGCCGATCCCGGTCGACGTGCCCGCCCCGACGACCTCATCGGCGCCCGAGCCGCGCCTCGCCCCGGTCGAGGCCCGGGCGTCGTGAGCGGCCGACGCGCCGCGGCGCGTCGGCGGCGACCGCCGACCCTCGCTCCCTCGTGCTGCACCTGGAGGTCTGTCGGCTCCAGGCCGAGCTCGAGCGCCTCGAAGGCCGGCTCGCCGACCTCCGCGAGAACCACCCGGACGATCCGGCTCGAGGCGGGCCGGCCGCCGACTCCGGTGCCGAGATCGCCGACGAGGTGATCGATCGGATGGTCGCGACCCTCCTGGAGGAGGGTCGGGCCGACATCGCAGCGTCTGCCGCGGCCCGCCAGCACGCCGCAGAGGACCGCCTCGGACTCGACCGGGCCCGGGCCGCCGGCATCGTGGCGTCGGCGCGGGCCGATCTCGATCGGGCGCTCGCCGAGCGGGGTCGGGCGCTCCACGAGGGGTGGGACGCGGGGTTCGACGTCGTCGTCCTCGCCGACCGTGACCACCCTCCTCCCGCGGTCGCCGTTCCTGTCGCTGTCACCGCGCCGCTCGAGGTCGAGGCGGCCGTCGAGCTCAGGGACGTGCCGGAGGCGGCGCCGACACGTCCGGGGGCCGCGGAGGTGGAGGAGGCCCGGACCGACGCCGCGTTCGAGGCCTGGATGGCGGTCGCTCCGGGAGCCGGTGTGGTCACCGACGCCGACCTGTCCGACGAGCGACCGGCTCCGGTCGATCCCACGGTCCCCGTCCCGTCGACCCCGACCGACCCCGAGGCCGACATCGAGGCCCTGACCCCGGCCCGATCGCGGTGGCTCCTGCCCCTGGAGGTCGTCGGCGCACTCCTCGCCGCCGCAATCCTCGTGGTGCTCCTGCTCGTGCTCGTCGGTTGACCGGGTGAGCATCGGGCTGCACGACGAGGCGCCGGTCGCCTCCACGGCGGGCCCGGAGCTGGCGCGCGTCCTGCTCGTCAGCGGGCTCGACCACTGGGCCGACCGCATCGAGTCCGACCTGACGGCCGAGGGCTTCCTCGTGCTGCGGGACCCGACGGGGGAGTGGGTCTTCGACGAGGACCGCATCAGGCAGGTGCACGTGGTCGTCGTCGACCTGCGGCTGCGGGCGCAGTCGGGTCTGGCCGTGTGCGGCGCCGTCCGGGCCCGCTCCCTGCTGCCGATCCTGGCTCTCGGGGACCAGGACGACGAGGCGCCGGTGCTCGCCGCCTACTCGGCCGGGGCCGACCAGTACGTCACCATCGACACGTCGTCGCGCCTCGTGACCGCCCGCCTCCGGGCTCTGCTCCGACGGGTTCCGCCCCGGACCGCAGCGCCGGCCGAGACCAACCCCGATCTCTCCGTGACCATCGACGAGGCCACCGGCTCGGTGCGGGTCGACGGCGCGGTCGTGAGCCTCTCGAAGCGGGAGCTGGAGGTGCTGCGAACCCTCCTGTCCCGGCCCGGTCGGGTGGTCACCCGGGCCGAGTTGGCCGGTTCGTGGCCCGCCCTCAGTGCCGACCGGCGGCTCGACTTCGTCATCCGTCGGCTCCGGCAGAAGCTGGAGATGGTCGACGGGCGTCGCCGCATCAACTCGGTGCGGGGCGTCGGCTTCCGGTTCGAGGAGGACGACGACCTCGACCCGACCGAGCACGGACGACCATGACGGAAGATGTCGCCTCCGGCTCCGCCGCTGTTCATGTTCGGTTCAACGGCTGGTCAGGGCGGCCTCTTACCGTCGGTCCCGTGACGCCAGGTGACGCTCTTCCCCCCGTGGCCGTCGAGGCCACCGATGCCGCGGGAGCCGAACTGATCGAGGCCCACGTGGCCCGTCGGCGGGCCGAGCTGGCCCGCCTCTCGCTCGCGGCCCGCACCGCTCGCCAGCGTTGTGACCGGGCCGAGACCGACCTCGCCGGCGTCGCCGAGGTCGATGCGGACGGAGTCCCGGCCGATCTTCTCGGTGTCGTGGACGCCATGCTCGAGAAGGCGATCGCCGCCTCGGAGCTGGCGCTGGCCTCGGCCGAGCGCGAGGCATCGTTCATCATCGATCGGGCGATGGCCGATGGGTCCGAGACGGTGCGACGCGCCGGTCTCGACCCCGCCGTGCTGAGGGCCGAGCGCCCCTCCGGCGCCCCGGTCGCGCGAGGTCGTGCCCCCGCCGACGCGCGGCCGAGCTGTGGCGCACGACGCGCCCCTCCGTCTCGCCGCGCCACGGCACCGGCGTCGGCTGCCCTCCGCACGGCACCGGACCCGATGCCACCGGCCCCGGGTCCGGTCGCCACGTTGGTGCGCGACGCGCCCGCACTGCTGTCACCCGCCCCCGAAGCGACGGGGCGAGGCCTTCGACACGTTCTGGCAGGAGGTCCCCGGCGAGCGCCGGGTCCGTGACCGCATCCTGCGCCGTTCCCCCAAGGAGAGCGCGTGACCAGCGATCAGCCACGCGACGAGACGATCGATCTCACGGGTGCCGTCGCACCGCTGCGCCCGGTGCGCATCAACGGCAACGGCCAACGGGAGCACGAACGGCGACGGTCAAGCCTGCCGCGGCCCCGACCGGGATCGAGGGCGTGAGCTGGACGCCGGCCTACGACCGAGCCACGGTCGAGCGCTACCTGGAGACGCTCGATGCCGAGCGGTCCCGGCTGGAGGCCGAGATCGCCGACGCCGAGCGTCGAACCGTCGTGGCGCGTGAAGCCCTCGCCACCCGGACCGCCGAGCTCGAAGCGGCGCTCGGCGCGGTCGTGCTGGCGGCCCGCTCGGAGCTCGATCGCATCGAGCGCGAGCAGCAGGAAGCCGTGGCGGCCATCCGGGCCGACGCCGAGGCCGAGGCGGCACGCATCCGCGAGGCTGCCCGCGAGGAGGCCGAGACCGTGCGTCGCGCCGCGGCGTCGCTCGGATCGCTGTCGCAGACCGAGGGCCGAGCCGATGCCGGTTGAGTCCGTCGCCTCGCTGCGCTCGGCCGGGCGGCCGGCAGCCGACACGCCTCAGGCCCTCGACCGCCTCGCTCGCATCGAGCTCGCGCCGGGTGAGGTCGTCGAGCCGCTGCTGCGATCGGCTCGCAGCGCCGTCGCCTCGCTGACCCTTCAGGCCCGCACCGCGGAGCAGAACGCCAGGCTGGCCGAGCAGGCCACCTCCTCCGACGAGGCCCTCGGCCGGGAGGCCCTCGAGGCGGAGCAGGCCGCTCGGTTGGCGGCAGTCGACCTCGACCTCGAGGTCCGGCGCATGGCCCGTGACGCCGCTGTCGAACAGGCCCGGCTGGATGCCGATGCTCTGGTGGCCGAGGCGCGTGAGGACGGGCGGGCGATGGTGCTCGAGGCCCGCGAAGAGCTCGACCGGTCGCTCGGCCGAGTGCCCGGCTCGGTCGCGGCGCCGGTGGCGGCAGCCGTTCCGCTGGTCACGGTCGCCGACCTCGCCGGGGGCCCGAGCCCGATCCGGCGCCGGTCGTCCCGCTCGATCCCGAGCCCTCCTACCCGCCGCCCGCGGCGGGCCCGACCTACCCGCCGCCGTCGGCCGCGCCCACCCTGCCGCCGCCGATGATGGCCGCCCCGCTCGGCGCCTCGTTCGCCCCCACCTTCACCGCGGTGCTCGTGCAGGCCCCGGACGGGACCCTCCAGCAGATGCTCATGCTGACCCCGGCCGGTGCGCCGGCCCCGGCGCCGATCGCACCCGTTGCGCCCGCGCCGGTCGCCCTGCCGGCCCTGATGCCGGCCGGCCGCGGCACCACCCAGGTGCGTCGCCGGCGCCGGCCCCGCTCGCCGTCGCCCCGCCCGCGCCCGCGATCCCGGTGCAGGAGGTGGCGTCGAGCCGCACCGTCGGGGAACGCCGGGCGCCGGCTGCTCCACCTCGACGTGATCCTTCCGCTGATCGCGGTCGCCATCGTCCTCGTCGTGCTCCTGGCGTGGCTGGGCTGACCCGTGACCGTCACCGAGGAGCTCACTCCGAGCGGGCCTGACCTCCCCAGCGCGTCCACCTTCGTGCGGACGGGACCGCCGCCGGAGCCGCGCCCGCCTGAGCCCCGCAAGATCTCGAGCCGCAAGGTCCGCGGTGACCGCATCTTCCACGGCGGCTCGTACCTGTCCGGCGTGATCGTGCTGGCGATCATGGTGGCGGTCGGCCTGTTCCTGAGCATCGAGGCGTGGTCGGCCCTCAGCGCCGCCGGCCCGAGCTTCTTCACCACCGCCGAGTGGGAGACCGACCGAGGCAAGTTCGGCATCGCCTCGATCATGCTCGGCACCGCGCTCGTGGCGCTCGTGGCCGTCGGGGTGGCCATGCCCATCGCCATGGGCACGTCACTGTTCATCACCAACATCGCCCCGCCGAAGGTGCGGGGCTTCCTCGTCGCCATGGTCGACCTCATGGCCGCGGTGCCGAGCATCGTCTACGGCCTCTGGGGCCTCTTCTTCTTCCAGGGCATGGCGGTCGACATCGCCCGCTGGATCAACACCTGGCTGGGCTGGATGCCGTGGTTCTCGGTCTCCGGTGCGGACCCCAACAGCCCCAACGCCAGCCTCACCGTCTACTCGGCGTCGATCTTCGTGGCCGGCATCGTCGTGGCGCTGATGGTGATGCCCATCCAGACCTCGGTGATGCGGGAGGTCTTCTCCCAGGTGCCGATCGGCGAGCGCGAGGGCGCCTACGCCCTGGGTGGCACCCGCTGGGGCGTCATCCGCATCGTGTCGCTGCCCTTCGCCCGAGGCGGCATCATCGGCGGCACCATGCTCGGCATGGGCCGGGCCCTGGGCGAGACCATCGCCGTCGCCCTGATCCTGTCGTCGCGGTTCGACATCAACTTCCACGTCCTCGAGTCGGGCGGCAACACCGTCTCGAAGCTGATCGCCGACCGCTACAGCGAGGCCTCCGGCTTCGGCCTGTCGGCCCTCATGGCGGCCGGCCTGGCGCTGTTCGCCATCACCCTCGTCGTGAACTTCACGGCGTCGTGGTTCGTGGCCCGGTCCCGTTCCGGAGCGGAGAGCGACGGATGACCGATCTCGCCGACGCCGTCGACCTGCCGACCGAGGAGGAGGTCACCCTCGAGGAGCCCGCGGCCCGGGGCACCACCCTCCCGTCGATCGTGGCGACCCCGGTGGCGCCGAACCGGCTCCGGACGCTGAGCGGCATGTCGCGCTCCGACTACCTCAACCTCGGCGGTGCGCTGCTCAGCAGCATCTCGATCACCCTGCTGCTGTTCGGCATCCTGGCGCCGCTGTCGGGTCAGCTCGGCTTCGTGATCGTCGCCTGGGTGATGTTCCTCGTCGTCTACGGGCTGCTGGTCTCGCTCGACGAGACCCGCCCGGTCATGGTCGACAAGGTGATGTCGGCGGTGCTGCTCTCGGCCGCGCTGCTGGCCGGCATCGCGCTGGTGACGGTCATCATCTTCACCCTCTGGAAGGGCCGCCAGGCCCTCTTCAAGATGAACCTCTACACGCAGGACATGAGCTCGGCCGGACCGGCCGACCCGATCACGGTCGGCGGCATCGGCCACGCCATCGTCGGCACGCTCATCATCCTCGGCATCGCCATCGCCATCACCGTGCCCCTCGGGCTGTCGACGGCGGTGTTCCTCAACGAGATCAACAACCGGTTCTCGCGGTTCGTGCGCACGGTCGTCGACGCGATGACGGCGCTGCCGTCGATCCTCGCCGGCCTGTTCATCTTCGCCACCTGGATCCTGATCCTGGGCTTCGAGCGTTCGGGCCTGGCCGCCGCCATCGCCGTGAGCATCATGATGCTGCCGATCATCATCCGCTCGGCCGACGTCGTGCTGCGCCTGGTGCCCGGCAACCTCAAGGAGGCGTCGTACGCCCTCGGGGCCGAGCAGAACCGCACGGTCCGCATCGTCACGCTGCCCACCGCCCGGTCGGGCCTCGCCACCGCCGTGATCCTCGGCATCGCCCGCGGCATCGGCGAGACCGCACCGGTGCTGCTCACCGCCGGCTACACGGGCACGCTCAACGTCGACCCGCTGCACAACTCGATGGTGTCGCTCTCGCTGGCCACCTACTACTTCGTGAAGTCGCCGCAGCAGGCGCTCATCCAGCGCGGCTTCGCCACCGCCGCGGTGCTGATGGTGCTCGTGCTGGTGCTCTTCGCCATCGCCCGGGTGCTCGGCGGTCGCCAGGCCGGTCAGCTGAGCAACCGGCAGGCCAAGCGGGCGCGGGCCCGCTCGAAGAAGGACCTGGCCCGCTTCGAGCGACTCGACGGCGTCGAGGAGGCCCCGGCGTTCGCCGACCTCGCCGACCGCCGCCACCGTCCTCCGCCGCCACCTCCTCCCCCCACCGCCGCGCTCGACCCCGAGGTCTCCCCATGAGCACCCGACGACTCCTCTCCGCCGCGCTCGTCGCCATGGTCGTGCTGACGCTCGTCGCCGTCGCGTCGTTCCCCGACCCCGAAGGCCGACGCCCAGGCCAGCTACCAGCGGATCTCCGGCGAAGGCTCCTCGTGGGCCGCCGGCTTCATGGACGCCATGCGGGTGAACGTGAAGCAGTTCGGCATCACCGTCGACTACAACCCCAGCGGCTCGACCTCGGGCCGCAAGAACTTCCTCAACGGCACCGTCGACTACGCCGCCTCCGACATCCCGTTCCAGTTCCAGCCCGAGGACGGCTCGGCCCCCGAGAACCCGGCACCGGGCAGCTACGCCTACATGCCGATCACCGCCGGCGGCACCTCGTTCATCTACAACCTGAAGATCAACGGCCAGCGGGTCACGAACCTGCGGCTCTCGGGCGAGAACGTCGCCAAGATCTTCACCGGCGCCATCACCAACTGGAACGACCCGGCCATCGCCGCCGACAACCCCGGGCTCACGATGCCCGACAAGAAGGTCGTGCCGGTGGTGCGCTCCGAGGGCTCGGGCTCCACGGCCCAGTTCTCCCTCTGGATGATCAAGCAGCACGGCGGGATCTGGAACGACTACTGCAACCGTTCGGGCCGGGCCCCGAAGTGCGGCGAGACCTCCTTCTACCCGACCATCCCCGGGATGATCGCCCAGTCCGGCGATCTCGGCGTGACCGGCTACGTCACCCAGGGCTTCGCCGAGGGGGCCATCGGCTACGTCAACTACTCCTACGCCATCGGCGCCCAGTTCCCGGTGGCCAAGGTGCTCAACGCCGCCGGCTACTACACCGAGCCGACGCCGGAGAACGTCGCCGTGTCGCTCCTCAAGGCCGGCATCAACACGGCCCCCGGCGACGACTACCTGACCCAGAACCTCGACGGCGTCTACACCGACCCCGACCCCCGCAACTACCAGCTCTCGTCGTACTCGTACCTGATCCTGCCGACCAAGGTGCAGGGCCAGTTCAACGAGGCCAAGGGCCGCACGCTGAGCGCCTTCGCCTACTACGCCATGTGCCAGGGCCAGCAGCAGTCGGCGTCGCTCGGCTACTCGCCGATGCCGATCAACCTGGTGAACGCCAGCTTCGACCAGATCCGCAAGATCCCGGGCGCCGAGGTCCAGAGCATCAACGTCCAGACCTGCAACAACCCCACGTTCTCGCCCGACGGCCGGAACCTGCTGGCCGAGAACGCTCCCTTCCCGTCGGAGTGCGACAAGGTGGGCGTCACCCAGTGCTCGTTCGGCAGCGGCGGGGCCAAGGACCAGGAGACCCCGGTCTCGGGCGGCGGCGGTGGTGGTGGCGACGACGCGGCCGGCGGTGGGGCCGGTGCCGGCACGACCGGGGCCACGACCGGCGCCGACGGCACGACGACCGACACCGTGTGCGACCCGGACACGGGGGAGTGCACCACCAGCTCCGGCAGCTCGTCCTCGAAGAAGTCGACCACCGAGCTGGCCAGCGCCACGCCGACCACGCTCTCGGGCTCGAACGGGTGGAGCTCGGCCCAGACCCTCGCCGTGCTCATCGGGGCGCTCGTCCTGGCCCTCGTCTTCGTGCCGGCCCTCATGTGGCGGAACATGTCGAGCAAGGGGCCGGCTCGTCGTGAGGCCGAGCTCCGCGTCGCCGGCTGGGCCCGCGCCTGCTGGGCGCTCGTAACGTCCTCGTCGGTCGTCGTCGTGGTCCTCCTGGTCGCCCTCGCGCCGACAGTCGTCCGAGGCTCAGGCGGCCCGGCGCGGGCAGCGCCGGCACCGACACGTCGCTTCCCGACACCGACTCGCCGGTCACGGTCAACGGTCGGGGCGACTTCGCCGACCTCGAGCTCACGATCAACCAGACCCGGAACCTCACCAACCAGGCCGTGTCGCTGACCTGGACCGGGGGCGTGCCGACCGAGCGGGCTCCGGTCGCTTCAGCAGAACTACCTCCAGGTGATGCAGTGCTGGGGCGACGACGACGGCACCAACCCCGAGCAACCCGGGCCCGCCGCCCGAGCAGTGCGTCGTCCGGCGCGACCGACCGGCGCCTACGGCGGTCGGCGGTCTCGTCCACCCGGCCGGCACCGACGCGGTCAGCCGCGTCGTCTCGTTCAGCGACGTGGCCCAACGCTTCGACCACCTCGGCTGGCGCCGACACGAGCGACCGGTTCATCTGGCGCCCGTTCCGGGCGGTCGACGGCACCGTGGTGAGGTGCCCAGTACGACACCGGACTTCAACCCGCAGCTCGGCGGCGGCAACTACTGGCTGAACCCGTACTTCGACATCGTCACCACCAACGAGCTGGCCGGGGCGAGGACCGGTCCCAACGGCACCGGGCACGGACCTGGTCGAGGTCAACACCGGCGTCGAGTCGTCCGGCCTCGGCTGTGGCCAGCGCCTCACCCTCGCTGACGGAACGCTCCGTCACCCCGAAGTGCTGGCTGGTCGTCGTGCCCCGGGGCAATGCGGCGACCGGAGAACGTCGGGCACCCGCTTCGATCAGGCCAAGTTCGGCGGTCATGACCTCGCCGCTCGCCGACAGCGCGTGGAAGAACCGCATCGCCGTCCCGCTCGAGTTCAACTCGGTCGACTCGGCCTGCGCGCATCGGCCCGACGAGCGCCGCATCGTCGGTACCGAGCTGGCGCTGCCGCGGTGTCGCAGCTGGCAGCCGGCGCTGTGCGAGTCCGGCGAGCTCCCGCCCTTCAGCTTCGGCACCGTCGGCGACGCCACCGCCCGCCAGCAGGTCGCCGAGCCGGCGGTGGGTGCGCCGGGCATGGCCGTGACCTCCCAGGCGATGAGCGGACACCAGACTCGATCCCGCCGAGCCCGCCGGTGTATGCGCCGGTGACCTTGTCCGGTGTGGTGATCGGCTTCAACGTCGACCGCATCCCGGGGGACTCTGCCGGCGCCGAGGAGGAGCAGGACTCCGGCGGGATCGCGTGGCCGAGCCTCAACCTCACGCCGCGGCTGGTGGCCAAGCTGCTCACCCAGTCGTACTCGTTCCAGGTCATCGGTCGAACGCCGTTGCCGCCCGACTACACCTGGGTCGACCACGAACCCGACGACCTGGGCGGAGGACCCCGAGTTCCTGAAGTTCAATCCCGAGTTCAAGCCTGCTGCAGATCCGGCAGCGGCCGGAACTTCGCGGGCCTCGTCCTGCCCGCCCGCGACGCAACTCTGACGCCGCCGAGCAGGTGTGGGAGTGGGTCCTCGCCGATCCCGAGGCCAAGGCGTGGCTGGACGGCACAGCCCGACAGTGGGGCATGAAGGTGAACCCGGTCTACGCCACGACCGCCGAGGCGAACGTCAACGGCGCGCCCGTTCGCCGACCCGGCTCCCGAACTCGTTCCCGAAGGCCGACCCCCACTGCTACGAGGTGGACGCGCTGGCCACCGGCACGCACCGCCGCCGCTGTGCGGCACCGACTGGCTGCCCTACATCCAGTCCTTCGACGAGTCGGCCGCTCACCCGGGTCGGCGACGACCGGGCCAAGATCGAGCCTGCAACCCCTTCGCCTACCTCGGATCAGTTCTGGAAGCGGACCGGCCCGCAGATCCTCGGGCGAGCGGGCGATGCTCACCATCACCGACACGCGCGTCGGCCGCGCAAGTACGGCATCCAGACGGCGCGCCTCAGCCGGGCCGGGCGACAACGGCGACGACCGTGAGTTCGTCGCCCCCGACGCCGAAGGATTCAACCGGGGTCGGCGGCGATGAAGCCGGGGCCCGGATCCCGCCGTGCTCGAGCCGGACTCCGACCGCCGACGTCGCGGGTGGCTACCCGCTCACCGATGCTCAGCTACGCCGCGGTGCAACCGCTCGCGCTCGACGCCGAGGCCCGGCGACTACGCCGCGTTCGTCGAGTACGCCGCCGGCGCCGGTCAGGTCGCCGGCCTCGAGCCGGGGCAGCTGCCGACCGGGCTACGCCCCGCTCGCCTGCGGGCTCTCAAGGCGCAGGCCGCCGAGGCGGCCACCACGATCCGGAGATGGAGGCACCGCCGGCAGCACCCGCCAGCCGGCCCCGCGGACGCCTCCTCGAGTGACGGTTCCCGCTCAGCGGGTCCAGCGGCTCGAGCACCGCTCGGCGCCACCACGACGACGGCGCCGCGCGACCCAGACCGAGGTGGCCGCCGCTCCATCCGGGTCGGCGTCGACCCCCGAGGCCGGACCGCTCACCCCGATCCTGGCGCTGGCGAGGAGCAGGTACTTCCTCGTCGTGCTCGCCGCGTCTGGCTCGTGGCCACGCTCATCGCGCTCGAGATCACCAAGCGGCCGCGCCGCCGCGCCCCGCCCGTCCCGGAGGGCCCGTCATGAACGCCGTGAGCCCTTATCCGCCGCGCCCGATGGCTCACGGCCGTGGCCGTCGCGGTCCTCTGGGTGCGGCGCTCGCCCGACGGCCTCGGCCGCCGTGCCCGTCGACGACCCACCGGCCAAGGACGGGCGGGTGGGGACGGCCACGATCGTCGTCGGAGGCTCCGCGCCGATGCGGTGGCTCGGGAGGGAGCGCGACCGAGTTCTCTCTCGACCTGCCCGAGGGTGCGGCCTGCCCGGGCGACAGCGCCGAGTGACGACTACCGCGTGCAGTCCTTCCTCGTTCCCGTCACGGACGATCCCGGCACCTTCACGTACGAGTCGACGAAGCCTGCAGGTGCGGGGCCTGGGCCCTCTGCCCCGCGACACGACGCAGCTACATCAACAAGCTGACCGCGATCGCCGCCGAGCCCGGCGGTGAACCGGGGTGATCAACGACTGCCCATCTTCACCTTCGTCGCTGTTCCCACCGAGATGACCTCCCCGCGGTGACTACAAGCATCGGCATCGCCTGCACCTCTGACGGGTGAGACCACCCGGTACTGGGACAACGCGTCGTCATCATCGACGACCGCCACCGACGCGCCGGCCCAGTTCCCTGGGACTCGCCGACCCTGCGGTCGGTCTCGACCGACTCCGTCCTCCTCCTTCCCGATCGCCGTGGCCCTCCTCGTCGTGGTCCTCCTCGTGCGTCGTCGTCGTGCTCCTCAGCTGTGGTCCGCGGAACCGACCGTCCGCTGAACCCCTGAGGAGCAACGATGCAGATCTCGATCCCCTCGCGTGCGCCGGGTGGCCGGCGACCTCGTCGCTTGGTGGCACTCCTCTGCGCCGTCATGCTCGATCATGTCCTCTGGACCTTCGCCGTGGTCGGCCGGGCGCCGGCCGGGGCGGCCACGGTCGGGACCGCCACTGCTCACGGTCGGGTCCGACCGGCGGCAGCGCCGACACCGTTCAGCCTTCACCTGCCGGCCGGGGCGGCCTGTACCGGCGACAGCGCCAGCGGCGGCTACCGGGTGCAGACCTACATGGTCCCGGAGGCCGGTCGACCCGGGCAGCCTGGTCTACGACCGCACGGGGCCGACCGCCGGGTTCGAGCGGCGAGTTCCGCATGCCGCTCTCCCGCTCCACCGGCGGCCAGGCCGTTCGCCAACCAGGGCACCGCGTCAGCCGACCGGCTGATCCGGGCCTGCCCGGGTCTCAACTTCGCCCTGTTCAGCCTGACGAGCGGCGTCCTCGCCGGCACCTACAACGTCGGCGTCGCCTGCACGGTCGGGACCGGCGCCGACCAGGTCCTCGACAAGTACTGGAACGCCCGCCTCACGGTCGACGCCGAGCCGTCGCGACCGCCCGCCGGCTTCACTGGCGTCCCGGCCGACGCCGGAACCACCACGACCACCGCCGGCGGGACGACCACGACGACGGCCGATGGTGGGACGACCACGACGACGCCGATGGCGGCACGACCACGACGACCGCCGATGGCGGGACGACCACGACGACCGAGCGGCACGACGACGACCACCGGGGAGCCGACGTGAGCGGTGGCAGCGTCTTCAGCGGCGGCTCCCCGTCGGCCGCATCGCCGGTCACCACCGCCGGCCAGCTTCCGTACACCGGTAGCTCGCCGGTCCCGATGGTGGTGTGGGCCATCGCCCTGCTGGTCTTCGGCCGGATGGCCATGCTCCTCGGCAAGCGGCCGAAGGTCGTCGACGGCCCCGGGGCATGACCGCAGTCGCAGACCCCGCTCCGACGCGGAGGTTCCGTCGCGGGCCCCGCCGCGACCCGGACGTCCCGCTGCCGCCGCTCACCCCTCGGGCCCAGTTGGCCCGGGGGGTGTTCGTGCTCCTCGCGGTGATCTGCGGCTCCCTCCTGCTCCAGCTCGTCGTGCTCTCCGGCTTCCAGGAGCGGGCGGCGCAGCAGGCCGAGTTCGACAGCTTCCGTTCGGCGCTGGCCAAGGGCGTCGCACCGGTCGGCGCGGTGAACGACGACAACAAGGCACTGCGGCCGGGCACGGCCATGGCCTACCTCGAGATCCCCGCCATCGGGCTGCGTCAGGTCGTGCTGGAGGGCACCACGTCCGGTGTCCTCTTCGACGGCCCCGGCCATCGTCGTGACTCGCCGTTCCCCGGCGCGCCGGGCACCACCGTGATCATGGGGCGGCGGGCCACCTTCGGCGGGCCGTTCTCCCAGATCGGTGATCTGGAGGAGGGCGACGCCATCCGGGTCACCACCGGTGCCGGTGAGTTCGACTACGAGGTCATCGGCGTCCGCCGCGAGGGCGAGCCCTCGCCGCCGGCCCTCGAGTCCGGCCAGGGCCGGATGCTCCTGATGACCGCCGACGGCCGCCCGTACTTCCCCGACGGCGTGCTCCGCGTCGACGCGCGAGCTGACCAGCACGCCGCTGTCCGGCGGCGCCCCCGCCTACACCGCCAAGACGCTGCCGGCCTCCGACGCGGTCATGGCGTCGGACACCACGACCCTGTGGGCCCTCGCCCTCTGGCTGCAGGCGCTGTTCGTCGTGACCGTCGCCTTCGTGTGGGCCTGGCACCGGTGGGGCCGGGCCAAGGCCTGGATCGTCGGTTTCCCCGTCCTGCTCCTCGTCGGCCTCATGGTGGCCGACCAGGTGGCCCGCCTCCTCCCCAACCTGCTCTGAGCCACAGGAGCCCTCCGTGCCCGAATCCGATCCGTCCACGACCGACACCTCCCTGCACCCGGGGGAGGTCGAGCGCGCCGTGCTCCGCGGCGGTGCCGTCGTCCAGCTCGTGACCGGTGAGCCCGCCGACGGTGACGCCACCGTCGTCGAGGTCCACCCGGCGACGGTGATCGTCACCTCGGAACGGCTGCTCGCCGTCGACGGGGACCTCGAGTGGTCGTGGCTCCTCGACGACATCGAGGGCGTCCACCACGGCCGCAACGAGCCGTGGACCCTCGTCGCCGTTCCGGGGGTCGACGACCACGGCGTGTCGGTCCAGGTCGCCGACGTGCTCACCTTCCGCCGGGCCCTGGCCGCCGCGCTCGAGGCCGAGGCCGCCCGCGCCGGCGCCGCCGGGAGCCGGGCTCGCCGACCCGCTGGTCGAGGAGCGGGCGATCGAGCACCACACACCGATCCCCGACACCCACGCCGACGACGAGTTCCGGCACCCGAGGACGAGCCTCATCGCGGCCTCCCGATGGGGGCGGCCGCCGCCGGCCTGGTGACCGTCGCCGACCTCCGCCATGGCGAGGACGAGGTGCAGGCGGTCGTCACCGAGCCCGATCCGACCGTCGAGGTCGATCTCACCGAGGGCTCGTTCCCGCCGCCGCCTCCTCCTCCGCTGGTCGCCGATGACGAGGCATCGCCCGAGGCCTCGTCGAGCACGAAGAAGAGCCGGTTCCGCGGCGGGGCCGAGCGTCGGGCGGAGGAACGAGCCGCCGCCGACCAGCTCCCGCTCGCCGGCCTCGAGGCCCGGGAGATCTCGGCCTGGTTCGGCACCCACCACGTGCTCGACCGGGTGTCGCTGATGATGGAGCCCGGCGAGGTCACCGCGCTGATCGGGCCGTCGGGCTGCGGCAAGTCGACCTTCCTGCGGATCCTCAACCGGATGCACGAGATGATCGCCGTCGCGTCGCTGTCCGGCGAGGTGCTCCTCGACGGCGAGGACATCTACGACGCCCAGAAGAAGCTCGACCGAGGCCCGTCGCCAGATCGGCATGGTGTTCCAGAAGCCGAACCCGTTCCCGGCGATGTCGATCTACGACAACGTCGTGGCCTGCTACAAGCTCACCGGCACCAAGATCTCGTCCGACGAGAAGGACGAGGTCGTCGAGGCGTGCCTCACCAAGGCCGGGCTCTGGACCGAGGTCCGCGACCGCCTCGGGCCCCGGGCGGCGGCCTCTCGGGCGGCCAGCAGCAGCGCCTCTGCATCGCCCGCGCCCTGGCCATCCGGCCACGGGTGCTGCTCATGGACGAGCCGTGCTCGGCCCTCGACCCGACGTCGACCCGGCGTATCGAGGAGACGATCATGGAGCTCGGCTCCGAGGTGACGATCGTGATCGTCACCCACAACATGCAGCAGGCCGCACGCGTCTCCGACCAGTGCGCCTTCTTCCTCGCCGAGCAGGGGACCCCCGGCGTCATCGTCGAGCACGGGCCCACCGACGCGATGTTCCACTCGCCGCAGGACCCGCGCACCTACGACTACGTGAACGGTCGCTTCGGTTGACCGCGATTCGGTGTCCGGTGGGCCCTGCGATGGCTCCCGGGCACCGTCCGGATGGCCCGTGGAGTGAACAGTTCGCGCGAGCGCTAACGCTTCACCTTCGAGCCATTTGACGGACGAACTGGTCGGTCACGATCACCCCCGAACGGCACTCGAGTGCTGTTCCGCCCACTGCTCGACACGCCGGGCGACCACCCATGAACGGGAGCACTCCACCAATGCCCACACTGATCCTTCAAGCGGAAGATCGGGAGCGTCGCCGCAGCTGCGGCCATGCTCGGCGTCACCGCCACCTCCGTGATCACCACGGCCGGGCCGGCCGCCGCCGACCCGCCGCAGTACAACGGTTTCGTCGGTACCGGCTCCGACACCACCCAGGACGTGCATCAACGCTCTGTCCGGGTTCAACCAGAACACCGTCGATACACCCCCGTCTTCAGCGACAGCGGCAACCCCCGCTCGACGATCGTGTCCTTCGACGCTGTTCCCCCCAGCGGTGTGACCGACGGCTGCATCACCACCAAGGTGAAGGCCCCGTCGTTCGCCCGCCCCAACGGCTCCAGCCGGGCCAGCGTGCGCTCAGCCGTGCCCTCGACGGTCAGCCCTTCGGCCCGAACCCCACCACCATCACCGCCCAGCAGTGCGGCGAGCCGGCCAAGGCCATCTCCAGCCTGGTGGACTTCGGCCCGTTCGTCGTCGGCCCCTCGGGTGGTTCCGGCACGGTCCTGACCTTCGTGCCCTTCGCCCGTGACGCGCTGTCCTACGGCTACTACCGTCCCGCCGCCTCCGGCGCCCCGGTCACCAACCTGACCTCGGCCGAGCTCACGACCATCTTCAGCAACCCCGACCCGGTCAACAGCCCGACCGTCATCGGTGGCGTGCCGATCATCGGCTGTGGCATCCAGACCAGCTCCGGCACCTTCGCATCGTGGAACACCGCCGTCGGCGTCAACACCACGCAGGAGGACGCCGCCACGGCGGCCTGCCGTGGCCTCGCGCACCGCCACCTCCGATGCGACCACCGGTCGTCTGCAGGAGAACTACGGCATCGGCCTCACCGACAAGGGCAACGCCGTGCCGACCACCGGCCCGCTGGCCGGCGCTCAGGTCATCGTCGGGTTCTCGGCGTCGAACTACATCGCCCAGAACAACGGCGCGGTCACCAACCAGATCGGCAGCGCCCAGCTGGGTCGGCATCACCGACGGCGCCACCGCCCTCGGCGTCCCGTACACGGGCACCACCACCAAGGCCCCGAGTGCCACGTTCTACGCCTCGACCAAGTACGGCCGTGACGTCTACAACGTGCTGTCCCAGGCGAAGCTCGTGGCGGCAGGCAACCTGCCGTTCAAGGAGCTGTTCGTGTCGAACCCGACCGGCGCCACCCTCGGTGCCGGCGTGGCCGGCCGAGGCCTTCCGGCCAACTTCACCGCCGTCCTGTGCCGCACCGGCGCCGGCCGGCCCAGGAGACCGTGAACAAGTTCGGCTTCCTGTCGATCAGCAACTGCGGCAGCACCACCAGCACCGCTGGTTCCCGCACCGGCACCTTCTGATCGTCGCCTGCTCCCGATCGGTCTGTGGACTCCCGGCCCTCCGGGGCCGGGGGACCACCGCCGATCGTCAGCACGTCGTAGTGCTTCTCGATCTTCGTCTCTTCACCACGTCCAAGAACTCTGAACTCTGAAACCCGAAAGGAATCAGATGAACCGCTTCAGAGACGCTCGCGGGCGTCGCCGCAGTGGCCGCAGTGGCCACCGTGGCACCGTTCGCCGGCGTCGGAGTCGCCTCGGCTGCCACCAGCAATGGTCTGGCCACCTTCAACCCGACCTCCGGCAACTCGGCCACCCCCTTCTCCCTCGGCCTCGCCGGCACCCCTCAGTGCGCCGGTGACACCGCGGGTGCGGGCTTCAACTGGTCGACCTTCATGGTCCCCCTCGGCACCGACGTCGGCACCCTGACCTTCAGCCCCTCGGGCCCGAACCAGGTCGTGGGCCAGTACCGGACGTCGCTGCTGTCGACCGCTGGCTCGACCATCGCCATGCAGTCCACCAACATCGCCGGTGGCCCGGGCCAGCCCGGCCTCATCTCCGGCATCCCCCAGTTCGGCTTCCAGGACTTCCTCCCCGGTGAGATCCCGGCCGGTGCCTACAGCGTCGGCATCGCCTGCACCACCGCCGGCGGCTCGATCGTGGACACCTACTGGTCCCGCCCGATGACGGTCACCACCAACACCACCACCGGTGGCCCGGCGCAGATCAGCTGGGCCCAGGGCGCTGTCCCGCCGGCCCCGGTGCTCGGCACCATCACCCCTGGTGACGGCACCCTCGGTGTGGCCTTCACCCAGCCCGCGGCCGATCCGGCCGTGACCGGCTACACCATCACGGCCACCCCGCAGGGCGGCGGCGCCACGGTGACCCAGACGGGCGCCTCCTCGCCGATCACCGTGACCGGCCTGGTCAACGGCACCACCTACGACCTGTCGCTGACGGCCACCAACTCGGCCGGCACTTCGACGGCTGCCACCGGTGTCGGAACCCCGGCCCCGGCTCCCCGGGCCCCGGTCACCGGCTTCACCGCCACCCCCGGCACCGGCACGGTCGCCCTCGCCTGGGTCGCCCCGACCGGCATCGCCCCCACCGGCTACAGCCTGGTGATCACCCCGTCCGGTGGTAGTGCCACCACCGTGACCCTGGCGGCTGGCGTCACGTCGTACTCGGCCACGGGCCTCGCCGCCGGCACCAGCGTCAGCTTCGTGCTGACGCCGCTGCACCCGGCGCCGTACACGGCCCCGTCCTCCACGGTCTCCTCCACGCCGCTCGCGGCACAGGTGATCATCCAGGACATCACCGTGACCCGTCCCGTCGGTGCGCTCGTGCTCACCCAGGTCTGTGGTGCCTACGGCGCCCTGGCCGCTGAGCCGGCTCAGCTCGGCTTCCCGTCCGGCCTCACCGCCGCCACGGCGCTGAGCAGTTCGACCGTCGCCGCTCCCACCGCCGGTGGCACCGCCCCGACGACCGGGGCCCTCCCCGGCGGCCCGGCCGATGCCGTGCGCAACCAGTACCCCTACCCGGTGAACCCGGACGGCACGTCGAACGCGACCTACCCGACCCACTGCGGCATCAACCTGGGCAACGCCCAGTTCGTCCGTAGCGGCGCCGGCGCCGGCCAGTTCTTCGCCGCCGAGGGCCGGCTCAACCAGGTGACCGTCGTCGACACCCGTGACGGCGATCTCGGCTGGAACGTCGTCGGCCAGGTGAGCAACTTCACCGCCGGCCCCGGCAAGTCCTTCTCCGGCTCGCAGCTCGGCTGGGTCCCGGTGAAGACCGAGGACACCGCCTCGTTCGTCGACTCGCTCGGCAACACCTACGACCAGGTGACCGCCGCCGGTGCGGCGATCGCCCCGAACACCGCTGTGGCCTCCGGCCTCAGCAGCAACCGGACCCTCATCAACGCTGCTCCGTTCGCCACCGTCTCCGCTGCCTCGAGCACCGGCGGCCTCGGCACGGCCATCGCTGATGCCCGTCTCAAGCTGCTGATCCCGATCACGGCCCAGAGCGGCACCTACACCGCCGTCCTCACCATCTCGACCCTGTAGTCGGGAACCGGTTCCGAGGCCCGGGGCGGGCGACCGCCCCGGGCCGACGGATCGGATCACCGCAGTATCCACACCGCAACGAAGACCACCGTTCCACCCACGCGGCACCGGTTCCCTGACCGGTGCCGCGTCGGGCGTTCCCCGAACCAACCGATCCGGAGAGACCTTCCGATGACCCCCTGGCGCCGACTCCTCCCCCTACTCGCCGTGCTGGCCGCTCTCGTGGCCGTCGCCCCGGCCGCGAGTGCCCAGGACGCCACCGGCGACCAGGCCGTCGAGAACGGTGAGCCCCAGATCATCGAGAGCTGGGCCGTCGCGCCCGCCGGGTCGGACGACCCGAGCCAGCCCGGCAACCGCCCGTACCTCTCGTACACCGCGGCTGCCGGGTCGACCGTCACCGATGCCGTGACGATCTACAACTACGGCAACGTCCCCCAGACGTTCCGGCTGTACGCCGCTGACGCCTTCAACACCGAGGACGGCAGCTTCGACGTGCTGCCTGGTGACCAGCCGTCGGTCGACGCCGGCTCGTGGGTGAAGATCCCCCAGGAGAACCTCACCCTGGAGCCCGGCAAGCAGGCGACGATGCCGATCTCGATCGACATCCCGGCCGACGCCTCCCCGGGCGATCACGTCGCCGCCATCCTGGCGTCGTCCCGCGCCGAGGGCACCGGCCCCGACGGCAAGGTCATCGCCCTCGACCGTCGCACCGGCACCCGCCTCTACGTCCGAGTCGACGGTCCGGTGGAGCCGAAGCTCACCATCGAGGGCGTGTCGGTGAGCTACTCCCCGTCGCTCAACCCGCTCGGTGGCTCGGCCACGGTGACCTACACCGTCGCCAACCGGGGCAACGTCCGCCTGGGGGGCACCTCTTCGGTCACCGTCGGCGGGCCGTTCGGCCTGTTCGGCAAGGACGGTCCGACCGAGGAGCTCGCCGATCTGCTCCCGGGCGAGTCCGTCACCTACACCACCACGATCGACGGGGTTCCTGCGACGGTGATCTCGTCCGCCGAGGTCACCCTCGACCCGAGCGCGATCGCCGGTGACGTGGACACCCTGGACGACGAGAGCCAGGGCGCGCTCGGGCTGGCGATCCCGTGGACGGTTCTCGCTCTGCTCGCCATCGTCGGCCTCGTCGTGTTCGCCTGGCGCCGGTACCGCCGCCATGACGGCAGCGGCACCGCATCGGGTGGCACCAGCGGCGGCCCGGGCGGACCGGCCCGGCAGGCCAGCTCCCGGGAGCACCAGCCCGCATGATCCGTGCCCTCGTCCGTCTCGTGGCGGTGACCGTCGTGGTGGCCGGCGTCGCGCTCGCCGTGCTCCCGGCCGGGGCCCAGACGACGTCGAGCACGCTCAACCCGGTCGGCGGGGCGGCCGCTCAGGCCACGTCGACCACGACGACCACCGAGGTCCCCGCCCTCTCCGGGCCGACGCTGACGCTCGACCAGACCGTCGTCGATCCCGGTCAGCGGCTCACCGTGATCTTCACCGGATGGCAGGGTCGGCTCGTCACGCTGTCGGTCTGCGGCAACCTCGCCAAGCGCGGCTCGACCGACTGCAACATGCCCGCCAGCCAGGGGGTGCGGCTCTACCACGTCGACGACTCGCCGCTCACCGCCTTCGTCGTCTCGGCCCCGCCGGGCACCTGCCCATGTGTGATCCGGGCCGGCTCCGACACGGGTGAGGTGGCGCTACGCGCCGATCGAGATCCGCGGTGTGCCCACGGGCCCAGTGGTCGACCCCTTCAGCGACGAGCCGCCACTCGCCGTCACCGTGAAAGCGGTGCCCGACCCCGACGGCATCGGGGCCACCATCAAGTCCTGGCTCGGCGGCCCGACCCCCTACGAGGTCACCGTCACCGTGCAGAACCAGGCCACCGAGGCGTTCTCGGCGGTGGCCGTGAACGGCGCCGTGGGACGCAGCACCGAGGTCGACATGGCCGGGTTCGACCTCTTCCCCGGGGCACTGGCGGCCGGCCAGACCTGGACGGGCACCACCCGGGTCACGGTCCCCGCCCCGGTGATCGGCGAGTTCGACTGGCGGGTGCTCGCCTCCGGCGCCGGCCCCGTGACCGAGACGAGCTCGTCTTCCCGGTCCGTGCCGTGGCTGCTGATCGCCCTGGTGCTGCTGCTGGTGGGCGATCTGGTGGCCGTGGTGGTGCGCTGGGTGCAGCGGCGCCGGACCCGTCGGGCCCAGCGCGGTGGCCCCCCGACCGCCGACGAGACGGGCCCGCCCGGGCCTCCGACCCCCTCGGCCCCGGAGGCTCCGCTGGTCGACGATCGGCCGGCGATGTCCGGCTCGTCCGCGTGACCCTCTCGTCGCTCCGGCACGTGCGCCGGACGTTCCTCACGCTGGTCCTCGTGGGCACCCTGCTCGGGTCTGCGGTCGGGCTGGCCGCGCCGGCTCCGGTGCGGGGCGCTGCCGTCCGACGCGGTGAGCTCGGCGGCGAACGCCTACGAGATCGCCCGCGACCGACTGGCCACCTCCGAGTCGGCGATCGCCGACGCGGAGGCGCGACGCGAGGCCGCCCAGGTGGTGTGGGCGGCTGCCGCCGCCGAGCTCGACCGGGCCCGCGCCGACGAGGCCGAGCAGCGCGACCGCTACGGCGCGCTGAGCGCCGAGTACTTCGTGCACCAGGGAGCCGGCGACTCGGACGTCGACGACTCGATGCGGCTGGCGCTGGCCGGCGGGCGACAGAGCCTCGACCGGGCCAAGGAGGTCGTGCTCGGCGCCATCGGCCGGGTCGCGGTCGAGGAGAATGTGCTGCGCTCACGTGAGAAGGACCTCGAGCGGAGCCGGGAGGCCCTCGATGGCGCTCTGATCGCCGCGTCGGAGGCCGGCGATCGCGCCGACCAGGCCATCGCCGACGCCGGCGCGACCGATCTCCCCGCGGTCGCCTATCATCGCCTACCGCCGGGCCGTGACGGCCGTGAACGCCGAGCGACCCGGCTGCAACCTCTCCGTCGCCGTGCTCGCCGGCCTCGGCCGCATCGCGTCGAGCCACGGGCGCAACCTCGGGTCCGACGTCGACGACCTCGGCCGGGTCTCGCCCGCGCTCCGAGGGCTCCAGGGCGCCACCACCGCCGACAGCGACCAGGGCGCGGTCGACGGCGACGCCGGTGTCGACCGTGCCGTCGGGCCGATGCAGCTCGCCCCTGCGATCTGGGTCGGCGTTTGCGGCCGATGGCGACGGTGACGGCCGCACCGATCCCGACGACCTCTTCGACGCCGCCCGGACGACGGCCGCGGCGCTGTGCTCGTGGGGCACGACCCTCGACCGGTTCGACACGCTCGACGCCGCGGTGGGGGCTCTGCTCGGCGAGGGCCAGCAGTCGACCGTGGTGCTCGGGGCCGCCCGGCGGTACGCCCGCACCGACGGCCTCGACATGGGCTCGGTGCCGACCGACCCCCGCGTCGTGCTCGGTGACGGGAGCCCGCAGTTCGATGTCGACGGCGTGCTCCTGGCGCCCGGCGACGTACCGGGGATGCTGGCCTGGGCGATGACCCGCCTCGGCACCCCCTACTCGCAGTGCCTCGGCCCCGGCTACCGGCCTCAGGACCCGATCTGCCCGCCGGGCACCAACCGCTACGGGTCGGGCTTCTTCGACTGCTCCGGTTTCGTCAGCCACGCCTACCGCGGCATCGGCATCGTGGTGCCGGCGACGACCTACGCCATGGAGGCCGACCCCACCTTCATGGCCACCAAGGTCAGTGACCGCATCGACCTGAAGGTGATGCAGCCCGGCGACGTGTTCCTCATGGACGGCCACACCGGCATGTACGTGGGGGGCGGGATGATCGTGCACGCCATCGGCCGGGGGCTCACGTACGAGCCCGTGCCGAGCTGGGTGGCCAACGGCACCATCGCCGTGCTGCGCCCGATCGACCTGCTGGGCCGCTGAGGGCGCGCCCCGTATCCTCCCGGCATGAGCCGACGGGTGCCTTCGGTGTGGCGACCCACCCCGGCCGACCCCGACGAGCTGTTCGCCGCCGACGACCTCGAGCGGGCCCGCCGCTACCAGCGCCCGCTGCGACGGATGCGCACGCTCCGCCTGGTCGGCGGGCTGGCGGTCACCGTCGGGTTCGTGGCGCTCGAGGTCGGCCCCCGCCTCGTCGAGGGCCTCGGGCTCGACGGCTGGGTCGCGCAGCTGCTCGTGGTGTTCGCCGCGCTGGAGCTGGCCCGCCTCGTCGTCGACGTGCCCCTCGACGCCTGGGTCGACCTCCGTCACGACCGGCGGTGGGGTCTGTCGAACCAGACCGGCCGGGGCCTCGCCGCCGACGAGGCGAAGAGCGTGTTGCTCTCGTTCGCCCTCGGTGCGCTGCTGCTCGTGCCCGTCTACGCGCTGGTGCGGTCGACCACGTGGTGGTGGCTGTGGGCCTGGGTGCTCGTCGTCGGCTTCTCGATCGTCGCCGGGGTGCTGTTCCCCGTGCTGATCTCCCCGTTGTTCAACCGGTTCGAGCCGCTGGGGGAGGGCGACCTCCTCGACCGGGTGCGCCGGGTGTCGGCCCTCGCCGGGGTGGAGGTCGCCCGGGTCGAGGTGGCCGACGAGAGCCGCCGCTCGACCCGGGACAACGCCTACGTCGCCGGGCTGGGCCCGACCCGACGGGTGGTGCTCTACGACACCCTTCTCGACACCCCACCCGAGCTGGTCGAGCAGGTGGTGGCCCACGAGCTCGGCCACGTGCGCCGACACCACCTCCGGCGTCAGCTCCCGGTGCTGGCCGTGGTCTCGCTCGTCGTGCTGGCGGTGCTCGGTGCGCTGTCGCGGTGGACCGGCCTGTTCGAGGCGTTCGGGCTCGACGGCCCCGGCGACCCGGCCGGCCTGCCCCTCGCTGTCCTGGCGGTGGAGGCCGCCGGTGCCGTGGTCGGACCGGTCACCGCCTGGGTGTCACGGGCCTTCGAGCGCGAGGCCGATCGCGAGGCACTCGACCTGCTCGGCCGCCCCGACCTGGTGGAGGCGATGCTGCGGCGCCTGCACGTGAACAACCTGGCCGACCTCGACCCGGGCCCGATCGCCCGCCTGACGATGGGCCACCCGCCCGCGGCCGAGCGCATCGCCTTCGCCCGGGCGTGGGGCGGTACCGGGGTCGGATCCGGGCCCTCGGCTCAGGCCGAGCGGTAGCCGTCGGGGTTGCCCGACTGCCAGCGCCAGGCGTCGGCGCACATCTCCTCCATGCTGCGGTGCGCCGACCAGCCCAGCAGCTCGGCGGCGAGGGACGCGTCGGCGTACGACTCGGGCACGTCGCCCGTGCGCCGGGGGCCGATGCGGTAGGGGAGGGGGTGGCCCACCGCAGCGGAGGCGGCGGCCACGACCTGCAGCACGGAGGACCCCGAGCCGGTGCCGAGGTTGATCGCCCGGCATCCGGGGAGCTCGTCGATGCGCTCGATGGCGGCCAGGTGGCCGTCGGCGAGGTCCATCACGTGGATGTAGTCGCGGATGCACGTGCCGTCGGGGGTGGGGTAGTCGTCGCCGAAGACCACCAGCTCGTCGCGCCGACCGACCGCCACCTGCATCACGAACGGCATGAGGTTGTTGGGGATGCCGTTGGGGTCCTCGCCGATGGCGCCGCTGGGGTGGGCCCCGACCGGGTTGAAGTAGCGCAGCAGCACGACGTGCCAGTCGGGCGAGGAGCCGGTGACGTCGTCGAGCAGCAGCTCGATGACCTGCTTGGTGCGACCGTAGGGGTTGGTGGCGCCGACGGGGGCCGACTCGTCGATCGGCACACGCTCGGGCTCGCCGTAGACGGTGGCCGACGACGAGAACACGATCTTGCGGACGCCGTGGCGGTCGAGCACCTGGAGCAGGGCCATGGTGCCCCCGACGTTGACGTCCCAGTAGCGCAGCGGTTGGGTGACCGACTCGCCCACGGCCTTCAACCCGGCGAAGTGGATCACGCTGTCGATGCCCGCACCGGCCACGACCCGGTCGAGGGCGTCGACGTCGCGCAGGTCGACGCGGTGGAAGGCGAGGTCGCCGTCGACGATGCCGCGCACCCGCTCGAGCGAGGTCTCGGTGGAGTTCGACAGGTCGTCGACCACGATCACCCGGTGGCCGGCCTCGAGCAGGGCGACGCACGTGTGGGTGCCGATGTAGCCGGCGCCACCGGTGAGCAGGACGGTGGAGGGATGGGACATGGGTCCGAGCCTGCCATCCCGAGCACGTGCGGTGGGGACGGGGCGGGGCTCGACGAGGGCGGTTCCAGGAGGGACCGCACCGCGAACCCGGATGTTCCGGTGTCGTTCACCTCCGGTTCACCTGACGCGCAGGGCGAGTCAACCTCGGCTCCCTACGGTGCGACGTGGCGAGGCCAGAGGGCCTCTGCCGAATCCGTCTTTTTCAGGGAGAGACCATCTTGCGTTCATCGAAGCGGCGCCTCGTCTGGCTGTTCGCCCTCCTCGCCTCCGTCGGCCTCGTCGCCGGCGCGTGCGGCAGCAGCAGCAGCGACAGCACGACCGACACCACCAAGGCCGCCGGCGGCGGCGCCACCGCGGACTTCGACTACGAAGCGCTGACCGGCACGATCAACGGCTCCGGCGCCACCTTCCCGAAGTCGTTCTACGAAGAGGCCATCGGCGCCTTCCAGGAGGTCGCCCCCGACCTCACCGTGAACTACAACCCGGTCGGCTCCGGCCAGGGCAAGAAGGACCTCGCCGCCGGCACCTCCGACTGGGCCGGCTCCGACAGCCTGGTGAAGGACGACGAGAAGGCCACCTTCAAGGGTCCCTTCCTCTACTTCCCGACCGTCGCCGCCCCCATCACGGTGTCGTACAACCTGAGCGGTGTCGAGGAGCTCAAGCTCTCGCCCGAGACCCTCGCCAAGATCTTCACCGGTGTCATCACCACCTGGAACGACCCGGCCATCGCCGCCGACAACTCCGGTGTGACCCTTCCCAGCACCGCCATCACCGTGGCCGTGCGCTCCGACGGTTCGGGCACCACCTCGAACTTCTCGAAGTACCTGAAGGCCGCCGCTCCGGCGGAGTTCACCCTCGAGGCCGGTGACACCGTGGCCTGGCCCAAGGCCACGGCCGGCAAGGGCAACTCCGGTGTGTCCCAGATCGTCAAGGACACCGCCGGCGCCATCGGCTACGTCGACCTCTCCGACGCCAAGGCCACCGGCCTGTCGTTCGCCTCGATCAAGAACAAGGACGGCCAGTTCGTCCAGCCGACGCTGGAGGGCGCCACTGCGGCTCTCGCCAACGCCGAGGTGAAGGCCGACCTGACCTACAGCGCCCTCAACGCCGCCGGCGCCGAGGCCTACCCGATCACCGCCAGCACCTACGTGCTCGTGTACACCACGATCTCCGACGCCACCAAGGCCCAGGCGATCCGTGGGTGGTTGACCTACCTCCTCACCGAGGGACAGGCTCTGGCCCCGGACGTGGACTTCGCTCCGCTGCCCGAGGCCATCCAGGCCAAGGCCCTCGCTCAGATCAGCCAGATCCAGGGCTAGTCCCACCACACCATCAGGACGACGACGGCACACATGGCGCCACCCTCCACCGATGAGCTCGACGCCCCCCGGGTCACCCCGGGGGGCGAGGGCTCAGCGCTCCTCGGCTCCGGCTCCGGCCGCCGAGGGGACTCCATCTTCAAGGGGGTGGCGCTCGCCGCCGGCCTGACGGTGCTGGCCGTCCTGGCGCTCATCGCCTGGTCGACCACCAAGGAGGCCTGGCCCGCGTTCAAGGACCAGGGTCTGTCGTTCATCACCTCCGACGTCTGGATCCCCGCGGAGGGGAAGTTCGGGGCGCTCGCCTTCATCTGGGGCACGCTCCTCTCGTCGGCGATCGCCCTCGTGCTCGCCGTTCCGGTGAGCCTGGGCATCGCCCTCTACACGAACGAGGCCGCCCCCAAGCGCATGCGCAAGTGGGTCGTCTACGTGATGGACCTGCTGGCCGCCATCCCCTCGGTCGTCTACGGCCTCTGGGGCGTGCTGGTGCTCGCCCCGACGATCCAGCCGATCTACAAGGGCATCAGCGATGTGGTGGGCGACGTGCCCGTGCTGGGCTGGTTCTTCAACGGCGACAGCGGTCGCAGCTTCATGACCGCCGGCATCATCCTCGCCGTGATGATCACGCCGATCATCACCTCGCTGAGCCGTGAGGTCATCGCCACGGTGCCGCCCGCCCAGCGCGAGGCCGCCTATGGCATGGGTGCCACCCGCTGGGAGATGATCCGCTCCGCGGTCCTCCCGTGGAGCCGCGGCGGCATCACCGGTGCGGTGATGCTCGGCCTCGGTCGGGCCA
This sequence comes from uncultured Actinomycetes bacterium, assembly GCA_963702555.1. GTDB lineage: Bacteria > Actinomycetota > Acidimicrobiia > Acidimicrobiales > Acidimicrobilacustridaceae > CAMFLJ01. The sequence goes on from CAVPCW010000011.1 coordinate 606,898, forward strand.
TGGGCGAGACCATCGCCGTCGCCCTGGTGATCGGGTCCCAGGCCCAGATCACCACCCACCTGTTCGAGCCCGGCGATTCCATGGCGGGCGTCATCGTCAACCAGTTCGGTGAGGCCTCGGGCATCAGCCGCTCCGCCCTCATCGGCCTCGGGGTCGTGCTGTTCGTCATCACCATCATCGTGAACGTGTCGGCCCGCTCCATCGTGGGCCGCTTCGACCGCCGGATGAGGGGGGCCTGATGAGCGACCTCTCGTTCGAGCGCGAAGCCGACCGCCTCCTCCTCGAGGCCACCACCAGCCGCTCGCGGCGCGTGAAGAACCAGCTGGCCACCGTCTGGATGACCGGGGCCCTGGTCGTGGCCGTCGTGCCGCTCGCCATCGTGCTCGGCTACGTCATCGTCAAGGGTGCCGGCGCCCTCAGCCTCGACTGGTTCACCAAGGACCTCCCCGCCGTCACCCGCAAGGCCGGCGGCGGCATGGGGCCGGCCATCGTGGGCACGTTGCTCATCACCTTCGGCGCCGCGGTCTTGGCTGTGCCGCTCGGCATCCTCGGCGCCATCTACCTCCACGAGTACGGCGGCTCGGGCCGACTCGCCACCCTCATCCGGTTCATGGCCGACGTCATGACCGGCGTGCCCTCGATCGTGATGGGCCTGTTCGTCTACACGATCTTCACGCTGCGCTTCGGGCTCATGGGCTTCGGCGGCTCCCTCGCCCTGGCCTGCCTGATGCTGCCGATCATCATCCGCTCCACCGAGGAGATGTTGAAGCTCGTCCCCGATGAGCTGCGCCAGGCGAGCTATGCCCTCGGCAACCGCCAGTGGCGCACCATCGTCACCGTGGTGCTGCCCGCCTCGTTCGGCGGCATCACCTCGGGCGTGATGCTCTCGATCGCCCGCGCCGCCGGCGAGACCGCCCCGCTCGTGTTCACCATCGGTGCGGCGCGCAAGCTCAACACCGACCTCTTCGACGGGCCCATGGCCGCCCTGCCGGTGCAGATCTTCGGCAACGCCTCCCAGCCGTACCCGGCCGCCGAGACCCGGGCGTGGGGCGCCGCCCTCACCCTGATCGCCATCGTCTTCCTGTTCACGATCCTCGCCCGGGTGGTCTCGGCGAGGGTCGCCCGCAAGCACAACGCCTGAGACCCCTAGCCTTCGCCCCGTGACCGCCGAAACGTCCCCCGATCCAGAGGACCCCGCGATGTCGTTCGACACGACCACTCCTGCTCCCCCCGTCGACGCTCCCGCTGTGGAGCCGCAGGCCGCGCCCCCGGCGAAGGTCGTCTTCGACGTGCAGGACCTCAACGTCTTCTACGGCGCGTTCAAGGCTGTCCGCGACGTCAACCTCCAGATCCACCAGCACGAGATCACCGCGTTCATCGGCCCGTCGGGCTGCGGCAAGTCCACGGTGCTGCGCTGCTTCGACCGGATGAACGACCTCATCGAGTCGGCCCGGGTCGACGGCAAGGTCATGTACCACGGGGTCGACCTCTACGACCCCCGCATCGATCCGGTCGAGGTGCGCAAGCGCATCGGCATGGTGTTCCAGAAGCCGAACCCGTTCCCGAAGTCGATCTACGACAACATCGCCTTCGGGCCCCGCCTCGCCGGGCTCAAGGACGACCTCGACGACCGCGTCGAGAAGGCCCTCCGTCAGGCCGCCCTGTGGGACGAGGTCAAGGACCGCCTCAAGAAGTCGGCCATGGGCCTCTCCGGCGGCCAGCAGCAGCGCCTCTGCATCGCCCGCGCCATCGCGGTGCAGCCCGAGGTCGTGCTGATGGACGAGCCGTGCTCGGCCCTCGACCCCATCGCCACCGCCCGCATCGAGGACCTGATGCAGGAGATCAAGTCGGAGTACACGATCCTGATCGTGACCCACAACATGCAGCAGGCGGCCCGCGTCAGCGACCGCACCGCCTTCTTCACCACCGAGGTCAACCCCGACGGCGACCACCGCACCGGTGTCCTGGTCGAGTACGACGCCACCGACAAGATGTTCTCGGCGCCGTCCGACGAGCGGACGGAGAACTATGTCACCGGCCGCTTCGGCTGACGGCGGCCCGCTCCGCCAGAACTACACGGCCGAGCTGGAGCAGCTGGCGCTCCAGGTCGAGATGATGGGCGTTCTGGTCGACCAGAACCTCGAGCGCATGCGCGAGGTCCTGCTCACGGGCTCGGAGCGCGTGGCCCTCGAGGCCATCACCACCGACGACCGCATCGACGCCATGAACGTGTCGCTCATGGAGCGGTGCTACGAGCTGCTGCGGCGCGAGGCCCCGGTGGCCTCCGATCTACGCCTCATCGTCTCGGTGCTGCGGGTCACCCCCGAGCTCGAGCGCATCGGCGACCTCGCCCTCCGGGTGGTCAAGACCTACCCCGACCACGATCTGCTCGTGTCGGTGCCCCGGGCCTTCGACGTGCTCCAGACCATGGCCGACCACGCCATCGACCGCTACCGCGACGCGCTGCGGGCCTGGTCGGCGCTCGACCTCGACGTGGCCAACCGCGCCGCCGCCGAGACGCCCGCCGGGCTGGCCACCAGCCAGCTGGTCGAGGCGCTGCTCGCCTACGACGGCCCCGACGGGGTGGTGGTCACCCTCCGTACGATGGTGGCGGGCCAGGCCCTCGATCGCATCGCCGACCACGCCGCCGTCCTCGGGGCGCGGGTCCGCTATCTCATCACCGGCGATCCCGATCACCTCGCCGCCGAGGTGCGCTGACGCCCTCGGGCCGCCAGCGCGAACACAGGAGAACCGATGGCCGAGCAGCGCAAGACCTTCCACCAGGAGCTCGACGAGATCCGCGACGAGATCGTGCAGCTCGCCGCGCTGGTGAGCGAGTTCATCCCCCGCGGCACCGAGGTGCTGCTGGCCAACGACATGCAGGGCGCCCTGGCCCTGATCGAGGCCGACGACGAGATCGACGCCCTCACCCTGCGGGTCGAGGAGCAGTGCTACCACGTGCTCGCGCTGCAGCAGCCGATGGCGTCCGACCTCCGCTCGATCGTCACCGCGGTGTGGCTCACCGGCGAGCTCGAGCGCTCCGGCGACCTCATGGTCAACGTGGCGAAGGCCGCCCGGCGCATCTACGGCGCCACCCTCGACCCCCGCCTGCGCGGCCTCATCGAGCGCATGAGCGAGGAGGCCGCCCGCCTCATGAAGTTCGCCATCGACGCCTACGTCGAGCGCAACGCCAGCCTGGGCGCGGCCCTCGACGACATCGACGACACCCTCGACCAGCTCCACCGCGACTACATCGAGGCCATCTTCGAGAGCCACGCCACGCACGACCTGGGCCTCCAGGCCGCTGTGCAGCTCGCCCTCATCGGCCGGTACTACGAGCGCATCGGCGACCACGCCGTGAACATCGGCCAGCGGGTGCAGTACATGGTCACCGGCTGGCTGCCCGAGCAGACCGGGGCGGCGCGGCTCCGCGCCCGCAGCGAGCACGACCACGAGCTCGCCATCGAAGCCGAGGCCGAAGCCGGCGGGGCCTCCTAGGGCCATGTCCCTCCACCCGCTGCTGGCCGTGGCCACGGGGCCGGCCCTCGCGGCCGTCGTGGTGGTGGCCGTGGCCGCGTCCGTGGTGACGGGCATCGTGGTGCGGGGCGTGGTGGATCGCCGTCATCGGGCCCGGCTGGAGGAGGCACTCGCCCGCCTCGGCCTCGCCCAGGCCGCGTCCGACGGTGCGGACACCGACACCGAGTCGTTGGTGGCGGTGCTGGAGCGCACCGCCCGTGAGCTGAAGGCCGATGGCGTGGCATCGACCGAGGCGCGGTCTCGGCTGCAGGAGGCGCTCGACACGTTGCCCCAGGCGGTGCTCATCGTCGACGACACGGGCGAGGTCCTCGACCGCAACGTCGCCGCCGAGGCCTTCGTCGCCGCCCGTCACGCCGACGCCCTCGTCGAGGCGGCGGTGGGGGAGCTGGTCGACTCCGCGCTGCGGGGTGAGCCGGCCAGCCGCACGATCGACCTGTTCGGCCCACCCCGCCGGGTCGTGGTCGTCACCACCGCTCCGCTCGAGTCGAGCGGCGGCCGCACCGCGGTCGCCGTCGTCGACGACATCACCGAGCGCCGCCACCTCGAGGCCGTGCGCACCGACTTCGTGGCCAACATCAGCCACGAGCTCAAGACGCCGGTCGGCGCCATCGGCCTGCTGGCCGAGACCCTCCAGGCCGAGGACGACCCCGAGGTCACCGAGCGCCTCGCCACCCGCATCCAGAACGAGGCCCTCCGCGTCGGGCGCACGATCGAGGACCTCCTCGAGCTGTCCCGCATCGAGCTCGGCCAGGTGTCGTCGCCCGAGGCCGTCGCGGTCGACGACATCGTGCAGGAGGCCGTCGAGCGCATGCGCCCCGCCGCCGAGCAGGCCGGCATCTCCGTGGTCGCCGAGGCCGTGCCCGACGAGCTCGTCATCGCCGGCGACCGCCGCCAGCTCACCTCCGCGCTGTCGAACCTGCTCGACAACGCGGTGAAGTACTCCGATCCGGGCGGCTCGGTCGAGGTCGAGGCCGGCGCCGAGGGCGACCAGGTCGTGATCTCCGTCGCCGACCACGGCATCGGCATCCCCGCCCGCGACATCGAGCGGGTCTTCGAGCGCTTCTACCGGGTCGACCAGGCCCGCAGCCGCCAGACCGGCGGCACCGGCCTGGGCCTCGCCATCGTCCGCCACGTCGTGGTCAACCACCACGGGTCGGTCGAGATCGAGTCCCGCCTCGGTGAGGGATCCCGCTTCGCCCTCCGCCTCCCGGCCGCCGCCCCCGTCAACGTGCCCGTTCCCTCCGAACCTCCGACCCCGCAGACCATCTGAGAGGCGTCCAGCCATGACCACCACCACCTCGGTCCTCGTCGTCGAGGACGAGGACTCGTTCATCGATGCGCTCACCGTCGGGCTCACCCGCGAGGGCTTCCGGGTGTCGGTCGCCCGCGACGGCGCCGAGGCGCTCGACATGTTCGACGACGTCGCCCCTGACCTGGTGCTGCTCGACGTGATGCTGCCGAAGGTCTCGGGCATCGACGTGTGCCGGGAGCTCCGCAGCCGCTCGAGCGTGCCGATCATCATGGTCACCGCCAAGGGGGCCGAGATCGACACGGTCGTCGGCCTCGAGGTCGGCGCCGACGACTACGTCACCAAGCCCTACCGGCTGCGCGAGCTGGTGGCCCGCATGCGGGCGGTGCTGCGGCGCCGCTCGGCCGACGAGGGCGCCCCGGTGCTGACCCTGGTCGACGACGACGTGGTCGAGGTCGGCGACGTCAGCCTCGACCACCAGCGCCACGAGGTCACGATCCGCGACACCGACGTGCGCCTCCCGCTCAAGGAGTTCGAGCTGCTGGCGCTGTTGCTCGAGAACGCCGGCCGGGTGCTCACCCGCGACGTGCTCATCGACCGGGTGTGGGGCGCCGACTACGTGGGTGACACCAAGACCCTCGACGTCCACATCAAGCGCCTTCGTTCGAAGGTGGAGGACGACCCCGCCGCCCCGACACGGATCGTCACCATCCGGGGCCTCGGCTACAAGTACGAGGTGCCACGGGCCTGACCCGCCGATCGGGCCGTCACAGCGCCCTCGTAGCATGGGCCGGGTGAGCCCCCCGCCCGCCTCCTCGCCGTCCGCTGCCGCGGGCCGCGACCCGAGGCGCCCCTGGGCCCCGTCGCCCTTCATGCGCCTGGCCCGCTCCCACGCGGCCTCGGTGTCGGGCGACGCACTGTTCGCCATCGGCCTGGCCGGGTCGGTGTTCTTCTCGCTCGACTTCAACTCCGCCCGCTGGCGGGTCGCGCTCTACCTGGTGCTCACCATCGCCCCGTTCGCGGTGGCGGCGCCGCTCATCGGCCCGGCCATCGACCGCATCAAGGGTGGCCGGCGCTGGATCATCGTCGGGTCGCTCGCCGCCCGCTCGCTGCTCTGCATCCTCGTGGTGCGCCACATGGAGAGCCTGCTCTTCTACCCCGAGGCCTTCGGCATGCTCGTGGTGCAGAAGGTCTATTCGATCTCGAAGAGCGCGGTCGTGCCCGGCACGGTGCGCAGCGACGAGGAGCTGGTCGAGGCCAACTCCAAGCTCACCGTGCTCTCGGCGCTGGCGGTCGTGGCGGCCGCGGTGCCCGGCGGCATCCTGCTCAAGCTCGGCGGGGGCGGCTGGAGCGTGGCCCTCGGCGCCGTCGTGTTCGGCATCGGCACCGTGTTCGCCCTGCAGATGCCGCCCACCACCGTCGCCGCCGAGCCCCCGGGCGAGGTCGAGAAGCAGGAGCTGCGCAGCGCCGGCATCGTGGCGGCGTCGTCGGCCATGGGCTCGATGCGCGGCATCGTCGGCTTCTTGTCGTTCATGCTGGCGTTCTCCATCAAGGAGAACGGCGCCCTGTGGGAGCTCGGCCTGGTGGCCGCCTCGGCCCAGATCGGCTTCTTCTGCGGCGCGCTCGCCGCTCCCCGGGTGCGCAAGCTGGCCACCGAGGAGCACATCATCGTCGGGGCGCTCGTCATCACCGGCGTGGTGGGCGTGATCACCGCCGTGGTCGGTGGCCTGGTCGGCGCCGCCATGCTCTCCATGACCGTCGGGGCCACCGGCAGCGCGGCGAAGCAGGCCTTCGACTCGATCGTGCAGCGCGACGCCCCCGACGCCAACCGGGGCCGGTCGTTCGCCAAGTTCGAGACCCGCTTCCAGCTGGTCTGGGTGATCGGGGCGCTCATCCCGATCGTGATCCCGATCCCCGCCGACATCGGCTTCGCCATCATCGCCGCGGTGGCCGTGGCCGCCGTGGTCACCTACTGGATCGGGCTGCGCCGCATCCGGGCCGGGAAGATCCCGGTGAAGCGCCAGATCTGGCCCCGCCGGGGGCCCGCCCCGGCCGAGGAGACCGGGCTGGGCGTCGCCCTCGACGCCGTCGGCGATGACACCACGGTGGTCAGTGCACCGGCACCGGCGTGGTCAACGCCTCCGCCTCCGCCTCCGCCTCCGCCTCCCACGGCTGCGGCCACCGGTCCGGGCCCCGACGCCGCCGATCCCACGGTCGTGGCCGCCGACGCCACCGTGGTGGCCCCGACCCCGGCTCCGCCGCCCGTGTCGGATCCGGCCCCGTCGGCCACTCCCGATCCGGCGCGCCGCTGGATGCGCAGCGCCCCCGTCGATCCGCCGCCGCCCGCCATGCCGGGCTCGCTCCCGCTGCCGTTCCCCGAGGTCACCTCGGTCGAGGAGCCACCGTCCGAGACGCCCCCGGAGCCCGCGCCCGAACCGGCGCCGGCATCCGCGCCGGTCGCCGACGACGCGCCGACCCACCGCCGGTCGGGCCTGTTGTTCGGTCCCGACGCGTGGGACGACGCCACGACCCCACCCTCACCCACATCGCCCTCGCCGACGGAGGGCGACGGGCCGAGCGGGACCTGAGGGGTCAGTCCTCGGGCAGCTCGATGCGGGCCAGCCAGAGGCCGGGGGCCTCGATCTCGGCCGGCGTGGGCAGCGTGCGCTCGGCCTCCCACAGGCGGGCGAGGCCGTCTTCGCCGGCCCGCTCGACCACACCGGCGACGAAGGCGTTGCCGCGGTCGTAGGCGGCCTGGGTGAGCTCGAGGCCGAAGAGCCGCTCGACGAAGTTGTCGGAGGGGGCGGCCTCGACCCGCCGGCGGCGCACGGCCTCGGCGAGCATCCCGTGGTTGCCGAGCAGGTTCTGGCCGGCGACGTCGACGACGTGGTCGACGTAGCCGACGATGGCGGCCACGAGGGCCTCGAAGCCGGGCAGCATCTCGCGCTGGGCGGGCGACTGGATGGCGCCGAGCAGCAGCTGGGGGTCGCCGAAGAGCGACTGGAGGCCGTTCATCGACGAGGGGTCGGCCATGTCGAGCTCGCCGAGGCGCTCCTCGAGGGCGCCGGCGTCGGGCTGGAACCCGGTGACGTAGCGGCTGAGGAGGTCGTCGAGGCGGCCGCGGACGTGGGGGAGGCGCAGCACGGTGTGCATGGCGACCTCCTGCAGGCAGATCCACAGCCGCAGGTCGTCGGCGGGGATGCTCCACTCCTGCCCGAACTCGTCGAGGTTGGCGGGCACCACCATGAGCTCGTCGGAGGGCGTGCGGGGGATGGGCAGGTCGTACTGGCCGAACGAGCGGCGGGCGAGGTGACCGACCATCGAGCCGGCGGTCATGCCCAGCATCATCGGGCCGATCATCTGCAGCAGCGGGCCCATGAAGCCGAACGGGTCGGAGGGGTCGGGGGTGGCGTCGGCGGGGGGCTGGTCGTCGCCGAGGGCGCCGGCGAGGCTCTCGAAGAGCGGCCGCCAGGCGTCGAGGGTGGCGTTGGCCCACTGGCCCCGGGTGACCGGCACGATGCGGATGCCCTGGCCGCTGGTGGAGGCCGGGAGGCCGGTGGCGGTGCCGATGTGGAGCTCGGCGACGCGGGCCAGCGGCTCGATGCGCATGCGCTCGAGGGGGTCGACGTTGGGCTCGGTGCCGCCGTCGGTGGCGACCGACAGCGCCAGCTGGCGGGCGGCGTCCCAGCCGACGGGCCCCTGCTGCTGGAACATCTTGGCCAGGTCACCGAAGATCGGCATGCCCTGGAAGGGGTTTCCGGGGGTGTCGTCGCCGGGCGGCACGTCGGGAGGTTCGGGGCTCACACGGTCAGGCTAGGCCGTTGCCGTGGCGCTCCGGCCTCGCGCCCCGCCCGGGCCGGGCATGATCTGTGCTCATGGGAGAGATCGTCGTGGTGACCGGGGCCGATGGTGCGGTCGGCCGCGGCGTGGTGGCGCTCGCCCTCCAGGAGCCGGGCGTGGAGCGGGTCGTGGCCGTGGGCCTGGTGCCCGGCGACCACCCCGCCGGCCGCCGCCGGGGCGGCGACGACGTCGAGCTGGTGGCGGCGCCGTTCACCCTCGACGACCCCCGCCTCTCCGCGCTGATGAAGGGCGCCACCCGCCTGGTGCACCTCGGGGCCCGTCACGGCCTCGACGTCGACGGCAGCGGCGGGGCCGAGGTCGATCTGCTCGGCACCCGCGCCCTGCTGGCGACGCTGGCCCAGGTCGGAGCCGTCCGAACCGTCGTGGTGCTGTCGTCCGCGCTCGTCTACGGGGCTCGGGTCGACAACCCGGTGCCGCTCACCGAGGACGCCCCGGTGCGCCCCAACCCCTCGATCCCGGCCGCCGTCGAGCGGGCCCAGCTCGAGAGCATGACCGCGGCGTGGGCGGCCGGGCGGGGTGCCACCTGCGCCCTCGTGCGCCCGAGCGTCGTGGTCGGGCCCGAGAACGGCCGCTGGCTGGCCCGCTCGCCGTGGGCGACCTCCGGCCTCCAGAGCAGTGGGGAAGGGGCGCCGGTGCAGTTCCTCCACGCCGTCGATCTGGCGGCCGCCCTCGACGTGGTGGCCCGTGCGGGCGTCGACGGGCCGGTGAACGCCGCCCCCGACGGCTGGCTCACCGCCGACCAGGTGAAGGCGCTGAAGGGCCCGACGCCCCGTCTGCGGGTGCGCCGCGACCTCGCCGTTCGCCTCGCCCGACTGGGTGCCCGGCTGGGGCTGGCGCCGGGCGATCCGTCCACGATCATCGCCGCGTCGGCGCCGTGGGTCGTGGCCAACGACCGCCTCCGGGGCCTCGGCTGGGAGTCCACGTTCACCAACGAGGAGGCCTACGTCGACGCCGATCGGGGTGGTCCCTGGTCGCGGCTCACCCCTCGGCACCGCCAGGAGCTCGCCCTCGGTGGGGCGGCCGCGGTGGTGCTGGTGAGCGCGGGCGTGGTGGCGTGGCTCGTGCGGCGGAGGCTCAGGCGCGAGTCGTGAGCGTCACCATCGCCGCCCGCTGCTGACCGTCGCGGACGAACGTGACGGCCACGGCGTCGCCGGGCTGGTGCGACCGCAGGGCCACGACCAGCGACGACATCGAGGTGGTCTGCACGCCGTCGAGGGCGAGGATCACGTCGCCCTCCTCGAGCCCGGCGACCGCGGCCGGCCCCTCGGGGACGACGCGGGTGAGTGTCGCCCCGGACCGCCCGAGGAACGCAGCGGCCGTGGGGTCGAGGTCGTCGCCGATCACGCCGAGCCACGGGTGGTGGGCGGTGCCGGTCTCGATGATGTCGTCGGCGACCTGCGTGGCGTAGTCGATGGGGGTGGCGTAGAGCGTGGCCGAGCCGTCGGGTGTGGTCGTGGTGGTCGATCCGCCGGCCGTGTCGAGCGAGGTCTGCGAGAAGCGGGGCGACGCGGCCGGCGTGCGGTCGGTGACCAGGCCCAGCACGGTGCCGTCGTCGAGGCACAGCACGGCGCCGGCCGCGGTGGGTGTGCCCTCGAGGGCGGCCTGGATCATGTCGTGGAGGCTGCTGCCGTCGGTGGTGTCGACGCGAAGGCCGAGGGCGCTGACGTGGCCGGTGACGACCGCGGGCCCGGCGGCGTCGGCCTCGCGCTCGACCGCCATCGCCTGCTCGCCGGCGGCGACGTCGTCGACCCGGGCCATGACCGCGGTCGCCATGTCGTTGCGGTCGACGTCGAGCACGGCGATGTCGGTGACGTCGTCGGTGCCGACCACGGTGGCGACCATCACCGAGCCCTCGTCGGTGGTGACGGTGACCGTGGTGGCGCCCTCGACGACATCGGCGGTGGTGAGCAGGTGGCCGTCGGACCGGTAGACGACCCCGGTTGCGGTGACGGTGCCGTCGGGCTTCACCGCGTCGACCCGGACGATGGCCGCGCCGACCCGGGAGGTGACCGCCTCGACGCCGGTGGAGCCGTCGCCGGCCGGGGCCTCGACCTGCTCGACGACGGTCTGGACCCGCCCTGTGTCGAAGGTGCCGGTGACCGACAGCACGGCGAGGGTGACGGCCACCCCGACCAGCAGCGAGGCGGCGGCCACGGTCCAGACGCGGGGCACCCCGACGGTGGCCACACGCTCCGGTTCGGGGGCGGGGGCCTCGGCCCTGAGGGCCGCACCCATCTCCGACGGGTGGCGCCACAGGCGGTCGTCGGGGTGGAGAGGTGGAACGAACCCGGCGTCGTCGTCGGGGTCGTCGGGGAACGGCATGAGCGCGCAGAGTAGTCACGGCCCCCGCGGACCGGGCCGCGCCCCCCACTACGATGGCGGCCCGTGAGCCTCCTTCCGCCATCTTCCGACGACTGGGTCGCGCTCACCGACACCCCCCTCGACCTCCAGCAGGCGGCCGACTGGGTGGGAGTCCCCGACTGTGGTGCCGTCGTGGTGTTCAGTGGTCTGGTGCGCGACCACGCCGAGGGCACCACTGGGGTGACCCACATCGACTACGAGGCCTACGCGGAGCAGGTCCTGCCGCGCCTGTCGGAGTTGGCTGCCGAGGCCCGCCGGCGCTGGCCCGAGATCGGCCGCATGGTGCTCTGGCACCGCGAGGGCCGGGTGCAGCTCACCGAGTCGTCGGTGGTCGTCGCCGTCTCCACGCCCCACCGCGGCGCCGCGTTCGAGGCCTGCCAGTTCGGCATCGACACGCTCAAGGCCACCGTCCCGATCTGGAAGAAGGAGTTCTGGGACGGCGGCTCGGAATGGGCCCGCGGCAGCCAGCACATCGTCGACGTCCCCAGCTCGGAGCCCGCCTCGTGAGCGGCCTGGCGTTCCTCCTCATCGTCGTCGTCGTCACGCTGGTCGGTTCGCTGATCGTGTGGCTCCGGCACCGCAAGCCCACCCACTTCATGTCGAGCGTCGACGACTTCCAGCGGGAGATGAACGCGCTCGGCAAGTCGCCGGGCACCACGGGGAAGGGCGCTCGTCGCTCCCGCTCGGACGACGAGCAGGCCCCCGACAGCACCGACGGGGGGCGGTAGCGCTGGCACGCGACCTCGCCATCGACCTCGGCACCGCCAACACCCTCGTCTACGTGCGGGGGGAGGGCATCGTGCTGAACGAGCCCTCCGTCATCGCGCTCAACAGCCGCACGCAGGACGTGCTGGCCATGGGCCACGAGGCGTGGCAGATGATCGGCCGCACGCCGAGCTACATCGTCGCGGTCCGGCCCCTGCGCAAGGGTGCCATCACCGACTTCGAGGTGACCCAGCGCATGATCCGCCTGCTGCTGCAGCGGGTCGGCGTCAACCGCTTCAACCGGCCCCGGGTCGTGATCTGCGTGCCGTCGGCCATCACCGCGGTCGAGCAGCGCGCCGTCACCGAGGCGGCCCGCCGCGCCGGCGCCGCCGAGGCCCACCTCATCGAGCAGCCCATGGCCGCGGCCATCGGCGCCGGCCTCCCGATCAACGAGCCGCTCGGCAACATGGTCATCGACATCGGTGGCGGCACCTCCGAGGTCGCGCTCATCTCCCTCGGTGGCGTGGTCGCCCTCGAGGCGGTGCGCGTCGGCAGCTTCGACATCGACGCCGCGGTGCAGACCTACATCCGGCGCGAGTACGGCATCGCCGTCGGCGAGCGCACGGCCGAGGAGATCAAGGTCACCATCGGCTCGGCGTGGCCCACCGAGAACGAGTTCGCCGCCGAGGTCCGGGGCCGCGAGCTCATGAGCGGCCTGCCCAAGACGGTCATCCTCACCGCCGAGGAGGTCCGCGAGGCCATCGACGAGCCGGTGTCGGCGATGGTCGACGCGGTCGTCGCCTGCCTCGGCCAGGCCCCGCCCGAGCTGGCCCAGGACCTCATCGAGCAGGGGATCTACCTGGTCGGCGGCGGCGGCATGCTCCGCGGCCTCGACCTGCGCATCGAGTCCGAGACCGAGGTGCCGGTGCACCTGGTCGACGCCCCGCTCGAATCGGTCGTGCTCGGTGCCGGGCACTGCATCGAGTCCTTCGACGCCCTGAAGGTCATGTTCATGGAGTGAGCAGGTCCTCCGCCGCCTGGCGGACCTGCCAGTCCCTGTCCTCCCGAGCGCGTTCGAGGGCCTCGTCGACCTCGGGCCCGTCGAACGGGGCGAGGGCGATGACCGCCCGCCGCCGCACGGTGGCCTTGTCGTGGGTGGCGGCGAGGATGGCCGGCAGCCCGGCCGGGATCGCCGAGGGCGCCGAGCGCGGCCACCGCGGCCTCGCGGCAGAGGGCGTCGTCGTGGTCGGCGGCCAGCCCGGCGAGGCGGGCCACGACCTCGGGCGCCGCGGGAGGCCGCTCGCCGCACGACCAGGCGGCGGTCTCGACGACGATGGGCTCGTCGTCGTCGAGGAGGGCGGCCACCGCGGCGGCCACCACCGGGTCGGCGGGTGAGCCCTCGGCGCCGGCGAAGGTGGCGGCCACCTCGCAGGCCCGGCGGCGTTGCGTCGGGTCGGGGTCGCTCGAGGGCGGCGAGCAGCTCGTCGCGGTCGAGCTCGCCATGCGGTGCAGCGCACCGAGGGCCGCGGCCCGCACGCCCGGCGTCGTCGTCGGCCAGCAGCGCCCGGGCGGCGTCGGCGTCGCCGGTGTGGCCGGCGAGGGCCGCGGCGCGCCGGCGGGCGACCACCGGGTCGAGCGACCGGGAGGCCATGGTCAGCCGAGGGCGGCGGTGAAGACCGCCCAGACCAGCACGGCGGCCAGGCCGAGGGAGGCCGCGGCGAGGATGCCGAGGACCACGAGGAACACGACGAGGGAGAGCCCGCTGCGCGCCCGCTGCGCGCCGGTCGGGCCGATGTCGTCGCCCAGGACGGGCTTGAAGGGATCGGAGCTGGCCACCGCCGTCCATCCTCGCGCCCCGGGGGCGTCCGGCGCGTTGGCCCCCCTCGGGCGCCGGGTCGGCGGGTCGCGCCCGGGTGCGGCCGTGTCGGGTCGGTCGCGTGGCAGGCTGAACCGCCGTCATCTCGCTGGAGCAGCCTTGACCGTCGACGAGCTCGTCACCACAGAGCCCGGGGAGGACCCACCGCCCCCGCCGCGCCGCTGGTCGCCGCGCGCCCGCTGGGCCGCCACCCTCGTCGGCGTGGTGCTGGTGGGCCTGGTCACCGCCGGGCTGCTGGTGAAGCTGCCGTACTACACGCTCAGCCCCGGATCCGCCCGGGCCACCGAGCCGCTGATCAGCGTCGAGGGGGCCGAGACCTTCGAGTCCCCGGGCAACGTCGACTTCCTCACGGTGTCGCTGCGCGAGGCCACCCCTGTCGAGCTCCTGGCCGCCTGGATCAACCCCGCGGTCGACGTGAAGTCGCGCGACGAGATCCTCGGGACGCAGTCGGCGGAGGAGAACCGCCAGGTGAACCTCCAGATGATGAGCGACTCCAAGGACGCCGCCACCTACCAGGCCCTGTACCGCCTCGGTTACGACATCCCCACCTCCGGCAGTCGGCGCGGTCGTCGCCCGCGTCGAGGAGGGCAGCCCGGCCGACGGGAAGCTGAAGGTCGGCGACGTCATCACCTCGGTGAACGGGCAGGCCGTTCAGCTCAACAGCGACCTCGTGTCGGTGATCAGCGCCCAGCCGCCCGGCACCGTGCTCACGATGGAGGTCACCACCCTCGACATCCCCGAGCTCCGCGAGGCGGGCGAGGGCACCGAGCCCGGCGACGGCGCCGACGAGCCGGGCAAGACCCGGACGGTCGAGGTCACCCTCGGCGCCCGGGCCGACGACCCGAGCAAGGGCTTCCTGGGCGTCTCGACCTTCACCCGCGACCTGACCTTCGACTTCCCGGTGCAGGTCACCATCGACTCGGGTCGGGTCGGCGGCCCGTCCGCCGGGCTGGCCTTCACCCTCGGCCTGCTCGACGTGCTCACCCCCGACAGCATCACCGGCGGGCTCAGGATCGCCACGACCGGCACCATGAGCCTCGACGGCTCGGTCGGCCCGGTGGGCGGGGTCCACCAGAAGGTGGTGGCCGCCAAGCGCGAGGGCGTCGAGCTGATGCTGGTGCCGAGCAGCGAGCTCGACGAGGCCCGGGAGTACGCCGACGGGCTGCGGATCGAGCCGGTCGACGACCTCGACCAGGCCCTGGCCGTGCTCGCCAGCGTCGGCGGCGGCGACACCGTGCTGCCCCCGGAGCCGACCAGCGCCGACATCGGCTGATCCGAGGCTCGTCACCCGGCCCCCGGGCGCCGGGTCGGGCGCGTCGTCCGAGGTCATCGAGCATCACCGGTCGCCCGGGTGCCCGTCGGTACCATCGCCGTCGATGGCCGACACTCCCGCGCCGATCGATCCGGACCGCATCCTCGAGCACACGTTCACCGCGGTGCGCCGGGGCTACGACCCGCTCGAGGTCCAGCGCTACCTGCTCCAGATCGCCAACCAGCTCCGCTCCGGTCGTGACCGGGAGGCCGAGTTGCGCCACCAGCTCGAGGAGGCCGACAAGCGCACCGCGCCCATCGACGACCTCGACCCGGCCCAGCTCGCCCGCCTCCTCGGCGACGAGACGGCCCGCGTGCTCGAGGCCGCCCAGGGCGCCGCCGGCGAGATCAAGGCCAAGGCCGAGGAGAACGTCGCCCGCCTGCTCCGCGAGGCCCGCGACGAGTCGCAGCAGATGCGCGAGGACGCCGAGAGCGTGCTGTCGCGCAAGACCGCCGAGGCCGAGGAGGCCGCCGCCGCCATCCGCGCCGAGGCCGAGGCCGCCATCGAGGCCGCCCGCGCCGAGGCCGCCGAGCTGGTGGAGGCGGGCCGGCAGGAGGGCCGCGACATGGTCGGCGAGGCCCAGAAGGTCCGCCAGCGCATGCTCGACGACCTCTCCCGCCGCCGGAAGCTCCTGCGTCAGCAGATCGAGCAGCTCCAGGCCGGCCGTGACCGCCTGCTCTCGGCCTACGACGTCGTGCGCGAGACCCTCGACGTGGCCACCGAGGAGCTCCACATCGCCCTGCCCGAGGCGAAGCTGGCGGCCGAGACCGCCTCGCTGAAGGACGCCGACGACGACGAGGCCTTCGAGGCCGAGATCGGTGAGGCCGTCGCGGCCGACGCCGCCGCGGACACCGAGGCTGCTGCGTCCGCGGACGTCGCCGCCGACCCCGATGTGGCCGTGTCGGATGAGGCCGAGACCGAGGCCGCCGGGCCCGACGAGCCCGTCGCCGACGTCGAGCCGGCCGACGCCGCCCTCGGGGCCGACGACCCGGTCGTGGTCGACGGGGCCGACGACGAGGCCCTGGCCCCCGATCCGGTGGAGGGCCGCAAGTCCTCGTCGGTCAAGATCGTGAAGGCCGGAGGGGCCGACTCCGCCGAGCCCACCAAGGCGGCAAACGCCACCGCGGTCGCCGAGGCCGACAAGGCCGCCACCGTGTTCGCCCGCCTCCGTGAGGAGGAGGTGGTGGTCACCGCCACCGACGCCGACGGCGACACCCTCGAGATCGAGGTCATCGAGACCGCCCTCGAGGCCGTCGACGAGGTCTACGCCGCCGAGGCCGCCGCCCAGGCCGAGGCCGCAGGCGACACCGGCGACACCGAGGCCGCCGAGCTCGAGGCCGACACCGGTCCGGTCGATCCCGCCCAGGAGCTCGTGGTCCGCCGCGACGCCGCCGTCGCCGACCTCGAGCGCAACCTCGCCCGCCGCCTCAAGCGGGAGCTCTCCGACGAGCAGAACGAGCTGCTGGCGTCGCTCAGCGCCGCCAAGGGCTCGCCGACCGCTGCCGACGTGCTCCCGGCCCCCGAAGCCCACGTCGAGCGCTTCCAGGCCATCGCCCTGCCCACGCTGGCCGCCGCCGCCACCGCCGGGGCCGACCTGGTCTCCACCGTCGCCGGCCCGCCGGCGGCGCCCACGTCCGTCGCCGATCTGGCCGCCGAGCTCGCCGCCGACATCGTGGCTCCCCTGCGGGAGCGCCTCGAGCGGGCCTTCGCCGACTCCGACGGCCATCCCGACGACGTCGCCCAGAGCATCCGCTCCTGCTACCGGGAGTGGAAGGGCCAGCGGGTCGACCAGGTCGCCACCCACGCGGTGGTCGCCGCCTCGAACCGGGGCCTGCTCGACCGCCTGCCCGAGGGCACCCTCGTGCGGTGGGTCGTGGCCGACGGCGACAGCCCGTCGCCCGACTGCGACGACAACGCGCTCGCCGGTTCGGTGGTCCGGGGCGAGGCGTTCCCGACCGGTCACACGACCCCGCCGCTGCACCCCTCGTGCCGTTGCATGGTGGTCCCAGCCGACACCTGAGGTCGGTCCAGGGGCCCCGACGCCGCTGACCCCCGGTTCACCCGTAGGCTGACCGGCGATGCGCGTCCCAACCGACATGCCCAAGCGCCGACGCAGTTCCGGACAGCGGGCGGATCATCGTCATCGTCGTCATCGCGGTGGCCTTCCTGTTGATCACGTCCCTGCGAGGCCTCGCCGGCTTCTGGACCGACTACCTGTGGTTCGACTCGCTCGGGCTCTCCTCGGTGTTCTCCGGGGTGCTCGGCGCCAAGATCGCCCTCGGGGTCATCTTCACCGGCGTGTTCTTCGTGCTCACCTTCGTGAGCCTCACCGTCGCTGACCGGGTGGCACCGAAGAACCGGCCTCTCGGGCCCGAGGACGACCTGCTCAACCGCTACCACGCAGTGGTCGATCGCCGGGCCACGCTGTTCCGGGCGCTGGTGTCGCTCGTGCTCGGCCTCGTCGCCGGCGTGGGCATGTCGAGCGAGTGGAACCAGTGGATCCTCTTCCGCAACGGCGGCTCGTTCGGGGTCAACGACCAGACGTTCCAGACCGACGTCGGCTTCTACGTCTTCAAGCTGCCCTTCTACATCACCATCGTGAACTGGCTGTTCGCCTCCGGCGTCATCATCCTGCTCGTCACGATCGTCGCCCACTACCTCAACGGCGGCATCCGGCTGCAGTCCCCGATCCAGCGGGTCACCCCGCAGGTGAAGGCCCACATCTCGGTCATCCTCGGCCTGCTCGCACTGGTGAAGGCGGCCGACTACTGGCTCCAGCGCTACGCCCTCACCTGGTCGACCCGGGGCACCGTCGACGGCGCCACCTACACCGACGTGAAGGCCCAGCTGCCGGCGATCTACCTGTTGCTGTTCATCGCCCTGCTGTCGTTCGGGCTGTTCATCTACAACATCTGGCGCCGCGGCTGGGTGCTGCCCGTCGTGGCCGTGGGCCTGTGGGCCCTCGTCTCGGTCGTGGCCGGCGTGGCCTACCCGGCGTTCATCCAGCGCTTCCGGGTGGAGCCGGAGGAGTCCTCCAAGGAGGCTCCGTACATCCAGCACAACATCGAGGCCACCCGCGCCGCCCTCGGGCTGAACAACGTCGAGACCAAGGCGTTCGACTACACCACCGACCAGGCGGCGACCTCGGCCGCCATCGACAAGAACCCGGGCACGATCCGCAACGTGCGCCTGCTCGACCCGTCGATCGTGCCGCCCACGTTCCAGAACCAGCAGGGCCTGCTCGGCTTCTACCGGTTCAACGAGCTCGACGTCGACCGCTATCCCGTGGCGGCCACCAACCCCGACGACGTCACCTCCACCCTGCCGGCGGAGACCACCCAGGTCGTGCTCGGTGCCCGTGACCTCTACACCGCCGGCATCCCCCAGCCGTCGTGGGAGGGCACCCACCTCGCCTACACCCACGGGTACGGCCTGGCGCTGGCGCCGGCCAACACCACCAACACCGACGGTGCGCCCGAGTACCTGGTCCGCGACGTGCCGGTCGAGGTCTCCGAGAACCGCATCAACCTCCAGATCGACCAGCCGCAGCTGTACTACGGCGAGAACCTGCCGGGCTACGCCATCACCAACACCGGTCGGGCCGAGGTCGACTACACCGGCACCGCCGAAGGCCAGGGCCAGAGCACGTACGAGGGCACCGGCGGGGTGAAGCTCGACTCGTTCACGCGCAAGGCGGCGTTCGCGCTGCGCTTCGCCGACTGGAACCTGATCGTCTCCAACTTCCTCACCGGCGACTCCCGCATCGTGTTCGAGCGCGACATCCACGCCCGCATCGAGAAGGTCGCCCCCTTCATGGAGTGGGACTCCGACCCCTACCCCGTGGTGCAGGACGGCCGGGTCGTCTACATCTGGGACGGGTACACCAGCACGAACAAGTACCCGAACGCGCAGCAGGCCGACACCACCGGCCTGCCCTCGGGCAGCGGGCTCTCCGGCGGCGGCCTGAACTACGTGCGCAACTCGGTGAAGGCGGTGCTCGACACCTACGACGGCACCGTGAAGCTCTACGTCGTCGACCCGGATGATCCGATCGTCACCGCCTACGAGCAGGCCTTCCCCGAGCTCTTCTACCCGGTCGAGGAGATGCCCCAGGAGCTGCGGGCCCACTGGCGCTACCCGGAGGACCTCTTCCGGCTCCAGACCAACATGTACGGCCGCTACCACATCACCGACTCGCAGACCTTCTACGAGAAGACCGCGGCGTGGGCCGTCGCCAACGACCCCGGCACGACGGTGAGCGGCACGAGCGCCACCTCGGCCCAGGCCGCCAACCCGCTCGTCACCGGCCAGGCCGCTGCCCACCGCGACGAGGCGGATCGACCCGTTCTACCAACTGCTCCAGCTGCCCGGTGAGGCCCAGGAGTCGTTCGTGATGAGCCGGCCCTTCGTGCCGTTCTCCGAGACCCAGTCGCAGTCGGCGTCCCGCCAGACCCTCACGTCGTTCATGGTCGCCGACAGCGATCCCGACGACTACGGGAAGATCACCGTCTACGAGATGCCGTCGGGCCAGCAGATCAACGGCCCGTCGCTCGCCAACGCCGCGATCTCCCAGAACCAGGTGGTGTCGATCCTCATCACCCAGCTGAACCAGCAGGGCTCGAGGGTGCAGTACGGCAACATGCTGCTGGTGCCGTTGGAGAACTCCATCCTCTACGTGCGCCCGCTGTACGTCGCCGCCGACGCCAACGCGGTGCCGCAGCTGAAGCAGGTCATCGTGGTCGCCGGCGACCGGGTGGCCATGCGGCCCACGCTGCGGGCGGCGATCGAACAGCTCTACCCGAACTCGAACCCCGAGACGGTGGAGAGCCGCACGATCAACCAGATCGGCGTGCCGTCCACCGACTCGGGCTCCGGCACGGGCTCCTCGACCACCACGACCACGACGCCCGACGGCAGCACCAGCAGCACCCTGCCGCCGGCCACGGGGGGCGAGACGGTCGACCAGCTGGTGGCCCTCGCCATCCAGGCCCTCAACGACGCCGACGTGGCCCTGAAGAACGGCGACCTCGCCGGCTACCAGGCCAAGGTCGACCTGGCGTCGCAGTACCTCGGCCAGGCCCAGGAGCTGTCGGCGTCGGGGGCGAGCGCAGCCGTGCCCTCGACCACGGTGCCCTCCACCATCGACCCGTCGACCACGATCGCCGGCACGCCCGCCTAGGCGGGGCGTGCCGGTCGGTCCGCCCGCCGACCTCGGCGCTCGGCTCTCGCCCCTCAGCGGGGTCGGGGCCAGGCGCCGCTGTCGAGGGCGGTCACGAACAGCTCGACGGTCTGGGTGAGGGCGTCGTCGGCGTCGCGCCGGTCGGCGGCGGTGTCGGTGCCGGCCTGTGAGAGGCCCCGCACCGACGCGCTGAACACACGATGGGCGATGGCGACCTGCTCGGCGTCGAGGCCGAAGCCCGCGAGCGTGGCCCGGATGGGCTCGGCCAGCCGGGCGCCCCTGGCCCGGAAGTCGGGGTCGCCGACCGCCGAGTAGGCGTTGATGGCGGCGATGCGGCCCCGGTGGGCGCGGGAGAAGTCGCGCTCGACGGTGGCGATGGCGGTGAGGGCGTCGCCGCCGCTGCGCCCGAGGGCGGCCCGCCAGACCTCGTCGGCGAGCTCGTCGATGGCGAGCAGCGCGACCTCGCGACGGAGGTCGTCGAGGCCGTCGACGTGGGTGTAGAGCGAGCTGACGTGGCGGTCGACCGCCTGCGCCGCGCCCGAGAGGGTGAGTCGGGACCAGCCGTCGCGGTCGGCGAGGTCGGCCGCGGCCCGCACGAGGGTCGCCTTGTCGAGAAAGGGCCCCGCGGTGCGGGCGCGGCCTGCGCTCACAGGTTCCAGATCCTCACGGCGTTGTCGCACAACATCTTGCGGCGCTCGTCGTCGGGGAGGTCGGCGAAGACGTGCTCGATGACGTCCTGGGAGTCGGGCCAGCTGGTGACCGGGTGCGGGAAGTCGGTCGACCACATGATGTTGTCGACGCCGATCTCGTGGCGCAGCAGCTTGATGCCCTTGGGCTCATCGATGAAGGTCACCGCCATGTTGCGGTGGAAGTAGGTGCTCGGCAGGGCGGTGAGGTTCTCGAACACGTAGCCCTGGCGGGTGACCATGTCGTCGAGGGTCTCGAGGTACCAGGCGATCCAGCCCACGCCCGGCTCGACGAACACGATCTTCAGGTCGGGGTGGCGCTCGAGCACACCGGTGAGCAGCCACATGCCGAGGGCCTCGGCGGTGGTGAGGGCGACCTGGCCGACCATGACGCCCTTCTGCGGGGTCGGGTCGCGGCGGGTGAGGTCGTCGAGGGAGGTGTTCACGCCGATGTGGCAGCACAGGGGCAGGCCGGACTCCTCGACCGCGGTCCACAGCGGGTCGTAGGACTCGTCGAAGTAGTCGGGGGCGCCGATCTCGGTCGGGAACACGGGGATCTGGAGCGACTTGCCGCCCATCTCCTTCACCCGCTGCACCTCGGCCACCGCGGCGGGCACGTCGCGGATCGGGATCTGGTAGCTGACGACGAGGCGGCGGGGGTCGGCGGAGGCGAAGTCGGCCAGCACGTCGTTGAAGGCGCGGGTGGCCTCGGTGGAGCCGTGCTCCATGTCGCCGATGTACCGGAAGGCGCTGACCTCGGAGTAGATGACCTCGACGTCGACCCCGTCGGCGGTCATGTCGGCCAGGCGCTCGTGGCCGTCGCGGTAGCCGGGCCGGGTGAAGGCGGCGTGGGGGTTGCGGGTCATGGCGTCGGTGTTGGTCTTGGCCTGCGCCATGTTGGCGGCCATGCGGGCGGCGAAGGCCTGCTGGGCCCGGTCGTACTCGGCATGGAACGCGGGGTCGAGCTTGGCCTTGATCTGCGACTGGTCGATGGCGACGTGGGAGTCGGCGGAGACGACCCGCTCGCCGTGGCGGTTGAGCACGATGTCGGACTGGGCGTCGGTGACGGTCATGGGTTGGTCCCCCTCAGGACTGGCGGCCGAGGACGAGGCCGCTGCGGCCGGCGCTGACCAGCACGTGCTGGGCGTCGGAGATCTGGTTGTACGAGGTGCCGCGCAGCTGGCGGACCCCTTCGACGATGTTGTTCATGCCGTGGATGTAGCCCTCGCCGAGCAGGCCGCCGTTGGTGTTGGTGGGCAGCGAGCCGCCGCGGCCGATGTGGCCGTCGGCGATGAAGTCCCGCGCCTCGCCCCGCCCGCAGAAGCCGAGGGCCTCGAGCTGGAGGAACACCACAGGGGTGAAGTTCTCGTAGATCATCGCCACGTCGATGTCGGCCGGCGTGAGGTCGGACTCGGCGTAGAGGCGCCGGCCCATAGCCGCCGCCTCCTGGTGCTCGCCGAGGTCCTGGTCGTAGTAGGCGAACAGCTCGCTGCCGCCCTCGATCTGGCTGGCCGTGGCCGAGAGGATGTCGACGGGGACGGTGTCGAGGTCGGCGGCGCGCTCGGCCCGGGTGACCACGAGGGCCACGCCGCCGTCGCTCTCGAGGCAGCAGTCGAGCTTGCGCAGGATCGGCTCGACGATCCAGCGACTGGCCTGGTGATCGTCGAGCGTGATGGGGCGACCGTAGAACTGGGCGTTGGGGTTGGTGCTGGCCCAGTCGCGGGCGACGACCGTGTAGCGGCCGAAGTCGGCGTTGGTGAGGTCGTGCTCGTCCATGTAGCGCTGGAAGGCGAGGGCGTAGATCTTGGCCGGGGTGTCGAGCCCGAACGGCATGTGGAAGTTCCACGCCGGGTCGGGGTTCCCCGCCTGCTGGGGCTGCCCGAAGCGGTGGCCCGAGCGCTCGTTGAACGCCCGGTAGACGAGCACGGCGTCGGCGTGGCCGCTCTCGACCGCGGCGGCGGCCAGCTGGATGGTGGAGCAGGCGCCGCCGCCCGCCGCCCCGGGTGCGGGCGCTGATAGCGCAGCTCGGGGATGCCGAGGGCTGCGGATGAGGGCCAGCTCGTCGTTGGTGTCCATGGCGAAGGTGACGTTGCCGTCGATGTCGGCCGGGGAGAGCCCGGCGTCGCGGATGGCGGCGAGGGACGCCTCGGCCGCCAGCTGGAGGGTGGAGCGGCCGGAGTTCTGGGAGAACTCGGTGTGGCCGATGCCGGCGATGACGGCGCGACGGTGGGCGGCGACGTCTCTCATCGGGCCACCCCCGCCCGCCCGGCGGGCAGGAACTGGGGGAGCACGACGTCGCCGTGGTTACGACGAAGCAGACGTCGACGGCCATGCCGTTGTGGATCTCGTAGAGGGCGGTGTCGATGAGGTTCGAGACGATCCGGGTGCCCTCCTCGAGATCGACCAGGATCACAACGCGGGGCGCTTCGTCGGGCTCGGTGGGATGGTGGGAGACGATCCAGGAGTGCACGGTGCCCCGCCCGGTCGACTCCTGGGTGTCGGTGGCGAGCGATCCGCACCGGGCACACATCGGGGCGGGCGGGTGGCGCAGGGTGCCGCAGTCGGCGCAGCGTTGGATGAGGAGCTTCTCCTCGCGCGCCCCCTCCCAGAAGAAGGCGTCGTCGGCGTTGGGGATCGGTGGCTTCACGGCCATCAGCGGGCGCGCTCCTGGGTGAGGGTGGACTGCTTGACGACGCCGTCGGCGAGGAGGGCGTCGATGTCGGCCTGCGGGTAGCCGAGGTCGCCGAGGAGGGCGACGGTGTCGTGGCCGACGATCAGTGGCGGGCCGGCGATCCGGCTGGGCGTGTCGGAGAACGACCACAGATGGCCGAACTGGCGGAACTCGCCGACCTGCGCCTGCTGGGTGACGCCGACGAGGCCGGCGTCGACGTAGGTGGGGTCGGAGAAGAAGCGGGTGACGAACCCGGCGTCGACGACCTCGCACGCCACGCCGGCGGCGTCGAGGCGCTGGAACCAGCTCGCCGCGTCGGCCGACGCCAGGGCCGTGCCCACGGCGCGTCGTGGCCGCGGCAGGGTCGGAGAGGTCGAGGCCATCGAGCCCGAGCACGTCGGCGAGGGCCTTGCGCTGCCCGTCGTCGCCGTCGGGGACGGCCAGGCAGATCCAGCCGTCGGCGGTCTCGTGGAGGCGTTGCAGCGGGCCGACCCCGAACTGGTCGCGGTCGAGGCGGGGGCGGTCGACGCCGTTGCCGTCGGCGTCGACCCACACGTAGGACGTGTTGAGCAGGCCGGCGGCCAGGATGTTGGTGGTGAGGAACTGGCCCTCGCCGGTGCGCTCGCGGTGCAGCAGCGCCTGGATGATCCCGATGGCGGACAGGAAGCCGTTGCCGGTGTCGCCGAACGACGTGAGGCTCCAGATCGGCTTGCCGCCCTCGCCGACGGCGCCGTCCTCCCACTCGATGCCCGACAGGCAGGCGCCGGTCTGGTCGTTGCCGGGGAGGTGGGCCCGCTTCGGGTCGAAGCCGGCGGTGTGGCAGTAGATCAGCGCCGGGTTGATCTTCTTCAGCGACTCGTAGTCGACCCCGAGGCGCTCGGCGGCCTCGTAGCGCATGTTGTGCTGCACCACGTCGGCCCGCTCGACGAGGCGGTGGAGGATCTCCATCGCCCGCGGGTCCTTGAGGTTCAGCGAGATCGACTGCTTGCCCCGGTTGGCGCAGAAGGCGATGTGGGTGGCGTGCCAGAAGTCGTCCCACAGGGTGTTGGTCTTGATGACCGTGGCGCCGAGATCGGAGAGCACCTGGGTGCCCCACGGCCCGGCGATGGCCAGGCCGAGGTCGAGCACGACCACGCCCTCGAGCGGGGCGCTGAGGTCGCGGGGCTGGGCCGGCCCATCGACCGGTCGGGGAGGGATGCCGAGCTCGGCGAGGATCTCGTCGGTGTGCTGCCCGGCCGTGGGGGAGGGGCCCTGCACCGCGCCGGGTGAGCCGACCATGTCGACCAGCACGCCGGCGTGGCGGATGCGGCCGACCTCGGGGTCGTCGACCTCGACGACCATGCCGGCGTCGAAGAGGTCGGGGTCGAGCAGGGCCTCCTCGACCGAGCGCACCCGCTGGAGGGGCACACCGACCTCGGCCGCGGTCGCCACCCAGTCGTCGGCGGGGAAGCGGGCGTAGGCCGCCTTCATCTCGGGGTGGTAGTGGGCGAGCACGACGAGCTCGCTGTAGTCGGGGCCGATGCGGCTCGGGTCCTCCCGCGGGGCCTTGGCCGCCTCGGGGTCGAGCCGGTCGCCCTCGGAGACGCCGAGGGCGAAGGCGGGGTTCGGCACCCAGTTCTGGATCCAGCGGCCGTCGCTGCAGAGGAAGTGGCCCTTGCTGCCGCGGGGGTCCATGATCCAGCACAGGTAGCCGTCGGCGTGGGGGTTCTCGGGCTTCTGCCAGGCGCCGGCCGTGGCTGCCAGCACGCCCTGGAGGAGCGAGGTCTCGACCCACTGGCCCCGGCCGGTGCGGGTACGGGCGAGGAGGGCGGCGGTGATGCCCGTGGTGGCGAGGAACGCGGCGCCCAGGCTGGGCCAGGCCGAGCGGGGGTAGAGGGGGCCGTCGCGCTCGGGGCCGTCGGCACAGCCCGGCGGGATGTCGAGGGAGTCGAGCTCGACGGGCAGGTCGCACAGCACCCCGATGGTGGTGCCGACCCGGCCCCGCTGCTCCCAGTGCAGGCCGGTGCGGGCGGCGACCAGCGCGTCGACGGCGGGGCGGTCGCGCTCGGGCACATGGCGGCCGTAGGCGGTGATCGAGCAGAGGACGAGGCGGGGGTTGCGGGCCTGCAGGGTGTCCCAGTCGAGGCCGAGCCCGGCGGCCTCGCCGGGCGCGAAGTTCTCGACGACGACGTCGGCGCGCTCGATGAGCTGCAGGAGGCGCTCGTGGTCGGCGGCGTCGTGGAGGTCGAGCTCGACGCTGCGCTTGCCCCGGTGCCACACCCGGGCGCCCGAGAGCGAGCGGGTCGGGTCGCCGCCGGGCGGCTCGACCTTCACCACGTCGGCGCCGTGGTCGGCGAGCAGCATCGTGGCCATCGGACCTGCCATCCCCGTGGTCAGGTCGATGACGCGGGTTCCCCCCAAGGATCCGGTCATGGCGCCGTTGTAGTCGCCCAAAAGACTTTTGGCAATGCCCCACATCACATCGGTGGATCGGCCCGGCCGTCGGTCGCGGCGCGAGCATCGGGCATGCCGTTCGTCGTGCAACAACTTCGTGAGGACCCGACCATCGACGTGCTGGTCACCGAGGCCGCCACGGGATCGCCCGTTCGCATGGTCGTGCTCGCGGGCGTTGCAGCGGTCGCACCCGAGTCGACGCCTGCGTTCCGGGTGTCGGTGAGCGGCCGCCAGCCGGGCGCCGACTCGGCCGCCTTCTACCTCCCGGCCGCTCCGGGGATCGCCGCGGGTGTCGAGGTGCGCGCCCACGCCGAGGCCTCGCTGGCCCAGATGGTGGTCGGCTCGCACCGCGACAACGTCGACGTGATCTACGGCGTGGGCGACGTCGTGGCCACGCTGACCCCCTCGACCGACGGCGACTGGCAGTGGGTGCAGCTCTCGTTCAACTGCTACGGCGCCCTGCCGATGGCCGTGCGCTACCGGGTCACGGTGTTCCTGCCGGCCTGACCCGACGTCGCGGCTGGGTACTGTCCCCGTCGTGAGTGAGCCGGTGCGCATCGAGTTCGACGTGACGGCGGTGGCGCCGGCCGGGGCCACGGTCGAGGTCGGCGACCTCTTCCTCCCCGACGACGCAGCCGAACGAGGGTCGCTCGACCTCGTCGTCTGCGTGCCCGGCGGTGGCATGACCCGGCGGTGGTTCGACCTCCCCGAGTCGTTGCCCGGGCGGTGGTCGCTGGCCCGTCACCTGGTCGACGACCACGGCCTCGCCGTGCTGACCCTCGACCAC
Organism: uncultured Actinomycetes bacterium; assembly: GCA_963702555.1. Taxonomy (GTDB): domain Bacteria; phylum Actinomycetota; class Acidimicrobiia; order Acidimicrobiales; family Acidimicrobilacustridaceae; genus CAMFLJ01. The sequence goes on from CAVPCW010000011.1 coordinate 633,555, forward strand.
CTCGGCACCGGCGACAGCCCTGCCCCCGACGACCCGTACACGCTGATCCCGAGGGTCGTCGCCGCTGTGCACGCTCACGTCGTGGCCGATGCGGTAGCCCGGCTGCGGGGCGGTGACCTCGCTCCGGGCGTCGGGCCGGTGGCCGTGGGTCGGGTGGTGGGAGTGGGTCACTCGATGGGGGCGATGATCACCGTGCAGCAGCAGGCCCGCCACCGCAGCTACGACGGCATCGCCCTGCTCGGGTTCGGTGGGGCCGGGCTGCCCGAGTACCTCAACGACGAGGAGCGCGGCTACGCCGGCGACCTCGACGAGCTCGAGCTGGCGCTGCCCACACTGGTCGCGGCCCGGTTCGGTGGGGCCTTGGCCCCGTCGAAGCGCGAGGTCCGCGAACGGGCCCCCGGTGCGCCCCTCACCCCGGGCGACCTGCTCGGCCCCGCCACCGGCGCCCTGCTCACCCTCGGCGGTCTGACGTCGATGATCCCCGGCACGAGCGATCGCGAGATGGCCGCCATCGACGTGCCCGTGCTCGTGGCCGTGGGGGAGAACGACATCGTGCGGGAGGTCGAGCGCCTGCCGCAGCTGTTCACCTCCACACCCGAACTCACCGGGTTCGTGCTGCCCGGGTCGGGCCACAACCACGTGATCGCTGCCGAGCGGCTGCTGCTCTTCGACGAGCTCGGCCGGTGGGTGGCCGCGCTGGGTGCGGCAGGTTGAGACCCGGCCGTCGGCGTCGTCAGGGGGCGATGTCGAGGCGTTCGATGAGGTCGCCCCTGAGGACGAAGCGGTAGCTGAGGTCGACCGTGCCGCCGGGGAAGTCGCCGGCCAGGTGGTTGTGGACGATCCACGTCCGGTCGTCCTCCCGCTCCGCCCCGACCAGGGTCCGGGTGAAGGTGAACTCGCTGGCCGCGGTCTGGAGCCATCGACGGACCTCGTCGGTTCCGACGTGGGACGAGCCGTCATCGGACACCGTCGCGTCCGGGGTGAAGGCCGCGACCGCTGTCTCGGTGTCGCGCTGGTCGTGGGCCGCCTGGTAGCGCCCGATGACCTCGGGCACCTCGGTCAGGTCGTCGGTCGATGTCACGCGTCGTGCTCCCGTCGTGCGGCGGTGGAACCGGCAGTCTCGCGTCGCACCGTGCCGGTTCCACCTCGTCCACCCGGGTCCGGCGCGAGCGGAGGTCGCGCTCGGCCCCCGTCCCGCGGGTACCGTCTCGCAGCCATGGCCCCACTCCCTCGCCGCCGCCCCGAGACCCACCGATGAGCCGGCTCGACGAGGTCGGCGAGCGCGACGGCTGGCGGTGCTGGATCTGCGACGAGCCGGTCGACCCGGAGATGAGCGTCAACGACCCGCGGGGGCCGAGCGTCGACTCGGTGACCACGAAGGCCAAGAGCAAGGGCAAGGCCGGCCCGCCGGTCGAGCGCCTCGCCCACCGGGCGTGCAACACCAAGAAGGGCGCGGTGGCCCCGGTCGTGCCGTGGGCCGACCACCTCTTCGTCGTCGACCCGGCGCCGATCGTGGCCACTGTCGAGCGCTTGCAGCGCAAGGGCGGTCGCGAGCTCGTCGCCCGGTGCCCCACCGAGGCCGACGCCGAGGTCGCCGCCGACTGGCTGGTCGACCGCATCTCCCGGCTCCAGCCCGACCTGAGCGTGCGCTCGTCGGTCGAGCAGGGCGGCGGCCAGTACGTGGTGGTCCTCCAGGCCTGACCCTCCCGAAAGCTGGCTCACCTGCTTCGACCGGCTGCATCAGGTGAGCCACCTTTCGCTGTGACCCGGAAAGCTGGCTCACCTGCTTCGGCCGGCTGGACCACGTGAGCCACCTTTGGTGGGAGGGCATCGCTCAACCTCGGGATTGCGGCGGCCGAGACTGTCCGGATGACGGGCGAGGGGGCACTCGAGCGGGACGGTCGCCGGCTGGCGTGGCGCGAGACGGGGGAGGGGCCGGTGCTCCTGCTCCTGCAGGGCTACTCCGGCACGGCCGCCGACTGGGACCCGACCTTCCTCGGGGAGCTCGCCGCCGGCCACCGGGTCGTGTGCCCGGACCCGCGAGGGATGGGCGAGTCGTCGTGGGGCGACCCCGCCAGCCCGGTCACCGTGGCGGGCATGGCGGCCGATGCCCTGGCCGTGCTCGACCACCTCGACGTCGACCGGGCGCTGGTCGTGGGCTGGTCGATGGGCGGCTTCGTGGCTCAGGCCCTCACCTGCGCCGCGCCGACGCGGGTTCGCGGCCTCGGGCTGATCGGCACCGACGCGGGCGGGCCTGCCGCCGTGCTCGCCGACCCCACCGACTGGGCCCGCCTGGTCGACACCTCCGGCACGCCGCGCCAGCAGGCCACCCGGCTGCTCGACCTGCTGTTCCCCCAGCCGCTCGCCACCGAGCTCGACGCCCAGGTGGGTGACCTCGTCGCCCAGGCCAAGGCGATGCTCGACCCGGCGGTGCTGAAGGCCCAGGAGGCGGCGATCGAGGGATGGCACACGGCGTCGCCGTCCCCTGTGCCTGCCGACGCCCCGCCAGGTGGTGGCGGTGGCCGGCTCGGTCGACGTGGTGATCCCCGTCGCCAACCTCCCGCTCCTCGCGGCCCGATGGCCGGGCTGTCGCACCGAGGTGATCGTCGGCGCCGGCCACGGGGTGATGGCCCAGGAGCCCCAGCGGGTGGCGGCCCTCCTGCGCACCCTCGGCTGAGCGCCTACTCCTCGACGCCGTTACTCCTCGACGAAGTTGGTCTGGCTGTCGCCGGCCAGCACGTTCTTGAGGACCTTGCCGCTCGGGTTGCGGGGGAGGGGCTCGGTGCGGACCTCGACGTGGGTCGGCACCTTGAACGACGCGAGCGCCTCCGCGCAATGGGCCCGCACGTCGTCGTCGGTGATGGAGCTGTCGGCGGTGACCACGACGATGGCCTTGACCTCCTGGCCCAGGTCCGGGTGGTCGACGCCGATCACGGCGGCCTCGACGATCTCGTCGTGCTCGTCGAGGCGGTTCTCGACCTCGAACGGGTAGACGTTCTCGCCGCCGCGGATGATGAGGTCGCGCTTGCGGGAGGCGATGTGGAGCACGCCACCGTCGAGGCGGCCGAAGTCGCCGGTGTTGAACCACCGGCCGTCGTCGAACGCCTCGGCGTTGGCCGCGTCGTTGCGGTAGTAGCCCGTCATGAGGAGGGGGCTGCGCACGCAGATGACGCCCTCCTCGCCGTCGGGGAGGACCTCGCCCATGGGGCCGGTGATGCGCACGTCGACGGTGGGCAGGGGCGGCCCGATGCAGTCGGGGGAGGCGACCAGCATCCAGTTCGGGGCGTACGACACGAGGGCGCCCGTCTCGGTCGAGCCGTAGCCGGTCGACATCGTGTTCTCCAGGTGGGGGAACGCCGCCTCGACCCGGCGGATGATGTCGGGCGTGGTGGCCGAGCCGCCCATGCCGACCGTGAGCAGCTGCGCCGGGTCGATGCGGTCGATGTCGTCGTGCTCGACGAGGCGCAGCACGTGGGTGCCGGTGCCGCCCCACAGGTTGATGCCGTAGCGGACGGTGAGGTCGATCACGGTGCCCGCGTCGAACCGGCCGAGGGGCCACACGGTGGTGGAGCCGGTGTGGATGCTGTTGACGGTGGCCCCCAGGCCCGAGACGTGGAAGAGGGGGAAGACGGCGAGGCGGACGGGGGGAGGGCCACCCGTCGGGCCGCGGCCGGCGAGGACCATGCCCCGCGCCCCGATGAAGTTCTGCAGCATCGAGTAGGCGATGATCGACCGGTGCGACAGCACCGCGGCCTTCGCCCGGCCGGTGGTGCCGCTGGTGAAGATCAGCATCGCCGGGTCGTCCTCGTCGACCGGGTGGTCGGGCAGCGGCGCGTCGGGGGCGTGGGCGAGCATCGAGGCCAGGTCGGCGTCGAGGTCGACGAGCGGGGCGGTGAGGCCGGCGGGGATGCGCTCGGCCCGGCGGGCGTCGGCCAGCACGACCTTCGGCTCGGTGAGCTCGAGGGCGTGGCCCATCTCGGTCTCGGTCCACCAGCCGTTCATGGCGACGGCCACCGCGCCGAGTGACAGGCAGGCCCAGAACGACAGGATCCAGCCCGCCGAGTTGGCCCCGCACAGGGCGACGTTGTCGCCCTTGCCGACGCCGTGGACGTCCTGCAGGTAGCGCGCCACGGAGGCGACCTGGCCGGAGAGCTCGCCGTAGGTGATCTCGGTGCCGTCGGAGAACGCCATCGCCAGGCGATCGCCGAAGGCGGGGGAGGCGGCGATGAACTCGCGCAGGTTGGCGGGGCGCTGGGCGAACACCCGCATGGGCTCGCCGAGGACGTCCTCGGTGACGACCTCGAACGGCGAGCCGGGGCCGATGAGGCGGTCGGTGACGGCGAGGAACTCGGCGAGGCGCGGGTCGAGATGGGCGGGCACGGTGGCGTCGGTCACGGCTGCGGATCGTAGGCCGGTCGCCGGGTGGCCGCCCTCGGAACTCAGGTGCCGAGCACCTGCCGGAGCCAGGCGATCGTGGGGTCGAGGACCTCGGCGTCGAAGCGGGCGTCCATGTGGGTGGCGCCGGGCAGGATCGTCACCTGGGGGGTCTGGCCGGCTTCCTCCAGCGCGCCGATGAGCAACTCGGACTGGCCGATGTCGACCACGCAGTCGTCGTCGCCATGGGCGATCGAGAACGGCGGCAGCACGGTGGCCGTCGGTATGTAGGTGATCGGGTCGGCGAGCTCGGCCAGCTCGATGTCGGTCTGCAGCGGCTCGCCCAGCCAGCGCGACTCGTAGGAGTCGGTGGCGTCGTGGTCGTAGGGGTCGGGGCAGACGCCGTCGTCGAGTGCCTGGCGGCGCATGGCCAGCAGGTCGGTCGGGCCGAACCAGTCGACGACGGCCTGCACGGCCGAGGACGTGTCGGCGTTGCCGAGGGCGGGGTCGTCGAAGATCGTGGGCTGGTCGCCGGTGGTGCCGAGGATGGCGGCCAGGTTGGCGCCGGCCGACTCGCCCCACGCGGCGATGCGGGCCGGGTCGAGGCCGTGGGCGGCGGCGTTGGCGCGCAGCCAGCGGATGGCGGCCTTGGCGTCGCGCGGGGCGGCCGGGAACGGGGCCTCCTGTGAGAACCGGTAGTCGATGCTGGCCACCGCGAAGCCGGCGGCGAGCAGGTCGGGGAGCTTCGAGCGGACCTGGTCCTTGTCGCCCTCGACCCAGCCGCCACCGTGGACGAACACGACCAGCGGGACCGGCTCGGCGGCGTTCTCCGGTATCCAGAGGTCGAGCACCTGGGCCGGGGTGGATGCCGGGCCGGCATAGGGCTGGTCGGCGAGGACTGGTGCCAGATCGCGACGAGCCGTCTCGCCGGTGGTGTCGGTGGTCTCGTCGGCGGGGCTGGCGTCGGCCGAGCCGTCACCGCCGCAGCCGGCGAGGGCGAACGCCAGGGCGAGAGCGACTGCGGCGACGAGCGCGGCGACGGGTGCGGTGCGGGTGCGGGGGGACACGGGTGGGGATCGGCCGCGATCAGCGGGGGTTGAGGCCCCGACGTAGGGCCTCGAGCGACTCGGCGCCGTCGCGCTGCGAGACGGCAGCGGTGGGGATCAGGCCCGAGCCGTGGAACGTGCCGGGGTAGGAGTGCAGCTCGACCGGGACCCCGGCCTGGAGCAGTCCGAGCGCATAGAGGATGCCCTCGTCGCGCAGCGGGTCGAACTCCGCCGTCGTCACGTAGGCCGGGGGGAGGCCGCTGAGGTCGGTGCAGCGCGACGGCGCCGCGGTGTAGGGGATGTCGTCGGTGCCGTGCAGGTCGCCGAGGTAGTGCTTCCAGCTCCACAGGGCGTTGGGGCGGTTCCACAGGGGCGTGTCGGTGAACTGCTGCATCGACGGCGTCTCGAGCCGGTCGTCGAGCTCGGGGATCTGGAGGAACTGGAAGCAGAGGGCCGGACCGCCGAGGTCGCGGGCGAGCAGGGCGACGGCAGCGGACAGGCCGCCACCGGCCGAGCCGCCACCGACGCCGATGCGCGACGGGTCGACGCCGAGGTCGGCGGCCTGGTCGTGCAGCCACACCAGGGCGGCGTAGCAGTCGTGCAGGCCGGCGGGGTACGGGTGCTCGGGCGCGAGGCGGTACCCGACCGAGACGATGACCGCGTCGAGCTCGCTGCAGTACATCTGGCAGACGACGTCCATCATCTCGATGTCGCCCATCATGAACCCGCCGCCGTGGATGTAGAGCAGGGCGGCCCTCGGTTCGTCGGAGGCCGCGACGGGCGTGTAGACGCGCACCCGAACCTCTGGGTCACCCTCGCCGCCGGCGACATGGAGGTCCTCCTTGCGGACGTCGTCGCGGTCGGGGACCTCACCCATCAGCGCGCCGATGCCGGGACCGTTGCGGGACTCGGCGATGGCGGCCGGGTCCGACAGGTCGACCATGGCCGTCGGCAGGAACGGGAGGACCTCGGCGAAGTCGGGATCGAAGGCGTAGCCCATGGTGGTCTCCTCGGCGGGGCGTCGGCAGCGGCCGCCATCATCGCCCGTGTCCGGTGGGCGCGCTCGTGTGGTGGGTCTGCTGCCTTTCGACCGGCTGCCCGTCGGCTCGATTGGCTACGCTCGGCTGGCACTCGGGCGGCGGGTGTCGGCAGCACTAGGGGGACCAACGTGAAGCGTGCGGCTGCGGTCGTTCTCGGCCTGGTGATCGTGATGGCGGTGATCGCCTCGTGTTCGTCGGATGGAGGTGGCTCGTCATCGGCGACGACGACCCGGCCCGCCGTCGACCTGGCGTCCTACCAGTGGCGGACCGTGCTCGACGGGGCACCGTGGGGGCCACGCGCCGGGCTGCGCGTCGTCGACCTCGACGGGAGCCTCTTCGTGATGGGAGGCCGTACTCCCAAGAACTCGCCGATCCCGGGCGACAGCGAGCTCTGGGGTGATGTCTGGCAGAGCGACGACGGCGGTGCGTCGTGGAGCCAGGTGTCCCAGAACGGTCAGTCATGGCCGGCCCGTGCCTACTTCCAGGCGGTGACCCTCGACGGCTCGATGTACGTCCTCGGCGGACAGAACTTCGCGTTCCCGTCCTCGACGTTCTTCAACGACGTGTGGCGCAGCACGGACGGGAAGCCACCTGGGAGCAGCTCACCGCGGCCGCGCCCTGGGCCGGCCGTGCCGGGCTCATGGCCGCGGCGTTCGACGGGGCGCTCTACGTCTTCGGGGGCTCCCGCAACGACGACTCGGCCGTCGTCGGCCCCACCGGTCCGACCCGCGAGTACTTCAACGACGTGTGGCGCAGCACCGACGGTGCCACCTGGGAGCAGCTCACCGCGGCGGCGCCCTGGTCACCGCGGGCCGGCTCCGCCGTGGTGGTGAAGGACGGCGAGCTGTACCTGCTCGGCGGCGAGACCGGCTTCGTCTGCTCGCCCCAGCCCGACTGCACCCCGCCCTACTACAACGACGTCTGGAAGACGAAGGACGGCGTGACGTGGGAGCAGGTCACCGCGGCGGCGGCATGGTCGCCTCGACCCGGCCACCAGTGCGAGCTCCTGGCGCCGGAGATCGTGTGCTTCGGCGGCTTCGGGCAGCCCACGAACCCGTTGGACATGTGGGCCAGCGAGGACGGGGCGACCTGGCGCAAGCTCGACCAGACGCCCTGGGGGGCCACGTCGGCGGACCAGGTCCGCTACGACTTCGACTCGGTGGTGACCACCGACGCTGCGTCCGGCCTGGCCGCGATCCTCACAGTCGGCGGAGACCGCGAGACGTTCGACTTCACCGATCCGCAGAACTACACGAGGGTCGACGACGACGTGTGGACGTTCGCGCCACCTGCGACGGCCGGCTGACACGACAGAGGAGCGCGGCGGCGGGTTGGCGTCCGGGGGTCGGCCTCGGTAGGGTGCCTCTCACGCCGCGGGGTGGAGCAGTCTGGTAGCTCGTCGGGCTCATAACCCGAAGGTCGCAGGTTCAAATCCTGCCCCCGCCACCATCGAAGAGAAGGTCCGCCTCGGCGGGCCTTCTCCCGTTTCGGCTGGTGCGGTCCGCGCGATGCGGCGCTCGCAGTTTCGGCCGCGGCGGTGGGTGCTCCCGCCATCGGATGCTGCTCCCGACCTGCACCTGGCGACGACCCGTTGTCCCTCCGAGCTTTCCTACCGTCAGCGACCTCGGTGATGGCTCGGTGCGACAAGGGAGCATTGGATGGCGAAGATCGTTGCGTTCTCCGTCCCCGATGAGGCCGCCGGGAACAGGGCGATCGATCGCCTCCCCGATCTCGTCGACGTGAAGGACGTCGCTCTCGTCTACCGAACGGCGGGCGGCGGCGTCCGGATCAGACAGACCACCGACGCCACCATGCCGTTCGACACAGTGGTGGGCGGCCTCCTGGGTGCCGTCGTCGGAACCTTCGTCGGGCCGTTCCTCGGCGTCGCGGCGGCCGGCGCCGCGGCCGGGGGGCTCTACGGGGCCCTGCGGGACAAGGGCGTCGATGACCGGTTGATGCGACTGGCCGGGGAGCAGCTCGCCGCCGGTGGTGCCGCCGTGTTCGTCCTCGCCGAGGACGCGACCGCCGACTACATCGAGGCTGAGATCCGGATCATGGTCGAGCTCGGGGAGTACGACGCGGCCGTCGAGGTGGGTTCGTTCCCGGTCGAGGCTCAGGCGCTCGTGCGCGAGGAGCTCAAGCTCCAGTGATCGATTGGTGGCAGGAGCAGATCGTCGACACGGGCAAGCAGCCACTCCTGCTGTGTGCTGTCGCCTTCCTGGTGACGTTCATGATCACCCGCAGGATCGTCCGCTCGATCAGGGCCGGCACCGGTTCACTCAAGGACAACGTGGTCGGCGGCGTGCACATCCACCACGCGGTCCCGGGCCTCGTCCTCATGGTCGCAGGCGGTCTCGCCGCACTCGGCGCTCAATCCGTCGGGTGGAGATCGCTGGCTGGCGTGGCCTTCGGTATCGGGCTGGCGTTGGTGCTCGATGAGTTCGCCCTGATCCTCCACCTCGACGACGTGTACTGGAGCGAGCAGGGCCGCACATCGGTCGATGCCGTCCTGCTCGTCGGCGGGGTGATCGTGCTCGTCCTGCTCGGAGCGACGCCGGCCAACATCGGTCAGCCGAGCCTCGGCAACACCGCCTTCGGTGGCGTGGCGATCAACCTGGGCTTCGCCGCTCGTGTGCTTCGTGAAGGGGAAGCTCGGCACCGGTGTGATCGGCATCGTCGTGCCGCTGGTGGCGGTCGTCGGGGCGGTGCGCCTGGCCCGTCCGCACTCGATCTGGGCTCAGAGGCGGTACCTCGAGGCGAGCTCGAAGCTCGATCGGGCGACCGTCCGCGAGGCCGCGTTCGATGCCAAGTGGCGCTCGAAGGTGCGTGGGTTCCAGGACAGCGTCGCTGGCTTCGGCTCATGAACGGCGCAGCACGGTGCGAGGTGTGCAGGAGATCGGTTGGGATGACGAACAGGGAGTGCTCATGCCGGACATGACGATGATCGATGCGGACTGCCACTACTACGAGCCCGATGACGCGTTCACCCGCTACCTCGAGGCGCCGCTGCGCGACAGGGCACTGCGCATCGACCGGGACAACGGTGGCCAGGTGCTGCTCGGCGACGAGCGGCTCGGGTTCTTCAGCGTTGCGGTCGGCGATCACGCCGGCCCGCCCGGGATGTTGAAGGCCTACTTCCGCGACAAGGGCGAGTTCGTCGCCCCGAACCACGACGGGACCAACGCCGCAGCCGTCGCGGCATTCACCGATCGCTCGGCCCGCCTCGCGGTGCTCGAGCAGCAGCGCCTGGATGCGTGCCTGATGCTGCCGAGCTGGGGCGTGGGGGTGGAGCCTGAGCTGCGGGCCCACCCCGACCTGCTCTACCCGAGCGTGCGCGCCTTCAACCGTTGGGTCGAAGCCGACTGGGGCTTCGACGACGGGCGCATCGTGGCCACCGCCATCCTGTCGCTGGCCGACGTCGACGAAGCCGCCGCCGAGATCGACCGGCTCGCCGCGTCGGGATGTCGCGCCGTGTGCATCACGACAGGGCCCATCGATGGCCGCTCGCCCGCCGACCCGCACTTCGACCCGGTGTGGGCCCGACTCGAGGACCACGGGATCATCGCCATCCACCACATCGGGGCCACGCCGTTCTGCGAGCTCTACGCGACGGCGTGGGGCGAGCGGGCCCACCCGCCCTCGCACCGCCACTCCACCCTCGAGATGTTCTTCGGGATGGGTGAGCGGCCGATCGCCGACACGTGGGCGGCGCTGTACCTGCACAACCTGTTCGGTCGCTTCCCTCGCCTGCAGGTCGCTGCCATCGAGTGGGGCGCGGCGTGGCTGCCGGCGCACCTCGACCGTCTGGCCAAGCTTTCCCGCGCCGGCAAGAACAAGGACTCGTGGCGCTTCGGGCGGCCCGACCTCGACCCATTCGAGACCTTCGCCCGCAACCAGTGGATCGTGCCCTACTACGAGGACGACATCCCGGGCCTCGTGGCGTCGCTCGGCGACGAACGCCTGCTCGCCGGTTCTGACTACCCGCACCCCGAGGGCCTCGCCGATCCCAACGAGTTCGCGGACGAGCTCGTCGAACTCCCCGAGGAGTCCCAGCGGCGCATCCTCCACGACAACGCCGCCACGATGCTCGGCCTCGCCACCTGAGCTCTCGCCGGGGGCGTCAGCCGAGATCGGCCTGCCAACCCCGGTGCGGTGCCTGCTACATCGGGAAGTCGGTCGACCGTCCGGGGAAGCCGATGCCGGGCCCGAGCTGCTCCATCGCCCGCACCCGGGGGTCGGTGACGAAGAGATACCAGAGCGACACGAACACGCCGACGTTGCACACCACCATCCCGACGACGATCAGTGCCAGCCAGAGACCCTTGCTCCTCGATGCCGCCTGGAACGCCCACCCGGGGCGACGCAGGACGCAGATGATCGCCCACGCGTCGATGACGAGTGAGATGAACACGATCAGGGCGAGCCCTGTGTTCTGGTAGGTCATTTGGCGCGCCTCCGTGCCTCGGGTCCGGGGAACGTAGGCAGATGCAGGAGCGGCCTCGTTGTGACCCGGGTGCGGTGGGGGTGCTGGTGTGCCGGCGGTCCCTGCACCCGCTCCGCACCCTTTCTGCGCCCGTCGGCCCCACTCCGCTGGAGTGAGGTGGCGGGGCCATGCAGGGAGCGCACAGAAGGGATGGGTCCAGTGCCGATCGATGCTGACATCACAGCGGGGCGGGCCGCTCGCCAACAGGTGGCCCGGACATCTGCGGGGGAGTGGCGTCCGTCGGCGGACCGGCCCGATCCCGTCTCGATCCTGACCGCCCAGGACGCCGATCGCGTCGAGGGCCTGGTCCCGCTGCGTCACGCTCGGATGTCGGTCAGCCCCTTCACCTTCTACCGCGGGGCGGCGGCGATCATGGCCTCCGATCTCGCCGAGGTCCCCGTCACCGGGTTCGAGGCGCAACTCTGCGGCGACGCCCACCTGAGCAACCTCGGGGCGTTCGCGACGTCGGACCGGCGGCTGATCTTCGATCTGAACGACTTCGACGAGACCATGCCGCGGCCCGTGGGAGTGGGACCTGCTCCGCCTGGCCACGAGCTTCACCATCGCCGCACGCGACCGACTCTTCTCGAAGAAGGTCGAGCGGGAACTGACGGCCACGGTCATGTGCTCCTACCGGGAGGCGATGGCCTCGTTCGCCACGATGGGCCCGCTCGCGACCTGGTACTCGAGGCTGGACACCGACGACCTGCGCGAGACGCTGGGCCGGCGGTCGAAGAAGGCAGCTGGCTCCCTCGACAAGAACGTGGCGAAGGCGAAGAGTCGGACCAGCCTGCAGGCAGTCTCCAAGCTCACCGAGCGGGTCGACGGCTCTTTGCGGTTCCGGCTCGACGCCCCTCTCGTGGTGCCTCTCCGGTCGGTGGCTGCTGACACCGCGGTGGAGGGCCTGGCCGAGGCCGTCCGCACCAACTTCGACGACTACCGCTCGAGCCTGCCGGACCACGTGCGGTTCCTGCTCGACCGCTTCGAGGTGGTGGACATCGCCCACAAGGTCGTCGGTGTCGGGAGCGTCGGCACCCGTGCCTTCATCGTGCTGCTCGAGTCCGAGGTCGAGGATCCGCTCGTCCTGCAGTTCAAGGAGGCCGGTGCCTCGGTGCTGGAGCCGTACCTGGGCGCGAGCCCGTACGCGCATCCCGGTGAGCGGGTGGTCGAGGGGCAGCGGATGATGCAGGCGGGGAGCGACCTCTTCCTCGGATGGAGTCGGTCGACGATCGACGGTCGTGGCTACTACTGGCGCCAGTTGCGCGACATGAAGGGCTCGGCCGAGCTCGAGGGAATGAGTCTCCGAGCGTTCGACGTGTACGCGCGAATGTGCGGCTGGTCGCTGGCCCGTGCTCATGCCCGTTCGGGCTCGGCCCCGGCCATCTCCTCCTACCTGGGAAAGGGCGATCAAGCGGACCAGGCCTTCGTCCGGTTCGCCGCTCGCTATGCCTCGCTCAACGAGGCGGACTTCCGGCGTCACGCCGAGGCCATCGCCGACGGTGAGGTCCCGTGCCAGGCCGAGCAGTGAACGTGTGGACCGACGAAGGGAATCAATGATGGAACCGACACCGAACACCGTCGTCGTGATGGTGCTGCCGGACCTCGCTGCCGCGAGACAGGCCGGGCACGACGTCCGCTCAGCGGTCGGCGAAGGTCGCTTCGCCGCGTCCGACGTCGTGATCGCCACGCATGAGAACGGAAAGGTCCATCTCCACCACGTCACCCCCAACGGGACGCTGATGAGCTTCACGGGAGGTGCGGTCCTCGGTGGCCTGGCCGGCCTCGTCGTCGGCTCTGTCCTGGTGCCCGCTCTGGCTCTCGGCTCTGCGGCTGCCGTCATCACCAAGCTCTCGGAGCACTCGATCCCCAAGGAGTCGATGGAGACGTTGGGAGCGGCCCTCACCGACGGCAAGGCGGCGCTGTTCGTGCTCACCGACCCCAGTTCGGCGCGGATCATCGAGGACGAGACGCAGGCCGCGTCCGACATCGCGGTCTACGGCCTGCACCCGTCCGAATCCCAGGCAGTCGCCGATGCCGCTGATGACATCGCCCGTGTACTGGCGGAGTCCTGACGGTCCTGCACCCGTCCTGCACCCGTGACGCTCCCGATCCTCGGGGACCTGTGCCTAACGTCTGTGCCGTGGGCCCTGAAGACACCGTCGAGACCTCCGAGGGGGTCGAGCCGGTGATGCGCGCCGTGGTGGTCGTCGACGACGACGGTGTGGTGCGGGGCTGGAGCCCTGAGGCGGAGGCGATCTTCGGGCTGGCCGAGCGCGACGCGCTCGGCCGCGACATGGTGGCGACCATCGTCCCGCCGTGGCTCCACGAGGCTCATCGCCAGGGTTTCGAGCAGTACCTCCGGGCCGGTCACGAACTGGCGGGGCCGTCGACCCGGACGGTGCTGGCGGCCAAGGCCGACGGGACGACGATCCCGCTGGATCTGGAGCTCCTCCCCGTGGTGATCGACGGCGCTCACCGCACCGTGGCACTGATGCGTGACGCTGCCGGGCAGCCTGCCCATGAGGAGCCGATTCCGGCTCTGCTCGAGGCGCTCTTCGCCCGAGCGCCCGAGATCATCACTCTGGTCGACAAGGACAGTCGGCAGTTCAACGTGAACGACGCCGTGGCGCGGCTGCTGGGTTGGGACTCCGTGATGCAGCGGCAGGAGGCGGGCTTCGCTTTCGTTCACCCGGACGACCGTGAGCGCCTGGCCTCGCTGAGGGGGAGCATCAAATCGGGGGAGTTGCCGCCCGAGGCGAGCGTCCGTTTCCGAGTGCGCCACGCAGACGGGACGTGGCGTTGGCTGGAGTCGGTGATCGCTGATCTTTCGGACGTGCCCGGGGTCGAGGCGAGCATCGTGTTCTCCCGCGACGTGACCGAGGCCGAGCAGCACCGGGCCGAGCTCGCCGAGGCGAGGGCGAGTGCCGAGAAGCAGGCTGAGCTGCTCGGTGAGCACGACCGGGCTCGCAACGACTTCGTGCTCTCGGTGTCGCACGAGTTGCGCACGCCGCTCACCTCGCTCATCAGCGGAGCCGAGCTGCTCCTCGACGGGACCGGGCCGCCTCTCGACGACGCGACCCGCGACACCGTCGAGATCCTCTATCGCAATGCCAACCGTCTTCGGCGCCTCATCGAGAACCTGCTGCTGGTGAGCAGGCTGCAGACCGGCATGGAGGATCTGGTGCCGACCGAGGTGGACGTGGCCCGGCTCATCGGGACGGCTCTCGACGTGGCTCGACCCAAGGCGGTGGCCAGGGAGGTCGAGTTCAGCGTCGACGTCGCGCCGGGGCCGGCGGTCATTGGTGATCGCCAGCAGCTGGCCGCGGTGCTCGACAACGTGGTGGGGAACGCCGTGAAGTACACGGACCCGGGGACGACGGTCTCGGTCGTTGCCCGGCCCGCTGACGGCGGCTGGGTCATCGAGGTGCACGACCTCGGCCCCGGGGTCGGCGCGGGTGAGGAGGAGCTGATCTTCGGTCGATTTGCGCGAGGGTCGGCCGCGAAGCTCCAGAACGCCCCTGGCACGGGCCTGGGCCTGGCGATCGCCCGCTCGATCATGGGGCTCCACGGTGGCTCTCTCGCCGTCGTCCCCTCGGACGGGCCCGGGGCGACGTTCCGGGTCGTCCTCCCGTTCGGCGCCCTCGGGGCGGAGGAGTGGGAGGCATGAACGCCGAGCCGAAGCTGGTGCTGGTGGTCGACGACGACGCCGACATCAGGAGCCTCTTGGGCACGCTCTTCGAGCGGGCCGGGTTGCGAGTGATCCGGGCCGACACGGGCCAGGCCGGAATGCGGGCCCTGTTCGAGCACCGCCCCGATCTCGTGGTGGTCGACCTTGGACTGCCCGACATCGACGGCCTCGTGCTGATCGGTCGGATCCGTGAGGTGTCCGAGGTCGGGATCCTCGTGCTGACCGCTCGCTTCCACGAGCAGGAGAAGGTCGAGTGCTTCGGTGCCGGGGCGGACGACTACGTCACCAAGCCGTTCGGCAATGCCGAGCTCCTCGCCCGGGTGCACGCGTTGTTGCGTCGTTCGACGAGCGACGCAGCGGCCAACGAGGCGTTCGACGACGGGCCGCTCCACATCGACCTCCGCACGCACATCGTGACCCTCGACGGTGTGGAGGTGAGCCTCACCCCCACGGACTGGGCGCTGCTCGTCGCTCTTGTCCGGCACCGTGGGAGCATCCTGTCGCCCCAGCAGTTGCTCGAGCTGGCCTGGCGCGACCCCATCGGAGTGGGGGCGGACCGCGTGAAGTTCGCCGTGCTCCGGCTACGGCGGCGGCTCGGCTGGCAGGACCCGGCGACCTCCCCGATCGAGGCCATCCGCGGGTTCGGCTACCGCTATCGCGGCACCTCGGCACTGCGCGGCGACTGACCTCCTGCACCACGAGGGCGCACGGGTGCCACCCGTGCGCTGCACCCGTCCGCGACCCGAACAGCACCCGGGGTTGGTGATCGGCCCTGCGACGGTCATCGCCTCGGGCCGAGCCGCGGCCTCCTGCTCTCACGGGGTGACCATGACGCACCAGTTCCTCTCCGAACCGTGGATGGACGAGGTCCAGCGGATCAAGGCGACGCACGAGGGCAACCCGATCGACCAGGAAGGTCTGATCGTGAACGTCACCGTCACGGGTGTCCCGTTCGGCACCGGCACGCTCGAGGTCCACTCCGACCACGGCCCGGTGATCAACTTCTCGCCCGGGCACGTGCCGGACCCCGCCTTCAGCATCACCCTCGACTACGCCATCGCCCACGAGCTCGTCATGGACCGCACCCTCAACGTGCTCGAGCAGGCGATCAACGCCGACCAGATCACGATCACGGGCGACCGCTCCGCCTTCCGCGACTGGTGGCACTCGCGCATCGGGAACCCCGACGCCGTGCTGCTCGATGACCAGATCCGGGCTGTCACCTCCTGACGCGCCCGTCGAGTCACGGTGCCCCCGCTCCGCGACCGTCTCGGTCCGATCCGCTCGGCGCTGCTGGCCGGCCGGGACCAGGACCCGCAGGTGCTGGCAGAGAGGGTCAGGTCCTTCTCGCAGGTCCACCGGCTGCTGCGGCCGCTTCTGTACGTCGGCCAGACGATCGAGGCGGTGGTCCGCGGGGTTCTCCTGCTGGCGAGCAACTGGCGGCTCTTGCTCCTCGAGCTGGTGCCTGCACTCTGGCTCGGCGCCATCACCTGGGACTGGCGGGCCCGCACGTTCGGGCGGCTCCCACTCGCTGACGTGTACGGCCTGGTGGCGGTGGCGGTCACCGTGTTCGTCATCGGAACCACGTTGATCGCGTACTGGTGCAACACCGTGTTCGCGTTTACGGCGGTGCAGCCCCCGCCGATCGACCTGAAGGCGGCGTACGCATCGGCCCGTGTCCACCGCTGGCGCATCACCCGATGGGCGGTCGTCGCCGGCTCCGCCCACGCCGTGGTGGCGGTCTTCCTCACCCGCACGAACGTCGCGCTGTACTCGGTCGCCCTCGGCGCCGTGGTCGTCCTGCAGATGTTCGGCCTCGTCGCCCTGCCCGTGGCGCTGGTCGCGCAGCCGGTCAAGGAGCACCTCGGCCCCCGTCAGCGCGCGGCGCGGCTGCTGCTCAGCGGTGCCCTCAGCGGGGTGGCGTCCACACCTGGCTTCGTCCTGAACCGGCTGGCGATCCTCCTGTTCGCCCTCGGCGCGCCGTGGCTCGGTGCCGCGCTGCTGGTGCCCGCGGTGCTGTTCCAGGCCGCCGGCGCCGCGTCATCGAAGGCCGTGCAACTGGCCACCCGGGTGCAGGAGGCGAACCAGGCGCGATCGGCTCCCTCGGAGCCCGGCAACCGTCCTGCACCCGAGGTGCCCCCGAACCCGTGACACGCACCTGGTCTCGTTGACGCACCCGATCACCGAGGAGACCCGCCGTGTTCCTTCGCACCGCATTCGCCCGCCGCTCCGCCGTCGCCGTTCTCGCCCTGGCCCTGACCGGTGCCGCCGCCTGCTCGAGCGGCAACGGCACGAGCGCGACCGCCACCACCAGCGCGGCCTCCGGGTACTGCGCCGCATGGGGCGACCTCGTCGGCGCCTTCGCGGCCTACGACACGGTCGACATCGTCAACGGCGGCCTCGACTCCGTCCGCACCTACATCAGCGACGTGGAGGCTGCCGCGACCTCGCTGGCCACGGCCTCCGACTCGCTCCTCGCCCCCAAGGTCGAGGCCTTCAGCACGTCGATGCAGGACCTCGTGACCACGCTGACCTCGAAGGATCTGCCGGTCGACCGCACCCAGCAGGTCCGAGATGCCAAGGCCAAGGTCGACTCGGCGTGGAACGACATGGTCGCGACGTTCAAGACCCAGTGCCCCGACGTCAAGGCCAGCTCGGTCTGACGCTGATCGACTCGCAGCGAGCGACAGCACCCCGCCGATGATCCTCGCCGTCGAGGTCCCCCCGCTGGTGAGCGCACTGGCCGTGCTCCTCATCGGCGCGGCGGGTGTCAGCTACCTGTGCACCCGGATCGGCCTGGTGCCGATCGTGGGGTTCGTGGTCGCTGGCGCGCTCGTCGGCCCCAACGCCCTCTCGCTGGTGTCGAATCCCGAGCTGATCGAACAGACCGCCGAGATCGGCGTGATCTTCCTGCTCTTCGGCATCGGACTGGAGCTCAGCGCCGACCGACTGCGGGAGCTCGGCTCGTTGTTGCTCGGTGGCGGAGCGACACAGGTCGTGCTCACCGGGGCACTGGTGACTGGCGTCTGCATGGCCTTCGGCGTTGACCTCCGCAACGCCGTGTTCACCGGTTGCCTCGTGTCGCTCAGCTCGACCGCGATCGTCCTCAAGCTCCTGTCGGGTCGGGGCGAGACGTCCTCGCCGGTGGGCGAGGTCGCGGTGTCGTTCCTCATCTTCCAGGACCTGGCTGTGGTGGTGATGGTGCTGCTCCTGCCGATGCTCGCCCCCGGCGGGGCCGGTGGCCTCGGCGACATCGTCGGCGCCCTCGTGAAGTCGGCCGTGGTGATCGTGTTCGTGCTGGCCGGCACCCGGTGGTTCATCCCCCGTGCCCTCGACAAGGTCGCCGAAAACAGCTCTGACGAGGTCTTCCTGCTGTCGGTCGCCGCGTTCGCGCTCATCGTCGCCTACATCGCCAGCGCCCTCGGCCTGACCGACTCCCTCGGTGCCTTCATCGCCGGTCTGGTCATCAGCTCCAGCCGTCACCGGGAGCGGGCCCTGCAGTACGTGACCCCGTTCCAGATGCTCTTCTCCGCCGTGTTCTTCGCCTCGATCGGGATGCTGCTCGACATCAGCTTCGTGATCGACCACTGGATCCTGGTGGTTGGCCTCTCGGTGGGGACGGTCGTCATCAAGACGATCGGTGTCGGCGTGGCGGCCAAGGCGTTCCGACGGCCGGCGGCGGTCGTCATCGCGTCGGCGTTGCTGCTCGCCCAGGTCGGTGAGTTCTCCTTCGTGCTCGAGCAGGCCGGCCGGCCGCTCGGCCTCAGCCCCGCCGGGGTCGGCGCCGACGGATCACAGGCGTTCATCGCAACCGCCGTGCTCCTGTTCGTGCTGACACCGGTCCTCGACCTTGCCGGACGCAAGGCGGCAGCGGCCTTCGGCGCGCGGCACTCCGTGGTGAAACCGAGCGACTGAGCTCCCGGTCGCCGGCGCAACGCCTGTGCTGCACCTGTCCGCCACGGCGCACCCGTGCTGCTCCCCGCCGGCACCGCTGATGCCGGGTGCCGCTCCCTACGGTCCGCTCCGAGACCGACCCTCAACCGCAAGGAGCATTCAATGTCGAAGATCGTGGCGTTCTCGGTGGCGTCAAAGGAACAGGGCGACGAAGCACTCGATCGCCTGGAGGACGTCGTCGGTGTCGACGACGTCGCCATGGTGTTCAAGAACACCAAGGGCAAGGTGAAGATCCAGCAGACCTCCGATGCGACCGTCGGCAAGGACGCCGTCAAGGGTGCCGTGCTCCTCGGCGTGGCGAGCATCTTCGTCGGCCCCCTCGTGGGCATGGCGGCCGGCGGTGCTGTCGCCGGTGGCGTGTACGGGGCCCTGCGTGACAAGGGCGTGAGCGACAAGGTGATGAAGCTGGCCGGCAAGCAGCTCGAGGCCGGCCAGGCCGCCGTGTTCGTCCTGGCCGATGACGCGGCGGCCGCTGCGATCACCGACCAGCTCGCCTCCCTTGGCGGGGACATCGAGGTTGGGGAGTTCCCCGTCGAGGCGCAGAAGCTGGTCCGTGAGGAGCTCAAGCTCCAGGCCTGAGCCAGTTGGCGGCACCGTCCGCCTGAACACGATTGTTCCGTCGGGGCCGGCCACCCGGGCCGGCCCCGATGCGCGCCCGGTCTACCGCCTGCGGCGGAGCTCCAGCCGAACGTCTCGTTCGGCGAGCACGACCCGGTAGCGCTGGACGCTGGCGTCGGCGGTCCGCCCGTATCGTGCGAGCAGCAGGGCCCGGAGCTCCTCGACCGGCACCTCGGAGTGGTCCGCGGCGATGGCGGCCAGGGCCTGTTCCAACGCCCGTCGGTCGTCCTGGTCGGTCGACCCCATGTCGCCGAAGCCCGCCTCGCCGGGCTCGGGGTCCCGCATGGCCGTCACTGCACCTCGCCGGGCTCGGTCGGTTCCGGTGCGGGGTCCGTGCCCTGCCGGCGGCGACCCCACCGACGCGGCTTCGTCGCCTGGCTCGTGTCGGGATCGCCGCCGCGCGCCGTGAGCACAGCAGCGACGGCGATGGCCAGGTAGCCGAATGCCGCCAGCTGCGGCGCCACGAGTGCGACCACGATCACCACCGCGTAGAACCCCAGGCTCGGCGCGGAGCTACGGGCGAGCATCGCGACCTCCGCCTGGGAGACGCTCGGCTCGAGCAGCTCCGGCTCGTCGGCGATGGCACGCCACATGGCGGTGGAGATCAGCGAGATCGCGAGGAGGACGAGGCCGTAGAAGATGACCGCGGCCCGTTCGGCGTCGGCGGTGTCGATCGCCTCGGCCACCAGCCTGGTCGGGAACGGCAGGAAGCTGACCGCCATGAGCAGCAGGATGTTGAGCTGCATGAGCCTGCGGTTCACGAACGCCAACCGGGAGAAGATCCCGTGGTGGGCCAGCCAGATCCCGCCGATCGTCAGGAAGCTGGTGACGTAGCCGAGGTAGGACGGCCACTGGTCGGCGATGCCCTGCCAAAGGTTCTCGAACTTCGCCTCCGGCACCGAGAGCTCGAGGACGAGCAGGGTGATGGCGATGGCGAAGACGCCGTCGCTGAACGCCTCGGTCCGTCCTGTGCTCCAACGTGTGGTGTTCCCCATGTCCGGTCCCTCCTCGTGGGTCGACGGCATCCTGCGGCGTTCGCTGTGCCTCAAGGGTGTGGTTCAGGTCCGATGCGGGTGCGACCGCGTGGCCTCGGTCCTTCCTCCGCCTCGTGGGTGTCCCACCACACCTGGAGCCCGGCTCGGGCGACGAGGAACAACGGGACGGCGACCATGAGTCCGATGAGGCCGCCGAGCACGCCGCCGGCGGCCGTCACCAGGAGGACCATCAGAGGATGGATCCCGAGGCTTCGTCCCATGATGGGCGGCTCGACGAAGTTCTCGACCACCAGGTTGCTGGCGAACACGGCCACCAACATGGCGACGGCGGCACCAGGTCCGCCGTCGGCGAAGGCGACGATGACCGCGAGCCCTCCTCCGAGAACCGCACCCACGTACGGCACGTACCCCCCGAGGAAGTTCACGACCACGATCGTCCCGATGAGCGGAAGGCCGAGCACGAGCCCCATCGCCCCGATGCAGAGAGCCACGACGGCCGAGACCGCGCTCCGTGCGAGTGCGTAGGAGCGCAGCAGCGAGGCGCTCGTGGCTCCCAGGCGCTTGGTGGCGGCGCGGCGTTCCGGTCGGATGAGAGACAGGGCGGAGTCGCCCAGGACGGTGCCATCCTTGAGCACGTAGTAGAGGACCAGGCTGCCGAGCAGGGCACCCACCCCGAAGCTGCTGAGGGCGCTCAGCCCACCGATCGCTGCCGAGACGAAGCCCTTCGTGATCATCGGCTCGGCGTCCTGCAACGCCGTCGAGATCTGATCGACGGTGCTCTGGTCGACGCCGGCGTCGTGGAGAGCGACGCGTACCGTGTCGCCGATGGCACCCGCCTGGCGGACCACCCCGGAGGTGGTCATCCACACCATGGCGACCGCGACGGCGATGAAGAGCAGGACGATCGCCGCCGAGGCGACCGCTGCCGGAAGGCCCAGCCTCCGCAGTCGCTTCTCGGCGGGGGACAGGATCACTGCGAGGCCCACGCCGCCCAGGAGCGGCAGGACGACGGACGAGACTTTCACCATCGCCGCGAACACGAGAGCGGCCACGATCACGAGCCCTATGACCGCCCACGCCGCGAGGCCGACCCGCGTGATCGCACCGAGGTCCGGGTACCAGAAGCTCCTGGTGTCGGTGCTCGGCGAGTCGGGCGGGTCCGACGTCACGAGGTGCTCGTTGAGGACGGGTCGGTCTCGTCTGGCGGCCGGTGGTCAGCGCCGCTCGGCCGACCAGCCGGGTGACTCGCCGATCGGGTGCTTCTCGGTGTCGCCATGGTTCGCTCCTCGGGAGACGGCATCTTCCGGCCCGCAACGAGTCGAGCGGGGTGCAGCTCGGGTCCCAACCGGGAGCAGCGGCCGAACAACGGTGACGAGCCAGATCGCAAGCGGCCCACCTCGACCGCTGGGGGAGGAGCGAAGCGCGTCAGGCGCGTTTGGTCGGGCGACGTTCGTGATCGGTGGCCCGCCGCCGTGACCCCTGCCGCATAACCCGATCCCGGGGAGCCCGAATCCCGGATTCCATCGCTCCCTTCGTGCAGCCGGACCCGTGCTGCGGAGGCCGTCGCGGGCGAGCGCGACGCGAGGGTGAGTTATGGCGCGACGCGCTTGCGTTCCGGCAGGGCGCGATCGCAGTGACAGCCCATTTGTCACTACACCACCATCGAAGCAGCAGGTCAGGGCCCGTCCGAGTGGACGGGCCTTCGCCGTTCCGGGCTGATCTTCAACGGGCCGCGGTTCCGGCCACCGAGCTCGAGCAGCGGCCGTTCGCCACACGACCGAGAGCTTTCTTGCGGCTCTCGGCCCGGTTCGTGGTCCGGGTCGACCTGCGCGGTGCGGCGGCCGCCGAAGGCTGACGTGGCTAGTGTTCGCCGAGTGCGTGGTGGTCCCTTGCGTCGCATCACCCGGCGTCTCCCGCTCGTCTCGGCCTACGAACGTCGGATCGCCGAGCTCACCGATCGGGTGGTGGAGCTCGAGGCTCAGAGCGAGCGGGGGGAGTGGAAGCCGCCCGGCCACTTCTACTCGGCCATCCCCGACTGGTCCGACCTCGACCGGCTCCTGGCCGATGCGGCCAGCCCCCTCGACGACGTTCCGGGCGTGGACCTGCGGATCGACCAGCAGTGGGAGCTGTTGGAGTCCCTCGGTCCCTTCTACCGCTCCCACCCCTTCAGCGACGGGGGGACCGACGGTCAGCGGTATCGGTTCCTGAACGAGGCCTACGGACATGGCGACGGTCTCACCCTGCACGCCATGTTGCGCCATCTGCGGCCGGCCCGGATCGTGGAGGTGGGGTCGGGCTGGTCGTCGGCATGCATGCTCGACACCGCCGACGGCTTCCTGGACCCGGCGCCGAAGGTGACCTTCGTCGAGCCGTATGACGAGTTGCTCCGGTCCCTGCTCCTCCCGGGCGACCTCGACCGGGTGGAGATCGTCCGTCAACGGGTGCAGGACATCGGGTTCGACCGCTTCGACGACCTCGGCTCGGGGGATCTGCTGTTCATCGACTCGACCCACGTCTCCAAGGTCGGGAGCGATGTGAACCACCTCTACTTCCGGGTTCTGCCTCGCCTCCGACCAGGGGTCGTCGTCCACATCCACGACGTGTTCCCCGGCTTCGAGTACCTGCCGCAGTGGCACCGCGAGCGCCGGGTCTGGACCGAGTCGTACCTGTTGCGGAGCTTCCTCCAGTTCAACGAGGCGTTCGAGATCGTGTTGTGGGTCCCCCTGCTGCTCGCCCTCGACGCACCCCGCGTGCGGGCGGTGGCTCCGGAGGTCGAGCGCAACGGGGGCGGCGCGATCTGGTTGCGGAGGCGCTGAGCCGGAACCACGGTCTCGGCGCACCGGTCGGACATGACGTCGGTCACTACGCTCGCGTCATGTCCGACACGACCAGTTCCGACGGCTCCGTCGAGCCCCACGCCCCGAAGACGACGGTCGATCGCAGCTCCTACGCCCCAGGGTTGACCCGTTGGTTCGAGCAGCGGGACGACGGTCGCCGCGACATCGAGGTCAGCGGCGTCGACATCCCGATGGCGACCGGCTTCTCGAACGAGACGGCGTTCTTCGAGCTCGACTGGAGCGACGCCGACGGCACCCACCACCAGCGCTACGTGGCTCGCATCGAGCCCGGCTCCGGGCCGCTGTTCCCGCCGCAGACCAGCGAGACCACCGTGTCGGTCGGGCTCCAGTACCGCATCATGGCCACGGTCCGGGAGCACGGGATCCCCGTCCCTCCGACGGTCGACTACGAGCCCGGATCCTCGGTGCTCGGCCATCCGTTCTTCGTCATGGAGTTCGTCGACGGGGTGATCCCGTCCGACACGCCGCGCTACAGCCAGGCCGGCTTCGTCGTGGACGAGGCGACCCCCGAGGAGCGGCGGCGGATGGTCCGGTCCGGGCTCGAGGCCATGGCGGCCATCCACGCCATCGACTGGCGCGCCGCGGGGCTCGACTGGCTCGACTGCTCCACCGACGGGAATCCGACCCAGGCCGACCAGCTGCGCCTCTACCGGGAGTGGGTCGACCACCACCTGGCCGGCCGGCCGCACCCCGTGCTCGACCGGGCGCTCGACTGGCTGTCGGCCAACGACCCTCAGGACGAGCGGATCGGGCTCATCTGGGGCGACAGCCGGCTCGGGAACATCATCTGGAAGGACTACTCGCCCGCCGCGGTGGTCGACTGGGAGGCCTGTGCCCTCTCGCCCGGCGAGGCCGACCTCGGTTGGTGGCTGATGTTCGACCGCATGTCCTTCGACGACCTGGGCGCTCAGCGTCCAGAGGGGTTCCCCACCCGCGAGGAGATGATCGCCATGTACGCGGAGGCGTCGGGTCGGGAGGTCCGCCACCCCGGGTACTGGGAGGTCTTCGGGGCGATGCGCTTCTGCGCCATCATGATCCCGCTCGGCGACCGCATGGTCGCCGCCGGGCTGATGCCGCAGGAGGCATCGATGGCCGTCGAGAACGACGTCACCGCGGCCGTCGTCCGACTGCTCGATCAGTTCGAAGGCTGATCTGGGGCTGAGGCCATCCTCCGGCGGGTCCCGGGCGTGGTGCTCCGGTCGGCTCGCGGCGTCCGCCCCGAGGCCGCGCGTGCCGCCTGCGTCGTGCCCCCGTGGCGTGGGTCCGGCATACGTTGTGGCGATGGACGACTTCGAGAACGTGCGGATCGTCGACGAGGACCGGGTGCGAACGATCTCGATGCACCGGCCCGAGCGGCTCAACGCCTTCGACGGTGGCCTGACGATCGACCTCGGCGAGGCCCTCGCCGCCTCCGCCACCGACCCGGACGTCACGGTCGTCGTCCTGACCGGAAGCGGACGTGCCTTCAGCACCGGCGCCGACCTGACGGCCCTCGCCGAGCCCCGTAGTGAGCCCGCCGA
Source organism: uncultured Actinomycetes bacterium (assembly GCA_963702555.1). Classification (GTDB taxonomy): domain Bacteria; phylum Actinomycetota; class Acidimicrobiia; order Acidimicrobiales; family Acidimicrobilacustridaceae; genus CAMFLJ01. Next base: position 658,131 of record CAVPCW010000011.1, read on the forward strand.
CGGCGAACCGGTCAGCGACGGCAGGGGTTTCGACCGCCTCCTCGACACGCTGGCCGACTTCCCCAAGCCGCTCCTGATGGCGGTGAACGGCTACGCGGTCGGGTTCGGCATGACGATGCTCGCCTTCGCCGACGTCGTGTTCATGTCCACCGAGGCGCGCCTGCGCTGCCCGTTCACCGAGCTCGGTGCGCCGACCGAGGCCGGGTCGAGCTACCTCTTCCCGCAGTTGCTCGGCCGCCAGCAGGCGGCGTGGACGCTGCTGTCCTCGGAGTGGATCACCGCCGACCAGGCCCAGGCGATGGGGCTGGCCTGGCAGCTCTGCGAGCCCGACGACCTCATCGCGGTCACCAACGACCATGCCCGGCGGCTCGCGGTGCACTCACCGGAGGCCCTGGCCCAGGTGAAGCGACTGCTGAACGCCCCGGAGCGGGCTGAGCTCGCTGCCGCCTTCGACCGTGAGCGCGAGGCGCTCGCGGTGTTCGTCGCCGGCTTCGGATCGCCGAGCTGACGACCTCCAGAGGTCAGGGTCACCCGGAGAACGCCCCCACGAGCGGGCGTCCTCCTGTTCTCACCCCTCGAGCGGGTCGAGGACCACGATCGGCGTGGGCGTCGACCTCCCCGCCGCGTGGGCCATCAACGCCGGGTCCGTCTCGACCCACCGCTGCCAGAGTCGGCCACGTTCGTCGCCGTGCGACTCCCGGGCGGTGACCCGCCGTGGCGGCTGGCCGGCCAGCCGGACGGTGGCGTCGGGGTGGGCCCGGAGGTTGAGCCACCAGGCGGGGTGGCCTTCGTCCCAGCCGTTCATGGCGACCGCCACCAGGGCGTCGCCGTCCTCGAGGTAGCCGATGATGACGCCTCGCTCCTTCCCGGTCCTGCGCCCTGTCGTGGTGAGGTGCAGGGCGCCCCACCCCCGCTTGTTCGACGTGGTCCAGAGGAAGCGTCGGCCGGTGAGCCGGTGGAGTGCCCGGTGGACCCGCCAGGCGGCGTGGACGAACCAGGCCGGGGGCCGATCCGTCGATGGTTCGGTCTCGGTGTCGGTGTGCATGGTTCGAAATCTCCTTCTTCAGTGGTTGGGATGACGGGTGGGTCAGGCATCGCGGCGGGTGAGCAGGATCCCGCCGACGATCAGTGAGGCTGCGACGTAGAGCAGCAGCACGCCGAGGCCGGCCCACGGGCTCAGGGCCTTGGGATCGGGGACGACGCTGAAGACCGACATGCCGGCCTGGGCGGGGAAGTACCTCCCGACCGACTCCTGGAACGACGCCGGGAGGAAACCGCTGACGAGCGGGGTCAGCACCAGCATGGCGACGAGAGCGGCGACGGCCCCTGCGGTCCGTCGGAGGATGGTCCCGAGCCCGATGCCGAGCAGGCCGACAGCGGCGAGGTAGAGGCCCCCGCCGATCACCGCTCGGAGCACGCCCGGCTCGGTGATGGAGACGTCGAGGCCCTTGGTGGCGAAGATCGCCTGACCGACGAAGAAGCTGGCGACGGATGTGCCGATGCCGGTCACGAGTGCGACCGTGGCGAAGGTGACCGCCTTGGCGGCGAGCACGGTGGTGCGGCTCGGCGTGGCGATGAAGGTGGCTCGGATCTGTCCCGTTGCGTACTCGCTGGTGACGGCCAGCACCCCCAGGACGCCGATGGCGAGTTGAGCGAGCCACAGGCCGCTGAGGCTGAAGAACGCCGGGTCGAACCGCAGCCGTTCGGCGGGATCGAGGGTGTCCCAGCTGCTCATCTGTGACACGCCGACGAGGGCGCCGAAGCCGATGGCGATGCCGGCGGTGGCGAGCAGGGTCCAGGTGGTCGAACGGACGGAGCGCAGCTTCGTCCATTCCGACCGCGCGCTGGCGGTGAAGACCGTCCGAGCACGGACCGGGCTGACGTCGGGGATCGTGGTGATCATGCCGCTGCTTCTCCTCGGGTCGTGTGGTCGCCGGCTCCGCGCGTGAGCTCGAAGAACGCCTCCTCGAGCGACGCGGAGTGGGTCGAGAGCTCATGGAGGGTGATGTCGGCGCGGTTGGCGGTCGTGCCGATCTGGCGTGCGTCGAGGCCGGTGACGGTCAACGTTCCGTCGACGTCGCGAGACACGGCGCCGCCCTGGCCGCTGATGAGGTGACGAAGGCGGTCCGGCTCGGCGCTGTCGACGCGGACGTGACCGCTCGTGACGCGCCTGACGAGCTCGTCGACCGTTCCCTCGGCGATGAGGGATCCCCGACCGATGACGATGAGGCGGTCGGCCGTCTGGGCCATCTCGGTCATGAGGTGGCTGGAGAGCAGCACGGTCCGGCCTTCTGCGGCGAGTCGTCGAAGCAGGCTGCGGATCCACTGAATGCCCTCCGGGTCGAGGCCGTTCACCGGCTCGTCGAGGATGAGCGTGCCGGGATCGCCGAGCAGGGCAGTGGCGACCCCGAGTCGCTGACCCATGCCCAGCGAGTAGCCGCCGATGCGTCGGTCCGCGGCATCGGACAGCCCCACGATGTCGAGGACCTCCTGAACCCGGGCCCGTCCGATCGCATTGGAGTCGGCCAGCCACCGGAGGTGGTCCCGTGCCGTGCGGGCCGGATGAGCCGCTCGGGCCTCCAGCAGCGCACCCACGTGGCGCAGCGGGAAGCGGAGGTCGCGGTACCGGCGGCCGTCGACGGCGACGTGGCCCTCGGTCGGCGTGTCGAGCCCGACGATCATCCGCATGGTGGTCGACTTCCCGGCCCCGTTGGGGCCGAGGAAGCCGGTCACCTCACCGGATCGCACCTCGAAGCTGAGGTCGTCCACGGCGATCGTGCCGCCGTAGCGCTTGGTGACGCTGCTGAGCTCGATCATCGGTTCAGGCCTCGACGAGGGCGACGGCACCCGGCACGGCGCCGGGGTCGATCTCGGTGGTGGGGGCGGGGACCGTGCGGAAGCCCTTCACGATCATGTAGATGCCGACGGAGAGCTCCCAGGCGGCGATCGGCAGGGCGAAGAGCATGGACGTGGGGGTCACCTGCTCCCAGCCGCCGAACAGGGTCACGATCGACGAGATGAGCAGCAGCGGCGCACCGATCAGACCGATGGTGGGGATGATCCGGGGGACGAGGCGGGTCTGGTAGAGGATCGTGGCGAAGCAGAGGGCGTTGATGGCCGGCATGACGCCCGGGCCGAGCAGGAACGACCAGTCCTTCATCGCCACCAGGGCGTTGGCGGTGGTCGTCACGCTGGCAGTGTCGGCACCGGCGGTGAGGTCCTGGCGCAGGGTGTAGACGGAGAGCACGCTGAGCACGCCGACGAAGATGACGGCCGCCTCGAGGGTGCGGCTGGCCACGAAGCCCTGGGCCCGGCTGGGGCCGTAGCGCTTGATGACGGGGTAGACGGCCACGGCGGTGCCGATGCCGGTGAGGCCGGTGAGGACCTCGATGAGCCCGCCCCACAGGACGCCGCCGCTGTGGCCGGCGCCGAGCACGAAGTTCGGGTCGTTCACCACGCCGTCGTAGAGGCCCAGCGCGGGGATCGAGAAGATGAACGTGCCGATGTAGAACAGACCGGCGTAGAGCGCGGCCTTCCGGGTTCGATCCATCGGGGGTCTCGGGTGTCGGGGTGTGGCGGCCATGTCAGGTCCCTTCGTCGGGTCGTGCTGCGGAGTCGGGCGGCTCCTCGACGGGCACGAGCGAGATCAGCGGGATGCCGAGGTCGCGCACCTTCTGGAGGAGGCCGTGCAGTGCGGCCTGGTCGGGGACGGACCCTCGGAGCACCGTGGTGCCGTCGTCGTCGGTGGTGATGCTCAGTTCGTCGAACCAAGCTGCCCACCGGGCTCCGAGTCGCCCTTCGATCCTGATCTCGTACTGCACGGAGCGAACGTACGAAGGGACCTGATGACCGGTCATCACCACATGTGGTGACCGGTGTGGTGATCGGGCCGGTGGTGGTGGCTAGAGCCCCAGCTCGGCGGCCCGCCGCACGGCCTCGCGGCGGTTGTTCACGCCGAGCTTCACGTAGATGTTGCGCGTGTGGGTGCGCAACGTGTTCAGCGACACGTACAGCTCGGCGGCGATGTCCGGGCCGCTCAGGTCGCTGCGCAGCAGGCGGAGCACGTCGAGCTCCCGGGGGCTCAGCTCGTCGACGAGCGCACCGGCGTGCGGATCCGGAGCCTGTCGGGCCGGCGCCGTCGACCCGCTGGCCTCGATCGCGGACCGGAGCCCCGGGATCGCGGCCCAGCGATCCTCCATCGTGCGTAGGAGCGAGATGACCCCGGGGCCGGCGTGGAGGAACAGACGCACGTGACCCCCCGGCGCCGCGAGCGAGAGGGCCTGCCCGAGTGCCTCGGCGGCCTCCTCGGGGCGGTCGCCCGCCGACAGCGCCGCGGCCTCGAGGATCCTGATCTCGATGAGGCTGCCGATCCGGTGCCCCGCCTCGGCGGCCGCGGCCAGACGACCGAGCAGGCCCAGGGCGTCGGCGAGGGTCGATCTGCTCCGGTCGCGCTCGTACCGGGCGATGAGCGTGCGCGCCAGCGTGATGTGCTCGAACTCCCGGATGTAGGTCAGCGTGTCGTCGACGCCCAGACCCCGTTCCTCGGCCCACCTGAGCGCGGCGGACACGTCGCCTCGGGCGATGAGCACCCGTGCCCTGAGGGCGGCGACCGGCCTGACGGGCGGTGAGAAGTCGGTCTCGTAGAGAGGGGCGGCGTCGTCGAGGAGGGCGAGTGCCCGCTCGAGCTCGCCGCGGGCCCGGCACAGGCGGGCCATGGTCACCCGCCACCGGTAGGGATGCTGGGGCAGCGTGGCGGAGTCGCCGAGGGCCAGGCTCGCGGCGAGCTGCTCATCGGCGGCCTCGAGCTCGTTGCGCTCGATGAGGACCTCGCTGAGCCCGACGTGCATGTCGGCGGCACCCCGCAGCCCCGGGTTCTCGGCCGTGCACCGGAGACCGGCCTCGAAGGTGCGGCGGGCGTCGCCCAGGCGGCCGAGCGCGATCTGGATGTCGCCCATGGCGAGCGAGCACCCGAGCATGTCGGGGAGGTGGTCCGACGCGGTGAACGCCGCGACCGCCGCCCGGTAGCTCTCCTCGGCGGTGACGAGGTCACCGGAGGCCCAGTGCCCGATCCCGAGCAGGCCGTTGGCCACGCCGCGGAGCCGCTCGTCGCCGGGTCGCACGAGCTCGAGGACGCGCGTGGCCAACGGGACGATGGCGTCGAGGTCCCCTGCGAGCATGCTGAGGCCGACGCGGTGGACCAGGACCTCGGCGGGGAGCCGCTCGAACGCCTCGTGGTCGACCACCACCGGCGCCCGGGTCGGCCGTTCGAGGGAGGTCTCCACCAGCTCGAGCAGCCGTTCGACACCAGTGGGGTCATGGGTGATCACCCGAGCTCCCACGAGGGCCATGGCGAGCACCGGCCGGTCGACGTAGAGCTCGTCGGGGAGCTCCTCGAGCCAGGTCCTCAGGGTCTCGTCCTGACGGCTCTGGCGCAGCCGAGGTGCGGCCGCCTCGATGAGGTCGGCGGCCCGCTCGTGGTCCTCGCCGGCGAGGGCGTGCATGACCGCGGACTCGACATCGCCCTCCTGCTCGCACCACCTGCTCGCCCGTCGGTGGAGCTCGAGCATCGACTCGGGGTCCTCGGCGAGGAGCCGGGCCCGGAGCACGTCGGCGAAGAGGTGGTGGTACCGGTACCAGCGGCGCCGGCCGTCGAGCGGGACGAGGAACAGGTTCGCCCGGTCGAGCCGTTCGATCATGACAGCGCCGTCGGAACGTCCGGTCACCGCGTCGCAGCCCTCGGCGGTGAACCGATCGAGGATCGACGTGTCGAGTAGGAACGAACGGACCTCCTCGGGCTGGTGCTCGAGCACCTCCTCGGCGAGGAAGTCGACGACGAAGCGGTCGTCGCCGGCGAAGCTGGCGATGAACTCGGAGGAGTCGACGCGCCCCTGCATCGAGAGCGCGGCGAGCTGCAGGGCCGCGATCCAGCCTTCGGTGCGGGTCTCGAGGGTGGTCACGTCGCCCTCGTCGAGGCGCAGGCCCATCGAGTCGTTGAGGTAGGCGGCCGCTTCGCCGTCGGTGAAGCGGAGGTCCGCGGCGCGGACCTCGAGGAGATCGCCGCGTGCCCGCAGCCGACCGAGCGGCAGCGGGGGATCGGACCGTCCTGCGATCACCAGGTGGGCCTGGCGGGGGAGGTGGTCGACCAGGAAGCCGAGGGCGTCGTGGACCTCCGTGCCGTGGATCACGTGGTGGTCGTCGAGGACGATCGCGATGTCCTCGAGGCTGGCGGCGAGGTCGTTGACCAGCGACGCGAGCACCGCCTGGGTCGGCTCCGCCGAACGGAGAAGCGCGAGCGCGTCGGAACCGATCCCCTCGTCGACGGCCGCGATCGCGGCGATCAGATAGGAGAGGAACACGGTCGGGTCGTTGTCGCGGGCGTCCAGTGAGAGCCAGGTGACCTTCTGGCCCGCCGAGCGGGTGCGGGCGAACCAGTCGGCGAGAAGCGTCGTCTTGCCGAACCCGGCCGGAGCGCTGACGATCGTCACCGGGGGGAGGCCCGGGAGGTCGAGCCTGTCGACGAGGCGGGGCCGTTCGACGAGCTCACGGCGCGGCGCCGGCGCGTGGAGCTTGGTGGCGATGAGCGCCGGCGGAAGGCCGTCGCTCCCCTGATCGTTGTTCACGAGCGCCGAGTCCCCCGGCCGAGGGCGTGGCGCCGGATCGGTCGTCCGCGATGGCTGAGGATGCTGATGATCTCGACCGGGTGCTCGTCGGCCGGGCCGAACCAGTGGGGACGGGATGCGTCGAACTCGACGGCGTCGCCGGCCGTCACGACGAGCTCCTCGCCGGGGAGCACGACGCGCAGCTCGCCGACGAGCACGTAGAGCCACTCGTAGCCGTCGTGGGTCCGCAGCTCCCGCTGCCCGGCCTCGGGCGGGATCACGACCTTCCACGCGTGCATCCCCATCGGGTGCTCGGTGAGCGGGATCACGACGCGCCCTCGGCGCTCGCGGGGCCGCAGCCGGGTCCGAGGGTCGCCCAGCGACGGCATGTCGACGAGCTCGTCGAGCGGCACCTCGAAGGCATCGGCGATCGGCAGCAGGAGCTCGAGGCTGGGTTTGCGTTGCCCGGACTCGAGGCGGGAGAGCGTGCTCTTCGAGATCCCTGTCTCGGCGGCGAGCCCGGTCAGCGTGACGCCTCGGCGGGTTCGCAGCAGCCGGAGACGAGGCCCCACCCCGGCGAGCGCCGCGACGATCTCGGCGGAAGCCATTCGCCGACTACACCATGGATTCCCGGAAACGGCAACAACAGTGGCCAAACATGTCGATTGCCCGCACGCTCCACGTCGGAGGTGATCGACATGGACAACAGTGACCACGACATCGTGATCGTCGGTGGCGGTGCGGCCGGGCTGAGCGCGGCGCTCGTGCTGGGTAGGGCCCGTCGCCGGGTGGCGGTCGTGGACGCCGGGCAGCCGAGGAACGCGCCCGCCGCCCACATGCAGGGGTTCCTCTCCCGCGACGGGATGCCGCCGAGCGAGCTGCTGGCGGTGGGGCGGGAGGAGGTCACCGGCTACGGCGTGCACATCATCGAGGGCACGGTGTCGGCCGCGTCGGCTGCGTCGGCGGCCGGCTTCGTCGTGCACCTCGGTGACGGCTCGCAGCTGACGGCCCGGCGGCTGCTGGTCACCACGGGCGTCGGCGACGAGCTCCCGGCCATCCCCGGGGTCCGCGAGCGCTGGGGGCGGGACCTGTTGCACTGCCCCTACTGCCACGGGTGGGAGGTCCGCGATCGCCCGCTGGGCGTGCTCGGGACCAACCCCGGTGCGGTCCTGCACGCCCTCCTCGTGCGGCAGTGGAGCGACGACGTCGTGTACGTCGCGCACAGCTACGAGCCGACCGAGCTCGAGGAACGTCAGCTGCGGGCCCGGGGGATCGAGATCGTGCGGGGCGAGGTCGCCCGGCTGGTCGTCGACCGGGACGAGCTGAAGGGGATCGAACTCGTCGACGGCAGCGTGATCCCCCGGGCGGCGGTGTTCGTCCGCCCGATCAACACACCTCACCCCGACGGGCTGCTGGCCTCGCTCGGCTGTGAGCTGGACGACGAGGGCTTCGCGACCGTCGACCGGTTCGGACGCACGAGCGTCGCCGGGGTCTGGGCCGCGGGGAACGTCGTCGACCCACGGGCGCAGGTGATCACCTCGGCAGGTCAGGGCTCGGCGGCGGCGATCGCCATCAACGCCGACCTGGTCCAGGAGGACGTCGCCGTGGCCGTCGCCTCCTCCTAGGCCCGACCGCAGTCCAGGGGCGGAGGCCACCCAGGCCCCGCCCACCTCGAGAAAGGAACTCCGATGCTCCAACGAGCAGTCAGTCCCCGCGCTCTGCCAGCCCTGTCGCCATGACCGCGCTCATGTCCGCATGCGTCGTCGTCGTGGTCGCGATGGTCGCGGCCATCAACCTCGCCCTGCCGGAGCTCGCCGGCAGCGACCTCCGCCCGAGCTCCACCGAACTGCTCTGGATCGTGGACGCCTACATCCTGGTGTTCGGGTGCCTGCTGATCCCGGCCGGGGCCCTCGCCGACCGTGTCGGCCGCAAGGGCGTGCTGATGGCCGGCCTCGGCATCTTCACCGCCGGCTGTCTCGTCTCCGCCGCGGCTCCGGCCACCACCGTTCTCCTGGCGGGGCGAGCGATCACCGGGCTGGGGGCGGCGCTGGTGATGCCGGCGACGCTCTCACTGCTGCTCCAGGTCACACCCCCGGCCCGCAAGCCCCATGCCATCGCCACCTGGTCGGCCGCGACCGGTGCCGCCGGTGCGCTGGGCAACCTCGGCGGTGGCCTGGTCCTGCAATGGCTGCCGTGGCAGGGGCTGTTCCTGGTCATGGCCCCGCTCGGTGCGTTCCTCGCCGTACTGGTCGGTGCAATGGCACCACGAGGTGAGCGCCATTCGGCACCGCTCGACCCGGCGGGTGCGACACTGCTCACGGCCTCGGTCTTCTTCGTGCTGCTCGCCGTGATCGAAGGGCCCGAGCAGGGGTGGACGTCGGGTCTGGTCGTGGGCTCGCTTCTCGCCGCGGCGGCGACGGGCACCACCTTCGTGCGTCGGTCGCTGCGTCGGCGTGATCCGATGCTCGACCCGAGGCTCTTCCGGATCGCCTCGGTCCGGGTCGGGGCGGTCGGCGTTGCTGTCGTGTTCTTCGGGCTGTTCGCGCTGTTCTTCGTGAACGCGCAGTACCTGCAGTACACGAAGGGGTACTCACCGCTGGCCACCGGTGTCGCGATCCTGCCCCTCCCGGTCGTCATGATCGTCGTCAGCCGACGCAGCGTGGCCCTCGCCGAGCACGTCGGTGTCCGGCGGGTCGTGACCGCAGGACTGGTCACCCTGGCCGCGGGAATCGCCGCGCTCTCCTTCGTCACCGCCTCGACCCCGTACCTGCCCTACGTCGCAGCGCTGGTCGTGGTCGCCGCCGGGATGGGCCTGAGCGTGCCGTCGCTGTCGACCGGCATCGTCACCTCTCTCCCGCCGCAGCAGGCGGGGATCGGGTCGGGCATCAACAGCGCCGTCCGGGAGGTGGGTGCGGCGCTCGGCGTGGCCGTCGTGGGGACGGTCCTCGCCAGCACCTTCGAGAGGTCCTTGCCCGGCGCGGTGCGCGGCGGTGAGTCCGTGTTCCAGACGTTGCGCACCGCGGCGGCCATCGGGCCGGAGGTCCATCAGGAGGCGGTGAGAGCGTTCACTGACTCGATGGCCGTCGGCCTGCGTGTCGTCGCCGTCGTGGTCCTGGTCGTCGCGGCCGTCGTCTCCCGGGGCATGCGCGCCTCGGCCGCTGATCGAAGCGGATGACATCGCCGGGGGTTTCCCCGGTGGCGGCGCCAGGCGGGCGCGTCACCATCTCGGCCTTGGTGAACCGCCCGCCTGCTGTCGCAGCGGTCGGCGTTGCTACGTTGCTTCGACTCACGGATCACCAAGGACGGGCGATGGCAGGCGGCCTTGTCGGGCTTCTCGATGACATAGCGGCACTGGCCAAGCTGGCCGCGGCGTCGGTGGACGATGTCGCGGCCGCAGCCGGCAAGGCGAGCATGAAGGCCGCCGGCGTGGTGGTCGACGACGCCGCGGTGACCCCGGCGTACGTCCGTGGCCTCGCCGCCCACCGCGAGCTCCCGATCATCAAGCGCATCGCCCTCGGGTCGTTGCGCAACAAGATCCTGATCATCCTCCCCATAGCGCTGCTGCTGAGCGCCATCGCGCCGAAGGTGGTCGAGGTCATCCTGATGTTCGGTGGCTGCTTCCTCGCCTACGAGGGCGCCCACAAGATCATCCACGCCCTGCGCCACGACGACCACGGGCACGACGTACCGGTGACGCTCCAGGGCCCTGACGCGGAGTCCGCCACCGTCTCGGGGGCGATCCGCACCGACTTCATCCTGTCGGCCGAGATCATGGTGATCTCCCTCAAAGAGGTGCTCGACGAGCCGCTCGTGGCCCGGGGGGTGATCCTCGTGCTGGTGGCGCTCGTCATCACCGTGGCCGTCTACGGCGTCGTCGCCCTCATCGTGAAGATGGACGACTTCGGCCTGAAGCTGGCCGAGCGCCCCTCGCCCAAGGCCAAGCGGGTCGGCCTGCTGCTCGTCGCCGGGATGCCGAAGTTGCTCTCGTGGCTGTCGGTCATCGGCATCGCCGCCATGCTCTGGGTCGGCGGCCACATCATCCTCGTCGGCTTCGACGAGTTGGGTTGGACCACCCCGTACCACCTCGTCCACGACCTCGAGGGGCTGGTCAGCGACGTCCCCGGCATCGGTGGCGTGCTCGCCTGGCTGGTCAACACCGCCGCCTCCGCACTGGTCGGCTTCGTGGTCGGTGCGGTCATCGTCACGATCGTGGGGCTGGTGACGTCGAGGACGTCGAGGACGTCGGGCTCGACGGGCCACGAGGCCGGCGGACCGGGAGCCCTCAACCCGCCGGAGTGAGAAATCTTGTGAAGTGAGGTTCGTGTAACACGGATCGTGTGTAGAGTGGTCCGTGAAGGGGAGTATCCCTACGCAGCGTCGTCGTCATCACGGGCCGAGCGGCCCCGGCGCGCTGGCTCCTGACGGAGCGGGAGAGACCTTCGGTCACCAACCGATCGAAGGAGAACCCATGGACAAGCTGCTGCTCGACGACCTCCAGCGACGAGTCGTCTACCCGAGCGTCACGATCCTCGTGAACACCACCCCCGGCTCGCGCCTCTCCGATGCGGAGCTGTCGACCGTCGCCGGATTCATCGACGACGCCGACCGGCGCCTCACCGACGACGTCCCCGATGCCATCCGCCGCCAGGTGGTGGCCGAGCTCCACGAGCTGCTCCGGAGCTGCATCCCCGAGACGAGCGGCGAAGCGCTGGCGCTGTGCGCGTCGCCCGAGCACACGACCACCGTCAGGCTGGGCCGGCCGGTCGTCCCCCGCGTGGTGGTCGACGACACCTTCGCCACGAGGGATCTCGTCGCCGACCTCAACCGCAGCGCGGTGTTCCGGGTCCTGACCGTGAGCGGTCGTCGGGCCCGCCTGCTGAGGGGCGACCGCAACCGACTCGTCGAGCACCACGACGACACCTGGCCCATCGAACGGGGCGAGGAGAGCTCCCCGGCGTGGACCCGTCGGGTGGCCGCCACCGTCGCCGCGGTGCAGGCGGCCGACCCGCTGCCGACGGTGGTCGCCGGCGTGTCCACCTCGGTGCGCGCCTTCGTCGACGAGTGCCCGGCGGTCGCCATCGGCATCGTTCGCGGCAACCACGACCGCACGGGCTGGTCCGAGCTCCACAGCGCGGCGTGGCCGGTGATGGTCGACTGGCTCCGCAGCGACCGCGCCGACGCCATGGCCCGGCTCGACCAGGCCCGTTCGGGCCATCGCTACGCCGGCGGCATCGACGAGATCTGGCCCCTCGCCCTCGACGGCCGGGTCGAGCTCGTCGTCGTCGAGCACGGCTTCTCGATGGCGGTGCGGTTCGGCGACCACGGCGAGCTGCAGCCGACCGAGGAGATCGAGGCGCCCGACGTGGTCGACGACATCGTCGACGACACCATCGAGGCGGTGCTGCGCAGCGGCGGGCACGCGGTGCTCGTCGACGACGGCACCATCCACGACGCCGGGCGCATCGCCGGCGTGCTGCGGTACTGAGGCCGGTCGCTCGGCCCCGCCTGCGGGTCAGGCGAGGTCGAGCAGGCCGCGGATGTCGTCTTCGGTGAGGGCGCCGGCCAGGGCGCCCTCACCGTCGAGCACGCTGTTGAAGAGGTCGGACTTGCGGGCCTTCAGCTCCATGACCTTCTCCTCGATCGTGTCGGTCGAGACGTACCGGTAGACCATCACCGGGTTCAGCTGGCCGATGCGGTGGGTGCGGTCGACGGCCTGGAGCTCGGTGGCGGGGTTCCACCACGGGTCGAGCACGAAGCAGTAGTCGGCCTCGGTGAGGTTGAGCCCGAACCCGCCGGCCTTGAGGCTGATCACGAACACCGGGGCGTCGCCGTCCTTGAACCGGGCGATGGCCTCGGGGCGGTTGCGGGTGCTGCCGTCGAGGTAGCTGTGGGCGATGCCGGCGGCGTCGAGGCGGGTGCGGGCCCGGGCCAGGTACCGGGTGAACTGGCTGAACACGAGGGCCCGGTGGCCCTCGGCCACCACCTGGGTCAGGTCGTCGACCAGGCGGTCGAGCTTCGCCGAACCGACGGCGTCGTCGGCCTCGTCGACGAGGGCGGGGTCGAGGGCGAGCTGGCGCAGGATCGTGAGCGACTTGAGGATCTCGAAGCGGTTCTTCTGGACGTCGCCCACCAGGCCGAGGACCTTCTGGCGCTGCCGCTGCAGCTGGGTGGCGTAGATGCGGGCGTGGCGCGGGTTGAGCTCGATCTCGACGGTCTGCTCGGTCTTGGGCGGCAGCTCGGTGAGCACCGCGTCCTTGGTGCGCCGGCGCATGAGCGGGGCGATGCGGCGGCGGAGGGTGGCGAGCAGCTCGGGGGAGTCGCCGCTCTCGATCGGCTTGCGGAAGGTCTCGCTGAACCGCTTGGGGTCGGGGTAGAGGCCGGGCGCGGCGATCGACAGCAGCGACCACAGGTCCATCAGCGTGTTCTCGAGCGGGGTGCCGGTGATGGCGATCTTGGTGGCGGCGTCGAGGCGGCGGGCGCACTGGTAGGTCTTGCCCTGGTGGTTCTTCACGAACTGGGCCTCGTCGAGCAGCAGGAGCTCCCACTCGTGGCGGGTGTAGCTCTCGAACTCGAGCCGGAAGAGGGCGTAGGACGTGACGACGATGGTGGCGCCGTCGATCTCGTCGTCGAGGGAGTGGCCCCGGCGGGCCTGGGTCTCGCGGATGGTGCGGACCTCCACCCCGGGGGCGAAGCGGGCGGCCTCGTGGGCCCAGTTCTCGACGACGCTGGTGGGGGCGACGACCAGGAAGCGGGCGTCGGGCGTCTCCTCGAGCACGTGCAGGCACAGGGCCAGGGTCTGGACGGTCTTCCCGAGCCCCATGTCGTCGGCGAGGATCCCGCCGAGGCGGTTGCGGTGCAGGAACGCCAGCCAGTCGAGCCCCTCCTGCTGGTAGTGGCGCAGCGTGGCGTCGAGGCCGGCCGGGACCGGCACCGGCTCCGGCGCGGCGAGCGCGGCCATGGCGCCGACGCTGTCGGCCCAGCGCTGTGACTGGCGGGTGACGACGCCGAGGCCGGTGAGCTCGTCCCACCAACTGGTCTGGAAGCGGTTGAGGCGGACGATGCCGGCGCCGGTCGGGTCGGCGAGGTTCCGGGCCTCGTCGATGAGCTCCCGCAGGCGGGTGAACTCGGGCCGGTCGAGGCGGAGCCAGGTGCCCGACGGAAGGATCAGGGCCTCGTCGTCGCGGGCGAGTGCGGCGAAGAGGTTGGCGAAATCGACGACCTCGCCGTCGACGCTCACCTCCACGTTCAGGTCGAACCAGTCGTTGCCCCCGCGGCGGCCCTCGTCGTCGCCGTCGGTGACCATGAGGGAGATGAGCGGGTCGCCGCTGGCCTCCCGCAGCGCGGGGTGGTCGCCGGACCGCTCGATGGTGACCTGGCCCTTCGCCTCCAGCCACGGGAGCACGTCGGTGACCAGGGTGAGGATGGCCGGGCCCGAGACGGTGACGTCGCGGGGCGAGCCGTCCCAGTCGACGATGGTGGGCAGCAGGTGGGTGGGCAGCTCCAGGTCGTCGATGGCCGCCCTCTCGGCGGCACGATCGCGGGCACGGCCGCCGGCTCCGTGGAGGGGGTGGTCGACCGCCCGCTCGCCCCGGCGGTACCGGACCGACCACCGCAGCGCGGCGGTGTCGAGGGCGGTGCGCTCGACCGTGAGCACGACCCCCTCGAACCGGCTGGTGGTGATGGTGACGCTGCGGTCGGACGAGGCGACCCTTGCGTGGCGCGCCAGCGCCGGCTGGTAGACGTCGAGCAGTTCCTCGACGTCGGCCGCCGGGACGGTGAGCGGGTCGGATGAGGCGAGCCGGGCGACGGTCGGGTGCAGGGGAGCGGTGAGGGCGATGAGCTCGAGCCGGCCGCCGTCGCGCATCCAGATGCCGTGGGGCGGGCTGCCGAGGAGCCCGCTGCGCCCCTCCGGGAGCTCGATCGGCTCGCCGTCGAGGGTGAACGAGGCGGCGAGCGTGATCGCTCCCGACGTCGTCGGCCGCGAGGTCGACGACTGCGGCCGCGTCGGCGGGCGAGACCACGATGACGTCGCCCGGGTGCTCGCCGATCAACGCGACCCCGACCGCGACCGCCCGCTCCAGCTGGAACCAGAGATCGGGCCCGAACAGGGCGAGGGGCGCGGTCTGGATGTGGGAGTGGGCGAGGTCGGCCGGCCCGGTGGCCATGACCGACCGGACGGCCGCCCGCTGCAACGGGTCGACGTCGGTGAGGGTCTGCCCGTGCGGGGAGCTGATGTCACGCCACGACGCCCCGGTCTTGATCCACTGGCCGGCCTTGCCCGGGCGCATCGGGCGCACGGTGACCCGCGGTTCGGTGCTGGTCGAGTAGCGGGTCGGGGTGGGGTGCTCGACCGCGAACTGGAGGGCGAGGCCGGCCGTGCCCCAGCGGTCGTCGACGCCCTCCGCGGTGGGCAGGTCGGCGAAGAGTCGCCGCCAGTCGGCCACGGCGGGGGAGTCGACGGCGGGCGCCGGCGCCGCGGCGGCCTCCCGGCGGGCGGTGAGGACGACGGCCACGCCGTGCTTGCAGTGCCGCCCGATCGGGCAGGTGCACGTGTCGTCGATGTCGACGCGGTCACCGCCGTCGTCGCGCCGACTCCAGCGGACGCGCACCACGTAGGTCGCGGGGCCCGACCCGCGGCAGACCGCCTTGATCAGCCCCGGCTCCGAGCTGAGCACGCTGGCCCGGCCCTCCTCCGCGTAGACGCGGCCCCTCGCCAGCGTCCCGGGGTCGTAGACGGCGTCGAGGAGGCGATCGTCGAGCGCGTCGACGGTCGGGGGTACGGGCAAGGTGGAGCTTCCTTCGGGTGGGAGGGCCCGGTCTCGGGCACGCGAGCCCGAGCAGGCCTGCAGCCCGTCGGATCGCCCGTCAACCCTACGCAGCCCCTCCGCCAGTGCGGCGCGGGCGCAGAGGTTGGGTCGTCGGATCCTCGGTGCGAGCCGTGGGCCGGTCGTCCGGACCTCTGCCGGAAATCCCACCGGCGTGCCGTCGGGACTCCGCTACGTTCGGCCCTTCGGCGACGGCGAGACCGGGGGGTCCCACACCATGTCCTACGAGGTCGACTTCAAGGACGTCTCGACGGTCGGGCTGGAGTCGTCGCCCGTCGCCGAGGCCCTCGCCGGCCTGCGGGCCAACGAGGCGCGCTACTTCAAGAACAAGTACGACCACACCTTCGTCGTCGAGCCGGCGAGCAAGGCCAAGGCCACCATCGCCTGGGTCCACAAGATCCTCGAGGAGCGTGACCTCGTCATCGGGTCCACGCCGCTCGAGGCCACCGCCTTCGAGGTCGAGGGCATCAAGATGGCGTACGTCTTCTACGAGAGCGGCCTGTCGATCAACGTGATGTACACCATCGCCGACTCGGGCAAGCGGGCCGTCGGCTTCAAGCTCTCCGACGGCATGGAGGTGCCGGCCGAGCTCGAGGGCAGGTTCAAGTTCGCCCGGCAGAAGTCCAAGCTCGCCGGCACGATCCGCGGCTCCTACTTCGTGATCAAGGGCGAGTACTGACCGACGGCGTCCCGGCCGACACCGACCCGCCCGGCCCGGTCCCTCAGCCACAGCTCTGAGGCGGCGTCCCCCAGCTCGGCTCGGGCTCGGCCGGTCCGGCCGATCCGGTGGACCCGTCGGCGGGCAGGGCACCGGCGGCGAGCTCGGTGAGGGCCCGGGCGAAGGTGTCGGGCTCCTCGAAGAAGGGGAAGTGGCTGCTGTTCTCGAACCACAGCAGCCGGTGGGGGCCGGAGATGGCGGGCATCAGCGCCTCGGCCAGTGGCCACGGGGTGTCGAAGTCGTGGTGGCCCTGGAAGACGTAGACGGGCACAGGTAGGTCGCGGGCGACCGCGGCAGCGTCCCACGCCAGCACGGCCGGGTCGTCGAACAGCGCCTGGGAGAGCTCGAGCCCGGCCCACCAGCGGTCGGTCCGGTCCCGGTAGGCGGGGCTGTCGAGGATCGCCTCCACCACGGGGTCGTCGCTCGTGGCGCCCCAGACCTCGCCGCCGAAGTTCCCGGTCCAGCAGGCCGTGACCTCGAAGCCGTCGAGGCCCGGCCGGGCCGGGCACCCGGCGTAGGAGAGGTCGTCGAGCGGCGGGCCGACGCACGTCAGCTGGCTCGTCGCGGTGGCGTTGCCCTCCGCCGTCGCCTGGGCCAGGGCGAAGGCGTAGCTGCCCTGCTCGTTGGCCACGACGTCGGTGACCTGGCCCACGCCGACGAAGCCGGCGTAGCGGTCCGGGTGGGTGCGCACCAGGTCGAGGCCGATCATCGTGCCCATCGAGTGGCCCATCACGTAGACCGCCCGCCCGGGCTCGGCGTCGAGGTGGTCGAGCACGGCCTGGCGGATCGTGTCGGCGTCGTCGACGAGCTGGTCGAGGGTGATGGTCTCGGGGTCGACACCGGGGGAGTACGACAGCCCGGCGCCGCGCTGGTCGTAGTTCACCGTGACGAAGCGGTCCTCGAGCTCGGGCATCGTCTCGTGGAGCAGGTCGATCATGGCGAAGCCCGGCCCACCGTGGATCACCAGCAGGAGCGGCGCGCCGGCGTCGTCCCCGCGCACCTCGACCGCCTGGTCGACCCCGTTGACCGGGAGGGTGGTGAGCCACTCCACGGCACCGTCCGCCGACGCCGTGGCGCGGCTGGTGGTCGGGGCCGAGGCGTCGCTGCCCGGCGACGTGGAGCTGCAGGCCGCGGCGAGCGTGATGACGAGCCCGACGGCGAGGGCGGTCAGCAGCCGTCCGCTCGTCCGCCTTCGCCTCGTGGCCATGTCCCGTCCCGTCGTCCGTGCCCGGAGCACCCACGTACGCGACGGCGCCGGACCCGCCGACCCTACCGAGCGGCCACGGGGTCGGGTCGCCGCTCGGGCCAGACTGGCGCCATGTCCGAGCGCGCCCTTCCCGAGGTCACCCTCCTGACCGAGCCGTACTGGACCGGGGGCGCCGACGGCGAGCTGCGCATCTGCAGCTGCGACGACTGCGGCGCGCTGATCCACCCTCCGGCGCCGTCGTGCCGGTGGTGCGGCTCGCTCGAGACCGGCACCACCGTCGTGAGCGGTCAGGGCACCGTCGTGGGCGTCACCGTCGACGCCCACCCGTGGGACCCTGCCTTCCCGCCGCCCTACGTGGTGGCCAACGTGGCCCTCGACGAGGACCCACGGGCGCGCATCATCTCCAACATCGTCGACGTCGAGCCCGAGGCCGCCGTCGTCGGCCTGCGGGTCGGGGTGCGCTTCGAGCACGTCGACGACGTCTGGCTGCCCGTCTTCGCCCCGATCGACGAGCCCGTGGCCACCGAGCTCCCGCCGGAGGACATCCCGGCGGGGGAGCACTGGCGCCATGTCCGGCCCATGGCCACGACCCGCAGGTTCGAGGACGACGTCGTCGTCTCCGGCATCGGCATGTCCCAGGTCGGCCGACGCCTCATGCGGGCGCCGCTGGCCCTGACCGCCGAGGCCATCACCCGGGCCATCGAGGACGCCGGCCTCGAGCGCAGCGACATCGACGGGCTCTCGACCTACCCGGGCATGGGCACCGTGCCGGGCATGGGCGAGGGCGGCATCCCCGAGGTCGCCGACGCGCTCGGCATCCAGCCCACCTGGTACAACGGCGGCCAGGACACGTTCGGGCCGTCGGGGTCTGTCATCGCCGCCATGCTCGCCGTCTCCGCCGGGCTGGCCCGCCACGTCGTGTGCTTCCGCACCGTCTGGCAGTCGACGTTCACCGAGCTCCTGCGCAGCGGCCGCATGGTCACCACCGCCCAGGCCAACGGCATCCCCGCCGGTGGCCGGGCCAGCGGCGACTGGACCTGGCTGACCCCCTACGGCGTCGGCTCGGCCGCCCTGCTCCTGGCCCTGCCCGCCTCGAACCACTTCCACCGCTACGGCACCACCCGGGAGACCCTCGGCTGGATCGCGGTCAACGCCCGCCGGAACGCGGCCCTCAACCCCGACGCCATCTACACCGACCCGATGACGATCGACGACTACCTGGCGGCGCGGCCCATCACCACCCCCTTCGGGCTCCTCGACTGCGACATCCCCTGCGACGGCGCGGTGGCGATCATCGTCTCCGCCTCCGACACCGCCGGCGACCTGGCGTCGATCCCCGTGCGGGTCGAGGCCGTCGGCACCCAGATCACCGAGCGGGCCTCGTTCGTGGCCAGCACCACCACCCACGAGCCCCAGAGCCTCGGCCCGGCCGCCCACCTCTGGTCACGCACCACCATGCGCCCGTCCGACGTCGACGTCGCTCAGCTCTACGACGGCTTCACCTTCAACTGCCTTTCGTGGATCGAGGCCCTCGGATTCTGCGGCATCGGTGAGGCCAAGGACTTCCTCGACGGTGGCCACAACATCGCCCTCGACGGCGTGCTGCCCATCAACACCTCGGGCGGCCAGCTCTCGGCCGGGCGCCTCCACGGCATGGGGCTGGTGCACGAGGCGATCGTCCAGCTCAGGGGCGAGGGCGGTGCCCGCCAGGTCGCCGACGCCCGCACGGCCGTCGTCACCAGCGGTGGTCTGTCGCCGGCCGGGGCGATGCTGTTCCGCCGCGACTGACCGACGTCGCTCGAGAGGTTTCGGACCTCGATCCGAGGATGCCCGGTAGTACCGTCCGGCGATGCTCCAGTTCCCGTCGACCTACGCCGCCACTGCCCCCGACCGACTCGCCGTCGCTGTCGGCGCCACCGGCACGGCGCTCACGTACGCGGAGCTCGAGGACCGGTCGAACCGTGTCGCTCACGTCCTGCGGGCGGAGGGGCTCGGGGTCGGCGACCACGTGGCGATGCTCCTCGAGAACCGCACCGAGTTCTTCGAGGTCATGTGGGCGGGGATGCGGGCCGGCATCCACGTCACCCCGATCAACTGGCACCTCAACCCGGCCGAGGTCGCCTACATCGTCAACGACTGCGGGGCGGCGCTGCTGTTCGGGTCGTCCGAGCTGCTCGCCCACCTCGGCGACGACGTCGCGCTCCCGCCGGAGCGGCGCATCGCCGTGGGCGCCCCGATGCCCGGTCTGCGTGACTACGAGACCCTGCTCGCCACCAGTTCGCCCGAGCCCATCGCCGACCAGTGCGAGGGCGCCTACATGTTCTATTCGTCGGGCACGACCGGTCGTCCGAAGGGCATCCTCTCGCCGAACATCGGGGGCGAGATCGGTCAGCCCAACTCGTTCGTCGGGCTGATGCAGTTCATGTTCGGGTTCACCGAGGAGTCCGTCTACCTCTCGCCGTCGCCGCTCTACCACGCGGCCCCTGCGGGCTGGACCACCGGCGCCCACCGGCTCGGCGCCTCGACCGTGGTGATGGAGCGCTTCGACCCCATCGAGACCCTCGAGCTCATCCAGCGGCACCGGGTGACCCATGTGCAGTTCGTGCCCACCCACATGGTGCGGCTGCTCAAGCTGCCCGAGGAGGTGCGCAACCGCTACGACCTCTCCAGCCTCGAGTACGTCATCCACGCCGCCGCGCCGTGCCCGCCCGAGGTCAAGAAGGCCTTCATCGAGTGGGTCGGACCCAAGGTGCACGAGTACTACTCGGGCAGCGAGGGAATGGGCTTCTGCGTCATCGGACCCGAGGAGTGGCTCGCCCACCCCGGCTCGGTGGGCAAGTCGCTGATGGGCCCGGTGCACATCGTCGACGCCGACGGCAACGAGGTCGGCCCCCGGGTCGAGGGCCAGGTGTTCTTCGAGCCGCCGTCGCGGGTCGAGTACCACGGCGACCCGGAGAAGACGAAGGAAGCCTTCAACGACCGGGGTTGGGGCACCCTCGGCGACATCGGCTGGGTCGACGAGGAGGGGTACCTCTACCTCACCGACCGCGTCTCCAACATGATCATCTCGGGCGGCGTGAACATCTACCCCCGCGAGATCGAGGACATCCTCATCGGGCACCCCGGCATCGCCGACGCCGCCGTGATCGGGGTGCCCCACCCCGACTTCGGTGAGTCGGTGCGGGCCATCGTCGAGCCCGAGGGCCCGGTCGACGACGAGGACGACTTCGCCCGCGACGTCATCGAGTACTGCCGGGCCAACCTGAGCCGGTTCAAGTGCCCCACCAGCGTCGCCATCGTGGGCACGCTGCCTCGGCTCCAGACCGGGAAGATCTCCAAGCGGCTCTTCGACGACTGGCTGCGCCAGCCCTACCCCGACGGGCGTGATCGTCGAGAGCGACCTCGCCGACTGACCGACCGGCCGGCCTCAGGCGGGGGAGTGCACCGGGAGGCCGAGCAGCTCCGCGGCGTTGCCCCGCATGATCAGGTCGATCGAGTGCTGGTCGAAGCCGTGGTCGTCGGCCAGCTCGTCGACGTAGGCCGCCGGGTCGGCGAGGCCTTCGCCATGGGGCCAGTCGGAGCCGAACAGGATGCGCTCGACGCCGAGGACGTCGGCCAGCTTCGACAGGTCGTCCTCGTAGTACGGGGCGATCCAGAGCTGGCGCCGCAGCGCGTCGACCGGGTCCTCGGCGAACGCCCACGGGCGCTGGTTCTTCATCTTCTTCATGAGTTTCAGCAGGCTGTGCACCCAGTCCGAGCCGTTCTCGATGCTCATGACCTTCAGCGTGGGGTGGCGGGTGAACACCCCGTCGACGAGGAGGCTGGCGAAGGTGTCCTGGATGGCCCGGTCGGCCACCAGCGCGTGCTGGAGCGGGCTGGGGTTCAGGAACGGGGCGAACTCGTCGGGCCCGCCCCATGCGGCCACGAGCGACGCGTGGTAGCCGCTGTCGGCGAGGTGGAAGGCGACGGGCACGCCTGTTCCGGCGATGTACGCCCACACGGGGTCGTGGTCGGGATGGCCGAACGACCGGCCTTCGGGCCCGCCGGTGGGGACCGGAGCGGGGCGGATGCTCAGCACCCGGGCGCCGAGCCCGACCACCCGCTCGACCTCGGCGATCGCGGCGGCGGGGTCGGCGAGGGAGATCATCGGGGCGGCGATGATGCGGTCGTCGTAGGAGTAGCCCCAGTCGTCCTCCAGCCACCGGTTGAAGGCGGTGAGGCTCGCCGTGGTGGCGTCGACGTCGAAGCGCAGGGCCTGCTCGACCCCGCACCCGAGGGTGGGGAACAGCACGACGGCGTCGAGGCCCTGCTCGTCCATCACGGCCAGGCGGGCCTCGCGGCCCTGGTAGGCGGCGGAGAGCGGCTCGACCCTCATCAGGGTGCGAGGGTCGACGTCGTCGGGGATCTGACCCCGGAACATCAGGTCGTTGCACCCGGGGACGATCACGGGGTCGAACGTGGGGTTGGGGATGAAGCGGTTGAGCTTCCCGCCGATCAGCACCTCGACGCGCTTGCCGTCGCGCACCACCCGCACGCCGCGGTCCTTGAACGCCGGATCGAGGTGCCGGGTGAACGCGTCGAGCGACTCGTAGTAGTGATTGTCTGAATCGATCGGCCGGCCGGGTTGGCTCATCGCAGGCCCCTCGTCTGTGCTGCATCCCCTCGCCTCACCGATGGAGACGATGGAGATGGTTTACCAGCGGCGCACCCGTGCCGCTCGGGGGGGAGTGACCATGACGGACACGAGGCTCGTCTCGACCTTCTGTCGGATCTGCGAGCCGCTGTGCCCGCTCGTCGCCGAGGTCGACGCCGACGAGACCGTGGTGGCGATCCATCCGGACCGTGACCACCCCGCGGGCGCCGGCTTCGCGTGCCACAAGGGCACCGGCTTCGCGGCGGTGCACCACGACCCGGACCGGCTCGACCATCCGCTGCGCCGGACCAACGCCAAGACCGAGTCGCCGGCGACGTTCGAGCGGGTCTCGTGGGACGACGCCATCGGGGAGATCGGCGAGCGGCTGCGTTCCCTCCGCGAGCAGCACGGGCCCGAGGCCGTCGGCGCCTACTGGGGGAACCCGCTGGCCTACACGTCGTCCGGCATCCCGACCGTCTTCCTGTTCTGGGCGAAGATGCAGTCGACCCGGCTGTTCGGCGGCCTCACCCAGGACCTCTCCAACAAGTTCGCGGCCATGGATGCCATGGTCGGCGCCGAGAGCATCTTCCCGGTCCCCGACCTCCAGCACACCGACCACCTGCTCCTGCTCGGCAGCGACCCGAGCGGCGGCCACCTCACCGCCGCCTCGGTGCCCAACGCCCTCGACGCCGTCCGGGCCATCGGTGAGCGGGGAGGGTCGGTCACCTTCGTGAACCCCCGCCGCCTCCGAGCGGTGGAGCTCGGCCTGGGCGAGCACCTGCAGATCCGCCCCGACACCGACCTCTATCTCCTCGCCGCGCTCCTCACCGAGCTCGACCGCCTCGGCGGGTGGGACGACGACGTGCTCGCCGCCCACGCCCGCAACGTCGAGGGCCTGCGGGCGTTCATCGCGCCCTTCGACGCCGACTCCGTCGCCGCGGTCACCGGGCTCGACCCCGAGGCGATCCGCCGGGAGGCCCGCGCCTTCGCCGAGTCGCCCACGGCCATCGCCCACATGGGCACCGGCGGCAACATGGGCCGGCAGGGCACGCCGGTCTACTGGCTGCTCACCATGCTCAACCTGGTCTCGGGCAACCTCGGGCGCCCGGGCGGGGGCCTGCTCAAGGGCCAGCCGCCCACCGAGCACTTCGACGAGCTCCCCGAGCGGTTCTTCGACTCTCCCGTCGGGCCGGTGCGCCACCTCTGGGGCCACGTGCCCGGCAACCTGCTCGCCGACTACGTCACCGCCCCGACCGAGCCGCTGCGGGCGCTGCTCGTGATCGGCGGCAACCCGGTCATGGCCATCCCCGGCGAGGAGCGCCTCCGCGAGGCGTTCCCCCAGCTCGAGCTCGTCGTCACCATGGACCTCTACCGCAGCGACACGGCCGAGCTGTCCGACTACGTGCTGCCCGTGAGCGACTGGCTCGAGCGGGCCGACTACCGCGGTGGCGGCCTGGCCACCGTCCCGTGGGCGCAGTACTCCGACGCGGTCGTGCCGGCGGTGGGGGAGCGCCGGGAGGAGTGGTGGATCCTCGCCCGGATCGAGCAGGAGCTGGGCCTGCCGTCGGTGCTCGACGACGGTGCCGAGTTCCCCCCGATGGTCCACACGGCACTGGCCGAGATGGCCGGCACCTCGGTCGAGGAGCTGCGGACGCTCCCCTCGAACACCAAGGTCCTCCCGCGGTACGAGTCACTGCGCATCGACGAGGTGGTCGCCTACAACGACGGTCGCATCGACTGCTGCCCGCCGTCGTTCGCGCCGCTGCTCGACCGGGCCAGGGCGATCTTCGCCGAGCTGAGCGCCGAGCCGGCCGACCAGCTGAAGCTGATCCAGTGGCGCAACCGCCGTCAGCACAACACCTGGGGCCGGCGCATGATGCCGAAGCTCCGCGAGGGCGAGCACGCCCGGAACCCCCTCTTCCTCCACCCCGACGACGCCGCGGCCCGCGGCCTGGTGCCCGGCGACCCCGTGGTGGTGCGCTCGGAGTGGGGCGCTGTCGAGACCGTGGTGGGCCTCGACGACGCGCTCCGCCGCGGCGTGGTGGCCTTGAGCCACGGCTACGGCGACCGGTCGAGCGACGACGATCCCGATGTCGAGGTCGGGGTGAACGTGAACCGTCTGCTCCCGTCCGGCCCGGGCAGCTACGAGCACTACAGCAGCATGGCCTTCATGGTCGGCATCCCCGTCGAGGTCGTGCCGGCCTGATCCGAGCCGTCGGCGAGACTGGTGGTGGTCGCTCAGGGGTCTGCGGCCTCGACGGCGGCCCGGACCGGGCCGCGGCGAACACACAGAGGAGCGTGGGGGATGACCCGAGCGATCGACTGCCTGGTGAACGTGGACTTCGGTGATCGGGAGATGCCGGAGTGGATGACGCGGGTGAAGGAGGACTACTTCGGGGGCACGTTCGCCTTCGCCAGCCCCGAGCTGAACGAGCTCCTCGAGGAGATGGACGCCCAGGGCATCGAGAAGGCCATCCTCATCAGCCAGGTCAGCCAGACCTCCGGCCGCGCGTTCGAGTTCGTGGAGGCCCGCCCCGACCGGTTCGCCCTCGGGGTCGGTGGCTTCAACCTGCTGCGCCCGATGGAGACCGTCCGGGGCCTCGACGCCTTCGTGAAGAACCACCCGGTCGCCTACGCCTCGGTCGGCCCGAGCTTCTGGGGCGACGGCAACTACAACCCGACCAACGCCGTCTACTGGCCGCTCTACACGAAGTGCTGCGAGCTCGACCTGCCGCTGTGCATGAACACCGGCATCCCCGGCCCGCCCCTGCCGGCCGACCCCCAGAACCCGATCCACATCGACCGGGTCTGCTACACGTTCCCCGAGCTGCGGCTGTCGATGATCCACGGCGCCGACCCGTGGTGGGACGTCGCCGTGCGCCTCCTGCAGAAGTACGAGAACCTGCGGCTGATGACCTCGGCGTGGTCGCCGAAGCGGTTGCCCGAGTCGCTGCTCCACTTCATGCGCACCCGCGGCAAGAGCAAGGTGATGTTCGCCTCCGACTACCCGGTGCTGAAGAACGACCGGTGCATCCCCGAGGCCCTCGCCCTCGACCTCCCCGACGACGTGCGGGAGAACTGGCTCTACAACACCGCCAACGACTTCTTCTTCGGCGGGAAGTAGCCGCTCGGCGCTCTCCGCTCGGTCAGGCGAGGGCCGAGCGGAGCGCCTCGGCGGCGGCGATGCCGGACAGCGCGGCGCCCTCGACCTTGGCCCCGCCGAACGCGTCGCCGGCGAACACCAGCGGGGGGATGTGGGCCGCCACCAGGCACGGGTCGGGGTGGGCCACCGCCGGCTTGGCGTAGCGCCAGCGCTGGATCTGCGTCTGGCCGGGCAGCGGTGCGGCGGCGAGGCCGGCGGCCGCGAGCAGCTCGTCGACCACGACCTGGTCGTCGGACTCCCAGTGGGCCCGGCTGAACCCGGCCGTGGCGTGGATCGTCACCGCCGGCGCCCCCGACACGCCCTTGAGCTGGTTGTCGGCCATCCAGTCGATGGGCCCGTCGGCGGGGTCGACGGCTCCCGGCTCGGCCAGGCCGGAGGGGCCGTCGAGCAGCACCATCAGCGCGAGGCACGGGTCGTAGCTGATGCGGGTGAGCGCATCGGCGTCGCCGGGGGAGAGCACGACTCCGCCCGCGGCGAGCAGGTCGAGGGCCTGGGGCACGGGCGCGGTGACGATGACGGCATCGGCGTCGACACGGCCCCCGTCGTCGAGCACGACGTGCCACGAGTGGTCGTCGTGCCCGAGGGAGGCCACCCGGGTGGCGGTGCGCACGTCGAGGCCCCGGGCCAGGTGCTTGGCCACCGCGTTCATCGAGACCGTGCCCCGGAAGCGGGTGTGGCCGTCGTCGCCGGTGAGGCCGTCGGGCCCGATGCGGCCACGGAACCAGGGGGCGGCCACGCCGTCGTCGACCCAGCTCTGCATCGTGGCGGCGAACGCCGCGGTGTGGGTGGTGACGAACTGGGCGCCGTGGTCGAACGTGCCCTCGCCGATGCGGCGGGTCGCCATGCGGCCCCCGACCCCACGGCCCTTGTCGAGCACGACGACGTCGAGGTCGTCGGCGAGGAGCCGCGCCGCGGTCAGCCCGGCCATGCCGGCCCCGAGCACGAGAACGCGTCGCCGGCTCACGTCGGCACCGCCACGAGGAGCATGGCGACGGCGACCGCCCCCCGGGCCGACCAGCCCGCGGTTCGGATCCAGTTGGTCGAGACCAGGCGGCGCATCACGGAAGGGTCGGCGCCGTCGGCGAGACGGCCGTGGGCGGGCACCTGGAGCAGGACCGTCGATGCGTGGATCACCAGCAGGAGGACGAGGCCCAGCAGGGGCAGCAGGAGGCCGACGTCGTCGCGCAGGGTGGCGGCCACGATGAGGGCGGACACGCCCTCGACCGCCATGAACGGGCCCACCACCCACGACGTGCGCCGCTGGTGCTCGGTCTCGTACGCGGTGAAGCCGTCGGCCCCGACCCGGGCGAACAACGGGTAGTGGACGACCTGGACGAACCAGATGAGCCCGACCATCGCCGCGGTGGCGAGGAGGTGGACGGACAACAGGGCGGTGGCAGAGGTCGACACGGCCTCAGGGTGGCATGGGCCCCGGCGAGATCCTCCGCCGGACGCCCGATTCCTTCTGGCGAGCTCAGGCGACGGGCACGGTGACGGTGTCGCGGCCGGAGCGGAGCGTGGTGCCCGGGGTGGCGCCGGTCGGCCGTCCGTCGATGACCGTGGTGACGCCGCCCACGAGCACCCGTGCGATGCCCACGGGGTCGGCGGTGAGGCGCACCGAGCCACCGGGCAGGTCGTGGACCAGGCGGGTGGGCCCGGCATCGACGGTCTCCGGGTCGAACAACACGATGTCGGCGTGGCCGCCCGGCTCGAGCCGGCCCCGGTCGACGAGCCCCATCAGCCGGGCCGGTGCGTCGGTGAGCATCTGCACCGCCCGCTCGAGCGGCACGAGGCGCCGGCCCCGCAGGCAGTCGGCGAGGAACTGCGCGGGGTAGGGACCACCGCACATGCGGTCGAGGTGGGCGCCGGCATCGCTGCCGCCGAGCAGCACGTCCTCGTCGTCCCAGAGCTCGCGGCGCAGGGCCCAGTGGGCGTCGTCGTCGTCGGTGGGGGACGGCCACAGCACGGTGCGGAGGTCGTCGGCGAGCACGACGTCGATCAGGCAGTCGAACGGCTCGATGCCCCGCTCGGCGGCGATGTCCTCGACCAGGCGGCCGGTGAGGCCCTCGTTGGCCGCGGAGAACGTGTCGCCGATGCGGTAGCGGGCGAAGTCGGTGAGCCGGTTGAACATGCCGACGTCGCCGCTCGCACCGGCGAGCAGGCGGGCCCGGACCGCGGGGTCGCGCAGGGACGACGAGGCGCTCGGCCAGCGGGAGGTTCAGCACCTCGCCCCAACCGGGCAGCAGGTTCAGCGCGCAGTAGGTGCCGAAGCTCATGTTCATCGGGACGATGACCGGCATGGTGAGCGCCACCACGCGACCACCGCGGGCCCGGGCGACGCGGGAGGGGAGCAGATGGGCCTCGATGCGCTCGGGGCTGGCGGCGTCGACCACCAGCACGTTCCAGTTGAGGATGCGGTCGGCGGCGACGGAGAGCGCGGCCATGAGCTCGGCCTCCTCGTCGTCGAACCCGGCGCTGGCCCCGGCGAAGATGCCCTCGAGGGTGGTGCCCTCGTGCTCGCCGACCACCGCGGCGAGCGACAGCAGCTCGTCGCGGTCGGCCCCCTTGGCGGGCACCGGCCGGCCGTCGCCGTCGCTGTGGTACTCCGAGACGTCGATCGAGAGGCCGAGCGCACCCTGGGCCAGCGAGGCGTCGAGCAGGGCCCGCACCCGCTCCAGCTCGTCGGGGGTGGAGGGCCGGCCGTTGGCGTCCTCCCCGATGGCGAGGCGGCGCAGCGTCGAGTGGCCGACCAGGAAGCCGGCGTTCACGGCGAGGCGGCCCTCGAGCGCGTCGAGGTACGAGCCGAAGTCGCGCCACGCCCAGTCGGCCCCTCGTTCCAGGGCGTCGACGGGCATGCCCTCGACCTTGGCCAGCAGCTCGCGGAGGTAGGGCGCGTTGGCGGCGTCGATCGGGGCCAGGCCGAAGCTGCAGTTGCCGCCGATGACGGTGGTGACGCCGTGGCCTCCGGACGGCGAGGCCCCGCCGTCCCACATGAGCTGGGCGTCGTAGTGGGTGTGGAGGTCGACGAACCCGGGGCAGGCCACCAGGCCGGCGGCGTCGATCGTCTCGAGGGCGGGCTCGTCGACCTCGCCGACGGCGACGATGCGGCCGTCGCGGATCCCGATGGCGCCGACCGTGGCCGGGGCGCCGGAGCCGTCGACGATGGTCGCCGAGGTGATCAGGAGATCGAGCGTGGTCATGGCCGCAGACCGTACGCGGCTTTCGTCGGGCGTGGCGGTTGGCCCCGACCGCCGGCCGACCTCAGTGGTGGGGGAAGACCCGGTCCCGCATCGCCGGGATCTGCTCAGGTGGCACCGCCGGGGAGTAGAGGTACCCCTGCACAGCGGTGCAGCCCATCGAGTGGAGCAGGTCGGCCTGGTCGCCATGCTCGATGCCCTCGGCGGTGACGGCGATCCCGAGCTGGCCGGCCAGGGCGACGATTCCGGAGACCAGGCGCCGGCTCGCCTCGCTCGTGGCGATGCCGGCGATCAGGCTCCGATCGATCTTGATGACGTCGACCGGGCAGTCCGAGAGGTAGGCCAGCGCGGCGTACCCGCTGCCGAAGTCGTCGACCGCGAGGCGGACCGCACGGCGCCGGATCGCCGCCAGTTGCTCGTTCACCGCCGCGGTCTCGTGCAAGAGGGCCGACTCGGTCATCTCGACGCAGAGCATCGACGGGTCGACCCCGCTCGACGCGAGGGCCTCGTCGAGCGCGCTCAGGAGGCCGCCCTCGCCCAGCTGGAGCGCCGAGAGGTTCACACGGACCACGAGCGGCCGGGCCGGGTCGAGGCGCGCCCACTCGGCGGCCTGCTCGCACGCGGCGCAGGACCCAGTCGCCGATGTCGAGGATGAGGCCGGTGTCCTCGGCGACCTCGATGAAGCGGTCTGCCGTGTAGACCTCGCCGGACGGGTGGTGCCAGCGGAGGAGGGCCTCGACGGCGGTCATGGTGCCGGTGCCCAGGTCGACCTCGGGCTGGTACCAGAGCGTGAGCTCACCCCGCTCGAGCGCGGGTCGGAGCTCGCTGTTCGAGGGTGAGCCGCTCGGTGACCTCGCGGCGGAGGTCCTCGTTGAAGAGCGAGTAGCGGTTCCGGCCCTCGTCCTTGGCCCGGTACAGGGCGATGTCGGCCTCGCGGAGCAGGTCGTGGCCACCGGAGCCGGCGGTCGAGATGGCGATGCCGATGCTGGCGGTGGTGCGGAACTCGTTGCCGGCGGCGTCGATCGGCCGCTGGAACTCCTCCACGAGGCGGCTCGCGGCGCGCACGGCCTCGTCGGGGCCGTCGAGGTCGCGCATCACGACGACGAACTCGTCGCCGCCGTGCCGGGCGACGAGATCGCCCGCCCGCACCGACGCGGCGATGCGCCCGGCGGCGTTGCGGAGCAGCGCGTCGCCGACGGGGTGGCCGACGGTGTCGTTGACGATCTTGAAGTGGTCGAGGTCGATCATCAGCACGCCGATGGCGTGTCCCGAGCGGCCGGCGGCGCTCAGCGCCCGGGCGAGCTCCTCCAGCAACGCGGCCCGGTTGGCGAGGCCGGTGAGCGGGTCGTGGGTCGCGAGCTCGGCCAGTTCCTGCTGGTGGGTGTGGCGGTCGGTGACGTCGCGCCAGGTGTTCGAGATGGTGTCACCGACCTTCACCACCCGGAGATCGAAGTGTCGAGGCTCCCCGTCCTGGCGCTCGTGGGCGTACGGGAAGTCATCGAGCACCAGCGGACTGCCGGTCTCGATGACCGACACGTAGCGTTGGAAGAGGCCGCTCTCGGCGTGCCCCGGCAACACGTCGAGCAGTCTCGACCCGATCAGCTCGTCCCTCGACATCCGGTTGTAGACGCACGCAGCGTCGTTGGCGCCGAGGAACACGAAGTCGACGATGGCTCCGCTCTCGTCCCGAACAGGTGCAGCGGATGCGTGGGGGTCGATGAGGGTGTCCAGGGTCGCCTGCAACCGGGCGCGGTCGCGTTGGGCATCCTCCCTCGCCCGGACGAGCTCATCGACGTCGCGGAGCAGGCCCAGGAGCCCGGTCGGCCGGCCTTCGTCATCCACCATCACCCGCACCGACCCGGAGGTCCAGGTGTAGGAGCCGTCCTTGCGTCGGATGCGCAGCGTCATGTCGTCCGTCGCGGAGCTCCCCGTGCCGTCGCCTGTCGCCAGGTGGGCGTCGGTGGCATCCATCAACGCCGTGTCGTCCGGGTGCACGAGGTCGGTGAACACCGTGCCGACCAGTTCCTCGGCCGTCCACCCCAGGATCGCCGTGACCGTCGGGGCGATCCACTCGACCCGCTTCTCGAGATCCATGACCCCGATGAGGTCGCTCATGTGGTCGACGACCATCCGGTATCGACGCTCCGACTCGGCCAGCTCCTGCCGGATCGCGACCTGGTCGTCGACGACGCGGAACGACACCTCGACGCCGTCCTGCTCGCCGTCCTCGTCGAGGTAGGGGCGGACGTGGAGGTCGAGCCAGTGGTAGGTGCCGTCCTTCGCTCGGATGCGGAACTCGAGCGCCTCCGGCCGACCGATCGGGATCCTCGAACGGGCATTCAGGACCATCTGGAGGTCGTCGGGGTGCACGAAGTCGTCGACGCGCTGCCCGACCCAGTCGTCCGGCTTCCACCCGAGCACGGCTTCGATCGACGGGGACACCCACGTGAAGACATCGTCCGGGCCGAAGTAGGCGAGCACATCGGCCGCGTGCTCGGCGAGGGCGCGGCAATCCGGCTCCATGGGGCCCGAGGCGGACTCGCTGGTGTCGGACGTCATGGTCTGCTTCCCAGCCTCAGGATCGGCTTCGAAGAGGCCCGCTGCGCTCCGCAGCCGGGCTCGTGGCTCGATCAGACCACCGCTGATCCGCCGCGCCCAGGGACCTTGGACTCACCGTCGGTGACGGTTTCGGGTGAGCGCACCGACGAACGACCCGGCCCGCCAGGGTCGGGAGCCGACCCCGGGACGGCGAGGGGATCAGAATGGGCCGAGCCAGCGCCGCCCAGCGTCCGACGATCCGAGGTCCCCGATGACGAAGCCGTTCCTGAAGGTCGAGCGAGACGGTGACGTCGCCGTCATCACCTTCGACCGGCCCGAGAAGCTCAACGCCTGGGCCTGGGGCCCGACGAACGAGCTGTGCGCGGCCGCCGACGAGATCCGGTTCGACCGGTCGGTGCGGGTCGTGGTCCTGCGGGGGGAGGGCCGGGCGTTCTGCGCGGGTGAGGACCTGAAGCCCGAGACCGACGACGTCGAGGAGCGCCATCCCGGGCGGTCGGGCGCCGAGAAGACGCTGCTCGCCTACGAGCGGGCGACCTACCTGTTCGAGCGCTGGGGCGTGGTCGACCAGCTTCCCCAGCCGGTCATCGCCGCCGTCCACGGCTACTGCCTCGGTGCCGGGCTCGAGATCGCCATGCTGGCCGACATCCGCATCGCCGCCACCGACGCCGTGTTCGCCCTGCCCCAGGTCACCCTCGGCACCCAGATCGTCGGCGGCGCCGACCTGCGCATGGTGAGCGAGCTCGGCGCGGCCCGCACCAAGCTCCTGGCCATGACCGGCCGGCGCTTCGGCCCCGAGGAGGCCGAGCGGTGGGGTCTGGTGCAGCAGGTCGTGGCGCCCGACGAGCTGCAGGAGACCGCCCTCTCGCTCGCCCACGAGATCGCCGCCAACGCGCCGCTCGCCGTGCAGGGTGTGAAGCGGGCGGTGAACTCGGTGGCCTACCGGGGCTTCACCGAGGTGGCCCGCCAGGAGGCGCTGGCATCGTCGGTGCTGTGGACCTCCGACGACGTGTACGAGGGCTTCGCGGCGAAGGCGCGCAAGGAGCAGGCCACCTTCGAGGGCAAGTAGCGCCCCGTCAGAGGGAGAGCTCGTTGGTGCCGTCCGCCCGGGCGGCGACCCGGGCGGGCGCCTCGACCCATGCACCGCGCTCGATGGCGTCGATGACGTCGGGGCGCACGCTGCGGGCGTAGCACCGGTGCCCATCGGGCAGGCCGCAGATCGCCAGGGCCACCTCCGGGCCGCCATCGCGACCGTGGACGACGGTGGCGGCCCGCACGACCGCCGGACCGTCGGCGCGGTCGACGACGATCCGGTCGGCCTCGGGCTCACCGACCACGTTCTGCTGGGCGGCGTGGTCGGGGGCCTCACCGGCCGCGCCGGGCTCGCGGGAGTAGACGGCCGCCACGTGCTTGGCCATGTGCATCCCCACGCCGGTGACCATGGCGACCGTGCCGTCGCCCCGACGGAGGCTGTCGACGGCGTGGCTGATCGAGTGGCTCATGTAGTTGCTCCCGGGACCGCCGTGGTACGGCAGGCCGCCGGTGAGGCTGAGGGGCCTGGGGTCGCCTGCCTCGATGCCGAGGGCGTCGGTGGCGAACGCCACCGCCGACCCGAAGCAGCTGTAGAGGTCGAAGAGGTCGACCTCGTCGACGGTGATGCCGGCGCGCCGCAGCGCCTCGCCCTGCGCGGCGCGCATGGCGGGGGAGGAGGTGAGGTCGCGTCGGGCGGCGAGGTGGTCCGCGTCGCGGGCGAAGCCCCACCCGCGGAGGTACACGCGGCGGTCGGCGGGCACTCCCCAGCGGTCGGCCACGTCCTCCGTCACGAGCAGGTTGGCCGCCGCCATGTCGACGTCGGGGAACGCCACCATGCGCTTGAGGTACGGGCTGACGATCGGCCGGTTGCCGCCCTCGGGGGAGAGGAGCTGGTCGGCGGACCAGGCCGTGGGGAACCACGCGTCGGGGTTGGCGGCGGCGATACGACTGAAGCCCGAGAGGGTCTCCGCCAGGCGCCGACGGTCGTGGTCCTGCCCGCCCCGGGCGGCCCAGCGGGCCTGCTCCAGCAGGGCGAAGGTGTGCGTCGCCGGGATCACGCCGTGGGCCAGCTCGGTCGGGAGGTACCACTCGCGGAAGACCGATTCGGGCAGCGGCGGGAGGTCGCTCGGGTGCGACCAGGTCCGGTTCCTCCCCGGCCGTTCGCCAGCCGCCGTCGGGTGGCCAGGGCCTCGGCCCCGACGACCAGGGCGGCGCTGATCTCCCCCCGGGCCATGCGCTCGGCGGCGGCGTCGAGGAGTCGCTGCGGGGAGGTGCCGGCGATGATCGACGAGGTGTGGTCGATGCCGGTGCGCCCCAACCGCTCGGCCAGCCGGTGCCCGGGGTCGTCGTAGGCCCAGGCCTGGCAGTGCACCACACCGAGGTGGTCGAGCTCGGCCATCACGTCACTGGTCGTGCCGACGTCGTCGACGGCGGCCCGGGCGACCTGCTCCCACATGGCCAGCGGTTCCGGTGCGGCGTCGTGCGGGTCGCGCCAGGTCCGGCGGGCGGTTCCGACGATGCAGACGGCGGGGGAGGTCATAGTGCGTAGCATACTGCACGAAAGGAAGTGCACGAATTCAGAAACGTGTATAGTTCGGTACCGACCAGATCCGTGAGGACGACGAGGAGCTGTCAGCCGATGATCGAGACAGGACGAACGCCCCCGGTCCGCGCCGAGGACCTCACCGCCCGCCTCCGTGAGCGGGGCTTCGAGCTCACCGAGCACGGTGCCCACGTGCTCGCCGTCCGCGACGTGGCCCGGGTCGTGGTGCCGGCACCTGGCCGGACCCTTCCGGACACCTTCGTGCGCCGCATCGAGCACGCACTCGAGCCCGTGCTCGGCCCCTTGTGGCTCACGCGGGACCCGGCCCCGACCTCGGCCGAGTCGGAGGTCTCCGCGCTCGATGACGTCGTGGTGCTCGACGCCGTGGTCGACCGATGCCCCACCAGCGGCGTGTGGTGCTCGTTCCTTCCCTGCGAGCCCGCCGTCATGGGCTTCGGGCCCACCCGGCACGCCGCGCTCAGCGATCTGAAGGACGCGTCTGCGCTCTGGATCGGGGCGCCGCGGGCGTCGATCCTCCTCGTCACCGACACCGTCGTCTGACCCGGGTCCCCCTCTCGGGCCGGTCGCAGGGCGACCCCGGGAAGCCTCAGGGGCCCGGAGGCGTTCACGCTGGCCACGACGGACCGGCGTCGGTCGGCCGCGACCCGAGGGGGAGACATGGAGATCGCAGTCATCGGCACGGGCTTCATCGGCGGGATCCTCGGCCGGGCCCTCGCCCGCTCGGGGCACACCGTCGTCTTCGGTGCCCGCCGCCCCGACGAGCGTGAGGTCGTGGGCGACACCACCGCCGCCGTCGCGAGCATCCCCGAGGCGCTGGCCGGCGCCGGGGTCGTGGTGCTCGCCGTGCCCGGCGCCGCGGTCGGCGAGCTGACCGCCGAGCACGGCGCCCTGCTCTCCGGGAAGCTGGTGATCGACGCCACCAACCAGATGGGGAAGCCGGTGGCCAACGCCCGGGCTGCCCTTCCCGGCGATGTCCGCTATGCCCGGGCGTTCAACACCCTGGGCGGCGAGAACATGGAGGACCCCGAGTTCGCCGACGGCCCGGCCGACCTCTTCTTCTCGGCGCCCGATGCCGATCGCCCGGTGGTCGAGGAGGTCATCCGGGGGGTGGGCCTGAACCCGGTCGATCTCGGCGCCGACCGGGAGGAGCTCGTCGATGCGCTCTTCCAGGTCTGGATCGCCCTGGCCATCGGCCAGGGCCGCGGGCGCCGCCTCGCCCTCCGGCTCATCGACCACTGATCCCGGTGCCGGCCGTGCCCCGGCGAGGGCGGCGACCGGGAGGGGTCTAGTGGTCGAGCGCCTCGTCGGACTGCCGTGCGGTGGTGCCGACGACCGGTCGGGGGGTGGCGGTGGAGGGGTCGAGCCGGTCGGCCCGGGAGAAGGTCTCGGCGGCATCCCGGGCGGCCACCTCGGCCTCGTGGTGGTCGTCCTCGGCGAGGACCGCCTCCTGGCGGGCCTCGGCCTTGGCCATGTCGGCGAACGCCGCCTTCTCCTCGGCTGCGGCGGCGCGGAGGCGGGCCTCGGCGTCGAGGCGGGTGGCGTCCGCGGCCTTGAGCTCGGCCTCGCGGCGGGCGTTCCTGGCCTCGGTGCGGCGCTGCTCACGGCGGGCGGGCTCGCCCTTGCGATGGATGGCGAGCGCGATCACCGCGGCGACGATGACGACGGCCGCGGCGATCACCGCGATCAGGATCCAGGTCGAGTTGTCCATCGAAGCCTCCGGGGGTGAGCACCCGTCCACGGTGGACGGGGGCGACGGTCGCGGCCGTGTCCGGTCCCTACCCACACCGGAAGGGTTCGGTGCGCGACTCGACCAGCCGTTCCCGGGTAGGTGCTCCGGGTCGGCCCCGGACGGGGTGGCGTGAGGGAGAAATCGATGGCCACCGAGCTCGAGCGGACGAAGCAGGCGCCGGCGGCGGCCGGCCAACTGGACATGGCCGTCGCCCCGGCGGTGTCGGAGCTCCCTGCGGTGCGGGCCTCGGTGGCCCGATGGCTGAGGTCCGACCGGGAGCACCTCGACGTGGTCGACGACGTCGTCCTGGCCGTCTCGGAGATGGCCCACCTCGCCATGCAGCGTGGCGTCGCCGACCAGCCGGTGGCGCTCCACCTGCGGCGGACCCACAGCATCGTGGTGGTCGAGGTCGCCTTCCACCGGGACGACGTCGACGGCGACGTGACGGCGCGCTTCGAGTCCTCGGTCGCCGCGCTGGCCGTGCAGGTGATCGACCACGTGGCCGACCGCATGACGGTCGACGAGTCCGGCCTCGTCGTCACCGTCCGTTGCTCGTTCGCCCTCCCGCCCGCCGATGCTGATCTTGGTCAAGGAGGTGCAGATGGCTGCCGATGATCACGTAGAGAGAGCATCCAACTTCTCAAAGTGGTTGTCTGCCAGGCTCTGCTCCTCGGAGGAGTGCCGGGAACGAGAAGGGTGGTCGGCCATGACCAACACCATCGACGTGGGCTCGCAGGTCGCTCTGGCGGCACTGCTCGACACCAACTGCCTCGAGATCGGGTTGACCGAGACGGCCATGTTCGACGACGCCCTGTGGTCCGGTGACGGAGCGTCCGAGCTGCTGGCCTCCGACCCGCGGGTGAACCGGCTGGTGATGGCCGCAGTGGTCTCGCCGGGTTGCGGCGTGCGGGCGACGGTCGCCGGGCGCCCCGACCTCGACGCCGTGCTCTACCCGATGCTCGCCTCCGACCCCGAGTGGGCGGTTCGTCGCCGGGTCGCCACCAACCACTCGGCCCCCGCCGCCGTGGTCGACCACCTCACCCACGACCCCGACCCCGCGGTCCGCGACGCGGCCATCGGCGAGATGCGCCGTCGGGCGTTCCCCACCGCCCACGCCAGCTGAGGGCCCCGCTGAGCCTCGTCGCTCGGACCCGTTCACCGACCCCTCCGCGGCCCGACGGGCCGAGCCGTGCCATGGTTCGGGGATGAGCGAACCCCCGGGCCCGACGGTGTCGTCCGTGAACGTCGGCGTGCCGCGCTCGGTCGAGTGGCGGGGCCGGCTCGTCACCACCGCCATCTGGAAGGACCCGGTCGAGGGGCCGGTCGACGTGCAGGGCGTGAACCTCGTCGGTGACGACCAGGCCGACCGCCGGGTGCACGGCGGACCCGACAAGGCCGTCTACGCCTATGCCTCGGAGGACTACGACTGGTGGGCGGCCACCACCGGCCCCCTCGCTCCCGGCACCTTCGGCGAGAACCTCACGACCGTCGGACTCGACCTCCGGGAGTGCCGCATCGGCGACCGTTGGCGGGTCGGCTCGTGCGTGCTCGAGGTGGCCCAGCCCCGCCAGCCGTGCTTCAAGCTCGGCATCCGCATGGGCGACGACACCTTCCCCGGCCGCTTCACCGACGCAGGGCGGCCCGGCGCCTATCTGCGGGTGGTGATGGCCGGCACCGTCGCCGCGGGTGACCCGATCGAGGTCGTCGCGGCAGAGGAGCCGGCGCTCACCCTCGTCGAGGTGGCGACCGAGGAGAAGGACGTCGCCACCCTCGAGCGGCTGCGCGATGACGAGCGCGTGCCCGAGGGCTGGCGCCGGTCGGCCGCCCGCGCCCTCGACCCCGACCGGCCCTGAGCTCCAGCGGTCAGGCGGCGCAGAGCTTCGCCTGCATCGTCGGGGTGAGCGGGAGGAGCAGCTCGGCGTTGTACGGGGTGCGGCCGTGCGGGTCGTGGGGGTCGGTCCCGAAGATCTGCTGCGACGCCACGCTGTAGGAGCGGGAGGTCTCGGCCAGCGAGCCCGGCGCGACGGCAGGGTCGACGTCGGTGGCGAAGATCGACAGGGTGCCGTCGTCGTTCACCACGAGGTCGAACGTGCGGAACTGCTGGGGGAAGTCCCGCAGGGAGAAGGTCTCGACCTCCCAGAACCCGAGCTCGGGCCGATCGGGGTCGGGGGAGGGGAGCGCGGTGACGGCGTCGAGGTGCCGGTGACCGGCGGCCCACAGCACCAGGTTCGGGTACTCGTGGAGCTTGGCGATGAGGTCGGCCTCGGAGATCTCCGACGCCGAGCTCCAGCTCACGAAGCCGCCGGAGGCCTCGATGCCGGCCGAGCTCTGGACGCGTATGTCCGGATCAGCGTGGTCAGGCAGGGCCTCTTGGCCACGATCTGGTGCTCCGGCTGAGGGTTTCCCCGTCGACGCCGATACAAGGGATCCATGGCGACCTTCAACTTCCGTGCCACCAGTGAGAAGCCGGCTCAGGAGCTCTTCGACTTCTTCGCCGACATGACCAATGCCAAGGAGTGGGACCCGAGCATCACCAAGGCGGTCCGCCTCGACGAGGGCCCCGTCGGCCTCGGCTCCCGTTTCGAGGTCACCCTGCGGGCCATGGGCCGCGACCTCGTGCTCACCTACGAGGTCGTCACCTACGGGCCTCCCGGCAAGGTGGTGCTGCGGGCCGACTCGAGCCTGTTCGTCTCCGAGGACACCATCACCATCACCCCCGTGGGGGAGTCGACGGTCGAGGTCCACTACGAGGCCCGGCTCTCCGGCAAGGGCGCGATGGTGCTGTTCGACCCGGCGTTCAAGCTCTCGATCGACCACTTCGGGAAGCAGGCCGGCAAGGAGCTCCGCGCCCGGCTCTGAGGCGACGCGCCCGGTCGTCACTCGACGACGCGGAGGGTTCCCGGGATGTCCATGCGCCGGAGCTTCCGGATGGTGAGCAGCGGCGCCACGGCGACGGCGATGACGCCGAGGACCACGGCGGTGATCACCGTCTCCGGCGTGACCACGATCTCGAAGCCCATGTCGGGCATCGTCGTGCTCACCGTGGTCGCCACGATCCAGCGGTTGAGGAGGAGGCCGGTCGCCAGCCCCACCGCCGTGCCGAGCAGCCCGATCAGCAGCCCCTCGACGATCTCCAGCGCCACGACCCTCCGCGGGGCCAGACCGAAGGCGAAGAGGGTGGCCCGCTCCCGAGCCCGCTCGTCGGCGTTGATGCTCGTGGCGTTGTACGCGATGAGCAGCGCCAGCAGGAGGATGAAGCCCTCCAAGACCTGGAAGACACCGGTGAAGTCCTTCAGGCTGTCCTCGACCACCTGGGTGGACACGGCCACGGGTTGCGCCGAGCTGACCCCCGGAACGGTGAAGAGCTCCCGTTGCACGTCGTCGGGGGTGGCCCCGGGCGCCGGCAGCAGATACACGGCGTTGGCCACGCCGGGCACGCCGAACGACCCCAGCTGCGACCGGTCGATGTAGGCGTTGAACCGGAACGGGCCGGGGTGGATGGCGGTGACCACGACCGGCGTCTCGGCCACGGTGAAACCATCCGCCGTCCGCACGGGATGGCGCAGGACGACGGTCTCCCCGACCGAGACGCCGAGGTCGTCGGCGGCCTTCTGGGCCAGCACGATCCCGGAGCGGTCGTCGGCGAGACCCCCGCGCATCAGGGTCGGGGCCCACACGTCGCTCTCGAGGTCGATGGCCTCGAGCATCACCTCGACCTCGGCGCGGTCCGGGACCGACAACGTCGATCCGAGGCGGAGCACGGGTTCGACCACCCCCACGGTGTCGGCCGCCTCGATGGACGCGATCTCGGGGCCGCTCTCCAGGACGAACCCGTCGAGTGTCGCCGACACCCGGTCGGGGTGGTCGCCGAGCAGTTCCGCCTCGTTGCGAGACATGGTCGCGGTGAACGAGTCCAGCATGCCGAGCACGACGACGAGGGTGGCGATGGCGGCACCGATGCCGAAGGCGGTGAGGAGGGTGCGGCGGGGGGCTCGGAGGACGTTGCCGAGAGGCATCCGCCGGAAGGCGCTGACGGGCCAGCGCAGGTGGCGCAGCAGCGGTGCCAGGCCGCTGCGGGCCGTGGCATGGGTCGTGGTGATGGCATCGACCGGCATCACCCGGACCGCACGCCACACCGGCCAGGCCGACGCGAGGAGCGGCAGCACGAAGCCGAGCGCCGCAGCCTGCAGGAACATCGAGGGCTGCAACGGGGTCTCCCACACCGGCAGGGGGAGCATCGACTGGTAGACGGGACGGATCGCCGCCATGAGCACGAAGGTCATGCCCACCCCGAGAACCGCTCCGGCCACGGCGATCTGCGCGCCGACCAGCAGGGGCCGGACGGCCACCCGTCGCGGTGACCAGCCCATCGACATGCCGATCCCGATCTCGCGCCGCTGGGACTCGACCATGCGGCTGACGAGGTTGAACGCGCCGAACGTGGCACCGGCGAGGATCAGGGCGGCGAAGATGTTCCAGAACTTCTGGTCGCCTTCGATGTCGTCGTAGAGCACCCGGTAGGCGTCCTCGTCCCAGGCCCGCATCACGCTCACCCCGAGGCCGGTGCCCGAGGCGGCGAAGGCGGCGTCGATCTGCTGGGCCGCGGCGTCGGTGTCGACGCCAGGGGCCAGCGTGATCACGAGGTCGTTGACGCGCCCGGGCCGCCCGACGAGCTCCTGGGCCGTCTCGAGTGAGGTGAACAGCACCGAGAAGTTGGCCTCGGCGAAGAACCCACCTTCCTCGGTCATGACGAAGAAGTACTCGGGGGCCATGGCGATGCCGACGCTCTGCACCTGTCGGGCCCCGGCGACCTCGAGACTCCGCTCCGGCGGCAGGTCGTAGAAGTCGGCGAAGTTCTTCTCGAGCAGGACGACCGGCCTCCCGGCATCGTCCTCGGTCAGGGTCCGCCCGTCGCCCTCGGCCACGTACACGCCGTTGACGTGGGGCCCGCCGTCGGAGAGGTCCATGCCGACGACTCGACCCGGCACGAGGATCGACTGGTCCGCCGTGCTCGCGTCAACCTGGATGTCGGCGATGAGGCGCTCCTCTGCCGCGGTCACGATGCTCGGGTCGGGGAGCCCCGCGAGCACGGCGGCCATCTCCCCGGTCGGTGCATCGGCCCCCTCGGTCGCCGTGACCCGCAGGTCGTACATGTGGAGGAGGGCGAAGGACGCGTCGTTCGACTGCCGGCGCCACTCGGCGGTGCTGCCGAGGCCGGCGTACACCCCGGTCCCGATGGCGATGATGAGGGCGATGGCCAACACCTGCACCCATCGGCGGCGCAGGTCCCGGCCTGCCCAACGGAGCGTGAACCAGAATCCCATGGTTGCCGTCGCCTACCAGTGCAGGTCGCTGATCACGGCCCGTCCCCCCTCGGGCGGCCCGTCGTTCGCGACCCTGCCGCTCGACAACTCCACGACGCGGTCGGCCACGCGCGAGATCTCCCGGTTGTGGGTGACCACGATGACCGTCCGACCCCTCTCGGCCTGCTCCCGCAGGAGCTGCAGGATCTGGACCCCGGTGCGGAAGTCGAGGTCGCCTGTCGGTTCGTCGGCGACCAGCAGCGGGTTACCGGTGGCCAGGGCCCGGGCGATGGCGACACGCTGCTGCTCGCCGCCGGACAACTCACTCGGGTAGTGGTGCAACCGCTCCGACAGGCCCACCTGGTCGAGGACGTCGATCGACCGCTGGCGGGCATTCTTCGCCGACCCGGCGATCTCGGCGCCGCACTGGACGTTCTCGAGCGCGGTGAGGGTCGGGAACAGGTTGAAGGTCTGGAAGATGAACGAGACGACCTCGCGGCGGAAGGTGAAGAGCTCGCTCCTGCTCGAGCTGGTGATGTCCCGGTCGGCCACGACCGCCCGTCCCGCCGTGGGTGTGTCGAGGGCGCCGATGATGTTGAGCAGGGTCGACTTGCCGCTGCCGGACGGCCCCAGCACGACGACGAACTCTCCCTCGTCGATCTCCAGGTCGACGTCGCGCAGCGCGTAGACCTCGGTCTCACCGACCTGGTACCGGCGCGACACGCCGTCGAGGCGCACCATCGTCGGGACGCCGGGACGGTGGCCGGGATGCGCCTTGGTCGAGGACGACTCCATCGTCGGCCCTCCTCTCCGCGTATGGCTCGATCTTCGGTCCTCGACGTGTCCGGAACCAGGGCCGTCCGGCTCGTCCGGCCCCTCGTCGGTCCTCATCCCCGGTCCTCGTGGGACCCCTCGGAAACGGCCGATGCAGGGGGTGCGCGCGTTCGCGCCACGCGCGCGCATAGCGTTACCCCTCGTCAACGACGACAACCGAAGGAGGCAGTCATGATCAACGGCGATCATGCACAGCCGGACGACCACTGCTCTGAGCCGCACTGCGCGGCCTGCCAGGACAGGGGCTGGATCGACGACATGAGCACCGCGGTGCGATACCTGCGCCGGTGCCCGGCCTGCTCCCACGAGCGGGTTCCCGTCTCCGCCTCTCACTGAGGCAGCTGCCCGACACCGTTCGGGCCCGGGATCTGAGGAAGAGCACGCCCCGTCGGGCGTGCTCTTCGTCGCGCTAGCGTCCGCGTCATGCGTCTCGAGGGGAAGGTCGCGGTGGTCACCGGCGGCAGCAACGGCATCGGCCGGGCCTGCTGCGAACGGTTCGCCGCCGAAGGAGCCGACATCGTCGTCGCCGATCTGCTGGAGGGGCCGGCCGCAGAGGTCGTCGCCGCGGTGGAGGCGGCCGGACGGCGGGCGGTGTTCGTGCGCGCCGACGCGGCGAGCCCGGACGACAACGAGGCCACCATGCAGCGCGCCATCGACGAGTTCGGCCGCCTCGATGTCGTCGTCACCTCTGCCGGCATCTCCGGCAAGGGCTACGTGAGCGACGGCGACACCCAGGCCCAGCTCGAGCGCATGGCCGCCGGTGGGTCGGTCATGGCCGACCCCGTCGCCGCCTTCACCGGGTTCCCGCTCGACGACTGGCAGGCAGTCCTCGACGTGAACCTCACCGGCACGCTGCTCGCGCTCCAGTCGGCCGCCCGGCGCATGCCCGACGGCGGCTCGCTCATCACCCTGGCCTCCATCGCCGCCAAGCAGCCCGAGGCCGGCACCCCCGCCTACAGCGTCTCGAAGGCCGGGGTCTGGATGCTCACCAAGTTCGCCGCCATGGCCCTCGCCCCGGCCGGCATCCGGGTC
This sequence comes from uncultured Actinomycetes bacterium, assembly GCA_963702555.1. Classification (GTDB taxonomy): domain Bacteria; phylum Actinomycetota; class Acidimicrobiia; order Acidimicrobiales; family Acidimicrobilacustridaceae; genus CAMFLJ01. The sequence continues at coordinate 700,523 of CAVPCW010000011.1, forward strand.
AACGCCATCGGGCCCGGCTTCATCGAGACCAACATGACCGCGGTCGTGCAGGCGGTGCCCCAGCTCGAGGAGCGGTTCATGGCCCACGTGCCGATGAGCCGGTTCGGCACACCGCTCGAGATCGCCAACACCGCGCTCTTCCTCGCCTCCGACGAGTCGAGCTACACCACCGGCGAGATCTTCCACGTCGACGGCGGCTTCTACACCGAGTAGGCGGCTCAGGATCGGCGCCTGACGCGCCGATGACAACGGCCATGAAGCTCACGCGTCGGTCGGTCGTCGTCCCCCTCGTCGCCTTGTGCGCGCTCGGTGCGGCGTGCTCCTCCGACGGCTCCTCGTCGTCCTCGTCGACCACCGTCGTCCGCACGTCCTCCGGCGGGTGCGCCTCCGGTGCACTCCCCGCGGCGCCCGTGCTGGCGACACCGGACACCACGCCGCAGACGGCGAGCTACTCCAACGACCTGACGGCGCCCCAGGCCAAGAGCTGCGACGGCATGCGCGACTACCTCTCGACCCCGCAGCCCGGGTGGGACCTCCAGTCGTACGTGTTCTACGGCCATCTGAAGGACTCGACGGGCCGCGTCATCGCCTTCTCGACCCTCGAGCAGCACCAGCAGGTGAAGACCGGCTCCGGCCCTGCCGCCGACCTCCAGGTGGCCGCGGTGACGGTGAACCAGGGCTCGGGCATCACCGTCGGGGGCCTCGACGGCGCGCCGGACCAGGCGGTCCAGGTGTCGGCCACCTCGAACCCGTTCAGCCTCCGCAGTCAGTCGTTCACCGCCCCGCAGGCGCCCCAGTACATCGACGCCCGTGTCGTGGAGGGCCAGCTGGGCCAGCCCGGCGCGGTGATCGAGCTCACCGCCCAGGTCGAGGCCGAGTCGCTCGGCACCCCGACGGCCCCCGGCCTCAGCGCGATGCAGGTCTCGGTGCGGCTGCGGGACGCGGGCGGCGTCGGCCAGTGGGGTTACGGCCCGGCCGGCTTCTTCCCGCAGTGGATCTACCCGAACCAGCGCCAGGCCATCACCGACACCTATGGCGGCTCGGTCGAGAAGTACCTGGCCGCCACGAACGACCCGATGACCGGGCAGGGCGACTACTACTACTCGTCGCCGGTGCTCGAGGTGGAGTCGTTCTCCATCACCCAGAACGGCTCGGTCGTGGCCAGCGGCACCGAGGGCGAGCTCATCGGCGACTACGTGAACCAGTCGTTCGACGCCAAGGCCTCCGCCATCGTCGACAACGGCGTGGAGTGGACCGAGTTCACCACCCTGCTCGAGGGCGGGCGCAGCATGAAGGTGGGCACGGTGGTCCAGAGCTCGGTCGGCACGCTGCCCTACGCCGTGCTCGTCCCCGTCGACGGGAAGCGGCTGGCGAACGGCTCACTGGAGGCGTCGATGCGTTGGAACATCGACGCCGTGCAGCTCACCCCGGATGCGAACGCGGTGTGGAAGAGCCCCCGGTCGGGGAAGAGCTACGCCACCACCTACACCGCCGAGCTGAAGGGCGCCGACGGCACCCCTGACGCCTCGCTCACCTACACCGCGGTCTACCCGGACCAGGAGCTCGACGCCGGCGGCCGCACGGTCTACGAGGGCCTGTTCGCGGTGACCGGCACCATCGACGGCAAGGCCGTGACGGGCTACGCCTGGGCCGAGATCCAGCCGTCCGGCACCCTGGGCTGACCGGCACCATCGATCGAGGACGCGGAAGGGGCCGGCCCGACGGGCCGGCCCCTCCTCGTTCCTGCGACTGCTCGGGCCTACGACAGCTCGAGGTCGTCCCAGTTGAGCTGGGTGCACAGTCGGTGGAACTCCGGGCCGTACCACGGAGCGTTCACCTGCAGGCGACCGAACTCGTTGACGTAGTAGTTCTTGTCGGGCGCACCCTCGTCCTGCAGCAGCAGGAGGCCGGAGGCCTCCTCGTCGAGCGCCTTGTTGTAGCGCTCGAAGGCGTCGAGCTTGACCTCGACCTTGCTCTTGCCGGTCTCGAGCATCTCCTTGACGCACTGGGCGGCGTAGGCGGCCCAGATGACGTACCAGACCGGGAGCCCGGTGCCGCCGGAGAGCGGCTGGGAGTTCGGGCCGTAGAGCATGAACAGGTTCGGGTAGTTCGGCACGGCCACCGACAGGTAGGCGCGGGGGCCGTCCTCGGACCAGAACTCGTGGATGCTCTGGCCGTCCTTGCCCTTGTAGTCGGAGGGCCACAGGTAGCGCATGACCTCGAAGCCGGTGGCGGTGATCAGCACGTCGATGTCGATCTGACGGCCGTCCTCGGTCTCGATACCGGTCGGGGTGAGCTTGGCGATGCCCTCGGTGACCAGCTCGACGTTGTCGCGGGTGAGGGCCTTGTACCAGCCGTTGTCGACCACCGGGCGCCGCGAGAACGGGGCGTAGTTCGGGGTCAGCTTGGCGATCAGCTCCTCGTCGCCCCCGACCTGGTTCTCGATGTAGGCCGTGAGGGTCTCGCGGAGCTGGTCGTTCATGGCGTTGACCTTGCCGCCGTTGGCGATCCACTCGTCGTCGGGCTGGATGAAGCCGTGGGTGCCGAAGAGGGCGGCGATGGCCATGTAGCGCCACCAGTTCCAGTAGCCCGGGAAGTTGTCGAGCAGCCAGCGGACCTCGGGCTCCATCGGGGCGCCGTACTTCTCGCGGGGGCTGATCCACTGCGGGGTGCGCTGGAAGACGTAGACCTGCTCGGCGTCCTCGGCGATCGGCGAGAGCAGCTGCACGCCGGTGGAGCCGTTGCCGATGACGGCGATGCGCTTGCCGGTGGCGTCGAAGTCGGCGGGCCAGCGGGCCGGGTGCAGCACGAGGCCCTGGAAGTCGTCCTGGCCCTCGAAGGTCGGGAAGCGCGGGTTGGCGAAGGTGCCGTGGGCACCGATGACCACGTTGGCCTCGTGGGTCTCGACGCCGTTCGGGGTGTCGAGCTCGAGGACCCAGACGCTGCGGTCGTCGTCCCAGGTGGCGGTGCGCAGCTCGTGCTCGAACTTGGTGTTCTCGAACACGCCGAACTTCTTCGACACGCCCTCGAGGTACGAGCGCACCTCGGCGCCGCGGCCGAAGTACTCGCTCCAGCGGTACTCCTTCTCGAACGCGAACTCGTAGGTGATCGAGATCGTGTCGACGCGGATGTCGGGGTAGCGGTTGACGCTCCAGGTGCCACCGGGCTCGGGGCGGCGCTCGAACACCGTGTACGGGATGCCGAGCAGGCCGAACTGCACGCCGGCGGCGAGGCCGCTGAACCCGCTGCCGATGATGGCGACGTTGAAGCCCTCGGGGACCTCGGGCTTCTCGCCCTCCCACTCGGTCATCAGCGGGAACGGCTTGAAGGCCGGGAGCTCACGCCGGGCCTCGAACTCGAGGTCGGGCATCTCCTCGCGGGTGGCGAGGTTCATGAGCGTCCGGAGCTCGGACTCCTCGGGCTCCTCGGGCATGCCCGGGCCGGCGTTGGCCTCGAGCCAGTCGACGGCCTTCGAGATGAGCAGCTCCCGTTGGGCGTCGTCGAGCTGCATCGCCATCGGGAGCTCGGCGATCTCGGGGTCGTGCGTGTGCTGGTACAGCGCCACGCGGACGGCGTTCAGGTCGGCCAGCTCGACGCCACGACGGATGAAGTCGCGGTCGACGGTCTCGGGGGTCGGATCGGTGGTGCTCGACATCAGGGCCTCCGGGCCTCGTTGGTTCGGTGTTCAGGTCGATCGTTGGAGCGCGTCACTGGGCCAGCCAGTCCGCGAGGGTTGCGTCTTCCCAGTCCTCCGGCCCGTAGACAGTACGGGGGAGTGGGGTCATCAGGTGGGTGTGGCCGCCGGTGACGTACTGCGCCGACCGCTGCTCCCAGGCCACCAGCCTGTCATCGGTCTCGCCCTCGGTGCTCAGACCGCGGGTGGTGTCCCGGTTGACGCGCATCCGGTACTGCGACTCGATGTCGGTGGCCCACACCATCACGACCTCGTGCTGGTTGGACATGACCTCGTAGAGGCCGGTCGGCTCGTGGCCGTACTCCCGCATGAGCGGGACCCGTTCCTCGGCGACGGCGGCGAGGAACTCGAGGGGTGTGCCGGGGCGGACCTCGAGGATCTCGTTGACGAAGAGGGTGCCCTTCACCCCGCGCTCGATGATCTCGTCGGTGGTGGGGCTGCCGGGCACCCCGCCGCAGAGGCGGTCGAAGCCACCGGTGCGCCACTGCGCCGCGGTGTCCCACCAATCGCCGTAGAAGGCCTTGCGGCGCTTGAGGTTGAGGCGGTCGACGTTCTTCGCCCACCCCTCCCAGCCCTTGGAGCCGATGTCCCAGATGTTGATGACCTGGGGCCAGCGGCCGCCGCCCTGGGCGCAGACGTAGAACGAGCCCTGCAGGCTCTGCATCTCCGGCATGCGCTCGACCGGGTCCTTCCAGAGGTGCTCCATGTAGTCGTACTGGCCCTGCCCGACGATGTCGACGACCTCGTAGAGGTACAGGCTTCGGTTCGACATCGGTGGATCCCCCTGGTCACGTGATGCGAAAGACCAGGGGGTTGTGTAGCACCCCGAGAGGGCCGTGGCCGAAGCCACTCGCTGCAGCGGCCCCGAAGGGGACCCTGTGGCGGTTCTGTACAACTTCGATCCACAGGGCGGTCACCCCATCGCCATAGGCTCGCCGCCGGTGCAGACCGCTGAGGAGAGCCGATGATCGAGGTGCAGTCGCTGTCGAAGCGCTATGGCTCGACCCTCGCCGTCGACGACCTCTCGTTCACCGTGCAGCCCGGTGTCGTCACCGGCTTCCTGGGCCCCAACGGCGCCGGGAAGTCGACCACGATGCGCATGGTGCTCGGGCTCGACCACCCGACGACGGGCACCGCCACGGTCAACGGCCGCCCGTACACGAAGTGCCCGGCGCCGCTGCGGGAGGTCGGCGCCCTCATCGACGCCAAGGACGTCCACGGCGGCCGCAAGGCCCGCCAGCACCTCCTGGCGGTGGCCCGCAGCAACGGCCTGCCGGACTCCCGGGTCGACCGGGTCCTCGAGGTCGCCGGCCTGCAGTCGGTGGCGGGTCGACGAATCAAGGGCTTCTCGCTCGGCATGAACCAGCGCCTCGGCATCGCCGCCGCCCTGCTTGGCGACCCGGGCATCGTCATGTTCGACGAGCCCGTCAACGGCCTCGACCCCGAGGGCATCCTCTGGATCCGCAACCTGCTGCGGGGCCTCGCCGCCGAGGGCCGCACGGTCCTCGTGTCGAGCCACCTCATGAGCGAGATGGCCCAGACCGCTGACCACCTCATCGTCATCGGCAAGGGCCGGCTGCTCGCCGACCTCTCGATGACCGACTTCCTCCAGCAGAACGGCCGCACCCACGTGCAGGTGCGGTCGCCCCGCAACGGCGAGCTGGCCGACCTGCTGCGCTCGGCCGGCGGGGAGGTCACGCCCGACCACGACGTGCTCGCCGTCCACGGCCTCACCTGCGAGCAGGTCGGCGACGTGGCCGCCGCCAACGGCATCGCCGTGCACCAGCTCTTCGAGCATCGGGCGTCCCTGGAGGCGGCGTTCATGGACATGACCCGGGACAGCGTCGAGTACGGCGCGCCGCCCCCGTCGGCGCTGCCGCCCCCGCCACCGAGCACGACCGGCACGGAGGTGACGCCATGAGTGTCACCGCGCCCGGCGTGGAGGCCGGCTCGTTCGCCTTCGACGCGCCGGTCCACGAGCCGACCCTGTTCGACGTGATCCGGTCGGAGTGGCTGAAGCTGCGCTCGGTCCGGTCGACCTACTGGACGATGGCAGTCGTGTTCGTGGCGATGGTCGGCTTCGGTGCCCTGCTCTCGTTCGCCTCGGTGGCGACCTGGGACCAGCTCACCGCCGAGCAGCAGGCGGCCAACCCGGTGAACGGCGCCACGACGGCGCTCGGCGGGGCGCTCTTCGGCCAGTTGGCGATGGTCGTGATCGGCGTCCTCACCATCACCTCGGAGTACTCGACCGGCGGCATCCGTTCGACGCTGGTGGCCGTGCCGCGCCGCAACCGGGTGGTCATCGCCAAAGCGGTCGTCGTCGGCTTCCTCGCGCTGGCCGTCGGGCTGATCTCGTCGTTCGTCGCCTTCTTCGCCGGCCAGGCCATCCTCGCCACGAAGAACTTCGACGTCGGCATCGGCGACCCGAACGTGGCGCGGGCCGTGGCCGGCACCGGCCTCTACCTGGCCGGCTGCGCCCTGTTCGGCCTCGGCGTCGGGCTCGTCATCCGCAGCAGCGGAGGCGGCATCACCCTCGCCATCGCGTCGCTCTTCGTGCTGCCGCCGCTGGCACTGCTCATCCCGGGCTCAGCCGGTGACGAGATCCAGAAGTTCCTGCCCTCCAACGCCGGCCAGGCCATCACCGACACGGTCACCGCCCCCGATCGCCTGGGCGCCTGGGTCGGCTACCTCGTCTTCACCCTCTGGTGGGTGGTGCTGCTCGTCGTCGGCTCGTGGCTCCTGCGCCGCCGCGACATCTGACCGTGTCCGCTCCCGGCCCGCTGGCGGGGCGCAACGTCGTCGTCACCGGAGCCAGCCGCGGCATCGGCGAGGCAGTGGCGGTGCGGGCCGCGGCCGAGGGGGCCAACGTCGTCGTCAACAGCTCGGGCGCGGGCGGCACCGATCCCGGGCCCCTGCTGGCGGTGGTCGACCGCATCAACGCGGCCGGGTGCGGCCGGGCCGTCGCCAGCGTGGGCCCGGTCGAGGACCTCGACTACGCCGCGGAGCTGGTGGCCACCTGTGTCGCGCAGTTCGGCTCGATCGACGGGCTCCTGGCCGTGGCCGGGGTGCCGTCGCCCCGTCGGAACTCCATCGTCGACATTGACCCCGCCGACTGGCACCGGCTGCTCGCCGTCCACCTCGATGGCACCTTCAACTGCTGCCGCCACGCGGCCCCGCTGATGGTCGAGCAGGGCCGGGGCGCCATCGTCACCACCAGCTCCGACTCGTGGCTCGGCGACTACGCCGGCACGGCCTACCCCGCGGCGAAGGGCGCCATCGTGAGCCTCACCTGGGCGATGGCCCGCGACCTCGGCCCCCACGGCGTGCGGTGCAACGCCATCGCCCCTGGTGCCCGCACCCCGATGGCCAGCGGCCCGGGCTTCGAGGCCCGCATCGCCAAGCTGGTTACCGAGGGCACGCTCTCGCCCGATGAGGCCGACGCCGTGCTCACCATGCCGGGCCCCGAGTTCGTGGCGCCGCTCTACGCCTACCTCGTGTCCGACGCAGCCGAGGGCGTCACCGGTCGCCTCTTCCGGGCGCGGGGGAACGCCATCGAGGTGTTCCCTCTGCCCGCGGCTGAGCCCGTCGCCGATCGTCCGGTGGCGGAGGGGCCCTGGTCGCACGACGAGCTGGCGGCACTGCTCCGCCCCTTCGCCGCCGACTGAGGCCCGTCGGTCAGCGGAGGCCCTTGACCACGAGATAGACCCCGAAGATCACCTCGATGGTGATGCCGATCACCCGCTGGTGCCGGTCGATGTAGCCGTGCATCCGATCGAGCAACGGCTTCGAGTACTTCGGGAACAGCACGGCGAGCAGGTAGATGGCGAGCACCGGCAGGAGCGTGATGAGCAGCGCGATCGTCACGGCCACGACCTTGTCGGAGTCGGCGACCCTCGCCGCGCTGATCGAGCGCATGGCCGGCAGGTACAGGAGGATCGTCGAGAAGTTGGTGACCATGATCACCACGCCGAGCAGGAACGCGGAGATCAGCCCGGGGTCGTGGGTGGGCTTCGGTGGGCCCTCCTTCTGCACGCCCGGCTCGCGCAGCAGCCCCCGCAGGAGCGTGCCGAGGGCGAGCAGGAGCAGCAGCGCGCCGGCCATGAGGTCGATGGCCTTGGTGACGTCGGTGCGGCTCGGCGAGGCGTGGGTCGAGTGCGAGATGGCGAGGCCCAGCACGGTCAGCCCGGCGAACACCAGCAGCAGGCCGACGAGGAACGACGTGGCCCGGGCGACCGAGCGCCGGCCCGAGAGCACGACGAGCAACAGGGCGAGCACCGTCGGGCTGAACGCCGCGCCGATCGACAGCGGTACGACCTTCGACAGGAGCTCACCCACGGCCGCGCACGCTAACCGAGGGGGTGGCGCCCCTGAGGCGACGGTGCGGTCCCGCGCCTTTCAGGGTGACGTCAGGTGTTGGGAGGACGGTGTCCCCACACCACCGGGGTCCCGGTGGGATCCACCCCGGGGCCCCGACCCCGACCCCCTCAGGAGATCGCCATGAAGCGCACGTCCGTCATCGCCACCACCGCCCTCGGTGCCACCCTCGCCCTCGGGGCCATCGGCATCGGCACCGCCGTGCTCCCCGCCGTCGCCGGTGCCCAGGGCACCGATGCCGCCCAGATCGCCGAGACCGGCACCACCACCGACGTGAAGGGCCACCCCCGCCTCCGGGAGCTGGCCCGGGAGGAGTTCAAGCTGGCGGCCGACACCATCGGCATCCCGGCCAAGGAGCTCCGTCAGGACGTGAAGGGCGGCCAGTCGATCTCCGAGGTCGCCGAGGCCAACGGCGTCGCCACCCAGACCGTCGTCGACGCCGTCGTGAACGACCTGTCCGCCAAGCTCGACAAGGCCGTCGCCGACGGGAAGATCAGCCAGGAGCGGGCCGACAAGGTGAAGGAGCGCCTGCCCGAGCGCATCACGAACCTGGTGAACCGTCACCGGGTCGCCGGCACCGGGAACTGACCCACGCGCCGGCGTCGCCCGGCACCGCTGCTCGATCGAAGGGCCCCGCCTCCCGAGGTGGGGCCCTCGGTCGTGGTGGGCGCGGCTCAGCCCAGTGGGGAGCCGAAGATGACGTCGATGCACTCGTCGAGCCGACGACGCACCTCGCTCATCGGGTACGCGCCGAACGACCAGCCCCGCAGGAGGTTGAACACCGCGGCCCACACGAGGGTCTCGATGGGCTCGATCCAGCGGTCGTCGACGCCTTCGAGGGCGTCGCGCACCACGGAGCTTGTGGTGCCGGTGAAGGTCTCGAGCCGCGCCGCCACCTCGGGGTCGTCGGACGACTGGAGCGCGATCAGCAGCCCGAAGAAACGGGGGCTGCGCTCGAAGCCCTTCAGGGCCACGCCGAGTGTTCGGCGCAGACGGACGACCGGGTCGGACTCGGCCGAGCGGATCGAGCGCTCGTAGCTCTGCTCGAAGGTCTGCACCCAGCGAATGAGCGCCGTGGCGAACAGCTGCTCCTTCGACGGGAAGTACCGGTAGAGCGTGCCCAGCGCGACCTCGGCCCGGTCGGCCACGAGGCGCATGTGGATCTTGTCGTAGTCGTCGGTGGCCAGCAGCTCGACGGCGGTCTCCACGATGCGGTCGCGGCGGGCGCGCTGCGAGGCCGGCAGGTCGTCGACCGCGGGGGCCTCTCGTCTGGCGTCGGGGATCTGGCGGGCCATGGCGCCACGATCCTGGCACCCTCGGGCCGGTCCCCGGGGGACTGTGGCCCGGTGTCCCCTACGGTGTCGGCACGGGCGTGGCCGGGGGGCCGGCCGGAAGGGGGACCGACATGCCGGTCATCGATCAGCGCAGGACGTGGACCAAGGTCGAGGAGCGCCTGGCCACCGAGACCGACCCTCAGCTGCGGCGCAACCTCGAGCTGCTGCTCCAGCACATGAAGGCCGAGGCGTCGCTCGACATGGAGTCGCTCATGGCCACCGTGTCGGAGGACGCGCTCTACCAGAACTTCGCGCCGACCGGTCAGTACGACCTGGTGGGCAAGGCCGCCGTGCAGAAGTTCTACGAGGACTTCGCCGCGTCGGGCGCCCACAAGCTGCACCTCGACATCGACCGCCTCGTCGTCGACCGGCACTGCATCCTCACCGAGGGCGTCATGCGGATGGCCTACCCGGGGCGCACGCTGCAGGCCACCGGCATCGAGGTCGACGACCCGGACGCCTACTACCTGTTCGAGACCCACATGGCGATCATCTGGCCGATCGGGCCCGACGGGCTGTTCATCGGCGAGGACTCCTACACCGGCGCCAACGGCTTCGACGGCATCGCCGACCGCAAGATCCCCCTCTCGGAGATCCTCGAGTACCAGCCGTAGGGCTCAGCGCCAGCGGTCGGCGAGCTCGACGGTGCGCCGCGCCGAGCGCGGCACGGCCTCCTCGCCGACCATCGGGGGGTGGCCGGGATTCCCCGTGAGGTCCTCGGGTCAGGCCCGCCGGAGCTGGGAGAGGTCGCGCACCGCACCGCGGGCGGCGGAGGTGGTCATCGCCGCGTAGGCCTGCAACGCCACCGAGATCTGACGGTCGCGCTCGACGGGCGTGTAGGCGTCGGCGCCCCGCTCGAGCTCCTGCTCGCGGCGGTGGGCCAGCTCCTCGTCGGAGACGTCGAGGTGGATGGTGCGGGCGGGGATGTCGATGACGATCGGGTCGCCGTCGCGCACCAGGCCGATGAGGCCGCCCTCGGCCGCCTCGGGCGAGACGTGGCCGATCGAGAGGCCCGAGGTGCCGCCGGAGAAGCGGCCGTCGGTGAGCAGGGCACAGGCCTTCCCGAGGCCCCGGCTCTTGATGTACGAGGTCGGGTAGAGCATCTCCTGCATCCCGGGGCCGCCCTTGGGGCCCTCGTAGCGGATCACCACGACATCGCCTTCGACGATCTCGTCGCCGAGGATGGCGTCGACCGCTGCGTCCTGGCTCTCGTAGACCTTGGCAGGGCCGGTGAAGCGGAAGATGTCCTCGCTCACGCCGGCCGTCTTCACGATGCAGCCGTCGAGGGCGACGTTGCCGTAGAGCACGGCCAGGCCGCCCTCCTTGGTGTAGGCGTGCTCGACGGAGCGGATGCAGCCGTGCTCGCGATCGTCGTCGAGGGACGGCCAGCGGGTGGCCTGGCTGAACGCCACCTGGGTGGGGATGCCGGCGGGACCGGCGAGCCAGAAGTGGCGGGCCTCGTCGGTGCAGGTGTCTCGGGCGATGTCCCACTGATCGAGGGCGTCGCCGAGGGTGGCGGAGTGGACCGTCGGCAGGCTGGCGTCGATGAGGCCGGCCCGGTCGAGCTCGCCGAGGATGGCGGGGATGCCGCCGGCCCGGTGGACGTCCTCGACGTGGTACAGCTCGGTGGCGGGAGCGACCTTGCAGATGTTCGGCACCCGGCGGCTCAGGGCGTCGATGTCGGCCATCGTGAAGTCGATGCCGCCTTCGAGGGCCGCGGCGAGGATGTGCAGCACGGTGTTGGTGCTGCCGCCCATGGCGATGTCGAGGGCCATGGCGTTGGTGAACGCGCCCTTGTCGGCGATGGCCCGCGGGAGGACGGACTCGTCGTCCTTCTCGTAGTAGCGCTGGGCGAGATCGACGGCGGTGCGACCGGCCTGGAGGAAGAGCCGCTCGCGGTCGGCGTGGGTGGCGAGGGTGGTGCCGTTGCCGGGCAGCGACAGCCCGAGCGCCTCGGTGAGGCAGTTCATCGAGTTGGCGGTGAACATGCCCGAGCACGAGCCGCAGGTGGGGCAGGCCGAGCGCTCGACCTGCTCGACGTCTTCGTCGCTCACCGCGGCGTCGCCGGCGGTGACCATGGCGGAGATGAGGTCGACCTTGACCTCGTTGCCGGCGAGGCGGGTCTTGCCGGCCTCCATCGGGCCGCCGGACACGAACACGGCCGGGATGTTGAGCCGCATGGCGGCCATCAGCATGCCCGGGGTGATCTTGTCGCAGTTGGAGATGCAGACCAGGGCGTCGGCGCAGTGGGCGTTCACCATGTACTCGACCGAGTCGGCGATGAGATCGCGGCTGGGGAGGCTGTAGAGCATCCCGCCGTGGCCCATGGCGATGCCGTCGTCGACGGCGATGGTGTTGAACTCCTTGGCCACGCCGCCGACGGCCTCGATCTCACGGGCCACCAGCTGGCCCATGTCCTTCAGGTGCACGTGCCCGGGCACGAACTGGGTGAAGGAGTTGGCGATGGCGATGATCGGCTTGTCGAAGTCGCCATCGGTCATGCCCGTGGCACGCCACAGGGCGCGGGCTCCGGCCATGTTGCGGCCGTGGGTGGTGGTGCGGGATCGGTACGCCGGCATGGCCGGAACGCTAACGCGGTCGCCGGGCGAATCGCCCCGCGGGCCGGGCGGGCCCGGCCGGAGGGTCATCGACCGGTCAGCCAGAAGGGGCCGCCGGACCCATTGGCGAACGGCTGTGACTCATGGAGAGTGATGGATAGATCACTGCTCGTGGTCAAGCCCGCCGGCGGATGCGGCGGGTCTACCTGGACGGGAGACCTCTCGATGGACGAGCGACGGCAGCGACGGACGGGCGACCGGGGTGCGGCACTGGTGGAGTACGCAGTGCTCCTCGGCCTCGTCGCTGTGGTCTGCGTCGGCGGGCTGGCCGTGCTCGGCGGCCGGGCCGACGCCAAGATCAACGGGGCGCGTTCGGCCCTCACGAGCTCCACCACCTCCAGCACCAGCACCACCGTCGACCGCTCCGAGGCCCAGAAGGCCGAGGACGAGAAGCGGGCGGAGGAGGAGAAGGCGGCGGCCGAGGACGAGAAGCGGGCCTCCGAGGACGACGAGAAGTCGGCCGAGGAGAAGAAGGCCGCCGAGCAGAAGCGGGCCGAGGAGGAGAAGCGGGCCTCCGGGGACGAGAAGAAGGACAGCTCCGACGACGCCGACGCGGAGAAGCGGGCGCAGCAGGAGAAGGCGGCCGAGCAGGAGAAGGACGCCGAGGCGGCCAAGAGGCTCGAGGCCGAGAAGGCCGCGGAGTCCGACCGCTCCTAGTCCGTCTGAGGTAGGGCCGGAACACTCCGGTCGACCTATGGGCAAAGAGTGGTTGATGCCTCACTATGAGTGGTAGGTCATCGACGTGATGACCTGAGGACGTGATGAACCGCCGGCTGTACATGGTCGCTTGGCCGGCGGGGAGCGAGCAGCGAACCCACCCTCGAGAGTTCGGCCGATCCACACGGATCGGCCGGGAGCGAGTGGATGGAGATCCGAATGCTGCGAGCCCGTCACGACCGTGGAGCCGGTGCCGTCGAGTACGCCATGCTCTTGGCCCTCGTCGCCCTGATCGCCATCGGAGGCTTGGCCTTCATGGGCTCCAGGGCGTCATCGAGCCTCAGCGCTTCCCAGTCGATGATCGGCGGGGCGACCTCTTCCACGAGCACGACGGCGGCCCCCACGACGACGACGACCCGTCCGGCAGGAGTCCCCAAGGATTGGCCGGCCGACAAGCCGGTTCCTCCGATGCCGGACAACTGTCGTCAGCCGAAGCTCGAGGACAACGGGCGCTGGAACTGCCAGCGGTGAGGCCAGCCACTCCTCATGGTCCATTTGGCGCATTCGGTGGTCTCTCCGGTGGGTTTCCCTCACGAACGTCGGTCGCCTGCCGACGATCGTCGTGCACCACGGGACCGTGGTGCTGAGGACGTGATGATCCGCCGGCTGTACATGGTCGCTTGGCCGGCGGGGAGCGAGTAGCGAACCCCTCCTCTGTCGAACGTCGGGAACAGCTCCCGGCGACAGCCTGGAGGTCCCCGATGCGAGCACGTCACCACGATGACCGCGGTGCAACCCTGATCGAGTACGCCTTCCTGTTGTGCCTGATCGGGTTCATCAGCCTCTCGGGGCTGAGTCTGTTGGCTCGGCAGGTCGACGCGAGCTTCACCCGGGTCAGCACGGAGATCGGCGGCGCGAGCGGGACTCCCACCGCCTCCACCACCGTCGCTCCGACAACGACCACGACCCGGCCGTCGACGACCACCACGACCCGGTGCCGACGACCACCACGACGACCCGGGCCAACAGGTGCCGCAAAGGCGACAACGGCGACAGCAACTGCGGCGACGGCCGGGACTGAGACCCTCTGCCGAGAGGCGCCCCCCGGGCGGTGACCCGGTGGTAACGAGTCGAACGGCCCATTGGCATCACCACGCTCGGTGGTGCAGATTGTCCACGCGCCGTCACCGACGGCGCGGAGGACGCATCGATCCGCCGGCTGCACCTGGTCGCTTGGCCGGCGGGGAGCGAGTAGCGAACCCGACCTCGGATGGTGAGTGTTCCCGACGGCCCCCGGCCGTTCGGGTTCCGAGTGGACGGGAGACCATTCGATGCGTTTTCGACTTCGCCGTGTGCTGGGTGACGTCGGGGCGGCGGCGGTGGAGTACGCCGTGCTCCTCGCCCTCATCGCGATCGTGTGCGTGGGCGCGCTCACCGTCGTGGGCAAGCGGGCCGACGCCAAGCTGAAGGACGACAAGATCAGCACGGCGCTGACCGGCTCGACCACCACCGTCGTCGTGTGACGACGACGACGACGAGGACGAGGACGAGGACGAGGACGACTCTCCTCCGACGACCCAGTGTCAGAAGAAGAACAAGAAGGACTGCAAGGGCGGCGGCTGACCCGGTGAGCGGTGGCGGTGTCTCGGGCGCTCAGCCCGAGACGCCGCACCACTCGTCGAGGTTGCGGTGCAGGTTGATCACCCGGCACTCCTCGGCCGACAGCGCGAGGTGGGTGAGGCCGGGCTGGTGCAGGCCCCGCTGAGCCGTCTTCATGATGCCGACGTCCTGGTTCATCACGAACCCGAAGTCGGTGTCGCCCGGGACCTCGGCGGTGAAGGGCTGGCTGCGCGGCGCGTCCGGGGCCACGCGGGTGAACGACATCATCACGAACTGGCACTCGTCCGGCGTGAGGCCGGGCCGTGACGACAGCACGGAGAACATGTCGGGCATGACCAGCACGGTGGCGTTCGGGAACAGGTTGTACTGCGACATGGCGGTGAGTCGGACGTTGTCGTACATCGAGATGTCGACGCCCTTCTCCGCGTAGTGCGCCACCAGGCCCTGGGCGATGACGTCCTGGACGGTCTGGCCCTCGGGGATCTCCGGCATCGGCGTGCCGGGCTCGACGCCGAGGCGCTGGCCCATGTTGTTCATCCACGTGTCCCACACGGTCTCGTTCGGGACGTTGCGCCCGAGGCGGGGTGAGGGCACGCCGTAGTTCTGGTACGAGACGCCGTGGCGGTGCCACAGCTTCTGGGGGGCGTCGACGTCGTCGATGTGGCCCAACATCTCCCGGTGGATTCCCTGGATGTGGTACGTCTCCGAGAAGCCCTCGGCGACGACCTTCCAGTTGGCGGGCATGGGCGAGATCACCTGCGCGTTGCAGCGGTAGTCGTCCATCGGCGCCCACGAGAGGTCGTCGGGGATGCCCTCGAGCCACTCGTCGAGCCCCATGGCGTCCATGTCGAGGTTCACGAACACGATGCGGCCGAAGGTGTCGACCTGGGCCGGCAACAGGGCGAACTCGTCGTTGTCGATCTTGCCGAAGCCCTTGCGGTTCGGGACCTGGCTGAGCCGGCCCTCGGTGGTCCACGCCCAGCGGTGGTACGGGCAGCGCAGCTCGGCGAGGCCGGAGCCGGTGCCCTCGCAGATGGCGTTGCCACGGTGGCGGCAGGCGTTCTGGAAGGCCCGCAGCTCGCCGTCGTCGCCCCGCACGATGAGGATCGAGAGCCAGCCGCAGCGGTACTCGTAGAAGTCGCCGGGCTCGGCCACGTGGTCGACCGAGCAGGCGATCTGCCACGCGTGGGGCCACACCTTGTCGGCCTCGATGGCCGCCCACTGCGGGGAGATGTAGCGATCGACCGGCACGAGGGTGGGCCCGCTGCGGTCGAGGCCCGAGGCCGTGATGGCCAGACCCTCGATGCTCTCGGTCTGGTTCGGGTCGTCGAGGAGGGTCATCGGGTCCCCTTGGGGTTGGTGCCGCCGGAGCGGACGAGCCCGCCGGGGCGGGCGCCGGTGTCGGTGTCGTTGCTGCGGGTCACGGTGCCCGCCACGATGGTGGCCACGTAGCCCTCGGCCTCCTGCACGAGGCGCGGGGCGCCGCTCGGAAGGTCGTGCCGGAACTCCGGGGCGTGGAGCGTGAGGTGATCGAGGTCGATCACGTTGAGGTCGGCGCGCAGGCCGGGAGCGATGACGCCCCGGTCGGAGAAGCCGTAGAGGTCGGCGTTGTTCTTGGTCATCTTGTGCACGACCGTCTCGATCGGGAGCTTCGGCCCCCGGGAGCGGTCGCGGACCCAGTGGGTGAGCATGTAGGTGGGCGTGCTGGCGTCGCAGATCACGCTCACGTGGGCCCCGCCGTCGCCCACGCCGAGGACGGTGGCCGGGTGCAGGAGCATCTCGCGGATGGGGTCCATGATCAGGTCGCTGTAGCCGACGAGCGGGCGCATCAGCAGCTCGTGTCCCTCGCGGCGCAGGAGCATGTCGTAGAGCAGGTCGTAGGGCGCCCGGCCGAGGCGGCCGGCCTCGGCGGCGATCGAGGCCTCGGGCGCCGGCTCGTAGTCGGGCGGGTCGCCGAGCTCGAAGATGCGGTCGAGGCCCATGCCGATGTACGAGGGCAGGGGCACGAGGTCGTCCTCGGAGAGGATCGCCGCCCGCACCGCCGGCTTGCGCAGCTCGGCCACCCGCTCGGCGAGGGGCAGCTCGCGCAGGGCCAGGTACGTCGGTCGGGTGACGAACGGGTTGAAGCCCTGGAGGCCGAGCAGCATGCCGATCGGGCGGCCGGTGATCTGCGGGTGCAGCGGGATGCCCTCGGCGTGGGCCTCGGTGGCGACCTCGAGCAGGCGCTCCCAGTCGCGTGGGGCGACGTCGTGCTGGAGGAAGCCGTAGGTGATCGGGCGACCGGTCTCGGCGGCGAGGCGACGCATCCACGCCACCTCCTTGTCGGGGGCCGAGAGGTCCTCGCCCTGGATGCCGGCGGGGGCCAGCTCGAACACGCCCCGGCCGGCCTCCGCGAGCGCCCGGCCGAGCATGAACAGCTCGTCCTCGGCGGCGAAGGTGCCGGGGACGGGCTCGCCGTCGACGGCCTTGTGCAGGATCGTGCGGGAGGTCGACACGCCCACCGCGCCGGCGTCGATGGCCTCGCGGACGATGGCGGCCATCTCCCGGAGGTCGGTGGCGTCGGCGGGCTCGTTGCGGGCGCCGCGCTCGCCCATGACGTAGGCCCGGATGGCGCTGTGGGGCGCGAGGGCGGCGACATCGAGGGCCTTGGGCTCCGAGCCGATGGCGTCGAGGTACTCGGGGAAGGTCTCCCACCCCCACTTGATGCCTTCGTGGAGGGCGGTGCCGGGGATGTCCTCGACCCCTTCCATCAGCTGCACCAGCCACTCGCGCTTGTCCGGTGCGACCGGGGCGAAGCCGACCCCGCAGTTGCCGAGCACGAGCGTGGTGACCCCGTGCCAGCTGGTGGGGGAGAGGGTGTCGTCCCAGGTGACCTGGCCGTCGTAGTGGGTGTGGATGTCGACGAACCCGGGCGTGACCACCAGGCCGGTGGCGTCGATCTCGGTGGCCCCGGTGGTGTCGACCGTGCCGACCTCCACGATCACGCCGCCGGACACGGCGACATCGGCCACGACGGGTGCCCCGCCGGTGCCGTCGAC
The DNA here is from genome assembly GCA_963702555.1 of uncultured Actinomycetes bacterium. Lineage (GTDB taxonomy): Bacteria > Actinomycetota > Acidimicrobiia > Acidimicrobiales > Acidimicrobilacustridaceae > CAMFLJ01. The sequence goes on from CAVPCW010000011.1 coordinate 717,858, forward strand.
CACGGTTCCCCCGCGGATCACGAGCTCGTGCATCGTCTCCCCCTGGTGTGCGCGGCGTGGGCCGCGACAGCCCGCCCACGGTACCCGCGAGCGGGTCGCAGGACCGAGCCGCCCGGCGCCCACCACCTCGGCCCGTCGGCTCTGGCAGGGTGGCCGGATGCGTTTCGGCATCCACCTCCCGCAGTTCGGTCGGGCGTCGGGCCCCGAGGCCATCCGTCGGGCCGCGGTGCTCGCCGAGGACCTCGGCTTCGACGACGTGTGGGTCAGCGACCACGTCGCCCAGCCCGCCAGCCAGGGCTACCCGTCGCCCTACCTCTTCGACCCCTTCCTCAGCCTCACGTGGGCGGCCGCCGCCACCGAGCGGGTCGGGCTCGGCACCAGCGTGCTGGTGGCGGCGCAGTACCACCCGCTCTGGCTGGCCAACACCACCGCCAGCCTCGACGCCCTGTCGGGCGGCCGGCTCCGGCTCGGCGTCGGCGTCGGCTGGAGCGAAGCCGAGTACGAGGCGCTCGGCCAGGACTTCCACACCCGGGGCCGCCGCACCGACGAGATCCTCGAGATCCTCGAGGCGTGCTGGACCACCGACCCCACGAGCTACACCGGTGAGCACTACCGGCTCGACGACATGCGGGTGCTGCCCAAGCCCGACCACCCCGTCGAGGTGTGGATCGGTGGGGGCAGCGAGGCCGCCTACCGGCGCGCCGCCCGGTTCGGCACCGGGTTCCAGCTCATCGGGCTGAAGCCCGACACGGTCGTCGAGCCCATCGCCCGGCTGCGCGCCGACCACCCGGATCCCGACGCCTTCACCATCTCGCTGCGCACGGGCTGGGACCCGCAGGGCATGGACGTCGATGAGATCCGCAGGGAGCGCGCCGGCTTCGAGGCCGCCGGGGTCCAGCACGTCGTCGCCGCGCCCTGGCGCTCCGACCTCGATGCCTGGCTGCGCTCGATGGAGCTCCTCGCCGCCGCCCTCGATCTGACCTGACCAGCGCCTCAGGGGCTCCACCAACCACCACCTCCTGGCTCACGTGGTCGCCTTTTCTACGACCAGGTGAGCCAGAGGGTGGAGTTCGTGAGGGGCTCAGCGTCCGATCGAGAGGAAGAAGCCGGCGACCGCGTCGTGGCCCGCCTCGGCGAGCGGCATCGGCACGCCGAGCTCGTCGGCGCGGGCCAGCGCCGCGCTGACGTCCTTCTGGGCCACGGCGAGCTGGTGGCGACCCCGGGCCAGCGCGACCTCCGGGTCGAGCGGTTCGACGCCGGGGATCGACCCCGCCCCCGGGAAGAACCCGGTGAGCCCGGTGTGGTGGAGGATCGCGGTCATCGTCTCGCGGGGGATGCCGGCGGCCTCGGCCAGCGAGAGCCCCTCGTGGCAGGCCTCGTACCACTGGTAGCAGATGGCGTTGCGGGCGAGCTTGGCGTCCATCCCCGAGCCGAGGGGGCCGAGGTGCACGATGAGGCCGGCGAACGACTCGAAGACCGGTCGCACGGCCTCTGCGGCCGCGGCGTCGCCGCCGATCATCACGCACAGGTCGGGGATGCTCCAGGCGCCCATCGTGCCGCTGAGGGGCGCGTCGAGCACCACGACCCCGGCGGCCGTGGCCGCGTCGGCGACTTCCCGGAGGACATCGTGGCCGATGGTGCTGTGCACCGCGACGATCAGCCCGGGGCGGGCGCCGGCCAGCAGGCCCGTGGGCCCGGTCATGGCGTCGCGCACCTGCTGCTCGTCGTTGACGAGCAGCGAGACCATGTCGGATGCCGCGGCCACCTCGGCCGCCGACCCGACGGCGGTGAGCCCGTCACCGAACGGGGCCAGGGCCTCGGGCCGGGGGTCGTGGGCGGTGACCGGCCAGCCGGCCTCGACGATGCGGGCCAGCACGGGAGCACCGAGTTGGCCCACCCCGAGGAATCCGACGCGGAGCGGTGAGGTGGTGGCCATCGCCCAAGTCTGGGCGGCACCGCGGTGCCGTGCGAACCCGCGGCGCCCCGCCCGCGACCCGAAGGTGGCTCAGAGCGTCGCGGAATCCGAAACGCGGTGAGCCACCTTCGGGCGTGGGCTACTCCAGGCCGTACTTGGGCATGGCGCCCGAGAAGGCGTGCTCGTACAGGCCGTAGCCGACATGGCCGTCGTAGGTGAAGCGGGCGGCGTGGTCGACCACGGCGTAGGCGCCGAGCGTGGCGATCTCGGGGACCTCGAAGATCTTCCCCTGCACGACGGTCTCGGGGCCGTGGTACATCCCGTGGTTCCAGACGTCGGGCTCGAGGCCGTAGCCGGTGCCGAGGGCGATGTAGTTCGGGATCAGCGACTCGACCTCGATCTCGATGCCCGCATCGGGGAACGAGACGGTGGAGTGGTCGAGCAGGCGGGGCACCTCGCTCGAGAAGTGGTGCTCGTGCTCGGTGCGGCCCAGCTGCTCGATGCGGCCGTCGAGCCACACCCGCTCAGCCTGCTCGAGGCTGCGGGTGCCGTCGGCGCCCTCCGAGCAGATGTAGAAGATCGAGTGGTCCTCGAAGCGCATGGGGAAGTAGCTCCACATGCCGCCGGGGCGGACGGTGTCGCGGTAGATGCCCTTGGGCTCGGACTCGCCGATCGGGCGCACGCCCCACGAGCGGTCACGGGAGCCCCACGTGGTGGCGGGGTCGATGTTCAGCTCGGTGCCGTTCACCACGAGGGTGCCGCTCCACGAGCCCATCTGGGCGAGGCGCTGGGTGTCGAAGGTGATGCGGGCGCCGTTGCGGATGAACTGGTTGGGCTCGGGGATGGCGGGGCCGAAGCCCTCCCAGGTGAGGTCGGCGGCGACGGTGTGCTCGGTGGGCTCGCAGGTGAAGCGCAGCTTCTTGAGCGGCTCGATGACCTCGACCTGCAGCGGGCCGACGCGCATGTCGGCGCGGTCGCCGAGGGGACGCGAGGCCCGCACCACGTGCTGCTGCTCGCCGTGGCGGACGGTGATGAAGGCGTCGGTGGTGCCCAGGTTCGGGTACTGGCCGAGGCCGAACACGGCCATGAACTCGCCGTTGGTGTCGAGCGCGTTGAAGTAGTAGCGGTCGTAGAAGTTGCGGTCGCTGGTCGCCACGTGGGCGATCCAGTTCGAGCTCTGGTGGACGGGATAGTCGTCCCAGGACGTGACGGTCATCGCGGTTTCCCCCTGGCGATGTCGGTGCTGCGTGGATGGATGGTGTGGTCCCGATGCAGCGGTGGGACCGGTGGATCAGGCGCTCGCGGCCCAGGTGGCCACGAGGTCGTCGGTGCTCACGATGGTGGCGAGCAACGAGAAGGTGTTGGCGAAGACCGCGTCGCCGTACTCGGCCGGCACGGCGGCGACCGCCTCACGCGGGATGACGACCTGGTAGCCGAGGTCGACCGCGGAGATGACGAGGCCCATGACCCCGATGTTCACCGAGTTGCCGATGGCCACGACCGTCTCGATGCCCATGTTGCGCAGCACCCGGTCGAGCGAGGTGCCGGTGAACGGGGTGAGGCCGTGCAAGCGGGGCATGTCGATGTCGGACGGCACCGGCTCGAGCTCCGGCATCACCTCGGCACCGGGCGCCCCGATCTCGAAGACGTGGGCCCCCTTCGAGCTGGCCTTGAGGATGCGGGCGTTGTTCAGCCGGCCGGCCTCGTCGGGGCGGGTGACCGCGGTGCAGTGCACGACGCGGGCGCCGGCGGCGCGGGCGGCGCGGCACACGGCGGCGGCGGCGTCGATGACGCCGTTGTCCTTCAGCTCCTGGGCCAGCGCGGGCATGGTGGCGAGATCGCCGGAGACGCCTCGCTGCAGCTCCATCGTGAGCACCGCGGTGCGGCTCGGGTCGACGAGTTCGGCCAGTTCCGGCATGACGAGATCCCCCTCTGATCGTGCCCGGACGCTAGCCGGATCGCCCAGGTGCCGGACCCACCCGGCCGCCACCTGCCGTAGCGTGAGGGGGTGGCCGATCAACCCGTCAGCCGACGCGCGGTGCTGCGGGCCGGCGTCACGCTGACGGCCGTCGCCGTGCTCGGCCTGAGCAGCTGTACCGACGACGAGAAGGGGGTGGATGTGGATCCTGCTGCCGCTGATCCCGTGCCCGCACCGACGGGCATGGTTCGCACCTCCTGGTCCGGTGATCCGTGGGCGCTCGGCTCCTACGCGTTCCTCCCCGTCGGCGCCACGCCCGAGTCGCGTGCTCGACTGGCGGCGGTGGTCGACGGGCGCCTCGCCTTCGCGGGGGAGGCCCTCGACCTCGCCAACCCGGCCACGGTCCACGGTGCCCTCGCCTCCGGCCGGGCCGCAGCCGAGGCCTTCGACGCCACTGCCGAAGGCCCCGAACGGATCGTCGTGGTCGGTGCCGGCGCCGCCGGCGCGGCGGCCGCGGCACTCCTGGTTCGCGCCGGCCACCAGGTGGTGGTGGTCGAGGCCCGTGATCGGGTCGGCGGCCGCCTCGCCACGGTCCGGCCCGCGGGCTGGCCCGTGCCGGTGGAGCTCGGCGCCAGCTGGGTGCATGACAGCGATGCCTCCGATCTCCCCGCCGACCTCTCCACCCTCGGCATCGCCACTGCGCCTTTCGACTTCGGTGACGCGATCCTCGGCTCCGACGGCCGGCCGGCTCGGCCGCAGCTCGTGGCCGACGCCCTCGACGCCATCGACGAAGCCGTGGCCTGGGCCGATGACCAGGACGACGACCTCTCCCTTGCCGATGCACTGGAGCGCTCGGGTGCGGTCGACGGGATCGACCCCGGCACCGTCGACCTCGTGATCCGCACCGAGGTCGCTGCCGAGTACGGCGCCGACGCCGACGAGCTCTCCGCCTGGTGGACCTTCGAGGAGGGCAGCGAAGGCGACGACCTCCTCGTGACCGGCGGTTACGGGCGACTCGTCGATCACCTGCTCGGTGGCATCGACGTGCGGCTCGACTGGCCGGTGGCTCGTGTCGCCCGAGACGACAGCGCCGTCAGCGTCGTCGGCTCCTCCGGAGAGAGCCTCGACGCCGACCGGGTGCTCGTCACTGTCCCTCTCGGCGTCCTCCAGGCCGGGACGATCGAGTTCGACCCGCCGTTGCCGGTCGCTCACCGCGAGGCCATCGGCACCCTCGGCATGGGCCTCCTCGACAAGGTCTGGCTGCGCTGGGATGAACAGTGGTGGACCGAGACCGCGCAGCAGTGGAGCCGTGTCGCCGCCGCCGACGAGCCGTACGTTCTCTGGTACAACGTCGCGGCGGTGACCGGCGAACCCGTGCTGATGGCCCTCGTGGGCGGTGACGAAGCCCGCCGCTGGGCCGGTGCCTCCGACGGGGAGGTGCTGGCCGCTGCCATGCGATCGCTCCAGGCCTTCCGCGACGCCGGCTGGTGACCGCTCGCTGCTCCGGTGCCGCCTGACACCGGCGTCGGCGTGGGCACCTACGATCGGCCCGATGCGGTCCGACCAGGGGGAGCGGGGAGCGTGAGCTGGACGGCACCGCCGCGCCCGGAGTGGGTGCAGGCCGTCAACCGGGGCGAGGTCCTGCCCATCACCGACGTGGCGGCCCGCCCGCTCGACCCGGAGCTGCTGCTCGACGAGGCACGGGCATCCCTCGGGCTCGACCACCACGCGGGCGTCGGGGCCATCGACGGGGACGAGCGCTTCCTCGAGCCGCTGGCCGTCGCCTGCGCCGCTCTCGAGGACGAGGCCCACCTCACCGTGCTCGGCCGGTGGATCACCCGGCGCTACCTGCTGCGCCTGCTCGAAGTGCGCTTCCAGCTCGCGGCGTACCTCGCCGTCGACCCCGGCGTGCGCGACGAGGAGGTGCGCAGCCCGATCATCGTCACCGGCGCCCCGCGCACCGGCACCACCATCCTCTACGGCCTGCTGTCGTGCGACCCGGCGCTGCGGGTGCCCGAGGGCTGGGAGCTGCTGCGGCCGGTGCCGCCGCCGGAGCCCGAACGCTTCCCCGACCCGGGTCGACTCGCGCTCGCCGACGCCGAGCTGCGGCTGATGCCGTCGGTCAGCGCCAACCTCGACGCCATCCACGAGTACAGCGGCCGGATGCCGAAGGAGTGCCTCTCGGCGATGTCGTTCGAGCTGCTCACCGAGGAGATCGCCGTCCGCTACGACGTGCCGAGCTACCACCGTCACCTGCAGGCGGCCGACCTCACGCCGGCCTACGAGATGCACCGGCTCGTGCTCCAGGTGCTGCAGCGCCGGTACGGCCCGGTGCAGTGGGTGCTGAAGTCGCCAGCCCACCTCGCCGCGCTGCCCACGATCCTCTCCGTGTACCCCGACGCCCGGATCGTGGTCACCCACCGCGACCCCCTCACCGTGCTGCCGTCGGTGTCGAGCCTGGTGGCCACCCTGCGCCTCGCCCACAGCGACGAGGTCGACATGCCCACCATCGGGCGCTACCACGCCGAGCTCTACGGCCGGTACCTCGACGCGCTGGTCGACGCCGACGAGCAGGGGGTCCTCGACCCGGCCCGCACCCACCACGGCCGCTACGCCGACTTCGTCGCCGACCCCATGGGCTCGGTGCGGGCGACCTACGACGGCGTGGGCCTCGAGCTGAGCCCGGCCGCGGCCGTAGCGATGGAGCGGCACCTGGCCGAGAAGCCCAAGGGCCACAAGGGCGAGCACCGCTACTCCTTCGACGACCTCGGCCTCGACCGGGCCACCGAGCGGGCCCGCTTCGAGCGGTACCGCACCCACTTCTCCGTGCCCGAGGAGGGCTGACGCGATGACCGTCGACGACGACGTGACCGGCAAGGTCGTGATCCTCACCGGAGCCTCTCGCGGCATCGGCAGAGGGCTGGCCCTCCACCTCGCCCGCCGGGGCGCCCACCTGGTCGTGACCGGCCGCAAGCCCGAGCGGCTCGAGGCGCTCTCGGCCGAACTGGACGGCTTGGGAGCCGAGCACCTCGCACTGGTGTCGAACGTCGCCGACCGGCAGGGCGCCCTCGACCTCGCCGCCGCCACCATCGAGCGCTTCGGCCGCATCGACGGCCTGGTGGCCAACGCCCAGACGTTCCGCTCGGTCACCCCGCTCGAAGAGGTCACCGAGTCCGACATGGACCTGCTGTTCGACACCGGGCCGAAGGGCACGCTCTGGCTGATGCAGGCGGTCTTCCCCCACATCCGCGACCAGGGCTGGGGCCGCATCGTCACCATGGGCTCGAACGGAGCGCTCAACGGCGCCGCCGGCTACGGCCCCTACGTCGGGTCGAAGGAGGCCATCAGGGGCCTCACCCGGGTGGCGGCGCGGGAGTGGGGCACCCACGGCATCGTCGTGAACTGCGTGTGCCCGGTGTCGGTGGCCCATCGCACCCCGCCCACCGACGACCCCAAGCGGGCCGAGATCTTCGCCGCCACCTTCGCCAACCAGCCGATCGCCCGCGACGGCGACGCCGAAGACGACATCGCACCGATCGTCACCTTCCTGCTGTCCGACGCCTGCCGCTACATGACGGGCCAGACCCTCATGGCCGACGGCGGCGCCATCATGCTCCACTGACCCCCGACCGCCTCTCCAAAGGTGGCTCATGTGGTCCAGCGGGCCGAAGCAGGTGAGCCACCTTTCCTGACCCCGGGCAAAGGTGGCTCATGTGGTCCAGCGGGCCGCAGCAGGTGAGCCACCTTTCCGGGGAGGGTGGGGCCGACCGGCGGCGAGGTCAGGTGGGGCGGGAGGAGGCGGCGCGGATGTTGGAGCGGACGCAGATGCCGGTGACGTTGGACGCCTCGTCGGACGCCAGCCACAGCACGGTGTTGGCGACCTCCTCGGCCCGGCTGAGGCGCCGCAGGTCGAGGTCGCGCACGTGGGCCTCGATGCCGCCCGGCTGCTGTTCGAGGTAGGCCCGCAGGGGAGCGGTCTCGGTGGGCCCGGGGGTGACGGCGTTGGCCCGCACGCCGTGGGGCCCGTACTCGGTGGCCACCGTCTCCATCAGGTTGATCACCCCGGCCTTTGCGGCCGCGTAGCCGCCGAGGTTCCACTGCCCGCCGATGCCGGCGCCGGACGACATGCTCACGATCGAGCCCCCGCCGGCCGCCACCATGTGGGGCAGCACCGCCCGGGTCGCGAAGAACACCGTGTCGAGGGTGAGGCGCTGTTGGAAGCGCCAGTCGTCGTCGCTGATCTCGGCGATCAGCCCCGAGCGGGACACGCCGATGTTGTTGGAGAGCACGTCGATGCGGCCGTGGCGCTCGACCGCTCCCGCCACCCAGCCGTCGACGAACGCCGAGTCCGACCCGTCACCCGGCACCGCCTCAGCCGTCGCTCCGGCCGCGCTCAGCTCGTCGACCACCGCGGCCAACTCGTCGGCCGCCACGTCGTTGAGCCACAGCACCGCCCCCTCGGCGGCGAAGCGCCGGGCGATGGCGCGGCCGATGCCGTTGGCCGCGGCGCTGACCAGCGCGACCTTCCCCTCCATGCGTCCGGTCACGGTCCCCCCTCGGAATCTGTCGTGTCGTGTCGTGTCGGCGCCCATCCCCTCCGGCTCAGTTCGTCACGGTCCTGGTGACGTAGTGAGCCACGGTGGACCGGTCAGGTGCGGAAGCGCCAGGCGAGGTGGCGGCGGCGGGCCGTCATCTGGGCGGCGCGGCCGGCGGGGTCGAGCAAGCCGGTCCCGTCCGGGAGGGCGGCGACCGCCTCACCGACGGGCACCACCCGGGTCGTGGGAGTGGGCACGTCGCCCGTCGTCCAGAACGCCCGGTAGGTGAGCAGCCCTGTGCGCCGGCCGGAGGCGTCGAGCCAGTTGGCCACGCCGGGATCGGTGTGGGAGAGCACGAGGCGGATGACGCCGTCGTCGTCGACCGGGGCCTGGGTGTGGTTGAGCGAGCTCAGCCGGTCGGCGACGTCGACGAGCTCGAACCACGCGAGCTCGTAGAGCTGGAAGGTCCAGTACCGCGCCGGCGGCACCGGCACCTCGACGACCAGGGCGTCGTCGGGGCCGAGGTCCCAGAAGCAGAAGGCGTAGCGGGCGGCGTCGAGGCCGTTGGCCTGGGCGAAGGCGGGGGCGAAGGTGTTGGGCACCCCTTCGTCGCCCTTCTCGCGCATGTAGGTGTTCCAGTACTCCACCGAGTGGGCGACGCCGTCGAGGCCCTCGCGCAGCTGGGCGGCGGTCGTGGCGGCGGTGCGCCGTGCCGGAGGCTCGCCGGCGTCGTCGTCGAGGCACTCGATCGTGAAGAGGGCCGGCTCGGCCTCGCTCCAGTCGAAGTAGTACTCGCGGATCGACACGGTGAGCGCGCCGTCGGGCAGAGGCACCTGGCCGCCCTCACCGACGATGAAGTCGAACTCGTCGCCCTCGGCGATGCCGAGCTCGGTGGCCGTGACCTCGACGAGCGTGCCCCACGTCGGGAGGTGCATGAAGCCCGCCCGGATGGCGAGGATGAACTCCTGGCACGAGTGCATCCGGCCGCGGACCCGGTAGCGGCGACCGGGCTCGACGCGGGCGTGGCGGTACACGTTGTCGGCGTTGGGCCCGCCCCACTGCGTGATGAGGTCGTTCTGGCGCTGGAACGACGGCCGTCGCGGGTCGGCGTGGAACACCGACCACCCCATCCAGCACAGCGTCTGCTCGACCACGTGGGCGATGCCGTCGGCCCGGTCGGCCTCTTCGCCCGGGTAGTCGTCGTCGCCGAGTCGCGCTCCGAGCGCGGCCAGCCGGTCGCAGGCCTCGGCCCATGCAGCAAGGTCGTCCCCCATGGGCCTCACCCTATGGCCCGATCAGCCGCGCTCGGGGCGGACCATCACCACGCAGACGTCGTCGCGGCCGGCCGTGCCGACCACGTCGGCGACGAGGCGCTCGGCCCGCTCCTGGCCGCCGAGCTCGTGGGGGAGGGCCCGCACCGCCCGCACCAGGCGGTCGACACCGTCGTCGTAGGCGAGGCCGGGCTCCTCGACGAGGCCGTCGGTGAAGGCCACCAGCTCGAACTGCTCGGGGAGGGTGATGGTGGTGTCGCTGCGCTCGGCCATGTTCAGCCCGAGCAGCGTGCCGCCGGGATGGTCGAGCGACACGACCTCGTCGGCCAGCACCAGCAACGGCGGCGGGTGCCCGGCGCGGGAGTACACGAGCTCGCGGCTGGTCGGGTCGAAGATCGAGACGAAGGCGCTGGCGTAGCTCCCCGGGCGGTTGGTCTCGAGGAGCCGGCTGGCGGCGGTCACCGCCTCGGCGGGGCTGGCGCCGTGGGTCAGCACGCCGTCGATCGAGTGGCGGAGCTTCGCCATGCTCGGTGCGACGTGCACGCCGTGGCCGCTGACGTCGCCGACGACGAGCGCGACGCGCCCGTCGGGGAGGCGCAGCACGTCCCACCAGTCGCCGCCGACCTCGCGGCCGGCGGCGGCGGGCACGTAGCAGGTCCCGACCTGGTGGCCCTCGACCGTGCGCGGGCCGTCGGGGAGCAGCGCCTGCTGCATGAGCGTCGCGATCTCGCGCTCCTCGGCGAAGCGGCGTGCCTTCTGGAGGGCTGCGGCCGCCCGCTCCGCGATCTGCTCCGCGGCGAGCACCGCCCCCGGGTCGAGTGGCCCCCGCTCGACCGTGCCGGAGATGGTGAGCACCCCCACCACCTCGGCCCCGTCCTTGATGGGCACGACCACGCCCTGGGTGAGGCCCAGCGCCTCCACGACCCGCTGGTACTCGGCATCGTCGTCGGCGGAGCGGCTGCCCCGGATCGACATGTCGGGCACGGGCACCGTGCGGCCCCGCCGGAAGCTCTCGGCGATCGGCGAGTCCCGCTGGGCGGTCACCGGGTAGCGATCGGTGAGGACCTCGGCCAACCGGGCGCGGGTGGCGTGGAGGGTGACGACCCGGCGGAGCTGGTCGCCGTCGGGCATCCAGACGCTCCCCATGTCGGCCAGCTCGGGCACCACGACCTCGGCCAGCCGGCGCACCACCTCGTCGGGGTCGAGCTCGGCGCTGAGGCGCGCCGAGGCGGCGGCGACGACCTGGAGTCGCCGGGTGGCGGCCTCGGCGTCGTCGAGGGCCCGCTGCTCCGCGGCCAGCAGCTCGCTGCGGTTGCGGCCGACGGCGACGACGGCGGCACAGCACACGAGGTAGGTGAGCAACGACACCGGACCGGCCGGCCAGCGGAGGGTGAAGCTGCCCTGCGGGGGAGTGACCGTGAGCCAGAAGCCGATGAAGCCGACCCCGGTGGCGGTCAGCGCGGGGCCGGTGCCGGCGAGGGCGGTCACGATGGCGACGGAGGCGAGGAACGCGGTGCCGAGGCGGTAGCCGGGGTCGTCGACCCACCAGACCACGACGGCGACGAGCACCGGCAGGCCGAGGGCCAGGGCGTAACCGAGGCGGGGGTCGACGAGGGCACGGCGGTGGACGCGGCCGGGCGGTGGCGTCGCCGCCCCGCCCCGATCCGGTGCCCTCATCACGGGCACACTACCCAAGCATGTCGCTGCACATCCCCCGAGATCGAGGACACCGGGGAGGGCGTGCGGGTGCTACGACTGGCGCCGTGCCGAGCCGCGATCGCCCCGTCCCCGCGCCCGGGTCGCGCCGGTGAGCGTCGTCGGCCTGGTGGCGATGCTGGTGGGGGCCCTGGCCCTCGCCGGCTCGGTCGTGGGTGCCCTCGGCCCGGTCATCCCCCCGGCCGAGGTGAAGGTGTTCCGGGCGGTCAACGGCCTGCCCGACTGGCTCTTCGTGCCGCTGTGGGTGCCCATGCAGCTCGGCAACCTCGTCGTCGGAGCGGGTGCGGGGTTGGTGGTCGCCGCCCTGCTGCGCGAGTGGCGGGTGGCGATCGCGGTGGTGGCCGCGGTGGTGCTGAAGCTCGGCGCCGAACGGGTGCTGCGGCACCGCATGGCCCGCCACCTCGCGGTGCGGCAGCGGCCGGGCACGAGCCAGCCGGGCGCCCGGCTGAGGGGCGGCGACGTGCCGGAGAGCGGGCCGAGCTTCCCGTCGGGCCACGTGATCCTCGTCGCCGCCGTCACCTGCGTCGTCGTCGACGTGGTGCCGGGGAGCTGGGCAGGCGCCCTCTTCGTCGTGCCAATGTTGGTGATGCTCGGGCGCGTGTACGTGGGTGCGCACAACCCTCTCGACGTCACGGCCGGCCTCGGTGCCGGTCTGCTGGTCGGTGGTGCGCTGGCGGTGGTCCTCGGATGAGCGGGGCCGCGCCGCCGGGCGCCGACCTCATGCCGGAGACCACCATCGAACGATCCCCGGCCGACGTCCTGCGCCTCGTGGTGGCAGGGGTCGCCCTCGTGGTCGCCGCACTGGCCAGCCACTTCTTCGGCGGCACCGCGTCGGAGTTCACCGCCGACCTGCTCGGCGGCCTCGAGCGCCTGCCCGCCGGCCTCGTCACCGTGGTGGTCGCCCTCGGCCAGCTGCTCGGCCTCGGCCTCGTCGTGATCGGTGGTCTGCTGGCCGTGGTGCACCGGCGGTGGCGGCTCATCGCCGGCATCGCCGTGGGTGTGGCGATCTCGGTGCCGTTGTTCTGGCTGGTGCAGCCCGACTCCGGTGACTCCGCCGCGACCGTCACGAAGATCCAGGAGTGGCTCGGCGACATCACCCTCGACGGTCCGTCGTCGTACGCCCTCGCCGGGGTGGTCGCCATCACCGCCGCCGTCACGCCGTGGACCTCCCGGCGGTGGCGGCGGGCCTGGTGGGCCGCGGCGATCGCCGTCGCGCTGGCCCACCTCATCGCCACGCCCGTCTCGCTCGAGACCGTGCTGGCCGTGCTCGCCGGTTGGGTGGCGGGAGCGGCCAGCGTCGTCGTGCTCGGTGCGCCGTCGCGGCGCCCCACCGAGGCAGCGGTCGTCGAGGGCCTTCGCTCGGTCGGCGCCGACCTCGACCGGCTCGAGCCGGCGTCGGTCGACGCCCGCGGCTCCACCCCCTACTTCGGGTCCCTGCGGGACGGCACTCCGGTGTTCGTGAAGACCCTCGGCGACGACGAGCGCAGCGCCGACCTGCTGTTCCGCCTCTACCGCAGCATCCAGCCCCGAGACCTCCACGACGAGCGGCCGTTCTCGTCGTTGCGGCGCACGGTCGAGCACGAGGCGCTCGTGGCGGTGATGGCCGGCCAGGTCGGGGTGCGCACCCCGCGGCTGGTGGCCTTCGCCCCGGCCGAGCCCAACGGCTACACCCTCGCCTACGAGGCGGTGGCCGGGCACTCGCTCGACCGCGAGCCGGACGGCGACGACCTCGACCAGCTGGTGCGCCAGGTCTGGGGCCAGGTGGCGATCCTGCGGGCGTCACGCATCGCCCACCGCGACCTCCGTCTGGCCAACGTCTTCGTCGGCGAGGACCGCGTCGTGTGGCTCATCGACTTCGGGTTCAGCGAGCTCGCCGCCGACCAGGTGCTGCTCGACGGTGACGTGGCCGAGCTGCTGGCCTCCACCGCCACGGTGATGGGGCCCGAGCGGGCCCTCGCGGCGGCGGTCGACGTCATGGGCGCCGACGCGGTGCGCGGGTGCGTCCACCGCCTCCGCCCGGCCCTGCTGAGCGGGGCCACGCGCACGGCCCTCGGTCAGCAGCCCGGGGTGCTCGACACGCTGGCGGGGATGGCTGCGGCGGCCTGATTCGGGGGCGTCACCCTGTCTGGGTGGTGCACCGTGTCACCTGGGATGCCACCATCTGGTCCGATTGTGAGCCGGGCACCCTGCCCGGCATCGATGCACCGCGGCCCTTCGGGCGCGGCTACTGGGAGGTTCTCAATGGTTCTCGCCGAATTCGGCTCCGGTCAGGTGTTCTGGTCGATCCTCTGGTTCACCATGTTCTTCATCTGGGTCTGGCTGCTGATCCTCGTCTTCTCCGACATCTTCCGCAGCCCCGATCTCGGTGGCGTGAGCAAGGCGATCTGGACGATCTTCGTCATCGTCCTCCCGTACCTGGGCGTGTTCGTCTACCTCATCGCCCGTGGCCACAAGATGGGCGAGCACGCCGTGGCCGCCGCCAAGGAGGCCGACGAGGCCCAGCGCGCCTACATCCAGTCGGTCGTCACCAGCGCCGGCAGCCCGGCCGACGAGCTGGCCAAGCTGGCCGAGCTCAAGGACAAGGGCCTCGTCACCGACGAGGAGTTCGACGCCATGAAGGCCAAGATCGTCGGCTGACCCAGCCGTCTGCAGCACCCGCTGCACCCGCAGCACGCGGAACGGCCCGGCGCTTCGGCGCCGGGCCGTTCTCGTTCCCGATCGGTCGTCGCGGCGGCTCAGCCGGCGGGGGCGGCGTCGAGCGAGAGGTTGAGGCGCAGCACGTTCACGGCCTCCTCCCCGAGGATCCCGAGTGAGGGCGCCTCCGTGGCATCGGCGATCAGGCCCTGCACCACCTCGAGCGGGATGCCCCGGGCCTTCGCCACCCGGGCGGCCTGGAGGTCGGCGTTCTCGACCGAGATCTGCGGGTCGAGGCCCGACGCCGACGCGGTGACCGCGTCGACCGGGACGGTGGCGTCGTCCGGCAGGCCGTTGGCCTCGCGGTAGGCCTTGGCCCGACCGTCGACGTCGGAGAGCAGCGTCTCGTCGTTCGGCCCGAGGTTGGAGGCACCGGAGGCCATGGCGTCGTAGCCGTCACCGGCCGCCGAGGGCCGGGGCCAGAAGTACGTGTCGCCGGTGAACTGCTGGCCGATCAGCGAGGAGCCGACCTCCTTGCCGTTCACGCTCACGATCGAGCCGTTGGCCTTGTCGTGGAACACCCCCTGGCTGATGCCGGTCACGGCCAGCGGGTAGACGCCGCCGAGCAGGACGGTGAAGACGACCAGCATCAAGATGGCGGGAAGGATCTGGCGTCGCATCAGTTGACCCCCAGTGCGGTCACGAGCATGTCGATGAGCTTGATGCCGATGAACGGTGCGATGAGCCCGCCGACGCCGTAGATCAGCAGGTTGCGGCGCAGGATCGCCGAGGCGCTCATGGCCCGGAACCGCACCCCGCGCAGGGCGAGCGGGATGAGGGCCACGATGATCAGGGCGTTGAAGATGACGGCGCTGAGGATCGCGGTGTGCGGGTTCGACAGCTTCATCACGTTCAACGTGTCGAGCGCCGGGAACACCCCGACGAACATCGCCGGGATGATGGCGAAGTACTTGGCCACGTCGTTGGCGATCGAGAAGGTCGTCAGGGAGCCCCGGGTGATGAGCAGCTGCTTGCCGATCTCCACGATCTCGATGAGCTTCGTCGGGTTGGAGTCGAGGTCCACCATGTTCCCGGCCTCCTTGGCGGCCTGGGTCCCGGTGTTCATCGCCACCCCGACGTCGGCCTGGGCGAGGGCGGGGGCGTCGTTGGTGCCGTCGCCGGTCATGGCGACGAGGAAGCCGCCCGCCTGCTCCTTCTTGATGAGGGCCATCTTGTCCTCGGGGGTGGCCTCGGCGAGGAAGTCGTCGACTCCGGCCTCGGCCGCGATCGAGGCGGCGGTGAGGGGGTTGTCGCCGGTGATCATCACCGTGCGGATGCCCATGGCCCGGAGCTCGTCGAAGCGCTCCTTCATGCCCGGCTTCACCACGTCCTTGAGGTGGATGACGCCGATGATTCGGCCGCCCTCGGCGACGGTGAGGGGGGTGCCGCCGCTGGTGGCGACGCCGTTCACCACCACGTCGAGCTCGTGGGGAACCTCGCCGCCCTGCTCCCGCACCCAGGCGACCAACGAGTCGTTGGCCCCCTTGCGGATGGAGCGGCCCTGCCAGTCGACGCCGCTCATGCGGGTCTGGGCGGTGAAGGGCACCAGCTCGGCCCCGGGCATCTGCGGGGCGGCGAGCTCGAACTGCTCCTCGGCGAGGGTCACGATCGAGCGGCCCTCCGGGGTCTCGTCGGCGAGGCTCGAGGCCAGGGCCGCCTCGGCGACCTCCCGCTCGGTGTGGCCGCCGACCGGGATGAACTCGGCCGCCTGGCGGTTGCCGAAGGTGATGGTGCCGGTCTTGTCGAGCAGCAGCGTCGACACGTCACCCGCCGCCTCGACGGCCCGGCCGCTCATGGCCAACACGTTGCGCTGCACCAGGCGGTCCATGCCGGCGATGCCGATGGCTGAGAGCAGCGCCCCGATGGTGGTGGGGATGAGGCAGACCAGCAGCGCCACCAGCACGACGAGCGACTGCTCGGCGCCGGAGTAGATGGCGAACGGCTGCAGGGTGATGGTGGCCAGCAGGAAGATGAGCGTGAGCCCGGCCAGCAGGATGTTGAGGGCGATCTCGTTCGGCGTCTTCTGGCGGCTGGCGCCCTCGACGAGCGAGATCATCCGGTCGAGGAAGCTCTCGCCCGGCCGGGTGGTGATGCGCACCACGATGCGGTCCGAGAGCACCCGGGTGCCGCCGGTGACGGCCGAGCGGTCGCCGCCGGACTCGCGGATCACCGGAGCCGACTCGCCCGTGATGGCGCTCTCGTCGACCGTGGCGATGCCTTCGATGACGTCGCCGTCGCCGGGGATCAGCTCGCCGGCCTCGACCACGCACAGGTCGCCGATGTCGAGCGCCGAGGAGGCCCGCTCCTCGATGCTGCCGTCGGGCAGCTGCACGAACGCCGTGGTCTCCGAGCGGGTCTTGCGCAGGGTGTCGGCCTGGGCCTTGCCCCGCCCCTCGGCCACCGCCTCGGCGAAGTTGGCGAACAGCACGGTGAACCACAGCCACAGGGCGACGAGCCCGGTGAACCAGTTGTCGGCCGGGCTCGCCGAGCTCATGTTCTTGAAGAAGAGGTAGGTCGTGAAGACGCTGCCGATCTCGACCACGAACATGACCGGGTTGCGGGCCATCTGACGGGGGTCGAGCTTGCGGAGGGCGTCGACGGAGGCCCGCCGCATGATCGCCGGGTCGAAGAGGGAGGCGGCGCCGCGCTGGCGGACCTTCGGGGGCCGCTCCTCGATCGGGGCCGGCTCAGGGGTGGTGACGGTCATCGGTTCCTCCATCTCAAGACCCCTGGGTGAGCTGCTCGACGATCGGGCCCAGGGCCACGACCGGGAAGTACGTCAGGCCGACGACGATGACGATGACGCCGGTGAGGAGGGTGGCGAACAGCGGCGTGCCGGTGGGGAAGGTGCCCGCGGAGACCGGCACCTTCTGCTTGCGCACCAGCGAGCCGGCGATCGCCAGCGCCGGGACGATGAGGAAGAAGCGGCCGACCAGCATCGACAGCCCCAGGGTGACGTTGAACCAGTCGGTGTTGCCGCTGAGCCCGCCGAACGCCGAGCCGTTGTTGTTGCCGGCCGAGGCGAAGGCGTAGGTCATCTCCGTCAGGCCGTGGGGGCCGGTGTTGAGCAGCGACGACAGGCCCCAGCTCGCCACCACCGAGATGGCGGTGAAGCCGAGCACGCACAGCGGCACGAACAGGATGTAGAGCACGACGAGCTTCATCTCCGAGGCCTGGATCTTCTTGCCCAGGTACTCGGGCGTCCGGCCCACCATCAGCCCGGCGATGAACACGCTCAGCAGGGCGAAGATCAGGATGCCGTAGAGGCCGGCACCGACGCCGCCGGGGGAGACCTCCCCGAGCATGATCTGCACGAGCGGCACCGCGCCGCCGGCGGCGGTGAAGCTGTCGTGCGACGAGATCACCGCACCGGTCGAGGTGCCGGTGGTGCTGTTGGCGTAGAGGCCGCTGAGCTCGGGCCCGAAGCGGGTCTCCTTGCCCTCCATGTTCCCGCCGGGCTGGGTCGAGGTGATCGACTGGTCGACGCCGAGCGAGGTGAGGTTGGAGTTGCCGGCGCCCTCGAAGTGCATGGCGAACAGGGCGCCCACGATCCAGAGCGCCATCATCGCCGAGAGCACGGCGAGGCCCTGGCGGCGGTCCTTGGCCATCCGGCCGAAGGCGAACGGCATCGAGAACGGGATCACCAGCAGGGCCCACATCTGGAGCATGTTGGTGAAGCCGTTCGGGTTCTCGTACGGGTGCGCCGAGTTGGCGTTGGCGTAGCCGCCACCGTTGGTGCCGAGCTGCTTGATGGCCTCCTGGCTGGCCACCGGGCCCTGGATGATCGTCTGCGACGACCCCTCGACCGTGGTGACCTCCTTGGCTCCACTGAAGTTCTGGATGACGCCCTGGGAGGCGAACACGATCGCCACCAGGAACGAGAGCGGTAGCAGGATGCGCAGCACGCCGCGGGTGAGGTCGACCCAGAAGTTGCCGACCGTCGAGCGGCGGCGCCGAACCAGGCCCCGGATGAGGGCGATGGCGACGGTGAGCCCGACGGCGGCGGAGACGAAGTTCTGCACCGTGAGCCCGGCCATCTGCGTGAGCTGCGACATCGTCGACTCGCCCGCGTAGTTCTGCCAGTTGGTGTTGGTGGCGAAGCTGATCGCCGTGTTGAACGACAGGGGAGCGGGCACGCCCGGCACGCCGTCGGGGTTCAGGGGGAGCCCGCCCTGCACCCGCTGCAGCAGGTAGAGGAACAGGATCGAGACCGCCGAGAAGGCGAGCACCGAGACGGCGTAGCCCGTCCACCGCTGCTCGCTCCGGCCGATCCGGCAGATGCGGAAGATGAGCCGCTCGACCGGGCCGAAGACCCGCTCGAGGGGCCGGGTCTCGTCGTCGCCGTAGATGCGGGCGATGTAGACGCCGAGGAACGGCGCGGTGACGGCCAGCAGGGCGACGAGGACGAGCAGCTGCGCCCAGCCACCCGCCGACATCACAGCTTCTCCGGGATGACGAGGGCGGCGACGAGGTAGCCGGCGATCAGCAGGGCGAGCACCAGGCCGATGGCGGTGTCGACGCTCATGGCGCCACCTCCTCGCGGGGGGTGGTCGTGTCCTCGTCGAGCTGTCCGTCGTCGGGGCCGATGATGCGATCACAGGCCTTGACGAGCAGGAGGCAGACGGCGAAGAAGGCGATGATCACGGCCACGAACAGCAGGTCGGCCATGGGACTCCTTCCAACGCAGGGGGAGCGGGGCGACGTAGCCCCGCCGCAGGCCCTCGGAACCGGGCTGCGAGGTCGGGATACGCCCCCCGAGGGGCTGTGTCGACAGTCTTCACGACTTCTTGACGGCCCGGCCGGGGATCTTCCTGCCGTGCCCCCTGCCCAGCTCCGGCGGCCCGGCGTACAACAGAACCATGTTCGCGGTCGACTACGTCTCAGAGCACTCGAACGGCTCCCCGATGTGGGTCGAGCTGATCGCCATCGCGCTGGTGGTGGGTTTCGTCGGCTACCTGTTCGCCCGCCTCGTGGTGGTGCGGCTGGTCCGTCGGATCCGGCGCAACGACGTCGAGTCCGCGGCAGTGGTGTCCGAGATCGTGGCCTCGGCCGTCGCCGGCGACGACCCCGACGTCGTCGTGATGCGAGCTGCGTACGAGCTGAAGCACCTCCTCGGGCTGGCCGACTGCCGGTGGGCCTGGCTCGGCGACCCGCTCCCGACCGCCATCCTCGAGGACGACGGCACGATCCGCTTCGGTGCGTACCGCTGGCCGAACGAGACCGAGGGCCTGCCCGGCCGGGGGGTGCAGCGGCGCCTGACCGCCAACGGCAACACCTTCGGGTGGATCGTGCTGGTGCCGGCCGACGGCGGTCCGGTCTCCGAGGCCCGCCTCCGGAGCGCGGTCACGACCATCGACGTGCTCGCGCTGTGCCTCGACCAGCACCGGCACCCGGCCGTCCCCGGCCCTAGCGTCTGACGCATGGCGCGAGGGCAGCTGCGGATCTATCTCGGGGCGGCGCCCGGCGTGGGCAAGACCTTCGCCATGCTCGACGAGGGGTGGCGCCGGAGGAACCGGGGCACCGACGTCGTCGTCGCCCTCGTCGAGACCCACGGCCGACCGAAGACCCTCGAGCAGGTCCGCGACCTCGAGGTCGTGCCCCGGCGTCGCCTCGACTACCGCGGCACGGTCTTCGAGGAGATGGACCTCGACGCCGTGCTGGCCCGGCGCCCGCAGGTCGCGCTGGTCGACGAGCTCGCCCACACCAACGTGCCCGGCTGCCGCAACGACAAGCGGTGGCAGGACGTCGAGGAGCTGCTCGCCGCCGGCATCGATGTCATCTCGACCGTGAACATCCAGCACCTCGAGAGCGTCAACGACGTCGTCGAGGAGATCACGGGCATCCAGCAGCTGGAGACCGTGCCCGACGAGGTCGTGCGGGCCGCCGACCAGATCGAGCTGGTCGACATGGCCCCCGAGGCCCTGCGCCGGCGCATGGCCCACGGCAACATCTACGGGCCCGACAAGGTCGACGCCGCCCTCGCCAACTACTTCCGGGCGGGCAACCTCTCGGCGCTGCGGGAGCTGGCCCTGCTGTGGACCGCCGACCGGGTCGACGAGGCCCTCCGCGACTACCGCGAGGCCCACGGCATCGAACGGCCGTGGGAGACCCGGGAGCGCATCGTGGTCGCCGTCACCGGCGCGCCGAGCGGCGAGATGCTGATCCGGCGGGCGGCCCGCATGGCCACCCGCTCCCACGCCGAGCTGGTGGGCGTGCACGTCCGGTCCGACGCCGGCCTCGCCGATGCCACGACCGGCCTCGACGAGCACCGGCGCCTCCTCGCCGACCTCGGCGGCATCTACCACGAGGTCGTCGGCTCGGACCCGGCCGAGAGCCTCGTCCGGTTCGCGCTCGCCGAGAACGCGACCCAGCTGGTGCTGGGTGCCACGAGCCGGCCCCGCTGGCGCGAGGTGCTGAGCGGCGGCTCGGTCATCAACCGGGTCATCCGCAGCGCCGGACCGATCGACGTCCACGTCATCTCCGGCGACGAGACCGCCGACGGCGACGGTGAGAGGCTCCTCCCTCCCCGTCGCCGTCGGCCCACCACCCTCCCTCCCGGGCGCCAGGCGGCCGGATGGGTGATGTGCGCGGTCGGCATCCCCCTGCTCACGCTCCTGCTGCTGGCCACCGAGCAGCACCTCAACCTGCCCTCGGAGATGCTCCTCTACCTGTTGTTGGTGGGGGCCGTCGCCGTGGTGGGCGGCCTGTGGCCGGCACTGTTCGCCGCGGTCACCACGTCGCTCGTCGTCAACTGGTTCTTCACCCCACCGGTGCACACCTGGACCATCGCCGAGGCCGACAACGTCGTCGCCCTCGCCGTGTTCCTGCTCGTGGCGGGGATGGTCTCCCTGCTGGTGAGCCGCCTGTCGAGGCGGTCGGCCGACGCCGTGCGGGCGCGCGCCGAGGCCGAAGCGATCGCTGCGGTGGCCGGCAACCTGGTCGACGCCGAGAACACGCTCGAGGTCGCCGTCGGGCACCTGCGCTCCACGTTCGGCCTCGACGCCGTGGCCGTGCTGCAGCCCGACGGCGACGGCTACCTGATCGAGGCGAGCGCCGGGGAGCCGGTGCCGTCGAGCCCCGAGGGCCACGTGTCGGTCGACCTGCGGGGTGGCGCGCTGCTGGTGCTCGACGGGCCGTCGTTGCACAGCGACGACCTCCAGGTCCTGCACGCCTTCGTGGCCCAGTTGGGCGCCGCCCTCGAGCAGCGCGACCTGCGGGCCGAGGCGCAGGTGGCGGCGACCGCGGCGGAGGGCGACCGGCTCCGCACCGCCATCCTGCGGGCGGTGTCGCACGACCTGCGCACGCCGCTGGCGTCGATCAAGGCGTCGGTCACGTCGCTGATGCAACACGACGTCGACTGGAGCGAGCACGACCGCGACGAGTTCCTCGCCACCATCGAGGAGGAGGCCGACCGGCTCAACCGCATGGTCGGGAACCTCCTCGACATGAGCCGTCTCCAGAGCGGCACGGTCGAGCCCGGCCTCCGCCCCGTGGGCCTCGAGGAGGTCGTGCCCCGTGCGCTCGTCAGCATCAGCGGCGAGGCCGCCGAGCTGGGGCGCGAGCAGGTGGTCGTGGAGGTCGGTGAGCAGCTCCCGCGGGTCGTCGCCGACCCCGATCTGCTCGAGCGGGTGATCGCCAACCTGGTGGCCAACGCCCTGCTCCACTCCGGGCCCGGCACCCCGGTGCGCATCGAGGGCGGCCGGGTGGGCACCCGGGTCGACCTCCGGGTCGTCGACCGGGGCATCGGCGTGCCGCTGCGCGACCGGGAGGCGATGTTCGAGCCGTTCCAGCGCATGGGCGACGGCGTGGCCGACTCCGGGGTCGGGCTCGGGCTGGCGGTCTCGCGCGGGTTCGTCGACGCCATGGGCGGGGAGCTGACGGTCGACGACACCCCGGGCGGTGGCCTCACCTTCACCGTGTCGCTGCCGGTGGCGTCGTGACCCGCGTGCTGGTGGTCGACGACGAGCCCCAGATCCGGCGCGCCCTCTCGACCAACCTGCGGGCCCGGGGCTACGAGGTCGAGCTGGCGGCGACGGGGGAGGAGGCCCTCCAGCTCGTGGTCGACCGCCACCCCGACGTCGTCGTGCTCGACCTCGGCCTCCCCGGCATCGACGGCCTCGAGGTCGTGCGGTCGCTGCGCACCTGGAGCCGGGTGCCGATCGTGGTGCTGTCGGTCCGCGAGGCCGAGCGCGACAAGGTCGCGGCCCTCGACGCCGGCGCCGACGACTACGTCACCAAGCCCTTCGGGATGAGCGAGCTGTTGGCCCGGCTGCGGGCGGCGGTGCGGCGCTCGGCCCCGGCCGACGACGAGCCGCTGGTCGACACCGACGACTTCGTGGTCGACCTGGCCACCAAGCAGGTCCGGCGCCACGAAGAGGGCGGGGACGTCGAGGTCCACCTCACCCCGACCGAGTGGTCGTTGCTCGAGCTGCTGGCCCGGCGGCGGGGGCGCCTCGTCTCCCAGGACGACCTGCTCACCGAGGTCTGGGGGCCCGGCAACGAGCGCAAGAGCGACCACCTGCGGGTCCACATGGCCGCCATCCGCCGCAAGCTCGAGCGCGACCCGAGCCGCCCCCGGTGGCTGCTCACCGAGCCGGGGATGGGCTACCGCTTCGTGTGACGCCGACCCCGGGCCTCAGAGGGTGGTGGGGCGCAGCTTGCCGAGGGTGACGAGCAGCTCGCCGACGGTGTGGTCGTGCTCGAGCGGGTGCCGCAGCGGGGTCTCGGCGTGGACCTCGTAACGGTTGCGGCGGCCCTCACGGGTGCGGGTCACGTACCCCTCGGTCACCAGGTCGGCGATGATGCTCTGCGCCGCCCGCTCGGTGATGCCGACCTTCGACGCGATGTCCCGGGCCCGGATGTCGGGCTCCTCCGAGATGCACACCAGCACGTGGCCGTGGTTGGTGAGGAAGGTCCACGAGGGCTTGCTCTGCTCGTCCGGCATCGCCTGCTCGACTCCGACATCAGGGTGGGTGGACGGCGAAACCCTACCGGCGCCGCGGGCGGGCCTCCGTGATGGCTGGGCCGGCGGCAGGGTCTCGCGCCCCCTCCGTGGTCGGTTCCCGGCCCGGATGTCCCACCCGTGCCCGGGCCGTCGTCGGAGCGGCGGAGATCGTCGGAGCTCATGGGTTGGCCTCCTCTGGTGCCCACGCCCGGGTGATGCGGGCGTCCTTGTCGGCGACGGCCTGGCGCAGCTCGGCCCGGTGCTCGACCAATGCGGCTCGCAGGCGGTCGTCGTGCACGGCGAGGATCCGGACCGCCAGCAGCCCCGCGTTGGCGGCCCCGTCGACGGCCATCGTGGCCACGGGGATGCCGGCGGGCATCTGCGCGATCGAGAGCAGCGCGTCGAGGCCGCCCATCGCCGGACGCCCCACGGGCACACCGATCACGGGGAGCTCGGTGGCCGAGGCGATCATGCCCGGCAGGTGGGCCGCGCCGCCGGCTCCGGCCACGATCACCTGCACGCCGTCGGCCGCCGCCCGGTCGGCGAAGGCGAGCATGGCGTGGGGGTCGCGGTGGGCCGACACGCAGTGCACGACGTGGGGCACGCCGAAGCGCTCGAGCACCTCGGCCGCCGCACCCATCACCGGTAGGTCGGAGTCGCTGCCCATCACCACGGCGACGCTCACACCAGCACCTCCATCGCGTCGGTGGCCGGTACGGCCCGGCCGACGAGCGCGTCGGCCACGCGGTGGGCACGAGCCTCGGCGGTGTCGGGGTCGTCGGCCACCGCGGTGACATGGCCGAGCTTGCGGCCCGGACGCGACGGCTTGCCGTAGAGGTGCACGGTGGCGCCCAGGCCGGGGTCGACCCCGGGGTGCAGTGGGTCGCGGGTGCGGCCGACCACGTTGGCCATCGCCGCCGCGGGCACCCGCAGCGACGGGTCGCCGAGAGGGAGGTCGAGCACGCCCCGCACGTGGTTCTCGAACTGTGACGTCACGCAGCTGTCGATGCTGTGGTGGCCGGTGTTGTGGGGACGGGCGGCGATCTCGTTGACGAGCAGCCGCCCGTCGACCAGGAAGAGCTCGACGGCGAGCAGGCCCACGGCGTCGACGGCCTCGGCCACCGAGCGGGCGATGGCGACCGCCTCGGCCTCCACGCCGGCGGGCAGGCCCGACGGCACGACCACCGAGTGGCACATGCCGTCGACCTGGACCGTGCGCACGACGGGGTAGACGACCATCTCGCCGCCCGGACGACGGGCGACCTGGACGGCGAGCTCGGCCTCGATGGCCAGGGCCGGCTCGACCACGGCGGGCAGCGGGTGGCCGGGATCCCAGGCGGCGAGGTCGGCGTCGTCGCGCAGCACCGCCACGCCGCGCCCGTCGTAGCCACCCCGCGCGACCTTGGCCACGACCGGCCACCCGAGGCGCCCGGCCGCGGCCCGCACGTCGTCGGCGGTGGTGGTGAGGACGTGGTCGGGGAGGGGGAGGCCGGCCTCGGCGAACCGGAGGCGTTGGGCCTGCTTGTCGGTGGCCACGGCCATCGCCCGAGGGCCGGGGCGCAACGCTGCGCCCCGGCGCTCGAGGTCGGCGAGGAGCGCCACGTCCACCAGCTCGTGGTCGAACGTGACCACCCCGCAGCGACGCACGAAGGCGTCGAGGGTGGGCCCGTCGGTCGGGTCGCCGACGACGGTGTCGGGGAGGAAGCGCACGGCCGGGTCGTCGACGCGGGAGGCCAGCACCACCACGTCGACACCGAGGCGCACTGCGGCCGCGGCCGTCATCACCGCCAGCTGGCCACCGCCGACGATGCCGAGGGGGCCCGAGCTGCCGCTCATCGGGCCTCCCCCTGCTCGCTGAGGGCCGGTTCCCATCCGTCGGCGGTCCAGCGCAGCCACCGGCCGTCGTCGTCCCGGGCGACGAGCGCCATCCAGCCGTTGGCCACCAGCGTGCGGGTGCGGGGCGCCCCGTCGAGGGCGGCGGTGACCCGCTCGGGCGGCGCGTCGACCACGCACATCGGGCGGAGGGGCTCGTGCACGAGGCCTTCGGCGGCGACCGACTGCACGGGCAGTCCGAGGCGGAGGTCGCCGCCCGGGCCGGACAGGACCCCGGCGACGCCGACCGGGTTGTGCAGCGCCTTGCTGCCGGAGCCGAAGGCCTCCGGTGCCGTGACGCTGAAGTGGTAGGCCGCGTTGATCCACTGGGTGACCAGGGCCGGCCCGGCGAACACCCCGGCGAGGATCGAGCCGTCGGCGTCGGCGGCCCGGTCGTAGGAGTGGAGGAAGGCCTTCCGGCCGAGGGTCAGCGACCGGGTGAGGCTCCGGTCGGCGATGACGAAGGCCATGTTCCCGGCCAGGCCCCACTCGGGGGTGGGCTCGGCCCAGTCCCAGGCCCGGCGGCGGGCGGCCCGGCTGGAGCCGGCGGCGGCGCCCGGCAGGGCACCCGACCGCTCGGCGGCGACCGCGTCGCCGGCCGCGGCGAGGTCGGCGGCCAGCGGCGCGACGCCGGGCAGGTCCGGCACGTGGCCGACCAGGGTGACCTCGTCGGTCGTGGTGTCGTGGCGGGCGGCCACGAAGGCCGTGCCGTCGGGGATCTCGATGCCGCGGCCGGCGAGGGCCGCCCGCACGTCGGGGTCGGAGAGCAGGGCCACCAGCGTGCGGGCGTTGTCGGTGCCGTCGCGCCCGCCGCAGGCCCCGCAGCGCAGGGCCGCCTCGTAGGGGTTGGCCGTGGTCGTGCTGCCGTGGCCGCACAGCACCACCAGGGGGGCGAAGCGCGTGGTGAGGCCGATGGCCCGCAGCACGCCCTCGGCCAGGTCGGCCCGCTCGTCGACCGTCGAGGGCGGGCAGGTCGACCGCCAGGCCGTCGTCGAGGGTGGAGCCCCAGCGGGCGAGGGGCCGGCCGGCCAGCGTCGGGGCGAAGGTGCGGGCGGCGGCCACCGGGCCGGTGACCCAACCCGCGGCCTCGGCGAAGAGGTAGGGGGAGGCGACGCCCTTGGCGGCCCGCCGCCCGGCGCCCGAGGCGCCGCTGGTGCGGCCCCGGCGGGCACGGGTGACGGCGCCGGCCGCTCCCGTGAGCGGCGCCTCGCCGACCTCGATGGCCGGGGCGACGACGAGGGGGCAGCTGGCGTCGGCGCCGTGGCCGTCGAGCGGGCGCCAGGCCATCGGCAGGCCGAAGAACCCGGCGACGCCGAGCGTCTCGTAGTCCCCGATGGCCTCGAGGTGGCGCCGGAGCGCCTCGCTGCGCACGTCGATGCAGCAGGCGATCTGCGCCGCCGGGGCAGGTGCCCGGCCGTCCCGGTGCTCGGGCCCTTCCGGCGGCGCTGGCAGGGCGGCGAGCAAGCTGCGCCGCGGCCCCGCTTCGAGGGCCTCCTGCCAGATGTGACGACGATCGGTCGAGGGCTGGGCCTCGACCGGGGCCGGACGGGGCGACCCGCCGGCGGGGAGCAGCGCCATCGTGAGTCCGAGGCGCAGGGCGACCAGCTCGGTCAGCGCCTCCTCGGGGCTGCGGGGGTAGCGGCCGTGGCCGGCCTCCCAGGCGAGGCGGGCGGCCCATCCCGGCTGGGCGGTGACCTCGCCGAGCACGACCTCGGCGCTCTGCTCGGGGGCCACGCCGAGGCGCACCAGCGCCTCCTGGACGGCGACGATCGGCTCGCCCTTGAGCAGCTCGAGGCGGCGGCGGGCCTGCTTGGGGAGGCTCCGGTCGCGGACCGCGGCCGACCACCATGCGGCCCAGAGGCCGTCGCGCCGCACCGGCGAGGCGACCGTGGCGGCCGTGAGGCCGAGGGCCAGGCCGACCCACTGGCCGGCGCGGCGGTCGATCTCGGCGCGGACGGCAGTGCCGGCCTCGGCGTCCCACCACTCGGCCGGCGTCATGGCCGCCCGGGCGGGGCGGTCGAGCTCGGAGCCCGACTCGAGCTCGGCGACGACCGCGTGGAGCTCGTCGGCCGACCGACCGGCCGCCGTGAGCGCCTCGAGCAGGTCGCGTTCGGTGATGCGGCCCTCGTGCCACGCCTGCCGGTAGGCCGAGGCGGGGAGGTAGGCGTCGGCGCCGAAGAGGCGGCCGGCCTCCCGGACGGCCTCGGCGAAGGGCAGGTGGTCGAGGCCGGCCAGCGGGTTGACCGCGGCGAGCTCGGTGAGGGGCGGGGCCGGGGGCAGCACCGCCAGTGCGGCGGCGATGGCCGGGCCGAGGTCGAGGGCGGCGGTGGGCTCCTCGAGCCCGACCCGTGCCTCGGTGAGGGTGTCCTGCGCGTCCCGGGGCTCGGTGGTCGTCACCGTGCACCTCCCTGGCCGTGGCGGGCGGTGACCGGCACGAGCGCCGGCCGGGGCGGTGCGGCGGTGGCGAGAGCGAATCGGAACACGGCGTCCTCCAGCGTGGGGGTGGGTGAGAGGCGGGCGAGGGCACGGGCGGCGGCGGGCACGGCGGCGGCGACGGCGGCGATCAGGAGGGCGGGCCAGCCGAGGCCATCGAGGGCGGCGGCGCCACCGAGGGCCGGCTCGAGGTAGGTCTCGAGGCCGGCGAGGACGGCGACGTAGATGGGCACCAGCAGGGCGGCGGCGGCGAGGCCGAGGGTGACCCCCCGGGCGTCGGGCCGGTGGGCGAACCAGCCGACCAGGGCGGCGGCGGCGGTGGCCACGGCGAACCCGGCGAGCACGGGGGAGGGGTCGTAGCCGGGGAGCAGGGCGACCGAGACCAGCAGCAGGGCGCCGGAGGTGCCGACGGCCAGCGTGGCGAGGGCGATGCGGTGGCCGCGCCCGAGGGTGGGGGCGTCGAGGGCGTGGGCCCGGCGGCGGGCACCGACGACACCGCCGACTCCGAGGAACGCGCCGGCCTTGTAGGCGGCGTGCCCGATGAGGTGGGCCACGGCGGCGACCGGTGCGGCGGCGGCGACCGTGAGCAGCAGGAAGCCGGTCTGGGCCTGGGTGGAGCGCACGAGCACGCCCTTGGAGTCGGCGGTGACACCCATGGCGCTGACCGAGGTGAGCATGGTCCACGCCGCGATGGCGGCGACCACGAACCAGGTGGCGGGGAAGGCGTCGAGCACGCCGCCGGCCCGCAGGAGGAGCACGGCGCCGCCGTTGACCACACCGGCGTGCAGGAGGGCGCTCACCGCGGTGGGGGCGGCCAGGGTGGCGGGCAGCCAGTCACGGAAGGGGCTCTGGGCGCTGCGGGCGGCGACCGCGATCACCAGGCCGAGGGCGACGACCGCCCAGGGGAGGGAGGTGCCGACCGCGGCGGCGACCGCACCGGGAGCCTGGAGGTCGAGCCCGGGGGCGGTGGCGGTCAGCGCCACCATGGCGGCGACGAGGGCGGTGTCACCGAGGAGGATCGAGCGGCGCAGGCCCCGTCCCGCCCGGCCCGTCGGTGCCCACCAGGCGGACGAGCGCCAGGCCGCCGATGGCCCAGGCCAGGGCGAGGGCGAGGGGCGAGGCGGCGGCGGCCACCAGGAGGGAGGCGGCGAGCAGCAGGCCCGACCAGGCGAGGAAGCGGGGGCGGGACGGATCGAGGCGGAGGGCCCGGGCGGCGTAGGCCTGCACCACGAGGCCGATGCCGGTCATGAGCACCAGCAGCACCGCGGCCAGCCGGTCGACGCCGATGGCGAGGCGCCAGGCGCTGTCGCCGAGGAGGGCGGCCTCGATGCGGTCGGTGCCGCTGGCGGCGAGGGCCGCGGCCAGCACGACGGACCCGGCGAACGCCGTGGCGGTGAGGCCGACGGCGGCACGGGCACCCGTCGGCCGGGAGGGGGTGGGCGAACCGAGGAGATCACCGACGCTCAACATGCGAATCACAATACGTGTTTCGTGATTCGCATGCAAGCATTCGGGTGTTCAGGCCCCCCGGCCGTGTGTCACAGGCGCAGGGCCTCCGCCACGGCCAGGCCCGTGACCGGGTTGTTCAGGTACGGCTCGGGGTCGTGGGCGCGGTGGCCGTTGTCGACCAGTCGGTCCTCGACCTTCGGCCCGAACCGGTCCGAGAGGCGGGCGTTCTCCGCGGCCTTGTCGCCGACGGCGGCCACGTTCACCCACCGCCGGACCTTCCCGGGCCAGGCGCCCTTGCCGTCGACCGGCGCCGGCTTCAGGCCGTTGAAGACCATGTCGGTGCCGAGGGGCGAGCCGAGGGTGACGAGCGTGTCGACGTTGCCGTCGAGGCCGTTGGCGAGGGCGCGGTAGGCGACGACCGTGCCGAGGGAGTGGGCGACGACCACCCGCGTGTCGTCGCTGAGGACCTCCTCGAAGCGGGCTCGGACGCGCTCGGTCAGGTCGGGCTCGGCGACCATGGTGGCGACCATGTCGACGGTGCGCTCGAACACGGCGTTGTTGGCGGCCATGTGGATGGTGGCGAGGAGGTCGTCGCCCATGTCGCCGAGCGACTTGGAGATGTCGGCCCTCGCCTGGGTGAGGGCGGGCGACTCGGCCGTCTCGGGGTCGCTGCGGAAGAGGTCGCCGTAGAAGCAGACCGTGACGTCCGCGTCGTCGATCTCCATCCCGTGGTGCCAGAGCCCGTCGCGCAGGGCGGGCAGCCAGCGCGACTTGAGCTCGTGCGGGCCCCACAGCTCGTTGAACGCCCCGTGGACCATCACGATCTTCGTCATGGGTGACAGCTTGCCCCCTCGGCCGCCGCCTTGAAGCCGCGGTTCTCCCGTTCGATGGCGGCACCGATGCGGCGCCCCACGAGACGGCCGACCAGACGCGACCCCCGACCGGTGATGTCGAGGGTGAGGAGGTTGACGCAGCCGCGGCCGTCGGGTCGGAGGTGGTGCCCGCCGGTCATGGTCACCGGGCCCACCTTCGTCCACCACTCGAAGGCGACGCCGGGCTCGAGCCGGCTGACGGTCCACACGGCAGGGCGCTGGCCGGGCTGGGTGATGCGCGCCCGGCTTCCCACCGCCAGCGGGCCGTCGTCGAGGAGCTCGACCCGTGTGATGGTGGGGGTGAGCTCGGGCCACCGCTCGACGTCGAGGGTGAGGGCCCAGACCTGCTCGACCTCGGCCTCGATGAGCAGCTCGCTTCTCTGGAACGTGTTCGCGGTCATGGACACGACGATGTACCAACTGGTACATTCCCGTCAAGAGGGTTTCCGAGGAACGGAGCTGCCGTTGACCACGGCCCGGGACGCACTGCTCGAGAAGGCCATGGGCCACGTCGCCGCGCACGGCCTGAGCGACCTCAGCCTGCGCGAGCTCGCCGCCGCCATCGGCACCAGCCACCGGATGCTCATCTACCACTTCGGCAGTCGCGAGGGCCTCGTCGCCGCCATCGTGGCGGCCATGGAGGCCCAGCAGCGGGAGGCGCTCACCGCCCTCGCCGAGGGGGCCACGTCGCCCCGGGCGCTGATCGAGTCGCAGTGGGCCCAGCTCACCGACCCCGCGCTGCGCCCGTTCGTCGCCCTCTTCTTCGAGGTGCTGGCCATGGCCGTGCACGGCCGGCCCGGCACCGAGGGGTTCCTCGATCAGCTCACCGACCCGTGGCTCGCCCTCGCCGCCGACCTCGCCGAGAGGATGGACCTCGCCACCGACGTCGACGAGCTCCGCCTCGGGGTCGCGGTGAGCCGGGGCCTGCTCATCGAGGTGCTCGCCTCGGGCGACGTCGAGGGGCCCACCGCGTCGCTGCACCGGTTCCTCGACATGTGGGAGGCGTCGGCCCCCTGAGGTGGCCCGGCCGGTCGTGCCGAGCGGCCGATCCGCGATCCGGCTCGCAGGCGTGCGGCGGATGGGGGAGAGTGACGGGATGAACCGGGGGGATCGCAATCCACACGCCGGCGCGCCGTTCACCGACGACGACGCCGCCATCGCCGCCGCGCTCGAGGACGTCTGCGTCCCGGCCCTGCTCTGCTCGCTGGTGCACATCACCGGCGACCCGTCGTGGATCCGGGGCGACCTGCGCCCGGCCCACGCGGTGCTGAACGACTACCAGGGCGGCATGACGCCGGAGCAGCAGGCCGAGGCCCGCCGCCGGGCGCTGCCCGTCATCGCCGCCTACCGCGACGGTGGCTGCGAGCTGCCGCCGGCGCCGTCGGCCGAGCTGGCCGAGGAGATGATGTCGTTCCTCGCCTGCGCGCCGGTCGACCCTCGGGTCGTGCCGATGTTCCTCGAGGACCTCCACCTCGACGGCGCCGACAGCGGCGCCATCGAGTGGGGCGACGAGGTGCCCGCCGAGGTCAGGGCCGACGCCCACACCGTCGTGATCGGCTGCGGCGAGGCCGGCCTGCTCACCGGCATCCGCCTGGCCCAGGCCGGCGTGCCGTTCACCATCGTCGAGAAGAACGCCGGCCCCGGCGGCACCTGGTGGGACAACCGCTACCCGGGCGCCCGCGTCGACATCGGCAGCCACTTCTACTGCTACTCGTTCGAGCCGTCCGACCAGTGGACGGAGTACTTCGCCCAGCAGCCCGAGCTGCGGGACTACTTCGCCCGGGTGCTCGACGACTACGACATCCGGCCCCACTGCCGCTTCGAGACCGAGGTCGTCGGCGCGGTCTACGACGAGGAGACCGGCCGCTGGGCCGTCACGGTGAAGGGCGCCGACGGCACCGAGGACGTGCTCGACGCCCGCTTCGTGATCAGCGCGGTGGGCGCCCTCAACCAGCCGAAGATGCCCGACATCCCCGGCATGGACGACTTCGCCGGCCCCTCGTTCCACTCCGCCCGGTGGGACCCGACCGTCGACTGGAAGGGCACGCGGTTCGCCCTCGTGGGCGCCGGCGCCAGCGGCTTCCAGATCGCCCCCACCATCGCCGACGACGTCGAGAGCCTCACCATCTTCCAGCGCACCGCGCAGTGGATGTTCCCGAACGCGGGCTACCACTCGAAGGTGCCCGACGGCGAGCGCTGGGCGATGCGCCACCTGCCCTTCTACGGCCGATGGTTCCGCTTCCTCACCTTCTACCCGGCGTCCGGGCTCTCGATGGACCGCAACCGCATCGACCCCGAGTGGGACGACGGCGGCCGCTCCATCAGCGAGGGCAACGCCCAGACCCGCGAGCTGTTCGCCGGGTACATCGCGTCGCAGCTCCAGGACCGGCCCGACCTGCTCGAGGCGTCGATCCCGCACTACCCGCCGTCGGCCAAGCGCATGCTCCAGGACAACGGCTCGTGGCTGGCCTGCCTCAAGAAGCCGAACGTCGAGCTGGTCCGCACCGGCATCGAGAAGATCGTCCCCGAGGGCATCGTCACCACCGACGGCGTGCTCCGCGAGGTCGACGTCATCTGCTACGCCACCGGCTTCCGCCACAACGACTTCCTGTGGCCGCTGCACATCACCGGGAAGGGTGGCGTCACCCTCCGCGAGCAGTGGGGCGACGAGCCCACCGCCTACCTCGGCATCACCGTGCCGAACTTCCCGAACCTGTTCTGCCTCTACGGGCCGGGCACCAACCTGGCCCACGGCGCCAGCCTGATCTTCCAGTCGGAGTGCCAGGTCAACTACGCGCTGAGTGCCATCCACGAGGTGCTGGCCACCGGCCACAAGGCCATCGAGCCCAAGCGCGACGTCCACGACGCCTACGCCGAGCACTACCTCGACGAGATCATGCAGATGGTGTGGGCGCACCCGTCGGTGCAGTACTCCCACTTCAAGAACCCCGAGGGCAAGGTGTTCACCCTGTCGCCGTGGCCCATCCCCGTGTACTGGGAGTGGACCCGCGCCGTCGACCCGTCCGACTACGAGCTCGCCTGACCAGGGTGTGCCGGCGGGCGACCGCCGGCGCGACCATGGCGGCGTGGCGGACCCTCCCGTGAACGACGAGCCGAGCGAGGCGACCGAGCCCGCGAAGGCGCCGGGGAGGGTGGCGCGCCTGCGCACGCGGGGTCAGGCCGTTGCGGACCGGGCCTCCTCCTGGGTCGAGGATCGTCGGGGCGAGGTCATGCCGGTCGACCTGGCGGTGCAGTTCTACGAGCGGGACCGCGACTCGTTCGCCTCGGTGCTCGGCGCCGCCATCGCGCTGCGCCTCTTCCTCTTCTTCGTGCCGGTCGTGCTGCTGATCACCGGGTTGATCATGATGGTCGCCGGGCACGACGGGGTGAAGTCCCTCGCCGACAACGCGGGTGTCACCGGCAGCCTCGCCACCCAGATCGACCAGGCCACGACGACCTCGAAGACCACCACCTACGGCCTGGTGCTGGCCGGGATCTGGCTCACGATCTGGGCGGGACGGTCGCTCACCAAGGTGCTGGCGGCGTGCTCGGCGGGGGCGTGGCGGCTGGGTGGTCGACAGGGCCGGGCCACCCTGCGGATGGCGGGGTCGGTGACGACCATGACCCTCCTGCTGCTGATCACGGCCGCCTTGCTCAACCGGGTGAAGGACAACCAGGGCATCGCCGTGATCACCACGTCGTGGCTGCTCGCCGTCGTGATCTACGCGGTGGGATGGTTCCTCGTCACCGCCACCCTGCCCCGGCGCACGAGCGACCCGGGGGCACTGCTCCCCGGTGCGGTCTTCGTCGGTGGCTCCCTCGCCGCCCTGCAGTGGTTCATGCAGTACTACCTGCCGAGCAAGCTGGCGACCACGACGGCGCTGGCCGGCTCGGTCGGGGCGTCGGTGGCCGCCCTCGGCTACATGTTCCTCATCGGCCGGGTGATGGCGTCGAGCCTGATCCTCGACGCCGTGGTCTTCGACCGGCTCGGGAGCATCTCCGAGGTGGTGTTCGCCCTCCCGGTGCTGAACCGCATCCCCCGGCGGTTCCCCTGGGTCGCCCGCTACTTCGACCTCGACCGTGACGAGCCCACCGGGGACTCCGACGCCGACGACCCGGTGGCCGCGGACGACCCGGCGCCCGGCCCTTCGCTCGGCTGACATCTGCGGCCCGAACGACCCCGATCCCTCTGTGGCTCACGTCGTCAGGTCATGCCTGACGACGTGAGCCACGGTGGGGGTGTCGGTCCCGGATGGGTCAGCCCGCCGCCGGTTGGGTCAGGTCGTAGAGGGTGACCCCGTCGACCGTGGTGGCGGTGAAGTTGTCCTCGACCCACGACTGGATCTCGGAGGTGGTCGACGAGCCGCCCATCTGGCCGCCGCCACCACCGAAGCCGCCACCGGCGATGTAGTAGTGGACCTCCCCGTCGGTGACGTACTGCTGGAACTGCTCCAGCGTCGGGTACGGGTCGCTGCCGTTGAAGCCGCCGAGGCTCATGACCGGGTCACCGGTGGCGAGCTGGTAGCCGGCGGCGCTGTTGGCGCCGGTGGTGGCGGCGATCCAGGTGTAGGAGTCGGCGTCCTCGGTGAGCAGGGCGACGAGCTCGTCGCTCGGCTCGCTCGACCCGAGCAGGCCGCCGGCACCGCCGCCCCCGCCCATGGGGAGCCCGCCGGTGGGGAGCCCGCCGGTGGTGCCGGTGGGCGGAGTTCCGGTGGTGCCACCGGGCAGCGCCCCGGTAGCCCCCGTCCCACCGGTGGTGCCGTCGGGCAGGGTGGGGAGCTGACCTCCGGTGGGGAGCTGGCCGCCGCCGGGGAAGCCGCCGGCGCCTCCGCCCCCGGGGCCTCCCAGGGCGCCCGCCACCATCGGGCCGGCGGTCGGGATCGATCCGGTGTGCGGTGTCGAGACGGTTTCGAGCGTGTACGCCGTCGCCCCGGCGAGGCCGGCCACTCCGGCCACGATCACCGCGGCCAGCGCCCAGTTCCTGGGGAGCACCCAGATGAGGCCCACGGCGAGGGTGGCGATGAGGCCGACCACGAGCACGGTCGGGCGAAGCCAGGGCATCCAGTCGGCGCTGCGGCCGAGCAGCACGACCGACCACAGCACGGTGGCGAACGAGGTGACGGCCAGGGCGCCGGCGGCGTACGGGCTGGTGCGGCGGCGCCACAGCTCGACCACGCCGATGCCGACGAGGGCGCCGATCGCGGGGGCCAGGGCGACCGTGTAGTACTCGTGGATGATGCCCTGACCGAGGCTGATGGTGAGCCCGGTGATCACGAGCCAGCTGCCCCAGATGAGCGTCGAGGCCCGGAGGCGGTCGGTGCGCACGGCCCGGATGGTGAGCACCAGCAGGGCGACCATCAGGATGAGCGCGGCCGGGAGCAGCCACGAGACCTGGCCGCCGAACGACGTGTTGAACAGCCGGGTGATTCCCGTCGCGCCCCACATCGAGGTCCCGCCGCCGACGCCACCCCCACCGGGCACGACGCTGCCGGTCTCCTCGCCGGTGAGGCGGCCGAAGCCGTTGTACCCGAAGAGCAGCTCCAGGAAGCTGTTGTTCTGCGAGCCGCCGATGTAGGGGCGCGACGACGCCGGCCAGAGCTCGACGATGGCGATCCACCACCCGCCGGCCACGAGCAGCGCCGCTCCGGCGATCACCATGTCGACGAGGCGGCGGCCCAGCCGGCCCGGCGCGGCCAGCAGGTACACGAAGGCGAAGCCGGGCAGCACCACGAGGGCCTGCAGCGACTTGGCCAGGAAGGCCAGGCCGATGAACACGCCGACGGCGATGATCCACCGGCGGGCGCCGGCTTCGAGCGAGCGCACCAGGGCGTAGGCCGCCAGGGTGAGCAGCAGCACGAGCATCGCGTCCGGGTTGTTGAACCGGAACATCAGCGCGGCCACCGGGGTGAGCGCGAGCACCGTGCCTGCGATCAGGCCGGCCACCGCGCCGTGCCACCGCTTCACCGCGGCGTACAGCACGCCCACCGAGGCCACACCCATGAGGGCCTGGGGCACGAGGATCGACCAGGAGTTGACCCCGAAGATGCGGGCGGAGATCTCCATCGGCCACAGCGAGAGGGGCGACTTGTCGACGGTGATGAGGTTGGCGGCGTCGGAGCTGCCGAAGAACATCGCCTTCCAGCTCTCGGTGCCGGCCTGGACGGCGGCGGAGTAGAAGGAGTTGGCCCATCCCGAGGCGCTCAGGTTCCACAGGTAGAGGCCTGCGGTGACGAGGAGCAGCACGACCAGGGCCGGGCGGGCCCACGTCGGGTCGGCGGGACGTTCCGGGGCGGTGTCGGGGATGCCGTCGTCGGCCGGCGGCATCGCGGGGGATGGTGGGTCGAGCGTGATCATCGGGAGACCTCTTCGAGGGCGTCGGCGCGTTCCGCGGCGAGCGGGGCGGTCGGGGGAGTGGTCGGGGACGTCGAGCCGCGGCGGGGGAACACCCACGAGCGGTAGAGCAGGAAGCGGGCCACGGTCGCCACCGCGTTGGCGACGACGAGCACGAGGGTCTCGGCGGCCACACCGGCGGCCGGGGCGAGGGCGTGCAGTGCGGCGAGCGAGCCGCTCGTGAGGCCGAGGGCGATGGCGAAGACCCCGAGGCCGCGGGCGTGGAGGCGCCAGCCCTGCTCCTCGTCGCGCAGCCCGAAGGTGATGCGGGCGTTGGCGGCGGTGTTCACCAGGGCGGTGGCGAGCAGGGCGACCAGGTTGGCGGCCTGGGCCGGCATGGCCTGGCGGAGCCAGACGAACAGCACCACGTAGGCGATGGTGCTGAGCACGCCGACGGTGCCGAAGCGCACCATCTGGCCGACCAGCCCGGGCGGGGCGTGCACCGCGGCCTCGGCCTCGGCCTGCTCCCGCAGCGCGGAGAGCGGCAGGCGCCCGGACGAGAGCGCCCGGCCGAGGCGCCACACGCCCTTGAGGTCGGCCACGGCGGTGGAGACGATGTCGACCCGCGAGTCGGGGTCGTCGACCCAGTCGACCGGCACCTCGTGGATGCGCAGGCCGGCCCGCTCGGCGAGCACGAGCAGCTCGGTGTCGAAGAACCAGCCGGTGTCCTCGACCAGCGGCAGCAGCGCCCGGGCCCGATCGGCCCGGATGGCCTTGAACCCGCACTGGGCGTCGGAGAACCCGGCGTGGAGGGTCGTGCGCAGGATGAGGTTGTAGGAGCGGGAGATGAACTCCCGCTTCGGCCCCCGCACGACCCTCGACATCGGGCTGAGCCGGCTGCCGATGGCGACGTCGGAGTGGCCCGACACCAGGGGCGACACGAGGGGGAGCAGGGCGTCGAGGTCGGTGGAGAGGTCGACGTCGAGGTAGGCGAGCACGGTCGCGTCGCTGGCGCTCCACACCGCCTTCAGCGCCCGGCCCCGACCCTTCTCGTCGAGGTGGGCGACCTCCACCTCCGGGAGCTCCCGGCCGAGGGCCCGGGCGATCTCGAGGGTGCGGTCGGTGGAGGCGTTGTCGGCGATGGTGATGCGGAAGCTGAAGGGGAAGCCCTCGCTCAGGTAGCGATGGAGGCGGCGCACGCTGGTGGCGACGTCGCGTTCCTCGTTGTAGACGGGGACCACGACGTCCACGACCGGGGGCACGGTGCCCGGACCGGTCTGGTCGGCGAGGAGCTGGAGGGTCGGTTCGGGAGCCATGCCGGCCACTCTGAGGGCCGCGCCTCTGAGCCTCCTCGGGGTGCGCTGAGAGCTTCCTGTGAATCCCGGCGCCCGGTCAGGGCTGGTGGGAGGCTTCTCACCGAACTCTCAGGAAACGCTCACGAACGTCTCACCCCGGCGCGGTCGACTGCACTCACCGCCGGTCCGACGAAAGCCGTTCATCCATGCCTCCCACTGCCTCCGACAGCCGCTCGCCCCGTGTCCTCGTCGTCGACGACGAGGAGAACATCCGGTACCTGCTGGTCACCGCGCTGCGCCACGCCGAGATGGAGGTGGAAGAGGCGGCGACCGGCCGCGAGGCGCTCGACACGGCCAAGGAGTTCCGCCCCGACGTGCTGCTGCTCGACGTGATGCTCCCCGACCTCGACGGCTTCGAGGTGTGCCGCCGCCTGCGCTCCGACGGCTCGGGTGCCCCGGTGATCTTCCTCACCGCCCGCGACGCCACCGAGGACAAGGTGCGGGGCCTCAGCCTCGGCGGCGACGACTACGTCACCAAGCCCTTCTCCCTCGAGGAGCTGCTCGCCCGCGTGCGCGTCGCCCTGCGCCGCTCCGGTGCCGACGCCTCGGCCCCCAGCAAGCTCGAGTTCGCCGACCTGGAGATGGACGAGGACGCCCACCGGGTCTGGCGGGCGGGCACCCCGGTCGAGCTGTCGCCCACCGAGTTCAAGCTGCTCCGCTTCTTCCTGCTCAACCCCGACCGGGTGCTGAGCCGGGCCCAGATCCTCGACCACGTGTGGGAGTACGACTTCGGTGGCGTCGCCAACGTGGTCGAGACCTACGTGAGCTACCTGCGCAAGAAGCTCGACCCGTTGGGCGAGCCTCTCCTGCACACCGTGCGCGGCGTGGGCTACGTGCTGCGGAAGGCCTGACGTGTCCCTCCGGCGCCGCCTCGTGCTGGCGTTCCTCGCCATCGCGGTGGTGCTGGCGGTCGCCGACGTGGTCATCATCCGCACCGTCGACGGCTCCCTCTACGGCCAGATCGACGACCGGCTCTCGAACACCGTCGGGCGGGCGTTCGGCCCGGCGCCGCGCACCCCGATTCCCCAGCCGGGCCAGGACCAGCCCTTCAGCGAGCTCTACATCGCGACCTGGAACGCCGCGACCGGCGAGCTGACGGTGATCTCCGAGGGCGTCGGCGCCGACCAGCCCGCGCCCGACGTCACCGCCGCCGACGTCGCCGACAACCTGCCGGCCACGAACGGCACCGTGTCGGAGCCCTTCACCGTCGGCGCGGTGGGGTCGTCCGACAGCTGGCGCATGGCCGTGGCCCGCGGCACCGACGGCTCGGTCTCGGTGACCGGCCTGCCCCTCGGTCTCACCCAGGACACCTCGACCCGGCTCACGGCCCTGACCCTGGCCGCCTCCGGCGTCGTGCTCCTCGTGCTGGCCCTCGCGGCCTGGTGGGTGATCCGACTCGGTCTGCGCCCCATCGACGACCTCGTGCGCACCGCCGACGAGATCGCCGCCGGCGACCTCAGCCGCCGGCTCGAACCGGCGCCGCCCGGAACCGAGGCCGGCCACCTGACCGAGGCCTTCAACGGCATGGTCCACCAGATCGAGTTCGCCTTCGCCGAGCGCCAGGAGTCCGAGGAGCGCCTGCGCCGGTTCGTCGCCGACGCCTCCCACGAGCTGCGCACGCCGCTCACCTCGATCCGGGGCTACACCGACCTCATGCAGGCGGGCGCGCTCGACGAGCCCGACGCCCGGGCCGACGCGCTGCGCCGCATCCAGGCCGAGTCGGGGCGCATGGCCGAGCTGGTCGACGACCTGCTCGTGCTGGCCCGCCTCGACCAGGGCCGCCCGCTCGAGCGCATCCCCGTCGACCTGGTGGCGGTGGCCACCGACGCCGCCCAGGACGCCCGCGCCGTCGATCCCGACCGGCCGGTGGCGCTCGTCGTTCCCGACCACCCGGTCATCGTGCAGGGCGACGAGGGTCGGCTGCGCCAGGTCGTCGCCAACCTGCTCACCAACGCCCGTGTCCACACTCCGGCGGGCACGCCGGTCACCGTCCGCGTGGCCGTCGAGGGTGACACCGCCCAGCTCGTCGTCGCCGACGAGGGCGAGGGCATGGCGCCCGAGGTGGCCACCCGCGTCTTCGAGCGCTTCTACCGGGCCGACGCCTCCCGCAGCCGCG
Source organism: uncultured Actinomycetes bacterium (assembly GCA_963702555.1). Taxonomy (GTDB): domain Bacteria; phylum Actinomycetota; class Acidimicrobiia; order Acidimicrobiales; family Acidimicrobilacustridaceae; genus CAMFLJ01. The sequence goes on from CAVPCW010000011.1 coordinate 757,278, forward strand.
ATCGCGGTGGCTCGGGCCTGGGCCTCTCGATCGTGGCGGCCGTGTCCGAGGCGCACGGCGGCCGCGCCGGCGTCGAGTCGGCTCCGGGCGTCGGCACCCGGGTCACCGTGGAGCTCCCCGTCGGCTGACCCCGCCGTCCCGCTCCACGGCGCGAAGCCCCTAGGGTTCGGGCTGTACGCACTGATGGGGGTTGATGTCGTGTCGGACCTGACGCACCGCTGGGAGCCCATCCCGGGCACCGAGAAGATCCACGAGGCCGGGGGCCCGTTCGAGCTGGCCACCGAGGACGTCCTCGGCGTGCCCACGCTGGTCTTCAAGAACCGGCACGCCAACCTGCGGGCCTCGCTCGGCGCCAGCGCCGCCCGCCTCCCCGACTCGCCCTACCTGGTGTTCCCCGACCGGGGCATCGAGCTCACCTACTCCGACGTGGTGGCGTCCGTCGCCCGCATCGCGGCCGTGCTCGCCGAACGTGGCGTCGGCAAGGGCGACGTCGTGGCCTTCGCCGCCGCCAACGTGCCCGCCTACACCGTCGCCTGGTGGGCCACGGTGTGCTCGGGTGCCGTGGTGTCGAGCCTCAACGGCTGGTGGACCCCGCACGAGCTCGCCTACGGCATCGAGCTGACCAAGCCGAAGGTGCTCATCGCCGACGCCCGCCGCCTCGAGCGCCTGAGGGAGGTCGGCGTGCCCGACGGCCTGGTGCTCATCGAGGACACCGAGCTCGAGCCGCTCCTCGGCCCGCCGGCCGCCGGCGACCCGGCGATGCCCGACGTGGCCATCGACGAGGACGACCCCGCCATCATCTTGTTCACCAGCGGCACGACCGGTCGGCCGAAGGGCGCCACGATCTCGCACCGCCAGTTCGTGAGCTCGGCCCAGGTCGTGGCCTACCAGCTCGCCCTGGCCGCCATGTTCATGCCGCCCGACCCGGATGCGCCGCCGCGGCCGCAGTCGTCGGTGCTGTGCGTGTCGCCGCTCTTCCACGTGTCGGGCGCCCTGCCGCTCGCCAGCGCGGCCGCCAACGGCCAGAAGATGGTGTTCCCGCCGGTGGGCAAGTGGGACGAGGTCACCCACCTCCAGCTCTCCCAGGACCATCACGTCGGCGGCTGGAGCGGTGTTCCCACGCAGTTCTGGCGGCTGCTCGAGCATCCCCGCTTCGAGGAGTTCGACACCACCTCGGTCACGAACCTCGGCGGCGGCGGGGCCACCTTCCCGCCCGAGCTGTTCAAGCTGGTCGGCCGCAGGATGCCGTGGGCCCGGATGGGCTGCGGCTACGGCATGAGCGAGACGCTGGGCTCGGGCTCGCGCCTCGGCGGCCTCACCCTCGAGAGCCACCCGGCGTCGGTCGGCACCGTCGAGCCGCTGTGCGAGATCCAGATCCGCGGCGCCGACGACCAGGTCCTCCCCGACGGCGAGGTCGGCGAGATCTGCATCCGGGGCGCCTGCGTCTTCCTCGGCTACTGGGACAACCCCTCGGCGTCGGCCGAAGCCCTCGACGACCAGCGCTGGTACCGCACCGGCGACTTCGGCCGCTTCCACGACGGCGTGCTCCAGCTCGAGAGCCGCATGCGCGACCTCATCATCCGGGGCGGCGAGAACATCTACCCGATCGAGATCGAGAACCGGGTCATCGAGCACCCCCACGTCACCCACGTGTGCGTGGTGGGCGTGCCCCACCACCTGCTCGGCCAGGAGGTCGCCGCGGTCGTGGTGGTGCGCGAGGGCGAGTTGCTCGACGCCGACGAGGTGCGGGCGTGGGTCGGCGCCGAGCTGGCGTCGTACAAGATCCCCGCCCACGTCGTGTTCAAGGACGAGCTGCCCTACAACGCCACCGGCAAGGTGCTGAAGAACGAGGTCGAGGACGAGCTCGTCGCCCAGCTCGGCACCGAGAAGGCCTGACCCCGCTCGCAGCTCCCATCACCGCTGAGGCCCGACACGGGTCGCTGCGCCGGCGGCACGCCCCAGAACGCCTGCCCGAACTCTCAAGCAGGCACTTCTGGGACGCTCACCCGGACCCAAGTTGGTGCTTGGCGGACTTCAGTCGGAGGCGTGCGGCGCCTTGCGCAACAGCCCTCCCGCGCGCCCCGAGCGGAGGACGATCGGCACTTCCCCGAGGATGGAGGGGGTGACACGCTGCAAGTGGTCGGGACTTGGAGGTGACGTGGTGTCTGACCCGGACGGCGTGGACTATTCGTCGTTGCCTCCGCCACCAGCACCACGGCGACCGCTATGGAATGACCCGTCGTCGAGCCGCTGGCGTCGCTTAGCGCTCTGGGTTGTCGGTCTTGAGCTGCTCTGGTTCGTCTTTTCGTGGCTCGCTTGGCGCTCCCTCACCTTCGATTCCAGCGGCGAGCGCGTGTGGGGCTGGGCGAACTACTTCTTCGATTCCCCAACCACCGCCTTGCCAGCGGTCCTGTGCCTCGTTGTGACGGTGATCGTGGTTCGCGCATATCGGCACCGGAACGCGACGCGCAGCCTCTACCTCTTCGCACTCATCGTCGCTGGCGTCGCCATTCTCGGCGGGGCTGCTCTTGCGGCAACGAGCCCGCCGACGGTCTGCCAGTACTGCGTGTCTGGCTGCGACACGAACAGCCTCAACATGTTCGGACCCGACCCTGACGGTCCGTCCCACTACGCGCCCCGTGCTTGCGACGTACAGGGATACCTGGATCTTCCCTCGGACCATGAGAACGCGACCGCATGGATCAACAGGTACAGCTACTTCGCGCTTGGGACGGTTGCGCTGGGATTGTCGACGGCTCTCCTGACTGGCGCTCTCTGGTTCAGGGACCGGCAACGCCTTCTTGTGCCACTACCCCCACCCGTCTGAGGGCAATCTGACTGGAGAGGAAGCGCCCCAGAACGCCGGCAGCGGGACGCCCGTATCGCAGAAGCCGACCATCACCTTTGCGTGGCGGTAGTGGTCGCCGATCGCAAGCACGAGATGACGACAGTCAAGACCCGATCTGACCCAGCGCCCAAAGTACGACCATCAACCAGAACATCAACCAGAGCACAAAGCCGAGGATCAGCATCACCGATATGCCAGCGATGGCGGCGATCACACCTATGCCGATCTGACGCCACGTGTCAGGAAGAGGCTCAGGGTGTGGGTCTGTCGAGATGAACTCAACGTGCTGCCACCGCCCGTCCGGAGTGTGCATCCAGCCGTGTGCCGCGGGCGTGGCCGCTCCGGTCGGGAGCACCCCAGGCGGCGGATCGCTACCTGACCAGTCGTCGGTCACGAACTCCCATCCGTGTCCCGTCCAGAACGCGATGGCGACGTGCTGCTCGCCGTTCCACCAGGCGAATGTTCCTGGTGGCTCATCGGGGACGACCTGCCAACCGACAGCCGAGGGTGAGGACCCGGCAGCCGTGGCGATGGTCCTCGAATCCACCTCAGCGTCGGGATGTTCGGGTCGCGCCGCGGGATGAGGCCCCGCCGAGTCCGTGGCCTGGAGTCGGGCGTTCGTTCCTCTCATGGCTGCGTCTCCTGAGATCTCCGTCTCAAGCGTCGCGCCCGCTGTCGCCAACTCCCAGAGTCGACGGGCACCCTGACCCCCGGGTTCGGTGTGGCAGTACGGCACTTCGGTGATACCCGACCCTCGGCCCCAATCCCCGTTCTGGCGGTGGTTTCGTGTCGGATTCCGACATCAATCCACCACCAGAACCAAGTTGTGGGGGTGTCCCAGAACGCCGGATCGGCGTGACCACAAGGCGCGTACGTCATGGCGAGGTCCCAGGTCCCTCATGGATCCTGTTGGGGGCGTCGCAGTGATTACTGGGCGTCAGGTTCCGGACCAGATCGGTATGGCGAACATCATGACGAGGAATACGTAGAGGACGTACAACAGGCCGGCGATCATCGTGAGAACGCTCGCGTAGACAGTTGTCTTGGCGAGCGAGAACATCCGAGTCGAACCGGACCGCCGGGCCATCCTGGCCGCGACGATTCCGCAGATGCAGCTGATTGGCGGGAGGGGGAGGGTGAGAGGGATCAGGAAGGTGAAAGTTGGAGCGAGCGCCATCAGGGCCCAGGTGACGGGCACGAGTGCGGCGGACGAAACAGCCCACCGCCGCACGGTCTCAACTCTTGGCAGGCCTGGCGGGACAGGTGTCAGGAGGCGTCCTCGATGGAGCGGTGCCGGTGGTGGCAACGACGAGAAGTCCTGATCTGGCTGCGACACGACGACACCTCCAACGGCGTCTACCGACAGCGTCGCACCACCTTCTCAGTCGGATAAGGGGCGATGGTCACCCAGCCCTGCACTCCCTGGAGAAGCCCCACCCAACCAGACGTCCTCCCCTGCCCCATACCGCCGGATATGTCGCGCGCGTCAGGCGCCGAGGCTGAGCTCTCGACGGGCTCGTTCGAGCACGATGCGCCGGGAGCGTTGGAACTCGGCTTCTTCGCTGGGGCTGCGGTGCTCCGGGCACTGGCAGTTGCAGTGGGGGCGCCGGGTCGGTGCCGGCGGCACGGCCATCGGCCGGGCGGGCTCCGAGCTGGTGGCGACCGGTGGTCGGGGGAGCTGAGCGTCGAGGCCCGGCGGCCGGGTGGTGCGCTCGGTGCCGTCCTCGAGCGTCACCGTGTAGGTGCCGTCGGGTTCGATGCGGTTGGCCCACCTCCGTCGGTGGAGCATCCGGTGGCAGCGGCGGCACAGGGCGACGGCGTTGTCGATGTCGGTGAACCCGCCTTCCTCCCACGGCACGACGTGGTGGATGTCGCACCTCGACGGGTCGGCGCCGCAGCCTCGACAGCCCTGATCGCGTGCGAGCACGGCCCTGCGCTGGGCGGCGGTGAAGGTGCGGGTCGTGCGGCCGAGGTGGAGGAGCCGGCCGTCGGCGCTGAGGAGCAGCTCCATGGCCCCGCCGGCGGCGACCGACGCCAGCAGGCTGTCGGTGACGGGGTGGCCGTCGAGGGTGGTGGCGTCGCTGACGCCACCTTCGAAGGCGGCGAGGAACAGGCCCCGGTCGAGCTCACCGAGCCCGGGCCGGGCAGCCAGGAACTCCTCGAGCTGGGCGGCGGTGACGACCCCGGCGATGCGGAGCCATGCCCGGTAGAGGGCCACGACGTCGGCGGTGATCATGAGCCGCTCCCGACGCCGGTTCCCGTCGGGGTTCTCGAGCGAGTCGAGATAGCTCTGGCACACCTCGACGAGCGCGTCGGCCCGGCGCTGCTTCGGGGTGCGACGTTCGCCGGGGAGGTCGTCGCGGGTGGCGGCGTCGAGCGCCTTCTCGATCGGGGCGGCCGAATCGGGGTCGAAGAAGCCCCGGACGGCCAGCTCGCCGGCGACCCGTGAAGCCGACAGCTCCCGCTCGGGCACGACCTCGGTCGGAGCGATGCCGGCCTCGACCGCCTCTCGCTCGGCCATGTCGTCGGCGGCGCTCACCCAGTGGCGCAGCACCCGCCCGGTCTGGTGGGCGGTGAGCGGAGCGAGGATGGAGATCGTGTCGTCGATGGTCTCGGCGAAACGCTCGACGTGACGGTCGGGCACGAGCGACGCCGCGAGGTCGACCTGGGCGCCGGTCAACCGGCCCCGACGCCAGGCGGCGCCGAGCTCGGGCCACGCCACCACCCGGGCCGCCCGCTTCGCGACCTGACGGGATCGGGGGAGGGTCATGTTGCAGCGGTGCCGTTCGAACGACGCCGTGTTGGCGAACCCTTCGACCTCGGCCAGCCCAGCGGCGGTGTAGGCCGCTTCGGCGGCGCAGATGACGGCGTCGAGGCGATCGTGGAGCTCACGGGCTTCGGCGATCACGTCGCCGTGGACAGCCAGGTCGAGGCCCTCGATCGCCTCTCGCAGCACGTGGAGCTGCTCTGGTGTCCCCCCGTTGGTCATGCCGAGAACTCTACCAAACACCAGTTCGATTCTCAACCGAAAAACCCTGAAAATCATTGAGTTTCTCGACCGCCGAGCGCGTCGACATGAGCGCCCTCAGAGCACGTAGCCCATCTCTCCGAGGAGGCGGCGATAGGCAACGGCGAAGCGGTCGAAGGGGAGGTGCAGCTCCTCGGTGAGGTCGAGGGGGAGCAGCTCGGGGCGTTGGCCCTCGACGACGGCCTTGTCCGGACCCCAGACCTTCTCCTCGAACTCGGCGTAGGCCTCGAAGTCGGTGGCCGCCTGCGCCGGGAACGCGGTGTCCCAGAACACGCGGCAGGTGCGGACGGACGTGGGGGAGGAGTGGATCCACATCACCGTGCCCGGGCCAGCAGCGCCCTCGAGCCGAACCGTGAAGGGTGCGAGCACCCGGTAGCCGAACGTCGACGGGAACGATGGGCGATGGCCCGCCGCGTCGGGCTCGGCGAAGGGGTCGCACGCCGGGTAGTCGGCGTCGAAGGCGAGGGTGCGGCCGTCGTCGAGCAGCGTCACCTCGTAGGAGGCGATCACCGGTTCGCGGCCGTTGCCGAAGGTGTCGGCGTGGAGGATCGAGAAGTGGGCGACGTCGCAGAAGTTCTCGATCTCCCGGAACGACTGGCACGCCCAGTCGAGTGGTTCGCCGACGAACAGATCCATGTCGTCGGTGTCGGCCTCGGGCAGCACGGGCATCGGTCCCGCCTCCTCGTCCTCGCCGACGAGGCACGCCCACACCATCCCGGCCTGCTCGGCGACCCGGTACGACGCGACCTTCGCCGTGGGCGGGATGCGGTCGTGGTCGAGCTGCGGGATCGCGGTGCAGCGGCCCCCGAGGTCGTACTCCCAGCCGTGGTACGGGCAGCGCACGCAGTCGGTCGGGAGCAGGTCGCCCATCGAGAGTCGCACGCCGCGATGGGCGCACAGGTCGTCGAGCAGCAGCAGCTCGCCCTCGACCGTGCGCCCGAGCACCAACTGCTCGTCGAGCAGGGTGACCGGCGTCAGCCCGCCGGGCACGACGTCGATCGATCGGGCGACCACGTGCCAGAACGGCGGCTCACCCGCAGGAAGGCCTCGTCGGCGCTCTCGGAATCCACGTCGGCACCGTACGGACCCCGTGTTTCGGCTCGGTGATCCGTCGGTGACACGGCGATGAGCAGTGCGAAACCCGGTCGAGAGGCGTCCCGGCGGGCGGTAGACAGAGCGACGGAGGAGCCATGCCGACCGAACGCCAGCACCTGATCTTCGATGCCGACGACACGCTCTGGGAGAACAACGTCCTCTTCGAGCGCACGATCGACGACTTCATCGAGTGGATCGACCACCCCACCCTCGACCCCGGGGCCGTGCGCCACATCCTCCTCGACATCGAGCGGGCCAACGCCGCCGCCCACGGCTACGGCTCCAAGGTCTTCCTCCGCAGCCTCCACGACTGCTTCGAGCGTCTGGCCGAGCGGCCGGTGAGCCCCGCCGACGCCGACGACATCCTCGGGCTCGCCCACCGTCTGGCCAGCCACGAGATGGAGCTCATCCCCGACGTCGCCGCCACCCTCGACGGGCTGGCGGTGCGCCACGACCTGCTCCTGCTCACCAAGGGCGACCCCGTCGAGCAGCAGCGCAAGATCGACGCGTCCGGCCTCGCCCACCACTTCCGGCGGACGGTGATCGTGGCCGAGAAGGAGCCGGCGGTCTACGCCGAGCTCGCCACCGCGGAGGGCCTCGACCCGGCCCGCGCGTGGATGATCGGCAACTCGATCAAGTCCGACGTGAACCCCGCCCTCGCCGTCGGCATGGGTGCGGTGTTCATCCCCAACGACAACACCTGGGCCCTCGAGCACGCCGAGCTCGACCCCGCCGCGCCCCGGCTCCTGCAGCTCGACCGCTTCGCCCAGCTCGCCGTCCACTTCTGAGGCCGTTTCTGAGGCCCGGAGGGTCGCGAACGGGTTCGCGTTCCGGTAGCTTCCCGCCTCATGACGATCACGACTGGTGAGAATGTTCCGGACGTCGAGGTGTTCGTGATGGGTCCCGAGGGCGGGCCCCAGAAGACCACCACCGGCGAGCTGTTGGGGAGCGGGCGCGTGGTGCTGTTCGCGGTTCCCGGGGCGTACACCCCCGGGTGCTCGAAGGTGCACCTGCCCGGCTTCGTGGAGGGCGCCAAGGACCTCCAGGGCAAGGGCGTCGACACGATCGCGTGCATCGCGGTCAACGACGCCTTCGTCATGGACGCCTGGGGCAAGGAGCAGGGCGTCGGCGACGACATCGTGATGATCGGCGACGGCAACGGCCAGTTCGCCGAGGCCATGGGCCTGGTGATGGACGGCAGCGGCTTCGGCCTCGGCAAGCGCTCGAAGCGCTACGCCGCCATCATCGAGGACGGCGTCATCACCAACCTGGCCATCGACGAGTCGGGCATCGAGCAGAGCGCCTGCTCGAACATCCTCTCGATGCTCTAGAGCGCGGCCAGCGCGTCCAGCAAGGGGCGCTGACCCTCGAGGATCCGCACCGCGGCCTCCTCGAGGTCGAACCACTCGGCTCGGTCGACCTCCGGGAACTCCCGGAGGCGGCCAGAGCCCCGTGGCCACTCGATGGTGAAGGTGTTGCTCACCACGGTGGCCGGGTCGAGGTCGCCCTCGACCGCCCAGGCCTGCACGACCTTGCCGGCCTTCTGGCGGACCTCGCCCAGGGCGACGAACGGGCCGTCGGGGGCGGGCGTGCCCAGCTCCTCGGCGAACTCCCGCCGGGCCGCGGCGAGCGGGTCCTCGTCATCGGCGAGCTCACCCTTCGGCACCGACCAGGCGCCCGCGTCCTTCCGGGCCCAGAACGGCCCGCCGGGGTGCACGAGCAGCACCTCGAGGGTGCCGTCGGCCGACGTGCGGTGGAGGAGCAGCCCGGCGCTGCGAGTCGCCATGGCCGCGACGCTACCGACCTTCCTCGGCGACGACGGCGGCGCCGCACCTCCTGACGCCCGCCTGACGGGTGGAGCGGGGCCGTCGGGGGTACGGTCGATCCATGGCAGGAGAGCCCGGCGGACGGGCGTCTCGGGTGGTCGCGGCTGTCGGTGCCGCAGCCGCCGTGCTCGTCGCCCTGGCGACGACGCTGCTGGCGCTCGCGGCCCAGGTCTCCGCTGCGGAACGTGTCGCGCTCGTCGCCTTCGCCGCGCTGCTCGTCGGGGTGGCGGTCGGCCTCGTGCGCCGGAAGGTCCTCGGCGCGATCCTCGCGGTCGTCCTCGGCTCGGTCGGGGTGGCGGGGGGCCTGGGCGGGCTGCTCGCGGTCGGCGATGAGGCCTACGACCGCCTCCCGCAGGCCTTCGACCTCACGGTCTTCGGCCTGATGTTCCTCGCGTCGGCGGCCCTGGTCATGGGCGGGGCCGCCGTCGTGCCCCGACGGGGGAGCGCGGCCCGGTGGGTCTGCGCGGCCCTGCTGGTCGCAGGCGTGGCGGTGGTCGGCCTCGGAGTGCAGCGGCTGCTCTCGGTGCAGACGCTCGTGAACCCCACGCCCGGTGCGGCGAACGCCACCCTCGACTGCGGCAGCGCCTACAGCCCGGGTTCGATGGTGGTGGCGCCGACCCTGGCCGGCCTGACCGCCCCGACCTGCGACTCGGTCCTCGACCCGGCCCGTCACGACGGCCGGCTCATGGTCGTCCTGGGTGGCACTCTGGCCCTGGCCGCCGGGGCGTTGCTGGTGGGCCAGTTCGGTGCGGGCGCGTGGCCGTTCGCGCTGGTGGCCGGCGGGCTGGTCGCCGGCGCCATCGGCGCGTGGCTCGTGTTCCTGCCGATGCAGGGCACCGGGTGCGGGTCGGTCTTCTCCGGGGCCGAACGTGATCCGTCGAGCTGCGGGTCGCTGTACGGGGCCCTGCTCGCCACCACCCGCGTCCTGGCCGTGCTCGCACCGGCGCTCGTGCTGGCCGGTGTGATCGGGGTGGTGGCCCGTGCGGTCGGCAGCTGGTCTCGGCCCCGTGGCAGAGGCGGACCGGTCCCCCGCGTCAGCGTCTAGCCCGGACGCTCCCGGTCAGGCGACGCGGACGCGAGAGGCATGCAGGGGGGTGTCGACCCCACACGACTCGAGCCGCAGCGCCCACGTGCTGTCGGCCGGGCCGATGGCCTCGAGCACGAGGCCGAACTGGTCGTGGCAGTAGCCGAGCCAGACCGCGGCCGAACGCGACACGCCGTCGAGCTCGAGCGCGGTGGCGTCGCCCAGCACGAGGATCAGGCGGCCGTCGGCCCAGCCGACGGCCCGCACCCGGCGGTCGCGGCGGCTGTCGGGGACGAGGGCCTGCACGGCTGCGTGGTTGTCGCGGGCCAGGTCGCGGCGGACGTCGTCGTCGATGCGACGCAGCTCGGCGATCTCGTCGGCGTCGAACGCCTCGAGCACCCAGTCGTCGTCGGCGGTGGTGGCCCGGGGTGCCGGGGGAGGCTCAGCCACGGGCTCTGGGGGAGCGCGGGGAGCGGCGGCACCACTGCCTGAGGGGTCGTCTCGCCGGCGCGGGCCCGACCACGCAGCAGCACCGCGCCGAGGGCGCAGGCGGAGGCGAGGGTCAGGGCGAGAAGCGGCACCCCCTCATCGTCGGCGCCGAGAGCCCCGGTTCTGCAGCAGAACGCCGTGATCCTGGGCACGTGTGCCGGATGACCGACCGTGTCAGGTAGCCGGCGACGTGTCGTCCACCCGCTCGTGGACCGACCACCGCCAGCGGGCGAGCAGGAGGAACAGCACCATCGTCACGCCGGTGCCGGTGAAGATGGCGGCCCGCCCGAAGGCCTCGTAGACCGCGGCCCCGCCGAGGGCGGCGAGCCCGGCGACGGCGAGCCCGGTGGCGCCGAGGAGGCCCTGGCCGGTGGCCACCTGGTCGGGGGGGCTGGCGATGGCGACGGCCACCTGGTTGCTCGGCATGGTGAACGCGTCGGCGGTGGCGTGCACGGCCGACACCAGGATCAGCACCCACAGCGGGCCGAACCCGTAGATCGACGTGCACACCGCGGCCACGAGGATGCTGACGCTCACGACCTTGATCGGGCCCTTCCGCTGGGCGAGGGCGCCGCCCTTCGGGGCGAACACGATCATCGGGATGGTGAAGATGCTGAGGGTCAGGCCGATCAGCCAGGTCTCGGCGCCGAGGTCGCGCAGGAGCACCGACCACAGGGCCTCGAACATGCCGATGGTGAGGTAGAAGGCGATCGCCGCGGCCAGTGCCGACTGCACCGCCGGCAGCTTCATCAGGCCCCGCACCGCCCGGTGGACCGTTGCGGTGGCGGCGCCGGCCTGGAGGTCGAGCTTCAGCAGCACCAGCAGCACGATGCCGTACACGACGGCGAGGGCCACGAAGGGTGCCCGCAGCCCGATGGTCTCGGCCAGCACGGCGGCGAGCAGCGGGCCGAGCACGAAGCCGGCGACGTCGAACGCTGTCTGGGTGCCGAGGTTGGCGCCGACGCGCTCGGGGTCGCGGGTGATGACGAGGCGACGCACCGCGGGGCCGACGGTTCCCGAGCCGAGGCCGAGCAGGAGGCGGGCGCCGACCCAGGCCCAGAGCTCGGTGGCGAACACCATGCCGAGCATCCCGAAGGCCGCCACCGCCACGCCCGCCCGGAGCATGAACGCGGTGTGGCCCCGGTCGGCGTAGCGGGCGAGCACCACCTGGCTGGCGAAGCCCGTGGCGAAGCCGGCGAAGGCGATCAGGCCGACGTCGGCGTCGCTGAAGCCGAACCGGTCACGGATGTCGGCGAGGAGGGTGAAGATGCCGCCGTAGCCGAGCGACATGAGCGCGGTGAGCAGGAACAGCACGTACAGGGGACGTCGGGCGGCCCCTGTGGCGGGCGCCTCGGAGGGCACCTCGATCTCGGTCACGTCGTGCCTCCCCCCGGTGGTGCGGGCAGGCTACCGGTCGAGGGGATTCCGCAGCCGGTCCGCCTACCATCGCTTGCCATGACAACCACCTCCGAGCCGCTCCAGGTCGACATCTGGTCCGACGTCGTGTGCCCGTGGTGCGCCGTCGGCAAGGCCAACCTCGACCAGGCGCTCGAGCGCTTCGCAGAGGCCGGCCGGGTCGAGATCGTGTGGCACAGCTTCGAGCTCGACCCGAGCGCGGCGGCGGTCCGCTCCGGTGGCTACGCCGAGGCGTTGGCCCGCAAGTACGGCATGAGCCTGGAGCAGGCGCAGGCGAGCATCGACCGGATGACCACGACGGGTGCCGCCGTCGGGATCGACTTCCGGTTCGACCGCGTGCAGCCGGGCAACACCTTCGACGCCCACCGGGTGATCCATCTCGCCGCCGACCGGGGCGTCCAGCTCCAGGTGAAGGAGCGGATGTTCCGCGGCTACTTCACCGAGGGCGCCGCCATCGGGCTGCCCGAGGAGGTCGAGCGGCTGGCGGTCGACGCCGGGCTCGATGCCGACGAGGTCGCCGAGGTGCTCGAGTCGGGGGCCTACGCCGACGCGGTGCGCGCCGACGAGGCCGCGGCCCACCAGATGGGCGCCACCGGCGTGCCGTTCTTCGTGTTCGACGGCCGCTACGCGGTGGGTGGTGCCCAGCCGCCCGACGTGCTGCTCGAGGTGCTCGAGCGGTGCTGGCAGGAGCGCACGCCCGGGGTCGAGGTGCTGTCGGTGGCCGACGACGCCTGCGGCCCCGACGGCTGCGAGATCTGAGCCCGGGGGCCCAGATCCCGCAGGCGGTGGGATCAGGTCCAGTCGGAGAGCTCGGCGGGCCGGCTCTCGACGAGGCGCACGAGCGGGATCGTTCGCGGCGTCTTCTTCTGGTAGTCGGCGTACCAGGCGCGGTCCTCGACCAGCAGGGCGTAGAGGCGGTCGTGCTCCTCACCCTCGTCGAGGATGTCGGGCACCGACCAGAAGACACCCGTCTGGGTGCGCACGAGCACCTCGGGGTTGGCGTCGCGGTCGCGCAGGTTGATGAACCACGACGGGTGCTTCTCGGCGCCGGCGAACGACGCCACGACGACCCGCACGTCCTCGGGATCGCGCCAGAACGGCAGGGCGATCTTGTGCACGTTGCCGGACTTGCGGCCGACGGTGCGGATCATGACGTGGTGCATCCCGGCCTGGACCCAGACGGCGTCGTCGTCGGTCTGCTCGAGGTACTGCACGTGCATCTTGGTGATGTTCGGGATCTCGTCGTGCGACGGGGTCTCCCAGGCCTGTTCGACCTTCTGATCGGTCGCCATGACCGTCCCCCTTGTTCGTGGTGAAGGGCACCGATTCTGCCAGATCGGCCCGGTCCGGCCCACGCTCGGAGCGGACCGGGCCGGTGGGGCCTACAGCATGAACTCCCCGCCGTTGACGTTGAGCTCGGCGCCGGTGATGACGCTCGCCAGGTCGGAGGCCAGGAAGGCCACGGCGTTGGCGCAGTCCGCGTCGTCGGGGATGATCCCGAGCGGGATGTCCTTGGTGATCTCGCCGATCACGGCGTCGCGGTCCTGGCCCTGCGAGACCGCGTAGTCGACGTAGCCCTCGACGGGCGGGCCCCACATCCAGCCCATGAAGGTGCTGTTCACCCGGATGCCGTGGGCGCCGAGCTCCTTGGCCAGCATGCGGGCGGCGATGGTGAGCGCCCCCTTGGTGGTGGCGTAGCCGGACTGGGTCGGCAGCGGCTTCTTCTGGATCATCGAGTTCACGAACACGATGGAGCCCTTGTGGGCGCCCTTCATCTGCTGCACGACCTGCTGGGTGAGCGTGAGCGTGCCGAAGACGGTGACGTCGAAGGCCTTGCGCCAGCCGTCGAGGTCGGCGTCCTCGAAGAGGGTGAACGCCGGCGGCTGGTAGGCGCTGTTCACCAGGCAGTCGATGCGGCCGAACTCGGCCATGGTGGCGTCGACGAGGCGCTGGGTCTGCTCGGCGTCGCCGATGTCGGTCGGGCAGATGAGCGTGCGCCGCTCGGGCCACTGCCGGGCGATCTCGTCGGCGACCTCCTGCAGCTTCGACTCGGTGCGGGCCGCCAGCACGACGTCGGAGCCTTCGCGGGCGAACACGTACGCCAGCTCCTGCCCGAGCCCCGGACCGATGCCCGAGATGATCGAGACCTTCCCCTCCAACAACATTGCGTCCCCCTTGGTCGAATGGGCCTGACTACCACGCCGGGACCGCCCGTGTCCTCCCGCAGGCGCGAAGCTGGCTCACCTCGTGTCGGTTTCCGACACGTCGTGAGCCACCTTGGGGGGAGAGCCGTCGTGAGCACCGCGCTGGTCATCGGGGGCACCGGTCCGACCGGGATCCACATCGTGCAGGGCCTCGTCGACCGGGGGTGGGACGTCACGATCCTGCACCGGGGCACCCACGAGCGGCCCGAGACCCCCGACGAGGTGACCCACCTCCACGCCGACCCCTTCGACGTCGACTCGCTGGCCGCCGCCCTCGACGGGCACCGCTACGACCTGATCGTCGCCATGTACGGCCGGCTGCGCCGCATCGCCGAGCTCACCGTCGGGATGACCGACCGCTTCGTGTCGGTGGGCGGGGTGCCCGCCATCCGGGGCTGGATGAACCCGTTCCTCTTCGACCCCGAGGGCCTCCCGGTGCCGGTCGACGAGTCGGCCCCGCTCGTGGCCGAGCCCGAGGAGGACGAGAAGGGCTACCGGGTCGCCCGCACCGAGGAGATCGTCCTCGGCCACCACCCCCGGGCCGCCCACTTCCGCTACCCGTACGCCTACGGGCCGCTGCAGGTCGTGCCCCGCGAGTGGAGCATCGTGCGGCGCATCCTCGACGGCCGCACCCGCATCGTGGTGCCCGACGACGGCCTCACCCTCCACCACCACGGCTACACGGAGAACCTCGCCCACGCCGTGCTGTGCGGCATCGACCGGTACGAGGATGCCGCCGGCCACGTCTTCAACTGCGCCGACGACGAGGTGCTGTCGATCCGCCAGGTCGTCGAGATCTGCGCGGCCGCGCTCGGGCACTCCTTCGAGATCGTGTCGATGCCCCACGAGATCGCCACCTCGGCGCGGCCGCTGCTCGCCCAGCCCGCCACCACGCACCGGGTCCTCGACACGTCGCTGCTGCGCACCCGCCTGGGCTACCGCGACGTCGTGCCCGCCCGTGAGGCCGTGGCCCGCACGGCGCGCTGGCTGGCGGCCAACCCCATCGCTCCCGGTGCGCCCGAGGAGTTCGTGCTCACCGACCCGTTCGACTACGAGGCCGAGGACCGCCTCATCGACGCGTGGCAGGCCGCGCTGGCCGCGATGCCGACGGTCGAGTTCGCCACCGAGCCCGGTGTCGGCCTCGCCTACAGCGGCCCCGGGGGCCGCCCCCGCACCCAGGCCACCTTCGTCGAGTGACGGAGGGTCCGGGCTGGGCGCGTGACTCCGGTCACCGCCTAGGGTCGGCGCCCATGACGATGCGAGTGGTGGTGTGGGGGACGGGGAACGTGGGCCGGCCGGCGATCAGGGCCGTGGCCGGGCATCGTGACCTCGAACTGGCGGGTGTGATCGTGGCCAACCCGGCGAAGGTCGGGAAGGACGCGGGGGAGCTGGCCGGAATCGGGCCACTCGGCGTGCTCGCCACCGACGATGTCGAGGTGGCACTGGCCGACGACATCGACTGCGTGGTCTACGCCGCCACGGCCGACACCCGGCCGATGGAGGCCTTCGGCGACCTCGACCGCTGCCTCCGCGCCGGGCGCAACGTGGTGTCGACCTCCTTCTACCCCCTGCTGCACCCGGCCAGCGCGCCGAAGATCGTGCTCGACATGGTCAACGACGCGTGCACCGTCGGCGGCTCCTCGGTGTTCGTCTCCGGCATCGACCCGGGCTGGGCGCTCGACATCCTCCCCGGCCTGCTCAGCGGTGTCGGCGCCTCGATCTCGGAGATCCGCGTCCAGGAGCTCTTCAACTACGCCCTCTACGACGCCCCGGACGTGGTCCGCGACGTGATCGGCCTCGGCGGCCCGATGAACCGCCTGCCCCAGATGCTGCAGACCGAGTCGCTGATGATGGTGTGGGCCCCGATGGTCCGCGTCGTCGCCGACATCCTCGGGGTCGAGATCGACGAGATCACCACCACCGTCGAGCGGCGGCCGCTCGAGCGCACCATCGAGGTCGACGGCATGGGCACCTTCGAGGAGGGCACCCTCGGCGCCTTCCGCTTCGAGGTCACGGGCGTGGTCCAGGGCCATCCGCTCCTCGTGGTCGAGCACGTGACCCGCATCGACGACGATGCCGCCCCGGACTGGCCCCAGCCCGTCTTCCCGGGCGGCGAGCACCGCGTCACCATCGAGGGCCACCCCCACCTGGTGGTCAGCGTGCACGGCACCGAGCCGGGTGAGCCGGGCGCGGCCGGAGGCGGCAACGCCACCGCGGCCAACCGCATCGTCAACGCCATCCCGGCCGTGGTCGCCGCCGCCGCCGGCGCGGTGAGCCCGCTCGACCTGCCGCCCATCACCGGCGCCGCTCAGCTGGCGCTGGGCTGACTGGCCATACTGACGCCATGAAGCCGCTCGCCGTGCACCACGTCGCCGTCAACGTCACCGACGCCGAGGAGAGCATCGCCTTCTACACGGAGGTGCTCGGCGGCGTGCAGCGCACCGACCGTCCCGACTTCGGCATCGCCGGCGCCTGGATCGACATGGGTGCCACCCAGGTCCACCTCATCGAGCTCGAGGCGCCGCCGGCGAAGGGTCAGCACTTCGCCCTCCTGGTCGACGACATCGACGCCGCGGTCGCCGAGCTGCGGGAGAAGGGGCTCGAGGTCGACGACGCCAAGGAGGTCGGTGCCGACCTCCAGACCTTCGTGCACGACCCCACGGGCAACGCCATCGAGATCCACCAGGTCGGCCACGCCCGCTCGGCCTGACCGGCCAGGGATCAGCCGAAGGGGTGCAGGTCGGTGAGCTCCTCCGAGAGCTCCCACAGGGCGCGGGCATCGTCGGCGTTGCGGGCCCGCTTGCTGGGCGTCTCCGAGACCGGCCGGCCGTAGCTCAGCAGGTGGGGGCCCCAGAAGGTGCCGCCGGTGACAGCCGGGTCGGTGGCGGCCCGCAGGAACGGGAGCGCGCCGCGCTCCGGTGACATGGCGACGTAGCGGGCGGCCAGGGCGTTGACCGAGTTGGCGAAGCCGCCGTCGCCGACACCCAGCTCGGTGTGGGAGTACCCGGGGTGGGCCGCCACCGAGATGGTGGGTGCCCCCGAGGCAGCGAGGCGCCGTTGCAGCTCGCTGCTGAACAGCACGTTGGCGAGCTTGCTCTGGAAGTAGGCCGTCCAGCGGTTGTACTTCCGGCGCTCGAAGTTGGGGTCGTCGACGTGCAGCTTGCCGGGGCGGTGCCCGAAGCTGGCCATGGTCACGACGCGCGACGACGGGGTGGAGCTCAGCAGCGGCAGCAGTCGGGCGGTCAGGGCGAAGTGGCCCAGGTGGTTGACCCCGAACTGCATCTCGAAGCCGTCGACGGTGCGGCCCTGGTCGAGGGCCATGAGCCCGGCGTTGTTGGCCAGCAGGTCGAGGCTGCCCTCGTCGGCGAGCAACGAGTTGGCGAAGGCGGCGACCGACCCGAGGTCGGCGAGGTCGAGCCGACGCACCTCGACGCTGCCCTTCGGGGCCTTGGCGGTGATGGTCTCGGCGGCGGCCGCGGCCTTCTCCTCGTTGCGGCAGGCCATGACGACGCGTGCACCGGCGCCGGCCAGGGCGTCGGCGATCGCCAGGCCGAGCCCGGAGTTGGCCCCGGTCACCACGGCGACCCGGCCCGTCTGGTCCGGCATGTCAGCGAGCGTCCAGCTCTTGCCCATCGGTGTCTCCCTCTCGTGGCCCGGGAGGGAGTCTGCCCGACGACGCTGCCGTTGCGTCGCTCAGCTCAGCCCAGGAAGTCGTCGAGCAGCGCGGCCAGCTCCACCGGCGTGTCGCCCTGCACGCTGTGGCCGGCGTCCTCGACGTGCTCGACGCGTGCGGCCGGTTGGCGGCGCAGCAGCTCGGCCTCGTCGGCGTCGTCGACCACCGACTGCGGGCGCATGCCCCGGACGAGCATCAGCGGCACCGCCACGCGGCCGATGGCGTCCCACTGGTCGGTGAAGTCCGGATGGCCACCGACCTCGCCCTCCTCACGGAAGCGGCGGTACCGCCAGACCCACGTGCCGTCGTCCTGCTGCAGGGCGTTGTGGAGGATGCCCCGCCGCAGCGACGACTCGGTGCGGGTGGGGTTGAACTCGATGGTGCGGGCCAGCAGCTCGTCGAAGCTCGGGAAGGTCTCCGGGCCGTCGATGAAGGCCACGATGGCGTGGGCCTTGTCGCCGTCGACCCCGGGGGTGACGTCGACCAGCACCAGGCGCTCGACCATCTCGGGGTGCTGGTCGGTGAGGGCCAGCGAGGTGATGCCCCCGAGCGACATGCCGACGAGCGGGATCGGGGTGGGCGCGAGCGATGCGACCAGGGTGGCCACGTCGGTGGCGTTGGCCCGCACGTTGAGGCTCCCGTTGATGCCGCCGTCGGAGTGGCCGTGGCCGGGGAGGTCGACCGCGATCAGCGGGCGGCCGAGGGCCATGGCGACGGTGTCCCACGTGTGGGCGTTCTGGGCGCCTCCGTGCACGAGCACCAGCTCGGGCGTCCCCTCGCCCCACACGAGCGCGCTGAGCCGACGGCCCGGCGCCACCTCGACGGACTCGCGCCGCACGGTGGGCGGCCCGTCGTACGGGAGCCCGAACTCCTCGGCGTTCTCATGGAAGTACGAGAACTCGTCATAGGCGACGCGCTCGACCATCGGACCATCCCTCCCTCGCCCCCCGGGGCGCTGACCGGACGACAGCTTGCCCCGGATCGACGACCCTCGTCCTCGCCGGGCCCGCGGGTGGCTATGGTCGCCGGGTGGCAGTGGTGATCCTCGCCGTGGCACTCGGCGTCGCAGTGGTGGTGGCCGTGGCCGCCCTGGTGCGGGCCCGCGCCCTCTCGGCGGCGCTCGCCGAGCAGCGATCCCGGGCCGACGGGCTCGACGCCGACGTCGCCACCGGGGTCGAGCGGGAGGCCGGCCTCGTCGCCCGCCTCGACACCGCCCAGGCCGAGCGCGACGAGCTCGGGCGGGCTGTGACCGAGCTCGAGGCCGACCGCACCCGCCTCCAGGCCTCGGTCGACGACAGCTCGGGCGAGCTCGCCCGCCTCGACGACGAGCTGGTCACGTTGCGCGACGCCCTGGCCAACGCCCAGGAAGCGGCTCGCGAGGCCGACGCCGCGGCGGTGGCCGCCGTCGCCCAGGCCGACGCCACCGAGACGGAGCTCGTCCGTGCGAGGGGCGAGGCCGAGTCGCTCCGGGGTGAGCTCGACGACCTGCGGGCGGCGCCCGCACCACCCGCCGACGAGCAGCGCCCCGAGGTCGCGGCGCTGCTGGTGGAGGGCCTCTGGGCCCTCGAGCGCACCCGCACCGAGCGCACCTGGCGTCAGAGCGTCAGCCTCGACCCGAGCGGTCCCGGGCCCTTCGCCGGTGGCGACGACCCCGCCCGCGTCTCGATCGAGGTCGAGGCCGCTGCCGTGCGCGAGGACGTCGGGTCGATCATCGAGGTCGACTGGCAGGTCGAGGGCCCCATCCCGCAGGGTGACGGCCTGCTGCTCGTGCGCTCCGCCCAGGAGCTGTTGGCCCGGGCCTCGCGCACCGTCGAGGACGGTGTGCTGGTCGTGTCCCGCGACGGCGACGACCTCCTGCTCTCTCTGCTCGGACCGGACCGTGAGGCACTCGACCTCGACGGCTCGGTCGTGCGGCTCCCGCCCGGCTGACCCCGCGCCGGGCGACCCCTCGACGGGGTGGCTCAGCCGCCCCAGGCCTGGCGCACGGGGCCGTTCGGGTCGTCGACCACGCCGACCTCGTGACCGAGCACCAGCGTGGCCCGGCGGTCGGTGTCGAACGCCGGCCAGTCGACGCCGTCGGCGGTGGGTGCGCCGTCGCGCCCGTGGGCGGCCCAGAGCTGCTGCTGCACGCGGGCGAGGTCCATGGCGCGATCGGCGTCGGACACGAAGGCGTCCCACCCGTCGACGTCGACCGTGGCGAACGGGAACGGGATGTCGATGCCGTGGGGCGCGCCCAGGCGGGCGTCGGCGGCCGGCCAGTCGAAGCGGTACATCCACACCGGGGCGTGGGCGGCCCGGGCCTCGGCGATGCGCAGCGCCGGCAGCCACATGGCCTGGTCGGTCTGGATGCGCTGCCACACCTTCGGCGGCGCCGAGGTGCCGGTCGCGGCGTAGGCGCCGATCAGTCCCTCGACGTCGAGCCCGGCCGCGGCGGCACCGTCGAGGCGGCGGCGCAGCGAGGGCCCGTCGAGGGTGGCGGCCGCCGGGTCGAAGCTGGCGAACAGCGCCATCTCGTCGTGGGTGGTGCCGATGATGAGGGGCACGGCGTTCACGCCGGCCTGCGCCGCGCCGAGCCAGCTGCTCGGCAGCACGGCACCGTCGATGCACGGATGGAACGGCATGGTGCCGACGGTGGCGAACAGCTCGCCCGCGGCCTGGGCCTGAGCGGCGAGCACGGCGGCGGGGGAGAGGTCGCGCAGGGCGGCGACGTCGCCGGGCTCGACTCCAGCGCAGCGGGCGAAGCACTCGGTGACCATGGCGGCCCGCTCGCGGTCGAGCAGCAGGTCGGTGGCGCCGCTCTGCACGATGGCCCGCTGGAACAGGCCGGTGGCCGCGGGCATCGACAGCAGGGAGAGCACGCTGCCGCCGCCGGCGGACTCGCCGAACACGGTGACCCGGTCGGGGTCGCCGCCGAGCTCGGCGATGTTGTCGTGCACCCACTGGAGGGCGGCGACCTGGTCGAGCAGGCCCACGTTCGGGCTGGCGCTCGGGTCGTCGACGACCATGAACCCGAGGGCGCCGAGGCGGTAGTTGAAGGTGACCACGACCGAGTCGGTGGCGGTGGCCAGCCGGGTGCCGTCGTAGACGCCGAGCGACCCGGCGCCGAGCTGGAAGGCCCCACCGTGGACCCACACCAGCACCGGCCGACGGGCGTCGTCGGGCGCGGGGGTCCAGACGTTGAGCGTGAGGCAGTCGTCGCCCTGGTCGTCGCTGCCCATGCCGGGAACCAGGCCGTCGAGCGGCCCGCCCGTGGGCTGCCACGCGGCGGGGCCCGGACGGGTGGCGTCGAGGATGCCCTCCCAGACGGGCGCCGGTGCGGGTGGCGCCCAGCGGCGCTCGCCGACGGGTGGGGCGGCATAGGGCACGCCGAGGAACGCTGAGCACCCGGCCCCGCTCACCCCCCGGATCACGCCCCGCGTGGTCAACGCGGTGGTCATGGCCCCCAGGCAACCACATCGGCACCCGACGCGGGCGCCCGACGCGCTACCCGACCGGGGCGCGTAGGGTCGGCCCATGGCCATCGGGGGGAACCGGATCTACCACGTCAACTCGAACTGCACCGTGCTGGAACGGGCGGCGCAGTTCTACGAGGCGCTCGGGTTGCGGCGGGTCGTGCGCACGATCCCGAGCCGCCCGCAGCCGGGCGATGCCTTCGGGCTCGCCGAGGTGGCGTGGGACGCGTGGGTGCTGCAGTCCGACGACGGGCTCGACGGCCTGTCGCTCGACCTCCTGGAGTGGACCACCCCGCCGCCGACCGGCACGCCGCCGCCCACCGTCGGCCAGCCCGGCCTGAACCGGCTCTGCGTCTCCACCCCCGACCTCGACGCCACCATCGACGCGGCCGTCGCCGCGGGCGGCACGCTCTCCGGTGGCCCGGTGTTCGGCCACGGCGACAGCGGCCCCCGCACCGCCATGCTGCGCGACCCCGACGGCGTGCCGGTTCAGCTCTTCGAGGGCGACGCCGTCTCCATCGCCCAGGTGATCGTGAACTGCATCGACCTCGACGCCTCGCTGGCCTACTACCGCGACGTCATGGGCCTCCTTCCCGTGGGCGAGATCCGCGAGATCGCCCAGCCCGCGGCGATCCACGGCCTCGACGTCGACGGCCTGGTCCGCACCGCCCGCCTGCAGGACTCCGGCTCGCGCTTCTCGGTCACGCTGGTGCAGTGGCTCGAGCCCGTGGTCGACCCGGCGTCGCTGCGGGTCCGTGGGGCCAACGAGCTCGGCCTGTTCCGGATGGCATGGGCCACCGACGACTGCGCCCGCGACGAAGGCGTCGTCCGGGCCGCCGGCTCGGTGCCGCTGGCCCCGACCGGCACGCTGTCGGTCGGCGACGACCTGCCGCTGCTGCTGGTGCTGTTCTGGCCCGGCCTCAACGGCGAGTGCCTCGAGCTCATCCAGACCACCGACCAGTCGGGCGTCCTCCCCGCCTGATCCCCGTTCTTGTCGCGCCTTCCTGTCGCCGGCGACAGGAAAGCGCGACACGAACGAGATGGGTCAGGCGTCGTCGAAGGAGCTCGCCACTGCCGTCCAGGTCGCGGCCGCCACCAGCTCGTCGCCCTCGTCGGTGAGGTGGAGACCGTCGGTGTGGCGTCGCGAGTCGAGCCCGGTCGTGGTGCCGTCGGGGTACAGGGCCAGGTCCCAGTCGATCACCGGCACGCCGAGCGAGCGGTAGATGTCGTTGAAGTGCTGGATGCGGTCCTCGAGGCCGCTGAACCAGGCGCTCTCCAGGGCTCGGGGCGTGACGACCACGTAGACGTCGGCGTCGTGGGCCTGGGCCACCGACACCATGAGCTGGGCCTGGGCCGCCCACACGTCCCACAGCAGCTCGCTGTCGGTCGGCACGACCGTGCCGTCGGCCAGGGTGTAGGTGCCGTCGTAGTTGCAGCACGACTCGATGATCACGGCGTCGGGGTGGAGCTGCGCCAGGGCCTCCTGCAGCTCGGTGAGGCGGACGCCCTGGTCGGTGAGGATCCCGGTGCCGCTCACGGCGATGTAGGTGACCTCCACGCCGTTGGCGGTGAGGGTGGCGGTCAGCTGGTCCTCGGCCATCACCACCAGCGAGTCGCCGACGATCACCACCCGCTTCACGCCGTCCTGGTTCTCGTCGGCGGCCGTGGTGGTCGTCGTGGTGGTGGTCGTCGCCTCGGACGAGACGAGCGTGGCGTCGGTGGTCGAGGAGTCGGACGACGTCCCGGCGGCGACCAGGTCGGTGGCGCCCTGGGCGACGCGGCTCCCGAGGGTCACGAGGGCGATGGAGAGGACGAACAGCAGCAGGGCGAGGGGGAGGGTTCGGCGGGCCATGGGCCGAGCATCGGGCCCGAACCTGACACGAGGGTGGGTTCCGCCTGACCGTTCCCTGAGAGCGGTGGGGTCGCTGGTCACACGGCTGTCGTGGCGGATGAGACATCACGGCTGCCCGTGTCTCGCGCCCGCTGGTACCGTGCGCGGACGGGCCACGGTGGTCCGAGACGTACGACGTAGGGGGAAGCACCGATGGCTGACGGCGCGCCGGGCGTGGACGAGATCGATCTCTCGAGCATCGAGTTCTGGGCCAAGCCCTGGGCCGAGCGCGACGCCGCCTTCGCCACGCTGCGGCGCGAGCGGCCCGTCGCTTTCTTCGACGAGCCCGAGGTGCCCGGCCTGCCGGTCGGGCCCGGCTACTACGCCATCACCCGGCACGCCGACGTCCTGACGGCGAGCCGCACGCCGGAGGTCTTCTGCTCGGGTGAGGGCGCCCTGTCGATCCTCGACATGCCGGCGGAGATGAACGAGTTCTTCGGCTCGATGTTGTCGATGGACGACCCCCGCCACGCCCGGCTCCGCAAGATCGTCTCGGGCACGTTCACCCCGAAGATGCTGAACCGGGTGCTCGACGACGTCGCCGCCACCGCCCGAGACGTCGTCGCCGCCGCCAAGGGCAAGGGCGTCGTCGACTTCGTCGCCGAGGTGTCCAGCCCCTTCCCCCTGATCGTGGTCTGCGACCTCATGGGCATCCCCGACAGCGAGCGCCAGAGGGTGCTCGAGCAGTCGAACATCATCCTCTCGGGTGGCGATCCGGAGTTCATCCCCGAAGGTGTCGACCCCATCACCGCCTTCCTGGGTGCCGGGACGAACCTCGTGGCCCTGATGGACGAGCTGGCCGCCGACCGCCGGGCCAACCCCACCTCCGACCTCACCTCGGCGCTGGTGAACACGTCGGTCGACGGTGAACAGCTGAGCGGCCAGGAGCTGGCTTCGTTCTTCATCCTCCTGTCGGTCGCCGGCCACGAGACCACCCGAACCGGCATCAGCCACGCCGTCACCCTGCTCGGCCAGAACCCCGACCAGCGGGCCATCTGGCAGGCCGACGTCGAAGGTGTCACCGGCACGGCGGTCGAGGAGGTCGTGCGCATCGCCTCGCCGGTCATCTGGATGCGCCGCACCCTCACCCGCGACGCCGAGCTCTCGGGTGTGCAGCTGCACGAGGGCGACAAGGTGCTCCTCTACTACGGCTCGGCCAACCGTGACGAGGCCGTCTTCACCGATCCCGACCGCTTCGACGTGCGGCGCGACCCCAACCCCCACGTCGGCTTCGGTGGCCCCGGCCCCCACTTCTGCCTGGGGGCCCACCTCGCTCGCCGGGAGATCGCCCTGCTGGTCGGCGAGCTCTTCCGGCAGATCCCGGACTGGCAGCTGGCCGGGGAGCCCGAGCAGCTGCGCTCGAGCTTCGTCAACGGCATCAAGCACCTCCCCGTCGACGTGGGCTCCTGATGGTGGCCTGGGGCGACCCCACCACCGGCGACCCTCGGGCCACCCACGCACCCGAGGTCCTGGCCGCGCTGCAGACGTCGTGTGCGTCGGTGCGGGCTGCGTCCGACCCGGCGTTGCTGGAGCTGGCCCGACTGCGCCTGGTCGAGCTGCTCGGCGACGAGGTCGAGGCTGCGGCGCCGGCGTGGGGTGAGCCCAGCACGGCTGCGGTCACCGAGCTGGCGTCGTGGCCCACGTCCGCGGCCTTCGACGACCGCGGCCGGGCCGCCATGGCCCTCACCGAGCAGTTCGCCATCGACGTCACCGGCGTGCCCACCGGCCCGCTCGGTCCCGCCGCCGCCCACCTCGAGGCCGGCGTGCTGCCCTTCGTCCAGGGCCTCTACCTGCTCGACGTCGGCCAGCGGGCGGCGATCGCACTCGGCGCCCTGTTCGCCTCGCCGGTGCCGTCGAGCCTGTGGGCCTGGCCCGCGGCCGGCGTGGACGTGCCCGCCGACCCGATGGCCGCCGTCGATCAGCTCATGCGGGCCACCGGTCGGCTGCGCTCGCTCGACCCGGTGCTGCGCGAGCTGGTGCGCCTGCGCGGCGCCCGCCACCACCAGTGCCGCCGGTGCCAGTCGGTGCGCAGCGTCGCCGCCCTCGAGGCGGGCGCGGGGGAGGACCTCCTCGCCGCGGCCGACCCCACCGCGGTGGCCGACCTGCCGCCGGCCACACGGGCCGCGCTGGTGCTCACCGACGCCATGCTGGCCGGGCGCCCCTCGGTGCCCGACGCCGTCGTGGCCGACGTGCGGGCTTCGCTCTCACCGGCCGAGGCCGTGGAGCTGGTCTGCTACCTGGTGCGCAACTCGGCCAACAAGATCGCGGTGGCCTTCGGGGCCGATGCCGCCATCGTCGACGAGGGCTTCGAGTACCAGGTGATCGATCCCGACGGCGACACCGTCACCGTCGACGCCCCCGTCTGAGCCGCCCGGCCCCGGACGCGCCAGCGGCCACCCGGAGGTGGCCGCTGGGGAGAACGATGAGAGTCGCTCAGGCGGCGTTGGCCTCGAGCGGGTCCGTCGGGGTGGCCGTGCGGGCGGCGGCTTCGCGGTAGGTGAGCCAGTGGCCCTCGTCGAAGTCGTAGAGCTGGCACTGGCGGGTGTTGGAGATGAAGTCCCGGAAGCGCAGGGGCTCGTCGTGCACGGTGCCCGGGAACGCCTTCTCGATGGCGTCGGTGGCCAGCTCGAGGTTGTACATCGGGATGCGCATGTCGACGTGGTGGGGGACGTGCACCATGATCCAGTGGAAGAAGAAGTTCAGGCCGAAGCGGGCCCGCAGCACGGTGGTGCCCTCCATCTGGCCCTTGAACTTGGTCCACTCACGGCGCTTCCACCAGCGGATGCCGGGCTGCACGTGGTGGACGTGCACGAACGAGGCGATCACGTAGGTGAAGGCCAGGAAGGGCACGATCAGGACCTTCACGATCATCCAGGCGACGCCGGCGACCGAGCCGTACATCGCCCAGCCGAGGGCGCCGAGGAGCAGCGACGCGACGGCGACGAAGGTCCAGACGATGATGCGGTCGCGGCGCACGGCCTTGGCCCAGCGGGCGGGCGGGGCACCGATGATCATCTTGTGCCACCAGACCTCGCGCAGGTAGTAGGCACCGGCGCCGATCCAGGACCACTCGAAGCGGTGGCGGAGCTTGCCGAGGGTGCTCATCTCGGCGTACTGCTCGGGCGTGTAGGGGTGCCACACGAAGTCGAAGCCCTGGCGCACGGTGTAGGCGTGGTGGATGCGGTTGTGGCCGAGCACCCATCCCTCGTAGACGTGCCAGCCCGGGAGCATGGCGACGGTGCCGATGAAGCGGTTCAGCTTCTTGGAGGCGAAGAGCGAGCCGTGGGCGGCGTCGTGGCCGATCACGAACAGGCCCGAGATCACCAGCGCCGACACGACCCACAGCGCCACCACGGCGAAGGGGTTGTCGAACATGATCAGCCCGGCCACGACGAGGCCGTAGATGACGGCATCGCGGGCGAAGTAGGCGAGGCCCTTCCAGGTGGGGTTCTCGTAGGCCTCGGGGGGGATGACGTCGATGACCGGCTTCAGCGAGCCCTTGCGCTCGGTGCTGGAATCGTCGAGTTCGGTGACCGTGACGTCGGGGGCGTCGGTCGTTTCTTCGGTGTCGGCGGAAGGCACCAAACCAGCCTACCGACTGTTCGGTAGGCTGGACAACCACCCCCTGAAACCCCTGGTCAGCAGCCAGATCTGGGGATTTCCAGACACGTGGATTCCGGAAAGGCGCCTTCTCAGCCGGCGAGCTCCTGGGGGCCGTCCCGGGAGCCGGCCAGCTCGGCCGCGGTGAGGGGCCGCACGGCCGTGTCGACCGTGGCCGGGGGAGAGAGCGGGCTGGGCGGGGCCACCCCGTGGTCGGCCAGCTTTCGGGTGGTGACCAGCACCCGGCTCTCGAGCGAGCCGACGGCCTCGTTGTAGGAGCGGGCGGCGCGGTCGATTGCGCCGCCCACCTTCGCCAGGTGCTCGGCGAAGATGCCGACCCGCTGGTGCAGCTCGCGGCCCAGGCGGGCGACCTCGGCCGAGCTCTCGGCCAGCCGCTCCTGGCGCCAGCCGAATGCGACGGCGCGGAGCAGGGCGATGAGGGTGCCGGGCGTGGCCAGGAACACGCCGCGGCCGATGGCGTCGTCGAAGAGGGTGGGCCGGGCCTCGAAGGCGGCGGACAGGAACGCGTCGCCCGGCACGAACATCACGACGAAGTCGATCGAGCCCTCGACGTAGCGGCTGTAGTCGCGCGAGCGCAGCGCCTCGACGTGGGCCACCACCGCCTTGCCGTGGGCCTCGAGGAACCGCCGCTCGGTGTCGGGGTCATGGGCCTCGACGGCCTGGAGGTAGGCCTGCATCGGCACCTTGGCGTCGACCACGACGGCCTTGGCCTGAGGCAGGCGGACCACGACGTCGGGCCGGAGGGCGCCGTCGTCGCCGGTGACGGTGGTCTGGGTGACGAAGTCGCAGTGCTCGACCAGGCCGGCCAGCTCGACCACGCGCCGCAGCTGGAGCTCGCCCCACGAGCCGCGGGCGCGGGTGTCCTTCATGGCGGTGGCCAGCACCTTGGTCTCACTGTGGAGGGTCTCGGTGGTGGAGCGCAGCTGGCCGATCATCTCCCGCAGCTGCGAGGTCTCGACCGCGCGCTGCCGGTCGAGGGCGACCAATGCCTCCTGGAGGCTGCCGAGGCGCTCGTCGATCGGGCGCACCAGGCCCTCGACCGCCCGCTCGCGGGCGCGGGCCTCGCGCTCGCTGGCGTCCTCCAACGAGCCGAAGCGGGTGGTGGCCAGCTGGAGGAACTGCTCGTTGCTGGCCGCCAGCGCCTGCGACGACAGCGAGCGGAACTCCCGGGCCTGGTGGCGGCGCAGCACGCCCATGCCGAGCGCGCCGATGGCGATGCCGACCATCAGGCCGACCACGACCCCGAGCACGGTTGCCAGTGCGATGTCCATGTCCCCATCTTCCGCAGGGGGTGTGACAGCCCCCGATCCCTCTGTGGCTCACGTGGTCAGGTCATGCCTGACCACGTGAGCCACGGAGAAGAAGGCGCCGGCTCAAGGAGCGGCCCCAGCGGTCCGATCACCACATCCCGTGGTCCCACCGTCGCAGGGACCCGTCTGCGAGCATCTGCGGCGTTCGAGCCCACCCGGGAGCCAGCAATGACCACCCTCATCATCGTCCTCGTCGCCGTCGTCGTGATCGCCGTCCTGGTGTCACTCGTGCTGAACCCGATCCTCCAGAAGCGGGGCGACACCGCCATCGAGGACGCCCGCACCGCCCTCGGCGGCCGGGAGAACGTCACCCTCATCGAGCCCAAGGCGGTCGGCCACGGCTCCGAGCCCGACGAGGCCGGCGGCCTGCGGGGCCAGGGCGTGCTCGCCCTCAGCGCCGACAAGCTCGCCTTCGTCACCTGGGCGCCCCGGAAGACCTTCGTGCTCGACCGCTCGGCCATCACCGGGGTCACCACCTCGGCCCCCGACGCCCGGGTGATGGACAAGGCCACCATCGAGGTCGCCTTCACCAGCGCCGAGGGCCCGGCCACCACGTCGTTCCGCCTGCCCGAGCTGGCCCGCTGGCTCGACGCCCTCGGCTTCGACTGGGGCCCCGAGGGCGCGCCGAGCTTCGACGCCGACGAGGACTGACCCCGCCGAGCCGGCTCAGTCGGCTCAGTCGGCCGAGCTGATCACCCGACCGGGCAGCGCCCCGGTGAGCTCACCGTCGAGCTGCACCGGCGTGCCCGCCACGATCGTGGCCCGGTAGCCGCCGCCGGGACGGCGCAGGCGCGAGCCGCCTCCGGGGAGGTCGTCGACGAACACGTCGGCGTCGTAGTGGAGCTCGTCGAGGGCGAACACGGCGAGGTCGGCGACGGCGCCCGGCTCGATCACGCCGCGGCCGTGGAACCCGAAGGCCTCGGCCTGGCGCCCGGTGAGCTCGTGCACCGCCTGCTCCAGCGTGAGGTCGCCTCGGTCGCGCACGTGGCGGGTGAAGAGCAGGGTGGTGTCGCCCGAGGCGCACATCATCGTGGCGTGGGCCCCGGCGTCGGACGAGCTGATCAGGACCGCCGGGTCGGCGAGGGTGCGACCCACTCCCTCGACGTCGGCGTTGGCCAGGCCCTGGGCCACGAGGCCGGGACGGCACTCGTTGGCCAGGACGAAGTCGGCGAGGACGTCGGACGGGTGTCCGTCGGTGGTGGCCAGGAGGTCGGCGAAGGTGGCGCCCAGCCACTTCTGGTTGTCGGCCCCGTACACCTCGACGATGCGGAGGGCCTCGGGGCGGCGGTGCGGGAACATCGCCTTCTCCGTGCGGTCCCACTCATCGCGGGCGGTGGCCCGCCACTCCGGGTCCTCGAGCAGCGCGGCCTTGGCGTCGGTGCCCTGGGCGGCGATCACCCGGTGCCAGCCCTCGGGCATCGACATGAACATCATCGAGGAGTCCCAGTTGAGGCGCATGTCGACCGTGCGGGGCGAGAGCTGGGGCAGGAAGGTGACGCCGTCGGCGGCCAGGCGGTGGGCGAGCTCGATCCACCGCTCGGTGTAGGCGGGGTTCGTCTGCGAGTAGGTGAAGCCGGTCCACGTGAGGGGCACCCCCCGCTCGCCGCAGCGGCGGGCGATGGCCTCGAGGCGGGCGACCGGGTCACCGGCGTCGAGGAGGGCGGGGACCATCTCCACCACGCCGCGGCCGCTGTCGCGCAGGACGTCGAGGAGGAGGTCGACCTCGGTGTCGTCGGCGACCCGGGAGGGCACGTGACGGCCGGTGGCGTCGACGTCGAGCTCGGAGGTCGACAGCCCCCACGCGCCCTGCTCCATGGCGGTGACGAGCAGCGCCGCCATGGCGGCCTGCTCGTCGGCGGTGGCGGTGCGGGTCCAGGCATCGTCGCCCATGACCTCGAGCCTGATCATGCTGTGGCCCACCAGGGGAGCGAGGTTGACCCCGGCGCCGGTGGTGGCGACGGCGGCGCGGTAGCCGGCGAGGTCGGACCAGGTCCACGGCACGGGACCGTCGAACAGGTGGCGGGGGACGTCCTCGATGTAGGCGAAGAGGTCGCTCACCACGGGCCGGGTCGCCTCGGAGACGGGGAAGAGCGACAGGCTGCAGTTGCCGATCAGCATCGTGGTGACGCCGTGCAGCGGCTCGGGGTCGAGCGCCGGGTCCCAGAAGACCGCGGGGTCGGTGTGGGCGTGGGTGTCGATGAAGCCGGGGGTGACGACGGCGCCGGTGGCGTCGATGACCGGCTCGCCCTCGTGGGCCAGGTCGGGGCCGACCTCGACGATCACTCCGTCGCGAACCCGCACGTCGGCCCGGCGCGCCGGCGCGCCCGTCCCGTCGATCACGTCGCCACCGCGCACCAGCAGATCCCGCTCGGCCATGAGGCCCCCTTCGATCGCATCATCGGGTGGGGACGTCGGCGCGTCGCCGATGTCTCCCGTCCGGGTCCCACCCGGTTCCGCGGACGGTACACCGGCTCCCGTGCCAAGATCGCCTGGCGGACAACGTTCTCAGGGGGAGTGATCGATCGTGGCAGGACTGTGTGAAGGCCGAGTCGTCATCGTCACGGGAGCGGGGCGCGGCATCGGCCGCGAGCACTCGCTCATGCTGGCGGCCGAAGGGGCCAAGGTCGTCGTGAACGACCTGGGCGGCTCCGCATCGGGGGAGGGCACCGACGCCGGCCCCGCCCAGCAGGTGGTCGACGAGATCGTCGCCGCCGGCGGTGAGGCCGTCGCCAACACCGACGACATCAGCGAGTGGGCGGGCGCCGAGCGCCTCATCGCCCAGGCCGTCGAGACCTTCGGTGGCCTCGACGTGCTGATCAACAACGCCGGCATCCTCCGCGACCGCATGCTCGCCAACATGACCGAGGCCGAGTGGGACGCCGTCATCAAGGTGCACCTGAAGGGCACCGGCGGCCCGTCGCACTTCGCCGCCGCCTACTGGCGTGATCGCTCGAAGGCGGGTGAGGCCAACGTCGCCCGCATCATCAACACCACGTCGCCGTCGGGCATCTACGGCAACATCGGCCAGACCAACTACGGCGCCGCCAAGGCCGGCATCGCCGCCTTCACGATCATCGCCGCCGACGAGCTCGCCCGCTACGGCGTCACCGTGAACGCCATCGCCCCCGCGGCGATGACCCGCCTCACCGCCGGGCTGAGCGGGGCCCCCGTCAGCGACGAGACCAAGGAGGCGATGTCGCCGCGCTGGATCGCCCCGATCGTCACCTGGCTGGCGAGCGAGGAGTCCTCCGGCGTCACCGGCCGCGTCTTCGACGTCATGGGCGACACGCTGGCCGTCGCCGAGGGCTGGCACCGCGGCCCCACGGTCACCGGCACCCAGGACCCGTCCGCCATCGGCCCGCTCGTCGAGCAGCTCATGGCCGAGGCCCGCCCCAACGCCGACATGTTCGGCGCCGACCGCACCTGACCCGGGGGAACGACATGCCCATCAACCACGACGTCGTCGGAGCTGTCGGCGACCCCGTCGAGCTGAGCTGGACCTCCAAGGACGGCCTGCTCTACGCCCTCGGCGTGGGTGCCGGGCTCGACGAGCTGGCCTTCACCACCGAGAACAGCATCGACCTTCCCCAGCGGCTGCTCCCGACCCAGGGCGTGGTGATCTCCCAGGGTGGCTCGAACGTGGTCAGCGCCATCGGCCCGTTCAACTTCGCCATGCTCGTGCACGGTGAGCAGGCGATCGCGATCCACCGCGAGATCCCCGTCGAGGGCACGGTCTCCTCGGTGAGCACGATCGCCGGCATCTACGACAAGGGCTCCGGCGCCGCGGTCGTGATCGACGCCGACTGCACCGACACCGCCACCGGCGACCTGCTGTTCTCGACCTCGATGACGATGTTCATCCGCGGCGAGGGTGGCTGGGGTGGTGACCGCGGCCCCTCCGGCAATCGGAACACCCCGCCCGAGCGCGCCCCCGACCACTCGATCAGCTACCAGACCCGCGCCGACCAGGCGCTGATCTACAGGCTCTCGGGCGACCGCAACCCGCTGCACTCCGACCCGAAGTTCGCCGAGCTGGCCGGCTTCGACCGTCCGATCCTGCACGGCATGTGCACCTACGGCTTCAGCGGCCGAGCACTGCTGCACACGCTCTGCGGCTCCGACCCGGCCCGCTTCCGCTCGATGGAGGGTCGCTTCGCGTCGCCGGTCTACCCGGGCGAGGAACTCACGATCGAGATGTGGGTCGACGGCGGCGAGTGCACCTTCCAGACCAAGGGCCAGGACGGCCGTGTCGTCCTCGCCGGCGGCCGCCATACCTTCGACGCCTGAACGGGTCGAGGCGGGCCGGGTGCGGCCCAGTCAGCCGTCGACGGCGCGCTCGCGCGCCCGGCGGCTGCGGCTGCGCATGAGGCCCAGCACCACGACGAGCACCAGCACGCCGTAGAAGAACCCCGTGATCGGGGTGGCCAGCCCGCCGGGTTGGGACTCGGCGTAGATGACCCCGACGAGCGCCAGGAGGGCCACCGCCCAGATCCAGCGGGTGACCCGCGTGGTGACGAGCAGCGAGAGCCCGGCCACGAGCAGCACGGCACCGGCCGCCACCCGGAGCCCGATCGTGCGGGAGGCGTCGCCGATGGCCTGAGCACACCCGTCGGTGCTCAGCGCCGGTCGGTACCGGGCCAGCTCGGACGGGTCGGCCCACGAGCCGCACTCGGCACCCCGCTCGCCGTCGCGCTGCTGGGTGGCCGCCCCCACGATCGAGGGGACCAGCACCAACGCCAGCACCACCAGCACCCCGCCGATGATGCGTCGCCACCCGTCGGACACCTGTTGCTGGGGCATCAGAAGAGCTTGAGGACGTCGGACTCGATGCCGCGCAGCTCGTCGTAGTCGACCTCGACGCAGGTGATGCCGCGGGATTCGGCCAGCACCTTCGCCTGGGGCTTGATGACCTGCGCGACGTAGATGCCGCGTACGGGCCGCAGGGTGGGGTCGAGGTCGAGGCGCTCGAGGTAGCGCACGAGCTGCTCGACGCCGTCGATCTCGCCGCGGCGCTTGACCTCGACGGCCACGGCCACGCCGTCGGCGTCACGGCACATGAGGTCGACCGGGCCGATGTCGGTGGGGAACTCCCGGCGCACCAGCTTCAGGCCCTCGGCGATGGTCGTGGGGTCGGCGGCCAGCAGCTCCTGGAGGTGGGCCTCCACGCCGTCCTTCTGGAGGCCGGGGTCGATGCCGAGCTCGTGGGCCGAGTCGTGGATCACCTCGTCGAGGGTGATCGTGAGCGTCTCGCCCTTCGGGTTGGTGACGACCCACTCGCCCTCCGCCTCCGAGAGGCGGTTGGGGGCGTTCATCCAGTTGAGGGGCTTGTAGGCCCCGCCGTCGGCGTGGATGGCGACGCAGCCGTCGGCCTTCACCATGATCAGCCGGGTGGCCATCGGGAGGTGGGCGGACAGGCGGCCGGCGTAGTCGACGGAGCAGCGGGCGATCACGAGGCGCATGACGACAGCGAGGCTAGAGCACCGACCGCTACGGTCGAGTCGGTGGGAGCGACGGCGGAGGGGGAGCGGGATCCACGCCTGGGTGGCCCGGTCCGCTCGCGCTCCAGGCGCCGTCGGGAGCGTGCCCAGGCGCCGGTCGACCAACGGGCCGGAGTCGTCGTACGGGCCCGCCTGCGCGACGAGCCCCGGGCGGACGACGGTCGCCGGCCCCGCCGCTTCGAGCCCTTCCCCCGGTGGGGCTACGTGCTGTTCGCCGTCACGCTCGTCGTCACGCCGGTGGCGGTGTACCTCGGGTACCACGACAACGTCGCTCGGGGCGGCACGTCGTGTGGGTCGGCGTTGTTCCCGACCGAGTTCGAGGGGCAGGCCATCGGCGTCCCGTGCGCTCGGGTGATCGCCGACGCGCAGCCCTGGGCACTGGGCATCGGCGTGGTGGCGGTGGTGCTGGTGATGACGAGCATCACCACGCTGATCGTCCGTGGGTGGGTCCCACGCGACGCGTCGACCCCGGACTGACGGGTCAGCCGCGGCGTTCCTTGCGCCGGCTGCGCCGACGCATCACCCCGACGCCGAACCAGATCAGCGCGCCGAGCAGGGCCGAGATGAGGATGACCAGCCACAGCGGCCAGGTCACGTGGAACACCAGGAAGTCGAGCGACACCTTGTTGCGGTTCTGGAGCATGAACACGAGCAGGGCGCCCACGCCGACGATCGAGGCGATCGCCCCGGCGCCGAGCCTTGCTCCGTCGTTGCCGCTGTCCGGGCTCATCGTCCCTCCCCGTGGCACCGTCCCCTCGGGCGGTCGCCGTGGCGCCATCATCGCATCCGACCGTCGCTGACCGAGGGAACGTGGTGTCCGAGCCGCGGTCGACGACCCCGGCTACCGTCGACACCGCCGCACACGACCCGGGAGCGGGAAGCGCCATGAGCTGGCAGGTCGAAGTCCTCATCGGGATCGTCGTCGTCGCCCTGAGCGTCGGCATCACCATCTACGTCATCGGCCTCGGTGGCGACGAGCGCCGCATCCGCCAGGTGCGCGAGCGGCTCGAGGGCATGACCGGAAGCACCGTCACCGTGGTGATCGGCTCGCTCGAGGAGACCGAGCTGCAGTCGCTCTCACGGGTCGAGGGCGTCGTCGACGGGGTGCAGGACGACAAGCTGGTGCTCAGCCCCTCCGACACCCCGTCGGTCGGGGCCTGGGTGTGGCCCGTCGCCGACGGCACCATCCGGGTGCGGCTGGAGCGCATCGTCGGCATCGAGACCGCCGACGGCGAGACCGTCTTCACCTGACCACCGCCTGAGCGGCGGTCGGCTCGGTTCGGGTCGGCTCAGACGATGCCGCGCTTCTCGAAGCGGCTGCGGATGAGCTCGCGCCGCTCCTGGAGCTCCCGGTAGGTGAGGCGCTCGGTGGAGGTGTCGACCCCGATGCTGTTCTTCACGCCCTCGAGATCGATCTCGAAGGTCGAGGGGTCGATGCCGACGTCGGCGAAGAGCTTCTCGCCGTGGGTCTGGGCGAAGTACATCGTGATGTTGGTGATCTCGGCGAACAGGTCGAGGTCGGGGGCCAGCCGGGCGATGGCGCCGTCGAGGAAGACCATGTTCTTCACGTAGAGCATGAGCTCCTTCGGCATCCGGGCGCCGTAGCCGAGCAGCAGCTTCACGATGCGCTGGATCTCGTGGATCATCTCCTCGGGCGTGAGCTGCGTGGGGTCGATGCTCGGACCCTCCAGCCCGAGGTCGATGATCACGGCTTCGAGGTCGGTGTCCATCGGGAGGGCGCCGAGGTCGCGCAGGGCGGCGAGCTGCACCCGCACGTCGTTGGTGATGGCGCCGAGCATGAGACGCAGGAAGGCCCGGCGCTTCACCTCGTCCATGCGGCCGGTGATGCCGAAGTCGAGCAGCGCCACCTTGCCGTCGGGCATCACGAAGAGGTTGCCGCCGTGGAGGTCGCCGTGGAAGACGCCCTCGATGAGCGCGCCCTCCATGAAGCCGATCATGCCGGTGCGCACGACCTCGTGGGTGTCGACGCCTGCGTCCTTCATCGAGGCGACGTCGTCGAAGTTGAAGCCGTCGAGGCGCTCCATCACCAGCACCCGGCGGGTGACGAGGGTGGGGTGCGGCCTCGGGATGATGTACCCGCGCTGGCCGAGGTCGACGAAGCTCTTGGCCACGTCGAGCATGTTCTGGGCCTCGAGCCGGAAGTCGAGCTCCTCGGTGATGGTCTCGGCGAACAGCTCGACCAGCGCCGGCGGGTTGGCCAGCGCGGCGAACGGCAGGCGGCCGACGAGGAAGGGTGCCAGCCAGGCCATGACCGCGGAGGTCCTTGGTGACCAGCTCGGCCACGGTGGTGCGCTGCACCTTCACCACGACGCGCTCGCCGGTGTGGAGCGTGGCGGCATGGACCTGGGCGATGGAGGCGGCGGCGAGGGGACGACGGTCGAACGAGGCGAAGACGTCCTCGAGCGAACGGCCGAGCTCGCTCTCGACGGTGGCCCGCACCTCGCTGAAGGGCTCGGCCGGCACCTGGTCGCGGCACTTCTTGAACTCCTCGACGAGCTCCTCGGGGAAGAGGCCCTCGCCGGAGGAGATGATCTGGCCGAGCTTGATGTAGGTCGGGCCGAGGTGCTCGGCGGCGATGCGCAGCCGGCGTGAGAGGTCGGCCCGGCTGGTGGAGCGGTCCTTGCCGCGGCCCTTCCATGCCCACATGCCCACGGCGGTGCCGAGGCGGCGCACGACGGTGAAGGCCCGGCCGCCCTGGGGGAGGCGCCGGGGGCGGATCAGCTCGGGGAGGTCGTGGCGGGTGAGCCAACGGATCTCGTCGACGGCCTCGCGCCACGGCATGGCGTCGGGATCGACGATCCACGGCGGGTGCTCCGAGAACGAGCCGATGGCCAGGTCGGCCGGCGCGTCGGGGGCGACTGCGGGGTCGGCAGCCGTGGAGGTGGGGGGAGCCATCGCCGTCGAGTGTACGAGCGGCGTCCGGCGATCCCCGGGTCGGGTCGGGTGCCCTGTGGCACCCGGCCTACAGGTGGCGGCCGACGATCTCCAGGATCTGATCGGCCAGCTCCGGCCGGCAGATCACCAGGTCGGGGAGGTACGGGTCCTCGTGGTTGTAGGTGAGCGGCGAGCCGTCGAGGCGGCTGGCGTGGAGACCGGCGGCGAGGGCCACGGCGGCCGGCGCGCAGTTGTCCCACTCGTACTGGCCGCCGCCGTGCACGTAGGCGTCGACCTCGCCGGTGACCACGGCCATGGCCTTGTACCCGGCCGAGCCCATGGGCACGAGCTCACCGTCGAGCTCCTCGGCGACGGCGATCGAGAGCGCCGGCGGGCGGCTGCGGCTCACGGCCATCTGCATCGGGCGGCCCTCGGGCCGGGCGGGCACGACCGGAGCGATGCCCGTGTCGAGCACGACGTCGGCGCCCGGGAGGGCCACGGCACCCACGGCCGGGGCGCCGTCGATCGAGAGGGCCACGTGGACCGCCCAGTCGTGGCGGCCCTCGCCGTACTCGCGGGTGCCGTCGAGCGGGTCGACGATCCACGCCCGCGAGAAGGTGAGGCGGGCCAGGTCGTCCTTGCCCTCCTCGGAGAGCACGGCGTCGTCGGGGCGCAGGCGGCGCAGCGCCTCCATGAGGAACAGGTGGGCCTCGCGGTCGCCGGCGTCCTTGATCTCGCGCTCCGACGCGCCCTCCTTGGCCATGGCCACGCGCAGGTCGAGCAGCAGCAGGCCGGCGTCGGTGGCCAGGGCCCGGGCGATCTCGTGGTCGGTGCCGCCGGTGGTGCGTCCGTTCTCGGTCATCGGGGGATCGTAAGCCGTCTCGCGGTGGCTCCCGTGATGGCCCTCTCCGGTCGCCACGACGGGACCCTCGGCCCTTGCCCGGGGCAGGGGCCCGCAGGATGGTGGAGACGTGCCTCCGACCGTGGGCCGCGCGCCTGTGCTGCTGGTGGCGCTCCTCACGGTGGTCCTCGCCGAGAGCGCCAGGGTGCTCTTCGGCGTCGCGTTCCACGCCGGGGAGGACCTCGGGAACGTGACGACCGGCCTCATCGTGGTGCTGCTCTTCGCGACGCCCGTCCTCGCCGCTCCACTCCTGCGCTTCGTGCCGGCGGCAGCGGCGATGGGCGTCGTGGTCGGCCTGCTCGTGGGGTGCCGGGTGGCCATGCAGGCCGTGGGCGACATCGGCTACCCGCTCGCCGGAGCCACCACGTCGCTCGCCCTGGTGGGCCTCGCGATGGCGGTGATCGGGGCGCGGCGCCACGGGTGGGGCGGGAGCGTCGGCGTGCTGCTCGCAGTGACGGTCGGCCTGGCGCTGGACACGTCGATTCGGGCGACCGGCACCACCTGGGACGTGGTGTGGCGCCACGACGCCCTGTCATGGTCGCTGACCGCCCTGCTCCTCGGAGGGACCGTGGCCGCCCTCGTGGCGACGGTGCGCCGCGGGGCGTGCCCGACCGCGACCGCTCCGGGGTGGCCCTCGACGGCTTCCTGCTGTGGCCGTTCCTCTACCTCGCGCTGCTCTACACCCAGAGCCCCGCGTTCCTCGCCTCGTCGGGCGGCATCGGGACGGCCGCGGCGCTGGCGACGGCCTTGGTGGCCGCTGCTCTCGCGGCGGCGGTCATCGGGCTCGGCGCCCGGTCGGGGGCCTCACGTGTCGTGCGTGTCGCGGTGGCGACGACCCTCGCCGCCATCGTGTTCGTGCTCTCGGGAGCGTCGGGGTGGTCGGTGGTGGTCCTCGCCCTGCTCGTCCAGACGGGCGCCGCCTTCCTCGCCGGCGTGGCGGCCGGCGCGACCCGTGATCCGACCGACGATCGAGTCGTCCGCTCCGTCCTCGCGTTCACGGCCGGGTCGGTCTGGGTCGCGGTGGCGATGCTGGCCTTCGCGCTCCACACCCTCCAGCCCCTCCCGTTCACCAACCGCGCCATCCCGGCGGCGGTGGCCCTCTCGCTCGGCGTCGCCGTCCTCGCCCCGAGGGCGAGGGACGAGAAGCTCGGTGGTCGTGCGCTGGCGCCGGCGTGGTCGGTCGCTGCCGTGCTCGGTGCGTGTGCGGTGCTGGCGCCTGTACTGGTCACGGTGCTCTGGCCCGCGACACCGAGCGTCGACATCGCCGGACGACCCGTCCGGGTCATGACCTTCAACATCGACCAGGGTCTGACGCTCGGGCAGTTGGACCTCGAGGAGCTGGCCCGGCAGATCGAGTCCGTCGACCCCGACGTCGTCGTGCTGGAGGAGGTCGGACGTGGGTGGTCGGTGTCGGGGATGACCGACGGCGCCGAATGGTTCAGCCGCCGTCTCCGCATGTCGTACGTGTGGGCACCCGCGGCCGACGGCCAGTTCGGCAACGCGGTGTTCAGCCGCCTGCCCATCACCGGGTCCGAGGTGGTCGCGCTCGGCAAGGGCAACGGGACCCAGGCCCGCAGCGCCGCCTTCGTCCACCTCGACGCGGATGGCGAGGACCTCCTCGTGATCGGGACCCACCTCATGAACGGGAGCCAGGCTGCGATGCACGAGTCGCGGGCGGAGGCGTACGCGACGATCCTCGATCGCTGGGGCGGCGCGCCGCGGACCGTGCTGCTGGGCGACCTCAACACCTACCCGAGGGAGGTCCCTCCGGGTTGGCCGGAGCTCGACCTCGTGCTCGGCGCCGGCTTCACGACCACCCAGGACGTCGACCTCTGCACGATGCCGACCTCGAACCAGAACTGCCCGGACTGGATCTTCGTGGCGCCGGGGATGGGCCAGTCGCCGGTCAGGGTGGTGGTCGACCGCCCCGATCACCGCCCGATCGTCGCCGAGGTCAGCCTCGACCGGTGAGGTGGCTCAGTCGGCGAGCCCCAGGCGCTCGCGGAACTCGGCGGTGGTGTTGACGTGCGGGAAGGGCTCGTCGGGCACCGGAACCCCCAGCGCCCGGCAGAGGGGCTCCCAACCGTCGCCGGTGGTCCACTCCACGAGGCGGTCGGCCGGCACCGCGGCCCGCACGTCGGCGATGTGGCGCGCGTAGGCGGCCACCGCCCCCGCCTCCTCGTCGGGGTCGACCCCGTGGCTCTCGATGAGGCCCCGCACGGTGTCCATCCAGGCCTGGATCTCGGGAGGAGCCCCCTCGATCGCGAGGCTCTCGAAGATCGTCAGCCGGGCGCTGCGCCACCACGCCTCCGGGCTCTCCCGCATCGAGAGCAGCACGAGCGCGTCGGGGTATGCCTCGACGAGCTCCCGCCAGAACGCGGCCGCCGGCCAGTCGACCGTCGCCACGTCGCCCTCGAAGATGGCGGCCCAGTCGGGCCGGCCGGCAGCGGCCTCCATCCAGAGCGGTACGAGCCCCGGTCGCTCGAACACCTCGTGCATGTGGTGGCACCGCCCGCCGAGCAACTGCTCGAGCGCCACCTTCAGCGAGTTCGTGCCCGTGCGGCCGAACCCGACCCCGACGACCTGAAGCCCCATGGTCGACCTCCCCTTCGCCGGCGAAGCATTGCCGAAGTGGGCCACCGGTGCAGGGGAGGATCAGGCCTCCGCGACCTCTGCGGCGCCGGGCCGCACGGCCGGCTCCTCGTCGGGGGCGACCGTCGGGTTGCGGTGGAAGCGGAGGTAGAGCCAGATCATCGGCATGGTGAAGGCGAGCGGGCCCAGCACGGCGAGGGGGCGCGACAGCCACCACACGGCGTCGAGGTCCGCCGACGGCATCATCCCGAAGGCCCGGTTGAAGCCGACCGTGCGGTAGACGACCGTGACCCAGATGGCCATGCCCGTCGAGTGGAAGAGGTAGAGGGGCAGCGACACGCGGGTCATCACCCCGTTGGCCCGCTGCCAGCCCGAGCGGGTGTTCAGGCGCTCGACGACCCACGGCCGCACGAGCAGGGCGATGCCGACCTGCAGCACCAGGAGGGCGGCGATGCACACCGTCGGCGGGGCCATGTTGGAGAGGCGGTCGCCGGGGACGCCGACCATCGAGCCGGGGTAGAGGCCCGAGAAGACCAGCGCCGAGAGGGTGAAGAGCCCGCCGAACGTCATCGACCACGCCACCTGGCGGCTGGCCCGCACCAGCCGGTCGTAGAAGAACCCGAGCTGGTGGCACAGGCCCCAGACCAGGACCATGTTGAGCCAGCCGAGGGCGTCCCAGCCGTAGCGGAACCGGCCCACGTCGACGAGGGCGGCGAGGCCGGCACCCCACACCAGCACGAGCACGTCGAAGCGCCGGTGCAGCCAGGTGGTGACCGGGAGGAGGGCGACCAGCACGGCGTAGATGGCGAGGAACCAGAGCGGCGAGAGGATCAGCAGCACGGCCCGGCCGGTCCAGCTCACGTCGAAGGCGGCGGCCACGACGACGCCGACGAACCACCAGGCGATCGCCAGCGCCACGGCGGGCCGACCGAGCGAGCCGATGCGCTGCAGCGTGAAGCGCCACACGGAGCCCTTGCCGTCGGCGACGAAGCGGGTGATGGCGACGGTGTGGGCCCAGCCGCCCACGAAGAAGAACAGCGGCATGACCTGCAACAGCCACGTCGCGAGGAACAGGCCGGACGTGAAGCCGATGGGGTTCGAGGTGTGGGGGCCGTCGGACTGCCACAGCACCACGGTGAAGACCCAGTGCCAGAGCACGACCACGACGAGGCTCGCGGCTCGCACGAAGTCGACGAAGGGATCGCGGGCTCCTGTGTCGGGCGCCGTTCGCTGCTCGGGCACTCCGACACCTCCCCGCTGGCCCGGTCTCCGGGGACGACGCTACGGCGGGGGCTGACGCGGCGCCACGGCCGGAAGCCCCGAGTGGTCAGGCGTTGCGGCGGCCCAGCTCGACCGCGCGGCCGACGAGCTTGCGCACGGCCTCCTCGTCGGCGCCGTCGGCGACCAGTGCACCGATTCGGTCCTCGAGGTCGGCCGCGAGGCGCTCGTCGGCTTCGGTGGTGACCGCGGTGCCGGGCTTCGCCAACGAGCCCGGGGGCGACACCGAGGTGACGAGCACGAGGGCGAGGGCGGCGACCGCGGTGATGAGGCCGAAGGTGATGGCGGTGCCGTTGTTGTCGGCGATGGAGCCGGCGATCATCCCGGCGATCCCCAGCACGAACACACACAGCACGACGCGCCGCACGAGGCGCGGGCTGACCTTCGGCCGCCCCGACGCCGGGGTGGCGTCCTGGACGGCGTCGGTGCCGTCGGTGTCGACCGTGCCGGGCGCCGTGGGCGTCATCGCACCAGCGGCTTGTACTTGATGCGGTGGGGCTGGTCGGCGTCGGCGCCCAGCTCCTTCTTGCGGAAGGCCTCGTACTCGGTGAAGTTGCCCTCGAACCAGCGCACCTGGGAGTCGCCCTCGAAGGCGAGCACGTGGGTGGCGACCCGGTCGAGGAACCAGCGATCGTGGCTGATCACGACGGCGCAGCCGGCGAAGCCGTCGAGGCCGTCCTCGAGCGCCCGCAGCGTGTCGACGTCGAGGTCGTTGGTGGGCTCGTCGAGGAGCAGCACGTTGCCGCCTCGGGCGAGCACCTTGGCCAGGTGCACCCGGTTGCGCTCGCCGCCGGAGAGCACGCCGACCTTCTTCTGCTGGTCGGAGCCCTTGAAGTTGAACGAGGCGACGTAGGCGCGACCGTTCATCTCCCGGGTGCCGAGCTTCACGATCTCCTGGCCGTCGGTGATCTCCTCGTAGACCGTCTTGTCGGCGTCGAGGACGTCGCGGCTCTGGTCGACGTAGGCCAGGTCGACGGTGGGGCCGACCTTGAGGCTCCCGGCGTCGGGCTCCTCCTGGCCGGTGATCATGCGGAACAGCGTGGTCTTGCCGGCGCCGTTCGGCCCGATCACGCCGACGATGCCGGCGCGGGGGAGCGAGAAGGAGAGGTCCTCGATCAGGAGGCGGTCGCCGAAGCCCTTGGCGATGTCCTCGGCCTCGATGACGACGTCGCCGAGGCGCTCGCCGGAGGGGATGTAGATCTCGAGCTTGTCGCCGCCGCCCTGGGCGGCCTGTGACTCGGCGAGGAGCTGCTCGTAGGCGGAGAGGCGGGCCTTGCCCTTGGCCTGGCGGGCCTTGGGGGCCATGCGGACCCACTCGAGCTCGTGGGCGAGGGTGCGGGCCCGGGCCGACTCCTGCTTCTCCTCCATCCGGAGGCGCTCCTGCTTCTGCTCGAGCCAGCTGGAGTAGTTGCCCTCGAAGGGGATGCCCTTGCCGTGGTCGAGCTCGAGGATCCAGCGGGCGACGTTGTCGAGGAAGTAGCGATCGTGGGTGATGGCCACGACGGTGCCCTCGTAGTCGCGCAGGAAGCGCTCGAGCCACGCCACCGACTCGGCGTCGAGGTGGTTGGTGGGCTCGTCGAGCAGCAGCAGGTCGGGGCGGGCCAGCAGCAGCCGGCACAGCGCCACGCGGCGGCGCTCGCCACCGGAGAGCGTGGTGACGTCGGCGTCGGACGGGGGGAGCCGCAGCGCGTCCATGGCGATCTCGATGGTGCGCTTGAGGTCCCACGCGCCGCTGGCCTCGATCTGGGCCTCGAGGTCGGCCTGCTCCTCGCCGAGCTTCTCGTAGTCGGCGTCCGGGTCGGCCCACTTGGCCAGCACGGTGTCGTAGCGCTCGAGCAGCGTGGCGGTCTCGCCCACGCCGTCCATCACGTTGCCGATGACGTCCTTCGCCGGGTCGAGGTGCGGCTCCTGCTCGAGCAGGCCGACGGTGAAGCCACCGGTGAGCCGGGCCTCGCCGGTGTAGCCGTCGTCGAGGCCCGCCATGATGCGCAGCAGCGACGACTTGCCCGAGCCGTTGTGGCCCAGGACGCCGATCTTGGCGCCCGGGTAGAAGGAGAGGCTGATGTCCTTCAGCACCTCGCGGTCGGGCGGGTAGTACCGACTCACCTTGTGCATGGTGAAGATGAACTGTGCAGCCATGGCGGGCAAGGGTACCGATGCTCACGGCGGCGGAGGAATCGTGCCCGGACGCGCCGGTGCCCCGCCGAGGCGGGGCACCGGTTCACTGCTCGTACTGATGAGGCTCAGCGCCGGGCGGTCGTCTTCTTGGCGGGGGCCTTCTTGGCCGGTGCCTTCTTCGCAACCGTCTTCTTGGCCGGAGCCTTCTTGGCGGGGGCCTTCTTCGGCCGGCGCCTTCTTGGCGACGGTCTTCTTGGCCGGAGCCTTCCTGGCCGGTGCCTTCTTCGCAACCGTCTTCTTGGCCGGAGCCTTCTTCGCCGGCGCCTTCTTGGCGACGGTCTTCTTGGCCGGAGCCTTCTTGGCCGGTGCCTTCTTCGCAACCGTCTTCTTGGCCGGAGCCTTCTTCGCCGGCGCCTTCTTGGCGACGGTCTTCTTGGCGGCGGTCTTCTTGGCGACCGTCTTCTTGGCCGGAGCCTTCTTCGCTGCGGCCTTCTTGGCCGGAGCCTTCTTCGCTGCTGGGGTCACCGTCGCCTCCTCGGCGTGTTGATCGGGTGGTGAAGTTGTACCAACAACGGCGTCGTTTGTGGAGGTTTTGCGTGACATCGAACGACGCCCGCGTCCAGTGCTTTGACGGCTAACGATCTCACCGGTTGCACCGGAGCCTTGTGATTGCTGGCTTTTCGCTGCCGATGCGTCGGTGTCGTCGGAATCGGCATTCTTCGTTTCTCGGCGAACTATTCCGTCCGCGACGAGCGCGAGGTCGATGCCGCGACGCGGGGTGTCGAGCGAGTGCACCGCGAACTTCCGCGTCTCACCGACGACCATGACGTCGCGTGCGGCACGTGGCGCGGGGTCGCCCATGAGCTTCAGCGGCACGTAGCAGCGGGCACCGCCGGCCGCGACGTAGGCGCCGTGGGAGGAGAACGTCTCGACCACGCCCTCGAGGGTCGAGCCCACCGGGTGCTTGGCGACGAACTCGATGAACGGCAGCGGGTCGTTAGCCGGCTCAGCAGGCTTGCGGGGTGCCCGGTCCTTCGAGCCGGTG
Source organism: uncultured Actinomycetes bacterium (assembly GCA_963702555.1). Lineage (GTDB taxonomy): Bacteria > Actinomycetota > Acidimicrobiia > Acidimicrobiales > Acidimicrobilacustridaceae > CAMFLJ01. The sequence goes on from CAVPCW010000011.1 coordinate 801,482, forward strand.
GCCGGCTTCATCTCGGCGGTCGTGCTCTCCGCGTGCAGCAGTGTCACCCCCGCGGCGACGGCCACCGCGGCGACGGCGCCCGTTGCCGGAGCCCTCGCTCTCGGCGGGGGGAGCGGTCGGGGTCGGCCGCGAGCGGTCCTTGCCCTTCGCCTGGGCGGTGGCCCGGCGGCTGACCGGTCCGCGCACCGGGGTGCGCAGCAGGAAGACCCAGCCGACACCCGGCACCGGCTTGCCGCCGATGAGGCGACCCTCCTCGAAGACCCACGGGTGCTTGGCGTGGAGCTCCTGGAACGAGTCGTTGGAGAGGACCGTGGCGTCGACCTTCTCGGCGATCTGGAGGATGAAGGCGTCGCCGCGGCCGATGGCGCCGGCGGGAGGGGTGACCAGCTCGCCGGCCAGCAGCGCCTCCTCGTACTCGGCGCGCTCGGACGGGTCGACGCGGTTGGGGAAGGTGGCGTCGACGACGACCGTGAGGGTCTCGACGTCGTGCTCGGCGAGGAACGCCGTCACGGCGTCGTCGAGCTGACGAAGGCTCGGTGTCGTTCGCCCTTCGGTCGCGATGTTCGAGCCATCGACGACCACGTGGGATCGGATCATTGGGGGTTGTTGTCGCTTCCGTGAGGCACCGCACGACGGCGGGCCGGGGGTGCCACGGACGACTCGCAACCCGCTCCGGTGGGGCCGAACCGGCAACGCGTAGAACGTCGGTCGGAACCCGGCAGAACAGGGTGGCAGGGCCACTCCATGGCTCGGTTGTGCTCCAAGCCTACGCTTCCCGCGGTGACCGACGGCGCGATCGACCGGGAAGGCGAGTGCACGGAGCTGCTCCAGGCACTCATCCGCAACGCCTGTGTGAACGACGGGACCAAGGAGTCGGGGGGCGAATCCCGCAACGCGGAGCTGTTGGCCGGCGTCCTGGAGGGGCCGGGCCTCGACCTCGAGACCTTCGAGGCGGCCCCCGGCCGCACGAGCCTGGTGGCCCGCATCGAGGGCACCGACCCGTCGGCCCCCACCCTGTTGCTGATGGGGCACACCGACGTGGTGCCGGCGAACCCCGAGCACTGGAGCCGCGATCCGTTCGGGGGCGAGCTCGTCGACGGGGAGGTCTGGGGCCGCGGAGCCGTCGACATGCTCAACCTCACGTCGTCGATGGCGGTCGCCGTCCGGCGCCTGGCCCGGTCCGGGTTCCGTCCCCGCGGCACCCTCGTCTACCTGGCGGTGGCCGACGAGGAGGAGCACGGCGAGTGGGGCGCCGACCATCTGCTCCGCCACGAGCGCGAAGCCGTCGTCGCCGACTACGTCATCACCGAGTCGGGTGGCATCCCGTTGCCCAGCCCCGCCGGCCTGAAGCTCCCGGTGATCGTCGGGGAGAAGGGGGCGCTGTGGGGGAAGCTCCGCATCGGCGGCACCGCCGGGCACGGCTCCCAGCCCTATCGCACCGACAACGCGCTCGTCACCGCGGCCGAGGTCGTACGTCGGCTGGCCGAATACCGGGGCGAGCCCCGCATCCACGAGGTCTGGAGGCGCTTCATCACCTCGATGGGCTATCCCGACGAGATCACCGAGCCGCTTCTCTCCACCGACGGCTTCGACGGGATGATCGCCGGCCTCCCGCTCGGGATGGCCCGACAGTTCCACGCCTGCACCCACACGACGTTCGCACCGACGGTGATCGAGGGCGGGTCGAAGATCAACACGATCCCCGACCTGGTCGAACTCGAGGTCGACATCCGCACCCTGCCCGGCGACGACGAGGAGGCGGTGATGGCCGAGCTCCGGCTCGCCCTCGGCGACCTGGCCGACCAGGTCGAGTACGTCCGGTACCGCTACGACGGCTCCAGCGCCTCACCGATCGACACGCCGCTGTGGGACTCCCTCTCCTCGGTGACCCAGCGGTGGTACCCCGGCTCCGAGACCGTGCCGTACCTCACCGTCGGCGCCACCGACGCCCGCTTCTTCCGGCGGGCCGGCAGCACGGCCTACGGCTTCGGCCTGTTCAGCGAGGCCATGACCTTCGAGGACTACGGGGTCATGTTCCACGGCGACGACGAGCGCATCGACACCACCTCGCTCGGCCTGTCGACCGAGCTCTGGGAGGCCGTCGCCGACGACCTCCTCACCCGCCGCGACTGATCAGTCGACGGAGAGGGCGCTCTCGAAGAGGTCGCGGTGCTCGGCCTGGTGGATGGCCAGCACGCCCGTGGCGGGGCTGGCGGACTCCTGGCGGCTCACCCGGCGGATCTTGTGGGTGGCCTCGTGGGCCTCGTACAGGCGGCCCTTGATGTGGTTCCACGGGCCCATGTTCTCGGGCTCCTCCTGCAGCCAGACGATCTCGTCGGCGTTGGGGTAGCGGGAGAGCACGTGGGCGACCTCGGCGTACGGCCACGGGTAGAGCTGCTCCACGCGGGCGATGGCCACGGGGGTCTGGCGCTTGTCGCGCTCGAGCTGGGCCTCGACCGCGACCTTGCCCGAGGCGAACACGACCCGCTGGATCGAGTCCGGATCGGTGACGCCGAGGTCGTCGAGGACCTCCTGGAACGAGCCGTTGACGAAGGACCCGATCGGCGAGCGGGAGGTCTTGGCCCGCAGGCCGGACTTGGGGGTGAAGATCACCAGCGGCTTGCGGACCTCGCGGCGCACCTGGCGGCGGAGGAGGTGGAAGAGCTGGGCGGCCGTGGTGGCGTTGCAGACCTGGATGTTGTCGCCGGCCGAGAGCGTGAGGAACCGCTCGATGCGGGCCGAGGAGTGCTCCGGGCCCTGGCCCTCGTAGCCGTGGGGCAGGAGCATGACCAGCCCGGAGGTCTGGTCCCACTTGTCCTCGGCGGCGACGATGAACTGGTCGATGATGACCTGGGCGCCGTTCATGAAGTCGCCGAACTGGGCCTCCCAGACGACGAGGGCGTCCTTGTTCTCGACCGAGTAGCCGTACTCGAAGCCGAGCACCGCGAACTCCGAGAGCAGCGAGTCGTAGATCCAGAACCGGGCGCCGTCGCGGGCCGCGCCCTCGAGGGGCACGATCTCGGCGCCGGTCTCGTAGTCGACCAGGGCGGCGTGGCGGTGCGAGAAGGTGCCGCGGCGGGAGTCCTCGCCGGACACCCGGACCGACGTGCCCTCGTGGAGCAGCGAGCCGAAGGCCAGGGCCTCACCGAGGGCCCAGTCGACCTCGCCCTCGTCGTACATGGCCCGACGGCCCTCGAACTGCTTGGCCAGCTTGGGGTGCACGGTGAAGCCGTCGGGCACCTCTTCGAGGGCCTGGAGGATCTCGTCGAGGGCCTCCTTGGGCACGCCGGTGTCGACGTGGGGGCGCACGCCGAGGAAGGTGCGCTCGGGTGCGTTCTCGAGCGGCTCGGGGTGGGCCTGCGAGCGGGTCTCGTCGAGCGCGACCTGGAGCCGGCGCTGGAAGTCGTCGAGCGCGGCCTCGGCCTCCTCCACCGAGATGTCGCCCTTCTTCACCAGGGCCTCGGTGTACAGCTTGCGGACCGAGCGGCGGGCGTCGATGCGCTTGTACATCAGCGGCTGGGTGTAGCTCGGGTCGTCGCCCTCGTTGTGACCGTGGCGCCGGTAGCAGACCATGTCGATCACGACGTCCTTGTGGAACGCCTGGCGGTAGGCGAACGCGAGGCGGGCGACTCGCACCACGGCCTCGGGGTCGTCGCCGTTCACGTGGAAGATCGGAGCCTGGACCATCTTGGCGACGTCGGTGGAGTACTCCGACGAGCGGGCGGCGGTGGGCGGCGTGGTGAAGCCCAGCTGGTTGTTCACGATCACGTGGATCGTGCCGCCGACGCGGTAGCCCTTGATGTCGGAGAGGTTCAGGACCTCGGCCACGACGCCCTGGCCGGCGAAGGCGGCGTCGCCGTGCAGCAGCACGGGCAGCACCGGGTAGTTCCCGGGGGGCTCGATGAGGTCCATCTTGGCGCGGGCCATGCCGACCACGACCGGGTCGACGGCCTCGAGGTGCGACGGGTTGGCCGCCAGCTCGACCTCGATGGAGTTGCCGCGGCGGCTGACGAACTTGCCGGTCTGGCCGAGGTGGTACTTCACGTCGCCGGAGCCCTGGATGGACTCGGGGTCGACGTTGCCCTCGAACTCGGTGAAGAGCTGCTCGTAGCTCTTGCCCACGATGTTCACCAGCACGTTGAGCCGGCCCCGGTGGGCCATGCCCACGACGGCACACTCCATGTGGGCGTCGGCGGCCTCGGCGAGCACGGCGTCGATGAGCGGGATCGTGGACTCGGCGCCGTCGATGCCGAAGCGCTTCTGGCCGAGGTACTTCGTGGCGAGGAACTTCTCGAGCGCCTCGGCGGCGTTCAGGCGCTCGAGGATGTGGTGCTTCTCGTCGACGGTGAGGTCGACCTTCACGCCCTCGACGTGCTCCTGGATCCAGCGCTTCTCGTCAGGCTCCTGGATGTGCATGTACTCGATGCCGATCGTGCGGCAGTAGGCGTCGCGCAGCACGTCGAGGATCGTGTCGAGCTTCATGCGGGTGCGACCGGCGATGCCGCCGGTGAGGAACTCGCGGTCGAGGTCCCAGATGGTGAGGCCGTAGGTGGCGGGGTCGAGCTCGGGGTGGAGGTGGGGCTCCTCGGCGCCGAGCGGGTCGAGGTCGGCGATGAGGTGGCCGCGGACGCGGTGGGCGTTGACGAGCGCCTGCACCTGCATCTGCTTGTCGAGCATGGCCTCGACGCGGTCGACCGGGTTGGCGTCGCGGCGCCCACTCGACGGCCTCGTAGGGCACGCCGAGGGAGTGGAAGATCTCCTCGTAGAAGCCGTCCTCACCCATCAGGAGCTGGTGGACGCGCTTGAGGAACATGCCCGACTCGGCGCCCTGGATGATGCGGTGGTCGTAGGTCGAGGTGATGGTCATCACCTTCGACAGGCCGAGGTCGGCGAGAGCCGTGGGGTCGGCGCCGGCGTAGGCGGTGGGGTAGTCGAGCGAGCCGACGCCCACGATGAGGCCCTGGCCCGGCATGAGGCGGGGCACCGACTGCACGGTGCCGATGGTGCCGGGGTTGGTGAGCGATGACCGTGACGCCGGCGAAGTCGTCGGGGGCCAGCTTGTTGGAGCGGACCTTGCGGATGAGCTCCTCGTAGGCGGCGAAGAAGCCGGCGAAGTCGAGGGTGTCGGCGTTCTTGATGCACGGCACGAGCAGCGAGCGGCTGCCGTCGCCCTTCTCGACGTCGACGGCGAGGCCGAGGCCGAGGTGCTCGTGGCGCACGACGTAGGGCTTGCCGTCGGCGCCCTCGACGTAGGCCGCGTTCATCACCGGGGTGGTGCCGGTGATGGCCTTGACGATGGCGTAGCCGATGACGTGGGTGAAGCTGATCTTCCCGGCGCGGGTGCGGCTCAGGTAGCTGTTGATGATCTTGCGGTTGACCTCGAGCAGCTTGGCCGGGACCTCGCGGAACGACGTCGCCGTCGGCACCGTGAGGCTGGCCTCCATGTTGGTGACGATGCGGGCCGCGGCACCGCGCAGCGGCGTGCCGGGCGGCTCGGCCGCGGCGGGAGTTGCTGCCGGCGTCGCCGGTGCGGCCGGAGCCGGAGCAGCGGGTGCCGGTGCGGGGGCGGCGGTCAGGCCGCCACGGGGGGACGCGGTGGGGCGGTAGTCCTGGAAGAAGTCGCGCCAGCTCTCGCTGACGGAGTTCGGGTCGGCGAGGTACTGCTCGTACATCTCGTCGACCAGCCAGGCGTTCGGGCCCGCGATCTGGGGGGAGGAGTCATCGGCCACGAGGTTTCAGGTTACCGGTGGCGTCAACCACCCCTGCAGCCCGGTGCCAGGAGCGGCGGGACCCGGGCCCTCGAGGGCCCCGGTCGTGCTGAGCGGTCGTTGGCCGGTCAGCCGGCGGGGGAGACGGCGGGCCCGTCGGTATCCGGTGCGGGGTCGTTCGGGCGGCGGCCGCGGCCGGGAGCGACCCAACCGTGGTTGTCGGCCCAGACCAGCACCGGCGGGAGCACGGTGATCGCCGAGATCAGGGCGATGGCCACCGTGACGGCGACGATCGCACCGAAGTCACGCAGCAGCGGCAGCGGCGAGAAGAGCATGACCGCGAATCCGCCGACCGTGGTGAGCGCCGAGGCGAAGAACGCCCGGCCCGTGTGGGCGGCCGCCACGTCGATCGACTCCTCTGGTGAGAAGCCCTGCCGTCGTTCCTCCAGGTGTCGGAAGAGGATCAGCGTGGCGAACTCGGTGCAGATGGCGATGACCAAGGGCCCGCTGACCGTCGTGAGCGGGCTGACCGTGAGCCCGAGCAGGTAGACGAGCGTCGACGAGAGGCCGACGGCGAGCAGCACCGGCAGCATCACGACGGCCATCTTGGCCAGGCTGGTCAGCCGCAGCAGCAGCCAGATGGCCACCCCGGCGAGGGCGATCCAGGTCAGCAGCGCCCGGTTGCTCGTCAGGCTGTCGAGCAGGCCGACGCCGACGACGGCAAGGCCCGCCGGGGTTGCGGTGATGCCCTCGGGTGGGGCCAGCTCGCCGCCGGGCGCCACGTTCACGCGGATCTCGTCGACGATGACCTTGCGGTCCTCGAGCGACGACGGGCCGACCTGGAAGGTGAGGTTGGCGGCCCTGCCGTCGTCGGCGACGGTGGCCCCCTGGATCTCCGGAGGAGCGACCGTCGTAGGCCTGGCGGAGGTCCTCGCCCGTCGGCGGCAGGGGTGTCGTGTCCGGAACCTTCATCAGGTAGAAGATCGTCGTCGACAGCGACGACGCCGTGATGAGTGTCTCGGGGTTGGCCGCCAGCTCGGACTCACCGAGCTCGGTGACGAACGCGGCGGCCTCATCGGTGAAGACGTCGGGAGCCTCCACGAAGACACCGAGCTCGGTCGCCGTGGCGGTCTGATCCGCGACGGCCTCGACGTCCTTCACCGTCTGGCTGCTCTGGTCGACCCACTTCTGGGGGTCGGTCTGGATCGGGGTCTTCTCCTCGAGCGCCAGCCCGAGCACGAAGAACACGATCGTGGCGAGGACGATCGGGAGCACGAGCACCTGGGGCAGGTGGCTCAGGGTGGTCATGCCCCGTTCGACGAGCTTCTGTTCGCGGGCCACCTCGGTCGGAGACCGACGCTCGCGGATCGACAGCACTGCGACCGGGATGACGATGGCGGCGGCGAAGAGCATCACCACGCCGACGGCCAGCAGGATGCCGAACTCACGGATCATCGGCACCTGGGAGGCCAGCAGCGCCAGGACGGCGATGACGGCGGCCACCGTGGCCACCCCGAGCGCCGGACCGATGTGGATGAGCGTCTCGGCGAAGGCGTCCCCCGGGTCGTCCTGGAGGACCTCCTCCTCGACGCGGTTGTGGACCTGGATGGCGAACTCCACGCCGAGACCGATGAGGATCGGCAGCCCGGCGATGGTCACGAGCGAGAGCTGGAAGCCGCTGTAACCGAGCAGGCCGAAGGCCCAGATGACGCCGGCGAACATCACGATCAGCGAGGTGAGCCTCGAGCGGACCCGGAAGGCCAGCGACAGCACCACGATCATCACGATCACGGCGAGGGCGCCGAGGACGAGCATGCCGCTCTGGAGGTAGTCGTTGACGTCCCTGAGCAGCATCGGAGCGCCGGTGGTGATGGTGGTGGCAGGGGCGAAGTTGACGGCGTCGACGGCGTCGGTGACGGCCTTGGCCGCGTCACTCTGCTCGGCCAGCGCCTGGTTGCCCTCGAGGCGGGTGATCATCAGCGCGTGCGTGGCGTTCTCGGCGGTCCAGGCCTCGCCGGGCGGCACCGGGAAGAACGGCCGCTGGGCCTCGCGGATCTCGCCCTGGTTGTCGATGAGGAGGAACTCCAGCCATTTCGGGTTGCTGAGGGACTGCTCGCCGGCGGCGGCGGCCCGGGTGATGGTCTTCACGGCGTCGGCGGTGCGCTCCTCGGCCGCAGGCGAGCCGGCGGGCTCACGAGCGATGGCCCGCTGGAGGATCTGACCGGCAATGCTGTCGGTGGGGCCCTTGCCGGGAGGGGCGGCCACCAGGTTGTTGGTCCACTGCAGCGCGCTCGAGGGGGGTGACGGCGTCGAGGACACCGGGGGTGTCGGCCAGCTCGGCCTGGAGCTCGGCCATCTTCTGTTGGTTCTCGGGCGTGAAGAGATCGAGGATGGTCTGGCCCTCGGGCACCTCGAAGGAGGTGAGCATGGCCTCGCCACCGAACAGGTCCTGGTACGCGCGGTTGTCGGTGGCGATCTGGGAGTCCTTGTTGAGATAGGAGTCCTGACCGGTCGCGAACGTGAGCTTCGTTGCCCCGAACGCGAGCACGACGCTGAGTGCGATGCAGATGCCGAGCACCGCTCCGGCCCGGCGCGAGAGCCCGCGGGCGAGGCCTGTCCAGCAACGGCGGGTGAACGCGTGCCACTCGTCCAACATGTTGTTACTCCTCGGTAGCTTCCCCCGGCCGGTGACCGTACCTCCGTTGTGGCAGGTACGCCGAGGCGACGGAAGGGCTGAAGGTCCTCGCAGGAGGGGCGGGTAGATTCCCCCCTTGTGCTCCGACTGGTGACGTGGAACGTGAACTCGCTGAAGGCCCGGCTGCCGCGGGTGCTGGAGTGGATCGAGCAGTTCTCTCCGGACATCGTGTGCCTGCAGGAGACCAAGTTGGCGGATGCCGCCTTCCCGGACCTGACCTTCCGGGAGCTCGGCTACGACTGCGCCCACCACGGGCAGGGCCAGTGGAACGGCGTGGCGATCCTCTCCAAGGTCGGCCTCGACGACGTGCAGGCGGGCTGGGACGACGACGGCGACGACGATCCCGAGGCCCGGCTGCTGTGGGCCACCTGCGGCGGCATCCGGGTGGCCAGCGCCTACGTCCCGAACGGCCGCTCGCTCGACGACGACCACTACGCCTACAAGCTGCGGTGGCTCGAACGGCTCCGCACCACCCTCGACGCCCACGAGGACGCCGGTACCGACCTCGCCGTCTGCGGCGACTACAACATCGCCCCCGACGACCGCGACGTCTGGAGCCCGAAGGCGTTCGAAGGGGCGACCCACACCAGCGAGCCGGAGCGGGCCGCGCTGGCCCGCCTCGAGGAGTGGGGCCTCGAGGACGTCTTCCGCCGCCACCACGACGTCGGTGGCCTCTTCTCGTGGTGGGACTACCGCGGCGGCGACTTCCACCAGGGCCGCGGCATGCGCATCGATCTCGTGATGGCCACTCCCTCGCTGGCCGAGCGGTCGGCGGTCGTGATGATCGACCGCAACGCCCGCAAGGGGAAGCAGCCCAGCGACCACGCACCGGTGGTCGTCGACTTCACCGACTGAGCCGAGCGGGCCCCGAGCTCGCCCGGCGGAGAGGACGAGACGTGGACGGCAACGAGACCCCATCGAGGGGCGAGGACCGCGAGCCCGTCGAGAGTTCCCGGCACCTCTTCGGCACGGGCGACCCGCTCGACGAGTGGAGCGACATCCCTGACCACAAGCTCACGCCCGAGCGCCTCGCCCACCGCACCGCCGCCGCCGCCATCCGGCGGCTCATCGCCCGCCTGGCCTCGACCTCGGCCTCGGCCGAACAGCTGCTCGCGCTCACCGAGCACCTCGACCGGGCGACCGACCGCATGCCCGCCGGCACGGTGCCCGGTGGGCCCGGCGCCGAGGACGGCGTCGCCGAGGCGGCGCTCGTCGTGCACCAGGCCGACCGCCTCGACGAGCGCAGCCCCTTCGTCGGCCGGGCGAACCCCGTCGCCCCGCCGCTGCACCTGGCCGTGGTCGACGGCCACATCGAGGCCACGGTCACCTTCGGCCGCAGCTACGAGGGGCCTCCCGGCTACGTCCACGGCGGGTTCGTCGCCGGCATCTTCGACGAGGTCCTCGGTGCCGCCCAGGCCTTCTCCGGTCGGGCCGGCATGACCGGTCGCCTCACCGTGAACTACCGCAGCCCCACCCCGCTCGACACCGAGCTGCGCATGCGGGCCGACCTCGACTCCGTCGACGGCCGCAAGATCTACTGCAGCGCCACCCTGTGGGCCGGTGAGACCGTCTGTGCCGAGGCCGACGGGCTCTTCGTCACCATCCCTGAGGAGCGGCTCCGGGCGATGATCGAGGCCACCGGCCGCGGCCGGCTCTGACCCTCGCAGCCCGGTGCGTCAGTCGTCGTGGGGCTCGGGCGCGGTCGGCATGCCGTCGGCCACCCAGCGGTCGACGGCGACGGCCTCGTTGGCCAGCCACTCCTGCAGGCCCGACACCAGCGCCCGTTCGACCGCCCTGCCGGCCACGAGGAGCTTCACGGTGAGCTCGCCCTCGACGGTGCGGTTGGTGCCACCGAGGGGGGCCGTCTCGAAGCGCTCGACGGCTCGGGCGGCCAGGCGGTCGGGGTAGTGGTCGGGTTGGAGCACCACCAGGGCACGGCGCTTCACGAGGTCGAGCTCGGTGACCTGCACCCACGTGAGCTTGACCGGGTCGACGATGGCCGAGGCGCCGGGTGGGAGGTCGCCCTCGTAGGCGAAGCGCACGTGGGACGTGACGACGTCGAAGTCGTGGCGGTGCTCGAGCAGCTCGCCGGCCGACAACGGCGCCAGGGGGCCGAGCGAGACGACCAGGTCGGGGTCGGCGTAGGCCGTGATGACCTCGTCGAGGCTCGCGGCGAAGTGGTTCTCGGCGCGGAAGTCCACCGTCAGCCCTCCGTTCCGGTCTCGCCGACGAGGGTGAGCAGTTCCTCGCCGAACCGCCCGACCTTGACCTCGCCCATGCCGTGCACGGTGAGCAGCTCGTCGGGCGAGGTGGGCCGCACGCTGGCGATCTCCACCAACGTGCGGTCGTTGCAGATGACGTAGGCGGGCATGCCCGCGGCCCGGGCCTTCTCGGTGCGCCAGGTGCGCAGGGCGTCGAGCAGGAGCCGGCCGTCGTCGTCGAGGTCGGCCGGGGCGAGGGCGCCGGCGGCACGGGGCAGATCGGGCCGGGTGCGTGACCGCGTGTGCTTGGGCTTGACCGGCTTCTCGGCCTTGGCCGGGACGGAGACGCCCTTGCCCACCTCGGCGGGATCGGTGCCGGCCCGCAGCGCGGCGGAGGCGGCCACGACGGTGTCGAGGTAGGGGGAGCGCTCGCGGCGCAGGTCGCGGGTGCCGTAGCGGCGCTGGCCGGCCCAGCTGCAGACGACCTCGCGCTCGCCGCGGGTGATGGCCACGTAGAAGAGGCGCAGCTCCTCGGAGAGGGCCTCGCCGGTGCGGGCGTGACCGATCGGCACCAGGCCCTGCTCGAGCCCGGCCAGGTGGACGATCGGCCACTCGAGGCCCTTGGCGGCGTGGAACGTGGTGATCTCGACGGCGTCGCCGTAGCGGTCGGGCTGGTCGGCGCGGGTGGTGGAGGCCAGCCACGAGAGGAAGCCGGGCACGGTGGGGGTGCCCTCCACGGCGGCGTAGTCCCGTGCGAGCTGCAGGAGCGCGTCGACGTTGGCCCGGCGCTCCTCGGCGCGGTCGCCGGTGCCGGCGGCCTCGTCGATGGAGGCGGCCAGGTCGGCGACGGCGTCGTCGAAGCCGCCCTTCGAGCGCCGCAGGTCGCCCATGGCGGCCTTGATCTCCGGTTGCTCGAGCAGGGGCGCGGCACCTCGCACCCGGAACGGGATCTGGCCGGCCTTGAGGGCTTCCTCCAGCGCGGGGATCTGGGCGTTGGTGCGCACCAGCACGGCCTGGCTCGACCAGGTGGCGCCCGGGGCGTGGTGGTCGCGGACCGCCCGGGCCACGCCGCGGGCCTCGGCCCGGTCGTCGTCGTAGGCGTGCACCGAGGGCACCGGGCCGTCGGGCCGGGTGGCCTGGAGGGCACCGGCGCGGTCGACGCCGCGGCCGCCACCGAGGAGCACGGCGTTGGCGACGGCGAGGATCTGCGGGGTGGACCGGTAGTTCTCGGTGAGGCGCACGACCTCGGCCGACGGGAACTTGGAGGGCAGCCGGCGGAGGGCCTCGGGGTCGGCGCCGTTCCAGGCGTAGATGGCCTGGTTGGGGTCGCCGACGACGCAGAGGTCGAGGCGGTCGCCGCGCCACGCGTCGAGCAGGGCCTGCTGGAGCGGGTTGACGTCCTGGAACTCGTCGACGAAGAGGTGCTGGAAGCGCCAGCGCTGGGCCTTGGCGAACTCGGGGTCGCGGAGCAGGTCGCGGCGACACACCCGGAGCAGGTCGTCGAAGTCGACGAGGCGGCGCTCGCGGCGGGCCTCCTCGTAGCGGGCGAAGATGCGCCCGACCTCGGCCGGGTCGAGCGGGGGGCGCCGGCCGGCGGCGACCGCGGCCTGGGCGTACTCGTCGGGCTCGACCATGCGGGCCTTGGCCCACTCGATCTCGGCGACGAGGTCGATCGGGGGCACGTCCTTGGCGGAGGGAGGCAGCAGGCGGGCGACGAACCCGACCTTGCGGTCGAGCAGGGCCGGCGGCTGGATGCCGCGGTCGGCCCAGCGGTTGCGGAGCTGGGCGTAGGCGACCGAGTGGAAGGTGCCGGCGGCGAGGCGGTCGCGCAGGCCGAGAGAGCGGAGCCGGTCGGTGAGCTCGCCGGCCGCCTTGCGGGTGAAGGTCAGGGCCAGGACGTGGCGGGGGTCGAGGTCGCCGGTGGCGGCGCGCCAGGCGATGCGCCGGGTGAGCACGCGGGTCTTGCCGGAGCCGGCGCCGGCGAGGATGACCAGTGGTGACGTGGCCGAGGTGACGGCCGCGCGCTGCGCGTCGTTGAGTCCCTCGAGCAGTGCATCGGCGTCCACACCGCAGACCGTACTCACCCCCGGTGACACCGCCTCCGGGGGTACCGTGTGACATGCCCTATCCCCAGGATGCACTGCACCCCACCGAGGATCTCATCCTCGACCTGCACCCCCACTGGTGGTACTTCGCCAAGTCGGCGGCGGTCCTCGTGGTCGTGGTCATCGTGGCCGGATGGGCGCTCACCCTCGACGGGTGGGATCCCTTCAAGCTCCTGATGGCGGTGCTGGTGCTGGCCACCCTGGTGTGGTTCGTCGAGCGCTACATCCGCTGGATCAGCACCCACTTCGTGCTCACCTCCGACCGGGTCATCTACCGCAGCGGCATCATCGCCAAGCGCGGCATCGAGATCCCGCTCGAGCGCATCAACACGATCTTCTTCAACCAGCGGATCTTCGAGCGCATGCTCGGCCTGGGCGACCTCGAGATCGAGTCGGCCAGCAAGGACGGCGCCCAGCGGTTCGACGACATCAAGAACCCGAGCGCCGTGCAGAACGAGATCTACCAGCAGATGGAGCAGAACGAGATCAAGGGGGCGAACCGCATCTCGGGCGCCATCAACTCGGCCCAGGCCGCCACCGCCACGGCTGCTGCCGCGGCGGCGGCCCCGAGCGCCGACATCCCCGAGAAGATCGCTGCGCTCGCCGCCCTGCGCGACCAGGGCCACATCACCCCCGAGGAGTTCGAGGCCAAGAAGGCCGAGCTGCTCGGTCGGATGTAGCGCTCAGCTCTCTCGTCGCACGGAGGCCCCCGCCGACGGCCGCACCAGCCAGCCCCGGCCGGTGAGCGCGGCCGGGTCGGGCACGGCGCCGCGTTCGCACAGGGCGACGACGCAGCCGCCGAAGCCGGCCCCGGTGAGGCGCGCCCCGAGCACGCCCGGCACGGCCATGAGTCGGCTCACGGTCGCGTCGAGGGCATCGGTCGAGACCTCGAAGTCGTCGCGCAGGCTGGCGTGGCTCTCGAGCATGAGCCGTCCGAAGGTCGCGGCGTCACCGGCACGGAGGGCCTCGGCCGCGGCACGGACACGGGCGCACTCGGTGGCCACGTGGCGGGCCCGCCGCCGCAGGACCGGGTCGTCGATGGCGGTGATGTCGTCGGTCGAGGCGTGGGCGAGCGGACCGACCAGCGCGGCGGCCTGCTCGCACTGCGCTCGGCGCTCGGCGTAGGCCGAGCCGGCGAGGGAGCGCTCCTGGCCCGAGTGCACCACCACGACATCGACGTGGTCGGGCATCGGCACCGGCGTGACCATGGCCGCGTCGTCGACGCCCTCGGCGAGGTCGAGCAGCAGGGCGTGGCCCTCGACGCCGGTGGCCGACGTCAGCTGGTCGAGGAGGCCGCACGGCACGCCGACCGCCCGGTGCTCGGCCCGTTGCCCGAGGCGGGCCAGCTCGATCGGGGTCCCCTCGAAGCCGAACGCCAGGGCGAGCGAGAGCTCCAGCGCGGCCGATGACGAGAGGCCGGCACCGACAGGCACGGTGGTGGCGATGGTCCCCGTGAAACCGGGCGGTGGACGGGAGGGCCCGAGTGCGGCGACCTCACGGGCCACGGCATCCACGAACCGGTCGGTGTCGCGGTCGGCCTCCGCCGAGGTCGGATGCGGCGCGCATCGCCGGCGGGCTCGCCGGTCACCGTGGTCCCGAGGTCGATGGCCATCGTCAGTGACACCCCACCGGCGTGGTCGGTGTGGTCGCCGATCAGCACCACCCGCCCCGGGGCGTGGGCCCGAACGGTCACGCCCGGCGCAGTCGCTCGGCCGCGTCGGCCGGCTCGACCGGGTTGAACCACACGCCGCTCCCGAGCTCCGCGGCGGCCACGTAGCGGGCGACGCCCGGGCCCCGGTTCAGCGGGGTCACGTGGGCGTGGAGGTGGGCGGTGGGCCACTCGTCGCCGTCGAAGGGCCGCTGGTGGAACCAGAGCATGAACGGCATCGGGGCGCCGAAGAGCCGGTCGAGGCGCCCGACCAGGTCGACCAGCAGGCGACCGAGGCCGTCGCGCCCCTCGTCGTCGAGGGACGGGAGGTCGGGCACGGGAGCCTCCGGCGCGAGCACCAGCTCGTAGGGCCACACGGCGGCGGCCGGAACCCACGCCCGCCAGCCACCGGGGGCCGCGGCCACCAGCCGGTCGCCCGGGCGCGCCCGCACCCAGGCCGACGGTGCTGCGATCGCCGTCGAGCTCGACCCGCGCCGCGGGTGGCACCGAGTCGAACCCGTAGATCTGCCCGTGGGGATGGGCGATGGTGGCGCCCACCTCGGGACCGCGGTTCTCGAAGACGAGCACGTAGGCGACCGCAGGGTCGGCGCCCAGGGCCGCCGACCGCTCGGCCCACAGGTCGACCACCCGGTGGGCCTGCTCGGGGGAGAGGGCGGCGAACGAGGCGTCGTGGTCGGAGGTGTAGAGCACGATCTCGGCGCGGCCCTCCGGCAGTGGCGGCCACCGGTTCGGGAAGGCCAGCACGTCGTAGGGACCCGGGGCCTCGAGCCCACCCGGGCAGAACGGGCACGACGCATCGGGGAGGTTCGGCCGGGACTGGCGCCCGGGGACGATCCACGTGACCTCGCCGGTGAGCGGGTCGGTGCGTGGGCCAGGCCCGTGAGGGTCGTCGAGCTCGGGTTCCGGGCCGTCCACGGGGGCACGGTACCGCCCGCCCGCTCGACCGCCGGTGCCGCGCCTGCTTGACCGGCCGCCGGGCGACGGTGAACATGCCGCCCATGCGCGCCCCGGCCAACGGCATCGAGCTCGAGTACGAGACCTTCGGCGATCCGGAGGACCCGCCCCTTCTCCTGGTGATGGGCCTCGGCGCCCAGATGATCTGGATCCACCCCGACTTCTGCCAGGACCTCGTCGACCGCGGCTTCTACGTGATCCGCTTCGACAACCGTGACGTCGGGCTCTCGACCAAGATCGATGTCGACATCGACCCCTCGGCCACCGTGATGGCCCTTCTCCAGGGCGAGCACGTCGAGGTGCCCTACCGGATCAGCGACATGGCCGACGACGCCTGGGGGCTCTGCGATCACCTCGGCCTCGACCGGGTGCACCTCTTCGGCGTGTCGCTCGGCGGCATGATCGTCCAGCAGATGGCGATCGATCGGCCCGAGCGGGTCGGGAGCCTCACGTCGTTGATGTCGACCACCGGAGACCCCGACGTCGGCCAGCCGAGCCCGGAGGGCCTCGCCTCGCTGATCGAGCCCTCGCCCACCGAGCGGGCGGCCTACATCGCCAACGCGGTCGAGACGGCCACCCTCGATCCCGGCGATCGAGTACGTCGACCTCGAGTGGGTGGCCGAGCGCAATGCGCTCGCCTTCGACCGCTGCTTCTGTCCGGAGGGGACCGGGCGGCAGTTCGTCGCCGTCGTCGTGTCGCCGTCGCGGTCTGCCGCGCTGCGGGCGCTCGACGTGCCGGCGCTCGTGATCCACGGCGAGGTCGATCCCGTCATCGGGATCAGCGGCGGTGAGCGCACGGCGGAGTGCCTGCACGGGTCGGAGTTCCTCCGACTGGAGGGAATGGGGCACGATCTCCCCCGCTACTACTGGGCGCCCGTGATCCACCACGTGGTCGCGCTCGCCGCCCGCTCCGCCGCCTGACGGCCGGGGCCGACGCCACTACGCACAAGGGGACACATCACATGGGACCGCTCGCCGGAGTTCGAGTCGTCGAGATCGCCGGCATCGGTCCGGGGCCCTTCGCCGCCATGATGCTGGCCGACATGGGGGCCGACGTCGTGCGCGTCGACCGTGCCGGCAACGTGTGGGGTGGCGACCCGGCCAACCCGCCGAAGGACATCATGAACCGCGGCCGCCGCTCGATCGGCGTCGACCTGAAGAACCCCGAGGGCGTCGAGACGGTGCTGCAGCTCGTCGAGAAGGCCGACGCGCTCATCGAGGGCTTCCGGCCCGGCGTCACCGAACGCCTCGGCATCGGCCCCGATGCGTGCCTCGAGCGCAACCCGCGCCTCGTCTACGGGCGCATGACGGGCTGGGGGCAGGACGGCCCCATGGCCCAGATGGCCGGCCACGACATGAACTACATCGCCATCGCGGGCGCCCTCGGGGCCATCGGGCGGCCCGACGAGCGGCCCCAGCCGCCGCTCAACCTCGTCGGCGACTTCGGGGGCGGCGGCATGCTGCTGGCCTTCGGGATCGTGTGCGGCGTGGTCGAGGCCCGCACGTCCGGCAAGGGCCAGGTGGTCGACGCCGCCATGGTCGACGGCACCGCCGTGCTCACGACCTTCATGCACGGGATGATGGCCATGGGCGGCTGGAAGGACGAGCGCGGCGTCAACATCCTCGACACGGGCGCGCACTACTACGAGGTCTACGAGTGCGCCGACGGCAAGTTCCTGTCGGTCGGGGCCATCGAGCCGCAGTTCTACGCGGTGCTCCTCGAGAAGACCGGCCTGGCCGACGACGCCGAGTTCCTGCAGCAGAACGACAAGGCGCAGTGGCCCCACCTCAAGGAGCGCCTCGCCGAGGTCATCGCCACGAAGACGCGTGACGAGTGGGCGGCGATCTTCGACGGCTCCGACGCCTGCGTGGCACCGATCCTGTCGCTGGGTGAGGCGCCGTCGCACCCCCACAACGTCGCCCGCGGCGCCTTCCTCGAGCGCGACGGCATCGTGCAGCCGGCGCCCGCTCCGCGGTTCTCGCGGACCACCGCCGAGATCCAGCGCCCGCCCGCCCATGCCGGCCAGCACACCGACGAGGTGCTGAGCGAGTGGGGCGTCGTCGACGCCGACCGCGCCGCCGAGCTGCGGGCCGCCGGGGCCATCGCCTGAGCCGGTCGGCGCCCGATCGGGGTTCGATCGGGCGCCGGTAGGCTCGCCCGCCATGGCCACACTCGTCTGCTTCCACGCCCACCCCGACGACGAGTCCATCGCCACGGGCGGAACCATGGCGTTGGCGGCCGAGGCCGGCCATCGCGTGGTGCTCGTGCTCGGCACCCGGGGCGAGCAGGGCGAGCCCGTCCCCGGCGTGCTCGCCGAGGGTGAGGCGCTCTGGGAGCGCCGGGTCGTCGAGACCCACCGGGCCGCCGAGATCCTCGGCGTCGAGCAGGTCGAGTTCCTCGGCTACGAGGACTCCGGGATGATGGGCGAGGCGACCAACGAGAACCCGGCGTGCTTCTGGCAGGCCGACGTCGAGGAGGCCGCCGAGCGCCTGGCCGCCATCCTGCGCTCGGTCGACGCCGACGTGCTCACGATCTACGACGACCACGGCGGGTACGGCCACCCCGACCACATCCAGGTGCACCGGGTCGGTCGCCGGGCCGCCGAGCTGGTCGGGCTCGACGCCGTCTACGAGTCGACGATGAACCGCGACGCCATCCGCCGCACCATGGAGGAGGCCGCCGAGTTCGTGGCCGACCTCGAGGAGGCGGCCGAGGGAGCGTCGGAGACGTTGCGCGAGACCCGGGAACGGGCCGACAACGACGAGTTCGGCTCGCCCGAGGCGCTCATCACCCACGCCGTCGACGTCTCCACCATGGTCGACCGCAAGAAGGAGGCGATGATGGCCCACGCCAGCCAGATCGCCCCCGACTCGTTCTTCCTCGCCATGCCCCAGGAGGCCTTCACCCGGGCGTTCGGCACCGAGTGGTACATCGCCCTCCACGGCACGCGGGCTCCGGGCGATCCCTTCATCCCGACCCTGCTGCCCCGGTAGCTCCCGTGACGCGGCGCTAGGTCATCAGGAGGCAGTGGGTCTCGCCGTAGCCGTTCGGCTCACGGGCGTCGCTGCCGTCGTCGTCGAAGAACCGGCCGCCCTCGGCGAGGTAGCGGAACCGGAAGGTGTGGCCCGCCGGCAGCACGATCGCCGCCGACCGGGTGCCGTTCGATCGGGGCCTCATGGGTGTGGCCAACGGCGACCAGCCGTTGAAGTCGCCGATCACCGACACCTTGCCGACGGTGGAAGGGACGGCGAAGGTGACCTTCACCTCGTCGCTGCCGAGTGGCGCCCGCTTGATCATCCGCACTCCTCGTGTCCTCGCTCACCCCGCTGGTGGGCGTCGAGGGCGACGGTAGGAGGTGGGCGCGGCTCACCTGGTGGACTGTCAGCAAACCTTCACGCCTGGTTCACCGAGCCCACGGGCCCCGCCCGACCTGACCAGTCAGGCGATGACGCGGCGGCGGAAGAAGCGGATGCCGATGGCGCCGAAGAGCACGGTGAACCCGATGACGACGGGATAGACGGCCCACAGCGACATGGTGGGCACGTCGGTGAGGGCGGCGCGGAAGCCTTCGCTCACGTACACGAGCGGGTTCACGAGGATCGTGACCTGGAGCCAGCGGATCGGGGCCAGCGACGCCCACGTGTAGTAGATGCAGCCGAGGAAGGTGATCGGCAGCACGACCACCCCGAAGAGCATCGGCACCGTGCGGGGGTTGAAGACCGTGCCGAACATGAGCCCGAGCGCCGAGCACATGATGCAGGCCAGCGGGGTGAAGGTCAGCAGGATCGACCCAGTGGATCTTCAGGTCGACCGGGGTGGCCGGCACGATGGCGGCGATCGGGAAGACGATCAGCGCGGCGAACAGCCCCTGCAGCGCGCCCGAGACGATCTTCTCGATGGCCACGAGCGACACCGGCAGCGGCGCGAGCACGCGGTCCTCGATCTCGCGGGTGACGCCGAACTCCGTGACCATGGGCAGGGCGACGGCCTGGATGCCCTGGAACAGCACGGCCAGGCCGATCACGCCGGCCACGAGCAGGGTGGAGAACTCCGCCGCACCGGTGGCGCCGCCGACCCCCTGGCCGATCTTCGGGAACACGTAGGTGAAGACGAAGACGAGCAGCAGCGGCTGGAGGATGGTGCGGGGGATGAACTCGCGCAGGTTCTTGCGCAGCACGACGAGGTCGCGCAGCAGCAGGGCACGGAACGCGGCGGCGCTGGCGGCGCGGGTGCTGCGCCGAGGCAGCTCGAGGGGAGCGAGGCCGGCGGATGCGGTGGGCTCGGTGGTGGTCACTCTCGGAGGTCCTTCCCGGTGAGCTCGATGAAGACGGTCTCGAGGGTGGGCTCCTCGGCCCGGAGGTCGACGACGGTGGCGCCGGCCTCGTCGGCCGCGGCGAGCACGGCGGGCAGCACGCCCCGCGCCCCGCGCACGCCGAAGCGGAGGCCGTCGCCGGTGACCTCCATGTTGGTGACGCCCTCGAGGGCCGTCGTGAGGCGGTCGGCGAGGGCCCGTCGGACGGTGTCGGCCGCAGGGGCGGTCGTGACGGTGACGAAGGTGTCGGCGCCGATGGAGGCCTT
Organism: uncultured Actinomycetes bacterium; assembly: GCA_963702555.1. GTDB lineage: Bacteria > Actinomycetota > Acidimicrobiia > Acidimicrobiales > Acidimicrobilacustridaceae > CAMFLJ01. The sequence goes on from CAVPCW010000011.1 coordinate 821,393, forward strand.
CAGGGCCTCGGGCGTGTCGAGGGCCAGCACCCGGCCGTGGTCGATGATCGCCAGGCGGTGGCAGAGCTGGTCGGCCTCCTCCATGTAGTGCGTGGTGAGGAGGATGGTCTGGCCGTCGTCGTGGAGCTCCTCGAGGATCTCCCACAGGGCGATCCGGCTCTGGGGGTCGAGGCCGGCGGTGGGCTCGTCGAGGAAGAGGATCGAGGGCCGGTGCATCACCGCCCGGGCGACCATCAGGCGCTGGGCCATGCCGCCCGAGAGGGCGAGCACCGGGGCCTTCGCCCGCTCCTCGAGGCGGAACTGCTCGAGGAGCCGGTCGCTCTCGCGGCGGGCGATCTTCGCCGACATGCCGAAGAAGCGGCCGTGGAAGTAGAGGTTCTCCCAGACGGTGAGGGCCCGGTCGAGGGTGTTGCTCTGGGGCACGACACCGATCAGCTGCTTGGCCGCGGCCGGGTGGGCGACGACGTCGACGCCGCCGACGAGGGCACGGCCGCCGGTGGGGAGCACCCGGGTGGTGAGCATGCCGGCGGTGGTGCTCTTGCCGGCGCCGTTCGGGCCGAGGAGGCCGAAGATCTCCCCCTGGAACACCTCGAGGTCGAGGCCGTCGACCGCCTTCACCCCGCCCGGGTAGACCTTGGTGAGGCCCTCGGTGCGGATCACGACCTCACCGGTGGGTGGGGTGGGCATCAGGGCTCCAGTCCGTCGGCGCCAGTGAGCCCGGCCAGCTCGCCGGCACCGCGGAACACGTGGCGCTGGGCGTCGGAGCGCACGACGAGGGCGTCGCCGTGGAGGACGCGGCCGTCCTCGAGCACCGCCATGGCGAGGCGGCACGGTGCCTGGGCGAGGGCCGAGGTGGCGAGCGTGGTGGCGACGAGCTCCCAGTCGAGGGTGTCGGTCTCGTCGCGGCGGACCACGATGAGATCGGCCTGCATCAACGGGAGCTCGATGTCGTCGACGTGCACCTGGGCGAGCGTGAACCGGGCGTGACGCACCGGATCAGCGCCCGCCGGTGACGGTGAGGATCTCGACGCCGTCGTCGGTGACGAGGACGGTGTGCTCGAACTGGGCGGTGCGGCTGCCGTCGGCGGTGACCGCGGTCCAGTCGTCGTCCCAGATGCGGTGCAGGCCGGTGCCCATCGAGATCATCGGCTCGATGGTGAAGACCATCCCCGGTTCCATGACCGTGGTGAGGCGGGGCTCGTAGTAGTGCGGGATCTGCAGGTCGGTGTGGAACTGCTCGCCGATGCCGTGGCCGACGAAGGCCCGCACCACCTGGTAGCGGTTGGCGGTGGCGTGCTCCTCGATGGCGCGGCCGATGTCGGAGAACGGCCGCCCGGGCACGACGGCGGCGATGCCGCGGTCGAGGCACTCGCGGGTGACGTCGACCAGGCGTCGGCTGGCCTCGTCGACCTGGCCGACGAGGTAGGTGGCGTTGGTGTCGCCGTGCACGCCGTCGAGGTAGATGGTGACGTCGAGGTTGACGATGTCGCCATCGCGCAGCGGGCGGTCGTCCGGGATGCCGTGGCAGATGACCTCGTTGACCGAGGTGCACAGCGACTTGGGATAGCCGCGGTAGTTGAGCGTGCTCGGGTAGCCGCCCCGGTCGATGTACGCCTGGTGGACGACGGCGTCGATCTCGTCGGTGGTGACGCCAGGGGCCACGGCGGCGGCGCCCAGGTCGAGCACCTCGGCCGCGGCCCGGCCGGCGACGCGCATGCGCTCGATGACGTCGGGGGTCTTCACCCGCGCCTCGGGGCGGCGGACGGGATCACCCGTCTCGGCGTAGTCGGGGCGGGGGATCTCCGGAGGCACGGAGCGCATCGGGCTGATCACGCCCGGCTGGAGGCGTTCCGCGTCGTCGCGGTGGCACCGCTTGAACTTTCGGCCGCTGCCGCACCAGCACGGGTCGTTCGCCTTCAACATGGTGGCTGGAGTCTACGGGCCGGTCCGACTGGCGCGACGGGGTGGAGGGGACAACCATTCACCCCCATGTCGATCATCCGCATCAACGCCATCACCGTGCCGGCCGAGGCCGGCGACGAGCTCGCCCACCGCTTCGCGGCCCGGGCCGGGGCCGTCGACGGGGCCGACGGGTTCGAGGGCTTCGAGCTGCTGAAGCCCACCGACGGCCGCACGCAGTGGCTCGTGATCACACGCTGGCGCGACGAGGCCGCCTTCGAGGCGTGGGTCGCCTCCCCGTCCTTCGCCGACGGCCACCGCGGCACCGAGGGTGCGCCGGCCGGCGGCGGCCATCCCGGCGGTCACCCCGGCGGCCATCCCGGTGGTCACCCGGGCGGCGCCGAGGGCGGCGAGCGTCCTGTGGGCGTCGGCAGCGAGGTCTGGGCCTACGAGCCGGTCGTGTCCGCCGGGCCGAAGTCCTAGGCCGTGCTCAACGAGGTCCACCAGTCGTTCGCCTGGTTCGTCATCATCTCCAACGGCCTGGCGGGCCTCTGGGTCCTCGCCGCCAACTGGCTCACCCCGTTGCGCACGCGGGCCATGTGGTGGTTCGTCATCGCCGCGGAGCTGACGATCTTCGTGCAGGTCGCCATGGGTGTCGGCATGGTCGCCGGCCAGGGGATCCAGGCGCCCAAGTTCCACATGTTCTACGGCTTCGTCGCCATCATCGCCGTGGGCATCATCTACAGCTACCGCCAGCAGATGGAGAAGCACCGCTACCTGCTGTACGGCCTCGGCAGCCTCTTCATCATGGGGCTCGGCATCCGGGCCATGCTCGTCGGCCAGACCTGAGCCGACACCGGGCCGGACGGCCCCGACACCTGATCGGACGCGACGAGGGCGGGGCCGTGTGGCCCCGCCCTCGTGCTGTTCTGTACTGCTGGGTTCGGTGCTGCGGGAGCGCTCGACTCAGTCGGCGAGGCGCTTCTCGAGCTCGTTGAGCTCGTCGCGCAGCTCGGCGGGCAGGCGCTCGCCGATGCCGTCGAAGTGGGCCTCGATCTGGGGGACCTCGGCGCGCCAGGCGTCGTTGTCGACCGACAGCAGGGTGGCCATGGTGGCCGGGTCGATGTCGAGGCCGGAGGTGTCGATGGCGTCGGCGGTGGGCACCCGGCCGATGGCGGTGTCGACGGCGTCGGCGGTGCCCTCGAGGCGCTCCACGACCCACTTGAGCACGCGGGAGTTGTCGCCGAATCCGGGCCACAGGAACTGGCCCTCGTCGCCCTTGCGGAACCAGTTCACCCAGAACAGCTTGGGCAGGTTCGAGGCGTCGGTGGCCTGGCCGATCTCGAGCCAGTGCTTGAAGTAGTCGCCCATGTTGTAGCCACAGAACGGCAGCATGGCGAAGGGGTCGAAGCGCAGCTCGCCCACGGTGCCGGCGGCGGCCGCGGTCTTCTCGGACGACATGATCGAGCCGAGGAACACGCCGTGCTGCCAGTCGAAGGACTCGGTCACCAGCGGCACGTTGGTGGCGCGGCGGCCGCCGAAGAGGATCGCCGAGATCGGCACGCCGGCGGGGTCCTCCCACTCGGGGGCGATCGACGGGCACTGGTCGGCCGGGGCGGTGAAGCGGGCGTTCGGGTGAGCGGCGGGGGTGCCGGACTCGGGGGTCCAGTCCTGGCCCTTCCAGTCGACGAGGTGGGCCGGCGGGTCGCTGAGGTCCTCCCACCAGATGTCGCCGTCGTCGGTGAGGGCGCAGTTGGTGAAGATGGAGTTGCCGCGCACCGAGGCGAGGGCGTTCTTGTTGGAGGCCTCGGAGGTGCCGGGGGCCACGCCGAAGAAGCCGGCCTCGGGGTTGATGGCGTAGAGCCGGCCGTCGTCGCCGAACTTCATCCAGGAGATGTCGTCGCCGACGGTCTCGACCTTCCAGCCCGGGAGGCTGGGGATGAGCATCGCCATGTTGGTCTTGCCGCAGGCCGACGGGAAGGCGGCGGCCACGTACTTCTTCACGCCCTCGGGGGAGGTGAGGCCGAGGATGAGCATGTGCTCGGCCATCCAGCCGTCGTCGCGGGCCATGGTGGAGGCGATGCGCAGGGCGAAGCACTTCTTGCCGAGCAGGGCGTTGCCGCCGTAGCCGGAGCCGTACGACCAGATCTCGCGGGTCTCGGGGAAGTGGACGATGTACTTGTTCTCGGCGTCGCAGGGCCACGGCACGTCGGCCTGGCCCTCGGCGAGGGGCATGCCCACCGAGTGCACGCACGGGACCCACTGGCCGTCGCCGAGCACGTCGAGGGCGCCCTGGCCCATGCGGGTCATGATCCGCATGTTGACGGCCACGTAGGCGGAGTCGGTGAGCTGCACGCCGATGTGGGCGATGGGGGAGCCGAGCGGGCCCATCGAGAACGGCACCACGTACATGGTGCGGCCCTTCATGGCGCCGGTGTAGAGCGTCGGTCAGCTCGGCCTTCATCTCGGCCGGCGGGCGCCAGTTGTTGGTGGGCCCGGCGTCGATCTCGGCCTCGGAGCAGATGTAGGTGCGGTCCTCGACGCGGGCGACGTCGCCCGGGTCGGAGAGGGCGAGGTAGCTGTTCGGGCGCTTGGCCTCGTTCAGCGTGGTGAAGGTGCCACCGTCGACGAGCTCCTGGCAGAGGCGCTCGTACTCCTCGGCCGAACCGTCGCACCAGTACACGTCGTCGGGCTGGAGGATCTCCCGCCACTGCTCCACCCAGGCGAGGAGCTTCTGGTTGCTGGTCTGACCGGCCATGGGACCTCCGACATCGTTGTCGAGTTCGCGCTCGTAGCGCTTGAAGGTTGGGGGGATCCACCTACCCACCGGGCATGCCGGTGAACGACAGGTGAATGCGCCCATCCTACGTGGTCGGTCAACGCGGGAAGCCAGCCGGTGGTCACCGATGGGGCCGCCGCTCGGCCCGTTCTGCGGGGCCGACCGGCGAAAGGGCTGGGTCAGCCCTCGGTGCCGCCCTGGGGGTGCTGGACGTTGCCCTCGTGCTCCTGCGGGAAGCCGGGCGTGCCCATGTCGACCTCGGAGCCCATGCGGACCCGGACGGCCAGCTCCTGGTCGTCGACGTCGAACACGACGCGCTGACCCTGGCGGAGCATGCGGAAGACCGAGCCGACGAGCGCCTCGCGGGACAGCTCGTACTCGGTCAGGGTGGTGTCGGTGAGGACGGTGCCGTCGCCGGAGATCGGGTCGTAGGACTTGACCACGCCCTGCAGCGAGCCGGCGCCCACGCTCAGCGGACCGCCTTGACGACCTTGCCGGCCTTCAGGCAGGACGTGCAGACGTCGACGCGCTTGGTGGATCCGTTGACGACGGCGCGCACCCGCTGGATGTTCGGGTTCCAACGACGCTTGGTGCGTCGGTGGGAGTGGCTCACGGCCATACCGAACGACGGGTGCTTGCCGCACACCTCGCAAACAGCTGCCATGACCACACACTCCGGAGAAAGACGGGAACAACGAACACGAGATGCTAGCAACGACCGCGCCGGGGTCCAACTCGGGCGGGCCCGGGGCGCATCGGTAGTCTCTCGGCCGATGCCCACCCTCGAGTGCCTGACCGCCGACGACCTCCGTGCCGTGATCGAAGGCTACGCCGACGCCCTGGCCGCGCACCGCGAGTCGATCAACCGCCTGAACGTGTACCCCGTCCCCGACGGCGACACCGGCACGAACATGGCGTTGACCCTCAAGTCCGTGGTCGACGAGCTCGCCGGCGCGGGCCCCGACATGGACGCCACCTGCACCGCCGTGGCCCACGGCTCGCTGATGGGGGCGCGGGGCAACTCCGGCGTCATCCTCTGCCAGATCCTGCGCGGGCTGTCGGCGGTCTTCAAGGAGGCCGGCACGATCGACGCCGCCTCGGTGGCCGACGCCCTCGACGCCGCCTCCTCCGCCGCCTACGGCGCGGTGGGCCGACCGGTGGAGGGCACCATCCTCACCGTGGCGCGGGTCGCGGCCGAGAGCGGCCGGGTCGCCGCCGACAGCGGCGCCGACCTCCTCGGTGTGCTCGAGGCCGCCCGGGCCGGCGGTGGCGAGGCCCTCGCCGAGACCCCGGAGATGCTGCCCGTGCTGAAGGAGGCGGGGGTGGTCGACGCCGGCGGCACCGGCCTCCTGCTCCTGCTCGACGTCGCCCTCAACCGGGTCGACGGCCGGGCGGTGCCCGAGCCCGACGACGACCTCGAGGGTGCGTCGGCCGAGTTCCTCCAGGCCTTCGAGGCCGCCCACGGCGAGGGCGGCCACGACGGCGGCCTGGCCGGGCTGCGCTACGAGGTCATGTACTTCCTCGAGGCACCCGACGAGTCCATCCCCGGCTTCAAGGACATGTGGGCCACCCTCGGCGACTCGATCGTCGTGGTCGGCGGCGACGGCCTCTGGAACTGCCACATCCACACCGACGACATCGGCCCGGCGGTCGAGGCCGGCATCGACGTGGGCAAGCCGCGCGGCATCCGCGTCACCGACCTGCTCGACGAGTTCGCCGAGCTGGAGGAGGAGCGCTGGGTCCGCGAGGCCGAGCCGATGGCCCCCGAGCCGTCGATCGTCCACGAGCCCGTGCCGTGCGCGGTCGTCGCCGTGTCGGTCGGTGAGGGCGTGCGCCGCATCTTCCAGTCGCTGGGCGTGCAGGTCGTCGTCACCGGTGGCCAGACGATGAACCCGTCCACCGCCCAGCTGCTCGAGGCCGTCGAGTCGGCGCCGGCGCCGCACGTCGTGATCCTGCCGAACAACAAGAACATCATCCCGGTGGCCGAGCAGGTCGACGCCATGACCTCCAAGACGGTCCGCGTGGTGCCCACCCGCGGCGTGGCCGAGGGCTTCGCCTCGCTGCTCGCCTACGACCCCGGCGCCGAGGCCGACACCAACGTCGACGCCATGGCGGCCGCCGCATCCCACGTCGTCGCCGGTGAGATCACCCGTGCGGTCCGCGACTCCTCCACCGACCGGGGCCCGATCCGCGAGGGCGACTGGCTGGGCATCGCCCGCGACGGGATCATCGCCGTCGACGACGACCTCTCGGGCGCCGCCACCACGCCTGCTCGACCAGCTCGTGGGCCCCGAGCACGAGATCGTCACGATCATCGAGGGCGAGGGCGCGTCGCAGGCGATCACCCGGCACCTCGAGGTGTGGCTGCACGACAACCGGGCCGGTTGCGAGGTCGAGGTCCACCACGGCGGCCAGCCGCTGTACCCGTACCTGTTCGGCATCGAGTAGCTCGTCCCGATGGCACGGCGCCTCTCGCAGCTCGCCCAGCTGCCGGTCACCCAGCTGAAGGGCGTCGGCGAGGCCAAGGCCGGCGCGCTCGGCAAGCTCGGGGTGCGGTCGGTGCTCGACCTGCTCACCTACTACCCGCGGCGCTACCTCGACCGCACCAACCAGGCCCGGCTGTCCGACCTCGAGGTGGGGGAGGAGGCCACGGTGCTGGTGAAGGTCGTGCGCACCGCGTCGCGCCGCACCCGCAACGGACGCTCGCTCGTCACCGCCGACGTCACCGACGGCACCGCCCACCTCCAGGTCACCTTCTTCAACCAGCCGTTCCGCGAGCGGCAGCTGAAGGAGGGCACCGACGTCATCCTCTTCGGCCGCCTCGAGCTGTTCCAGGGGCGGCGCAAGATGACCAACCCCGTCGTCGACCTCATCGGCGACCGCACCGGGCGCATCGTGCCCGTGTACCCGCAGTCGGAGAAGGCGGGGGTCATGAGCTGGGACATCGCCCGGTTCCTCGACGAGGTGCTGGAGCGCGCGCGGCGAGTTCGCCGAGCCCCTCGACGAGGGCATCCGCGACCGTCTCGACCTCGTCGACCGCACGGTGGCCTTCCACGGGATCCACGGCCCGGAGTCGATGCGCGAGGCCGCCGCTGCCCGCCGCCGCCTGGCGTTCGACGAGCTGCTCCGTGTGCAGCTCGAGCTCGTCCGCCGCAAGCGCGAGCTCGAGCGCACCGCGGTCGGCATCGCCCACGACGTCGGCGACGGCACCGGCGGCCACCTCGTGCAGGACTTCCACGAGCGGCTCCCGTACGACGCTCACCGGCGCCCAACGCCGTGTGATCGCCGAGATCGTCGGCGACCTGGCGAAGGGCCATCCGATGCACCGGCTCCTGCAGGGCGACGTCGGCTCCGGCAAGACCGTGGTGGCGGTGAGCGCGCTGCTCGTCGCGGTGCAGGGCGGCCACCAGGGCGCGCTGATGGCCCCCACCGAGGTGCTCGCCGAGCAGCACCATCTCGGCATCCGGGCCCTGCTCGACGGCTTCACCGTGCCCGACGGCGACGAGGGCAACCTCTTCGGCGGCGCCGGCCTCGACCGCCCGCTGCGCGTCGTGCTGCTCACCAACCGCACGCCGGCCGGTGAGCGCCGACGGCTGCTGGCCGACCTGGCCGAGGGCTCGGTCGACCTCGTGATCGGCACCCACGCGCTGATCTCCGAGCGGCATCGAGTTCAAGTCGCTCGGGCGTCGTCGTCATCGACGAGCAGCACCGGTTCGGCGTCGAGCAGCGGGCCGCGCTGCGCGACAAGGGGTCGGGTGAGGCCGTGCCCGACGTGCTCGTCATGACCGCCACCCCGATCCCGCGCACCGCGGCGATGACCGTCTACGGCGACCTCGACGTGTCGGTGCTCGACGAGCTGCCGCCGGGACGCACGCCGATCCTCACGCGGTGGGCCCAGGGCGACATCGACGAGATGGAGGTGTGGCAGCAGGTCCGCGACGAGGTCGCCGCCGGCCGCCAGGCCTACGTCGTGTGCCCGCTCATCGACGAGAGCGAGAAGCTCGAGGTGCGCTCGGCGCAGGAGACCTTCGAGGAGCTCACCGCGCGGCGAGCTGTCCGGCCTGCGGGTCGGCCTGCTGCACGGCCGGGTGGCCGCCGCCGACAAGGACGAGGTCATGGGTGCGTTCCGCCGCGGCGACCTCGACGTGCTCGTGGCCACCACCGTCATCGAGGTCGGCGTCGACGTGCCCAACGCGACCGTGATGGTCATCCTCGACGCCTCCCGCTTCGGCATCGCCCAGCTCCACCAGCTCCGGGGCCGTGTCGGCCGAGGTGCGGCGAAGAGCATGTGCTGGCTGGTCGGCGAGGCCACCACCCCTGACGGCGAGGCCCGCCTCGAGGCGCTGGTGCGCTCCACCGACGGCTTCGAGCTGGCCGAGGTCGACCTCGACCTGCGGGGCGAGGGCACGATCATGGGCGAGCGCCAGAAGGGCCAGAACGACCTCAAGCTGGCGTCGCTGCGCCGCGACCGCGAGTGGGTGGTCACGGCCCGCGAGGTCGCCATGGAGATCCTCGACGCCGACCCCACGCTCGAGCAGCACTGGCTGCTCGCCGAGGAGGTCGACCTCCTCCTCGGGGAGAAGGACGCCGAGTTCCTCCTCAAGGGCTGATCCCCCGCTGGCTCGATCGAGCACGCCGGAGCGTGCCGAGACGAGCCAGGGGTCAGAAGGCGTCGTTGTCGTCGAGGTCGTCGGGGTCGCCGAGCACGATGTCGAAGCGCTCGTTGCAGTCGGGGCAGCGGTAGGCCACGACGTCGCCCACCTCCCAGCCGTCCTCGGGCGGGTAGGAGAGGGGGTGCAGCGTGCCCCCGCAGTCGATGCAGGTCATGCCGAGCGGGGCGTCCATGGGCCCAGGCTACGGTCGCCGCCGTGAGGGTCGTGGCCGGTGAGGCGAGGGGACGGCGGCTGGTGGCGCCCGAGGGTCGCGACACCCGGCCCACCCTCGACCGCGTCCGCGAGGCGATGTTCAACTCCCTCGTCAGCCTCGACGTGCTCGACGGCGCCCGCGTGCTCGACCTCTACGCCGGCTCGGGCGCCCTCGGCATCGAGGCGCTCTCCCGCGGGGCGGCCCACGCCACCTTCGTCGACACCGACCGGGCGGCCCGTCGGGCGGTGGAGCAGAACCTGGCCGGAACCGGGCTCGGCGACCGCGCCGAGGTGGTCACGATCGACGGCCTCACGCACCTCCGGCGCCTGGCCGAGGCCGGGGCGCAGCCCTACGACCTCGTGCTGCTCGACCCGCCCTACGCCACCGACGACGAGGCGTGGGCGGGCCTGCTGGAGCTGGTCGGGCTGGTCGCTCCCGCGGCGGTCGTGGTGGCGGAGTCGGATCGGGAGGTGCCCCTTCCCCCGGGGTGGCATGCGCTCAGGACGAAGAGGTACGGGGGTACGCTCGTCAGCGTCCTCATGCCCCCGAGCCCGCTGTCGGAGCCGTCGTGACGCGAGTGCTGTACCCGGGATCGTTCGACCCGATCCACAACGGCCATCTCGAGATCATCGAGACGGCGGCGCGCCTGTTCGACCACGTCGTCGTGGCCGCCATGCGCAACCCGCAGAAGGGCCAGCCGCTCTTCTCGCTCGACGAGCGCAAGGAGATGCTCGACGAGTCCGTCGCCCACCTCGACAACGTCACCGTCACGATGTTCGCGTCGCTGGTCGTCGACCTGGCCCGCGAGCTGCAGGCCGACTTCATCGTCAAGGGCCTCCGCGCCGTCTCGGACTTCGAGAGCGAGCTGCAGATGGCCCAGATGAACCACAAGATCTCGGGGGTCGACACCCTCTTCATCCCGTCCGCCTCAGGCAACTCCTTCCTCGCCTCGAAGCTGCTGCGTGAGATCACCCGCTTCGGCGGCGACGTCACCCCGATGGTGCCGCCGTCCGTCGCCAAGCGTCTCCAGGAGAAGTACCCGTCATGAGCGACTTCGACGATCCCGATCTCGACATCGACCTGACCCCTCCGCCGGTCGGCGCCCAGTACCACCCGGCCGAGACCGAGGACGTGCTGCTGCAGCTGCGCGACGTCATCGAGGCCGCCCGCCCGGTGCCGCTCTCGGCGTCGTCGATGATCGCCAAGGAGGAGGTCCTCGAGCTCATCGACGAGGCCCTCGCCCAGCTTCCCGAGGAGCTCCGCGCCGCCCGCTGGCTGCTGAAGGAGCGCGAGGAGTTCCTGGCCCGCACCCGCCACGAGGCCGACGAGATGCTCGAGCAGGCCCGGGCCCGCGCCGAGCGCATGGTTCAGCGCACCGAGGTCGTGAAGGCGGCCGATGCGCGCGCCTACGAGATCGTCGACGCCGCCCAGGCCGACGCCCGCCGCCTGCGCCACGAGGTCGAGGACTTCTGCGACCAGAAGCTCGCCAGCTTCGAGATCGTGCTGGAGCGCACCCAGAAGCTGGTGGCCGCCGGCCGCTCGAAGCTCCAGGGCACCAACCTCCTCGCCGAGGCCGCCGCGGCGGCCGCCGCCGAGGGTGCCCTCACCGACGATGGCCTCGAGCAGGACACGATGACCTCGGGCCACCCGAGCGGCGGCGGGGCCGTCGCCGACGCGTCGGCCTACGCCGACTCCGACACCTACGGCGACGCGTACGCCCAGGCCGCCTTCGACGCCGACCCCGAGTACGACTACGAGGACGACGAGGACGTCTACGACGATCCGCAGTCCGAGGGCCGGTCCGGCCAGGCCCGCCTCAAGGTCGTCGACGACCGCTACTCCGACCTGCCCCCGCCCCCGGCGTCGCAGAGCGAGACCCTCCGCGACGCCGCCGCGACCTTCTTCGACCAGGACCTGGCGTAGCGCCCCCATGGGCGGGCGACCTCTCGTTGTCGGCGTCACCGACATCCGGCGCCAGCCCGGCACCCGTCGGCACTTCCAGCGCGAGGTCGTGGTGCCCGGCCTGGGCATCTCGTCGGCGCGCGTCCCCGACGACGCCGAGATCGGCATCGACCTCCAGCTCGAGGCGCTGAGCAACGGCCTGGTCGCCACCGGCACGCTCACCGTGCCGTGGGAGGGGGAGTGCCGCCGCTGCCTGCGCGACGTGCGGTCCCAGACGGTGGCCGAGATCCGGGAGGTCTTCGAGCCCCGCCCGGTCGAGGGCGAGACCTACCCGTTGGCCGACGACACCGTCGACCTCGAGCCGATGGTGCGCGACGCGGTGCTGCTCACCCTGCCCCTCGCCCCGTTGTGCAGCGACGACTGCATGGGGCCGGCACCCGACGTCTTCCCGGCCATGGTCGAGGGCGACGACCCCGTCGACGACGGCAATCGGAAGGCCGCCGAGCCCCCCGCCGACCCCCGGTGGGCGGGGCTCGACGCGCTGCGCTTCGATTCTCCGGGCGACGACGGGTAGACTCTCCCGCTCGTGCCCCGGGACCATCGCGCCCGCGGGCTCGTTCGCGCCGCCGGGGCCCGTTCTCACCCAGAACGGCTCCCCACCACACCGAGGAACGACGATGGCCGTCCCCAAGAAGAAGACCAGCAAGTCCAAGAGCCGCAGCCGCCGGGCCTCGGCCTGGACGATCACCACCACGGCGCGCAGCACCTGCCCCCGCTGCGGTGCCGTGAAGCGCCCCCACGTGGTGTGCGGCAACTGTGGTTGGTACCACGGCCGCCAGGCCATCGACGTCGACTGATCCCCACGCCTCGCCCGTGAGCATCCTCCCCATCGCCGTCGACGCCATGGGCGGCGACAAGGCACCCGGTGAGATCGTCGCGGGGTGCGTGCAGGCCGTCGAGGAGCTCGGCGTGCCCGTGGTGCTCGTCGGGCGACCCGACGAGCTCGGCGACACCCACGGCCTCGAGGTGATCGAGGCCTCCGAGGTGATCGCCATGGACGCCGATCCCGCGCAACAGCGTCCGCACCATGAAGGACTCCTCGCTGGTGCGCGCCGCCGAGGCGGTGCGCGACGGCAGGGCCTCGGCGATGGTCAGCGCCGGCAACACCGGCGCCACCATGGCCAGCGCCCTGCTGCGCATGGGCCGCATCAAGGGCGTGGCCCGCCCGGCGATCGCCACGCCGATCCCGGTGCCCGGCAAGCCCACGCCCACCGTGCTGCTCGACGCCGGCGCCAACGCCGAGTGCAACGCCGAGTGGCTCGTGCAGTTCGCCCAGATGGGGGCCGTGTTCGCCACCGCCCGCTACGGCATCGAGCACCCGAAGGTCGGCGCTGCTCTCCATCGGCGAGGAGCCCACCAAGGGCAACCCGCTGGTGAAGGAGACCCACAAGCTGCTGGCCGAGGGCTCGTGGGTCGGTCCCACCGGGGCCCGGTTCATCGGCAACGTCGAGGGCCGCGACCTCATGACCGACGAGGCCGACGTGGTCGTCACCGACGGCTTCACCGGCAACGTGGCGCTCAAGTCGCTCGAGGGGGCGCTGCGCGCCATCGGCGGCGCCCTGATCGAGACGCTCACCGGCACGCCGGAGGCCGCCGAGGCATCCGCCCCGCTGATGCCGTCGCTGCTCGACGCTCTACGCCTCGCTCGACCCGGAGAACACCGGTGGCGCCATGCTCCTCGGCGTCGACGGGGTCTGCATCATCAGTCACGGCTCGTCGTCGGCGCGTGGCCATGGTGAACGCCATCCGGGTCGCCCGCGACATGGTCACCAGCGACGTGGTCGGGCACCTCAGCCGGGCCGTGCGCCCGCCGGCCGCCTGACGCCTGTCCGGGCGCACAGCCGGTGCTCCGTCGAGGAACCACCGCGCCCACGGCGCGCGATTTTCGACCCTCTACCTGGGACTTCGTGGCATTCACAAGCGGGCAATGTCGTCTGCCGCTACCATCCGCCCGACTCTAAGAGCGACCCAGGAGTGCACCTCAGTGCCCGCAGAGACCCACGTCGAGCAGCCCCCCATGGACCGCCAGGCGGTGCTCGATCTGATCCGAGACCGGCTGTCCGACATCCTCGAGATCGAGCCCTCATCCATCAACGAGGGTGACTCCTTCGCCGACGACCTCGACGCCGACTCGCTCGCGCTGATCGAGCTGGTCGAGGCCCTCGAGGAGGACATCGGCGAGCGCACGGTCGGCTTCCGCATCGAGGACGAGGACCTCGAGGACCTGAAGACCGTCCGCGACGCCGTCGACTACGTCGTCGCCAAGCTGGGCTGAGGCCCTGCAGCCCGACCCGCTCACCGCGCTGGTCGACCGACTGGGCCACCGGTTCTCCGAGCCCGGTCCGATGGTCCTCGCCCTCACGCACCGATCGTGGTGCGCGGAGAACGCCGGTGACGCTTCGAACGAGCGGCTCGAGTTCCTCGGCGACGCCGTGCTCGGGCTGATCGTCACCGACCACATCTTCACCGCCCACCCCGAGATGCCCGAGGGCTCGCTCGCCAAGCTCCGCGCCGCCGTCGTCAGCGAGCCCACCCTCGCCGCCGTGGCCGCCGAGCTCGGTGTCGGCGACGCCCTCCGGCTCGGCAAGGGCGAGGCCGCCAGCGGCGGCCGGGAGAAGGCCTCGATCCTGTCCGACGCCCTGGAGGCGATCATCGGCGCCGTCTACGTCGACGGCGGCCTCGACGCCGCCCGTCGCCTGGTGCTCGGGCTGCTGTCGGCCCGCATCGCCGGCGAGGTCGCCGGTCCCGGCGGCCCCGGTGGCGCCGATCACAAGACCCAGCTGCAGGAGCTCGTCGCCCGCCGCTTCGAGACCGCCCCGAGCTACGAGGTCGTCGACGACGGCCCCGATCACGAGAAGTGCTTCTTCGCCACGGTCCGGGTCGACGGCGGCGTCGTCGGCCGGGGCGAGGGCCGATCCAAGAAGCTCGCCGAGCAGGCCGCCGCCGGCGCCGCTCTGGCGCACCTGGCCACCACGGCCGAGGGCGTGCCCGCCACGGCGCCCGCCACCACGAACGCCATCAACGAGAGCGAGCAGGACAATGCCTGAGCTTCCCGAGGTCGAGACCATCCGGCGCGAGCTGGAACGTGAGGTCGTCGGCAAGAAGATCAAGACGGTGGAGGTCACGGGCAAGCGCACGATCCGCCGCCAGACCCCGGCGGAGTTCAAGGCCAAGCTCGAGGGCGCCAAGATCTCCGGCGCCCAGCGCAAGGGCAAGTACCTCCTGCTCCCGCTCGACACCGGCGACGTCTGGATCATCCACCTGCGCATGTCGGGCCAGCTCCTGCGGGCCGCCCCGAAGGACCCGGTCGACAAGCACAACCACGTCACCATCTCCTTCACCCAGGGCGGGCAGCTCCGCTTCGTCGACCCCCGCACCTTCGGTGAGATGTTCCTCGCCACCCCCGACGAGATCACCTCCGACATCGAGGAGCTCTCCACCCTCGGTGTCGACCCCGTCGAGACCCCCATGTCCTGGGTCGACTTCGGTCACCTGCTGCGCTCGAAGCGCATGAAGCTCAAGGCGTTCCTCACCGACCAGTCGATGATCGCCGGCATCGGCAACATCTACGCCGACGAGATCCTCTTCGACTCGGGGCTGCGCTACGACCGCGACACCGACTCGCTCACCACCCAGGAGATCCGCCGGCTCTACCGCTCGCTGGTCGAGATCCTCCACGAGGCCATCAAGTACGGCGGCTCGACCCTGGCCGACGAGCAGTACGTCGACCTCAACGGCAAGCCCGGCGAGTACCAGCAGCACCACCAGGTGTACGACCGCGAGAAGCAGCCGTGCCGCCGCTGCCGTCGCCACGACATCGTGAAGACGAAGTTCCAGCAGCGCTCCACCTTCTACTGCGAGGTCTGCCAGGTCTGATGTACCTCAAGCGCCTGCAGATGAAGGGCTTCAAGTCCTTCGCCGACACCACCACCCTCGAGCTCGAGCCCGGCGTCACCGTCGTCGTGGGCCCCAACGGCTCGGGCAAGTCCAACGTCGTCGACGCCATCGGCTGGGTGCTCGGCGCCCAGGCGCCTTCCGCGGTGCGCTCGCAGAAGATGGACGACGTCATCTTCGCCGGCACCTCGAAGCGCACGGCGCTCGGCCGCGCCGAGGTCAGCCTCACCATCGACAACGGGTCGGGCATCCTCCCGATCGAGTTCTCCGAGGTCACGATCACCCGCACGCTGTTCCGCTCCGGCGACAGCGAGTACGCCATCAACGGCGTGCCCTGCCGGCTGCTCGACATCCAGGACCTCCTCTCCGACTCCGGTGTCGGTCGTCAGCAGCACGTGATCATCAGCCAGGGCCAGATCGACGCGGTGCTCAACGCCCGCCCCGAGGACCGCCGGGCCGTGATCGAGGAGGCCGCCGGCGTCCTCAAGTACCGCCGCCGCAAGGAGAAGTCCGAGCGCCGCCTGGCCGCCACCGAGGGCAACCTCACCCGCCTCCAGGACCTGCTCCGCGAGGTCCGCCGCCAGCTGCGCCCGCTCGAGCGCCAGGCCGACGCCGCCCGTCGCCACGCCGGCGTCGTGGCCGAGCTCCACGCCCTGCGCGTGTTCACCTCCGGCCGGGAGCTGCACGCCCTGCGCACCCGCCTCGAGCAGGGCGCCCGCGGTCGGGCCGAGCTCACCGCCGAGGAGGCCCGCCTCCGTCGTGCGCTGGCCGAGCTCGACACCCAGGTCATGGCCACCGAGGCCGAGCTCACCGCCATGGGCGGCGACGACCTCGGCGACGGCCTGGCCATCTACGAGTCGCTCTTCCAGCAGGCCCGTGGCCTCACCGCCGTGCTCACCGAGCGCCGCCGTGGCGTCGAGCGCGCCCGCGGCCAGTCGGTCGACCAGGGCGTCGTGGCGTCGCTCGAGGCCGAGGCCGCCCGCCTGGCCGGCGAGCTCGTCGACGTGGAGGCCGAGGCCTCCCGCTTCGACCCTCAGGCCGAGGAGCTGGCCGAGGCCGAGATGGCGCTGGCCGCCGAGCGCCTCGACTTCGAGACCGAGTGGGCCACCGGTGTGCCCGCGCCCACGGGTGCGGCCGCCGAGGTCCGCGGCGAGCTGGCCGCCCTGCGCGCCGCCGCAGAGCGGGGCCGCGGCGAGCGCGACCGCGTCCGCAGCCGGGCCGACGCCCTGGCCGAGAAGCTCGAGCGCCTCGCTCTCGAGGCCGAGCGCCTGCGGGGCGAGCTGGTGGCCGCCGAGGCCGCCGAGATGCCGCTGGTCGAGGCCATCGACGCCGCCGAGCAGCGCCGGGCCGCGGCCGAGGCCGCCGTCGCCACGGCCGAGGACGACCACCGCCGCAGCGAGAGCGAGCAGCACGCCTGGCAGGCCCGGGTCGAGGCCCTCGCCCTCGCCCTCGACGAGGCCCGCTCCCGCGCCGGCACCGAGCGCCTGGCCGGCATCGACGGCGTGCTCGGCACCGTGCTCGACCTGGTCGAGATCGACGCCGGCTGGGAGGCCGCGTTCGAGGCCGCTGCCGGCGAGGCCCTCGCCGCGGTCGTCGTCGACGGCGTCGCCACCGGTCGCCGTGCTCTCGACGCCCTTCACGGTGAGGCCCTCAGCGGAGCGGTCATCGCCCTCGGCGCCTCCCGTCTCCAGCGCACGCCCCCCGCCCAGGGGGAGCCGCTGCGCCGCCACGTCCGGGCCCGCCGCCCCGAGGTCGAGCAGCTGCTCGACGGGCTCATCGGCGCTGCCGTCGTGGTCGACGGTGGCTGGGTCGAGGCCGTCGACGTGGCCCTCGCCCACCCCGAGGCCATCGTGGTCACCGCCGACGGCGACCGCTTCGGGCTCAGTGGCTGGCGCGTCGGAGCCTCCGGTTCGGGAGCCACCGGTGCCGCCCTCGAGGAGGCCGAGCACAAGGCCGACGCCGCCGCCGAGGCGGCTGAGCAGGCGGGTGCCCGTCTCCAGACCGCCCGCGCCGAGCTGGTCGATGCCCGAGCGGCAGAGGCCGAGCTCTCCAAGCAGCTCGACGACAACGACAACCAGCTCACCGCCGCCGGCGACCGCCTCCAGCGGGTCGAGACCGACCGCCGCGACGCCGCGACGGAGGCCGAGACCCTCCAGACCCACCTCGGTGAGCTGACCGAGCGGGTCGCCCGCGAGGACGAGCGCATCGCCGAGCTCGAGGCCCAGCTGCCCACGCTCGAGGCCGCCGACACCGAGCTCGCCGAGTCGGCCCGCCGCATGGCCGATGCCCGGGCCCGCCTCGAGGAGCAGGCCGCCGACGTCGGCGCCCGCCGCAGCGACCTCGAGGTCCGCACCGCCGCCGTCACCGAGCGCCGTCAGTTCCTCACCAGCCGCCTGGCCGAGGTCGAGAGCCGCCTCGAGGGTGCCGCCGCCGAGCGCGAAGCCGCCGCTGCCCGCCGCCAGGAGCTCGACCAGGCCCAGACCGCGCTCGAGCGCCTCGGCGCGCTCGTGGCTGACCGCAGCACGGTCATCGAGGAGCAGCTCAACGACTTCCGCGAGCGCCGCCGTCGCCAGTCGGAAGCCGCCCGCAACGTCGCCGCCAAGCTCGACGAGCTCCGGCACCGCCGCGCCGACGAGGAGAAGGCTCTCACCGAGCAGCGCGAGCGCCTCCAGCGGGCCGAGATCGAGCAGGCCGAGATCGAGATGCGCATCGAGGCCGCGGTCGAGGCCATCCGCCGCGACCTCGACGTCGAGCCCGACGTCGCCGTGGCCGCCGAGCGCCCCGAGCTCCCCGACGGCTCCAACCCCGCCGCCCGCATCCGCGAGCTCGAGCGCGAGCTGCGGATCATGGGGCCGATCAACCCGCTGGCCCTCGAGGAGTACGAGGCGCTCCAGGAGCGCCACGAGTTCCTCCAGCAGCAGCTCGACGACGTCAAGGAGAGCCGTCGGGAGCTGGCCAAGGTGATCCGGGCCATCGACACCGAGATCGTCAGCGTCTTCGCCGCCGCCTTCGCCGACGTGGCCGCCAACTTCGAGGCGCTGTTCGCCACCCTCTTCCCGGGTGGCCAGGGCCGGCTCAAGCTCACCGACCCCGAGAACCTGCTGATCACCGGCATCGAGGTCGAGGCCAAGCCCTCGGGCAAGAACGTCCGCAAGCTCTCGCTGCTCTCCGGTGGCGAGCGCTCGCTGACCGCGCTGGCGTACCTGTTCGCCGTGTTCCGCTCCCGGCCGTCGCCCTTCTACGTGATGGACGAGGTCGAGGCCGCCCTCGACGACGTCAACCTCCACCGCTTCCTCGGCCTCGTGGCCGAGTTCCGCGACGAGGCCCAGCTCGTCATCGTGAGCCATCAGAAGCGCACGATGGAAGCCGCCGACAGCCTCTACGGCGTCACCATGCAGCCCGGCGGTTCCTCGAAGGTCGTCTCCGAGAAGGTCAACGCCTCCTAGCCGGACCGGCCGGCTCAGCTGGCCGAGATGGAGGTGGTGGCGACGCTGACGGCGACGAGCAGCATCACCACGCCGATCGCGGCGTCGAGAGCGCGCCATGTGGCAGGGCGTGACATCAGCCGGGCCGCGGCCCGGGCGCCGAAGCCCAGGGTGGTGAACCACAGCACGGAGCCGGTGGCGGCCCCGGCGGCGAACAGCCAGCGGTCATCGCCGTACTGGTTGCCGATGCTGCCGAGCAGCAGGACGGTGTCGAGGTACACGTGCGGGTTGAGGAAGGTGAAGGCCAGCATGGTGGTGACCACGAGCCTGAGCGACGGCGGCTCGGTCTCCGACGGCAGCAGCACCTCGGGCCGGGTCGCCTTCCAGAACGAGTGCAGCGCGTACCCGACCAGGTAGACGACGCCGACCCACTTGAGGACCTCGAGCACGTCGGGGTGCGACCGCACGACCCGACCGAGCCCGCCGATGCCGAGCACGATGAGGGCGACGTCGGAGGCGGCGCAGATCGCGACCGCCACGCCGACGTGGTGACGGGCGAGCCCGAGACGCAGCACGTAGGCGTTCTGGGCCCCGATGGCGACGATGAGCGAGAGGCCGGTGAGCAGCCCGGCGAGCGCCGCGCTCACGCGGGCACTCGATGGCTCGTCACGCTCTGGGGTCCCCGGCTCACGGCCCGAGTCTGCCCGGTCTGCCCGGTCTGCCCGGTCTGCCGGTCACGGTGCCCCGCTCCGTTCCGCTCACGAGCGAATCCCGGTGGGGCGCGGTCGGCTCCGACGGTCGGTGGGAGGGCTTCGCTCGCAGGCGGACCGTTTCGGGTCTCCGCACCCGCCCTCCCTGTCATGCGCGACCACGAGCGGGGCCGGGAGGGTCGGCGTACGCTCCGGCGATGGCTGCTGACCTGCGCTCGGTGACGGACTGCGAGATCCCGCAGCCGCTGCTCACCCCCGTGACCGACTTCGACCCGGCGACGGCCGCCCGCATCGAGGCGAGCGGCATGGGCACGTTCTACGGGCAGTTCGAGCATGCGCCCGGGCTGATCGACCGGTGGTTCGCGTTCTACCAGCCGGTGGTGCAGGACTCGTCCAACCTCCCGCTGCGGACCAAGGAGCTGTGCCGCCTGCGCATCGCCGCACGCAACGGCTGCATGTTCTGCCTCGGCGGCCGCTTCCGTGATGCCGACGGCGTCCCGGTGGTCGACGACGACGATGTCGACGCGGTCCTCGCCGGCCGGTTCGACGATCCGCGGTTCACGCCGTCCGAAGTGGTGGCCCTGCGCTTCACCGAGCAGTACCGGCTCGATCACACGAAGGTCACCAAGGCCCTCGTCGACGAGACCCTCGAGGAGCTCTCGGAGGCGCAGTTCATCGAGCTCGGCCTCTGCATCGCCCAGTTCACCGGGATGGGTCAGCTCTTCGCGACCCTGGGGCTGCCCAGCATGTGACGGTCGGACCGGCCTCTAGATCCCTGCGCCGGTCGGGCGGTCACGGTGATGTGCCCCTGTCCGCCAGTCGCCGCTCCGCTCGGTGGCCGGCCCGGTCTTTGGTGAGGAGAGCGGTTCGGAGGACGGATCCGGGCACGTCACCGCACCCGTCCTCCCTTGGTCGTTCTGGCGCTCCCGCTTCTCAGTTGAGGTTGGGGGAGGGGCCACCGCGGGTGGGGCGGGTTCTGGCGAGGGCTTGGTCGCGGCGGGTTTGGATGGCTTCGATGCAGTCGCCGAGGTGGAGGGGGTCACCGTGCCAGCGGGGTTGGCGGGCGGTCTCTGCGGGGTCGGCGCCGAGGGCGAGGCGGCGGTCGGTGAGTCGTGCGGGGGCGTCGAGGGCGTCGACCGTTCCGGGGTGATCGGCTGACGGGTTGGCGAGGATCTCGGTGCCGTCGGGGCGCCAGTGGTGCACCGTGCCGTTCGAGTCGATGGTGATCCAGATGCCGTGGGTGTGGATGAGCTGGTGGTGGTCGAGGCATTCGGGGACGATGCCTTCGACGTCGTCGTGGCCACCGGCAGCTCGGTGGTGGGTGTGGTGCATCTGCACGGCGGTGGCGGTGCAGCCGGGCCAGGCGCAGGTGCGGTATCTCGACATGACCGCTTTGCGGATCGCCGGCGGGACCGAGCTCTTGCGTCTTGCCGAGGTGGAGCGGGTTGCCGTCGCGGTCTTCGATGACGGTGAGCAGTCCGGCGTCGCAGGCGAGCCAGCGGGCGATGTCACGGCGGAGCTTGGTGCCGGTGGGCTCGAGCTCTGCCATCTCGTCACGCTCGGGACGGGGTGACGTCGAGGCGGGGTCGGGGAGGTCGGGGCCGTAGAGGGTGTCGATGCCGACGTGGACGACGACGGTGGTGTCGAACCCGGAGGCCTGCAGCCCTTCGGGCTGCTCCGACGCGGAACGCTCGGCCAGGCGCAGGAGGCCCAACGCCCGCCATTCGGCGACGGTGAGCTTCTCGACGGTTCGGTCCTCGTCGCACGCAGGGCGACCGTTCGGGTCGTTCGCGGTGGCCGGGTCGAGGGCGGCGGCGGTCGTGCGTTCGTTGCGGATGGCCTTGGCTTCGGCGTCGATCGACGCGAGCACCAACTGGCCGTGGACGTGATCGAACCGGATCCGTAGCTCGATGCCGTCGTCGTCGGTCACGACCAGCAGCGTCGGCCGCTGCTCGGCCGGGGCTTCGGTGTCGGGATCGGACGTCTCGCGTTCGCCGACCTTGCGCCACTTCCCGCAGATCCGCTGGGTCTGCGCGGTGGTGGCGTGAAGAGCCATGTCGACCAGCGCCCGTTCGGTCTCGGGGGCGGCGACCTTCACGATGCTCTTGGCCTTGTCGAACGAGAGCGTGCCGTCGGCGACCGCTTCGGCGACCACGGGCAGCTCAGCCATGGCCCGGCCGACCTCGGCCAGCGCACGGGCCCGGGCCGGGCGCGTACTGGAGGTGCCAGCCTGCGAAGCGCTCGACGTCGCGGCACTCCCACGCCGAGGGGATGCCGCGGCGTTCGACTTCGGCCAGCACCGCCGCCAGGTTGGCTTCGGCGGCGGAGATCTCCCCGGCGAGCTCACGAGCCCGCACGGTCAGCTCGTCGTCTCCCATGCGAGAGACCTGTTCGAGGAGCGCAGACGCCACTCCACCACGCTGCTCGGGGACCACACAGGTCGCAGAGTCGGTGGAGGTGAACATGTGTTCGATTCTACCGAATCCGAGAGAAGGTGGCAAGCAGAAATCCCAACAAATCATTGAGGTTTTGGCTGATGTTCGTCGGCCGGGCCCGGGTCCGTCGGAGACCTTCACCCCCGACCCGACGATGCCGCTCTCCGGGCTGCGAGACTTTTCTCCGGCGGCTGTCGAAATGCGCCGACCCGTCGCGTCTGTGGGGTGTGCGGCGGGAAGCGGTCCTGTCACACCGGCCCAGGGCCGACGAACCATCAGGAGACGACGATGGAGTACATGCTGATCTTCACCGAGGACGACGAGGCCTTCGCAGCGAGGACCGACGAGCGGGCGCCGGAGTACTGGGCCGAGTGGTCGGCCTACCTCGCCGAGCTCGGGGCCAGCGGCATGGTGACCTACGGGGCGGGTCTCGAGCCCCCGAGCACCTCGACGACGGTGCGGGTGCGCGACGGCGTGCGCACCGTCCAGGACGGGCCCTTCGCCGAGTCGAAGGAGAACCTGGGTGGCTTCTTCGTGATCGACGTGCCCGACCTCGACGCCGCCCTCGAGTGGGCGGCCAAGAGCCCGGCGGCCCGCTACGGCAGCGCCGAGATCCGGCCGGTCATGCCCGGCCCGTCCGCCGACTGAGCCCCGTGGCACCCGACGTCGACGAGGCGGTGGAGGCGGTCGTGCGCGAGTCGTACGGCCGTCTCCTCGCCTACCTGGCGTCGACCACCTCCGACATCGCCGCCGCCGAGGATGCGTTGGCCGACGCCTTCGAGGCGGCGTTGCGGACCTGGCCCGAGCGAGGTATGCCCGACCGGCCGGAGAGCTGGATGCTCACCACGGCCCGACGGTCGGTCATCGGCTCGGGCCGGCGCCGTGACACCGCCCAGCGCGCCCTGGTGAGCCTGGCCGTGCTCGCCGACGAGCGGGCCCAGCCAGCCGAGCAGTTGGTGGTGCCGGACAAGCGGCTCGAGCTGCTCTTCGCCTGTGCCCATCCGGCGATCGACCCCTCGGTGCACTCGCCCCTCATGCTGCAGTCGGTGATGGGACTCGACGCCGTCCGCATCGGCGCCGCGTTCCTCGTGGCCCCGGCCACGCTCGGTCAACAGCTGGTGCGGGCGAAGCGGAAGATCAAGGTGGCCGGCATCCCGTTCCGGGTGCCCGAACGAGACGAGCTGCCCGAGCGGGCCGCGGCGGTCTTCGACGCCGTGTACGCCGCGTACGGCACGGGCTGGGACGACCTCGAGGCCGACCGGCGACGGAAGGTGGGGTTGGTGGGGGAGTCGCTCCGCCTGGCCGAGCTCCTCTGCGAGCTGGTGCCGGACGATCCCGAGGCCCACGGCCTCGCCGCGCTGCTGTGGCACACGGAAGCCCGCAGTACCGCTCGCCGCGACCCCACGGGTGCCTTCGTCCCTCTGAGTCGACAGGACCCGGCGTCGTGGTCGATCGTGGCGATCGAGCGCGGTGACCGCCATCTCATGGCCGCGGCCGCGCTGCGGCGGCCCGGTCCCTACCAGGTGCAGGCCGCCATCCAGGCGGTGCACAACCGGCGCCGGTCGACGGGGGTCACCGACTGGCCGATCATCGTCAGCCTCTACGGCACGCTGCTGGCCATGCGCCCGAGCGTCGGTGCCGGCGTGGCCCGGGCCGCCGCGGTCCTCGAGGCCGAGGGGCCCGAGGCCTCGCTGGCCGCGCTCGACGGTCTCGACCGTTCGTCGGTCGCCGGCTACCAGCCCTACTGGGCGGTGCGGATGGAGGCGCTGCTGCGGTCGGGCGCGTCCGGCGAGGAGCTGTCGGCGGCCTACGCCAGGGCGGTGGAGCTCGCCGCCGACCCGTCGGTGCAGGAGCACCTGCGCCGACGGATCAGCGACGGCTGAGCGACGAGGGGGGACGACGGCACCCTGCCGGGAGGTGAACGCCGATCGGTCGTCGGTTGCGCTGTCGGGAGGCTGCGGGGCCTGGCACGCTGAGGGCATGGAGATCGTGGGCTTCGAGGAGGTGCGCGACGCAGTGCTCGGGTCGCTCGCCCCTGAGCTGGGCCCGGCGGGCTCGTCGGCCCACCGCCATGGCCTCAAGGTGTGGTTCGCGGAGTCGAAGCGGGAGCACTACGAGGCGCAGGTCGTCAAGGTCGAGGGTGAGGCCGTGCTGGAGATCGGCTTCCATGCCGAGCACCCGAAGGCGTCCGAGAACGACGCGGCGGTCGCCCTGCTGGCCGCCTCGGAGGCGCGCTGGCGATCGAGGCTCGGGGACGACGCCGTGCTGGGACCGTTCCTCGGGCGGGCGGGGTGGACGCGCGTGTCCGAGACGTGGCCCCCGCCCCGCTTCGAGGACATCGACGAGGTGATCGAGATCGCCGCCCGGCTCGTCGACTACATCGATGCCCTCGAGCCCGTCCGACGAGCTCCGTGAACGACTAGGGGATGCGGTTCGACCAGGCCAGGGCGAACCCGGCGGAGAGGACGAAGCCGAGCATGGCGGCGGCGACGAACCACTCGGTGATGTCGGAGTCGACCGTGTCGTACCCGATCGACGAACCGATCGAGGCGTAGACGTCGGCCAGCTGGCCCTGGGTGGCGGCCTCGTAGGACTGGCCGCCGGTCTCGGTGGCGATGGCCGCCAGCGACTTGGCGTCGACCGGGACCCGCACGACCTCGCCGGTGTCGCCGATCACGACGGTGCCGTTCTCGGTGCCGAAGGCGATGGTGGAGACCGGGACGGCCTCTTCCTTGGCGCGGGCGGCGGCGTCTTCGTTGGCGACACCCATGGTGGTCGTGCCGTCGGACATCACGACGATGGCGGCGGGCACGACCGAGCCGTCGGGGGCCGGGGGAACGGTGCCGAGGGCGTCGAGGCTGGTGTCGATGGCCGAGCCGATGGCGGTGCCCTCACCGAGTTGGAGGTTGGCGATGGCGTCGGCCACGGCCTTGCGGTCGGTGGTGGGGGCGACCTCGAGCGAGGAGGTGCCGGAGAAGCTGACCAGGCCCACGTTGACCTCGGCCGGCACGTCGTCGAGGAACGACGTGGCCGCGGCCTTGGCCGCGGAGATGCGGTCGGGCTTCACATCGGTGGCCTCCATCGACAGCGAGACGTCGATGGCCATGACCACGGTGGCCCGCTCACGCGGCACCTTGACCTCGTGGGTGGGCTGGGCGAAGGCGAGCACGAGCACACCGAGGGCGAGCAGCTGCACGGCGGCGGTGAGGTGACGGCGCCAACCCGGGCGCTTGGGGGCCACCGACTCGAGCAGGTCGAGGTTGGTGAAGCGCACCGCGTAGCTCGAGCGCCGGCGCTGGAACACGACGTAGACGACGGCCAGCGCGACGACCACGAACAGCAGCAGGAGCCGCCAGGGGGAGAGGAACGCCAGGCCACTCATCGGGCGACCCCCGCGTGCATGGTGGCGCCAGGGATGGCGTCGACCGGTCCGCTGCCGTGGGCGGCGGAGCGCGAGAGGGCGTCGACACGGTCGCGGCGACGGCCGACGAAGCGGGCCAGGTCGAGCAGCCAGTCGCGGTCGGTGCGCAGCTGGAGGTGGTCGGCGCCGCTGCCGCGGATCTGGGACGGCGATTGCGGCCCGCTGCTCGGCGGCCGCGGCGGCGTAGCGCTCACGGAGCTTGCGATCGCCGGTGGCGACCTCGAGCTCGGCGCCGGACTCTGTGTCGTGCAGCACGAGCATGCCGACGTCGGGGAGGGCCAGTTCGACGGGGTCGACGACCTCGATGCAGAGCACGTCGTGGCGCAGGGCCAGGGTGCGCAGTGCCGGAGCCCACGGGCCCGGGTCGAGGAAGTCGGAGATGACGACGACCAGGCCGCGGCGCGTGGCGATGCCGGCGATGCGGCGCAGACCGGTGGTGAGCTCGGTGCGGCCGTCGCCCGGGTTCGAGAGGGCGGTGAGGACCTGGCGCAGCAGGGCCTGGAGGTGCACCCGGCCGGAGCGGGCGGGGATGGGGGCGGAGGCGCCGGTGGGGCCGACGGTCATGGCGCCGACGCGGTTGCCGGTTCGGGCGGTGAGGAACCCGGTGGCGGCGACCGCCGCCAAGGCGAGATCGCGCTTCTCGCAGTCGGCGGTGCCGAAGGCGAGGCTGGCCGACGCGTCGACGAGCATCCAGGTCTCGAGCTCACGGTCGGCGACGGTGTCGCGGACGTGGGTCTCACGCAGGCGGGCGGTGACGTTCCAGTCGATGCGGCGCACGTCGTCGCCCGGCTGGTAGGCGCGGATGTCGCCGGGCTCGCTGCCGTGGCCGGGGGTGAGGCCGCGGTGGTCGCCCTGGAGCAGGCCGTCGAGGCGGCGGGTGACCGACAGCTCGAGGCGGCGCAGCACCTCGGCGGCGGGGGTGCCGCTGATGGCCGGGGCCTCCGGCGTGCGGGCGCTCACCAGCCCGCGGCCGCGGTCGGGTCCTGCGAGGGGGCGACGACCGGGGCGTGGACGGTGGAGAGCAGGCGGGCGAGCAGCTGCTCGACCGACAGGCCCTGGGCCAGTGCCTCGTAGGAGGGCACCAGGCGGTGGCGCAGCACGTCGGGGGCGACGTCGAAGACGTCCTGGGGGAGGACGTAGCTGCGGCCCCGCATGAGGGCGAGGGCGCGACCGCCGGCGACGAGGCCGAGGGTGGCGCGGGGGCTGGCGCCCCACGAGACGAGCTCGGCCAGCTCGGGCAGGCCGTGGGCGGCGGGCTCGCGGGTGGCGAGCACCAGGCGCACCGCGTAGTCGGCGACGGCGGGGGCGACGTGCACCGCGTCGGCGGCCTCCTGGAGGCGGACGAGGTCGTCGAGTGACAGCACCTGCGACGCACGGGGGGCCTTGCCGCCCATGCGGGCGACGATCTGGGCCTCCTCGGCGGCGGTCGGGTAGCCGACGACGACCTTCATGAGGAAGCGGTCGCGCTGGGCCTCGGGGAGGGGGTAGACGCCCTCGCTCTCGATGGGGTTCTGGGTGGCCAGCACGAGGAAGGGCTCGGGCACCTTGCGGGTGGTGCCGGCGATGGAGACCTGGTGCTCGGCCATGACCTCGAGCAGCGCGGACTGGACCTTCGCCGGCGCCCGGTTGATCTCGTCGGCGAGGACGATGTTGGCGAACACCGGGCCCCACTCGATGTCGAAGCTCTCGGTCGAGCTGCGGAAGATGCGGGTGCCGACGAGGTCGGCGGGGAGCAGGTCGGGGGTGAACTGCAGGCGGTTGAACGTGCCGCCGATGACGGTGGCGAGGGTCTCGACGGCGAGGGTCTTGGCCAGGCCGGGGACACCTTCGAGGAGCACGTGGCCCCGGGCGAGCAGGCCGACGAAGAGGCGCTCGATGGCCCGGTCCTGGCCGACGATGACCTTCTTGACCTCGAAGAGCGCCTGCTCGAGCAGGGCGGCCTCGGCCGTGCGATCGGCGGGGGCGGCGCCGGGCTGGAGGGACATGCGGTTCTCCTCGGAGGGCGGCACGGGTCGGGGCGTGGCGGTGGCGGTCATGGGCGTGACCAGACCACGACCGACCGAAGGTCACGATAAAGGCAGTCCGGGTGGTCGGCGCCGGGGGTGGTCGGCGCTGGGGGGCGTCGCCGGTGGCGGCCCGTCGGCAGGTACCGTTCCGCGCCGTGCGAGTGCTCGTGGTCGATGACGAGGTGGAGCTGGCCGAGGCGGTGGCCCGGGGCCTGCGGCGTGAGGGCTACGCGGTCGACGTCGCCCACGACGGCGACGAGGCGCTCACCAAGGCCTACGTGAACGGCTACGACCTGCTGTGCCTCGACATCACCATGCCCGGCATCGACGGCCGTGAGGTGTGCCGCCGCATCCGGGCGACCGACCTCGACCCCCAGCCGCGGGTGCTGATGCTCACGGCGCGCGACAGCCTCGACGACCGCGTGGCCGGGCTCGACGACGGCGCCGACGACTACCTCGTCAAGCCGTTCGCCTTCCCCGAACTGCTGGCCCGGGTGCGCTCGTTGCTGCGCCGGGACACCAGCGCGGCGTCGTCGGTGTTCCAGGTGGGGGAGGTCGTGCTCGACGATGCCCGCCACGAGGCCCGCCGCGGCGACCGCCGCCTCGACCTCACCGCCAAGGAGTTCGCCCTCCTGCGCTACTTCATGACCCGGCCCGGCGAGGTGCTCTCCCAGGAGACCCTGCTGGAGCACGTCTGGGACGAGCACGCCGACCCGTTCACCAACACGGTGCGGGTCACGGTCGGCACCCTGCGCCGCAAGCTCGCCATCGACGACGAGGAGCCGCTCATCGAGACCGTCATCGGTCGCGGCTACCGGTTGTTGGCGCCATGACCGCGTCGTGGACGCCGGACGAGGGCCGTGAGCCCCGCACCGGTGAGCTCCCGGTGATCACCCCCGGGTCAGCGGCGCCGAAGGCGGAGGTCCACACCCGCCTGCACTCGCGCGGCCAGCGCCTCGCCGAGCGGTTGCCGGCCTGGCTCGGCTCCATCCGCTTCCGGCTCACGGTCGTGTACTCGACCGTCGTGTTCGGCCTCGCCGCGCTCGTCGTCGCCGGCATCTACATCGGCCTCAACCACGCCCTCCAGAACCAGACCGTCGGCACCGTCTACAGCACGCCCAACGGCGACGTGTTCGTGCAGACCACGCTGGCCCAGATCGTCCAGAGCAGGGCCAACGAGCGAGCCCTCGAGACGCTCCGGGCCTATTCGTTCAGCGCGCTCCTGGCCCTGTTCTTCGTCAGCCTGATCGTGGGCTGGCTGGTCAGCGGGCGCATGCTGCGGCCCATCGGCCAGATCACCGAGGCGGTCCGCAAGATCCAGGCGAGCGACCTCACCAAGCGCATCAACCTGGGCGGGCCCGACGACGAGCTGAAGCGACTGGCCGACACCTTCGACTCCATGCTCGGGCGCGTCGACGACGCCTTCGAGAGCCAGCGCCAGTTCATCCACGAGGCCAGCCACGAGCTGCGCAACCCGCTGGCGGTGATCCGCACCAACCTCGAGGTCACCCTCTCCGACCCCGACGCCTCGGCCGAGGACCTGCGCCACACCGCCGAGGTCGTCGAGCGCTCCACCGAGCGCATGGCCCGCCTCGTCGACGACCTGCTCGTCTACGCCCGCAAGGGCACCCTCTCCATGGAGCGCGAGCCGGTCGACGTCGGGCTCCTCATCTCCGATGCGGCCGCCGAGTTCGCGGCCCCGGCCGAAGCCGCCGGCCAGTTCGTCGAACGTGAGGCGCCCGAGGGCCTGTGGGTGCTCGGCGACCGCCTCGCCCTGCGCCAGGCCCTGGCCAACCTCCTGGCCAACGCCGTGCGCATCGCCCCGTCGGGCACAGCCATCCGGGTGCGGGCCGGCCGGGAGGGGCCCTGGGTCTGGATGGCGGTCGAGGACCACGGTCCCGGCATCGCCCCCGACGACCACGACCGGGTGTTCCAGCGCTTCTGGCGCGGCGACCCCGCCGAGAGCCGGGCCCAGGGCCGTAGCGGCCTCGGGCTCACCATCGTGCGCCAGATCGCCGAGGCCCACGGCGGCGAGGTGAAGCTCGCCAGCGAGCTCGGCCACGGCGCGGCCTTCGCCCTCTGGATCCCCGCGCTGCCCGCGCCGGTGCCGTCCGAGCCCGTGGCGGTCGACCAGGCCTGAGGCCCCACGGGGGCGAGGGATCCCGATTTCGGGCCCTCCGGTGTGCTTTCGTCGCGCTTTCGCGTCGTCGCCGTACCGTGCGTCCCGAGGACCGGGCACCGCCTCGCCCGTCCACCGCCTCGCCCCCCGCCCCCGAGCACCGATCCAGGAGCACGACCGCCCATGAGCTGGGACCACGAGCCGCCCACCACCCCGCCGCAGTCCGGTGAGCCCACGAGCCCGTTCTCGCCGCCCGAGGCCGCCCCCGCCGCCCCGGTCGAGCCGCCCGAGGCCGACCGGTTCGAGGCACCGACGGTCGAGGCCACCAGCCCGTTCCAGCCGGCTCCCACCGCCGAGGTGCCGCCGCCCCCGCCGCCCATCCCGCCGGTGCAGGCCCCGTTCGCCCCGCCGTCGTCGGCTCCGGTCGAGCCGGTGGCCACCGCTCCGAGCGCGCCGGCCCCGGCGCCGGTCCCGGCCGACCCCTGGGGTGGGCCCGTCCCGCCCATGGCCCCGGTGCCGCCCGGTGGGGGCCTTCCCCCCACGGCCGGTTCGCCGTGGGGCGGTGCCCCCACACCGCCGCCGCTCCCGCCCGTCGCCGCCGAGGTCCGCAAGCCCCACCGGGCGCTGAAGGTCATGGCCGGCGTGGTCGTCGTGGCCGGCCTGTTCGGCATCGGCTTCGGTGTCCGCTCCGCTCTCGACGAGAACTCGACGACGGTGGTGCAGGGCGCCTCCGAGGTCGCCCTCCCCACCGTCACCATCGACCCCGGCTCGGAGCCGGTCGCCGCGGTGGCCCAGCTCGTCAGCCCGTCGGTCGTGCAGATCGAGACCGCCGACGGCCTGGGTTCGGGCGTGGTCTACGAGCCCGGCCTGATCATGACCAACGCCCACGTGGTCGGCACCGACACCGCGGTGACGGTGCGCACCGCCGACGGCAACGCCCTCGACGGTGAGGTGCTGGGCACCGACACCGGCACCGACATCGCCGTCGTCCGGGTCGACGGCCTCGACGCCCCCGTCGCCAACCTCGCCCTCGACTCCAAGCCGGCCGTCGGCCAGATCGCGGTGGCCGTGGGCAGCCCCTACGGCCTCGACCAGACCGTCACCTCCGGCATCGTGTCCGCCGTCAACCGCCCGGTGCCCAACGAGAAGGAGGTCGTGGTCAACATGATCCAGACCGACGCCTCCATCAACCCCGGCAACTCGGGTGGGGCGCTCGCCAACCGCGACGGCCGCATCATCGGCATCAACACCGCCATCTTCAGCGAGACCGGTGAGAACACCGGCATCGGGTTCGCCATCCCGATCGCCACCGCCAAGAAGGCCGCCGA
Source organism: uncultured Actinomycetes bacterium (assembly GCA_963702555.1). Taxonomy (GTDB): domain Bacteria; phylum Actinomycetota; class Acidimicrobiia; order Acidimicrobiales; family Acidimicrobilacustridaceae; genus CAMFLJ01. The sequence goes on from CAVPCW010000011.1 coordinate 852,237, forward strand.
CCAGCTCGTCAGCGGCCAGTCGGTCGCCAAGGCCGGGCTCGGCCTCAGCGGGCCGAGTGCCACCCCCAACGGCGACGCCGGTGCCTACGTCCAGAGCGTCACCGAGGGCGGCGCCGCCGCCAAGGCGGGGATCCAGGACGGCGACCTGATCGTGAGCGTCGACGGCACCCCGATCCGGGGCTTCGACGAGCTGCGCGGCCTCATCAGCTCCCACAGCCCGGGCGAGACCGTCACCGTCACCGTCGTGCGCGACGGCGAGCGCATCGACATCGAGGTCACCCTCGGCACGCTGAGCAGTTCCGCCAGCACGCCGACCACGGTGAACTGACCGAGGCCGACATCTCGGGCCGGGTCTCCCGTTCCCGGCCCGACGACGAGGGAGGGGCGCCAGCCGACGGCCCCTCCCTCGTCCGCGTCCGGGCGTCGTCAGGGGTGAGACGCCGGCGTGGTGAGGCGGCGCGAGCGGGCCGCCCGGCGGCGTCGCGTGGAGGCCCCACTAGGCTGGTTCGCTCATGGTCGTCGTGATCGTCCTCCTCGCGGTGCTCGTCGTGCTCGTCGGCACGGGCGCCGCCCTCGTCGCCTCGCGGCGCCGCAACGCCGCGCTCCTCGAGCCGCCGCCCGACGCGCCCCGGGTGCCGCCGGAGGTCCTCGAAGAGGTCCGCCGGGAGGCCGCCGAGCGCGAGGCCGCCGAGGTGGAGCCCGGTGAGGGCGACGACGACTCCGTCACCGGCGTCGTCGTCGACGAGCTTCACCGGCGAGACGCCGACGCGGTGGTCGCCGAGGCCGAGGCAGCCCTCGCCGAGGCCGCCGCGGTCGAGGAGGTCGCCCGACCCCGCTTCCGCGACCGCCTGACCAAGGCCCGCAGCGCCCTGGCCGGAGCGTTCGGCTCCATCGGGGGTCGCGGCAAGATCGACGACGAGACCTGGGACGAGCTCGAAGAGGCGCTCATCCGGGCCGACGTCGGCGTGGCCGCCACCCAGGACCTGCTCGACCACCTGCGCAGCCGGGTCAAGGCCGACGGCCTCACCGACGGCGCGCAGCTCCTCGAGGCGCTCAAGGTCGAGCTCAAGGAGCGCCTGTCGGGCTACGAGCGCGAGCTCGAGTTCACCATCGAGCCGGGCCCGTCGGTATGGCTCTTCGTCGGCGTCAACGGCGTCGGCAAGACCACCACCATCGGCAAGCTCGGCACCCGCGAGGCCCGCGGCGGCATCAAGGTCGTCATGGCCGCCGGTGACACCTTCCGGGCCGCCGCCGCCGAGCAGCTCGGCATGTGGGCCGAGCGTGCCGGAGCCGAGCTGGTGCGCGGCAACGAGGGCGGCGACCCGAGCGCCGTGATCTACGACGCCGTCGAGGCCGCTGCCGCCCGCGATGCCGACCTCGTGCTCGCCGACACCGCCGGACGCCTGCACAACAAGGTCAACCTGATGGAGGAGCTCCGGAAGGTCCGCCGCGTCGCCGATCAGGGCGCCGGCCACGTCACCGAGGTCCTCCTCGTGCTCGACGCCACCACCGGACAGAACGGCCTGGTCCAGGCCGCGCAGTTCAGCGAGGCGGTCGAGCTCACCGGTGTGGTGCTCACCAAGCTCGACGGCTCGGCGAAGGGTGGCATCGTCATCGCCATCCACGACCAGCTGGGCATCCCCGTCAAGCTCGTGGGTCTCGGCGAGGGCGCCGACGACCTCATCCCGTTCGATCCCGACGAGTTCGTGGAGGCCCTGTTCTCATGAGGCTCATTTCCGTTCCCCTGAAGCTGCTGGTCCGTCTGGTGGTGCTGCCCGTCAAGGTGCTGTTGGCCACCGCCGGGCTCACCTTCCGTGCCGGTTTCAAGGCCGGCACCCTGCCGGTGAAGGGCAGCGCCTTCGCCGTGCGCTCGTTCGGCATCAAGGCCGTGGTGCTGTTCGCCGCCGGGCTGGCGCTCGGCGTCTACGTCGGCCGCCGCCTCGGCTCCAGCGGTGTGGAGCTGGCCGAGGCCTCCTACCCGGGTGACTTCGGGACGTCGGTCGACCGTGTCGCCGCCGCCCCGGCTGTCGTGGCCGAGGCCGTCACCGACGCCGAGGAGGAGGCCGAGGCCGAGCTGGAGGCCGCCATCGACAGCGCCCTCGGCGTCACCGGCGGCGAGCTCGGCGTCGACACCGCCGACGCCGACGAGGCCGGCTGATGTTCGAGGCTCTCTCCGATCGCTTCGAGGGCGTCCTCGGGCGCCTCAAGGGCAAGGGGAAGCTCACCGAGGCCGACATCGACGACGCGCTGCGCGAGATCCGCCTCGCCCTGCTCGAGGCCGACGTCAACTTCACCGTCGTCAAGAACTTCGTCGCCCGCGTCCGCGAGCGCTGCCTGGGCCAGGAGCTCTCCGGGGCCCTCAACCCGGGCCAGCAGGTCGTCAAGATCGTCAACGACGAGCTCACCGCCACCCTCGGCGGCGAGACCATCCGCATCACCTACAGCTCCAAGCCCCCGACCGTGGTGCTCATGGCCGGCCTCCAGGGCTCGGGCAAGACCACCAACTCGGCCAAGCTCGCCCGTTGGTTCAAGAGCCAGGGCCGCCACCCGCTCCTCGTCGGCGCCGACCTCCAGCGTCCGGCCGCCGTCGAGCAGCTGCGCACGCTCGGCCGCCAGATCGAGGTGCCGGTCTTCTCCGAGGCCACCGACCCCGTGGCCGTCGCCGCCGCCGGCATCGTCGAGGCCCGCAAGACCGGCCGCGACGTCGTCATCGTCGACACCGCCGGCCGCCTCGCCATCGACGCGGAGCTGATGGACGAGGTCCGTCGCATCTCCGAGGCCGTCGACCCGAACTACACGTTCCTCGTCATCGACGCCATGACCGGCCAGGACGCGGTGAGCACCGCCGAGGCCTTCCACCAGACCCTCGAGCTCGACGGCGTCATCCTCACCAAGCTCGACGGCGACGCCCGTGGCGGTGCCGCCCTCTCGGTGAAGGAGGTCGTGGGTCGGCCCATCGCCTTCGCGTCCACCGGCGAGAAGCTCAAGGACTTCGACCTGTTCCACCCCGACCGCCTCGCCGGTCGGATCCTGGGCATGGGCGACATGCTCACCCTCATCGAGAAGGCCGAGGAGGTCTTCGAGAAGGATCAGGCCGAGGCCGCCGCGGCCCGCCTGATGGAGGGGCAGTTCACCTTCGACGACTTCCTCGACCAGATGCAGCAGCTCAAGAAGATGGGGCCGCTGTCGGGGGTGCTCGGGATGATGCCCGGCGTGCCCAAGGAGGTCCGGAACGCGCGAGATCGACGACAAGGAGATCGGCCGGGTCGAGGCCATCATCCGGTCGATGACCACCGCCGAGCGCGTCGACCCCGACCTGATCGACCAGTCGCGCCGGGTCCGCATCGCCAAGGGCTCGGGCACCGAGCCGGCCCAGGTGCAGGCCCTCGTCTCCCAGTTCAAGGAGATGTCGAAGATGATGAAGCGGATGGGCGGCATGGGCTCCAAGCGCATCGCCAAGTCCCGCCGCAAGGCCGCCAAGGGCAAGGGGAAGGGCCCCGGCGGCCGCACCACCGGTGGTGGCCGGGTGTCGGCGAAGGGCCCGAAGGCCCCGCTGAAGCTCCCGAACCTCGAGCAGGGCCTCACCGGCAAGGGAGGCCTCCCGAACCTCGGGAACAAGGGCCTTCCAGACCTCTCCGACCTCGGCCTCGGTGAGGGATTCCCCGAGCGCTGATAGCCTGACTTGCTCGCACGCCCCTGCGAGCGACACCATTGACGGTCGCTCCCGTGCCGGGCGCGCCCCCGTGTTCGCCCGAACATCTGCGAAGAAGAAGAGAGAAACACCGTGGTAAAGCTCCGTCTGATGCGGATGGGCAAGACCAAGCAGCCGACCTACCGCATCGTGGCCGCCGACACGCGCTCGCCGCGTGACGGCCGGTTCATCGAGATCGTGGGTCACTACAACCCCCGCACCGACCCGTCGTCGATCCACGTCGACAACGACAAGGCCGTCGCCTGGCTCAAGCAGGGCGCCCAGCCCACCGAGGCCGTCGAGAAGCTGCTGAAGATCTCGGGTGCCTGGGAGCAGTTCACCGGCCAGCCCGTCGCCGGCCAGCAGGTCAGCGGCGCGGCATCGTGAGCGACGTCGCCGACGCCACCGACACCGGTGACGAGCAGTCCGACGAGGCTGCCGGCCCCGACTACGCCACCGCCATCTCGGTGCTCGGCTACGTCGTGCGCCAGCTGGTCGAGGACCCTGACGCCGTCTCCATCGAGCTCGACGACCGTGGTCGTCGCCCCGTGCTGAACGTGCACGTCGGCGCCGGCGACATGGGTCGCGTCATCGGCAAGCGCGGCCGGGTCGCCCAGTCGATCCGCACCGTCGTGCGTGCCGCCGCCGCCCGTGACGGCGGCGACGTCGAGGTCGAGTTCCTCGACTGATCCGGTGAGCCTCCTCGAGGTCGGCCGGATCGACAAGGCCCAGGGCCTCCGCGGGGAGGTCGTGGTCACCCTCACCACCACCGAGACCTCCCGCCTCGATCCTGGGTCGGAGCTCATCGCCGGCGACCGCCATCTGGTGGTCGCCGCGTCGCGTCCGCACCAGCACCGCTGGGTCGTCCACTTCGAGGGCGTCACCAGCCGTGAGCTGGCCGAGGAGCTGGCGCGGGCCGTGCTGCGGGCCGAGGCGCCCGAGGCGACCGACCCCGACGACCTGTGGGTGCACGAGCTCATCGGCTCGCCGGTGATCGAGGTCGACGGCACCGATCGGGGCGTCGTCGAGGCCGTGCAGGACAACCCGGCCAGCGATCTGCTGGTGCTCGACACGGGCGCCCTGGTGCCGCTGCGCTTCCTCGTGGGCCGCGACGACACCGGACGCCTGGTGGTCGACGTGCCCGCCGGGCTGTTCGACCTGCTCGACGAGGCCTGAGCGGTCGCCGTCGTGCGCGTCGACGTCTTCACCATCTTCCCCGACATGGTCTCGGGGTTCGCCGGGCAGAGCCTGCTGGGCCGGGCCTCGGCCAGGGGGCTTCTCGACGTGCGGGTCCACGACCTGCGTGAGCACACCACCGATGTGCACCGCACGGTCGACGACACCCCGTTCGGGGGCGGTGCCGGCATGGTGCTGATGCCCGAGCCCATCTACGCCGCCGTGGAGGCCGCTCAGCCGCCCCGGCCGCTGTTCCTGCTCGGCCCCGGGGGGCGCACCCTCGACCAGGCCATGGCCCGGGAGCTGGCGGCGGGGGAGGGCTTCTCCCTGCTCTGCGGACGCTATGAGGGCGTCGACGACCGTGTGCGCACCGAGCTGTGCGACGGCGAGCTCTCCATCGGCGACTACGTCCTCGGTGGCGGTGAGGTCGCCGCCATGGTCGTCCTGGAGGCCGTGGGGCGCCTGGTGCCGGGTGTGATGGGCAACTCCGCCTCCGCCGGCGAGGAGTCCTTCAGCGACGGCCTGCTCGAGTACCCGCAGTTCACCAAGCCGGCCGAGTTCCGGGGCATGGCGGTGCCAGAGGTGCTGCGCTCCGGCGATCACGCCAAGGTGGCGGCCTGGCGCCGGGCCCAGGCGCTGCGTCGCACGCTGCTGGCCCGTCCGGACCTGGTGGAGGCCCGAGGTGGCCTCTCCGCCGAGGACGAGGCCCTCCTCGACCGCTGGGCCCCCGATCCCGGCTCCTGATCCCGGCTCCTGATCCCTCCGTGGCTCACCTGTTCAGGCCATGCCTGACGACGTGAGCCACAGAGGGTCCTCGGGGGGCGCTTTGCCGTTTCCGGGCGAACCCACGTAGCATGCAGGGTCCCTTCGGACCGGGGTTTCCCGATCCGCACCGGGCTCCCGGTTCCGACCGGGCGCCCAGTCTCCGACTTCACTGCCGGCACGCCTCGCCGGCTGCTCCTCACGCCAGGATTGACGCAGATGAACGCCATCGATCTGATCGACGCCCAGAGCCTCCGCGACGACGTCCCCGCCTTCGGCCCGGGTGACACGCTGAAGGTGCACGTCCGGGTCGTCGAGGGCACCCGTGAGCGCGTCCAGGTCTTCCAGGGCGCCGTGATCCGCCGTCAGGGCGACGGCCTGCGCGAGACCTTCACGGTTCGCAAGGTCAGCTTCGGCGTCGGCGTCGAGCGCACCTTCCCCGTGCACTCCCCGATCGTGTCCAAGATCGAGGTCGTGAGCCGAGGCGACGTCCGTCGCGCCAAGCTCTACTACCTGCGCGACCGCGTCGGGAAGTCGGCCAAGATCAAGGAGAAGCGCGACTGACGCTTCGAGCGTCTGAGCGCCGCACCCGCCGGTCCGTCCGGCCCGGTGCGCACTCCAGCGGATGGCCCGCGGGCCACACGGGGCGAGGTGAGCGGTGAGCACCGAGGATCTCGAGGACTACGAGTCCGACGTCGAGCTGCAGCTGTACCGCGAGTACAAGGACGTCTGCCCGATGTTCCGGTACGTCGTGGAGACCGAGCGACGGTTCTACCTCGCCAACGAGGTCAACCAGACCGTGCTCGACGTGGGTGGCCGCACCCGGGTCGAGATCGAGCTGCGCGATGCCTGGGTCTGGGACATGTACCGCCAGAACCGGTTCGTCAGCCACGTCAAGGTCGTCACGTTCAAGGACGTCAACATCGAGGAGCTCCCGCGCGACGAGCTGGGGCTGGAGTGAGCAGGCGCCAGGGTTGACCGCCGGCCGGCGGGCGCTGGGCGCCCGGGGCGAGGCGTTGGCGGCGCGCTGGTACGAGGCGCGGGGCTACACCGTGGTCAGCCGCAACTGGCGTTGCCGCGACGGCGAGATCGATCTCGTGCTGGCCCACGGGCGCACGCTGGTGTTCTGCGAGGTCAAGACCCGCAGCTCGAACGCCTACGGCACCCCGGCGGAGGCCGTGACCCGCACCAAGCAGCTCCGGCTGCGCCGCCTGGGAATGCGCTGGCTCGACGAGCACGAGGTGGCCCCGGCCGGGGTGCGCTTCGACGTGGCGTGCGTGATCGGCAACGACGTCGACGTGATCGAGTCGGCGTTCTGAGATCCGGAAGGCTCAGGCGGGGGCGAGCAGGCGCACGACCGCGGCGGTGAGCTCGGGCTCGACCTGGTCGTCGTCGAGCAGCTCCCGCAGGTGGACGATCGACGAGGCGCCGAGCAGCACGTCGACCATGGCGGCGGGACCGGGACCGGTGGCGGCCAGCTCGGGCTCGAACCAGCGCCGCACCTGCTCCTGGAGCCGTTCGATGCGCAGGGCGAGCATGGCGGCCCCGAGCTGGCTGCTGGGGGCGAGGCGCTCGACCGAGCGGGTGAGCGGGGCGGTGCGGACGGCGAGCTCGACCCGGAGGGTCACCAGGGCCGCGGCCCGGGTGGCGAGGTCGCCCTCGGGAGGGGTGATCACCAGGCAGTGGGCGATCCGGGGGAAGACCTCGGTGGCGACGGCTCCGAACAGGGAGTCGCGGTCGGGGAAGTACCGGAAGATCGTGCGCTCGGACACGCCGCTGGCGTCGGCGATGTCGGCGAAGGTCGGCAGCGGGTTGCCGGCGTCGACCAGCTCGAGGGTGGCGGTGACCACGGCCGCCCGGCCGCGCTCGGCTCGCAGGCGTCGGCCGTCGATGACCGGCTCGGCTGCACCGCGCGTCTCCAGGGCGGCGATCAATGCGTCGGTCGGTTCGCGGGAGTCGGTGGTGGCCATCGCGGCATCGACGCTACCGGCTGGCCACCCACCGGTCCGATGACGCGATCTGTCGCCTTCGCCTGGCGGCCGCGCCGCGGCCCGCCGCGGCCTATCGTCGCCGTCGGACCGGGGGAGGTTGCCGTGACGACGAGCGGGCAGGAACCGATCATCGACGTGCTGGAGCAGGTGTGGGCGTCGACCTACGAGGCCACCGACGGCCTCGTCGAGGCCGAGTGGGCCCTGCCCTCCGAGCTCCCCGGCTGGACCGTGAAGGACTGCCTCAGCCACGTGGCGACGATCGAGGCCAACTTCATCGGCGAGCCCACCGAGAGCGTCCCGGTCTCGCACCTGGACCACGTGTCCACCCCGTTCCAGGAGGCCATGGAGGTCGGGGTCGAAGCCTGGCGGCCGCTGTCGGGCGCCGAGGTCCGGGCCCGCTTCGCCGACATCTACCCCCGCCGGGTGGCCCAGCTCCGGGCCATGACGCCCGAGCAGATGGAGGCGCCGAGCTGGTCACCGATCGGCGAGGTGCCCTATCGGCAGTTCATGGTCGTGCGGGCCTTCGACTGCTGGATGCACGAGCAGGACATCCGCCGGGTCGTCGGCCGGCCTGGTGATCTCGCCGGCCCCACCGTCGGGCCGGTCCTGCAGCGCTTCCGGGCGGCCCTAGGGGTGATCGTCGGGAAGCGGGCCGGGGCGCCGGAGGGCACCCGCCTCGTGATCCGCACCACCGGGCCCACCGAGGTGGCGCTCGGCGTGGTGGTCGAGGGCCGGGCGTCGGTCGTGGAGGCCGACGAGCTCCCGGGCCCGCCCGACACCGTGATCACCCTGCCGTTCGAGGCGTTCGTGGCCCTCGGTGGCGGGCGGTGGGACCGTGCTCGGGCCGAAGCCGCCGGGGGTGTGCGGTACGAGGGGAACCTCGAGCTCGGCCGGGCGGTGCTCGACAACATGGCCTTCACGCCCTGATCAGGGTGTTTTCCACCTCTCAGGGGCCGGAAAGGACGCTTATCCCCGGGCGAACGGGTCGACTTTGCCGGAACTTTGCCTCCGCCCAACCTGCCGCTGTGATTGACCTCGCAATGATGTGGCCCATACGAACCGGGATGTGACCGCACCCGGGGACCACGACCTTCTGGGAGGAAGTCATGGCAGCAGAGTCCAGCACGCGCAAGATGATCGTCGCCGCAGCCGTCGGGGGCGCCGCGCTCCTGCTGGGTGGTGTCGCCGTGGCGGCCGCCCAGAGCGACGACGGCCCGAGCCTGCGCCCCGCCGCCGTGGAGGACACCACCACGACGGTCACCGTCGAGGAGACCACCACCACGGTCACCGTCGAGGACACCACCACGACCACCCCGGTCGACGACACCACCAGCACCACCGTCGACCTCCGCGGCGACGGCACGGTCGACGACCACGGTGTCGATGACGACGATGACGACTGCCTCCGTGGCGACGGCACCGTCGACGACGACTGCGACAGCGTCACCGGTTCCACCATCGACGACCACGGCGGCGACCGTGACGACGACGATGACGACGAGGACGAGGTCGACGACGACCGCTCCGGTCACCAGGACGGCTCCGGCTCCGAGAGCGACGACGACGACCGCAGCGGCTCGAACTCCGGCCGCGGCTGAGGCAACCCGATCGGTGGGAGCGGGCCGGCCAGGCCCTAGCGTTCCGGCATGGCCGCCCGCTCCGATATCGAGTTCTTCTTCGATCCGATCTGCCCGTTCGCCTGGATCACCAGTCGATGGATCACCGACGTGGCGCCCCTCCGGGGCGCCACTGTCGCGTGGCGCTTCATCTCGCTGGCCGTGGTGAACGAGGGCAAGGACTACGCCACCGAGTTCCCGCCCGCCTACCCGGTGCTGCACGGCCTCGGACGCGACCTGCTCCGGGTTGCCGCCGCTGCCCGTGCGTCCGGCGGCAACGACGCAGTGGCCGCCTTCTACACCGCCGCCGGGCAGCAGCTCCACGTGGGCGGCGTGAACGTGGGCCTCTGGAAGGGTGAGCCGGTGCCGGAGGGCCTGGCGGCCCGCATCCTCGCCGACGCCGGCCTCGACCCCGCGCTGGCCGAGGCCGCCGGGGACACCTCGTTCGACGGCGTGCTCCGGGAGGAGACCGACCTCGCTCTCTCCCGCACCGGGCCCGATGTCGGCACCCCGATCCTCACGTTCGACCCGGGCCAGGCCACCGAGAGCTCGCTCTTCGGTCCCGTCATCTCCAAGGCGCCCACGGGCGACGCCGGCCTCGAGCTGTTCGACGCGGTGCGCGTGCTCGCCCGCACCCACACCTTCGCCGAGCTGAAGCGCTCGATGCGCGACCCGATCGAGTTCGACTGATGGCCGATTCCGCCGACGCCGAACCGGCCGCCACGACCGTCCCGGTCGTGCTGTGGCGCCCTGGGTGCGGGTTCTGCCGCATCCTCTTCTCCGGGCTCGAGCGCCACGGCGTCGAGCACACCAGGGTCAACATCTGGGAGGACGCCGGTGCCCGGCGCATGCTCAACGACCGCATCGGCTCGGAGACGGTGCCGAGCGTGCTCGTCGGCGAGGCGATCATGGTGAACCCGTCGGTCACCGATCTGCTCGAGCGCCTCGAGGCCTGAGCCGCTTGGGAGACGGGCGGCGCACGAGACAGGGGCCCCTGGTGGCGGCGGCGGTGCTGGCCGCGCTGGCCGCGCTGGCCGGGCTGGCGCTCGTCGGGGCCTCCTGCAGCGGTGGGTCGGGGGGATCGGCCGCGCCGGTCGCCACCGAGGTCTCCACGGCCACCTCGGCCGTCACGGCGGTCGCGCCGGGCACTGCGGCGGCGCTGTGCGCCGCCCGCCCCGACGAGCCCGCCGGGACGCTCGCCGAGCCCGACCTGGTCGAGGTCTCGGGCATCGTCGCCAGCCGCTCGCAGCCCGGGGTGCTCTGGGCCCACAACGACTCCGGCGGCGGAGCGGAGCTGTTCGCCGTGGGGCTCGACGGCGCCGACCGGGGTCGGGTCGAGGTGGTGGGCGCCGGCGCGGTCGACTGGGAGGACATCGCCCTGCTCGCCGCCGCCGGTGGGGCCACCGACCGGCTGCTGGTCGCCGACATCGGCAACAACCCGGGCAGCGGGTCGCGCTCGTCGCGACCGGTGCGCCTCCACCTGATCGACGAGCCCGTGGCCCCTGGACCGGGGTCCACCGACTCGACCGGGCCGGTCACCTCGGTCGACCTCGTGTACGTCGACGGCCCCCGTGACGCCGAGGCGCTGCTGGCCGATCCGCTCACCGGTGACGTGTTGGTGGTGTCGAAGCAGTGGGACGGCGCAGGCGCGGGCGTCTACGCCGTGCCGGCGGCCACCTTCTCGGTCGCCGGGCCGGAGCTGGTCACCATGGCCCGGGTCGCCACCGTCGGCGCCACCGAGGGGTCACTGGTGACGGGGGGCGACATCTCCGCCGACGGCCGCGCCGTCGTGCTGCGCACCTACAGCGCCGTGATCGTGTGGGAGCGCGACCCGGCGGCCACCGTGGCCGAGACGCTGAGCGGCGCGCCGACCTGCACCGTGACGGTGATCGAGCCCCAGGGAGAGGCCGTGGCCGTGCTGGCCGACGGGTCGGGTCTGGTCACCGTCTCCGAGGGTGAGGGTGCCCCGGTGCTGGTGCGCCGTGCTCCCTGAACCGTGAGCCGGCTCAGGGCTCGAGCACGACCTTGATGGCGCCGGCCGCCCGGTCGGAGGCCACGGCGAAGGCCTCGGTGGCGGCGTCGAGCGGGAAGCGATGGGTGATGATCGTGCCCGGCAGCTCGGGCCGGGAGGCGAGCATGGCGGCGGCGACGTCGATGTCACGGGAGGGCCCCGAGCGGTTGTACATGACCGCCGGAACCAACGTGATCTCCTTCATGGTGACCTCGAGGCCGGGCAGCTCGACCGTGCCGTCCCAGTAGCTGGCCAGGAGCACCACGGTGCCGCCGGGCCGGCAGCGCCGCACCGCGTCGGCGAGGGCCGACGCCGTGCCCGCCGCCTCGATCACGACGTCGTAGCCGTCGCCGGGCTCGCCGGCACCGAGGCGGGCGGCGGCCTCCTTCTGGCGGTCGTGGCGGGCGACGAGGTCGACGCTGGCGCCGGCCGCCTGGGCGGCGACCAGTGCGGTCTGCCCGATGGTGCCGCCGCCGATGACGGCCACGCGGTCGCCGCCGGCGATGCCGCCGCGGCGCACGCCGTGGACCGCGACGGCGAGGGGCTCGACCAGGCAGCCGTCGGAGACGGCCACCCCCATCGGCAGCGGGCTGAGCGCGGACACCGGCACGAGGCACTCCTCGGCCATGCCGCCGTCGTGGCCGACGCCGAACACGATGCCGGGGCCGAGCACGCAGCGGTGGTAGTCGCCGGCGATGCACGAGGGGCACTCGCCGCAGGGGTCGAGGGGCTCGACGGCGACGGCCCGGCCGTCGGGCAGGAGCCCGGCGAACTCGTGGCCGAACGTGAGGGGCAGGCCCATGGGGAGCAGGTGGAGGTCGGAGCCGCAGATGCCGGCCGACGCCACCTTCACCACGACGGCGTCGACACCGTCGCTGGTCGGCCGGGGCACGTCGACGACGCGCGCCTGACCCTCGATGCACCGCACTGCTCTCATGTGTTCCCCCTGGTCGGTCGGGGGGATCGTAGATGCGCCGATGGCGGGCCGAGCGGCCCGGGGCTCAGGAGGGCTCGACCTGCTGGGCGAGGAACAGGGCCTCGCCGAGGGAGGCCACCAGGGCCAGCTGGGTCTCGAGCCAGTCGGCGTGCTCCTCTTCGCCCTCGAGGATGTGCTCGAGGAGGTCGCGGCTGCCGTGGTCGCCGCGGTCGTAGCAGAGCTCGATGCCGCGGGTGAGGCGCTCGATGGCCTCCTTCTCGACGTCGAGGGCCAGCTGCAGCTTCTCGGGCACGTCCTCGCCGACCCGGACGGTGCCGAGGCGCTGGAGGTTCGGCACGCCGTCGAGGTAGAGGATCCGCTCGATGAGGGCCTCGGCGTCCTTCATCTCGTCGATCGACTCGTGCTTGAACTTGGCGCCGAGCTTGTCGTAGCCCCAGTTGTCGCACATCTTGGCGTCGATGAAGTACTGGTTGATCGCCGTGAGCTCGGCGGTGAGGACCTCGTTGAGGATCTCGATGACCTCGGCGTTGCCTTGCATGTGGGGGGAGCTCCCTGGGTCGGGGGTGAGATGGTCCCGCGGGTGGTGCGGGAGAGGCTAGGCCGGTCGGGCCTGGTGGTGGGCGGGTCGTTGGTCCCGTCGTGGCGCGGGCAGTCGCCGGGCGCGCCGGTGGAGCGGGAGCGACTGGCGGGTCAGGCCGCGGCGCCGACCCGGGGCCGGATGCCGCAGACGGTCTCGACGGGCACGTCGAGGTGGCGGGCGACGGTCTCGGCGATGACGGGCAGGCAGCCGCCGCAGTCGGTGCCGGCGCCGCAGATGTCGGAGACCTCGGGGACGGAGCGGGCGCCGTCGTCGACGACCGCCTCGATGTCCCTGTGGTTCACCACCTTGCAGTGGCAGACGATCACGTGCCCTCCCGATGTCACCCGACGAGCGTCTGCTTAGGTTGCCCTAACATCTCGCATCGGTCAAGCCGACCTTTGGCCCTGCGGAGACTTGCCAAAGGTCCCGAGTCGATGTTAGGACTACCTAACACCTGGCCCGGGTCGTCCACCGTTGAGGGGCGGTCGGCCGACCCGGGCCGAGGTGCTGCGATCGCCCGCCGCAACGAGGTCGGCCCTGGTCAGCGGGGTGGGAGCTCGGCCAGCAGGGCGTACAGCGGGTCGTCGGGCCCCCGGCGGCTGGGGGTGTGGTCCTGCGGCGTAGGCCAGCGGTTGCCCTCGGCGGGGGCGGTGACCCACTCGGTGGTGGCGATGCGCCGGGCGATCAGCCACGGGCCGCCGTCACGGCGCTCGAGCCGGTCGAGGTAGCGGAACCCGACGGTGAGGTTCCGCCGCGGGTCGGGGTCGTCGGAGCGGTGGTGGGAGATCCCGTAGGTCTCGGCGACGGCGACGTCGCCGGCGATCGTGGCCAGGTGGTTGGCCACCAGGTGCATGGTGGCGTCGTACTTCGAGAGGAGGCGGAACGCCCAGGTCACGAACTCGTCGATGGTGCCGTCGAACGCGCCATGGGTGTCGGTGGCGTCCGGGTGGTAGCAGCCGCGCACCACGTCAGCGTCGAGGCGGTCGATGCCGCGGCAGTAGCGCAGGATCACCTCGTGCACGGCCTGCTTGTCCAGCAGTTCGGCGAGGGCGGCGGGGTCGGGCCCGGTGGGTGAGGGAAGGGTCACGTCTGCGGAGCGTAGGTTCCTGGTATCAACAAGTGGGTCTCCACGGCGGCGATCGGGCACCAGGCCCGTCCCGCACGCCTCGGCGACCGAAGGTTCTCCGTGTCCTCTCGCATCGCCACCAACGCCTCGGTCGGCGTGATCACCCGCTCCCGCCGCGCCGCGGCGTCCGTGTGGGCTGCGGTCGCGGCGTTGCCGTGGGGCGCGCAGATGGTGGCCGTCCTCGCCGTCACCACCGTGATCGCCCGCTCGCCCGGCCTGCTCTACAACGGGCTCTTCGACCGCGATGAGGCCTACCTGAGCGTGATGGGCGACGTCATGCGGGGCGGCGGCACCCTCTACGTCGACGTCATCGACCGCAAGCCGCCGCTCGTCCCGCTCGCCTACGAGCTGGCCCGCAGCCTCAGCGTCGACATGCGCATGGTGCGCCTCCTGTGCGCCCTCGCCGTGCTGGCCAACGGGGTGCTCGTGGCCCTGCTCGTGCGCCGGCTCTCGGGCAGCCGCAACGCCGCCCTGGCCGGCGGGGTGCTGGCCGTGCTCGGCACCGCCTGGTTCCTGCCCGCCGACGCCCAAGCCGCCAACTTCGAGCTGTGGGGCCTCGCCCCCGCCACCGGCGCGGTGCTGGCCGCGGTCGTCGCGCGCGACAAGGGGGCCACGGCGTGGCGGTGGTTCCTCGCCGCCGGAGCGCTCGTCGCCGTGGCCGCCCACGCCAAGCAGCCGTACATCGCGGCGGGCCTCCCCGTGGCCTTCGAAGCGGTGCGGGCCCACACCGGTCGGCGCCGCAACGTCGTCGCCGGCGCCGCCGGTGCCGTGTTCGCCACCCTGCCGCTGCTCCTGCTCGTCGACCTCGGCTCGCTGTGGCGCTGGGCCTGGGCCGACAACGGCGACTACCTCGACGGCGGGCTCTCCACGGCGCGGGCGCTCGGCGTCGGGCTGGGTCTCACCGTCGTGTTCCTCTGCTTCCACCTGCCGCTGCTCTACGGCTTCTGGGCCGCGGTCACCCGGCGGGTGAAGCTCGACCCCGCGGTGCTGGTGTGGGCGCTCGCCTCTCTCGCGGTCATCCCGCTCGGGCTGCGCTTCTTCGGCCACTACTACCAGCAGCTCGTGCCGCCCCTGGCGGTGCTCTCCGGCGTCGCGCTGGCCACGGCCTCGCGATGGGCATGGCGCGTGGTGGGCGCGGCGGCCGCGGTCGCCACGGTCGTGCTGCTCGTGGTGTCGTTCGCCCACCGGCCCGACCTGACGAACTTCACCGCCCTCGGTCGCTACGTGCAGCGAACCACGGCGCCCGATGACCGCATCCTGGTCTGGGGCGCGCTGCCCGACGTCTACATCTCGGCCCAGCGCCAGCCCGCCGGCGTGTTCCTCCACGACGGCTACCTCACCGGCAACTGGGCCAGCCGCTCGACCGTGCTCCCGGCCTCGGTCGTGGGCGAGGAGCCCTACCGCGAGCGGTGGGCGATGTTCTTCGAGGACTTCGCCGGCGACCCGCCGGAGATCGTGATCGACGCCGCCCGCCCGGGCACCGACTGGGCGGCCTACCCGCCGAGCCGGTACCCCCTCGGGGCCGTCCTCGACCAGTGCTACGACCAGGTCGCCCTGATCGACGGGCTGCCGATCTGGCGTCGCGACAACGTCGCCTGCCCGACGCCGTAGGGCCGCTCGCCGGCGGCCGCTCTGACGTCGGGCAGGTCCCGGGTGGTCAGTCGACGGCGGTGGTGCCGCCGTCGACGATGAACGACTGGCCGGTGATGAACGAGGCGCCGCTGCTCAGCAGGAAGGCGACGGGCTCGCCGATCTCGCGGGGCTGGCCGAGGCGCCCGAGAGGGGCGCTGGCCTGGAAGCCCTCCTGGACGCCGGGGACCTGCAGGGCCGGGGCGAGCATGGGCGTCTCGATGTAGCCGGGGCACACGGCGTTGACGCGCACGCCCTGCGGGCCGAGCTGCTGGGCCATCGAGCGCACGGCGCCGAGCATGCCCGCCTTGGACGCGCAGTAGGCGGGGATGGCGGCGTTGCCGATCCAGCCCTCGATGGAGGAGATGCCGACCACGGCCGAGCCCGGGTTGGCGGTGAGCTCGGGCAGCAGGGCCTGCACCAGCATCGGGAAGGCGGTGAGGTTGATGGACAGCACGAAGTCCCAGCCCTCGCGGCTGATGGAGCCCACCGGCTCGGCCAGCACGGTGCCGGCGGCGTGGACGAGGCCGCCGATGGGGCCGACCGCGGCCCGGCTCTGCTCGATGGCGCCCGGGTAGTTCGCCCCGTCGCTCACGTCGACCCCGAGGCCGACGGTGGCCACGCCGAACGTGGCGGCCAGCTCGGCGGCGGCGGCCGAGGCTGCGTCGGCGTTGAGGTCCCAGAGCGCGACGGCCCGGCCCTGCTCGGCGAGCGCGGTGGCGCTGGCCAGGCCGATGCCCGAGGCGCCTCCGGTGACGATGACGGCGGTGGTGACGTCGTTCCCCATGTGTGATCCCCCTGTTGTTGTGATGGTGCGGTGGTGGGCCGCTCAGCGGCCGGTGGTGTCGAGCTCGTCGAGGTCGGCGAGCATCTGGTCGGTGAGGGCGAGCTCGTCCTCGATGCGGCGGCACGTCCACCGGCCGACGAGGGCCGGGTAGGCCCAGTCCGGCTCGGTGGCGGCGGTGTCGGCCGAGAGGCGGGCGGCCTCGAGGTCGGCCCTCAGGGTGGTCCGGTGGGCCTCGATCTCCTGGCGGAGGCGGTCCGGTGGGGCCATGTGGCCGAGCCACAGCCGCAGCATCAGGCCGTGCTTGAGCACGGTGGCCTCGGGGTCGGTCTCGACCTGCCAGCGCTCGAGGGCCTCGCGGCCGGCCGGGGTGATGGCGTAGACCCGCTTGCCCCGGACGTCGTCGCGGGCCACCACGTGGCTCACGACCAGGCCAAGGTCCTCCAGGCGGCGCAGCTCGGCGTAGATCTGGCTGGTGGCCGGGCTCCAGTAGAAGAACCGGAGGATGGAGTCGGCCCACTGTTTGATGTCGTAGCCGGAGAGCTCGCGCTCGAAGCTCAGCAGGCCGAGCACCGCCCACGCCGTGGCGGGGATGGCGGGCAGCTCGTTCCCCTCGGCGGCGCTCACCGGTTCATCCCACCACAGGCCCGATCGACCTTCAACCAGGACTACTCCGGTTCGTCTCTCGTGGTCAGGCCGAGGGGGGCCACGGGGCGAGGCGGGGCCAGGGGAGGGCCTCCTCGATCGCGAGCGCCAGGCGCAGGAGGGTCGCCTCGCTGCCCATGCGGCCGGCGAACTGCAGCCCGAAGGGCAGGCCGTTGCCGTCGAGGCCGGAGGGGATCGACATGGCCGGCTGGCCGGTCACGTTGAACACGCCGGTGAAGTCGGTGAAGCGGCCGGCCCGGGTGAACATCGACTGGAGGTCGTTGGCGTCGAGGTACCCGAGCTCGGGCACCGGCTCGACGATGGTCGGCGTGAGCCACAGGTCGTAGGTGCGGTGGAACTCGCCGAGGTCGTGGCTGACCTGCTCCATGGCCAGCTGGGCCCGCACCAGCGCGGTGGCCGGCGCGGCCGAGAGGCCGTCGTGCACCGCCCGGGTGAGGGCCTCGAGGTCGTCGTCGGCCAGCTCGCGACCGAGCTCGGCGAGGCGGTCCTCGATGCCGACCGCCGACACCGCGCCCATGATCGTGCTCATCGCGGTGGTGACCTGGGTCGGGTCGTAGGCGGGGGAGGCCTCCTCGACCCGGTGGCCCGTCTCCAGCAGCACCTCGATCATGCGCTCCATGGCGGCGAGCGAGGCGGGGTGGCCCTCGTTGCCGGCCACCGAGGTGGTGGCGTAGGCGATGCGCAGGGTCTCGGGTGCGGTGGCGAGCGCGGCGGTGAACGAGCCTTCGGGGGGCGGGGCAGGTGAGGCGTAGGCGTCGCCGGGCACGGGGCCGGCGAGAGCATCGAGGATGGCAGCGCTGTCACGGACCGTGCGGGTGACGGCGTGCCCGATGGTGAGCGGGTAGGGGCCGACGCCCGGTGCCGGCCAGGCCGGGGTGCGGCCCCGGGAGGGCTTCAGGCCGAAGAGCCCGCACGACGAGGCGGGTATGCGGATGGAGCCGCCGCCGTCGTTGGCGTGGGCGGCTGGCACGATGCCGGCGGCGACCGAGGCGGCCGACCCGCCCGAGGAGCCGCCGACCGAGTGGGTGGTGCGCCACGGGTTGCGGGTCGGGCCGTGCAGCAGGGGCTCGGTGCTGGCGTTCTTGCCCATCTCGGGGGTGTTGGTGTTGCCGAGGATCAGGAGGCCGGCGGCCTTGAAGCGGCGGGTGAGCTCGCAGTCCTCGGTGGCGACGTTGTCGGCCCAGAGGCGCGAGCCGCGGGTGGAGGGGAGCCCGGCGACGTCGCAGCCGAGGTCCTTCACCAGGAAGGGGACGCCGGCGAGCGGGCCGGTGGGGCCGGCGTCGGCCTCGGCCAGCGCCTCGTCGTACCGGGTGGCGATGACCGCGTTGAGGGTGCCGTTGCGGGCCTCGATGCGGGCGATGGACGCTTCGGCCAGCTGACGGGGCGAGAGCTCGCCGGCGGCCACCAGCCCGGCGAGGCCGACGGCGTCCTGGTCGTCGAGCAGCGCGTCGATGTCGTGGTCGGCCATGGGTTCCCCCCTGCGATGCGGCGGCGCCCGGCTCGATCAGCCCGGCGCCCTGTGGCCGCAGCTTGGCACGGCGATGGCCCTCGGCAGGCGGGCCGGGCTGTTCGAGCTGCGCTCCGGGCGGTCCAGCGGACGGTGCTGCTAGACACGCCGGCATGGCAGACACGGGGGTCCTGGCCGGCACACGAGCGATCGTCGTCGGGGGTAGCAGCGGCATCGGCCTGGCGACGGCTCGCCTGCTGGCGGCCGACGGCTGCCGGGTGACGATCGCCGGGCGCGACGAGGCCCGGCTCACCGGCGCGGTGGTCGGGCTGGCGGCCGAGGGGCTGGAGGTCCACCCGGTGCGGTGCGACACGCTCATCGCCTCCGACGTGGCCCGGGCCGTCGAGGTGGCGTGCGAGGGCGACCGCCTCGACATCGCCGTCACCGTGCCGGGCGGCGGCACGCCGATGAACGTCCTCGACTACGAGCCCGAGCAGTTCTCGGCCGAGGTCGACAAGAACGTGTTCCCCGTCTTCACACTGCTCAAGTACGGGTGCGAGCGCATGACCGCCGGCGGCTCGTTCATCGCCGTGTCGTCGACGGCCGCGGTGTTCTCGACCCGCGGCCTGGCCTCGTACCGGGCGGGCAAGGCGGCGGTCGACGCACTGGTCGACGTGGCCGCCGACGAGCTGGGGGAGAAGGGCATCCGGGTGAACTCCGTGCGGCCCGGCCTCACCCGCACCGAGAGCACCACCGGCATCTTCGCCAACCACGCGCTCCTCTCCCGGTTCCTCGAGCAGCAGGCGATCCCCCGAGGGGGCGAGGCGGTCGACATCGGCGCCGCCATCCGCTTCCTCGCCGGCCCGGAGTCGTCGTGGATCACCGGTCAGCACCTCACCGTCGATGGTGGCCACACCCTGCGGGCCATGCCCGACATGCGCCCGCCGTCGAAGGGCTGAGGGCCGGTCGTCAGGACGACGGGCACCCGTCGTAGCCGCCGAGCGACGTCGTGATCCTCGCCCGCTCCGGCGTGACGAAGCGGAGGTCGGCGTGCTCGTCGAGGAAGGCCTGCCATCCGGCGTCCTCGACGTAGCGGATGGAGCTCCTGATCGGTGTACCGACGATCGGGAGGACGTGCCAACGGTCGAGAGGTTCCAGTTGTCAGCGACAGTGCTGGCGGCCTCGCTGGGTGGCCCGATCCGACCACGCGTGACCACGAGCGATGTCGCTGAGAACTGGAACACAACGGCCCGCGGCGGACCCTCCCGGAAGGGGGTCCCGCCCTCAAGATCCGCTCAATTGTTGGTCGGCGAACGGATTGGTCCGGTGTGGCTGCTGATGCGCTGGCTAAGGTCGCGCCCCGGCAGACGAGTCGTTCGTCGCCAGCATGTGCCTAGGAGGCTCCATGGTTCTCGCAGCGGACTGGGGGGTGGGCGAGGTCCTCTGGACCTTCATCTACTTCACCTTCATCTTCATCTGGATCTGGCTCGCGATCAGCGTCTTCATCGACATCTTCCGCAGCCACGATCTGAACGGCTGGGTCAAGGCCCTCTGGATCCTGTTCATCATCGTGCTGCCGTTCCTCGGCATCTTCATCTACCTGATCGCCCGCGGCGGCAAGATGCGCGTGCACGCCATCGAGGACGCCAAGGCACAGGACGCCGCGGCTCAGGAGTACATCCGTCAGGCCGCCGGCACCGCCAGCCCCGTCGACGAGCTGCACCGCCTGGCCGGCCTCAAGGAGAGCGGCGCCATCACCGACGCCGAGTTCGAGCAGATGAAGGCCAAGGTCATCGGCTGACCCAGGTCGCACCGACCCGAGCCGCCTGCCCGGGTCTGACCTGCATCTGAAGCACCGTGACGGCTCGGGCCGGGAGCGCGCGACGATCTTCGTCGTGACCCCGCCCGAGCCGTCGTCGTATTCCGCCCCGTCCGCCTCCGACCCGTGGGCGCGCGCCGCCCTCAGCGCCGAGCTGATCGGCGAGCGGTTGGGGAGCGACTTCGACGTCGCCGTGGTGCTCGGCTCCGGCCTGGGCGCCGCCGCCGAGCGGCTGGGCGACGCCTCGATGTCGATGGCCGATGCCGGCTTCCCGTCGACCAACGTCGTCGGCCACGCCGGCACGGTCCTCGCCGGCACGGTGGGCGGCGCCCGAGTGCTCGTGCTCGCCGGGCGCGTGCACCTCTACGAGGGCCACCACCCGAACGCCGTCGTGCACGGCGTGCGCACGGCCGCCCGGCTGGGCTGTCGCCGCCTGCTGCTCACCAACGCGGCGGGCGGCATCCGGCCCGGCCTGTCGGTGGGTGACCTCGTCGCCATCTCCGACCACCTGAACCTCACCGGGGCCAACCCGCTGATCGGCACCCACGACCTGCCCCACGAGCGGTTCATCGACGTGTCGAACCTCTACCCGCTCGCCCCGACGGTCGCTGCGGCCGGCGGCCTCGAGACGGGCGTGTACGCCGCCCTCCCGGGCCCGAGCTACGAGACCCCGGCCGAGATCCGCATGCTGGCCACCCTCGGCGCCGACCTCGTCGGCATGTCGACCGTGCTCGAGGCGCTCGCCGCCCACGCCCTCGGCGTGCAGGTCGGCGGGCTCAGCCTCGTCACCAACGCGGCGGCCGGCCTCGGCGGCGAGCTGAGCCACGAGGAGGTCACCGAGGTCGGGGCGTCCCGGGCCGGTGCCGTGGTCGACACCATCGCCGCGGTCTGCGAGGCCATCGCCGCCGACGTGGCCGCGGAGGCCGTGAGCACGGGCTCGATCCCGGCCACGGTCGCCCCGGCGATCGTCGCCACCGCCATCCCCGAGCCGGTCAACCGCCCCTCGCGGCTCGTGCTCGCCGGTCGCATCGACCACACGCTGCTGAAGCCCGAGGCGTCGGCCGCCGACGTCGCGGCCCACTGCGCCGAGGCGACCGATCTCGGTGTGGTCGCCGTGTGCGTGTCGCCGACCCGCCTGGCCCAGGTCGTCGAGCTCGGCGCCCGCGCCGCGTGGAAGCCGTGCACGGTCATCGGCTTCCCGTCCGGGGCACACCTCCCGGCGGTCAAGGAGGCCGAGGCCCGCCAGGCCGTCTACGACGGGGCCACCGAGCTCGACATGGTCATCAACCTCGGTGCCGTGGCCGACGGTGCGTGGGGGCTGCTCACCGAGGAGATCACCCTCGTGCGCCGCTCGGTCCCGGCCGGCGTGCTCAAGGTCATCCTCGAGACCGCGGCGCTCGAGCCCTGGCAGATCGAGACCGTCGCCCGCCTCGCCCTCGATGCCGGCGCCGACTTCTTGAAGACCTCCACCGGCTTCCACCCTGCCGGTGGCGCGACGGTCGAGGCCGTGGCCCAGCTGGCGGCAGTGGCCAAGGGTCGGGCGAAGGTCAAGGCGTCCGGTGGCATCCGCGACATCGACACCGCGCTCGACATGATCACCGCGGGCGCCGATCGCCTCGGCACGTCGGCCAGCGCGGCGATCCTCGCCGGGCTCGAGTGAGCGCCGTCCCCATCTGACGCTCCGTCAGGTCCGGTCCTAGGATCGGCCGGTGACCCACGGACACCTGCTCTCGCCCGGTTCGATCGGGCCGATGCCGCTGCGCAACCGCATCGTCATGCCGGCCATGGACCAGAACACCTGCGACGAGGGCGAGATCACCGACCTCACCGTGGCCCACTACGAGGCGCGGGCCAAGGGCGGCGTCGGGCTGCTCATCCTCGAGACCTCGGCCGTGGCCTGGCCGGTGGGCGCCACGTCGATCCACCAGCCCGCGCTCTCCGACGACCGGTTCGTGCCCGGCCTCGAGCGCCTCGGCCGGGCCGTGCACAAGCACGGGGCGAAGATGGTCGTGCAGGTCTGCCACCACGGCAAGACCGCCGGCGTCGACGCCATGCAGGACCGCGACCAGCTCGTGCCCTCCATGCCGATGCCCCACGAGGACGTCGACATCAGCGCCCTCACCATGGACGAGCTGATGAAGATGGCCGCCCTCACGGGCGGCAAGCGGGCCACCCAGCGCGAGGCCACCGCCGACGACCTGGCCTGGGTCGTCGACCAGTTCGCCGACGCCGCCGCCCGGGTGCAGGCCGCCGGCCTCGACGGCGTCGAGGTCCACGCCGCCCACGGCTACCTCATCTCCACCTTCCTCTCGCCCCGCTTCAACACCCGCACCGACGAGTGGGGCGGGTCGGTCGAGAACCGGGCACGGCTGATGACCGACGTGATCCGCGCCATCCGCACCCGCTGCGGCGACGGGTTCGCCGTGATCGTGCGCATCGACGGCCGCGAGTACGCCGAGGGCGGGGTCACCCCCGAGCTGGCCGCCGAGCACGCGGTGCTCGCCCAGGCCGCAGGCGCCCACGCCGTGCACGTGTCGGCCAGCGCCCCCAACGCCCTCGGCGTGGGTTTCACCGACGGCCCGCTGCCGTGGCAGGCCGACCAGTACGTCGGCCTGGCGGCGTACGTGAAGCAGTCGATCGCGGTGCCGGTGATCGGCGTCGGTCGGATCATGCCCGACTCCGCCGAGCGCCACATCGCCAACGGCGAGCTCGACTACGTCTCGATGGGCCGCCAGCTGCTCGCCGACCCCGAGATCCCCTCGAAGCTGCTCGCCGGGCGCGCCGACCACGTCCGCACCTGCATCAACTGCTTCGTCTGCGTCGCCCAGAACTTCTGGGACGGCGCGCCGGTGTGCGCGGTCAACGCCGAGCTGGGCCACTACGACGAGGGCCCGATCGAGCCGGCCGAGGTGCGCCGCACCGTCGCCGTCGTCGGTGGCGGGCCCGGCGGCATGGAGGCGGCCCGCGTCGCCGCCCTCCGGGGCCATCGGGTCACCCTGTTCGAGAAGGGCCCGGAGCTCGGCGGCACCGCCCGCTTCTCCTCGCTCACCACCCCGATGAACGCCGAGCTGGTGCGCTACCTCACCAACTCGATCCAGGACCTCGACGTCGAGGTCCTCACGGGCACCGCTGCCACGCCGGATGCCGTGAAGGCCGTCGGGGCCGAGGCCGTCGTGGTCGCCACCGGCGCCCGCCGTGACCGGCCCGACGTCCCCGGCGCCGACCTGCCCCACGTGCTCTCCGGCGACGACCTGCGGGGCATGCTCACCGGCGACGACCCCTCGGCGCTGAAGCGCCTGTCGTTCTACCGCCGCACGGTGGTCGCCGTCGGACGGCGCACCGGGATGATGTCGAGCATGGACCGGGTCCGCGGCCTCTCGAAGCGCTGGATGCCGATCGGCAAGCAGGTCGTGGTGATCGGCGGAGGCCTCGTCGGCGTGGAGCTGGCGGAGTTCCTGGCCGAGCGGGGCCGGAAGGTCACCGTCCTCGAGGCCGGCGACAAGCTCGGGGTCGAGATGGCCCATCCCCGCCGGGCCCGCGCCCTGTTCGAGGCCCGCGCCCACGGCGTCGAGCTCGTCACCGGGGCCGAGGTCACGCTCATCACCGCCGACCGGGTCGAGTACGTCGTCGGCGACCGCTCGCTGTCGACCGACGCCGACGCGGTGGTGCTGGCGAGCGGGGTGCACGCCGATCGTGGCGTCGCCGAGGCCATGGAAGCGGCCGGGCTCGAGGTCCACGTGGTGGGCGACGCCGGCGAGGTCGGCTACATCCAGGGCGCAGTGCGCAGCGGCCACCTCGCGGGGCGGGCCCTGTAGGGCTGGCCCTCGAGGTCCGGGGCCCCGCGCCCGTCGCCTATCCTCGGCACCCATGGTGCTGGGTGGTCTCCTCGGGGTGGTCGCGGGGATCCTCGCGGTCGGGGGCCTGGCCAAGCTCAGCGGCCCCGAGGCCACCGTCCCGATGCTTCGGGCGCTCGGCCTTCCCTCGTCACCGATGCTGGCCCGGGTGCTCGGCCTGATCGAGGTCGGCGTGGGTGTGACCGCGTTCCTCGTCGGCGGTTGGGCCCTCGCCGCCGCGGTGGCCGTGCTGTTCGCCGTCTTCACCGTCGCCGTGCTGCGACTGCGGGCCGGGGGAGAGGCCGTCTCGTGCGGCTGCTTCGGCCGTTCCTCGGCCCCACCCACGATGGTCCACGTCGTCGTCGACGCCGTGGCCGCGCTCGTTGCCGTCGCCGCCGCGGTCACCGACGCCCCCGGCTTCCTCTCGATGCGCCCCGACCTCCCCGCCGCCGGGGTCCCGCAGCTCGGGCTCACCGCCCTCGCCGTGTGGCTCGGCGTGGCCCTGCTCACCGTGTTGCCGGAGGCGCTCGTCGCCGCCCGTCGCGTTCCCGCCACCGAGGCGCAGCGCACCGCCCGTGCCCTGCGCACCTTCAGCCTGGAGTCGCCGCTCCCATGAGCCCCACCGCTCAGCTCGCCGACAAGGTCTCGGGCTTCCTCGGGTCCCGCTTCAGCCGCCGTGGGTTCTTCGCCCGGTCGGCCGTGGTCGGCTCTGCCGTCGCCGCCAACCCGCTGACCTACGCGCTCACCCCCACCGACGCCTACGCCGCCGTGTGCAGCTGCAGCGGCTCGAACTGCGAGTGCGGCTCGACCTGCTGCGACGGCTACACCGAGTTCTGCTGCACCCTCACCGGCAACAACCAGTGCCCCCCGGGGTCGCTGCTCGGCGGCTGGTGGAAGGTCGACGGCTCCGGCTTCTGCAACGGCCCCCGCTACTACATGGACTGCAACGCCCCCTGCAACGGGTGTGGCTGCGGTGGCGGCGGCATCTGCAGCGGCGGGTGCTCGGGCACCAACTGCGGCTGCGGCCTCGGGGACTGCAACAACCGCAAGGCCGGCTGCGTGAACTTCCGCTACGGCCAGTGCAACCAGCAGGTCTCGTGCATCGGCCCGATCCTGTGCCGCGTCGTCACCTGCATCGCCCCGTGGGAGATCGACGGCACCTGCACCACCACTGCCCGCTACGACGCCAACACCGCCTACCACGACCGGCCGTGCCTCCACGGCCAGACCGGCAGCCTCGACCTGGTGCAGGAGGTGGGCAACGGGGTCCGCCTCGCCGGGTGGGCGCTCGACTGGGACACCAACGCCCCCATCACCATCCGGGTCACCGTCGACGGGCAGGTCGTCGCCACGCCGCTGGCCAACCTGGCCCGCTCCGACATCGCCAACGCCTACCCGGGCATGGGCCCGAACCACGGCTACGACGTGACCGTGCCCATCAGCGGCGGCACCCACACCGTGTGCGCCGCCATGGTGAACACCGGCCCGGGCCAGGACTCGCTGCTCGGGTGCCGCACCGTCACCACCAGGAGCCCGTTCGGCTCGCTCGACGCACTGACCGTCGGCAACGGCTCGATCTCCGTCGGCGGGTGGGCCCTCGACCCCGACACCACCAGCCCGATCCAGGTCCACGTGTACGTCGGCAGCCAGGGCACCGCCATCGTCGCCGACCAGCCCCGGCCCGACGTCGACGCCGCCTACGGCAAGGGCCCGAACCACGGGTTCAACGCCACGATCCCCGCAGCGCCGGGCGTCCAGCAGATCTTCGTCTACGCCATCAACACCGGTGTCGGCAGCAACGTCCTGATCGCCCAGCGCACGGTCGAGATCGGCCTCCCGTTCGGTGCCCTCGAGCGGGCCGATGCGGGCGGCACCGGTACGGCCGGTGGCGTGAAGATCCGGGGCTGGGCCGTCGACCCCGACGTCTCGGGCCCCATCCCGGTGCACGTCTACGTCGGTGGTGTGGGCACCGCCATCATCGCCGACAAGGTCCGCAACGACCTCGTGCCGGGCCCGCTCGCGCCCTACGGCGCCACCCACGGCTTCGAGGCGATCGTGCCCGGGCCCACCGGACGCCAGACCGTCGACGTCTACGCCATCAACGACAACGGCCCCAACCGGCTGATCGCCTCCCGCTCGGTCGACGTCATCAGCGGGGCGCCGTTCGGCTCGGTCGACCTCGTCCGCGCCGGGCCCGGCACCGTTCGGGTCGCCGGCTGGGTCCTCGACCCCGACAGCTCCGACCCCACCGACGTGCACGTCTACATCGGCGACACCGGCCACGCCGTCCGGGCCGACCTGTCCCGCAGCGACATCGGAACGATCTACCCGGGCTACGGCGTAGTGCACGGCTTCGACGCCGTGCTCCCGGCGCCATCGGGCTGGCACAACGTGTGCATCTACGGCATCGACGTCGGCCCCGGCGAGAACCGCCTGCTGGGGTGCCGCAACGTGCTCGTCGGTGGCGATCCCTTCGGCTCGGTCGACTTCGTCCGGGTCGTGG
Organism: uncultured Actinomycetes bacterium; assembly: GCA_963702555.1. GTDB lineage: Bacteria > Actinomycetota > Acidimicrobiia > Acidimicrobiales > Acidimicrobilacustridaceae > CAMFLJ01. The sequence continues at coordinate 878,808 of CAVPCW010000011.1, forward strand.
CCGGTCAGGTCAGCATCGGCGGCTGGGCGATCGACCCCGACACCGCCGACCCCATCGACGTGCACGTGTACGTCGACAGCAGCGGCCGGGCGTTCACCGCCAACGGCAGCCGGCCCGACGTCGCGGCCGCCTTCCCGGGCTACGGCGCCAACCACGGCTTCGCCGCCAGCTTCCCGATCGCCTCCGGCACCCACCAGGTGTGCATCTACGCCATCGACCAGGGCCTCGGCGAGAACCGGCTCCTGGCCTGCCGGACGGTGACCGCATGACCGTGCTCGTGGTGCTCCTGGCCCTCGTGGTGGCCCTGCTGGCGGTGCTGGTCATCGGTCTGCTGCGCAGCCACGCCGAGATCCTCCGGCGCCTCCACGAGCTCGGCGCCGGGATCTACGACGACGAGGAGGGCACCACCGTCACCTCGCCGGCGTCGACGACGGGGGGCGTGCGCTCGCCGGTCGAGATCCGCACCCGGCCGGGCGTTCCCGAGCCCCGCAGCGTCGAGGGCCTGGTGGCCACCGACGCCCACGACATCGCCGGGGTGACCCCGATGGGTGCCGCCACGATGGCCGGTGTCGTCGGCACGGGGCACACCACGCTGCTGGCCTTCCTCTCGAGCGGCTGCGGCACCTGCGCCGACTTCTGGCGGGCGTTCGGCGACGGCGAGGGCACCCGCCTCCCGGGCCGTGACACCCGGCTGGTCATCGTCACGAAGGGGGCCGAGGCGGAGAGCGCGTCGGCCGTCGCCCAGCTGGCGCCGCCCGGGGTCACGACGATCATGTCGAGCGAGGCCTACGACGAGTACTCGGTGCCGGCCAACCCGTACTTCATCCTGGTCGACGGGCCCACCGGCCGACTCCTCGGCGAGGGGGCCGCCGCTTCGTGGGCGCAGGTCTCCACGCTGCTCGGCCAGGCCGCCGCCGACGCCGGGCTGGCGCTCGACGGCTCGCCCCTCACCCGCTCGACCCCGGAAGGGCGCATGTCCGGCCCGGAGCGGGCCGCCCGCGCCGACAACGACCTGCTGTCGGCGGGCATCGGCCCCGGCCATCCCAGCCTCTACCCCGACCAGCTGGTGGGCGGCGACGACGCCGCCCTGCCCCAGACCGACCCCGTCCCCGGCGGCCCCCTCGACCCGCCCACGGCGGGCTGAGGACGACATGGCCACGCTCAAGGCACACGGGATCGGCGTCGCCCCTCCGGCCGGATGGGACGCGCAGATCTACACCCGCGACCTCGATCCCCGGATCATGACCCCCTTCGGTGGGCGTGAGGTCGTGCCGCCGATCGCCCACCTGGCCAACTTCGGCCTGCCTCCGGTGCGGGGCGACTTCGGCGGTGGCGCGGTGGAGCTCATGGAGTCAGGGGCGGTCTTCATCGCCCTGCTCGAGCACGACGCCGCCGAGGCCGACACCGCGCTGTTCCGGGGCAAGGGGATCCCCTGGCCCCTCAAGGCCGACGACTTCGACCCCAACAACCTCCAGCGCGGGGTCGGCGGGCAGGCGGGGTGCCAGCGGTTCTTCCTCGCCAACGGGCGGCCGTTCTGCCTCTACGTCGTGATCGGCAGCCACCGGCTGCGCAACGTGCTGGTCCGCGAGGTCAACGCGGTGCTGGCCGGCGTCACCTTCGACTGACGCGATCGCAGGGCCGGACGGGCCACGCGCCGCGGACCTTCGGCCAGGGTCCGCCTCCGGAGGGCGCAGCTACCCTTCGCGGCCCATGGGCACCTACGACGAGGTCTACGACCGGAGCATGGCCGACCCGGAGGGGTTCTGGGGCGAGGCCGCCACCGCGATCCACTGGGACACGCCGCCGGCCACGGTGCTCGACACGAGCAACCCGCCCTTCTACCGCTGGTTCCGCGGCGGCCGGCTCAACACCTGCTTCAACGCCCTCGACCGCTGGGTCGACGGGGGTGACGGTGTCGACGAGCTGCGGGGCGACCAGCCGGCGCTGATCCACGACAGCCCGGTCACCGGCACGGTCACGACCTACACCTACCGGGAGCTGCGCGACCTGGTGGCCCGGTTCGCCGGCGCACTGGCGGCTCTGGATGTGGGGAAGGGCGACCGGGTCGTCGTCTACATGCCGATGGTGCCCGAGGCCGCGGTCGCCATGCTCGCCTGCGCCCGCCTGGGGGCCGTCCACTCGGTGGTGTTCGGCGGGTTCGCGCCCCACGAGCTCGCCATCCGGATCGACGACGCCCGCCCCAAGGTCGTGGTGTCGGCGAGCTGCGGCATCGAGGGCGCGAAGGTCATCGAGTACAAGCCACTGCTCGACCGGGCCATCGACCTCGCCGGATCGAGTGCGCCCGAGCACTGCATCATCCTCCAGCGTCCCCAGGTCGAGGCGACGCTGGTGGAGGGCCGCGACCTCGACTGGGCCGACGCGGTCGCGGCGGCCGAGCCGCACCCCTGCGTCGAGGTGGAGGCCACCGACCCGCTCTACGTGCTCTACACCTCCGGCACCACCGGCAAGCCCAAGGGCGTGGTGCGCGACAACGGTGGCCACGCCGTCGCCCTGCGCTGGAGCATGCCGAACGTCTACGACGTGCAGCCCGGTGAGGTCTTCTGGGCAGCCAGCGACGTCGGCTGGGTCGTGGGCCACAGCTACATCGTCTACGCCCCGCTGCTGTCGGGCTGCACGACCGTGCTCTACGAGGGCAAGCCGGTGGGCACCCCCGACCCCGGTGCGTTCTGGCGGGTGGCGGCCCAGCACGGGGTCTCGGTGCTCTTCACCGCCCCCACCGCGCTGCGGGCCATCAAGAAGGAGGACGCCGAGGGCGCCTTCCTCGCCGGCCACGACCTGTCGGCGCTGAAGGCGCTGTTCCTCGCCGGCGAGCGCACCGACCCCGACACCTACGAGTGGGCCGTCGACCTCCTCGGCATCCCGGTGATCGACCACTGGTGGCAGACCGAGACGGGCTGGTCGGTGGCGGCCAACTGCCTCGGCATCGAGCGCCTGCCGGTCAAGGCCGGCTCGCCCACACGGCCGGTGCCCGGCTACCGGGTCGAGATCCTCGACGAGATGGGGGCCGAGGTGGAGCCCGGCCGCGACGGCTCGATCGCGGTGAAGCTGCCGCTGCCGCCCGGGTCGCTGCCCACGCTCTGGAACGACGACGCCCGCTACGTGTCGTCCTACCTGTCGACCTACGAGGGCTACTACCTCACCGGCGACGGCGGCCGCATCGACGACGACGGCTACCTGTTCGTGATGGGCCGCACCGACGACGTGATCAACGTGGCCGGGCACCGGTTGTCCACGGGGGCGATGGAGGAGATCATCTCCACCCATCCCGCCGTCGCCGAGTGTGCGGTGATCGGCGTGGCCGACGAGCTCAAGGGCCAGATGCCGCTCGGGCTGGTGGTGCTGAAGAACGGCGTCGACATCGAGCCGTCGGTGCTCGAGGCGGAGCTGGTGGCCATGGTCCGCGGCGAGATCGGTGCGGTGGCGTCGTTCAAGCGGGCGGTCGTGGTGGCCCGGCTGCCGAAGACCCGCTCGGGCAAGGTGCTGCGGGCCACGATGCGCGCCATCGCCGACGGCCGCGACTTCGCCGTCCCCTCCACCATCGACGACCCCGCCGTGCTCGACGAGATCGGCGGCGCCCTCGGCCGCCCCTGATCCGCCCGAGATGCCCCCCATCCCGCCTCTGTGGCTCACGTCGTCAGGTGATGCCTGACGACGTGAGCCACAGAGGGGTGGGTGTACCCGGAAGGGGTCAGGCCAGGGAGGCGTCGAGGGTGATCGTGGTGCCGGTGAGGGCCTTGCTGACCGGGCAGCCGGCCTTGGCCTCGTCGGCCATGCGCAGGAAGTCGGCCTCGTCGATGCCGGGCACGGTGCCGACGACGGTGAGGTGGATGCCGGTGATGCCCTCGCCGGGCTGGAAGGTGACGGCGGCCGAGACGGTGAGCTTCTCGGGGGCGTGGTCGGCCTTGGCCAGTGCGTTGGAGAACGCCATCGAGTAGCAGCTCGAGTGGGCGGCAGCGATGAGCTCCTCGGGGCTGGTGCGGCCGTTGGGCTCCTCGGAGCGGGACGGCCACGTGACGTCGAACGTGCCGAGGCCGGACGACTCGAGCGTCACCTGCCCCGAGCCCTGGAGCAGGCTGCCGGCCCAGTTCGTGGTGGCGTTGCGAGTGGTGGCCATGGATGGTTCCTCCTGGAAGACGGTTCGACGGCTCGTCGGTGAGCCCGGCGATCCTCGCACGGTCGGAGCCGGCCCGCCCGACCGGTCAGGAGAACGGGCGGATGCCGGCGTCCGCGAGGGCGGCCCACGCGAAGCCGATCAGCAGCACCGCCTGGGGCGTGAGCAGGCACAACCGATAGGTGGCGGGCCGGTCGGGGTCGTCGCGCAGGGTGAGGACCACGCCCCGCTCGGCCGCCAGCAAGAGGGCCAGGCCCTGGGCGGCCACGACCGCGGCCTGGGCCGTCACGCCCCACCGCCAACCGACGGCGGCCATCGCCATGAGCCCGACGCCGAAGGCGGCGAAGCCCCGGTCGAGCGAGGGTGGGGCGAGCGCCCGAGGCCCGGCCGGCTGGTCGGTCTCGGTGGTGGCACCGGAGCGACCGGCGACGTGGCCGAGCAACGCCGCGGCCAGCGTGAGCACCCCGGTGATCCCCACCGAGAACAGCGCCACGGGGAGGATGGCGTCGACCGGCGACTGGGTGCCGAGCTGGTTGAAGCCGACCACGAACCCGAACGCCATCACCGCGTCGGTGGCCAGCACCGCCACCGCAGTGGCCTTCATGAGCGGCGCAGCAGGTCCCGCCACGAGCGCCGCGGGGCGAGCTCGTGGGAGCGGGCCGCCCGGAGGCGCTCGGTGCGCAGGTCGTCGACCTCGTGGTCGTCGAGGGGCGTCAGGGCGTCGGCCCCGACGACCCAGCCGAGCAGCAGGTCGGCGAGCCGGGGGTTGCGGGCGAGCACCGGACCGTGGAGATAGGTGCCCACGACCCGGCCGCACACCACGCCCTCGCTGCCGTCGCCGTTGCCCTCGCCGATCTCGACCGACGCCAGGGTGGTGCTGCCCGGCCCGGGAACCGTGCGTCCGGCGTGGTTCTCGAAGCCGGTGAGCACGCCGAGGTCGATCGTGGCTCCGGCAGGACCGTCGGGGTCGGGGACCGAGGCCTCGGTGGTGAGCAGCTCACCGACGGCGCGGGGGCGGTCGACCCGGACGGTGGCGCAGTCGAGCAGGCCGAGGCCGGACCGGTCGGCGCCGGTGGCGTCGGGGAAGCGGTGGCCGAGGATCTGCATGCCGGCGCACACCGCCAGCACGACGGCGCCGCGGTCGACCGCCCGGTGGAGGGCACGGCTCTCGGCCAGCTCGCGCGTGGCCTGGACCTGGGGGCCGTCCTCCCCGCCGCCGACGAGGTAGAGGTCGCACGAGTCGGGGGCGGTCTCACCGGCGGCGACGGTGACGACGTCGACGCCGAGTCCCCGCCAGGCGAGGCGCTGGGCGAGCACGAGGGCGTTGCCGCCGTCGCCGTAGGTGCCGAGCAGGTCGGGGAACAGCACGCCGAGGCGCACGGCGGACTCGCGGGACGTGCTCACCGGGGCCCTCCGACGAGATCGAGGTACTCCTGGAAGGCGGTGTAGTTGGCGGCCACGTCGACGACCGCCCCGGGCTCGTGGCCGGGTGCGGCGGCGGCTCGGCGGACGGCGTCGGTGACCTCGGTGACGGTGACGTGCTCGACGCCGGCGTAGCGGAGGCGCACGGCCAGGTCGTGGCGGCGTTCGCCGGTGGCCACCACGAGGCGGCCGGCGAGGCGCTCGTAGGCGACGTCCCACAGCCACGAGGGGTCGTGGCCGTCGGCGATGCGGGCGTTGATGGCGACGACGACCGGGGCCGGCGCGGGGGCGATGAGGTCGAGGGCCTCGTGCCAGCCGGCCGGGTTCTTGGCGAGCAGCAGGCGCACCGGGAGCCCGGCGAGGGAGGCGACCCGGTACCGGCCGGCGACCTCGCTCACCGCTCCGGCGGCGGCGGCCGCCGCGATGGGGTCGGCGCCGAGGGCCGTGGCGGCGGCGAGGGCGAAGGCGGCGTTCACCCGGTTGACCCGGCCGGGCAGGCCGAGCTGGAGCGGCACGCGACCGCCCGGGAGCACCACGCCGCCCCCCTCCATCGTCATCTCGTCGATGGTGACGTCGGGGGTGGGGCGGGCGAGGTCGCAGCCGGTGCAATGCCAGGCGCCGGGCTCGAAGGCGATGCGGCCCGAGCAGTTGGGGCACCCGGCGGCATCGGAGTTCCAGTCCTGGCCGGTGGCCACCCAGATGACCTCGGGTGCAGCCGACGCGGCCCACGTGACGAGCGGATCGTCGGCGTTGGCGACGACCCGGGCCGGCGGCGTGGCGGTGAGCGCCCGACGCCAGCGCTCGGCCAGCTTGCGCACCTCCTGGGTGCGGTCGAGCTGGTCGCGGCTGAGGTTCAGCAGCACCACGGTGCCCGCGCCCGTGGCGGCGAGCACGTCCTCGACCCACCGCTCGTCGACCTCGAGCACCGCGGTGGCGGCGGGGTCGGCCACGCCGAGGGCGGCGACGATGCCGGGGGTCATGTTGGCGCCGAGCGAGTTGGAGACGACGGGCCGGTCGGTGCCGAGGGCGGCGCCGATCAGGCGGGTGGTCGTGGTCTTGCCGTTGGTGGCGCTCACGATCACGACCTCGCGACCGTGGGTGAGCTGGCGCAGCAGGTCGCCGTCGACGAGCAGGGCGGCGCGCCCGCCGATCACGCTGCCGGAGCCGAAGTGCACGAGCTTGGAGGCCCCGGCGACGGCCCGACCGGTGGCGACGGCGAGCCGGGCCCGGGTCGGCAGGCCGGTCGTGGGGGAGGGGTGGGCGGGTGACACGACGAGGCGGATGCTACCGGCGACGGGTGGCCCGGTAGGTTGCCCTCGTGACGGGAACCGCGAGAAACGACGTCGCCGCCGGCGTTCCGAAGCGCATCTGGCTGGTCGCGGTCCTGTTCGGGCTGGTGTCCTCGGCGATCCTGGCCACTGTCGTGATCCTGGCCACCCGGTCGTCCACCGCGGACGCGAACCCGGAGGCCGAGGCCGCCGCCGCCCGGTCCACGACGGTGGCGATCGTCGGGGACTCCATCACCGAGCAGGGTGAGTCCGCCCTGGATCAGGTGCTCGCCGACGACTGGCGCCTCGACATCGACGGCCGGGCGGGCTTCACCGTGGCCGAGCAGCTCCCGGCGGCGCGCGCGCTCGCCGGCGGCGAGCCCTCCCAGGTCGTGATCAACCTCGGTACCAACGACGTGCTCAAGGGTGACGACCTCTCGCAGTCGGCGGCCGCCCTCGCGGAGGTCGTCGCCGCGTTCCCGTCGGCCACGTGCATCCACCTGGTGACGGTCAACGAGGGCATCGTGATGGGCGCGACCGCCCTGGCCGAGAGCGCGGCCGAGCTGAACCGGGCCATCGTCGCCCTCGCCGCCACCGACCCCCGGATCGACGTCGTCGACTGGTCGGCGGCGGTGGCGGCCTACGAGGCCGGTCCCCAGGACGACGGCCCGATCCTCACCGACACCGTGCACCCGTCCCCCCGGGGCCAGCTGGCCCTCGCCGTGCGCTACGCCGAGGCCCTCGCCTCGTGCCCGGCGCAGCCCTGATCCGGGCGGCGGCCGGCCACCTGGGTCAGGTGGGTCAGGTGGCGCCCGACGCCGCGAGGCGGGCGGACTGCTCGGGGTTCACGCTCTCGTAGGGCATGGGCCGGGCGGCGAGGAACCCCTGGAACTCGTCGCAGCCGAGCTCTCGGAGGTGGGCGAGCTGCTCGAGGGTCTCGACCCCCTCGGCCAGGGCGGCGAGACCGAGGCTGTGGGCCATGGCGATGACCGACCGGACGATGATCGTGTCGTCGTGGCTGGAACCGAGGCCGTTGATGAACGACCGGTCGATCTTGAGCACGTCGAGGGGCAGGCGCTCGAGCCACGACAGCGACGAGAAGCCGGTGCCGAAGTCGTCGATGGCGATGCCGACGCCGGCGTTGCGCAGCTCGTCGAGGCTGGTGGCGGCGACGTCGAGGCCGCGTCGCGGAGGGTGTCGACGCTCACCGGCTCAGGTGGTCCTGCCGTCGTCGAGGAGCTCGGCCCGCACGTGGTCGAGTAGCCCGCGGCAGGCGGCCTCGACGAGGTCGTAGACGACGACGAAGCCGTCGTCGCCGCCGGTCCACGGGTCGGGGACCTCGCCGCCCCACCGGTCGTCGGGGCCGAGGGCGGGATCGAACTCGCGGAGCAGCCGCAGCCTCGGGTGCAGCTCCGGCTCGGTGCGGTCGCGCAGGTCGGCCAGGTTCGAGTGGTCCATGGCGAGCACGAGGTCGTAGGCGAGGGCGTCGCCGGGCATGAACGTGGAGGCCCGGGAGGTGAGCTCGACGCCCCGTCGTCCGGCCTCGGCCCTCGCCCGGTCGTCGGGCAGCTCGCCGCGGTGCCAGCTCCCGGTGCCCGCGCTGTCGACGACGATGCGGCCGTCGAGGCCGGCCTCGGTCACCAGGGCGGCCATCACACCCTCCGCGGTGGGGGAGCGGCAGATGTTCCCCAGGCACACGAAGCACAGGCTCACGGGACGGGGCTCGGTCATGGAGGCAGTCTGCCGGGCGTCGCGGCCACGAGCCATCGACCTACGCTCGGACGGTGGACGACCACCATCCGGTCCGGTACGTCGACCGACACGTCGGCGAGAAGCCGTGGCAGCGCACCGCCGCCGTGGCCGCGCTCGTGCTGGGCGCGGCCGGCCTCGTCCTGCTGGTGTGGTTCGGCTTCGACAACCTGGGCTACCTGCTGGTGTTGCTCGCCGGGGCCGCGCTGCTGCTGTTCGCCGGGTTCGCCGCCCTCACGTCCACCGGCGCGATGCGGCTCATGGCGCTGGTCACCGCCTTCGTGGGAGTGGGGGTCCTGGTGACGGCCACCGCGGTGCGCTTCGCGTCCCTCGGCGAGGTGCGGGGCACCGGGCTGGGGGCCCTGGCCTGCCTGGTCGTGGCGGTCCTGTGCGGCCGGTACGCCCTGCGGGTGCCGCCGCCGAGCGGCGACGCCGTGTGGGCCGTGCACTCGCGCGGGCCGACCACCCGGCACGGGGTCGTCATCGCCAACCCGGCATCCGGTGGGGGCAAGGTCGGGTCGTCGGGGCTCGAGGAGGTCGCCCGCCAGCACGGCATCGAGGTCGTGGTGATGCATGACGGCGACGACCCCGCCGACCTCGCCCGCGCCGCGGTGCGCCGGGGTGCCGACGCCCTCGGCATGGCCGGCGGCGACGGCTCGCTCGCCCAGGTCGCCCAGGTCGCGGTCGACTACGACCTCCCGTTCGTCGTGGTCCCGGCCGGCACCCGCAACCACTACGCCCAGGACCTCGGCCTCGACCGGAGCGACCCGACCCTCGCCCTGGCCGCGTTCGTGCGGGGTGAGGAGCACCGGCTCGACTACGCCACGGTCAACGGCCGCATGTTCCTCAACAACGTCTCGCTCGGCGCCTACGCGGCGGCCGTCGAGCAGCCCGGGTACCGCGACGCCAAGCTCGAGACCACGTTGAAGCTGCTCCCCGAGCTGGTGGAGAAGGGCGGCCCCTGGTTCGACCTGCAGATCGACGTCCCCGACCAGGGCCACTGGGACACCGCGGCGCTCATCCAGGTCTCCAACGGCGTCTACGAGATGGCCGGCAGCGCCTTCGGTCGCCGCCTCCACCTCGACCGGGGCGAGCTCGGCGTCGTCGCTGTCGACATCAGCCACGGCGCCGACCTGGCCGCCATCACCGTGCTGGCCGCCGCCCGCCACCCGGAGCGCCACGGCGGCGTCTGGCCCTGGTCGACCGCGGAGCTCACCGTCGGGTCGGGCCAGCCCGAGCTGGGGGTGGGGGTCGACGGGGAGCACGTCGTGCTCGAGCCGCCCCTCGTGCTCACGGTGGTGCGTCAGGGCCTGCGGGTCCTGGTGCCCGAGGGCACCGCGGTGGGCCTCGCCCGCCAGCACCTCGGCAGCAGCGCCGGCACCGTGACCGGGCTGCTCGAGGTCGCGTTCAACATCGCCGCCGACGGCCCGGCCGACTAGACACGCACGACGAGACACTCGAGCGCACCGACGACAGGAGCAGTGGTGGACGACTTCGGAGGCCGCACCGGCGCGGCACTGGTCACCGGCGGCAGCGGCGGCATCGGCGCGGCGATCTGCCGGATGCTGGCCGAGCGGGGCAGCGCCGTGGCGTTCACCTACCGGGCCAACCGCGCCGCGGCCGAGGCCCTCGAGGCCGAGCTGCGGGAGTTCGGCGTCGACACCTGGTCGACGCCGCTCGACCTCGTCGACGAGGCCGCGGCGGCCGCCGTGGTGCAGGGCACCGTCGAGCGCTTCGGCGGACTGCACACGCTCGTGCACGCCGCCGGCCCCCACGTGCCCCAGATCCACCTCAGCCGCGTCGAGCCCGCCGCCTACCGGGCCCAGATCGAGGGTGAGGCCGTCGGCTTCTTCAACGTCCTCCAACCCGCGCTCCCCGCCCTGCGCGAGGCGAGCGGCAGCATCGTGGCGGTCACCACCGCCGCCACCCGCCGCTACCCGGTCCGCGACGGTCTGTCGTCGGGCACGAAGGGCGCGGTCGAGGCGGTCGTTCGGGCCATCGCCGCCGAGGAGGGCCGCTTCGGTGTCCGGGCCAACTGCGTCGGACCAGGCATGCTCACCGACGGGATGGCCGCCCGGCTCATGGCGTCCGGCGACCTCGACGAGGCCGCCCTCGAGGTCACCACCCGCAACATCCCGCTGCGACGCTTCGGTGACGCCGTCGACATCGCCGAGGCGGTGTGCTTCCTCGCCTCCGACCGGGCTGACTTCATCAGCGGCCAGATGCTCGACGTCGACGGCGGCTACGGCATCTGAGGTCACCGTGGGCCGACGCGGCGGCCACGGTCAGCGCGTGAACAGCTGCTGTTCACGATCCCCTCATGCTTTTCGTCTCCGGATTTCGTAGGCTCGCGTCCGATGACCTCCCCGGAGATGCTCGACGAGCAGGCCGCCCGCGACGCCTGGACCACGCTGCCCACTGGGCCGCCGTGGTCCGACCGGGTGAGCGCCGACGCCAACTTGCGCACCGAGCTCGTCCACCGGCACCTCATGGCCCGCCTCGGCGTGGCCGAGGAGCAGCTCCAGATCCTCGAGGACCACAGCCCGGCACCCGAGGTGCTCGTGGCCCGGTTCGCCGCCACCGTCGCCGAAGCCCAGGCCGTGCTCGACAGTGAGCGCGCTGAGGCCGCCGTGCGGGTCGAGCACCGCCGTCAGGACACCGAGCTGCGCGTCTCGGAGCTGCTGGCCAAGGCCCTCGCCGAAGCCACCGCCATCCTCGAGGTGGCCGCCGAGGTTCGGGCCTCCACCGCCACCTCCGGCGTGGCTGCCGTGCCGGCGCCGGTTCCCGCACCGGTGGTCGACACCGTGCCCGCGGCCCTCCCGTCGTGAACGAGCCCACCCCGTTCGCGCTGGCCTCTGTGCCGGCGGTATCGACCGACCCCCGGCTGCTCACGATGCACCTCGACATCTGCCGCATGCGGGCCGAGCTCGAGCTGCTCGAGGGGCGCATCAGCCGCATCCGGGCCAGCGAGGCCGAGGCCGCCGCCGACACCCGGCCGTTCGTCGACAGGGCCCAGGACCTCGTCGACCGCACCGTCGCCTCGCTGCTCGAGGCGGGCCGGGCCGAGATCGAGGCCACCGACCGCCAGAGCGTCGCCGACGCCGAGGGCCGCATGGCCGAGGCCAACCGCCAGGCCCGCCTGCTGATCGCCGCGGCTCGTGAAGAGCTGGCCGCCGCCCTCACCGAGCGGGCCGAGGCCGCCGAACGGGCCCACGGCTCCGCCGCCGACGTCGTCATCCTCCCGGACGAAGGCCTCGTGGTGCTCCCGGGCGACGATCTCGTCGTGTTGCCCGACGAAGGCCTCGTGGTCCTTCCCGGCGACGATGCCGTCATGTCCTCGGCCGATGGCCTGGTCGTGCTCCCCGGCGACGAGCTGGTGCTGGTGCTCCCCGACGACGACGGCGTGCCCTCGGTCGGTGCGGGGGTGACGGCGGCGTGGGAGCCGGTGGTGGCCGCCGTCGTCGAGCCGGTCCACGATCCCGAGCCTTTCGTCGTCGATCAGCCGGCCGGCCCATCGGGGTTCGTCGTCGCCGACGAGGGCTGGGTGCCCGAGGCGCCCGTCGCCTCCGCCGCCGAGGTCACGTCCCCGCTTCCACCCCCCGCTCTCTCGGGTGTCGCGCCCACGCCCGCCCCGCCGATCGCCCCTCCCGGGCCGGCCCACCCGGAGGTCGTCTTGGCGCCGGCCGCCGCCAGCTCCGCCGATGCCGCCTTCGACGTGTGGCTCTCGATGGCCCCGCCGGCCGGGACCGATCCGGGTGCCGACGCCGAGGCGATGCCCGAGCTCGACGTCGGCGGACCGCCCGGGGTGGCTCCGTCCGGTCGAAGCGGTCGCGGCGTTGATCCTGGTGGCCCTCGTGGTGGCCGTCGGGCTCGTCATCGTCGGCTGACCCGGTCGCCCCGTGCCCGGGGCATGGACCGGTCAGGCGGCGTCGGGCTCGCTGGCGCTGTCGCTGGCGAACGAGCCCTCGACTGCCCATGCCAACGTGCGCAGCAGGGCCCGGGCGGCCGGCTGCACGACCAGGGGGTCGACGCCGGGAAGGATCGGGAGCCACAGCTCGCGCTGGGCCCAGCCGGGCAGCAGGCCGATGGCCGCCGGGGCGATGACGGCGTAGGCGGGCCGTGCCACGATCGGCAGCGGCGGCACCATCAGCCACCGGGCGGCCTCGTGGGCCTGCGAGCCGGCGTGCAGCTCGGGGCGCACTGAGCTGAAGTACGACCGCAGCTCGGCCACCGACCGGGCCGGGGGCTCACCGCCGAGGCGCTCGCAGACCACGGCCATCTCGGCCACGTAGCGGTCGGCCTCGGTGGGGGAGAGCGGGGCCGAGCCGTAGCGCTGGTAGGCCCGCAGGAAGCTGTCGACCTCGGCGTGGTGCACCCAGGCGACGAGGTGGGGGTCGTTGGCGGCGTAGGGCCGGCCGTCGGGCGCGGTGCCCACCACGTTCTGATGGACCCTGCGCACCGTGGCGAAGGCGGCGTCGGCCTGCTCGGTGGTGCCGTAGGTGGTGGTGGCCACGAACACGGCCGTGCGGGCCAGACGGAGGTCGGGGTGGTGGCGGTAGTCGGAGTGGTCGGCCACGCCGGCCATGGCGAGTGGGTGCAGCAGCTGGAGCAGGAGCGCTCGCAGGCCACCGACGAACATCGAGGAGTCGGCGTGGATGCGCCAGGTGACGCTGTCGGGGCCGAACAGCCCGGGGTCGCCCTCGACGGGGCGACTGAGGTCGCGGACCGGCTGACGGTCGCCGGCGACCATCTGGCGCACGCCGCGGCCGATCTGGTTGCGCACGCCGGTGACGGCGGTGTCGACCGCGCCGGTGACCGCGCCGCTCACCGCGCCGCCGAGGGCGGAGGCCGGCACCGTGACCGGGGCGGTGAGGCGGTCGAGCGAGAGGTCCATCACCCTTCCGAGGATAGGAGCGTGAGGGGCTCGGCCGGTGGTTCGGCGCCACACGTCACCCTCACCGGCACCTCCACCCGCTGACGTGGTTGACGGTGGGGGCCGGTTGTGGTTCGGTGGGCGCACAACGCAACCTGCCGCCGTGGGGGAAGCCGGTCGAAGTCCGGCGCTGACCCGCAACCGTAGGTGGCCGTCCGAGGGCGGTCACGAGCCGGAATGCCTGCGCCGGGGGGATGCTCCGCCCTTGACCCGTCGTCGGACTGCGGGAGGTGGAGCTCGGTCGGTCGACGGGGGGCTCCCCGTGGGCGGGGTCGGGTTTCATCACCCGACCGGAGGTTCCGTGCCCCTCACCCGCCACCGCCGCAGCGTGCCCTCCGGTGGCGCGCCCGTGGCCGCACGGCGTGCTCCCGGGCCGGTGTTCTCCCTGGTGGTGGCCCTGTTCGGCCTGCTCGGGGGCATGGTCGCGCTCACGGTGTCCGCTGGTCCGGCCGCCGCGGCCGGCTCCTGCTCCGGCCCGATCGCCGCCGGCCAGATCCGGGTCGTGATGGTGGTCGACCCCGGCGAGACCGGGCCGCGGGGCCCGATGGCCACCTGCCTCGTGGTCGCCGCCGGCACCTCCGGGTCGAAGATCCTCGCCCAACGGGCCTCCGAGCTCGGCCTGCCGTCGCCCCGCTACGCCGGCAGCGGCCTGCTCTGCGGCCTCGACGGCTTCCCGGCGACGGCCTGCCCGGTGAACAACGGCGGCAGCTTCGCGTTCTGGGCCTACTTCAACGGCTCGGGCGGCGCCTGGTCGTTCGGCCACGACAACCCGTTCGTCCGCCGCATGGTCGACGGCGAGATCATGGGCTGGCGCTACACCCCCGGCTCCACCGAGGGCGACGCCCCGGCGCCTCGCATCGCCCCGAGCGGGTCTCTGTTCCCGCCGCTCACGCCGGCCCCCACCGCGCCGCCGCCCACCGGTGCGCCTCCGGCCGGGGGCTCGGGCGGTGGCGCAGCAGCGGGAGCCGGTGCCACGGGCGCGGTTGCGGCCCCCGATCCGGCCGCGGGCACCGCCGATCCGGCGGCGACGACCGTCCCCGCCGAGGGCGCCGGTGCCCTCGACACCTCGACGACCACCGCGGTCGGCGCCGGCTCCACCGATGCGTCCACGCAGGCCGAGGAGCTGGCCGCCGAGCCGGCCAGCAGCTCGTCGAGCACCGGCCGCTGGGTCGGCCTCGCCGTCGCCGTGGCCGCCGTCGGGGCGCTCGGCGTCGGCACCGTCACCCGCACGAGGGCCCGGCGCTCGTGAGCTCCGCCGTCCGCTCGGCGCGTCCCCGTCGCCTGCTTCATCCCGGCGCGTGGTGGCTGTGGGCCGCCGGCCTCGCCGTCGTCGCGCTGCGCACCACCAACCCACTGCTGCTCGGGTTGATCCTCGGCGTCGTGGTCTTCGTCGTGGCCAGCCGTCGCAGCGACGCCCCGTGGGCCATGTCGTTCGCCGGCTATCTGAAGCTGGGCGCCTTCGTCATCGCCATCCGCATGGTGTTCCCGATCCTGTTCGGCAACCGCCTGCCGGGCACCGAGCTGTTCACCATCCCGTCGGTGACGCTGCCGAGCTGGGCCGCCGGCGTGAGCATCGGCGGGCCGGTCACGGTCGAGATGCTGGTCGGCGCGTTCTACCAGGGCCTCCGGCTCGCCGTCGTCATCGTCTGTGTGGGCGCGGCCAACACCCTGTGCAGCCCGTACCGCATGTTGCGGGCGCTGCCCAACGCCCTCTACGAGGCGGGCGTGGCCGTCACCGTGGCGCTCACGTTCGCCCCGCAGCTGGCCATCACGGCTCGACGGGTGCGCGACGCCCGTCGCCTCCGAGGCCGCCCCACCAAGGGCCTCTCCGCCTGGCGGGGCTCGATGCTGCCGGTGCTCGAGGGCGCACTCGAGCGGGCCGTCTCCCTCGCCGCGTCGATGGACTCGCGGGGCTACGGCCGTCATGGCCAGGCCCCCGCCGCCGTCCGCCGCACCGCCGCCGCCCTCACCCTCGGGGGGATGGTCCTGGTCGCCATCGGGGCCTACGGCGTGCTCGACCCGAGCGTGCCGTTCGTGCTGCGGGCCCCGACCCTGCTCGTCGGTGGCGCCTCGCTCGCCGCCGCGCTGGTGATGGGTGGCCGCCGCTCCGACCGCACCCGCTACCGGGCCGATCGCTGGCTGCTCGCCGAGTGGGTCGTGTCGCTGTGCGGCCTCGTCGCCGTGGTCGGCGTGGTGGTGTCGGGTCGCCTCGGTGACACCCTCGACCCGTCGGTGTACCCGCTCGAGTTCCCGGAGCTGCCCGTCGCCGCGGCCCTCGGCGTGCTCGTCGCCGTGCTGCCCGCGTGGGTGGCCCCCGAGCCCCCCGAGCTGGCCACCGTGCCGTCGGCGGTCGAGGCCGAGGCGGCGGCGTCGGCCCGGGCGCTGGAGGTGGCCGCGTGATCCGCTTCGAGCACGTCACCTTCACCTATCCCGACGCCGAGGTGCCCACCCTCGTCGACGTCGACTTCGTCGTGCCCGAGGGCGAGCTGTGCCTCGTCGTCGGCACCACCGGCTCGGGCAAGTCCACGCTGCTGAGGGCGGTCAACGGCCTGGTGCCCCGCTTCTCCGGCGGCACGCTGCAGGGCCGGGTGTGGGTCGACGGGCGCAGCACCGACGAGGTGCCGCCCCGTGAGCTCGCCGACGTCGTGGGTCTGGTGGGGCAGGACCCCGCCGCCGGGTTCGTCACCGACGTGGTCGAGGACGAGCTCGCCCACGTGATGGAGAACCTCGGCGTCGCCCCCGACATCATGCGCCGCCGGGTCGAGGACGTCCTCGACCTGCTCGGACTGCACGAGCTGCGCAACCGCCCCCTCGGCGCCCTCTCGGGTGGGCAGCAGCAGCGGGTGGCCATCGGCTCGGTGCTCACCGCCGGGCCCCGGGTGCTGGTGCTCGACGAGCCCACCTCGGCGCTCGACCCCGCCGCCGCCGAGGAGGTCCTGGCCGCCCTCACCCGGCTGGTGCACGACCTCGCATCACCGTGCTGCTGGCCGAGCACCGCCTCGAGCGGGTCGTGCAGTCGCCGACCGGGTGGTGCTGGTGGGGGGACCGGGCCAGCCGGTGGTCTGCGGTGAGCCGGCCGAGATCCTCGCCGGCGCGCCGGTCGTGCCGCCGGTGGTCGAGCTCGGCCGCCTCGCCGGCTGGTCGCCGCTGCTCGCTGTCGGTGCGCGACGCCCACCAGGCCGCCGCCGACCTCCGCACCCGACTCGCCCCGCTCGTCCCGTCGCCACCCGTTCTGGCATGCGTTCTGCACGGCCTGTGGTGCGGCCAACGTGGGTTGGCCCGGCCCACGATGCGTGGCAGCCCTGGGTGCCCCCCCAGCCCGGAATGATACCCAGGTTGAGCTCTGTCAGGCCAAGGGTCGCCTTGGGGGAATCGACCATGATCCTGAAGTGGCAGCACAACGCCAGCTCCAGCCCCCCTCCCAGGGCAAACCCGTTGATGGCCGCGATGACCGGTTTCTCGAAACGGTCGAGCGCCGCCAAAGGCCACGGCCCATGGGGCTCGTCTTTGGGGCGTTGGCCGCATCGCTCACGTGAAGCCGGCCGAGAAACATTTCCCCCGACCCGTAATGATGACCACCCTCGTGTCCTTGTCGTTTTCAAGCTCCTTCACCACCTGCTCGAGCTCTTCCATCGTGGCGAGATTCCACGCATTTGCGGGCGGGTGGTTGATGGTGACGAGCCTGATGTATCCTTTCTTTTGAGAAGAATGCTTCTTTCGCTTCCATGGATATCATTTCACTCCCTTCTCAAGCCTGGAGGCCGGCGTGGAAGCCGGCCCTCCAATTGCGAGACGATCCTTGGCTAAAGTATCCATCGAGTTGCCCCTCCCAGAAACCGTTGCTGTAGGCGTCGCATGCCCGCCAGCCAGCGATCGTAGTCGGAGACCTTGCGCTCCATGTAAACCTTGACCTCAGGGTGGGGGAGAATCAGAGAACCTTTCTTCGGCCATGGCCTTGATCACGTCGTCGGCCACCTGTTCGGGTTCGATCATGCCGTCCACGCCGGCCAAGCCCGGACCCGCTCCGGTGATTTCGGTGCGCACGGCCTGGGGACAGATCAGAGACCTTGATACCCGAATCACCATACGTGATAGCGAGATTTTCGCCAGGCCCACGGCGGCGTGCTTGGTCACCGAATAGGGCGCGGAGCCGATCTGGCTCAGGAGCCCCGCGGCCGATGCAGTGTCGACAAAATACCCGCCTCCCGCTTGACCATCCCCGGGATGACGGCTCTGGCGGCCCAGACATGGCCATCACGTCGTCCCAGATGCGCTGCCAGTCTTCATTGGACGCATCCACAGAGCCGATAACGGGTCCCGGCATTAGAACAGAACACAGCATCGATGGGGCCGATCTTTTTTCCGTCCTCCCTGACCAACTCGATGATCTCGCCTTCTTTTCTGACATCACACTTGACGGCCAATCCACCGATTTCATTGGCTGGGCAGGTCCCCTTTTCGTCGACGTCCGCCACGACGACTTTGGCGGATCCACGGCGAAACGTCGACAAAGGGCCCTGCCAATACCGCTCGCTCCCCCTGTTACTACAACAACCTCCTCTGACGTCCATATGGTCTCCTCTGATTTCTTCCAATGACATGCTTTCGCGCGTTCCATGGGCCACACCGCACCCACCGATGCCATTGAACCGGCTCGGCGTATGGGCCAGGTAGCCGCTGGTGATCTTCGGGGCGGGGAGACCCATCCAGACCGGCGCCGATCGAGCTCGTCCTCTTTTACAAGCAGGTTCAAGGTTCCGCCAAGGATGTCGATCTCGATCATGTCGCCTTCCGCTTCCAGGCGAAACGCCCACCCAGCGGCCTGGGGATACATCGCAATAGATGGCCACCGTCGCCCCTGAAAAGCGGCCATCCGTCACGAGCGCCAGCGAACTCTTTGTCGAGCCCCATGCCCGCGGGAGCATGGCGGGGGTGACGACAATCAATCTTCCTGCATCCCAGGCCCCCCCGCGCGGCCCCTCCGTAGCGAACGACCACTACGTCCCCTTTGAATCCTGCCTTCAGCCACAGCGGCGAAGGCCGCCCGCTCGGAATCGAGACACCCTGGGCACGGACCCTTGTGTTTCGACGTCTCGGCGCCACAGGGCGGCCGCTTTCACGATGCCCTTCAGGGCCGGGCTTACCACGACACGGCCAACCCGGCCTGCGGACTGAATGGGGCTTCCAGCGGCCGGATCACCTTCGGATTGGATCACTTCGCGTCCTTCCACGTTTTCCCCGCAAGGGTCCTGCCGGTCACCGTCTTTGCGCTGGCCCTTCAAGCCACCCTTTGAGTGCCATGTGAAGGAGTGCGGAGATGCCAGAGCACTTCGTGAAGGTCCTGAAGATGGTAAGCATTTTGCCATTTGCGGAGAAATGGCCGGTGAGATGGCGCGTCACGTTGGGTGTTTTTTGTCCGACTCCATGGATGGATCGAAAGATCGATTCGAAAGAGATTCATCTCATGGGCGGATGGCGGGCAGATGGCGAAGGCCGAGTTGGTGGAGGGCACCCGATGAGCATGTCTAAGCGTCGCAGCGCATTCATGAAGGCTTCGCGGGTAGAGGATGCTGGGATCAGCGTCTAGATTCGTGCCTGAGTGCCTCCACGGCTTTCACACCCGGATGCCTTGGCGGAGGCGAATCCTGCGCGGCGTGCACGGCGGGGATGGTCCCGTTACCGGGGAGCGCCATCCCCAGGCCTCGGCAAGGCAGCCCATGGAGTTGGCGGTGAACATCCCACGCGCACGAGCCGCAGCCGGGGCAAGCCTTCGTCCTCCATCTCCCCGAGCTTCTCCTCCGACAAATCCTTCCGGAGCACCTTTCCCCTTCCTCACCGAGATCGATCAGGCTGATGTCGGTCCCAGGCAGATCGCCCCGCCATCATGGGTCCGCCGGACGCGGTGGAAGAGGAAATTGAGTCTGGCCGCCGCCATCAGCATGCCAGTACGATCTTGTCAACTGGCAATGAGCACCAGGCGTCAAAGCAGTGGCCCTTTGCCATGATCTCGATGGAATCGGCAATGATCTCCCTACTCGGCAGGGAGAACTTCATGCCTTCGTGGCCATTGGCAAGACCGTCCGCGAGCGGCGATGGTTGAAAAGGCCAGCGGGGTCCCGCTGGCCATCGGCCTCCCCGGCCATGACCGCGTCCCCAATCTGATGGAGGTGGCTGTGGCCGGGAAAAATGTTGGTGATCACGTTTTGGCAACGCCTATAAAAAGGTTGCCTTGATTCCCCTTCGTGCAGCCCGAGGCCTTGAGCAAAGACCTGGAGGTGGCCCCCGGAAGCCCCGTCCACTCACCGTCGCGCTTCTCATGTATTCACCCTACTTGTCTGCCGGACCGACCTTGTTGCCCTTTTCATCATACCTGTCCGCCGACCCCTGTCTTTTTTCCCCCCAGTTGGCCGATTTTGACCTTTCCTTTGAAGCGGCATGGGGGGATGAAACTCTGCCGTCCTGCGTCTGCGGTGCAGACGGCGCTCATGGCATTAAAACCCGCATGAGCCCGGCCATGTAGCCGTGTTCGAAGGTGCCCATGGGTCTCCGAAGCCCAGCCGCATGCCTTTGTCGACATCCTCCACACTCACCACCCCGGCCTCGACCAGTTTGATGGCCTCGATGGGTCCTCGGAAAGTTGATTCGGTTGAGGGCAAAACCCGCCACGTCGCGGTTGACGCGGATGGTTTCCTTCCCAGACTTTGGCACAACCGCTCCGCCGTTTCTACGGTTTCAATCGGAAGTGAGGAGACCCGGACAATCTCCACAATCCTCATCATGGGGACCGGGCTGAAAAAGTGGGTCCCCACAAGTCCTCGAGGCCCTCTTGGTGGCTTCGGCAATGTTTGTCACGGGAATAGCGGACGTGGTCCCGAAGAGGGTGTGCGGGGGGCAGATCTTGTCGAGCTGGAGAAAAGCGCCCTCTTGGCATCCATGTTTTCGATGACGGCCTGGAAGAAACCGAAATTGCATCCGCTGCCCCCGAAAGCTCGGTGGTCTTCCGGATGCGGCCATATGGCTTCGGTCGTGCCTTGGACCTTACCCTTCTCGACCATTTTGCCCACAGACCACTGGATGGCCTTCAGCCCCTTGTCAAGGATCTCGTCGGTAAGGTCCCGCATGACGACGCTGTAGCCGGCCTGAGCGCAGACCTGGGCAATCCCGCCGCCCATGAGACCAGCGCCTGCCACGAATATCTTTTTGACTCCATTCAGTGTCACCTCCTCGAATTCAATGCCGTAATGATTAGTGGGAATAGGTGCAATGGCGAAACAAAGTCTACCTTGTTTAAGAGCCTCTCTTCGCCAGGAGGATGGTGTCGTCTCCGTTTGAACGACCTCACCCCACTGGTTGACGATTACCTTTTCGAAAGTCAGGGTTCCCCGAGTCGCCGTTGGATGTCTCACGCAGTTCCTTGACGACCTGTTCCACATGAATCGTATCCCCGATGTAGATGGGCAGCTTGAACTCCCAGGTCAGCCCCAGAAAGGCCAGGATGCTCTCCTCCGTGAGTTGATAGGCCAGCCCCGAGTGGATGGCAATCCCGAGGATCCCGTGGGCGATGCGTTTCCCGTAAGGGGTGGCGGCGGCGTATTCGGCATCCGTGTGAAGTTGGTTGTGGTCCCAGGTCAGGCACGCGAAGTTGACCACGTCCGCCTCGGTGACCGTCCTAGCCTTGGTCACAAACCGCTGACCAACGGAGAAGTCCTCGAAGAACAACGACTTGATGATTCCTTCCGCCTTTGGTTCGTTCATGGTGAATCTTCGCTCGCTCTCTCGACCGTGTCACGTTACGTTCGGGCCGCCGTACGCTTCAGGATCGGCTTTTCAGTTGTTCCAGGATTCTGCAGACGGCGTCATAGTGCTCTCTGGTTTTGGTCTTTCGAAGGCAATGGTTGTGTAGTCCATGCATTCAGACCTTTCTGATACGGCTTTCCGCCCGATTTTTCAGACATTCCCGCTATCTTTCGGACCATTTTCCGCCTTGCGTCGATGTCATATTGAGAGGTGATCCCGATCTTTTCCATCCTGGGCGAACCCCCGCCGTGGATGGCCCCAAACATCGAGCAGCTCCCTTTGGCCGACACGGCAACATCGCCGATGTGCCGCCACAGCTGGGCCTGGTCCTCCGGGGACATGGTCTGGCTTCGCGTGGTGTACTTCCTGGTCATATCCTTGACTTCGGGATGGACGAACTCCCCTTCATAGGGGAAGGTGGCCGGCATCCCGCCGGTGATGTCGGCCAGCATCTCCATTTCGTGGAAGACCGCCTCCCCTGTGAGACACCGCCCTGCGTTACAGTAGATCGAATTGGGGATCATGTTGCCAGGACCGTAACGCCGCCATCCGACGCCTGGGATGTAGAGCTCGGGCTTTCCCATGGAGGACGCCGTAAACCCCGCCGCATACCCCAACTCGCTCACCTTGATCATCTCGGCGAATTTGTCCATGACGTGCTTGGATTTGGTGATGCCGTTACAGTCAGCCGCGAGGGCCGCGGTCCCCAGCAGGAGGTCCCCCAGGGCGGGTTTGCAGCCCGAGTAGCTGTGCCGGTGAAACAGGGCAAACAGGAGGGCAAGGATTCCTCCGTGCTTGTATTCGCCGCAGAGAAAGACCCGCTCCCATGGAACGAACACGTCGTCGAAAACCATGTAGGAGTCGCAGCTCCCGGCGTTGAAGCCCTTTGGGAAATGCTTCCGATCCCGGTAGTTGTGCACGGTGACGAGCTGTTTCAATCCGTCCCAATCCCCCGGGATCGCAAAGGAGACCGCATAGTCCTTGTCCGGCGCCATGAGGGCGCGGGTGGGGACCACGAGGATCTCTTCCGCCACGGCCGCCTCGGAAATGTGAAGCTTGCAGCCGCGGACCACGATGCCGTCGCCTTCCGCTCGACCACATGCACGTAGGAATCCGGGTCAGGCTGCTCGCTGGGCCGCTTCATCCGATCGCCCTTCACGTCTGTCTGTGCGCAGCACCCGACCAGATCTTCGGTCTGAAACCGGGTGAGCCAATCCTTGAAATTTTTGTGGTACTGGGTGGCCCCCGGGTCTTCCTTGTCCGCCTCATAGGAGACCGTGTACATGGCGTTGATGGCATCCGTCCCCATGCAGCGCTGGATGCACCGCCCGCGGTCTGGCAGATCTTCCGGGTCATGTCCTGTTTCTTGTGCAGGTCCTCCGTGGTCTGGTGGATGTGACAGAACCGGTTGATCTTCTGACCGGTGAGATGGGATGTGGCCGTGAGCAGGCTTTCAAATTCCGGATCAGCGGCAAGATCAAAGGTCAGTCCCATGACATTGGTGGTGGGGAGTCAGGCTTTCGTGATCGCGCCCCGATCTTCTCCCCCCCAAGAAACAGGTTCCTTTTCATCTTGTAGATCCCTTCCAGCCACTGTTCTTTCGTTCTCATGACGTTGTCTCCTCTGAAGCAAATTGCGATCCGCCCGGCGGATTCATGGGTCTTAACGTTTTAACCCCGATATTTCCCGCGTCTCCTTGGGCGTTGCCGGTTCCCGGTCAAGTGCCCTCAGGATCTGAACGGCCTTTTCCACCAGTTGTGCGTTGTTTTGGGCGGGCAGGCCGCGACGAAGATAGAAGTTGTCCTCGAATCCAACCCTTACGTTCCCTCCGAGCAGGACACACTGGGCCACCATGGGAAAGTTATCGGACCCGATGGCAAACCCGCTCCAGATGGCATCCGGGGGAAGGGCCTCTTTCATGATGAGCATGTTCTTTGAACCGGCAGGGACACCCCAAGGGATCCCCAGACACAATTGGAAGAGCGGTGTGCCCTCCACAAGACCTTGATCAATGAGCCAATTGGCTATCCGAATATGACCCAGGTCGAAGACCTCCAGCTCCGGCTTGACCCCTGCATCTTTGATACGCCGGGCCATGTCCTCCACATGGGGGACCAAGTTTGCAAAGACGCGGGGCCCGAAGTTCATGGAGCCCACATCCAGGGAGCAGAGCTCCGGTTTCAGCCTGACCACATGCTCGGTCCTCTTTTCAGGCGAGGTCCAGGTGGTTCCGGGCCCTAATCCCACAGGGTTTGAATCGTCCGGGACAATCCGGGCACCGGCTCCGGTTGTCAGGTTGATGACCATGTCCGATCCGGCCCGGATTCTCTCAAAGACTTCCTGATAAAGCTCAAAGGCCATGGAAGGCTCGGCGTTGGCAGGGTCCCTCACGTGGACGTGAACGATGCTCGCCCCCGCCGAGTGGGCTTCCAAAGCACTGTCTGCGATCTCTTTGGGGGTGACGGGGAGGGCCGCATGCTTTGACTTGTCCCCCACGCCGCCCGTGACGGCCACGGTAATAATGGTTCTTTCTTCTCTCATGGACTCACCAGTCGTAGTCTTCCCGTTCGATGATGGTAGCAACCCCCTGGCCGCCGCCGCAGCATGCATTGGCGCAGCCATACCGGGCGCCTTTCAGTTTGAGAATTCGGGCCAGGGTTCCCACCAAACGGTTTCCCGTTGCGCCAAGGGGGTGTCCGATGGCCGTACCGCCCCCCATGACATTGACCCGGTCCGGATCGAGGCCGAGCTCTTTGATGCAGTTCAGGGCAACGATGCAGAACGCCTCATTGATCTCCCAGAAGTCGATATCCTTGGCCTCCATCCCCGCCGCCTTGAGCGCCCTGCGCGATGCCGGCACCGGACCAACCCCCATGATGGTCGGGTCCACCCCCGCAAAACCGATGGAACGGATGGTGGCCATGGGTTTCAAGCCCTTCGCCCGCGCCTTTTCCTTGGACATGAGAATCATAGAGGTGGCGGCCGCATTCAAGGGAGAGGAGTTTCCGGCTGTGATCACGCCGCCCTCTTTAAAGGCCGGCTTGAGTTTGTTGGTGGACTCAAACGTCGCACCGCGGAGGACGGCCATGTCTCGGTCCACGACCATCATGGAGCCGTCGGCCTGCTCGGCCTCGATGGGCATGATCTCGTCTTTGAAAAAGCCTTCCTTCTGTGCCTTCTCCGCCAAATTGTGAGAGCGAGTGCCCCATCGGTCCATGTCCTCTCTGCTGAAATCCCTTTGCGTAAAGAGCTTTTCTGCGGTGAACCCCATGTTGGAAAGTGTCTTGTAGTCCCAGTGCTTCATGGACTCATCGTTCAGGAATCGGGGGTTCGGGCTCATGGCGCCTTCCTTTGCCCTCAGTTTGGCCCCGTAGTTTCGGGTCATATGCTCCATCCCGCCCACCAGCACCGTGTCCGCAAAGCCTCCCGCAATCTCCAGGAACCCGATGTGGATCCCGGCCATGGCCGAACCGCACTGCTGATCCACGAACTTGGCAGGGATGGTCTCGGGGAGATTGGCAAGGAGCAGGGGGAGCCGTCCGCCATAGGTCCAGTTCTCATAAACACCCACAGCGGCCCCGACGATGAAATCATCCACTTCCTTGGGGTCCACCTTGCTCCGCTTGAGCACCTCCGGGAGAATGCGTGAAAGGAGATCGTCCGCCCTGAGCTTATAAAACACGTCCCTTTCGGGTTCATTCGGTCTGGATCTGGATTGGGCTGTCCTCAAGTAACCAACAACGACGACGTCTCTCATAATAAACCTCCTGAAACATGTTTGATCTGCAGGATTCTGATTTCAACCTATTCGGCTATTGTAGTCCCCTAGATCGAGGTTCCGTAAAGCTTCTTGACCTCTTTCTTGAGGATTTTCCCTGAACCGCTTTTGGGGAGCACCTCCTGAACCAGTTTGATAATCCGAGGGTACTTGTAAGGTGCCACCCGCTCTTTGACGTATGCCTGGATGCCTTTGGCATCGATTCGGGCGCCTTCCTTCAGTACCACCACAGCAGCGATCTCTTCGCCCAGGTCCCTATGGGGCACCCCATAGACCGCGGCTTCCAATACCTCCGGGATCTGGTAGAGGACCTCCTCTATCTCTCTCGGATAGACGTTGAAGCCGCCCCGTATGACGAGCTCTTTCTTCCGGTCAACGATATAAAGGAATCCCTCTTCGTCCAATCGGGCGATGTCACCCGTGTGGAGCCATCCATCCTTGATGGTCTCAGCGGTCTCCTTCTCCCGGTTGAGGTAGCCTTTCATGACGCCGGGCCCTTTGACGATCAACTCCCCGGGCTGGCAAACAGGGACTTCCTTTCCCTCTTCATCGACCACCTTTGCAGCGAACTCCGGAATGGGTTGGCCGATGGAACCTGGCTTGGTCGGCCTGCCATAGGGATTTTCCACACAAACCGGGCATTCCGTGAGCCCATAACCCTCGTGGATCTTGGTGCTGAAGAGGGTCTCGAAACGCTTGATGAATTCCACGGGAAGGGAGGCCCCCCCGGAAATGCAGAACTTGAGGGAGCTTCGACGAGGAGGCTTTTCGGATGCGACCTGGATCATGCGATTGATCATGGTGGGGACCCCGAAGAAAAGGGTATGATTCTCCTTTTCAATGGTCTCGATCACGGCCTCAGGTTCGAAGTGAGGAAAAAGCTGGATGGTCAGGCCCAGGTACATGGACACATTCATCGACACTGGTGATGCCGTAGATGTGAAACAGCGGGAGCACACCGACCACAACCGTGTCCGGTTCGATATAGCCCCTCATCTCCGCAACGATCATGGCATTGCGGCCCAGATTCCGGTGGGAGAGCATCACGCCTTTGGGGACCCCAGTGGTTCCCGAGGTGTAGAGGATGTTCGAGGGTGTCGTGATCCTGGGTCGCGTGGGTTGGAAACACCGCCATGTCGCTGAAGGCGCTTTCCAGATCCTTGAAATCGGGGTCATGCGCGGCACCAAGGGCCAGGCGGATGGCCGGTCCACCCTTCATGCCTTTGAGCACCTTCCGGGGTTCTTCCAGGTACGCCGCGGCCCCGATAAAGGCCTTGGGCCCCGAATCCGAAAAGATGTGGGACAACTCGTGGACCTTGTATAGGAAGTTGACCGGGATCACCACGGCGCCGAGCTTGGCCAGTGCGTAGTAAACCGTCACCGAATGAATGTTGTTAGGCATCATGACCACGCAGCGCTCCCCCGGTGACAACCCCAGCGCGGCAAGCCCGCTTGCCAGCCGGTTGCAGTTGGTGTCGAGTTCCTGAAAAGTCACCTGACGGCCTTCATGCCGAATGGCCACCTTGTCTGGGTGCTTCTTTGCGGAATGCTCAGATATTCAGCCAGGTTCATTTGGGACTCCCTTGATTTGGAATTGCACCGCAGGCCTTATCCGAGTGGGTCAATGTGACATGGACGTTCAGCGTGGGCTCGTTCTTGGGGACAACGATCCCGGCCAGAATAGTGTTGGTGATGTCGTCGGCCAAGGCCAGAAGGTCTTCGGGCTTTCCAAGAAGGCTCCTTCGGATGACCAGGTGCTCGATGGTTCCCCAGATCATGGCCCGAACGAGGTTCGGTTTGAGGTCCGATCTGAACTCCCCGGTCCGGATGCCTTCCTCCAACACCTGGGTCGTCACTCTGGCGGAGGCCTGCACGACCTGGTAGGCATCGGTGTTTAGAAAGTTGCGGTTCCCCTTGAGGATGAGCATCACCACGTTGGCGTAATCCTCATTCTGGGCATAGAGGCTCAGGTGCCTGTGAACGAGGGTCCTGAGCTTGTTGGCGGCCCCCCACGTGTACTGAAGCATCTCCTGATTTTTTCTCAGGTACTCACTGATGACCTCCGCGGGGATGGAGAAGAGCAGTTCCTCCTTTGTTGAGAAATACTCATAAATGGTGGATTCCGAGACCCGGGCCTCCTTGGCGATGTCGGAAATTCGAGCCTCATGGAATCCCTTTACGGCAAAAATCCTCAGGGCGGCCGTCAAAATGGCTGCTTGCTTGGCTGGGTTCTTCATGGCCTTGCGGGACTTCTTTTTCTTTGCAGGCCTTGGTGCCATAACGGCCTCCCGGATACGTCATAGGTTAAGGGTTCACCCAAAAAAGTCCGTTTTCGGCCTTGCGCGACACAGAGTGAATATCATGAGTGTGGAAGACCACCACAAATCATGAAAGGCAAAAGATTTTCATAAATTTAAAAAGAACTAGTGTGTGAATGTCAAGGAAATATTTCAAGTTGCACTTTGTTTTTTTGCTCATCTCTGAACCCAGGCTCCATATTGTCGGCTAAATTCCCTTGACATTCCGCTTTTTATTGGGGTACTCGTCGAATGTTAAAAGGGGCCTAATTGATAAAGCCCACAGGCCAATCTGGAGAGGCGCTCCTTCAAGAGGATCATCGGGTGGGGTATCTACAAGAATAGGGAGAGGCTCTTCGATTGAGCCGGCTTCGAAGTTTGATATTGGGGAATGGCTCAAGTATGGTAATTTTCTGACATAGCTGACCGGGAAAGGGGGTGGTGATCCGTCCCATACAAAGATCCAGCCATAGAAACCAAGATTTTCCCATCCACGAAAAGGAGGAGATGAGATGAAAATAAGGTCTATCGTCGTTTTTGCAGCCCTCGCTGGGCTTTTTGGCATGCTGGTGCTGATCTCCGGACTCGGCAACGTGCACGCTGCCGAAAAGGTCATAACGTGGAAATGCCCGGCTCACTGGCCAATGGCAAGTTCTTCGTATAAGGACAGCCTGGTAGTAGTCGCCGAACGCATTAAGGAGCGCACCAATGGCAGGCTCATCATCGAGCCCTTCCCGGCGGATGCGCTGGTCCCCGGCAAGGAGAACTTCAACGCCGTAAAGAGAGGCATGGTGCCCATCGCCATCACGTCCTCGGCCTATGACATGGCCCAGGTCCCCCTTTTGAATGTGGCATCCGGTCTTCCGCTGAATTTCGGTGAAGTATGGGAAGCGGAGTATTTCCATCAGTGGCTCGGCTTCGAAAAAATGCTAAAGGATGAGTTCTCCAAGCACGGTCTCATCTATTTTACCGACAAGGTCTATCCCACGGAGCTTTCCCTCAAGAAACCGGTGCGCAAGTTCGAAGACTTCAAGGGATTGAAGCTGCGCTCTTCAGGTATCCTTCAGAAATTTCTCACCTCCATCGGCGCGGCGGCCTCCGAAATACCCGGAGGAGAAGTATACGCGGCCCTTGCCTCGGGAGTCATAGACGGTGCCCATTGGGGCGCCGTGCAGGGAAGCGCCAGCATGAAGTTTTACGAAGTAAACAAGTACCATTTGCGACCGGCCCTCAACGTAGCGGGAACAGACATCTGGCTGGTTAATCAAAAGGCCTTTGGAGAGCTGCCCAAGGACATTCAGGAAATCCTGGTTAAAACGCTCGAAGAGAACTTCTGGCTCCGAACAATTCAATATATCTATCAGGAAAATACGGTCCTGAGCAAGGTCCAGAAGGAGCAGGGTGTGGAGCTCATCACCATGTCCCCCGAGGAATACGCCAAGATGCAGACTGCGGCCATGAAAATATGGGATGAGGTGGCCCAGAAAGATGCGACCTGTGCCAAGGCTGTGGAAATGCTTAAGGACTTCAACCGAAAAATGGGCCGAATCAAGTAGAAAAGCACTTAAAGGGTTTAATCGTAACCGCTTAACGCCTGCAATAGCGGGCCCTTTCAGGACGACCGGCCCGCTCAAAAGCATGCAGGGCGCTTACCAGGCTGAGAGCGGGCCGGTCGTCCTTGCAGGGAGAAAACGAGTGCGAACGTTGACAGCGATTCTTGGTTTCATAGACGCCCTAAACGATTGGGTGGGTAAGGCATTATCGTACGGTATCCTTGCCATGTTTTTGCTTGTCCTGAGCGAGGTCATTCGGCGTTACTTTTTAAATGCCCCGACCGTTTGGGGCACTGAGGCCACTCAATTGATATTCGGCATGTACGTGGTCCTCTCAGGAGGACATATTTTGCGATGGGGCGGGCATGTGAATGTGGATATCATTTACTCCCGTTTCAGCATCAAGACCAAGGCTGTAATTGATATCTGCACTTTTTCGCTCTTTTTTCTCTTCTGCGGGATGATGTTTCTTTACGGCGGTTCCCTGGCCTGGGAATCCCTCTCCATCCTGGAGCGATCCAACTCGGCGTGGGAAGTACCCCTCTATCCATGGAAGATAATGATCCCCATCGGCGCCCTCCTCCTGTCCTGCAGGGGATCGCCAAGCTGATCCGTGATGTCCTAGCGCTCTCAACCGGGACAAAGCTCGAAACCGGCGATGCTGGAGAAAGGGAAACGCAATGAGTATAGAGCTATTGACTTTCCTCTTCTTCTTTTCACTCCTGGTGTTTCTCCTGCTAGGGCTGCCCCTGTCTTTTGTCCTGGGCGGAGTTTCCGTTGTATTCCTCTACTTTACCTGGGGGCCGGAATCCTTTTACATGGTTGCCGCCCAGTCATGGGGGGCCATGAATAAATTCACCCTTGTGGCCATCCCGCTCTTTATTTTCATGGCCATGATCCTCGAGCGGTCAGGAACGGCCAATGACCTCTATGAAATGATGTATCTCTGGTTCGGCCCGGTTCGGGGAGGGCTTGCCATCGGTACGGTTGCGATTTGCGCCATCTTCGCAGCCATGTGCGGCATCAGCGGTGCGGCGGTGGTAAGCATGGGGACTATCGCATTGCCTTCCATGCTCAAATACAAATACGACAAGGAACTGGCCCTGGGTTGCATCAACGCCGGGGGAAGCCTGGGGATCCTGATCCCCCCAAGCGTGATCATGATCATCTACTCCCTCATATCCGGCGATTCCGTGGGTCGCCTTTTCGCCGGGGGCGTCATGCCGGGTCTTTTGATCGCCTTCATGCTCGCCCTCTATATTGCAATACGCTGCCTGTTTCAGCCGCATCTGGGGCCATCGCTGCCCCCCGAGGAACGGGGGGACTGGGGGAGGAAACTCAAAGCCTTGAAAGCAGTCATCCTTCCCGTGATTATCATGGTCATGGTTCTGGGTTCCATTGTCTGGGGGATCACCACCCCCACTGAGGCGGCAGGGGCCGGAGTCCTGGGCGCGCTCATATCGGGCCTGGTATACCGTCAGCTGACCTGGGACCGGATCAAAGAAGCCTGCCTTCGGACGTTCCGAGTCACGGGCATGATCATGTGGATCCTTTTTGGGGCGTATTGTTTCAGTGCGGCCTATCACGGAATGGGTGCGCCGTCCCTGATTGAAGACATCATGAAGCATATCCCGGGGGGCGCTTGGGGAAGCATGATTTTCATTCAGCTAGTGCTCTTTCTGCTGGGCATGGTCCTCGACCCTGCAGGGATCATGATGATCACCGCGCCCATTTTCCTGCCCGTGGTCAAGGCCTATGGCTTTGATCCGCTCTGGTTCGGGATCCTGTTTACCATCAACATGGAAATCGGTTACATGACGCCTCCCTTCGGGTTCAACCTCTTTTACCTGAAGGGGATCGTGCCCCCCAGCATAACCATGGCCGACATCTATCGGTCCGTGATCCCCTACACGGGGGTGGAGATGGTGGGACTGGCCCTCGTCATGATTTTTCCGTCCCTTGCCACATGGCTACCCAATAAGGTGTTCTAGGATGGAAGCACATATCCCATGTGCCGGGAGATTTCGGCCGCTGTGTTGACCAAAGCCTCAGCGAGGGTCGCCATCCGCCTTCGAAATACACTCAAGCGCTCAGACAGACCCGACGGGGAAGCACCCTTTATGAATTTAGGCGATCTGCTCAAAAACACAGTGATCAAGTTCCCTAAACGGAACGGTATCGTCTATCTCAATGACCGGTGGACCTATGAGGCGCTTGAGGAACGTGTCATCGGGCTGGCCAATGGGCTGGCACGCAAAGGCACGAAAAGGGAGACCGCGTTGCGGTCATGTTCTACAATTCCAATCATTTTGTGGAGACCTACTTCGCAGCCCTCGTATCGGCGCGGTCGTCACGCCGGTGAATTTCCGGTTTGTGGGACCGGAGATTGAATACATTATCAACGATTCGGGCGCATCGGTCTTTTTTTATGATGGGGAGTTTCACGACCAGATCGCCGCGATTCAGGACAGTTTGAAGGGCGTGAAGGTTTTCGTGACAACCGGTGTTTCGTCTCCGGGCCTGGCGATCGATTATGACGACCTGGTGGCCGAGGGGATACGGAGGAGGTCCATGTGGCCATCGAGGAAGGGGACCCCTGCCAGCTCATGTACACCTCCGGAACAACGGGGAGACCCAAAGGCGCCGTCATTGCTCATCGCGCCGTCATGTGGAACCTCGTGAACACCATGTTTGGCCGCGAGGACCAGGAGGGTGAAAGGGCACTGATCATCGGCCCCCTTTATCACACCGCCGCTCTCAACAACCATCTCACGATCCAGATCGCTTTGGGCGGCACGTCCATCCTTATCAGGCGTTTTGATCCCCCTCACGTCCTCGAAGTCATCGAGCGGAGCGGGCGACCACCATCTCGGGTTCCCCGGCCATGTACAGTTCCTCATACAGTACCCGGAAGCACAGCGCTACGACAGGTCCTCCATCACCAAGTGCACGGCAGGGTCTGCCATCCTGCCCCTCGAGACCAAGCGACGGATTGAGCAGTTCTTTCCGAACGTAAAAGGAATCTATGACGTCTACGGTTGCACCGAGGCCTCACCCACCCTCACCATCTTGAGGGGCGAAGACTCCGTCCGCAAGGAGGGATCCGTGGGCAAGGCCATGCCCTTTGTCCAGGTCCGCATCGTCGACGAATCGGACCGTCCACTGCCTCCCGGTCAGTTGGGAGAGCTCATCGCCAGGGGCCCCAACGTTATGCTGGGCTATCACGGCCAGGAGACGGCCACCCGTGAGGCCTTGCGGGGTGGATGGCTGCACACAGGGGACGTGGCCAGGATGGATGAGGACGGCTACCTCTACATCGTGGATCGGAAGAAGGATATGATCATCAGCGGGGGAGAAAACATCTACCCCCGCGAGATCGAAGAGGTGCTCCTCAGCCATCCCCTGATCGTCGATGCGGCCGTCGTTGGATTTTCCGACCCGTCTTGGGGAGAGCTGTGCGCGCCTTTGTGGTGATTCAAGAGGGCGGGCAACTCACGGAAGAAATGGTGGTGGAGCACTGCCGGAAGCACCTGGCAAGCTACAAGAAGCCGAGAATCGTCACGTTTGTGGAAGAGATCCCGAGGAACCCCTCGGGAAAGATCCTGAAGACAGAGCTGAGGGAAAGGCCAGGGGGGATCCGAATGAAAAAGCAATGCAGGGGCCGTCGTGCTGACCGCGCCAAAGATGCTGGAAATGCGAACCTTCGACCTCCCGAAGATCGGCGACGACGACGACTCCTGGAATTGGAGCTTGTGGGGGTCTGCGGGTCGGACCTGGGATCTATGAAGGGCGGGCAACCCGAGGACCACGGCCGTTTCCGATCATTCTGGGTCACGAGATCGTGGGCCGGGTCGCAAAGATGGGGGACGGGGCATGCCGGCGGCTCGGGGTCCGGCAGGGGGACCGGGTGGTCATCGAATACGCCTTTGGGTGCGGACGATGTGATTCCTGCGTTGCCGGTAAACTACACGCTCTGCGAAATGAACTACACCTACGGTTCCATGATCTCATGTGAACGGCCGCCCCACCTCTTCGGTGGGTACAGTGAATTCGTCTACATCCACTCAAACGCCATGGTCCACAGAATCGGGGACGAGATCTCGCCGGAAATTGGGGTGCTCATCTGCGCGGTGCTTGGAAACGGGATCCGCCGGCTTAACCACATCGGCGGGGTTTCCATCGGAGACACGGTCGCCATCGTGGGCCCTGGCCAACAGGGGTTGGCCGGCGTGGCCGTGGCCAAGGCGTCGGGTGCCAATCCCATCGTGATCGTGGGCCTATCTCGCGATAAATCCAGACTGGAGATGGCCAAGCAGTTCGGTGCGGATATCACCCTTAACGCGGACGAGGTGGACCCTGTGAAGAGCTTGGCCGAGATCACGGCCGGAAAGATGGCTAACGTGGTCATGGACGTCACGGGCAGCCCCAAGGGGGCCCGACTGGCACTGAATCTAGCCGGTCGGAGGGGGACGGTGGTCCTTCCCGGGATTTACAAGGGAAAAGAGGTCCCCTTGAATCTGGATCGCGCGGTCGTCAACGAAATCAAGCTTGTCGGGGTCTTTTCCCAGGATTTCCGTTCGGTCCGGCCGGCCATCAAGATGGCGCGCGAGGGACGGTTTCCTTTTGACCGATTGATCACCCACCGTCTGCCTCTGGATCAGGCTGAAAAGGCCCTCCGGTTGGTGTCGGGCGCAGAGCCTGGAGAAATGCCGCTCAAGGTGGTGCTGGACCCGAACATGAAAGCTTGATCTGAACGGGGCGCAGAATGAAAAAAGACAATCCATACCGATTTAAACGGCAAATCGGCCCTGGTGACCGGGGGGAGCAAGGGCATCGGCCTTTATCTGGCAACCTTCTCTCCCAAATGGGGCCGCGGTGGCCGTGGCGAGCAGACACCTGGAAGAAGCAGAGGCGGCCGCAGAAGAGATCCGGCAGGGCGGGGGGAAGGCCATTTCCCTCTGCGCGGACATCTCGCGCGTGGAGACCCTGGCCCCCATGGTCGAGGAAACCGTCGCCTGCCTGGGAAAAATCGACATCCTGATCAACAATGCAGGGGCCAACGTCCGCAAGCCGGCCATTGATTTCACCGAGGCCGAGTGGGACCGGGTGCTTGACACCAACCTCAAGGGCACCTTTTTTTGCGCCCAGGCGGTGGCAAGACAGATGATCCGGCAGGGGGGTGTCGGAAAGATCATTAACACGTCCTCCGCAGCCGGTGGTCGCCCGGTCGCGTGGTTGACGCCTTACAGCGTCAGCAAGGCCGCGATCAACCACATGACCCGGGCCCTTGCCGTCGAGTGGGGGCGCTACGGGATCACGGTCAACGGTATCGCCCCGAGTTACATGGAAACGCCCCTCACGCGGAGTGGCCGAGCGATCCCAAACGGTATGACAAAATCGCCAAACATTACCCCCTCGGGCGAATCGGAAAGATTCAGGATCTGGCCGGCGCCGTGCTCTCTTTGCATCAAACGCTTCGGATTTTATCACGGGCCAGACCTTGTTCGTGGATGGTGGGGGCGGGGCCGGTTGGGCCGTTGACTGGGAAGAAGAGTCGAAATCCCCCTGATGCTTGCCTGCGGAGGCATTTTACATGACAACGCCCAATCTGCAGGAGCATGCAAAGCGCAAGACTGAACGCTACGCGGATCGTCTTTTTCTGCTCCGACCTCGACACGGATACCCGGTACAGCTACGCGGCGTTCGACCAGGAGACCGACCGGATGGCGGGGGCGGGGGGTGTTGCGGTGCCGGTCAACACGGCTTACACCGGGAGGGAAGTCGCCTACATCCTCAACGACTCAGGGTCCCGCATGGTGATCACGAAGGCCGCCTTTAGGACGCTTCCGGAGAGAGTGCGGGCGTCGGTCCCATCCCTTGAGCGGATCATCATGAAGGCGGAAGGCGAACCGCTCATCCGATGCCTTGAAAGGAAATGCGGTGTGCTCAAGCTGGATCTTTCCGAGGGTGGGACCGCTGACGACCTTGCATTCATCTTTTACACGTCGGGGACCACCTGGAGCCCCAAAGGGGTCATGCTCACCAACGGAACCTGGTTTTCGGAGGGGGCAACACAGCCCAGAACTACGGATTGCGGGAGACGGACTTAACCCTCGAATGCCTGCCGCTGGTGCACATCTTTGCCAACGCAAGCCCGGTCTTCGGCAGTCTTAACAGCGGCGGTTGTGTGGTCGTGTTGGAGCGTTTCCAGACCGAGAAGGTCATCGATGCCATGGAGCGGATGGGTGCGAACCGGGACCTGGCCCGCCAGGATGGGGAAGGTTATTTCTTCATCGTGGGGCGTAAGGACGAGATGTTCATATCGGGGGGGTAAAAACATCTACCCCCGTGAGATCGAAGAAGTCCTCTACCTCCATGAAGAGATCTCAGAAGCGGCCGTGGTAGGCATGAAAGACCCGAACCTGGGAGAAGTCCCAAAGGCCTTTGTGTCGCTCAAGGAAGGGAGCCGGCTCAGCCGATGCCATCGTCGACTTCTGTCGTCTTCATCTGGCCGCCTACAAGGTCCCGAGACACGTGAAGATCATGGCGGCGCTTCCAAAAAACACCACGGGGAAAAGCCTAAGAAAGACTGGCGGGGAACGGCAATTGAAGGGAATCTAGCCGGGATACGGGCCCTTGATGGGCAACCCGAGAAGGAAGGAAAAATGGACACTTTGCTTTCAGCTGAGGACAGGGCCTTTCAGGCCAAGTGCGCACGTTATGCAGGAAGAGGAATTGGCGCCCACTGGGGAAAAAGCTTGGGGAGATCAACGAGGTCCCGGACGAGCTGAGGCGGTCGCTCGCCGATGCCGGCCTCTTCCGAATTCTGTTCCCTGTCGAGTATGGGGGAGTGGGTATAAGCGCCGTCAGGATATGTTTGGCACGGGAGGTCCTTGCCGGCGTCTACGGCCCGGCCGATACGACGTTGGCCATGCAGGGGCTGGGCGGGACCCCCATTGTGCTTGCCGGCAGTGAAGCACAGAAAAAGCACTATCTCCCTGCCTTGGCCGCTGGGGAGATCCTTGCGACCTTCTGCCTCTGACCGAACCGGAGGCCGGTTCGGATGTGGCCGCCATCAAGACAAAGGCTGAGCCCTCAGGGGAATTTCTTCGTGATCAACGGCCGGAAACGATTCATTTCCAATGGGTATTCGGCCAACGTGGGGGTGCTTTTTGCGAAGACCCTGGTAGAAAAGGACCAAACGCGTCTCTCCGCCTTTATCGTGGAACGGACCATGCCGGGGTGGAAGGTGTCCTGGCGTATCGAGCTGATGGCCAGCCACGATATCGTCGAGTTTGAAATCGATGGGCTCAGGGTGCCGAAAGAAAACCTCCTCGGCCCCTTGGGCGACGGATTCAAGTTGGCCATGCGCACCCTGGATCTCATGCGGATGTCCGTTGGCGCAGCGGCGGTCGGAATGGCCAAGACCGCCTTGAGGGAGAGCATCGGCTACGGCAAACAGAGGGTGCAGTTCGGTCGAAGAATCGTGGAGTTTCAATCCACGGCCTTTAAACTGGCTGAAATGGAACCGAGATGGAGGCGGCGCGGAGCCTCGTCTACCTTTCGGCCATCAAGAAGGACAGGGGGGAACCGGATGCATCCGTCTATTCTTCCATGGCCAAGCTTTACGCCACGGAAGCTGCATTTCGGGCCATCGACCAGGCCGTCCAGATCCACGGCGGCATGGGTGTCGTGAAAGGCTCGACCGTTAGAGCGTCTCTACCGCGAAACCGCCCTCTTCGTGCTACGAAGGGACGACGGAGATCCCGAAGCTCATCATCGCCAACCACCTCTTGAAGAAGGGAAGCTGAAATGGACCCGGAAAGAATTAAAGGACTGATCCGAACGGGAAAGGTCTATGACCTGGGAATGGAGTACTACGTGGGCATGCCGCACCATCCCAATCACCCGCCCTTTGCCTTTTCACTGACGAAGCTCCACGGGGACGTCCCTTACAAGGACGGTGTTTCAGCCTGCAACTGCCTCTTTACCACCGGCGGCCATACGGGGACCCATTTCGATTCCCTGGGCCACATCAGCGTGAAGGGGGAAGTGCACGGCGTGAAAGATATCGCCAAATGGCAGGACTATCAGGGTTTGAAAAAGGTTGGGATCGAAACGGTGAAGCCGGTGGTCACCCGCGGGGTGCTCCTGGGATATTGCCGGGCTCGAGGGGACCGACTGTCTGGATTCGAGCTACCGCATCGATTCCAATGCCCTGAAGCGTGCGGTGGATCGACAGGGAAGCGACATCGGCAAAGGAGATGCGGTGCTCATTCGGACCGGCTGGATCCGCCACTTTGGCGACCCGAACAAATATGTGGCCCATGAGCACGGGTGTCCGGGCCTTGTGGAAGACGGAGCGGAATGGCTTGTAGAAAGGGGGGTGGCCTATGTGGGCGGAGACACGCTGGCGCTGGAAAAAACGCCCACTCCCAATCTGCCGGTACACGTGATCCTGCTTGTCCGAAACGGCATCCATATCATCGAGGCCATGAACCTCGATCCGCTGGCGGCCGACCGGACCTACGAATTTCTTTTCATGGTTTCCCCGCTCAAGTTCGGGGGGCACGGGCTCTCCGGTCCGGCCCGTGGCGATGTGACCTGAGCCTGGCGGAGAGACCAAGGGGGCGCATACCCTGCGAGACCGTGGAAATAAAGACTGGAAGTAGAAATCCTTTATAGCAGGGGCCACTCTTTTTCGAACCGGTTTTGAGGCCGATGCCCGGTTGGCCATCATCGCCTATGTGGTCCCCTTCATTTTCGTGTATAACCCCGTCCTGATCTGGTCCGGCGGCCTCTAGGGGCGGAGGACTCTTGGCCGTGTGGTTGATCGCAGTGTTTCCGATCGCCTTCGGCCTCGGGGAATAAGGCGATTTCCTTCTTCCACGTAGCGAACATCCGTGACAACCATCCCGCCACGGCGGCGTCGGACTTTTTCTGCAAACGATTCGGGCCCCACCCACGATGTTCCCGCTTCGGGTCGAATTCGTTCAACATCGCCGAACGAAATCGGATCTAACCGTGAAACCTCCCTTTTTGCGGTTCCGCGTCGGGCTTTCATGTGATAGGTTCTTTCGGAGATCGATCTGAACAGGGTCTACCAGGACCTGGCGCTCGGTCCCCGCAGGCGCGTTCTCGCCGCTAGGGCCACCCATGTTGAAATCCGCAGCAAGGCACAGAGCGGACGGCACCAGTCTCCGTCCTTCTAATTTCGCCCTGGAAGCGGGGATCATCGACGGGGCCGTGCTTACCCGGCGCGGCGAAGGATTCCTCCCCCAAGGCCAGGTTGGTGCGTGACCGCGAGGGGGTGCTTGCCTGCGCCGGGTCCAGTTACGTGGCGAGCCCCACCCTTGAGGCGCTCACGCACCGGGGGGAGTTGGAAGGCGGCTACCTCAAAATATCGGCCGAGCTGGTCAAAAAGATCTTGTCGCCGAAGTAAATGATCGTCGATATAAGCAGTGACCCAGGAAGCCGACTGCCGGGGCAGCTCGAGACAGACAGCCGGGATCTAAAGAAGGGATCGCAAGAATGACTGCATACGACTGGAATCTGGATGCACCGGGAAAGAGGTGCATGCTCACGGGTAACGAAGCGGCGGCCCGAGGGGCCCTTGAGGCCGGCGCCCAAGTGGTGGCCTCCTACCCCGGTTCTCCATCGGTCCAAATCGTCGAGTGTTTGGCTGCCGTTGGCCGGGAAGGGGACTTTACGCGGAAGTGGTCGATCAACGAAAAGGTCGCGCTGGAAGTGGCGGCCGCAGGTCCTTCGCGGGATTCAGATCGCTTTCGGTCATGAAGGCCGACGGTCTGAATGTGGCCATGGATTTTCTTAACGACCCTGCCCCTTTCCGGGATCCGGGCAGGGCTTGTGATCGTAGTTTCGGACGATCCGGGGGCACATTCCAGCGTCAAAGAGGAAGATACCCGCTATCTGGCACCTCCTGCTCACATCCCTTTGCTTGAGCCTTCAAGCCCGATCGAGGCCAAGGACATGGTGATCTGGGCCTTCCAGGCTTCCGAAGAATCCTCGGCTCCCCGTCATCGTGAGGCTTGTGACGCGCATCTGCCATGCCCGGTCAACCGTGACGCTCGGGCCCCATGATGAAAAAGTCGGTGTCTCCCGACTTCCCCAGTGGGGGCAAAATTGGTGACGGCGGCACGGTTTCATGAAACGTCCATCAGCGGCTCGATTTGATTCAGGCTCGCTTTATAACGAGCCCTTTCAATCAGTACGAAGGCCCGGAGCGGCCCGAGATCTGGTGGTCTTTGTCAGCGGCGTGAGTCACCTTTATGCCCTCGAGGCCGTGGAGCGGCTGGGTGCGGGGACCGGGTTGGTATTTTCAAGTTGGGGACCCTTTGGCCTGCCCCGGAACGAATTGATTCTCGAAAACCTCAAGCGGTCGCACCGTGTGTATTTTTGGAGGAGATCGAGCCATTCATCGAAGATCAGGCCAAGATCATCTCCGCCCAGCAAAGAGATGCGACCGCGCGCGTCGTGTTCATGGGAAAGCGCTCCGGCGACGTCCCGTTGGGTGATGAAGCCAAGGGGTATGGAGAGATGGATCCCGATATCGCCACCCAGGCCTGCCGCCAAGGCGCCTTGACATCCCCTTCAAACCAGGCGGTGATCATCTGAAAGTGCGAATGGAGGGGCTGCCCGAACCGGATCTCCCTTGAGACTGCCGAGCCTCTGCGGAGGGTGCCCACACCGTGCCTCCTACTGGGCCATCAAGACGGCCCTGGCCCTAGATGGCAGGCAGGGCTTCGTCGTGGGAGATATTGGCTGTTACACCCTGGGGGTGATGCCTTCGGGGTATGAGACCCTGTCGACCCTCGTCTTCCATGGGATCGGGAGTGGGCCTGGAAGCGGATTCGGGAAGTTCTAGGAGTTGGGGTTCCATCAGCCCGTCGTGGCTGTGATTGGGGATTAACCTTTCTACCATGCGGGCATCCCGCCGCTCATCAATGCCAGAAACATTGGTTCCCAATCTCTCTCGTGATTCTAGACAACGAAACGACCGCCATGACCGGGACCAGCCTCACCCCGGAAGCGGGATCACCGCCATGGGGGACCCGGCCCATTCCCTGCCGATCCCCGCGTTGCTCTCGTTTTGGGAATCCCGGTGACCGTGCGTGACACTTTTCGGGTGAACAAGACCATTGAGACCATGGTCGATCTCCTTAAGGGGGACCGCTTGCAGGTCCTGGTGCTCCAGGGGGAATGCGCCCTCAAGGGAGGGAAGCGTGGCGAAAGGCCACCGTTTTGTCGTGGACCCGAACTCGGCGCCGTCCTGGGCGATGCGTGCGGCTGCGCAAGACTTTGAGCCGCGCTCCTTCTCCTGTCCGGCAAACCTCTAGGACGAGGCATCGGGCAAGGCCAGGATTCGACGAAGGGTGCTTTGTGTGGGCTGCGGGTTTCTGCTTCGGTATGTCCCCAAGGGCCATTGTCACCGAGACCGAATCGTAGTTTCTTGGCGTGGCGTTTCCGCGGCCTGGCGAGAGACCGAAATATTCTTGGATTCCCTTATCTGGAAAAGAGTGCAAGCATGGAAACTGATCGATGATCCGACCAACATTATCGTATCCGGCGTTGGCGGGCAGGGTAACATCCTTGCCTCGGATATCATTTCCAAGGCCTTTTGCGAAGAGGGCTGTTATGTGAGCGTCGGGGAAACCATGGGGCGACCCAGCGCGGGGGGTCGGTCGTAAGCCATATCCGCCTCTCGGTCCGTCGTCTCTACGGTCCGTTGATCCCACTGGGCCAAGGCCATATCATGGTCGGCTTTGAGCCACTGGAGGTCTTTCGGATCCTCCGGGACTAGGCCATGAAGATATCCGCGTGGTGATCAACGACCGCCCCTTTTATCCCCTTGATGCCCTCCGGAAAAAGAGCCGGTACCCGGAGCAGACCGACTTGCTCTCCTGGGTGGAGCGGCTTGCCTCTGATGTGAAGATCATAAAGGGGACAGAGCTCGCCAAGCAGGCAGGCCACCCGCAGGCCCAAAACGTGGTCATGGTGGGCGCCTTTGCTGGACTCGGCTGGGTACCGCTTGAAAAAGGGAAGTACTTGAAGCCGATGAAGAAGAAAGACTTCGCCGGCCCGAAGCTGGAAGTGAACCAAAAGGCTTTTGAGCTGGGCCTGGGCGGGAACGGGGCCTAATCTGATGGGCCTCACGTAGGAGGTCTAAATCCATGTGCACGTTTTTCAATCCTTCCTCATCTGCGTTGATTCACCGTGATCCATGTGCTCGGCAGTCAGTCGCAAAGTGAGCCCATTGATGATCGAAGAATGCAGGGCGAACCAAGCCTCTTTTCTTCTATGGGTGGG
>CAVPCW010000012.1:0-468223 GCA_963702555.1 uncultured Actinomycetes bacterium
TCTGCGCACACACGCCGCCCGGACGCCGAATGGCCACGACCGGCGCCGCTCGCCATCTCGCTGAGCGCCGCCCTGATGGCCCTGGCTGTTGTGCGCACTCCTCGCGGCAGGCCGAGCACGCAGAGGCCAATGCGGGGCCGCCGTATTACACCGACGGCCAGGTTGCCGCAGAACCTTCCGGCCTCGCAGGGATCGCCATCGCCCACGAGACGCTCGACATCGACCTGCGCCACCTGCACCCCAACCCCCGAAAGAAGTACGACGAAACCGCCTCACCGAGGAGATCCGCAACCCGATCGACGTGTCGGAGTCACGTACAGCATCACCAAATAATCGCGGGCCGGCGCGCGAGGTGGCATTGGTTTTCGCCTCCGGTGCGCCAAATACCGCCGGCTTCTCGGTGATGCTGGACGGCCAGCCCATCGCGGCGCAGCCTGCGATCAGCGTGACCCTGCCGGCCGAGTGGATGCCGCCGGCTACCGCGCCCGGGCTGGATGGTGCGATTTGAACTACTTGGGACCTCCGAACACGCACGATGGCTGGGGTCATTACCCCCGCACGTCCACAGCACTCAGTTATATCCACTTCACGCGTTCACGGTCGCCATCCCCGCCGGTAACAGCACCCTGGCGGTTCAGTCACCGCGCCGAACCGCAACAATACCGTTCGGGCGGCTACACCAATCACCTGAACTCGTACCAGTTCGTCTATGTGTTGGCCCCGGCACAGCACCTGGGATAGCTTCGGCAGGCTTGACGTGACCGTGCGCCTGCCGGCCTGCTGGCTGGCCGCCTCCCGGCCCGGGCTGGGCCGCGCGCCGGCAATGACTGCGCGGGACGTTCGAGTCCTTGCCTGCCGACGCCCTTGCAATCACTGTGGCGCCCTGCGACGCAGCCAGACCGGTCTCTTTCTGCGCCCCGGCCGGGCTCATCCTGCCGCTCGGCGCACTGGGCATCGTGCTGTACCGCCGAAACCAACGCGCTGGGTAGACTGAAGGCATATCCTACGTGACTGGCTCGACCCCAACTGAGGTCGAGGATCATGGGACTTTCCCGCTCTGATCACGTTTCTGTCCGAACTGGCGCTGAACAACAGCAAGCCCTCGTTCGAGGCACCGCCCGACCTACGAACGGCTTCGGGGCGAGTGGCTCACGTTCGTCGGCCAGGTCATCGACGGCATCTCCCGGTTCGATCCCAGCATGGGCATCGTGTCCCCGAAAGATGCCCTCTTCCGTATCAATCGCGACGTCCGCTTCTCGAAGGACAAGAGTCCCTACAAGACGACGTACGAGGCGGCCATCTGCCCGCAGGGCCGCAGCAGCGGGCTGCCGGCCTACTACTTCCAGGTCACCGAAGCGGGCGGCCCTGTTCATCGGGGGCGGGGTCTATATGCCCGGAGACCATGATCCTCGGCCGGATCCGGCAATATATCGCCGAGCACCCGAGCGGCTGGCCGCAGTGCTGGCCGATCCGGCCTTCGCGGCCGCCTTCGGGACAATCGAGCGGGGAGCGGCTCAAGCGGCCGCCCCAGGGCTACGATGAGACGACGCCAGGCATCGAGTTCATCAAGTTGAAGAGTTTCACCGCCGGGGTCGAGCCGCAGGGCTGGCTGGCGCGGGGGACAGCTCGCGGACGAAATCGTGGCGGCGTTCCGGGCCATATTCCCGTTGATCGGGTGGCTGCGGGAGGCGCTGGCCGGCGGCAGCGACCTCGGCTATCTGTCCCCACGGAAATCGACCGGCTGGCGGGCCTGGGGCCGCAGCAGCGCTAGAACGTCTTCATCTTCAGCCTGTTGACCGCGTGGTTCTCATTCCGCGTGCTGGCGGTGATTTCACCCTGCCGCACCCCGCGAGAACAGGAAGCTCACGATCAATTCACGGTTGACCCAAAGGTCGAACAGGCCGATGCCTACCAGCAGCGTGCCGCCGATCAGGTTGATCTGCAGGGAGTTATGGGCGAAGAACCTAGGGAGCGTGCGCTGGTCACCTTGAGCCAGGCACACCAGACGGTCGAGGGACGGTTCTCGTGGGGATATGGCTGTGAAACCCGTCTGCTCGATCCCTCTCTCGGTATTCCTGGGCGCAATCCTTGGCTGTGCCAGCTTCAGAGCGATGGGCTGGCCGGGTGTCACAACCGCTGTGGTGCTGGGGGTGCTTCCCCGGCGCGCAACTCAACGGCCGCGGCAGCATTGGCAGGCCGCCGCCTATGCCGTACGTCCTGCGATCGAAGCCTCCATCCGAATCATGACGTAGCGCCCGTGCTCTGACGAGCATGAGCGCTACTTTCATTTTTAGCGCTTCCTTGGACAGAGCTACTGGTTACGGGCCAACCTCTGAGCACCACGGGAAGGTAGACCCGGAACTGGCGATGATGCGCAGATTGGCGTCCAGGGTGCTGTTGGCGTTGTACAGCACCGTCTTCATCAGCCAGCCACACGTCGGAGAGGTCCAGCGCCGTGCTGGTGACCGAAATCAGCGGGCTGAAGGTGATGCGCGCCAGCCGGCCCTGCGTGATCCCGCTGCTGGCGCCCAGGCGCACCACGGCAGCATCGGTGAGACGGCCACTGGCGTTGATGGTCGCCAGTGTCGGCGTGAGCACCGTCCAGGCGCCATACGGCCCCAGGAAATCCGGCGCGCCCTGGACGCTCTGCACCTGCAAGTAAGTGGGATTGAAGCGCAGGGCGAACTCCACCCCGTACACCGGCTTGTCCGTGGCCCCAGAGACGCTCACGTCTACCGCAAAGGGTGTACCCACGTAGGCCGGCGGCGCTGAGGGAAAGTTGAGGCTGACGATCACGCCGGCCTGGGGCGCGCCCCGGCTGGCGCGCGCGACGGCACTGGGGCGAGGTCACCAGCAGTCCAGTTCCCTCGACGGCGTCAGCGTAATAGGGCGCGGACTTGATGATCTCGACCTGGTTCGAGTTCAACCGCCACAGGATGCACTGGTAGTCCGATCCCGCCGCCGAGCCGGAGCCGTTGAGCG
Source organism: uncultured Actinomycetes bacterium (assembly GCA_963702555.1). Taxonomy (GTDB): domain Bacteria; phylum Actinomycetota; class Acidimicrobiia; order Acidimicrobiales; family Acidimicrobilacustridaceae; genus CAMFLJ01. The sequence continues at coordinate 2,983 of CAVPCW010000012.1, forward strand.
AGGCCACCGCGACCGGCGGCGCCCAGGGGGCCCAATAGTTGACTCGGGCCTGTTGGGGTCGTACTGGCCCACCCGCAAAAAGATGCGGATGGCGGCATTGTTCCAATTCGCCGGCGTCTCGCCGATCGAGTACGATGCCACGGTCGTGCTGCCATCGCGCTGGTTGGCGTACCAGGTGTTGTCGTCGTGCCAGTAGGGTCCCGCGGTAACGTTGCCTGCGCTCGTCCACCTCGACTAAGTCAATCCGCTCGACGCGCAGATCGGTGCGGCCGATGTCGCTCATACCGCCTTCGTACTCGCCGCCCTGCACGTTGTAGGAATAGAGCGCCCAGTTATGCAGGCTGACGCCCAGGCCCTCGACCGACTTGACGCCGCCCGCTTCGCTGTAGTTCAGGCCGAGTGCGTAATGGTATTTGGCCCACCAGACGTCCACCTCGTAGGCACTCGAGGGCCTGCCCGCGACCCGCACGCCTCGGCGGCGGGATGGCGGGCAGGTCCACGCTCGGAGTCAGACGATGCGGGTGTAGCGGGCGACGTGCCCGCTGCCCTCGACCCACAGCCCGGCCGACTTCGCCAGACGGTCGAGGTAGCCGGAGTCACTGTTCGTCGCCGTGTGGCTGGCGTCCATGGCTCGGCCAGGCCCGGCACCACCCCGATGAAGGTGATGCTCGCCCATCTGGCCGAAGACGTTCGACCAGACCGACACGGGATTGCCGGTGACGCTCTCGACGTGCTGGGCGATGTCGACGGACCAGGCGAGGGCGTCGCCGATGCGGTCGACGATGGCGCTCGCCTCGGTCACCTGGGCCACGGAGCCGAGCGCCGGAGGCTCGGAGGGCTAGCCGTAGACGAGGCTCCCGCAGAGCATCCTCGGCCGGGCGCTGAGAACCAGGTCGGCGGCGGCCTCGAGGAGGTCGAGGTAGCTGTCCTGGCCGGCGAGGCTCATGGCGGCCTCGGCGAGGGCGCCTGGCACTCGACCATGGTGTTCCACACCACGGTGCCGATCGGCTGGCCGAAGTCGGTGATCCAGGCCGAGACGTCGAGCGGCCCGGTTGGCGTTGACCTTCGCCGTTATCTGCTGCACCCAGGGGGACCTGTCTTCGGGCTTCCATGGAGGTTCAGCCCACACGAGAAGAGGAACATCGGACGTTCTCCTTTTTGTTCTACATCCACGGAGAGGGACCTACGAAGAGCGGCCCGCCGCTCACGTGGACACACGTGACGTGCGTCACGCGCTGCACAAGGTAGCCCGGGGACGAGAAGGTTGCCCGGGAAACCGTCGCGGGCCGGACGTGGGCGCCGTGCCTACATGCGGGCCTTGGCCGTGACCTTCCGCACCAGCGGCTCGAAGTGCTCGAGCGGCAGGGTGTCGTAGGCGGGGTCGAAGGCCTTCTGGTCCCACTCGTCGGCGAAGCGCTCGGCGAGCACCCACTCGTCGGCGCTGAGCTCGTCGCGGTGGGTCTCGCGGGCATCGGGGTTCCCGCCGAAGTGGGCGTAGTAGTGCCGGCCCTGGAAGTCCTGGTGCACCCGGATCATCTCGTAGACCTCGGGGCGCACGTAGGGCTTGATCATCTCGGCGGCGATCGCCGGGTGGTTGGGCACGCTGATGGCCTTGCCGACGTCATGGAGCAGGGCGGCGAACACGACCTCGTCGTCGGCCCCGGCCCGCTCGGCCATGGTGGCGGTCTGCAGGCAGTGCGTGAGCTGGTCGGTGGCGAAGCCGTCGGTGATGTCGGCGAGCGAGCGCAGCAGGTCGAGCATCCGGTCGGCGACCCGACTCTGGTTGGCCGACGTCTGGGCGCCGATCTCCATCCAGTCGTCGAGGGTCGACTCGTCCATGCGGGTGAAGGTCGCGGGCATGACCCAAGTCTGCCCGCGTGCCGCCCGTCACGCACCGCTCCCCTCGAAAGGTGGCTCACCAGATCCAGCCCGCCGAAGCAGGTGAGCCACCTTTCTGGGGTCGAAGGTGGCTCACCAGATCCAGCCCGCCGAAGCTGGTGAGCCAGCTTTGGGAAGGGGAGGGTCAGGTGGCGCCGGCGAGCTGGAGGCCGAGGAACACCGCGGCAAGGCCGCCGATCAGCGAAGCGGCGCCACCGACGGCGAGCACGACCTTGGACCGGGCCCCGGCATGGAAGGCGGCGCCGATGCCCGAGGCCGCCACCAACAGGAGCTTGAGGCCCAGCGTGGCCTGCCACGCGGTGGTCTTGTCGCCGACCTCCACCGCCAGCAGGTTCCAGATGCCGGTGACCACCAGCACCCCGAACGCCGACCAGGCCAGGAGGTTGAACCGGCGGGCGGCCAGGCGGGGGCCGTCGGGGCTGATCGAGCGCAGGGTGGGCACCAGGCCGGCCAGGGTGAGCTGGCCGCCCACCCAGACCGTGGCCCCCAGGACGTGGAGGAAGAGGCGGATGGTGGTCCACGAGACGCTCAGCACCAGCAGGACGCTAGTGGTCGACGGGCTGCGGCCTCCGGGGACGGCCGGTCGCTCAAGCCAGGCTGGCGAGCACGTCGCTGGCGTGCAGGGCCCGGTCGTCGGCCGGCGGGCGGGCATCGACCGGGCCGCCGAGCAGGAACGTGGCGGCGGCGTCGACCGCGGTGATGAGGTCACGCAGGTTGCGGGGCGGCGGGAAGTACTCGTCCTCCTCGGTGACCTGCACCACCTCGACCCCGTTGCGAGGGGCGATGCGGGCGATGACGGCCTCGACCAGCTCCTCGGGGGCCGACGCACCCGCGGTGACGCCGACGGTGCCGCTGAGGTCGTCGGGGAGCTCGTCGGCGCCGTTGACCCGGTACACCCGCTGGCAGCCGGCCTGGCGGGCGAGGCTCTCGAGGGCCCGGGTGTTGGACGAGTTGGCCGATCCGATCACGACCATGGCGTCGCAGCGCGGTGCGATCTCCATGAGCGCCGACTGGCGGTTGGTGGTGGCGAAGCAGAGGTCGGAGCGGCCGGGCGCCCACATCTCGGGGAAGCGCCCGCGGGTGGCCTCGAGCACGTCGGCCCAGTCGCGGTGGCTCAGGGTGGTCTGGGCCAGCAGCGCCACCGGCTCGTCGAACTCGGGGAGCTGCCCGACCTCGGCCACCGACTCGACCCGGTGGATGGCGTCGGGGGCGACGGCCATGGTGCCCACGGCCTCCTCGTGGCCCTCGTGGCCCACGTAGACGATGCGGTAGCCCTTGCCGGCGCGCACCTTGACCTCGTGGTGGACCTTGGTGACCAGGGGGCACACGGCGTCGACCACGTAGCCGCCGTTGGCCTGGGCCGCGGCGACGACCTCGGGGGCCGAGCCGTGGGCCGAGAGCATGACCGGGCGGCCCGGCGGCACCTCGTCGATCTCGTCGACGAAGATCACGCCGAGGTCCTGGAAGCGCTGCACCACCCGCTGGTTGTGCACGATCTCGTGGTAGCAGTAGACGGGCGGCTCGAAGGCCCGCACCATCCAGGCCAGGGCCTTGATGGCCATCTCCACGCCGGCGCAGAAGCCCCGGGGGGCGGCCAGCAGCACCTTGTCGACAGCACTGCCGTCGGGGCCTCCGGGCTGAGTGGTCGCACGGGCGGGGCCGATCTCGGTCATCGGTTCCCAACCTACCGGCGGTAGCCTGGTGGGCCATGTCTGCACCCCGCGTCGTCGCTGTCGCGCCCGGGTCACCGGCCGACGCGTCGGCCTGCTGCCGGGCGACGAGATCCTCGCCCTCAACGGCGAGGTCCCGCGCGACGTCATCGCGTACCGCCTGCTCACCGACGAGGCCGAGGTCGTGCTCGACGTCTCCCGCGGGGGGCTCGAGCTGCAGCTCGAGGTCGACAAGGCGGCGGGGGAGCCCCTGGGCGCCGAGGTCAGCTCCGCGCTGTTCGACCAGGTCCGCACCTGCGACAACCACTGCGAGTTCTGCTTCATCTACCAGCTGCCGCCGGGCATGCGGAAGAGCCTGTACCTGAAGGACGACGACTACCGGCTGTCGTTCCTCTACGGGAACTTCACCACCCTCACCCGCTTCACCGAGGCCGACCTCGAGCGGGTGGTCACCGAGCGCATCTCGCCGCTGCACGTCTGGATCCACGCCACCGACCCCGAGGTGCGCTCCGACCTGCTGCGCAACCGTCGCGGGGCCACGAGCCTGCGGTGGCTGCGGGCCCTGCTCGACCACGGCATCGAGGTCCACGGCCAGATCGTCGTGTGCCCGGGCCGCAACGACGGCGCCGTGCTCGACGACACCCTCGCCGGGGTGCTCGACCGCTTCCCCGAGCTGGCCAGCCTCTGCGTCGTGCCCCTCGGGATCAGCCGCTACAACACCGAAGAGGCGATGCGCCCCCACACGGTCGAGGAGGCCGCCGCCGTGGTCGGCTGCCGTCCACGACTGGCAGGACGTCTTCCTCGCGACCCTCGGCCATCGCCTCGTGTTCGCCGCCGACGAGTACTACCTGCTCGCCCACGAGCCCTTCCCGGCTCCGGAGGCCTACGAGGGCTTCCCGATGCACGAGGACGGCGTGGGCATGGCCCGCACCTTCGAGCTCGAGTTCACCGGGCGGTCGCCCAGCCCACGGGCGTGGCCACCGGCTTCTTCGCCTGGGTCGACGGCGCCCCGCCCGAGGGCTACCGGGCGCCTCGCACCGCCGACAGCACCACCTCGGGCAGCGGATGTGCTCCTTCGTCCGGGCCCGACGGCTCCACCGCCGTGTCGTTGGGCGCGGCGCAACGCGCCCGTCGGCATCCTCACCGGGGCCTACGGCGCCGCGGTGCTCGGCCCGCTCGTCGCCGGCCTCGGCCGCGACGACGTCCGGGTGATCCCCGTCGAGAACCAGTTCTTCGGGGGGAACACCGGCGTCGCCGGCCTCCTCGTCGGCCCCGACCTCACCCGGGTCCTGGCCGACGAGCCCCCCGGCCACCGCTACCTGCTGCCCGACGTCTGCCTGTCGCAGGGTCGGTTCCTCGACGGCACCACGCCCGAGGAACTGCCCCGACCGGTCGAGGTCGTGGCCACCGACGGCATCGCCCTCGGGCTGCCCTGGAGGACCGATGACCACCCCCGACACCAACGCGTCGACCGACACCCCCGAGGTGCCCGACCTCCCGGTCGTGGCCGTCGTGGGGCGTCCCAACGTCGGCAAGTCCACCCTCTTCAACCGCATCGTCGGTCGCCGTGAGGCGATCGTGCAGGAGAAGCCCGGCGTCACCCGCGACCGCAAGGAGGTCCCGGCCGAGTGGCAGGGCCGCGAGTTCCGGCTCGTCGACACCGGCGGCTGGATGCCCGGCGGCGACGCCCTCGACGCCAAGGTGTCGGCCCAGAGCGAGCAGGCGATCCTCGAGGCCGACGTCGTCCTCTTCGTCGTCGACGTCACCGTCGGCATCACCGAGGAGGACAGCCGCGTCGCCAACCTGCTGCGCCGCAACGGCCGACCGGTCCTGCTCGTCGCCAACAAGGTCGACGACACCAACCGCGACGCGGCGACCTGGGAGTTCGTGCGCCTCGGCCTCGGCGACCCCTACCCGGTCAGCGCGCTGCACGGCCGCGGCACCGGCGACATGCTCGACGACCTCGTGGCCCTCCTGCCCGAGCTCCCCGAGGTCGAGGCCGAGCCCGAGGCCGACCCCGAGAAGATCTTCTCGGTCTCCATCGTGGGCCGGCCGAACGTCGGGCAAGTCCACGCTGTTCAACCGCCTCATCGGCGACGACCGCTCCGTCGTGCACGACATGCCCGGCACCACCCGCGACGCCATCGACACCATCGTCGAGACTCCCGACGGCCCGGTGCGCTTCATCGACACCGCCGGCATGCGCCGCCGGTCCAAGATCGACGACGGCACCGAGTACTACTCGATGGTGCGGGCCCTGCAGGCCATCGACACCGCCGACGTGGCCCTGCTCGTCATCGACGCCACCGTGGGCGTCACCGCCCAGGACCAGCGCCTGGCCGAGCGGGTCGACGCCGCCGGCTGCCCCATCGTGGTGCTGATCAACAAGTGGGAGCTGCTCGACACCGAGCAGCGCGAAGAGGTGCAGTACCAGATCAGCCGGATGCTCCACTTCATCGGCGACTCGCCTGTGCTGCAGGTCAGCGCCCTCACCGGCAAGGGCGTCCATCGCCTGCTGCCGGCCCTCGCCGGCACGATCGACGACTACCACCGCCGGGTGCCCACCCGGAAGGTCAACCAGGTGCTGCGGGCCGCCCAGGCCGCCCAGCCGGCACCCCACGGCGGCCGGGTGCTCTACGCCACCCAGGGCGCGGTCGACCCGCCCACGTTCACCCTCTTCGCCAACAAGGAGATCCCGCAGTCGTACCTGCGGTACCTCGAGCGGTCGCTGCGCGAGGCCTTCGACATGGGCGCCACGCCCATCAAGATGCGGGTCCGCAAGCGCGACTGACCCCTCCGTCCCTGCGACGGAGAGATCGAGCCCGCAACTTCTCAGGGAGTTCCGAGGAGGCGGGGGTACAGTCCGCGGATGGACCAGCCCTGGTTGTTGGTGCTGGCCGTGGCGGCGGTCGCGGCGATGGCGGTGTGGGCGCGCTCGGCCCGCTACCGCCAACGCCAACTGCGCCGCACCGAGGCCGGCGGTGGCGACCCCGACCTCGTCGCGCTCGTGCGCTCCGACCTCCGCAAGGACACGCTCGCCGCGGGCATGTGGGCGCTGGTGGCGATCACGTCGTCGTCATGGCGTTCCGGGCCAGCACCGACCTCACGGTGGTGCTGCTGGTGCTCATCGTCCCTGCCGTGATCTCGGTGGTGCTGGGCCGCAACTTCGTGGCCGAGGCCCGGGTGGCGCAGGCCCGCGCCGAGCTCGAGCGCCGGGCCCAGGAGGTCCTCGACCAGGAGGAGCTGGCGCCCCGTCGGTGGGCGGCCCGACTCGCCCCGGAGGACCTGCCCGACGTGACCGGCTTCGAGATCGGCCGGGTCTACCAGGCCGGCTCCGGGCTGATGGCCGGCGACTTCTACGACCTCGTCCGCCTCTCGCCCACGCGGCTGGCCGCGGTGATCGGCGACGTCTCGGGCCACGGCATCGAGCCCGCCATCACCGCCTTCCAGGCCAAGTACCTGCTGCGGGTGTTCCTGCGGCAGTACCGCGACCCCGCCCAGGCCCTCGAGGAGCTCAACGCCCAGATGTCGGCGGTGGGTGGCCCCGAGGAGTTCATCAGCCTCTGCGTGGTGGTGTTCGACACCGCGGCCGGCACCCTGCGCCACGCCTCGGCCGGTCATCCCGCTGCGTGGCTCTGGCACGGGCGGGAGGTGCGGCCGCTGCGGGCCACGGGGCCCGTGCTGATGATGGACCCGAAGGCCGAGTACACGAGCCGGGAGCGGGCCCTCGAGTCCGGCGACCTCTGCCTGCTCTACACCGACGGCCTCTCGGAGGTCCGCGACGGGGGCCAGATGTTCGGCGAGGACCGGGTGGCCGCCGCGGTGCGGCGTGATCCGGGCGTGTCGGCCGACGTACTGTGCAAGTCGCTGCTCGAAGCCGCCAGTGACTTCTCGAGCGGGCCCCTCCCCGATGACATCGCCATCCTCGCCATCCGCCGCGACTGAGCCACGCCTCCGCCGAGCGGTCGACCCCAGCAGGGGAGCCCCCGTTGCCGTGGTGTGAGGACTGCTCGAAGTTCTGGAACCCGAACTCGCTGCCGCCCGACGGCACCTGCCCCTCCTGTGGGCGGGTCATCGGCGACACGCCCGACACCAGCAAGGTGCCGTGGCACTTCTGGATCCTGATCCTCGCCGCCGCGCTCTACCTGGGCTGGCGACTCGTGCAGGGGGTGGGATGGCTGTTCAACCAGTAGCGGCAGGGGCTGGCGCCCGCACGGCCGGCTCCGATGTCGACGTCCACGATGTCATCGTCATCGGCGCCGGCTTCGGGGGGCTCGGCGCCGGGCACGCCCTGCGGAAGGCCGGTGTCGACCGCTTCGTCATCCTCGAGGCGGCCGACGCGGTCGGAGGCACCTGGCGCGACAACACCTATCCCGGGTGCGCCTGTGACATCCCGAGCCACCTGTACTCGTTCTCGTTCGCCCAGAACCCGGAGTGGAGCCGCAGCTACCCGGCCCAGCCGGAGATCGAGGCCTACCTCGATCGCACCACCGACGACCTGGCGCTGCGGCCCTTCATCCGGTTCGGGTGCGAGGTGTCCGAGCTGCGCTGGGACGACGCCCGGGCGCTGTGGCGGGTGGTGCTCGCCGACGGCTCCGAGCTCGTCGCCCGCTCGGTGATCAGCGCCACGGGTGGGCTGAGCCGACCGGCGATGCCCGACATCGAGGGACTCGACCGCTTCGCCGGGACGGTGTTCCACTCCGCCCGCTGGCGCCACGACCACGACCTCACCGATGAGCGGGTCGGCGTGATCGGCACCGGTGCCTCGGCCATCCAGTTCGTGCCGCAGATCGCCCCGGTGGCGGGGCACACCACGGTCTTCCAGCGCACCGCGCCGTGGGTGCTGCCCCGCGACGACCGCCCTGCGCCGATGTGGCGTCGTCGGCTCTACGCCACGGTGCCGTTCCTCCAGCGCCTCCACCGCTGGCGGGTCTACGCCCGCCAGGAGCTGCTGGCGCTGGCCTTCGTCGGTCGGGGTCGGGCCCGGGCGGGCGTGTCGGCCCGCATCGCCGAGGCCGGGCGGGAGCACATCGCCGAGCACATCGCCGACCCCGAGCTGCGCGCCACGCTCACCCCCACCTACGAGCCCGGCTGCAAGCGGCTGTTGATCGCCAACGACTGGTACCCGGCGCTGGCCCGTGACGACGTCGACGTGGTGAGCGATCCGATCGCCGAGATCGTCCCGGAGGGCGTGCGCACCGTCGACGGCACGCTGCACGAGCTCGACACGATCGTGCTGGGCACCGGCTTCACCGCCACCGAGTTCCTCGCCCCGATGAAGGTGGTGGGCCGGGACGGGTTGGAGCTCGACGAGCACTGGAGCTCGGGTGCCGCCACCCACCTCGGCATCGCCGTCAGCGGCTTCCCCAACCTGTTCCTGCTGGTGGGCCCGGGCACCACCCTCGGCCACAACTCGATCGTGTTCATGATCGAGGCCCAGCTGCGATGGGTCATGGCCGCGCTCCGCGAGAGCTGGCGCCGGGGGAGTGCCCTCGAGCTGCGGCCCGAGGTCGAGCGGGCGGAGTACGCCGAGCAGCAGCGCCGGGCCGAGGGCACGGTCTGGGCCTCGGGCTGTGACAGCTGGTACCGCTCGCCCGACGGGCGCCTCGACACCATCTGGCCCGGCACCACGATCGAGTACTGGTGGCGCACCCGCAGGTTCGACCCGGCGACGCTCCGGCCGGTCGCCCCGTCGGCCGTCGACTGACCCCGATTCGGAGGCCGGCCCGGCGCTGACTATGGTTGACCCTCCACGGGCTGTGGCGCAGCTTGGTTAGCGCGTCGGTCTGGGGGACCGAAGGTCGTGGGTTCGAATCCCGCCAGCCCGACCAACAACACCCTGCACAGAGGCCCTCGCCATCACGGCGAGGGCCTCCGTCGTTGCGAAGAAGTGGTCCTGGGTCAGACCGCGGTGACGGTGACGGGCAGACCGGAGGCAAGGGGCATGGCCGTCAGCGGATCGACGTCGACGGTGGCGCTGGTGAGGCGTCCGGCCGGGGAGTCGCCCCGGCCGTGGGTGAGCGACACCGTGCCCGGGCGCATCCGCTCGTCGAGCGCCGCGGACACCTCGATCGACCCGTGGGCGCTGGTGACGGTGACCCGACCGGGGGCTGTCAGGCCGAGGGCCGACGCGTCGGCGGGATGCAGGCGCAGCGCCGGCTCCTCGCCGTGCCCGGCGTAGGTGATGGAGTTGCTCCAGGCGACCTCGCGGCGGTTCACGAGCAGGAGGGTGCCGTCCGCCGGCTCGGCCGACCGCCCGGCCCGTGCCTCGAGCCGGTCGACGAGCTCGGTCGGGGCGAGGCGCCAGCGGCCGTCGGGGAGGAGTTGCTCGTGCACCCATCCGTGCTCGATCGCCACATCGGTGCCGTGGGGTCCGTTGGCGAACACCTCGCCGGCGTCGAGGGGGCCGTGGCCAAGGAGGCCCGACAGGAACATCTCGTCGGTGAGGAGGTCGGGGTCGGCGCCGCCGAGCAGGTCGCCGCCATGGCGCCGGGCCAGCTGGGCGAGGATCCACCACGAGGGCTTCCGCTCGGCGACGGGCGCGACGACCGGCCGGGTGGCCTGCATGGCCGAGCGCAACAGCACTCCCTCGGTCAGGCTGAGGTCGGCCCGCTCGAGTTGGCCCGTGGTGGGCAACACGTGGGTGGCGAGGGCGACGGTCTCTCCGTCGGCCACATCGAGCACCACCAGCGCGTCGAGCGTCGCGAGCGCGGCCTTCACCCGCTCGGGCTCGGGGAAGGCGAGCACCGGGTTGCCGCCGGTGACGACCAGGACGCGGACGTTGCCCGCCTCGATCTCGTCGACGAGGGCGAGGGCCGGCACCTGGCCGACCACACGGCGCAGGTCGGGACGGGTCGGGGGACCGGGCATGGGGGCGGCGTTGCCCTTCCATTTCCCGAGCCGGTTGACCGCGCCCCGGTTGAAGCGCATCCCGCCGGACCAGTCGAGCGAGCCGGTGAGCACCAGCAGGCACCACCGCAGCCACTCCACCAGCACGCCGTCGCGGCCCATCGCCGGGCCCGTGCCGCAGAACACCGCCAGCCGGCCCTCGCAGGTGCGCACCTCGTGCAGGAGCGCCTCGAGGTCGGCGACGGGGACACCCGCCCGCTCGGCGCCGCGCTCGAGGGTGAACGGTGCCAGCAGCCGGCGCAGCACCACGAGGTCGGCGGCGTCGCACCAGCCGTCGACCTCCTCCGGGTCGAAGCCGTCGGCCAGCACCCCGGCCACCAGCGCGGCCAGGACCTCGACGTCGGAGCCGGGCGCGACGGGGAGGTGCCGGTCGGCCAGGGCGGCGGTCTCGGTGCGGCGGGGGTCGAGCACCCAGATCTGCCCACCGGAGGCCTGGTGCTCGCGCAGGTAGGTCACCGGGTCGGGGAGGGTCGTGCCGTACCCGTGCGACACCACCGGGTTGGAGCCGACGAACACAACCGGCCCGCCGTTGCCCGGTTCCCACACCGGGTTGAGCATGCCGTTGCCGGTGACCATCTCGGCCGCGACGAGCGCCGGCGCGTTGTCGACCGTGGCCGCCGTGTACACCGACGTGCTGCCGAGGCCGCCGTGCCACATGAACGAGGCGACCTGTCCGGCGGCGTCGTAGGCGAAGCCGGTGGCGAGGTAGAGGGCCACGGCGTCGGGGCCGCTCTCCGTGACCACCGCGGCGATGCGGGAACCGAGGTCGTCGAGCACCTCGTCCCACGACACCTGGCGGCCGTCGAGGACGGGATGGTCGAGGCGACTGCTGCGGTGGTGCCACTCGGGGATGCCCCGGCCCTTCGGGCACGTGTAGCCCCGTGACACAGGGTGGTCGGCGTCGCCCCTGACCTTGATGACACGCTCGCTGTCGACCGTCACCACGATCCCGCACGCGGCGGCGCAGATCCGGCAGTACGTGCGGTGTTCGATCGGTGCGTCGGTCACGTGGCCCCCCTCGGTCGACACTCCATCATGACCCTCCGCGAGCCTCTCCCGATCCGAAGCGTCGGAAATAGTTGCGTTGCGGATAAAACTGTGGGCATGAGCATGAGCAATGACGACATGAACAACTGGAACGCGCAGATCATCGCCGAGTTCCGCGCCAACGGCGGCAAGGTGGAGTCCTTCGGCGACGCGCCGATGGTGATCCTCCACAGCACCGGCGCCAAGTCCGGGGTCGAGCGTGAGAACCCGCTCGTGGCGCTGGTCGAGGGCGACGACATGTACCTCTTCGCCTCCAAGGCCGGCGCCCCGAACCACCCCGACTGGTACTACAACCTGACGGCGAACCCGAAGGTCGAGATCGAGTTCGGCACCGAGCGCTTCGCCGCTGAGGCCGTCGAGGTCACCGGCACCGAGCGCGACGAGGTCTACGCCCGCCAGGTGGCCGCCCAGCCCGGGTTCGGCGACTACGAGAAGGCCACCACCCGCGTCATCCCGGTCTTCAGGATGGTCCGGGTCTGAGCCGTTCGGGCCGGGGGCGAGTACCCCGGCCCCGTCGGTTGCGCCCCTAAGGTGGCCAGGCCTCCGTCGACGTCCGGCGGAGGCCTCGCATCGCCACCGAACCGCCCGGAGCCCTCGTCCATGACCCCCGCTGACACCCCCGACGCCGATCCGACACCGGACGACGGCGACGCCCCCGAGCAGCTCGAGGGTGCCGAGGAGGAGCGGGCGTCGATCAGGGCCCAGCGCCTGGCGAAGCTGGCCAAGCTGCGCGACGAAGGGGTCGACCCCTACCCGTACCGCTTCGACCGCGACCGCACCATCGGGGAGCTGCGGGAGTCGTTCGCCCACCTCGAGGCGGGGGAGGAGACCGACACCGTCGTCCGCGTCGCCGGTCGCCTGATGCTCAAGCGGGAGCAGGGCAAGCTGACCTTCGGCCAGCTGCGCGACCGCAGTGGCGAGGTCCAGCTCTTCGTCTCGGCCAAGGTGCTCGACCCCGAGACCGACGCCTTCGCCGCATTCAACGACCTCGACCGGGGCGACTGGGTCGGCGTCGAGGGCACCGTGATGGTGACCCGCAAGGGTGAGCTGTCGGTCAAGGTCACGTCGTTCGAGCTGCTGTCCAAGGCACTGCGCCCGCTCCCCGACAAGTGGAAGGGCCTGGCCGACGTCGACGCCCGCTACCGCCAGCGCTACGTCGACCTGACGGTCAACACCGACGCCCGCCGGGTCTTCGAGATCCGCTTCGCCGCCGTCGACGCCATCCGTCAGGAGCTGCGCGACCGGGGCTACCTCGAGGTCGAGACGCCGATCCTCAACCTCTCCCAGGGCGGGGCCACGGCCCGGCCCTTCATCACCCACTACAACGCCCTCGACATCGACACCTACCTCCGCATCGCTCTCGAGCTGCCGCTCAAGCGCCTCCTCGTCGGCGGGTTCGAGCGGGTCTTCGAGATCAGCCGCGTGTTCCGCAACGAGGGCATCGACACCCGCCACAACCCCGAGTTCACGATGCTCGAGGCCTACGAGGCCTTCGGCGACTACTCGGAGATGATCGAGCTCACCGAGGCGCTGGTCTCCGGTGCAGCCGTCGCCGCCACCGGTGGCACCACCGTCGAGCTGCGGGGCGAGCAGATCGACCTGGCCCCGCCGTGGCGCCGGGTCACCATGGTCGAGCTCATCAAGGAGGTCGTCGGCGTCGACATCCATCCGGGCATGCCGGTCGCCGAGGCCCGGGCGGTCCTCGACGGCCTCGGCCTCGCCTGGCAGGACGGCTGGGGCGCCGGCCGGTGCACCCACGAGGTCTACGACGAGCTGGTCGAACCGAAGGTCACCCAGCCCACCGTGGTGCTCGACCACCCCAGGGAGACCTCGCCGCTCGCCAAGCCCCATCGGAGCAACCCCGACCTGGTCGAGCGCTTCGAGGTCATCGTCGACGGGCGCGAGCTGGCCAACGCCTACAGCGAGCTCAACGACCCGGTCGAGCAGCTCGCCCGCTTCCGGGAGGAAGCCGCCCACAAGGCTGCCGGTGACCCCGAGGCCGGCGATGTCGACTACGACTACATCCGGGCACTCGAGTACGGCATGCCGCCGGCCGGCGGGCTCGGCATCGGCATCGACCGCCTCATCATGCTGCTCGCCGGCGTCGAGAGCATCCGGGAGGTCATCCTCTTCCCGACGCTGCGCCCCGAGGTCGGGCTGGGCGACGACGACTTCCCGTCGAGCTGACGTGACCGGGCCCTGCCCGCCCGCCGGACGTCCTGACGGGGTGCCGTCCCGGGGTGCAGGATGCACGCGTGCGGCGTGACCTGACCATCCCCCGGCTCGTCGGGTTCCTCACTGCGCTGGGCGGCCTGCTGCTGGTCGTGTCGACCCTGCCGATCCTGCGCACCCGGGTCGAGAACGTCGCCGAGACCTTCACCCCCTTCGGGGTGAGGGTCACGAGCCACGTCGTGGCCCTCGGCGCCGGCGCCGCCCTGCTCTACCTGGCCGGCCAGCTGGCCCGCCGCCGCCACCTGGCGTGGATCCTCGCGCTGGTGCTGTTCGGGGCCAGCACCATCGTGAACGTGCTGCGGGTGCACCACAACGTCGCCGCCGGGTACTCGCTGGTGATGGTGGTCCTGCTCGTGGTCAGCCGCAGGCAGTTCAGCGCCCCCGGCGACCCGCCGACCTTCTTCGAGTTCATCCGGTTCGTGCCCTGGTACCTGCTCGGGGTGTTCGCCTACGGCTTCGCCGCCCTCTACCTCGAGCGGGAGAGCATCTCGCCGGAGCCGACCTTCTGGAACAACGTCGAGACGATCCTGTTCGGACTGATCGGGGTCGACGGGCCGTACACGTATCAGCGGAAGTTCTTCGACTGGGCCTTCCCGTCGTCGCTGCTCGCCCTCGGCGTCGGTGGTCTCGCCTGGGCGCTGGTGCTCCTGTTCCGCCCGATCGTGGCCCGTCCCGAGGCCGACACGCCCGCCTGGGCCAAGGCGCTCGACATCGTGCGCGAGCACAGCAGCGACACGCTCGACTACTTCGCCCTTCGCAACGACAAGCTCTTCTTCTTCTCGTCCGACGGGAAGGCGATGATCGCCTACACCTACGTCGGCCGGCACGCCCTGGCGTCGGGCGATCCCGTCGGGGCCCCGGAGTCGGCGGCGCTCGTGGTCGACGAGTTCCTCGCCATGTGCCGCCAGCGGGCCTGGGGCGTCGCCTTCCTGGCCGCTCGGGAGGCGGACCGCCAGCTGTATCTCGACCGGGGCCTGCACACCGTCTACCTCGGTGACGAGGCGATCGTGCGCTGCGAGGGCTTCTCCCTCCAGGGCAAGAAGTGGAAGAGCATCCGGCAGTCGTCGGGCCGCATCGAGCGCACCTATCGCTTCGTGTGGATGGCCGAGACGGAGGCCAGCCCCGAACTGATCGCCAAGCTCAACGAGATCTCTCATCGCTGGCGGGGCAAGGCCCCCGAGCGCGGCTTCACGATGACGCTCAGCCAGGACGTCGAGGGCACCAACCCGGCGTTCCACCTCTGCATCGCCCTCGACGAGAACGACGAGCCCGGCGGGTTCCTCCGGGTCGTGCCGGTGTTCGGCCCCGAGCCGGGCTACACGCTCGACATCATGCGCCGCGACCCGGACACGCCGAACGGCATGACGGAGTTCCTCCTCACCCGCACGGTGATGAAGCTCGACGAGCTCGGCTACGACCGCTTCTCGATGAACTTCGCGGCATGGGGCCGCTTCTTCGAAGAGGACGTCGAGTACTCGCTCGGCCAACGGGCCGTGAAGCTGCTGCTCGACGTGATGAGCCCCTTCTACCAGATCAAGTCGTTGAAGGAGTTCAACCAGCGCTTCTACCCGGAGTGGGTGCCGCGCTGCATCGTCTACGACGACTTCCGGGACCTCCCGAAGGTGGCCCTGCTCTATTCGAGTGCGGAGGGCTTCCTGCACATCCCCGTGATCGGGCGCTACTTCCTGCCCCGCACGATCGGGGAGCCGGGCCACCCGATCGTGCCGTCGGACCCCGCGGTGGTGCACCCACGCCCGACCCGCTCGACGGGCGCCCAGCAGGAGGCGCCGAGCCGGGGCCGACGGGCGGGCGACCCCGAGCAGACCGGTGGTGAGGTCGACAGCGGCGGGAAGCGTGACGGCGCTCGTCGTCCCGGCGGGACCGACGCGCCGGAGGGCGAGACGAGGGCCGAGCGGCGACGGCGCAAGCGGGCCGAGGAGGAAGCGGCCCGCCTCGCGGCGGAGGCCGCCGAGGCCTAGGTCACCTCGGTCGCGGGCACGCCGGAGTCGGCCCGGCCCTGGGCCCGGGCCAGCACGACCACGGCCACGCCGGCCACCACCATCGAGCCCACCAGCAGCGAAAGGGCGAGTGGGCCGTGCACCCGGAACCGCTCGTCGAAGAGCGTGAGCCCGAGGATCATCCCCACCACCGGCTCGAGCCCGGTGATGGCCGGGAGCGACGCCTGGAGCGCACCGGCCTGGTACGAGGCCTGCTGGAGGTACGTGCCGATCACCAGGACCACCACCAGCGAGTAGACGGGCCAGTTCCGGAGCACGTCGACCACGCCGTCGTCGAGGGTCTTGGTGACGGTGGTGATGAGGGCGTCGTTGAACCCGAAGAGGATGCCGGCGGCGATGCCGAGCATGAGCGCCCGGGTGGCACCCTTCCGTCGACCGGCGACCACCATGGCGACCACGAAGGGCACCGCGGCGATGGCGGCGGCGACCATCCACTCCCGGGTGGGGGCCGTGTCGTTGCCGCTGCTGGCGTCACCGATCACCACGATCACGGCGAGGGCGACCGTGAGGACGCTCGCCCAGACCCAGTCGGACCGGGTGATCCGGCGGCCGGTGAGGCGGCTGCTGAGGGGGAGGGCGAAGAGCAGCACCGTGACGATCAGCGGCTGGACGACCACGAGGCGCCCGACGGCCAGGGCGGCGGCGACGGCGATGAAGCCGCCCGTGTCGGCGGCCACACCACCGAGCCACAGGGGCCGACGCACCAGGATCAGCAGCATCGAGATCGATCCGGCCTGGTCGTCGCGGAGGGTCGACGCCTCGCGCTGCTGGAGCGCCGCGGCCAGCGCGAACAGGAACGACGACAACAGAGCGAGGCCGACGGCGAGCACGGTCCGGTCAGGGTAGGCGCCCCCCGTCCCACCCCCGACGACCCCACCCACTGCTGTCGTAAGGAGGGTCGCCCTTCCGAGCTTCGGAGGCAGATCGTCACCTCCACGCTGCAGATCTGCCTCATGAGGGCAGTGGGTCAACCGGCCATGCGGCCGCCGCCGGCGTCACGGCTGACGGCGGCGCCGATGGCGAGCACGACAGCAAGGACGTAGTCCGGCTCGTGCGCGAGCTGCTCATACGTGAACCGGACGACGCGACAGCCGTGAACGAGGGCGATGTGGTCGCGCCGTCGGTCGCGATCGAAGTCTCGGGCCCTCGTGTGCCACGCCCGCCCGTCGGCCTCGATGACCAGCCGCCAGGAGGGGATGAACGCATCGAGCCGCTCGTGGTCATTCGGCCACCACGATGGAGTTGCCTGAGCCTCCCATTCGGGGATGCGAGGGTCGGCGAGGACGCGGAAGAGCGCGACCTCGAGGACGCTCATGGCGACCGCCGGGAGCTCTGAGTGCTCGACCGCGAGGCGCAGGAGCCGATCGACTCCCTTCGGAAGGCGGGGCCGAAGCGCCTCACAACGGGCGCTCAACGCCGCCGGGCTCGTCCGCCGGGCGAGGAGCGCAGCGTGGACGACGTCGTCGAGCCGGTCGCCGAGCCGGCCCGCTGTGTCGCAGAGCGTCTGCTCGACGGTGCCCACCGAGAAGGGTCCGAATGCTCGGGCGAGGAAACGATCGGTCTGGTGCACCGTCGCCAGAGCGGTGCGATGGGCTGCACCTCGAGGCACACGCAGCTCCGGTCGCACCGGCCGGTAGCCATCGAGCTCGAGCAGCCGGCCTGCGGCGAGGCCGGCGACCGACGATCGAGGCACCGCCAGGTGGGCCGCCATCATCTGGCGGTGCCACGTCGGCGGGTTCCCAGGCAGAGCGAAGACGGCAGGAGCGAGCTGCAACCACTGCCCGGACCGCCGCCTCGTGTCGACCATGCTCCTCGTCGCTCCGGCCTTACGGGCCTGGGTTGTCGAGAACACGCCGTGCTGGCCTCGGGCGAGCCGCTCGACCCGTCTGTCCATCGTCGGTTCCGCCATCCCCCGATCCTGCCGTGATGGGTGTGACAGCGCAGTTCGGCTGCGATCTCGCAAGCAGCCCTGTCTCTGCGGAGGCAGATCGACAGGCCAGAGGGGCAGATCTGCCTCACGAAGTGCGGGCGGGCGCTTCCCGAGGCGAATCGACAGATGGGATCGGCACATCTGCCTCTGATCGAAGCGGTCTGCCGCTGACGTGGGGTTGGGGGAGCGGCGGTAACGTCTCGGGCCATGTGTGGACGGTTCGTGAGCTCGTCGCCGCCGGATCAGATCGCCCGGTACTTCGACGCCGAGGCCCCCGAGGCGGCCCTGGAGCCGTCGTACAACGTGGCGCCCACCAACGACATCTACGTGGTGCACGTCGACGGCACGACCCGCCGGGTCGAGCCGATGCACTGGGGCCTGGTGCCGCACTGGGCGAAGGACCCGTCCATCGGGAACAAGATGATCAACGCCCGGGCCGAGACCCTGGCCGAGAAGAACGCCTTCAAGTCCCCGCTGGCCAAGAGGCGCTGCATCATCCCGGCCAACGGCTTCTACGAATGGCTCAAGGTGCCTGGCCAGAAGACCAAGCAGCCGATGTTCATCCATCGCACCGACGACCAGCCCTTCGCCTTCGCCGGGCTGTGGTCGGTGTGGCGCGACCCCAACGCCACCGAGGCCGAGCGCGAGGCCGGCGGCGGCACGCTCCGCTCGTGCACGATCATCACCGGGGAGCCCAACGAGAAGGTCCGCACGGTCCACGACCGCATGCCCGTGATGTTGCCCCACGAGGCCTGGGAGACCTGGCTCGACCCGGCGATCCAGGACATCGAGATGGCGACGAAGCTGCTCGTGCCCGCGCCGGCCGACGGCATCGACATCTACCCGGTCAGCACCGAGGTCAACAGCGTGCGCAACAAGGGCGCCCACCTGCTCGAGCGGGTCGACCCGTTGTTGCCTGCGGTTCCCGGTGAGCTGCCGGGTCAGGCCACCCTGCTCTAGCAGCGAGCCGCCAGGGATCAGTCGTCGAGGGCCTCGATGGCGGCGGCCAGCGTGGCGGCCACCTGGGCCAGCTCCTCGTTGGGCACGTCGGTGCGGGCCTTCTTGAAGTCGATGTCGGACTCCGTGTGGATCGGCAGCACGTGCAGGTGGGTGTGGGGCACCTCGAGGCCGGCGATGATCAGCGCCACCCGACCGGCCCCGAACGCCGCCACCTGGGCCCGTCCGACCCGCTTGGCCACCACGTTGAGGTGGGCGACGGTGTCGTCGTCGAGATCGATCCAGTGGTCGACCTCGGCGACGGGCACGACCAGCGTGTGGCCGGTGGCGATGGGGCCGATGCTGAGGAACGCCACCACGGTGTCGTCCCGGTACACGAAGTGGCCGGGGAGCTCGCCGGCGATGATGCGGGAGAAGATCGTCGTCATGGTCCGCTGATCGTAGAGTGCCGCCCATGGCAGCGCCCCCGGCTCCCGGCGCCGAACCCGTACCGTCGCCGGGGGAGGACCGCATCCTCACGGTCCCGAACGTCATCACCCTGATCCGGCTGTCGTGCCTGCCGGTGTTCGTGTGGCTCCTGCTCGGCCGCGACGACCAGGTCGCGGCGGCGGTCCTCCTCGGCCTCCTCGGCGCCACCGACTGGGTCGACGGCTACATCGCCCGGCGCTTCGGGCAGGTCTCGACCCTGGGGAAGGTGCTCGACCCCGTCGCCGACCGCCTCCTCTTCTTCACCGCCATCGTCACGATCATCATCTCCGGCGACGCGCCACTGTGGGTCTGCATCGCCGTGCTGGTCCGAGAGGTGCTCGTGGCTCTGGCCACCCTCACCCTGGCCGCCCTCGGTGCCCGTCGCATCGACGTCACGTGGTGGGGGAAGGCGGGCACCTTCTCGCTGATGTTCGCCTTCCCGGCGTTCCTGCTCGGCTCCAGCGACATCGCCTGGAGCGGCTTCTTCACCTTCGCCGCCTGGTGCTTCACCATCCCCGGTCTCGTGTTCTCCTACTACTCGGCCCTGCTCTACGTGCCGCTGGCGTCACGGGCGCTGGCCGAGGGCCGGGCCGCTCGCCGCACCGCCGCTCCGCGCGACTGAACGGCATCTGACGGCGGCGACGGCCGTGTGACCTTCTCGCGAACGGCCGGATGGCCCCCCGGTAGAGGAGGGTTGGCGGTCACCCCGGGGGGTAGGTTCTGGGCGGAGCCACGCCGCGTGGCCCTCGACGAACGGAGGACGGGATGAAGGCGGTCATCATGGCGGGGGGCGAAGGCACCCGACTCCGGCCGTTGACCTCCAACGCCCCGAAGCCACTGCTCCCGTTGGTGAACCGGCCGATGATGGAGCACATCGTCGACCTGCTGAAGCGCCACGGGATCGACGAGATCGTCGTGACGGTCGCGTTCATGGCCAACGCCATCCGCGACTACTTCGGCGACGGCTCCGAGTTCGGCGTGAAGATCGCCTACGCCACCGAGGAGACCCCGCTCGGCACCGCCGGGTCGGTCCGCAACGCCATGGAGCACCTCACCGAGCGCTTCTTGGTGATCTCCGGCGACGTGCTCACCGACATCGACCTCGGCGCCATCATCGACTTCCACGACGCCAAGGGCGCCATGGCCACCATCGGCCTCGCCCACGTCGACAACCCACTCGAGTTCGGCATCGTCATCACCCAGGAGGACGGCTCGATCGAGCGATTCCTCGAGAAGCCCACCTGGGGCCAGGTGTTCTCCGACACCATCAACACCGGCATCTTCGTGCTCGAGCCCGAGATCTTCGAGTACATCGAGGCCGACCGTCCGGTCGACTTCTCCGGCGAGGTCTTCCCCAAGCTCCTCGAGGACGGCAAGCCCCTGTTCGGCGCCGTCGCCGAGGGCTACTGGGAGGACGTCGGCACCCTCGAGGCCTACGTGCGGGCCCACAAGGACATCCTCGACGCCAAGGTCGAGGTCGCCATCCCCGGCTTCGAGATCCGCCCGGGCGTGTGGGTGGGCGAGAGCGCCGACGTGCACCCCGACGCCACCATCGACCGGGCCCGCCGTGATCGGCGACAACTGCCGCATCGAGGCCGGCGCCACGCGTGGGCGAGTACACCGTCCTCGGCTCCAACGTCCGCGTGCGCAACGACGCCTTCCTCGAGCGCACCGTGGTGCACGACAACGCCTACCTCGGCGACAGCGTGCGCCTCCGCGGCACGGTCGTCGGCCGGTCGTGCGACCTCCGCAACGGGGTCCGCACCGAAGAGGGCGTCGTGATCGGCGACGAGTGCTTCCTCGGCGACGAGGCCCAGCTCGGCGCCGGGCGTGAAGGTCTACCCCTTCAAGACCATCGAGGCCGGTGCGGTCGTCAACGAGTCGATCGTGTGGGAGTCCAGGGGCGCCCGCAGCCTGTTCGGCTCGCGAGGGCGTGTCCGGCCTGGCCAACGTCGACATCACCCCCGAGTTCGCGGTCCGGGTGGCCATGGCCTACGGCGGCATGATCAAGAAGGGCTCGACGGTCATCACGTCCCGTGACTCCAGCCGCTCGGCCCGCATGCTGAAGCGGGCGATGATGGCCGGCCTCAACGGCGTCGGGGTCAACGTCGAGGACCTCGAGGTGGCGTCGGTCCCGGTCACCCGGTTCATCATGCGCCGCCCCGCCGCCCGTGGTGGGCTCACCATCCGACTCGCCAACGACGACCCGCAGTCCGTGGTCATCCGCTTCTTCGACGAGGACGGCCTCGACCTCACCGAGGAGACCCAGCGCAAGATCGAGCGCCTCTACGCCCGCGAGGACTTCCGGCGGGTGTTCCCGGGCGAGATCGGCGACATCGGCTTCGCCCCCCGGGCCCTCGAGCACTACGCGACGGCCCTCGAGTCCACCGTCGACGTCGTCGCCATCCGCAACGCGGCCTTCAAGATCGTCATCGACTACACGTACGGCTCCACCTCGTTCGCCATGCCGAACGTGCTGGCCAAGCTCGGGCTCGAGGTGCTGGCGGTCAACCCGTTCGTGTCCACTGCAGGTGTCCTACGGGCCGACATCGACGAGCACGCCCGCCAGGTCGGCGACCTGGTGCGCACGTCGGGCTCGCAGCTCGGCGGCGTGATCGACCCCGACGGCGAGCGTCCTGCGCCTCATCGACGACGAGGGCCACGTCCTCAGCCACACCGAGTCGCTCCTGGCCATCCTCACGCTCCTGCCCGGCAACCTCTTCGGCGATCGCGTGGCCCTCCCGGTGAACACCACCGCGAAGGCCGAGAAGCTGCTGCGGGCCAACGGCATCGGCGTGACCTGGACCAAGCTCTCCAACGCGGCCCTGATGGACGCCTCGATGGTCGCCGGCGTCGGCTTCGCCGGGAACCAGGGCGGCAACTTCATCCTCCCCGGGTTCATGCCCGGCTTCGACGCCGCCGCCACCTTCGTGAAGGTGCTCGACCTCCTGGCCAAGCACGGCACGAAGCTCTCCGACGTGGTCGCCGACCTGCCCCGCACCCACGTGGTGCACGAGCAGGTCGTCACCCCGTGGGACCAGAAGGGCGCCGTCATGCGCACCCTGATGGAGCAGAGCAAGGACCGCGAGGTCGTGCTGGTCGACGGCGTGAAGGTCGTCCACCCCGACGGCTGGGCGCTGGCCCTGCCCGATCCGGAGGAGCCCGTCACCCACATCTGGGCCGAGGGCACATCCGGCGACGCCGCCCGACGCCTCGCCGAGGAGTACGCCCGGCGCATCCGCCAGATGGTTCGTTGAGGTCGGCGGGCCTCACCCTCGACGTCAGCGTGAGGTCACGGGCCGGTGCGCGCGCATCGGCCGTGTCCGCCCCGAGGGTGATCGGGTAGCGTTCGCCACATGCAGCTGCCCGACGACCTCCGCTACTCCTCCGACCACGAATGGGTCCGACTCGAGGACGGCAAGTTGAGGGTCGGGATCACCGACTACGCGCAGGACGCGCTCGGCGACGTCGTGTACGTCGAGATCCCCGAGCTCGGTGCCAAGGTCGAGGCGTCGGCGAAGGTGAGCGAGGTCGAGTCCACCAAGTCGGTCTCCGACATCTACGCCCCGGTGGCCGGCACGGTCGTGGCGGTCAACGCCGACCTCTCCGACAGCCCCGAGCGCCTCAACGACGACCCCTATGGCGACGGCTGGATCTGTGTGATCGAGCCCGCCGACCCGAGCGCCCTCGACACCCTGCTCGACGTCGACGGCTACCGGCGGTTGATCGAAGGGTCGTGAGCGAGTTGGCCGAGGTCTTCTGCAACAACTGCGGGCACCGCAACCCACTGGGAGCGAACTTCTGCTCCTCGTGCGGCGCGGTGCTCGAGTCGGTCGCGCAGGAGAACACGACCATCACCTTCCACCCCGTCTCGCCGGTCGACCCGGTCGACGACGAGGTCACCCTCACCCTCGACGAGATGCCTGCCGACGTCGGCATGCTCGTCGTGCGCCGAGGCCCCAAGGCCGGCAGCCGCTTCGCGCTCGACAAGGACGTCGTCACCGCCGGGCGCCACCCGGACTCCGACATCTTCCTCGACGACATCACCGTCTCGAGGCGCCACGCCGAGATCCGCCGCAGCACCGATGGCGGCTACGAGGCCTGCGACACGGGCTCGCTCAACGGCACCTATCTCAATCGGGAGCGCATCGACTCGGCCGTGCTGGCCAACGGCGACGAGCTCCAGATCGGCAAGTTCAAGTTGGTCTTCTTCCAAGGGGCGGGCGACGAGGAGTCATGACCACCGAACGCACCCACCTCTCCATCGGGGAGGTGCTCTCGCTGCTGCAGCCCGAGTTCCCCGACATCACCATCTCCAAGATCCGCTTCCTCGAGAGCCAGGGCCTCCTCGACCCCGAGCGCACCCCGTCGGGCTACCGGAAGTTCCACGACGACGACATCGAGCGGCTGCGCTGGATCCTCACCCAGCAGCGCGACCACTTCCTGCCGCTGAAGGTCATCAAGGACCGCCTCGCGTCGGGTGACCTCGGTGGGGGCACCCCCGAGGGCGTCCTCCCTCTGGCCGCCGACACCGCGGAGGTCAAGGACCCCACCACGGTTCCCGCCTGGGCCTCCACCACGCCGACACCCGCGGCTGCGTCCACCGACGGCGCCGTCTCCGCCGAGGTGCCCGAGCCGGTCGCCGCGGCCAAGGTGCCGGCAGCGTCGGTCACCGCGCCTGCCGCCTCCGCAGAGCCCAAGGCGTCATCGAAGGCGGTGCCGCCGCCGACCCCGACCCCGACCCCGAGCCCGAGGTCGCCGGCTCCGGCAACGGCGCCGGTCGCGCCACGACTGCTCCCACCGACGACCGCTCCCACCACGACCGCTCCCGCGACTGCGGCCGCCGCCGGCCACGACCGGGCCGAGGCCGTGGGCCGCCTCGTCGAGGCTCCCGAGGCCCCCGAGCCCGAGCCCGAGCCGGTGGTCGAGACGCGCTGACGAGACCGCCGCCGGCGCCGCCAAGCCCAAGAGCCGTCGCCGTCATCCCACCGGCCATCAGCCCGGTGCGCCCACTCCGGATGCGGGTGCCGAGCCCGACCCGGAGTCGGTCGTGGCGGTCCTCACCATCGACGACCTCACCGAGCGCAGCGGCCTGTCGGCCCGCGAGATCAACGAGCTCGAGCGCTACGGCCTCATCGTCGGCGAGACCGACGGCCAGGTCACCAGCTACGACGAGGAGGCCCTCGTCGTGGCCCGCCTCGCCGCCGGCTTCAGCCGCTACGGCATCGAGCCCCGCCACCTGCGCATGTACAAGGTCGCTGCCGAGCGTGAAGCAGGCCTGTTCGAGCAGCTCATCAGCCCGCTGCTCAAGCAGCGTCGGCCCTCTGCCCGGCAGCAGGCCGTCGAGATGCTCGAGGACCTCGCCGAGCTCGCCGACGACCTGCGCGCCGCCATGGTCCGCACCGCGCTGCGGGAGTACCTCGGCGGCTCCTGACCACCGGCGGGGATTCCTCGGCGCAACCGTCACGGATGCGCGTTCGGCGTCCGCGACGGGCCCCATCGGCCGGTAGGGTTCGAGGGATGGTCGAGATGGAGTTGATCGCCGTTCGGGTCGAGCTGCCGGGCAACACCCCGGTCGTCGTCCTGCGCGAGCTCGGGGGCGAGGGCCGCCTGCTGCCGATCTTCATCGGCCAGCCCGAGGCCACCGCCATCGCCTTCGCCCTCGACGGCGTGCAGACCCCCCGGCCGATGACCCACGACCTGATGCGCGACCTGCTCGAGGAGCTCGGCGCCACCGTCGAGCGGGTGCTGGTGACCCACCTCGAGGAGGGCACCTTCTACGCCGAGATCCACATGGTCGCCGGCGGCGACCAGCACCGGGTCTCGTCCCGTCCGTCCGACGCCATGGCCCTGGCCCTGCGCATCGACTGCCCGATCTTCGCCTCCGACGAGGTCGTGGCCGAGGCCGGGCTCGTCCCCGACGACGAGGGTGACGACGCCGAGGAGATGGGGGAGGACGTCGTCGAGCAGTTCCGCGACTTCCTCGACAGCGTCAACCCCGACGACTTCGCCTCCTAGGCCCCAGCTCCGGTCCGGGCGGTCGGCTCGGCGCTAGCGTCTCGCGGGCGGCGGCAGACGAGAAGGGGGCGTGGCCGTGCGGCTCACGGAGATCTGGAACTACCCGGTGAAGTCGATGATCGGGGAGCGGGTCGGCGAGGCCGACGTCGGCCCCGACGGCATCCGGGGCGACCGCCACTGGGCGGTGCGCGACGAGGTCCGGGGCGGCATCCGGGGCGCCAAGAAGTTCGGCGACCTGATGCGCTTCGCCGCCGCCCGCCAAGCCGACGGCTCGGTGGTGATCACCCTGCCCGATGGCGCCACGGTGACCACCGCCGACGCCGACCGCGACCGTCGCATCTCGGCGGCGCTCGGTCATGAGGTGACCCTCCAGCAGTTGGCACCCGCCGACGACCTCGACCACTACCGACGGGGTGCTCCCGACAGCGACGACGTCGTGGTCGAGCTGCGGGCCATCTTCGGGCGCGAGGAGGACGAGCCCTTCCCGGACTTCGCCATCTTCCCGCCGGAGATCCTCGAGTTCGAGTCCCCGCCGGGCACGCATCACGACGCCTTCCCGCTGCTCCTGGTCTCCACGTCGGCGCTGCGGACGCTGGCCGAGGCGCTGCCCGACTCGGTGATCGACGAGCGTCGCTTCCGTCCGAGCCTGCTGATCGACACGGGCGACGAACCGGGCCATCCGGAGTTCTCCTGGGTGGGCCGGCGGATGCGGATCGGTGAGGTGGAGCTCGACATCAGCGCGGCCTGCCCGCGTTGCGTGATGGTGACGCGAGCGGTCGACGACACCATCCCTGCCGACCGCGAGGTGCTGCGCCACATCGTGCGCGACCTCGACCAGAACGTCGGCGTGTACGCCACCGTCGTCACCCCCGGCACCGTGCGCGAGGGCGACGAGGTGACCCTCCTCGGGTGAGAGGCCGCCAGGGCCTGACGGCAACCTGTCGACCACTAGGGTTCGTGAGGTGACGAAGCACCAGCGCCGCCCTGCCCTGCTCGGCGCGCGCACCCGGTGACACCCGCCGACCCGTGGCGGCCGGTCCGCCGAGGGTTCCTGCTGCTCGGCCTCGTCGTCGTGGCCGGCACGATCGGCTACGTCCTGCTCGGGCTGAGCCTGCTCGACGCGCTCTACCAGACCGTCACCACCGTCTCGACCGTCGGCTTCCGCGAGGTGGGCGAGCCCACCGGTCCGTGGAAGGTCTTCACCATGGCGCTCATCCTGGTGGGCGCCGGCACCGTCCTCTACACCCTGACCGTGACCCTCGAGACCCTCATCGAGGGTCGCCTCACCGACCATTTCCGGAGCCGCCGCATGACGCGGGAGATCGAGCAGATGTCGGACCACGTGGTGGTCTGCGGATGGGGCCGCATCGGCCGCCGGGCGGTCGCCGACCTCTCGGCTGCCGGGCGAACCGTGGTGGTGGTCGACCGCGACGAGGCGGTGCGTGACGCACCGGTGCCGTTCGTGGTGGGCGACGCCACCAGCGACGCCGTGCTGGCCGAGGCCGGCCTCGACCGGGCTTCGACGCTGATCGCCGTGCTCAACGGTGACAGCGACAACGTCTACCTGACCCTCAGCGCCAAGGCGATGCGGCCCGAGGTCTTCGTCATCGCCCGGGCCCGGGTCGAGTCGGCCGAGGCCCGCCTGCTCCAGGCCGGTGCCGACCGGGTGGTGAACCCCCAGGCGATCGGCGGGGCCCGCGTGGCGGCGCTCACGCTCCAGCCCCACGTCGTGGACTTCCTCGACGTGGTCATGCACGACGGGTCGCTCGAGTTCCGGCTCGAGGAGGTCGTCGTCCCCGCCCACTCGCCGTTCGTGGGCCGGTCGATCCGCGACGCCAACATCCGCGACGCCACCGGGGCGATGGTGATGGGCCTCCGGGAGCCCGACGGCACGTTCCGGGCCAATCCCGGGCCCGACATCGTGCTGAGCGCCGAGCAGGTGCTGATCGGCATCGGCACCCCGTCCCAGCTCGCCGCCCTCAAGGTCGCGGCCGGGGTGGCGACCGCCTGAGACGACGGTCGACACCGCGGGGGAGCGACCGCGGCGAGAGGTCGACCATTGACGGCGCGCGCGCCTCCCGTTACCCTGCCGCCACGGTCACACGCTCGTAGTTTCACGGTTGTCGTCCAGATCAAGTTCCGACCACTCGGATGCCGATCATGGTTCGAAGACGTGGCACGAGCCCCGGAGAACGAGGACCACATGACCAAGGATGACGACAACGGGTTCAGCGGCGCACGAGCCGCGGAGATCGTCGGCATCAGCTATCGCCAGCTCGACTACTGGGCCCGCACCGATCTGGTGCGGCCGTCCCTGGTCGATGCCAAGGGCAGCGGCAGCCGCCGCCGCTACAGCTACACCGACCTGCTCGAGCTGCGGGTGATCAAGAGCCTGCTCGACGCCGGCATCAAGCTCGAGAACGTGCGCGACATCTTCAGCTACCTGCGCGACCACCTCAACGGCGACGTCACCTCCGCCAACCTCGTGATCCAGGGCTCCACCGCCGTGTTGATCGAGAGCGACGGCGAGCTCATCGATCTGGTGAAGAAGGGCCAGGGCGTGCTCAACGTGCTGCCCCTCGCCGGCGTGCGCCAGGAGATGGACGACCGCATCCGCGAGCTGCGCCCCGAGCCGGCCCCGGCGACGGTCACGAAGCTGGCCGCCGGCTCCTAGACCCCACCCTCCCCGCTGGGGGAGGGGAGTGGACCAGACCTCTTCACGAGCCCGGGCCCGGTGCCCGGGCTCGTCCGCGTCCGTGTCCAGGCCCGCCGGATGAACGCCCAGGTCAGAGGCATCCACCCACGGGAAATGAACGTGGTTCATACTCTGAACGTGGTTCATCTCCGAGTGGTGCCCGACGATCGGCGGGAGCGCACGAGGCAGGCCAAGAGGGCGCGGATCCTCGTGGCGGCCGGCGACGTCATCGACCAGGTCGGGCTCGACGGGCTCACCATGCAGGCCGTGGCCACCGAGCTCGACTGCGCCGTCGGCACGCTTTACACGGCGTTCGCCTCCAAGGCCGAGCTGTTGGCCGCCCTGCAGGCCGAGGCGGTGGGGGTGCTGGAAGCCTCGCTGCGCACGGCCCGGGTCGGCTGGGACGACGAGCTGGCCGAGCTCGAGCCCGAGCTCGCCGCTCTGGTCGACCTGGTCGGCTACGGGGCGTTCGTGGCCGCGGCGGCGGTGGTCTACCCCGACGAGACGCGGCTGGTGCGGGCCATGCTCGGCGAGGCCGCCCCTCCGAAGGGCTCCGACGAGGCCCGGGCCCTGCTCCCGGTCGTCCTCCGACTGCTCGACCCCCCGGTCGGGCGCCTCGCCGACGGGGTGGGCCTGGGCGTGCTCCACTCCGGCGACCCCGTGGCGCGGGCGCTCACGTGGCTGAGCGCGCTGCACGGCGTGCTGCGCCTCGACGGCCTCGGACCGCTCGATCGCCACCTGTTCCGGGCGGGGCCGCTGGCCCGTTCGCTCACCGACGACCTGCTCTGCGGATGGGGGGCGAACCGCGACGACGTGGAGGTGGCGGCCTCCCATCTCGACCGCCTGGCCGCCCTGGGTCCGCTGGCGCCGCCCCCGGGACCCCCGCAGTAGGGTCGCCGTCGTGACCGACGTCCGCCGTTCCCCGCTCGACGCCGTCCACCGATCGCTGGGCGCCAAGCTCGTCCCGTTCGGCGGATGGGACATGCCGCTCTCCTATCCGGAGGGCACGCTCTCCGAGCACCGGGCCTGCCGTCACGGAGCCGTGGTGTTCGACGTGTCGCACCTGGGCACCGTGCGGGTCGAAGGGCCGGGTGCCTTCGCCGCACTGCAGCGGGCGCTCACCAACGACCTGGGGCGCATCGACCCCGGACGCGCCCAGTACACCCATCTGCTCGACCCGACCGACGCCTCGGTGGCCGACGACATCATCGTGTGGTGGGTCGACGCCGAGACGTTCGACGTCATGCCCAACGCCTCGAACACGCTGCGGGTCACCGACGCCCTGGCCGAGGAGGCTGCCGCCGCCGGCACCGCCGAGGTGAGCGCGGCCGATGTCACCGCCGAGCGCGCCGTGCTCGCCGTGCAGGGCCCCCACGCCCGCGAGCGCCTCGCCACGGTCAGCCCTGCCGCGGCCGCCGTCGGCCGCTTCACCGTGGCCCGGGTGCCATGGGGCGACACCGTGCTCATCGTGGCCGGCACCGGCTACACGGGCGAGGACGGCGTCGAGCTGGCGGTGCCCGCCGCCCACGCCGAGGCGCTCTGGGCCGCCGTCACCGGGGCCGGCATCGTTCCCGCCGGCCTGGGCGCCCGCGACACCCTGCGCCTCGAGGCCGGCCTGCCCCTGCACGGCCACGAGCTGGGCCCGGGCATCACGACCCTCCAGGCCAACCTCGGATGGGTCGTGGCTTGGGAGAAGGGGCCGTTCCGGGGGCGTGAGGTGCTGCTCGCCGAGCGCGAGGCCGGCCCCCGACGACGCCTGCGCGGTCTGGTCACCGAGGGCCGACGGCCTCCCCGGGAGGGCTCGGTCGTGCGCAAGGACGGCGTCGAGGTCGGTGAGGTCACCAGCGGCAACTTCGCCCCCGAGCTCGGCCACGGCATCGCCCTGGCGTTCCTGCCGCCCGACGCGGTCGAGGGTGACGAGCTCGTGATCGACGTGCGGGGCACCGAGATGCCGGCGCGTGTGGTGTCGCTCCCGTTCGTGAAGAAGCGCTGATCAGCTCGGTTCGGGCACGGCGGGCAGTGTGAGCTCGGGCCCTGGCGTCGTCGGCACGCCAGGCACGCCGCCGCGGCGGTCGAGCAGTTGGGCGGCCACGACCAACAGCGCCATCACCACCGCGGCCCCGACGAAGAGCACCTCCGGGCCGACGGCCTCGTAGACGGGCGCGGCCACACCGGCGGCGGCTCCCGCGGCGAGGAGGCTGATCGACCCCGAGAGGCCCTGGCCGGCGGCGAGGCGGTCCGGCGGGCAGGAGCGGGCCATCGCCGTCTGCGCTCCCGGCACAGCGGTGGCGTTGCCGAACGCCTCGACCAGGGCGAGTGCGGTGATGGCCACGGGCGCGGCGAGCAGTCCGTAGAACGCCGTGGCGGGCACGACCACCAGCATCCCGATGGTGGCCGAACGGACGGGGCCCAGGCGGTCGGCGAGCTTGCCGCCGCGTGGGGCCCACAGCACATACGGGATGCCGTAGAGGGTGAGGCCGATGCCGACGAAGACGGTGGTGGCCCCCTTGTCCTGGAGGTAGCGGGCCCACAGCGAGTCGTAGATGCCCACAGGCAGGAACACCGCCAGCTCGAGCAGCACGGCGACGACCACACCTCGGATGCGCAGCAGCTCGAAGGACGAGAACATGCCATGGACCGGCGGGGCGGCGATCGCGCTTCCGTCTCCGGACGGTGTGGTGGCCGCGGGAGGGACGACCGCTCGGGCGAGCAGGACCGTGACCCCGGCGAGGGCCACCGCCACCACCAGGAACGGGGCCGAGAGCCCCCACAGGGCGTAGATGCCGGTGCCGATCACCGGCCCGAACACGAAGCCGCCGGTCTCGGTGCCGGTGTAGCGGCCGAGGAGATGGCCGGCCCGCTCCGGCGCGGCCCGCACGAGCGTGGCGCGCGTCGCGGGCAGGAACGATCCCGCCGCCAGGCCCGAGAGGAGGCGGGCCAGCGAGAACTGCCAAAGCTCGGCGGAGAAGGCGAACATCACCATGGTCAGCACCGAGAGCACCGCACCGACCATCAGCAGGCGGCGGGTGTGGCCCCGGTCGGCGTAGGGGGCGAGCACGAGCTGTCCGCTGACCGCACCTACGAAGTACATCGCCGAGATCACGCCGAGGCCCCAGGTGGGCAGGTCGTGGGCCTCCTGGAGGTCGGCCAGCAACGGGAAGATCATCCCGCCACCCGCCGCCACGAAGAACGTGCCGACGAAGAACGGCCACAGCACCGGCCGGCGGCCGGTCACCGCAGCGGTCGGGGAGGCCTGCTCGGACATCCCCCGACGCTACGGCACCCGCCCCCCACCCCCGTGGCTCGTTTCGGCCCGTCGGAGCGTGCCGGAACGAGCCATGGCCCCTCGGGTGTCCGCCCCCGGTGGCTCGATCGGCCACGTCCCAGCGTGCCGAAACGAGCCATCGATCCTGTGGCACGGCCCTCCCTGGCTCGTCTCACGGGGCTGGAGCCCCGCCAGACGAGCCACGGGGTGGGTCAGGCCTCGGCGAAGGCGCTCATGGGTGGGCAGGAGCAGACGACGTTGCGGTCGCCGTAGGCGCCGTCGATGCGGCTGACCGGCGGCCAGTACTTCGAGGCGCCGGGTCCGGCGGGCCACACGGCGAGGTCGCGCGGGTACGGGTGCTCCCACACGTCGGTGGCCACGTCGGCGGCGGGGTGCGGTGCGTTGTGGAGCGGGTTGTCGTCGGCGGGCCAGCGGCCGGAGGCGACGGCGTCGATCTCGGCCCGGATGGCGAGCATGGCATCGCAGAATCGGTCGAGCTCGACCTTGCTCTCGCTCTCGGTGCTCTCGATCATGAGCGTGCCGGCCACGGGGAACGACATCGTCGGGGCGTGGAAGCCGTAGTCGATGAGGCGCTTGGCCACGTCGTCGACGGTGATGCCGGTCTCCTTGGTGATCGGGCGCAGGTCGAGGATGCACTCGTGGGCGACCCAGCCGCCGGTCCCCGTGTAGAGCACCGGGTAGGCCTCGCCCAGCCGCCGGGCGATGTAGTTGGCGTTGAGGATGGCGACCGACGTGGCCCGGCGCAGGCCCTCGGGGCCCATCATCGAGATGTAGGCCCACGGGATCGGGAGGATGCCGGCCGAGCCGTAGGGAGCGGCCGACACGGGACCCACGACCGGGCCGAG
This sequence comes from uncultured Actinomycetes bacterium, assembly GCA_963702555.1. Lineage (GTDB taxonomy): Bacteria > Actinomycetota > Acidimicrobiia > Acidimicrobiales > Acidimicrobilacustridaceae > CAMFLJ01. Next base: position 34,957 of record CAVPCW010000012.1, read on the forward strand.
GCCGTCGTCGGCGGAACGGTCGGGCCCGGCCGAGGGCACGACAGGGTGGCCCGGCAGGTAGGGCGCCAGGTGGGCCCGCACGGCCACCGGGCCGACGCCCGGACCGCCGCCGCCGTGGGGGATGCAGAAGGTCTTGTGGAGGTTGAGGTGGCTCACGTCGGCGCCGAACTTGCCGGGCCTCGCCACGCCGACGAGGGCGTTGAGGTTGGCCCCGTCGAGGTAGACCTGCCCGCCGGCCTCGTGCACCGCGGCGCAGATGTCGCCGATGGCGGTCTCGAACACGCCGTGGGTCGACGGGTAGGTCACCATCAGCGCCGCCACGTCGGCGGCGTGGGCGTCGAGCTTGGCCCGCAGGTCGTCGAGGTCGACGTTGCCGTCGTCGTCGCATGCCACGACCACGACCTTCATGCCGACCATGGCCGCGGAGGCGGCGTTGGTGCCGTGGGCCGAGGCCGGGATGAGGCAGACGTCGCGGCCGTCGTCGCCGCGGCTGCGGTGGTAGGCCCGGATGGCCAGCAGGCCGGCGAACTCGCCCTGCGACCCGGCGTTGGGCTGGAGCGACACCGCGTCGTAGCCCGTGACGTCGGCCAGCCAGGCCTCGAGGTCGCCGATGAGGCGGCGGTAGCCCTCGGTGTCGGCCACCGGCGCGTAGGGGTGCACGTCGGCGAAGCCCGGGTAGCTGACCGGCTCCATCTCCGCCGCCGCGTTGAGCTTCATCGTGCACGAGCCGAGCGGGATCATCGCCCGGTCGAGGGCGAGGTCGGCGTCGGAGAGGCGGCGCAGGTAGCGCACCATGTCGGTCTCGCTGCGGTGGGAGTGGAACACCGGATGGGTGCAGAACTCGCTGGTCCGCACCAGCTCGGCCGGCAGGCCGTCGGCGGTGGTGGCGTCGAGCTCGGCCACCGAGGCGGACACGCCGAAGGCCTGCCACACCGCCTCGACCGTCTCGGGGGTCGAGGTCTCGTCGAGGCTCAGCCCGACGATCCCGGGGGCGATGGCGCGCAGGTCGAGGTCGAGAGCCCGGGCCCGGGCGTGCAACGCGTCGGAGTCGGGCACGCTCACCGTGAGCGTGTCGAAGAACGACCCGTGGGCCACGTCGACACCACCGGCGCGCAGGCCCGGCGGCGCACACGGCCGTGAGGCGGTGCACCCGGGTGGCGATGCGGCGCAGGCCCTCGGGGCCGTGCCACACCGCGTAGAGGGCGGCCATGACGGCCAGCAGCACCTGGGCGGTGCAGATGTTGGAGGTCGCCTTCTCCCGGCGGATGTGCTGCTCTCGGGTCTGCAGGGCGAGGCGGTAGGCGGGGCGGCCGGCGGCGTCGATCGAGACACCGACCAGGCGGCCGGGGAGGCTGCGGCGATGGGCCTCGCTGGTGGCGAGGAACCCGGCGCTCGGCCCACCGAAGCCGAGGGGCACCCCGAAGCGCTGCGAGGAGCCGACCACCACGTCGGCGCCCATCTCGCCGGGAGGGGTGAGCAGGGTGCAGGCCAGCAGGTCGGTGGCCACCACGACGAGGGCACCCGCGTCGTGGGCGGCGGAGATGATCGGGGCGATGTCACGCACCCGGCCACCGGAGCCGGGGTGCGACACGAGCACTCCGAACGTGCCCTCCGGCAGGGGCCCGGCGGGGTCGGCCAGCACGACCCGCATCCCCAACGGCTCGGCGCGTGTCTCGATCACGGCGTGGGTCTGCTCATGGGTGTCGGGGTCGACCACGAAAACGTCGCCGGCCTTGCCGTTGGCCCGGTGCAGCAGGGCCATGGCCTCGGCCGCGGCGGTGGCCTCGTCGAGCATCGAGGCGTTGGCGATCTCGGTGCCGGTGAGGTCGGTGACCATCGTCTGGAACGTGATCAGCGCCTCGAGACGGCCCTGCGAGATCTCGGGCTGGTACGGCGTGTAGGCGGTGTACCAGGCCGGGTTCTCGAGCACGTTGCGGCGGATCACCGGCGGGGTGACCGTGCCGTACCAACCGGTGCCGATCAGCGAGCGCCTGGGGTTGTTGGCCTCGGCCAGCTCTCGAAGGGCGGCGAGCACGGCGGCCTCGTCGCGGGCCGCGGGCACCGCCGGGGGCCGGTCGTCACGGATCGAGGCCGGCACGACCGCGTCGATGAGCTCCTCGAGGGAGCCGACGCCGACGGCGGCCAGCATCTCGGCGATCGCCGCGTCGGACGGGCCGATGTGGCGCCCGACGAAGGCATCGGGAGCGGCGAGCTCGGCGAGGGTGGGGCGGGACAGGGGAGCCACGGTGTCCTCCGACGGGTACGGCGCGCGACGGCGCTGTGGGTGGGGACCCCGCTCTGTCGTGGTTACCTGAGAGTTTCACCCCGGCAGCCCCCTCGTTCAGGGTGCTGACCTGGGCTTTCCCCGTCGGTGAGCCCGGTGCCGGTGACGACGACGGACTGCTCTCCAGAGGTGCCTGAGCCTGCGGTACGGGTGCCTGAGAGTTTCCCGGGGGGTTGCTCCTTCGGCGCCTCCGCAGCCCGGCGGACCGGGTTCGGAGAGCTCTCCCGCAGGCGGTGAACGGCCTTCGGTTGTGGTGGTGAAGCTAGTCGAACAGGTCGGGCTCGTCGCGCACGATGACCCGGTACAGCGGCTGGAACGAGAACCAGCCGGCGAACGAGCTGCCCACCGTGTCGTGGGTGAGCTCGGCGGCCTCGGGATCGATGTGCACCGGGTCGCCCGCGGCCATGGCCAGCAGCTGGGCCTGGCAGGTGCGCTCCATCGTGATGAACCACCACGCCGCCTCGTCGACCGACCGGCCGACGGTGAGCAGGCCGTGGTTGCGCAGGATGGCCGCCTTGGCGTCGCCGAGGGCGTGGGCGATGCGCTTGCCCTCCATGGGGTCGAGCACCACGCCGGTGAAGTCGTCGAACAGGACGTGGTCGCCGTAGAAGGCACACGAGTCCTGGGTGATGGGATCGAGCAGCTGTCCGAGCGACGAGAACGCCTTGCCGTGCACCGAGTGGGTGTGGGCGGCGGCGATGACGTCGGGCCGGGCGGCGTGCACCTGGGAGTGGATGGCGAACGCCGCCTGGTTGATGGCGTAGTCGCCGTGAACGATCGTGCCGTCGTGGTCGACGCACACCAGGTCGGACACCGTGATCAGGCGGAAGTCGACGCCGAACGGGTTGAGCCAGAAGCGATCCGGGAACTCGGGGTCGCGCACCGTGATGTGCCCGGCGACGCCCTCGCCGAACCCGAAGCGCCCGAAGAGCCGGAACGCCGCAGCCAGGCGCTGCTTGCGGTGCAGGCGCTCCTCGGCCGGGTCGTCGAACGTGGGCAGGTCGTAGGGGAGGGGCTTGGCGTCGGCGTGGACGACGGAGAAGCTCTCCGGGTCGCGGGTCTCGGTCACGGCACACCTCCGGGCGGTCGACGGGGCGGGGACGCTCCCCGTGCGTCGGTGCCGTGAGTGTAGGAGCGCGGCGGCGTCGAGGGACGGCCGGCGAGCGGCCGCCGAGCTGCTCTCGACCCGGCCCGAGCCGTCATACGTCTCTCCTGACCAGGACGCTTGACGGATGGACAAGGGGGTGGTTGGGTGACGGGCCACAACGAGTGGGTGCCTGGTGAGGGGAAGTCCGGTGAGAATCCGGCGCTGTCCCGCAACCGTGTGCAGGGGTCTCGACCCCTGCGAGTCGGATCACCGAACCAGGCCCCGAGGCTCAACCTGCACCGTCGCGGACAGCGGTGCCGAGCCCGAGCGCAACGGCCTCCTGGCCACCCGAGAGGGTGCCCCCGGTGGCCGCCAGCCGGGGGCGGCATCCCGGTCGGCGGCCTGACCGATCGAGGAATCGTCAATGCCCGCTCCACTCCACCGCCCGCCGCACCAACGCGGCAGGCGCACCACCGTGCTCGGCCTGCTGGCGCTGGTCGCCGCCCTGCTGGTGCCGCTCGTCGGCGCCGGCTCGGCGAACGCGGCCGCCAGCCCCCAGGCCGAGGCGGCGAGCTCGTGGCTCGCCACCCTGGTCGGCCCCGACGGCTCGGTCGACGACCCGTACTCCGGCAACCCGTCGCTGACGTGGACCGCCAACGTGGCCATCTCCCTCGCCACCACCGGCAACGAGCCCGACGCCCTCCAGCGGGCCCTCGACCACCTGGCCACCGACGTCGACGGCTACATCGCCGAGGGCACCTCCGACCCGGCAGGGCGACTCTCGTGGCTGATCCTCCTGGTCGACGCCACCGGCGGCGACCCGCGGGCGTTCGGGGCCCACGACCTCGTGGCCGACCTCCAGGCCCGCTACGAGGTGGCCGAGCCCGGCCTCTACGGCGTGATCGACGACTACACCCCGGTCACCAACCAGTCGCTGGCGTTGCTGGCGCTGACCGCCGCCGGGGTCACCCCGCCGACCGCGGCGATCGACTGGCTCGTCGCCCAGCAGTGCACGGCTCCGGCCTCCGCCGCCGGCGCGTGGGAGGGCTACCGGGCCCCGGCCGTGCCCGGCCCCGGCCTCGAGGCGTGCGAGGAGTCGCTGTCGGCCAACTACACCAGCGCGGACTCCAACAGCACCGCCTTCGCCATCCAGGCCCTCGTCGTCGTCGGCACCGACGGCCCGGTGGCCGACGCGCTGGGCTGGCTCGACGGCATGCAGGACACCACGGCCGGCACCTCGGTCGGGGGCTTCGGCCAGCGCCCCGGCGACACCTCCGACCCGAACTCCACGGCCCTCGTGATCCAGGCCATCGTCTCCGCCGGGCAGAGCCCCACGGACGCGGGCTGGACGACCGGCGGCGGCAACCCCCTGTCGTCGCTCGAGTCGTGGATCGTGCCGAGCGGCGACGAGGCCGGCGCCCTGGCCTCGCCCTACAGCGCCGGCTTCGCCGACACCTTCGCCACCTACCAGGGCGTGTGGGGCCTGGCCCAGGCCGCGTTCCCGCTGCCCGTGCCCACGCCGTCCGAGCCGACCACCACGACGCCTCCCGCGTCGCCCACCACCGAGCCCGCGGCCGTCGAGGCCGTCACGGTGAGCCCGGCCTTCACCGGCTGACCGAGTGGGGACCGGCCCGTGAGGGCGGGCCGGTCCACCACCTCCGGACCCGCGGATGCCTAGTTTCGTCACATGACGGAATCCACGCGGACGGCGAGGCGAGCAGCGGCAGGGGAGCGCGACACCCGTCGGCGCTGCCGCTGGTGCGGCCGCGACTTCGTGGTGGCGCCGGGACCGGGACGCCCGCGGCGGTTCTGCCGCGACGGCTGCCGACAGCAGGCCTACCTGGCCCGGAAGCTGGCGTCGTCACACGGGCTGGGCGACGACGACGTGATCGTGTCGAGAGAGGCTCTGGAGGACCTCCAGAGCCGGATCTACTGCCTCCAGGCCGCCCTCGAGGACATCGACCGCGACCTGGCCCGCTCGAAGGAGCCCCGCGAGGTCGCCGAGGCCCTGACCTGGCTGCGGGAGAACGCCGAGCCGCTCGCCTCGGTCTGGATCGAGCCTCGCACCGCCGAGGCCTGACCCCGGGGGAGCACACCCCGCCCCGGACGCGCATCTGGCTGACACCTCGCGTGCACGGGCACACGAGATGTCAGCCAGACCGGGACTGCGGAGGGTCGATCAGCCGAAGGGCTGGAGGCTGGAGCCCACGACCCACATGCTGAAGTACTGCGAGTTGGCGCCGTAGGCCATGCCGAGGGCCGTCTTGGCCCCTTCGACCTGGTGCTCGCCGGCCTGGCCCCGAACCTGCAGCGCGGCCTCGGCGAACCGGAGCAGGCCGGAGGCGCCGATGGGGTTCGACGAGAGCACGCCGCCCGAGCAGTTGATCGGCATGGAGCCGGTGATCTCGGTCTCGCCGGCGTCGGTGAGCTTCCAGCCCTCACCCTCGTCGGCGAGGTAGTGGGCCTCGAGCCACATGGGCTCGTGCCACGAGAACGGCACGTACAGCTCGGCCATGTCGATCTGCTCGCGGGGCCGGGTGATGCCGGCCTGCTTGTAGACGTCCTCGACGCAGGTCAGCGCGGCCTGGGGCCGCACGGGGTCGCGGCCGGGGAACGCCGGCGGCTCCGAGCGCGACGACATGCCGAGGATCCACGCCGGGGGTCGACCGTCGGCCGCGGCGGCCTTGCCGCCGTCCTCATCGGTGATCACGACCGCGCAGGCGCCGTCGGACGACGGGCACGACTCGAGGAAGCGGATGGGCTCCCACATCATCGGGCTGGCCTTCACCTTCTCGATCGAGATGTCCTCGAGCTTCAGGTGGGCGTACGGGTTCTTCAGGGCGTTCTGGCGGTCCTTCACCGCCACCTTCCAGCCGATGTGCTCGGGCGCACCGCTGCGGTGGATGTAGGACCGGATGAACGGGGCGAACGAGCCGCCCGCACCGAGCGAGGCGCCCTTGCCGCTGCCGAGGGCGAACTGGGCGTTGCCCTCCGACTGCTTCTCGAACGCCACGGCCAGGACGGTCTTGTGCTTGCCGGCCTGGACGTGCGAGGCGGCCACGACACCGGTGGTGCCGCCCGACCGAGCCGGCGGTGTGCACCCGGAACATCGGCTTGCCCACCGCGCCGAGCGCGTCGGACAGGTAGAGCTCCGGCTTCATGACGCCCTCGAACAGGTCGGGGGCCTTGCCGAGCACGACGGCGTCGATGTCGGCCATCGTCATGTGGGCGTCGTCGAGCGCCCGGAAGACGGCCTCACGGACGAGGCCGCCGAAGGAGACGTCGCGCCGCTTGCTCTTGTGGTGGGTCTGACCGATACCGACGATCGCTGCGGGGATCATGACCGGCCCTCCAGGATGCAGACGAGGTTCTGTTGCAGGCAGGGGCCGCTGGTCGAATGCGCCAGCGCCCGGTTGCCGCCACCGAAGATGTGGTTGGCGGCGTGGCCGATGCGGATGAGCCCGCTGGCCATGATCGGGTTCTCCTTGAGCGCACCGCCCGAGGCGTTGACGGTGACGTCGTCGCCGAAGCCGAGCACCGAGCGCAGCAGGAGCTCCTCGTGGGTGAAGGCGGCCTGCAGCTCGGCGACCTCGACGGGTGCCGCTCGCGAGCCCGGCCGCCTCGGCGGCGATGCGGGTGGAGGGGGAGTCGTCGAGGGCCCGGAACGACGGGTTGTGGCACTCGGTGCGATGGTCGAAGCCGGTGATGTAGGCGGGGCGCTCGACGAGCTCCCGGGCCCGGTCGCCGCGGGCGAGCACCATGGCGGCGGCGCCGTCGGTGATCGGCGGCAGGTCGTGGCGGCGCAGGGGCTCACGCACGTAGTCGCCGGCGAGCAGCTCGTCGACGGTGCCCTTGCCCCGGCTGCGCACGGCGACCTCGGCCATGGTGCGCTCGTCGGCGATGCCGGCGGCGATCACGGCCCGGGCCTGCAGGGCGGCGAAGGTCACCGGGTCGGCGCCGATGGGAGCGAGGAAGTAGGGGTCCATCTCCATCGGGTAGATCAGCGACGGGTCGCCGGTGGAGGAACGGCCGGAGCCGGTGACCACGGCGATGTCGATGTCGCCCTCCTGGAGGCGCAGCCACGCCTCGTAGAGCGCCCAGGCGCCGTCCATCTCCACGTGGGAGTCGCGCTTCGGGGGCCAGGCGCCGATGGCGTCGAGGTTGCCCACGAAGCAGAAGGCCTGGCCGGTGATGTAGTCGCACGAGCCGAGGCAGGTGAAGTCGATGTCGGCCCGGGTGAGGCCCAACGGCTCGATGGCGTCGGTGATGACGCTCATGAGCAGCTGGACCTCGCTCTTGTCCGTGTGGCGGACCATGGGCGTCTGGGCCCAGCCGATCACCGCGATGTCGTTCGAGGTCGCCATCAGAAGATCCTGTTCGTGAGGTCGAGGTCGTCGACGGGGGGCTCGCCCGAGGGCTCCCACCCGATCAGGGCGCCGAAGGCGCCGCCCATCGTGCCGCCCTCGTCGATCTCCTCGCCGACGGGGGTCCACACGGCCTTGACCCGCACGCCGACGGCGACGTCCTCCACGGGAAGGTTGAAGGTGGGCTGGTAGCCGAGCACGACGTCGAAGCCGTCGAGCAGCACGAAGACACGGGCGAAGGGCTCGGTCTCGGTCTGGCCGGGGTACTGCACGGGGGTGATCACCACGTGGTTGGTGATGGTGCCGGTGTGGGGGAGGTCGACCGCGTGCTCCTCGGTGAACTCGAGCGAGTCGATGGGGCAGACCCCCCGGCCACCGGCATAGACCCGGCCGCAGACCGGGCACTCGAAGCCGATGAGGCGGTGGTCCTTCGACGCACCGACCACGAAGTCGAACGCCGGGGGCACCGGGTTCTTGTAGGTGATGGAGGCGAGGTAGTCCATCATCGTCACGGGCTCGACGGCCGGGCCCTGGTCGTCGCCGTCGACCTCGGGCTCCTCGCCAGGGATGAAGCTGACGATGTCGGTGATGTGGCCGACCCGCTCGCCCTTCCAACGGGGAGCGACTCGCATGCCCTCGCTCATTGCGTCGGGTGAGCCGGCGTCGACGGCGTACAGCAGCGGCGTCGAGGCGCCGTCGAGGGTGATGAAGGCGAAGGCGAACGGCCGATCGAGCGGGTGCTGCTCGGTGGGCTCGGGCACCCAGGTCCAGGACTGGACGGTGCCGGCCGGGCCGACCTCGACGAAGTCGTGGGCCAGCTCGGCGCCGGTCGCCGGATCCCATTCCATCGGCGGCACGAGGACGCCGTCGCCGCAGCGGATCCCGAGGATCCGCTTCTCGGTGAGCGCCGTCATGAACGCACCCGTCACCGGTCCGAGGGACCGGGTGTACGGGAACGTGATGGTGTTCTCTACGAACCTGACCACGTGTGGCATTCCCCCTGAGTCGCCCGTCGCGAGTCCGAGGTCGCGAGTCGCAGGCGGCAGGACCGTAGCGCGGTCGCTCGCCGTCCGAGGTGCTCGGTCGACGGCCATTACGTCACTTGACGTTATGGGGCCGCGTGGAGCGGGGCGGAGGAGTGAACCGCTGGTCGGCCCTCGCGTCGACATCCAGCCGACCTGGACCCCCGTGCGGGCCACGCCGATGCAGATCCACCGGCTGACGGTGTCGATCCGCATCAGCCGAGGCCGTCTCGGAGCCCGGAGACGACGACCCACGGAATCCGTGCCGCGGTGCCTCGGGACGGGTCAGCGGGTGTGTTCCGAGGCAGAGGGCGCCGGATACCGACGGGCTCAGCCTCCGGAGGGCTGTGCCTGAACTGGGGTTTCCTGGACCATGACTTTACATAACGAGGATTATCGGCGGTATGGGTCTGCAACCGACCCCACCCTCACCCGTCCGAAGCCCCCGTGGCATCCACCTCACGGACGGCGGCGTGATGGGCCGTGGTGCGGTTCTCGAGCTCCTGCAGCTCGTCGTCGGAACCGACCTCGATGTGGACGAAGTGGTCGTCGGCCTGGGGCAGCGCACGCAGGAGCTCGTCGAGCTTCATCTGGAGCGCCAGCTGCTGGCGGCTCTGGGTGTGCTGGATGACGAAGACCATCACCAGCGTGATGCCCGACGCCACGGCGGTGAACGCGTACTCCAGCTGGGAGGTCACGCCGAGGACGAAGATCAGGACCACCACCACGATCACGGCGGCCAGCACCACCGCAGAGGCCCCGGCACGCGAGGTGATGTCGTCGATGGCGTGGAACAGCCGGCTGATGCCGTGGACGTCCTTGGTCGATCGTTGGGCCATCCGTGGAGGGTACGAGCGCCGCGTCTCCGGCCCCCTCCTCCGGGTCAGGTCGGGGCTTCGGCAGCGGCGCTCAGCTCGCCGGCCAGGTGCCCGGTGTCGTTGTAGCGGCGGACGATCCAGCGCTCGCCCACCACGATGAGATGGCTGATCGATCCGTTGTCCGACGCCGCGAAGGCGAAGGTGTTGGCGCCCGACGCCTCGGCCAGCACCGCACCGATGGCGCCGCCGTGGCTCACCACCACCACCCGCTCCCCCGGATGGCGCCCGTGGATGCGCTCGATGCCGGCCCGCACCCGGGCCCGCAGGTCGTCGGAGCGCTCGCCGCCCGGGATGACACCCCACTCCTGCTTGGCGTTGACCTCCGCCATCTTCGGGATCGCCCTGGGCCACCTTCACCCGGAACAGGCCGCCCTCCCACTCCCCCAGGTGGATCTCCCGGAGGTCGGCCTCGACCACGGGCCTGAGGCCCAGACGAGCCGCCAACGGCGCCGCCGTCTGGTGGGTCCGCTGCAGGGTGGTCACGTAGATGGCGTCGATCGACAACGCCGCCAGCCGCTCCCCCACCTGCTCGGCCTGCCAGTGACCGAACTCCGTGAGGGGCGGATCGCCCTGCCCGTCGACCATCGGGAAGGGCTCGCCCTCGACGAACGGGGCCGACTGGCCGTGGCGCACCAGCAGGATCTCGGTGGCGCCCGGAGGCGCCTCGAAGGGCCGCTGTCCGTACTCGACCCGGTCGCCATCAGTCGTCTCGGTCATGGCCTGATCCTACGGAAGCGTCCCGGGTGCGTGCGGAGACCGTTCGCCACCCCTCCGGTGGGCGGATAGCGTGGGCGCCCTATGTCTCGCAGGATCGAAGTCGAGCTCACCAGCAGTCGCGAAGACGGCACCTGGACCTGGCGTGCCGCCGGAGCCAAGCAGCCCAAGGGGGACCTGCAGGGGTCGCTCCTCTACGACGGCGCCAAGGTCGGTGACGTCGTGCGCGCCGATGCCGACTTCATGATCGACGGCATCTTCATCACCGCGGTGCTGCCGCCGAAGGGTGCCCGCAAGGAGCCCGAGCGCATCGAGGTCATCGGCTCCCCCAAGCGCGACGACCAGCTCGTCACCACCCAGCTGGCCCCGAAGGGCCGCGGTGGGCGTGACGGCGACCGCGACCGGCGCCCCCGCCGCGACGGCGATCGTCCGGGCCGCCCCGGCGGCGACCGCGACGGCCGCCCGGGTGGCGACCGCGACCGCCGGCCCCGACGCGACGGCGACGGCCCCTCGGGCGAGCGTCGAGAGCGTCCGGCCCGCCCGCCCCGTCCGGCCCCCGAGCCCAAGCCGAAGCCGAAGCGCCTGCGCGCCGGCCGCACCCATCGCAACGAGGTGCTGGCCAGCCTGCCCGAGGAGCAGAAGCCGATCGCCGAGCAGGTGCTCAAGGGCGGCATCCCCGCCGTGCGCCAGGCCGTCGAGAAGCAGAACGAGTCCAACAAGGCCGAGGGCAAGCCCGAGATCAGCGCCGAGCCGCTGGTGGCGCTGGCCGAGCAGATCATGCCTGCGCTGCGCACCGCCGAGTGGCGGGACAAGGCCGAGGCCGCTCTGGCCGAGATGGCCGAGCTCGATCTGCGCGACCTGCGCTCGGTCGTGGTGGCCGCCGACGTCGCCGCCCGCGACGAGGAGACCCGGGAGCTGGCCGAGAAGCTGCGCACCGGCCTCGCCGAGCGCGTCGAGGCCGAGCACACCGCCTGGCTGGCCGAGATCGACGAGACCCTCACCTCGGGTCGTGTCGTGCGTGCCCTCCGGGTGAGCTCCCGCCCGCCGAAGGCCGGCACGCCGTTCCCTCCCGAGCTGGCCACCCGGCTCGCCGAGGAGACCGCCAAGTCCCTCACCCCCGAGACCGGCTCCGACCGTTACGCCACCGTGCTCGACGCGCTGGCGTACTCCCCCGTGCGCGGCCAGGTCGTGCCCGAGGGCATCCCGGCCGAGCCCTCCGACGAGCTGCTCGCCGCCCTCAAGAAGCTGGCGTCCCGCCTGCCCAAGATCGCCGCGCTCTTCGGCATCGAGGCGCCGGCCGCCCCCGGCAAGGGCCGCGGCCGACCGAAGGGCAAGGGCCAGGGCCCCAAGCGCGCCGGCGGCAAGCTCCCGCCCCCGCCTCCCGGCGGTGTCGGCTCCAAGCCCCCCGCCCCGGGCGACGTGGCTCCCGAGCTGCCTGCCGGTGACCCGCCGGCTCCGGCCCTCGACGCCGGAGACCCCCCGCCCGAGGCCCTCGACGCCGGCGAGCAGCCCGTCGCCGCCATCGAGGCCCCTGCGGAGGCACCTGCAGCCGAGCCCGAGGCCCCGACAACCGACGAGGCACCCGCCGCCGAGCCCGAGGCGCCGGCCGAGGAGGCCACGGCCGCTCCGGCCGAGCCCGTCACCGAGGCACCGGCCGAGGAGGCACCCGTGCCTGCAGCCGAGGCCGCCGAGGCCCCGGAGCCTGCCACCGATACCGAGCCCGTCGTCCCCACCGAACCGGTTGCGGCTGCCGAGCCGGCCGAGCCCGAGGCTCCGACCGAGGGCTGACGCCTCAGGCGAGACCGAGCAGCTCCAACAGCTCCTCGGGCCGCTCCAGCACGACATCACCCGCGGCGGGCTCCGCCTTCGGGTTCCAGGAGGCCAGGGCGAACATCGCCCCGGCCTCCTCCGCGCAGGCCCGGTCATGGGCGGTGTCGCCCAGGAACACGACGTCGGCGGCGGTCACGCCCATCTGCTCGAGCACCGGGGCGAGGGCCTTGGGCCCGTCGAAGGCGTCGGTGAACAGCGCCACCTCCGGCTGCCAGCCCAGCCGGGCCAGCTCGGCGCGACCGGAGTCCTGGTGCTTGTTCGAGCACACGGCCCAACGGCCGAGACGGGCCACCAGCTCGGCCGCACCCGGGTAGGGCTGGACGACCTCGGTGTCGTAGGCGGCCACGAACTCCTCGAGGGAGATCCCGTGGCGGGCGCACTCCTCGGCGACGGGCAGGCCCCGCCCGATGTCCTCCAGCAGCACCCCGAGCGCCAGGAACGGCGCCACCAGCGCGGCATCGGAGTCGATGAGGGTGCCGTCGAGGTCGCACACGGCGACAGTGGGACCGGCCACGTCAGGAGCGGGAGCGCGAGACCCGGCCGCGGTACGCGCCGCTGGCGGGATCCTCGTCCCAACGGGCCCCACAGGAGCCGCACTGGCACGAGTCGAGGTGCAACGAACCGAGGTACAGGCGCTGCACCTCGTAGGCGGCGCAGAACGGGCACCTCAGGTGGCCTTGGTCGGCATCGTGGCTCGTGTGGTGCATGGGCGATCGGGTGCGAGCGTAGCGGTGTGCCCCTTGGGGCCTGGTGCACCCTGCTGAGTAAGGTCGTGGCCATGGTCGAATACGAAGTCCGGGGCCACGTCGCCCTGCTCACCCTCAACCGCCCCGAGGCCCGCAACGCGGTCAACGACGTCATCGCCCAGACGATGACCGAAGGCCTCGACAAGGCCGAGGCCGACGACGACGTCTGGGTCATCGTCCTCGCCGCCGAAGGCACGGTGTTCTGTGCCGGCGCCGACCTCAAGTTCATCAACTCCGGCCGCGCCGCCGAGATCGCGACACCCAAGGGCGGGTTCGGCGGATTCGTCGACTACCCCCGCCGCAAGCCGGTCATCGCCGCCGTCGACGGCCTCGCCACCGCCGGTGGCTGCGAGATCGCCCTGGCCTGCGACATGATCGTCGCCTCCACCCAGGCCGCCTTCGGCCTCGCCGAGGTCAAGCGCAACCTGGTCGCCGCCGGTGGTGGCCTCTACCGGCTGCCCAAGGTCATCGGCAAGAACGTCGCCCTCGAGGTCGCCCTCACCGGCGAGCCCCTCTCCCCCGAGCGGGCCTATGAGCTCGGCCTGGTCAACAAGGTCACCGCCCCGGGCGAGGCCCTCGCCGGCGCCATGGAACTGGCCGAGAAGATCGCCGCCAACGCTCCCCTCGCCGTCTGGGCCAGCCGTCAGCTGGTCATCGACGCCGACTGGGACGACGAGGCCACCATCAAGAAGAACACCGGCGAGGCCTTCATGAACATCCTCTCGTCGGAGGACACCAAGGAAGGCCTCACCGCCTTCATCGAGAAGCGCGCCCCCGAGTGGAAGGCCCGCTGACCCTTCCCGACTCTCCGTGGCTCACTCCGTCAGGTCATGCCTGACCAGGTGAGCCACAGAGGACGAGAGCCGTGAACGACCGAGGGCCCTGCTGCGGCGGGGCCCTCGGCGCGTCCGCCCCATGACCGGTGACGACCGGTCAGGTGAAGGCGTCGAGGATGCCGTGCTCGTGGAGGAACTCGGGCAGCCCGTCGACGATGTTGAGGTCGAGCACATCGGCGAGGGGCACCCACCGCACCTCGGCGGCGTCGTCGCCGGCGACGGGCTCACCGTGTTCGAGCACCGTGGCCACGAAGTCGAGGACCACGAAGTGATGTTCAACCGCCTGATGCTCGGGGGCGGCGTGGTCGTCGTCGATGATCTCGACCCAGCCGAGCAGCTCGCCGCAGATGCACTCGAGGCCGGTCTCCTCCAGCACTTCGCGCACCACGGCCTCGGCGAGGGTCTCACCCCACTCGACGCGCCCACCGGGCACCGACCACTGGCCGGCCGCCGGCCCGTGGCCCCGGCGCACCAGCAGCAGGGAGCCGTCGTGCACGAGGATCGCGCCGACGGACAGCTCGGGGCGGGTGCTCACCGGAGGTCCCGGTGCACCACGAGGGCACGGGCCTTGAGCCCGAAGGACTCGAAGAAGTTCTTGGTCTCGCGGGCCCCCGGCAGCACGACGGCGTCGATGCCGACCGCCCCCTTGCCGGTGCCCCACTCGACGATGACGCCGAGCATGGCCTCCCCCACCCCCACGGCCCGCGCGCCGGGCTCGGTGAAGAGGTCGTCGATGACGACGATCGTGTCGCCGCCCTCGATGGGGGTGAGCCGGGCGACTGCGTAGCCCACGAGCGTGTCGTCGACCGTCCCGGCCAGCACGAGCACGTCGGGGTCGTCGAGGGCCTCGGTGAGGGCCGGCTCGTACGGAGCACGTCGGCCGAGGGTGCGGGCCCACATCTCGCCGCCCCGGTGGGGCGTGAGCTCGGCGACGGCCTCGCCGGCGAGGCGGGCCAGATCGGCCAGGTCGTCGTGGCCCGCCAGCCGCACGCCCTCCATGGTGGTCAGGCCGGGCCGGCCTGGAGCTGGGAGACGCGGTTCAGGATGGTCTTGCGGTGGCGGTGCTTGCGCTCGTAGCGGCGCACGGCCTCCAGCTCGTCGGGGGTGAGGCCGTCGAGACGAGGCACCACCTGCGACGCCGAGAGGTTGTCGTAGTCGGGGATGGCCAGGGCGGCGGCTTCGGCCTCGTCCTCCGGGGTGCGTCCCTCGAGCCACGACGGGGTGTCGCCAGAAGTCGCCACGACCGGAGCCGGCGGCACGGTGGGCTCGGAGGACGACGCATCGTCGGTGGGGGCGCCCGCGGCGGGCTCCGGCTCCGGAGAGGCCACTCCGAGGCGCTGGAGGATGCCCACGGCCTGCTCCTGGGCGTCGACCATGGCCCCCTGCAGCTTGGTGTTGCCCCAGCTCACGGCGAACTCGCCGATCATGCGGGCCACGCCGGCCTGAGCACGGCCGCGCTCGGCCAGTTCGGGCACCACGCGCCGGGCATCGACGACGAACCCGAGGGGCGCGTACACGAACAGATCGAGCAGGTGGTCGACCGCGTCGGCCCCGGTGGCGTCCGGGGTGTCGGCGCTCGTGTCGGCCGCGGGCTCGTCAGCCATGGCTACTTGCCCTTCTCGAGCTTCTCGATGGCGGGGCAGACGGCCTCACCGACCGGGCAGGTGCGCTGACCGGCGGGGCCGAACTGGCCGGCGTTGACCAGCAGGAAGCAGCCGGTGCACATGAACTCGTTGGCCTTCTTGGGCGTGACGCCCTCGGCGACCTCGGCGGCCGACTTCGGCTCGGGGGCGACCTCTTCGTCCTCGTCCTCGTCGTCGTCGGCGGCGGCGATGCGGTCCTTCAAGATGGCGTCGAGGTCGGCTTCGACGTCGTCGGGGTCGACCTCGTCGTCGTCGTCCTCCTCGTCGGCCTTCGCCCGGGCGGGGACGACCTCTTCCTCTTCGTCCTCCTCGTCCACGACCACGACGGCCTCGTCGTCATCGGCGACCAGGGGGTCGTCGGCGAGCGCGTCGTCGTCGAGATCCTCGGCGAGCTCCTCGTCGTCGAGGTCCTCCGCTTCGAAGTCCTCTTCGTCGATCGGTTCGTCGTCAGCCATGGTGTCCTCGGGGTTGTCGCCGGCAACGGCGCATGCGAAAAAGGTGGGGGGTGCGGCGGATCATAGGCAGGTTCGCGGGACCGCTTTCTACCCGCTCCCCGCCCCGGGTGCCTCGTCATCGCTGTCGGCCATCGGTCACGTCGCCGATGTGGGCCCGATGTCAGCGGCCGAGACGCCTGCGTTCCTCGGCCCGCCGCTCCGCCTGGAGCCGCTCCAGCTCGGGCTCGGCGCTGTGGTCGACGAAGCGCATCATCTCCGCGATGGCCGGGTGACCGGCCTCCTCGGCGATGAGGCGGTGCATCTCCTGGCCGACCAGCCGATAGGCGGGATGGCCCTGCGGGGTGGTGCGCAGCTCGATGAGGTGCATCGCCTCCCGGGCGTTCATCTGCATCACGAAGCGCACCCGGTAGGCGAGGGCGACGGCGTAGGACGCGTCGGCCGGGAACGGCTCGGAGAGGTCCTCGTAGAGGGCCGCCGAACGCGCCATGGCCTCGTCGAAGCGGTCACCGGCACCGGAGGCACCGACGGCCTCGGGCCGGGTGTAGCCGTGGTGCGGGGTGAGCTTCTGCCACTCGATGGTGAGCATCCGGTGGCGCTGGAGGTCACGGAAGGCGCCGTAGTCGGCCAGCACGTCGAAGCGGTACGAGGAGCGCTCGAGGGCACGGCCGGGCTTGTGGCGGCGGTTGCCCCGCTCCCCCTCGTAGGCCTTCAGCACGGCCACGCGGTCGGCGGTGCCCATGCGGCGCACCTTGGCCTCGATCTGCGTCTCGGGCAGGTTGAGGTGGGAGTACAGGGCGCTGGTGACCAGCTTGACCTCGGCGTCGGGGTCGTGGTCGATCAGGGTGACGACGGGTGCGGTGTCGACGTCGGTGCCGGCGGGGAACAACCGGGCCGCCGACCTCCTCCATCGCCTGGTGGCTGTCGCCGAAGTAGTTGCTCCAGGCCACGCCGCGGTCGTCGAGGTCGACCCGCTTCAGGAACGACGGGATGACCTTGCGCAGCTCGGTGAGCATGAGGTCGGCGTAGTCACGAGCCTCGGGCAGCGGATGCGAGCGCATGCGGAGCAGGAGCTGCTCGTAGCCCTGTCCGGTGCCGTAGATGCCGACGTTCGACTGGCTCGCCGCGGGCAGGATCCCCCGGAGCGAGTCGAACGCCTTGGCCCGGATGGCCTGGCGGTACA
Organism: uncultured Actinomycetes bacterium; assembly: GCA_963702555.1. Classification (GTDB taxonomy): domain Bacteria; phylum Actinomycetota; class Acidimicrobiia; order Acidimicrobiales; family Acidimicrobilacustridaceae; genus CAMFLJ01. Next base: position 51,996 of record CAVPCW010000012.1, read on the forward strand.
CGAAGTCGCTGTCGGCGTCGTCCTTCGGGATCGTCTCCCGGAAGTGGTCGACCAGCACGGGCAGCAGCTCGGCGTAGGTGTCGAAGAGCCGGTCCATGTCGCCGACGTAGCGGTTGCCCAGCGTCGAGAGCAGCACCTCCGGGGGCCGGAAGTAGCGGTAGCGGCCGGTGTTGGGGAGGCGGGCGTCGTAGGCGATGTAGCGGGTGGACTGCTCGAGGTAGGCCATGAGGCGGCCCCACTCGAGGATCTTGGTGAGCAGGTTCGAGGCCTGCTCGCAGGCCAGGTGCACCCCACCCAGCTGGGCCACGGAGTCGTCGCCGTACTCGAAGAAGACCCGGTCGTAGAGCTCTTCGGCGCGGCGCAGGCCGACGGTGGCGTCGATGGAGGCGTCGCCGGTGATGTCGAGCTCGCCGACGAACTCGTCGAGGAACAGGCGGCGCAGGCTCTTCGGCGACCGCGAGTAGCGGGCGAAGAGGGCCCCCTTCACGACCTCGGGCAGGTTGACAAGTGCGAAGACGGGGCCGTCGAGATTGGTGAAGTACCGCCGGAGGATGTCGGACTCTTCGGCACTGAAGTCCTCGGCGACGTACACGCTCACGGGCGGGGAGCGTACGGCAGCCCGCACGTGTGCTCGCGGACCCCACCGGGCCGGTGGCCGATCACCCGGCGGCCTCGAACGCGGCCCTTGCCGCGGCAAGGGAGTCGGGGGCGAGCCAGAGGTCGGCGACGGTCATCGCCATGGCCTTGGCGCCGTCGATCACCGCGGCGTCACCGGCCGGCCCGGCGGCGTGGAGGGCGAACTCGGGCGTGTGGATGCTGATGCCCTTCGGGGCCACCGCGATCATCGGGTGGATGCTCGGGACCACGTAGCTGACGTTGCCCATGTCGGTGGAGCCGACGACGTCGTTGTCGGCATCGGGTGCGGCCACCGTGCGGCCGAGCGTCGCCGAGTTGCGTGCGTAGAGGTCGCAGAGCGGCTTGTTGCCCCTCAGGTCGGCGTAGGGCGGCTCGAGCCAGGTGTGCTCCATCGTGGCTCCCGTGGCGGCGGCACCGGCGGCCAGGGCGGCGAGCACCCGCTCCTTCAGCGGCTCGAGCTCCTCGAGGGTGGCCGCCCGCACGTACCACTGCATCGCCGAGTGGGCGGGCACGATGTTCGGCTTGTCGCCCCCGTCGGTGAACACCCCGTGCACCCGCTCGTGGGGACGGATGTGCTGACGCAGGGCCGCCACGTTCATGTAGCCGAGCACGGCGGCGTCGAGGGCGTTGACGCCCTTCCACGGGGCGGCCGCGGCGTGGGCCTCGTGGCCCCGGTAGACCACCTCGAGGCGCTGGATGGCGATGGTGGTCATCCACCGGAGGTCGGCGTCGGCGGGGTGCACCATCATGGCGGCGTCGACCCCGTCGAGGGCCCCGCGCTCGACCATGAACACCTTGCCGCCTCCGCCCTCCTCGGCCGGCGTGCCGAGGATGCGCACGCGGCCGCCGAGCTCGTCGGCGAGGGCCGCAGCGGCCAGGCCGGCGCCGAGGCCGGCGGCGGCGATGATGTTGTGCCCGCAGGCGTGGCCGATGCCCGGCAGGGCGTCGTACTCGAGCAGCACCGCCACCGTGGGTCCGTCGGCGCCGGCGCTGGCGACGAAGGCCGTGTCGAGGCCGTAGGCGTGGCGCTCCACGGGCAGGCCCTCCCCCTCGAGCAGCCCCGACAGCAGGTCGTGGGCGTGGTGCTCGGCGAAGTTCTCCTCGGGATGGTCGTGGATCTCGTGGGAGGCGGCGATGAGCGTGTCGGCCCGTCGATCGACCTCGTCGCAGATCCGGGCCTTCGCCTCCTGCAGGTCCATCCACCCAAGTTACCGCCCGGTCCGGCCCGGGCCGTCCGGAGGGCGGCTCAGACCACCACGGTGAGCGCGTCCGGCTCCACGTGGAGCAGCAGCTCGCGGGCCGAGCCGACGGCCACCCCGTCGAGGTACACCGGCACGCCCTCCGGGAAGCTGAGGTCCGCCTTCGCCGATCGGGTGGTGCGCAGGCCAGGGTGGGGCAGGTGGCTGCCGGTGCGGGCCCGGCGCCGTGCGGCGAGCCGGTCGCGCGGTCCCAGGCGGCCTTCGGTGATGTCGAGCAGGCCGTCGCCCGGATGCGACCGGGGACCGAGGTCGAGCTCGCCGAGCCACTCCGCGTTCATGGCCACGGCGAAGCGGCCCGACCAGCGGGGACGGCGGGCGACCATGTGGGCCACGAACCAGTGGAGGCGGCCGTCGACGAGCACGCAGCCGAGATCGACCGGGAAGGTGGTGGCCTCGGGGGTCCGGAGCCGGTCGGCGTCGCCGAGCCCTCCGAGGGTCCGGCACAGGTCGCCACCCAGGAGGCCCAACGGCGGGACGGGGTGGCCGCCGCGCCGGGCCTCGGTGACCACCGCCGCGGCCTCCGCGTCGGAGCCCACGACCACCCCGTCGGCGGGCAGGGCACCGGGCTCGCCGTACGGGCTGCCCTTCGAGATCGTCACCGGTCGTGCTCCTCGGCGATCCCGTCGATGCCACGGTCGACGCCACCAGCGGTGTCGTCGGTGCCCGCTCCCCCGCTGTCATCGAAGTGCTCTGCGTCGGCGGGATCGTCCTCGCCCGTGCTGATGGACGACGACGCCGACACGACGCCGCGGTGCACGGCATCGGCGGCCCGGCGGGCGGTGCTCGACGTGGTGCGGTCGGTGGCGGCGTCGCCGATCTGGCGCAGCAGGTCGACGAGCTGCTTGACGGTGCGCACGAAGTCGCCACCCGTGAGCCCTTCGTCGCCGAGCACGTGGTCGAGGCGATCGCCGGCCGCCCAGGCGTGGGCCAGGGGGAAGAAGGCGGCGTCGGGCACGCGGGTGGCGGGCAGGCCGAGCGAGCGCTCGTCGGCGTTCAGCTCGATGGCCAGCTGGGTGAGCCGGTCGGCCCGGGCGGCCACGGCCTTGTTGGGGAACCAGGGCTCGAGGTCGGGCCCCGAGTTGCGGGACTCGTAGACGAAGGCGGAGGCCAGTCCGGCGGTGGCGTCAGCGGCGAGGTCGTCGAACAGCCCCTCCTCGAGGGCCTCGGCGATGAGCAGGTCGCACTCGTGGTAGATCCGCACGAGCTGCTCGCCTCGGGAGGTGAGGGCCCAGCCGTCGAGGTGACCCCACGCCTCCAGGAGCTGCAGCACCCGATCGAAGGTGTCGACCAGCGAGCCGGTGCGGCTGCGGACCTGGCGCTCGGTGTCGGCCAGCTCCCGCTCCAGGCGCTCGGCCCTCCGCAGTGCCCGGAGGTGGTCGTCGCGGTCCGGGCACTCGTGCACCGGGTTGTCGAGGAGGGCCGAGCGGTCGACCTCGTGGTGCGTCGCCGGCGGACCCCCACGCGCCGGACCGCCCTTGGCCCGCCCCTTGCGGTCGCCGCGGCCGCGGCCACGGCCCGCTCCCCCGGCGGCGAAGCGCTCCAGGTCGGCGGCGACCTGCTTCTGGAACGCCGGCTTCATCGGCGTGTACGGCGTCGGCAGCGCGAGGGTGCCGACGACCTCTGGCGGCTCGTCGAAGTCCGACGCCCCCAGGCCGAGGACGCGGCGGTGGGCCGTCAGGGCCTTGACCCGGACCGAGCCGCCCTTGCGGTGCGACACCGACAGCACGGCCACCCGGCCATGCCCCCCGCTGCCGTCGAGCCAGAGCACGTCGCCGGGGCGAAGGGCCCGCAGGCCGTCCTCCACCGCGTTGGCCCGGCCGCCCTTCGGCGCGCCCTTGGGGGTGCGCTCGCCCTCCAGCAGCAGGCGGTACTCGGCCACGTCGCCGCGCTCGCAGGTGGCCTCGGCCCTCAGCTCGTCGAGGCGCTCCCGGCGCTGGGCCAGCCGCTGCTCGAGCCGCACGACCTCGGCGTCGGCCTGGTACTGGGCGAAGCACAGGCTGAGCAGCCGGTGGGCCTCGTCGGCGGGGTATCGGCGGACCAGGTTGGCGGCCATGTTGTAGGTGGGCCGGAACGAGCTGGTGAGCCGGAAGCTGCGGCTGGCGGCCAGGCCCGCCACCTCGTCGAAGGTGACGAAGGGGTTCCAGAGCACGACGGCGTGGCCGTGGTCGTCGATGCCGCGGCGCCCGGCCCGACCGGTGAGCTGGGTGTACTGCCCCGGCGTGAGGAACTCGTGGCGCTCGCCGGTGAACTTGGTGAGCTTCTCGATCACGACCGTGCGCGCCGGCATGTTGATGCCGAGGGCCAGGGTCTCGGTGGCGAACACGACCTTCACCAGGCCCTCGACGAAGCAGGCCTCCACCGCCTCCTTGAACGGCGGCACCATCCCGGCGTGGTGGGCGGCGATGCCGGCCTCCACCGCGGCGAGCCAGCGGTCGTAGTCGAGGATCGCGCAGGTCGTCGTCGCTGAGGTTGGCGACGTGGCGCTCGACGATCTGGCGGATGCGGGCCCGCTCCTCCGGCCCGGTGAAGCGCAGCCCCGCGCCGATGCAGGCCGTGACGGCGTCGTCGCAGGCGGCGCGGCTGAAGATGAAGTAGATCGCCGGGAGCATCTCCTTCTCGGCCAGCAGCTCGACCACGTCGACCCGGCGGGGGGTGGCATAGCGACGGCGGGGTCGGCCACCGCCCCGGCCCCGCCACGCGTCGCGGGGGTCGGTGTCGAAGCGGCTGCCGTCCGGGTTGGCCCTGCCGTCGACGAGGGCGGGCAGCATCGCCATCTGCCCGGCCTGGGTGTCCTCCACCAGGTACCAGTTGTCGAGGGTGACGGGCCGTTTGTCCTCGACGACCACCGACGTGGGGCCGCGCACCGTGCTGATCCAGTCGGCCAACTCGGGCGCGTTGGAGACCGTGGCCGACAGGCACACGAGGCGCACCGCCGCCGGAAGGTGGACGATGACCTCCTCCCACACCGGGCCGCGGTAGGCGTCCTGGAGGTAGTGGACCTCGTCGAGCACGACCCACTCGAGGCGCTCCAGGGCCGGGGAGCGGCTGTAGATCATGTTGCGGAGCACCTCGGTGGTCATCACCACCACCTGGGCGTCGCCGTTGACCGCCGTGTCGCCCGTCAGCAGCCCGACCCGGTCGGCGCCGTGGAGGCGCACGAGGTCGTGGTACTTCTGGTTCGAGAGCGCCTTGATGGGGGTCGTGTAGAAGGCCCGGCCACCCGAGGCGAGCGCCACCGCCACCGCATGCTCGGCCACCACCGTCTTGCCCGAGCCGGTGGGGGCGCTGACGAGGACCGACCGGCCGGCGTCGATGGCCTCGATGGCCTCGAGCTGGAATCGGTCGAGGGCGAAGCCCCGGTCGGCGGTGTCGGTCACTGCGCCCAGGCTAGGGCCGGACCCGCGGGTCACCCGCCCTTCGGCACGCCCCTCGCTCGGTGCGGGGTCAGCTGTCGGCGTCGACGGTGTCGTCGGCGTCGGCCTCGGCGTCGTCGGCCTTGCGCTGCTTGCGCCGACGGAGCTTGAGCACCAGGGCCCCCACGCCGATCGACACGCCGTAGAGCAGCGCCATGGGGACGGCGAGGGCGGTCATCGAGATGGGATCGCCGCTGGGGGTGATCACCGCGGCCACCACGACGATGATCACGAGCGCCGGGCGCCACCAGCCGAGCAGCCGACGCGGCGTGACCACGCCGAGCAGCTCCAGGGCCACGATGATCACGGGGAACTCGAAGCCGACGCCGAACGCCAGCATCATCCACACGATGAGGGTGATGTAGCTCGAGGCCGTGTAGAGCGGCGCGATGTCGGGCCCACCGATGTTCACGAGGAAGTCGAGGGTCGGCACGAGGATCTCGTAGGCCAGCGCCGCGCCGAGCACGAACAGCACCAGCGCACTGGCGATGAAGGGGATCGCGTACTTCTTCTCGTGGGGGTACAGCGCCGGGGTGATGAAGCGCCACAGCTGCCACAGGATCACGGGCATGGCGATGGCGATGCCGATGTAGAGCGACATCTGCAACCGCAGGGTGAAGGCCTGCAACGGCTCGGTGGCGATCACGGACGCGTCCGGCTGGATCTCCTTGAACGGCACCAGCAGGAAGTCGAGCAGGTACGGGAACGCGAACCAGCCCACGACGGTGCCGAGGCCGACGGCGATGGCGACCTTGAAGATGCGGGAGCGCAGCTCGGCGAGGTGCTCCCAGATGGTCATGTGGCCGCCCGAGGTGGGCTCGGCGGGAGCTTGGGTGCTCATGGGCGGTCCGCCGGCTCAGGCCGCACTGGAGCTGCCCGGGTCGCCCTGATGGTCGACCGGCGGGCGCGAGGGGGTGATGAGCTCGGGACCGGTGCCTGCCGACGGGGTGACCTCGGCGGCGACAGGGGCGGGGGCCGGCGCCTCGGCGCCGGGCACGGAGGGCTCGGGCACTGAGGCAGGTGCCTCGACGGGCGGGGCCGGGACCACGGCCTCGTGGTGGGTCACCGAGGCGGGCCCGGGGGCCTGCGGGAGGAGGCGAGGGCCCTCGGTGGTGCGATCGAGGGCATCGTCGACGACCTTCGACGTGGGGGCCTCCGCCGGCTTCTCGGGCGACGGGCTCAGGGTGTCGCCGAGGTCGATGGCGGAGCGGAACTCCTCCTGGAACCCGGAGGTCATGCGCCGGAACTCGTTGATGTACCGACCCGCCTTGCGGGTGTACTCCGGCAGCTTGTCCGGGCCGAGCACCAGCAACGCCAGGAGCAGGATCACCATGATCTCTCCACCACCGACGTTGAACATGAGGTCAGATGTTAGCCAGGTGCACTCGCGGATCCGAGTCCGCGACAGCCGTTCGGGCCGTTCTCCGAGGCGAGTTCACACGCTGTTGACGAGCCGTTCGCGGCACGGGAACCGGGGCCGGAACCGGTGCGGACCTGACGTGTCAGTGGTGGCTGTCGGCGGCCTCGAAGGCCTCCCAGAGCGCCCTGTCGTCGCCCATCAGCTCGCTGAAGGCGTCGATGTCGCTCTCGGCGATCGGATCGCCGTCGGGGTGGTCCTCGGGAACGAAGGTCGGGTCGGCGACCATGTCGTACTCCACGCCGGAGGCCAGCAGGAGATCGACGGTGCGGGGCTGGGCGGGCTTCACCACGAGGGTGTCGCATCGAGGGCACACGAAGGAGTACGTGCCCTGGTGGTTCGTGGGGTCCACTCGGACACGCACGTCCGCAGTACCAAGCTCGACATCCCCGCAGACCGTGCACGTCGCCCGGATCGTCGCCATGTCACCAGCTCCTTCGCTTCCGGGGGCTTTCCCCGCAGAAGTTGTCGTCCTGCCGGGGCTCCTCCTTGAGCGTCGGTTTCCGCGACTTCTCGATCCTTTGACGTCACTCTGGGTGGTCGTTCCCGGTCGGGCGGGGCAGTGGCTGTGCCGGAGGCTGGCCGCCAGACGGCATGCTGGTGGCGTGAGCCGCCTCCCCTCCCTGCGTCCGCCGATCGGCTTCGCCCACCGCGGGGCCCGCGCTCACGCCCCGGAGAACACCCTCGACGCCTTCCGCCTGGCCGTGCGCCTGGGCGCCACGGGCCTCGAGAGCGACGTGTGGCTCACCGCCGACGGCCACGCCGTGCTCGACCATGACGGCGTGGTCGGGGGCCGGATGCGCCGCAGACCCATCGCCGAGGTCGATCGGGCCGACCTCCCGGGGCACATCCCCACCCTCGCCGAGCTCTACGAGGCCGTCGGCACCGACCTGGAGCTGTCCCTCGACGTCAAGGACCCTGCGGCGGCCGCGGAGGTGGTCGCCACCGCCCGCGATGCCGGTGCGGAGGCCCGCCTGTGGCTCTGCCACCCCGACTGGCGCACGGTCGCCGGGTGGAGGGAGCTGTCACCCGCGGTGAAGCTGGTGGAGTCCACCCGGGCCAAGCGCCTCGAGGGCAGCCCGGAGCTCCACGTGGCCCGCAGCGCCGACGCCGGGATCGACGTGCTGAACATGCACCACACCGACTGGAACGCCGGGCTGGTCGCCATGGCCCACCGCTTCGACGTGCTCGCCTTCGGTTGGGACGCGCAGCACGAGCGGGTGCTGCGCGAGCTGCTGCGCTCGGGGATCGACGGCGTCTACAGCGACCACGTCGACCGGATGGTGAGCGAGCTCGACCGGCTCGCCTGACCTAGAGCAGGCCCAGCCGGTTCAGCGGCCAGACCACCACGAAGGCGCGCCCGACGATGGAGTCCTCGTCGATGGGGCCGAAGTAGCGGCTGTCCTTGGAGTCGTTGCGGTTGTCGCCCATCACCCACACGTCGCCCTCCGGCACCACGCACGGCGCCTCGCGGGCGCACTTCAGTGGCGCGTTCTCGGCGGTGGTGGTGACGCCCTCGGGCAGGTAGGGCTCGTCGAGCAGCTGGCCGTCGATGTAGACCCGGCCCCCCTCGATCACGATCTGCTCGCCGGGAAGGCCCACGACCCGCTTGATGAGGTCGGGGATGTTGGTGGCGGTCTCGCTGGGCGGACGTTCGAACACCACGACGTCGCCCCGGTTCACGTCGTGCAGCTTGTAGCTGATCTTGTTGACGAGCACCCGGTCGCCCTTCTGGAGCGTGGGGTACATCGAGGCGGACGGGATGTAGAAGGCCTGCAGCAGGACCATCTTGACGATGACCGCCAGCAGGATGGCGCCGCCGATGACCAGGATCCACTCGATCGCGCTGGCCACACCGGACTTGGGCTTCTTGGCCGGGGCCTCGGCCGTGGCGGTGGGGGTGACGACGTCTCCGCCTGACTGACCACTCGCCGCATCGGCGGGTTCGCTCGCCGGGATCGGGTCCGGCTGGGGGTCCTGCGGTGCGGTCACGGGTCGCTCGCGGTCGAGTGGGGGCACGGCGTGCCGGGGACGGTCAACCTAGCGCCCGTACCGCTCGAGGACGCGGCGGGCGGCCGCCCCCCGACCTGCGCCAGCCCGGCCGGAGCGTCGACCACGACGGCATCGGGACCCAGGCGCAACAGCAGCCGTTCGAGCCACGGGACGGCTGCGATCGCAAGGGTGACGCGGAGTCGGCCGTCCGGGCGCTCCTCGACCGCCTCGACGGGATACTGCCCCACCACCCATGCGGCCCGGGGTGCCAGGTCGAGCACCACGCGGGGATCGTCGGCGGTGGGTCGGAACACCTCCAGGGGCCGGGCCGCCGCGGGGCGCTCGAAGGTGTCGTCGAGCACCGTGACCGAGCGGATGCGGTCGACGCGGAAGACCCGCTCGGCCTGGCTGCGATGGCACCACGCCTCGAGGTACCACTGGCCCTCCGCGGCCTGGACCCGCCACGGATCGACCCGCCGGACCTCCTGGGCGTCACGGCCGTAGCTGTAGTAGTCGATCTCGACGCTGCGACCCTCGGCCGCGGCCTGCTGGAGCAACGCCAGGTCGTCGGCACCGACCTCGCCGAGGTCGATCTCCACGACCGGGGAGGACTCCGCCCCGAGGGTGGCGGCCAGCTTGGCCAGGCCTCGGGCGAGCGGGCCTGACCCGTCGGCGCCGGGCACCGACTGGAGGCTCCGCCCCGCGACCAGCAGGGCGAACGCCTGGGCCGGGGTGAGCCGCAGGGGCCGGCGGAAGAAGTCCGGGAGGCGGATCTGCACGCGGTCGTGATCGACGATGACGTCGACCAGTGCGTCGGGGGTGTACGGGTGCACCCCCACCATGAACACGGTGTCGAGGCACGCCTGGAGCTGGTCGGGGGCCAGGTCGAAGCGACGGCAGATCTCCTCGATGGTGGCGCCGTCGGGCTGGCCCGCCACCCACGGGACGATGGCCAGCATCCGGCGCAGGCGCTCCTGGGCGGTGAGTGGCTTGCTCATCGCCCCTCCCCCGTCATCGAGGTGAGCCAGCTCACCAGGTCGGCGCGCAGGTCGGCCGGCTCGAGCACCTCGGCGTGGTCGAGGAAGCTGAGCACGAACGACCGGAACGCCGGCCACGAGGTGACCGGCACGGCGAAGGTCGTGGTGCCGTCGGGAGCGGTCTCCCGTACACAGTCGGTGCCGAGCTGGTCGAGGGCCCAGTGGGCCTGCTCGGCGTCGACCCGCAGCACCGCGGTGACGGCCTCACCCTCGCCGTAGAGCCAGGGCTGGTCGGGCTCCTCGGGAGTGGTCGGCGCCGGACCGGTGAACGTGCCCGCGTCGTCGAGGGCGACCTCGCCCCGGATGCGGTCGAGACGGAAGTTGCGCTCCTCGCCCCGGTCGAGGTCGTGGGCGGTGAGGTACCAGCGGCCCCGGCGGTAGTCGAGGCGCCACGGCTCGACGACCCGCTCGGCGTCGCCGCCGGACGACGCGTAGGCGAACCGGGCGACCCGCCGCTCGAGCACGGCGCCGAACAGCGGCAGCAAGGACGGATCGGGAGGGAGCGAGGCCACCGCCTCGGGGCCCAGCGGGCCCGCGTCGGGCGCCTCGACCGCACCACCCAGCTTCCAGAGCGCCTCGGAACCGTCGCCGCTCTGCTCCCCGACCCGCACGGCCTGCAGGGCCAGCCGCAGGGCAGCCAGCTCGTCGGGGGCCAGCCCGGGATCCGGGAGCTCGTAGTCGGAGCGGTCGATGCGGTAGCCGTGGACCTCGGGGTAGGACCCGGGGATCACACCGATCTCGATGGGCACGCCGAGCTGGCGCAGCTCGTCCTTGTCCCGCTCGAACGTTCGGCGGAAGGCCTCCCGGCCCTCGGCGTAGCCGGTGACTCGCTCGGCGATCTCGTCGGCCGTGAGCGGTCGCTCGGCGTACAGCAGGGCGGCCGTGAGGTTCATCAGCCGTTCGAGCTTGTCGGACTGGGCCATGGATCCCTAGAGCGAAGCGATGAGCTTCTCGACGCGCTCGTCGTGCGAGCGGAACGGGTCCTTGCAGAGCACGGTGCGCTGGGCCTGGTCGTTGAGCTTCAGGTGCACCCAGTCGACGGTGTAGTCGCGCTTGCGCTCCTTGGCCGTGCGGATGAACTCGCCCCGCAGCCGCGCCCGGGTGGTCTGGGGCGGCGTGTCGATGGCCTCGTTGATCTCGGCGTCGTCGCAGATGCGCTCGACCATGCCCCGCCGCTGCATCTTGTAGAAGAGCCCGCGGTCGCGGTTGACGTCGTGGTACTGCAGGTCGAGCAGCGACACCCGCGGATGGTTGAGCGGGAGGTCGTGCTTCTCGCGGTAGGCCTCGACCAGCTTGTACTTGGTGACCCAGTCGGCCTCGCGGTCGAGGCCGAGGGGGTCCTTCTCGATCTGGGTGAGGGCGTGCTCCCACATCCCGAGGGCCTGCTTCTCGACCGGCGAGAGGTCGCGGCGCTCGGCGTAGCGCAGGGCCCGGGTGAGGTACTCCTGCTGGATCTCCAGCGCGCTGGCCTCCCGCCCGTTGGCCAGGCGCACCTTGCGGGTGCAGGTGATGTCGTGGCTGATCTCGCGGATGGCCCGGATCGGGTTCTCGAGGGTCATGTCGCGCAGCACGACGTTGGGCTCCTCGAGCATGCGCAGCAGGATCGCGGTGCTCCCGACCTTGAGGAAGGTGGCGTACTCGCTCATGTTCGAGTCGCCGACGATCACGTGGAGGCGGCGGTAGCGCTCGGCGTCGGCGTGGGGCTCGTCGCGCGTGTTGATGATGGGTCGACTGCGGGTCGTGGCCGAGGACACGCCCTCCCAGATGTGCTCGGCCCGCTGCGAGATGCAGAACATGGCACCGCGTGCCGTCTGCAGCACCTTGCCCGCCCCGGCGTAGATCTGCCGGGTGACGAGGAACGGGATCAACGCGTCGGCGTAGTGGGCGAAGTCGTCACGACGGCTGGTGAGGTAGTTCTCGTGGCACCCGTAGGAGTTGCCGGCCGAGTCGGTGTTGTTCTTGAACAGGTAGATGTCGCCGCGGATGCCCTCTTCGGCGAGGCGCTGCTCGGCGCTGGCCAACAGGCCTTCGAGGATGCGCTCACCCGCCTTGTCGTGCACCACGAGGTCGTGGATGGAGTCGCACTCGGGGGTGGCGTACTCGGGATGCGAGCCGACGTCGAGGTACAGCCGGGCGCCGTTGGCGAGGAACACGTTGGAGCTGCGGCCCCACGACACGACCCGTCGGAACAGGTACCGGGCGACCTCGTCGGGGCTGAGCCGGCGCTGGCCGCGGAGCGTGCACGTGACGCCGTACTCGTTCTCCAGGCCGAAGATGCGCCGCTCCATCGCCCGCACGCTACCGGGGTGGGCCCTCGGCGCGGCGCACGCTGGAGGCGATCAGTCGGCGGGGCCGTCGGTGGGCGCTGCGCCCTCGACGGGCGTCGGCGCCTCGACCGGGGCCGACGCCTCGACCGCCGGCAGCAGGGCCGGGAGGTCGGCCCGCTCGATGCGACGGAAGGCCCGGCGCTCGGCGGTGCGCTCGAGCACGGCGACCTCGAGGTCCTCAGCGGGGAGCACGCGGTCGGGGCCGGACAACGCCGCCACCGCGACGCGCAGCGCGCCCTGCAGGTCGAGGCCCTGGCTCCAGCTCTCGTCCATGCGGGCGGCGATGGCCTCGGCCTCACCCCCGAGGACGGTGAAGCGGTCCTCGTCCATGACGGTGCCGTCGTAGAGGATGTGGAAGAGCTGGTCGTCGGCGCCGTCGGCCGCGACCTCCGCCACCAGGATCTCGACCTCCATGGGCTTCATCTCGTGGGTGAAGACCTGGCCGAGGATCTGGGCGTAGTTGTTGGCGAGGCTCCGGGCGTCGACGTCCTCACGGCTGTACGTGTAGCCCTTGAGGTCGGCGGCACGGACACCCGCGATGCGGAGCTGGTCGAACTCGTTGTACTTGCCGACGCCGGCGAACGCGATGCGGTCGTAGATCTCACTCACCTTGCGGAGGGTGGACGAGGGGTTCTCGGCGCAGATGAGGACGCCGCCCTCGTAGAGGGTGGCGACGAGCGAGCGGCCGCGGGCGATGCCCTTTCGGGCGTAGTCGGCCCGATCCTTCATGACCTGCTCGGGGGCGACGTAGAAGGGCATGCTCATGACTCGACGGCCCCCGTGTCGGTGCTGGTCTCGGACAGTCGACTGGACCCGGCTTCGCGGCCGGTGAGCACCTCGAGCAGGGCCAGGAACCGGACGGCGATCTCGTCATCCGGCACGCGGGTGAAGCCCTCGTCGGTGATGGTGGCGATGACCGGGTAGATGCCACGGACCATGTCGGGCCCGCCGGTGGCGGAGTCCTCGTCGGCGGCCTGGAACAGGGCGGTGAGCGCCAGGTCGACGGTGTCGTCGCGGTCGAGGCCCTCACGGAAGCCGAGCTTCACGACGGTGCCGGCGTGGAGGCTGCCCGAGCCGCTGGCGGCGAAGTTGGACTCCTCGTAGCGGCCGCCGGTGACGTCGTACTGGAAGAGGCGGCCGGCCCGGCGGCGCAGGTCGTAGCCGGCGAAGATCGGCACCACGGCCATGCCCTGCATGGCGGCGGGCAGGTTCGAGCGGACCATGCCGCCGAGCTGGTTGGCCTTGCCCTCGAGGGAGAGGGCGGAGCCCTCGACCTTCTCGTAGTGCTCCAGCTGGAGCTGGAAGAGCTTGACCATCTCCATGGCGGGCCCGGCGGCACCGGCGATCGCGACACCGGAGTGGCGGTCGGCCGGGAAGACCTTCTCGATCGCCCGGTGGGCGATGAGGTTGCCGGCCGTGGCCCTGCGGTCGCCGGCCATCACGACGCCGTCGGCGTAGCGGATCGCCACGACCGTCGTGCCGTGGGTGATCGTGAGGCGGTCGCTCACGTCGGCGGTGGGGACGGCCGGCGCGAGGCCGACCCGGCGGATCAGCGCCGAGAAGTCCGGCCCCGGGTCGTCGCCAGGGGTGAAGAAGGGCATGGTCACGGGCGTGGAGGCTACCGGGTGGAGGTGGGAGCGACGGCCGCTCGGGGCGGCTACTCGCCGCCCTTCTGCACGAAGCTGCGCACGAAGTCCTCGGCGTTGGTCTCGAGGACCTCGTCGATCTCGTCGAGCAGGTCGTCGAGCTCGGCCTTCAGCTTCTCGCCCTTCTCGGACGTGGCCGGCGCGTCGTCGACCTCGACCTCGGGCTTCTCACTCGGGCTCTTGCGGATCTGCTCACGTTCGGCCATGGGACCTCGTTCTCGGGTGGCGGGTGGGCCTCAGGATCCGAGCCGCTCGAGCAGCTCGGCCGAGGTTGCGCTCGCGTCGATCAAGCTACCCACATGGGCGGCGGTTCCGCGCGCAGGTTCCATCATCGGGACCCGCCGCAGGGGCTCGTCGCCGGTGTCGAACACCAGGGAGTCCCAGTTGGCGGCGACCACGTCGTCGGCGTACTTCTGGAGGCACCGGCCGCGGAAGTAGGCCCGGGTGTCGAGTGGCGGCTCGGTCATCGCCCGCTCGACCTCGGTGTCGTCGGTGATGCGCTCCAGCCCGACCCTCGCGGCGAGCGACTTCTCGGGGCGCAGGTCGTGGTACTGGAGGTCGAGGGCGGCGAGGCGGGCGTCGCCCCAGTCGAGGCCATGGCGCTCGCGGTAGCCGTCGATGAGGCGGTGCTTGGCGATCCAGTCGACCTGTCCGGCGAGCGAGGCGGGGTCGGCCTCGAGCGCGGTGAGGGTGGACTCCCAGCGGCGCAGCACCTCGGCCCCGACGGTCTCGCCGACACACTCGAGGCCGACCTCCTCCGCGTACTTGCCGGCCCGCTCGAACAGCTCCCACTGCACCTCGAGCGCGGTCACGGTGCTGCCGTCGACCAGCGCGACCGGGCGCTCGAGGGTCAGGTCGTAGCTGATGCGGCGCAGGGCGCCGATCGGTGAGGCGAAGAGGAACTGCCGGGGCAGGAAGTCGTCCTCGATCATCGCCAGCACGAGCGCCGTGGTGCCGACCTTCAGGAAGGTGGCGACCTCGGAGAGGTTGGCGTCGCCGATGATCACGTGGAGGCGGCGGTACTTCTGGGCATCGGCGTGGGGCTCGTCGCGGGTGTTGACGATGGGCCGCTTCAGGGTGGTCTCGAGCCCGACCTCCTCTTCGAAGAAGTCGGCGCGCTGGCTGATCTGGTACGGCACCTCGTCGGGGCCGAGCCCGGCCTCGCACCCCACCTTGCCCGCCCCGCAGAAGATCTGCCGGGTGATGAAGTGCGGGGTGATGTTGGTGACGATGCGGCCGAACGGCACGGCCCGGTCCATCAGGTAGTTCTCGTGGCAGCCGTAGGAGTTGCCCTTGCCGTCGGAGTTGTTCTTGTAGATCACGATCTCCTGGCCGGCGGGCAGCAGGCGCCGGGCCGCGTCCATGGAGACCTGGAGGATCCGCTCGGCGCCGCGGTCGAACACCACCACCGCCCGGGCGTCGGCGCACTCCGGGGTGGAGCACTCCGGGTGGGCGTGGTCGACGTAGTAGCGGGCGCCGTTGGTGAGCACCGCGTTGACCAGGTGGGTCTCGACCTCGGGCGCCATCGCGCCGAGGGACGAGAAGCCACGGGCATCGGTGCCGGGCTGCTCGTCCTCGAAGTCCCAGTCGACCTTCGGGGCCGCACCGGCGCGGTCGTGCACCTGGTCGAGGTCCTGGAGGTAGGCGTTGATCAGGACCGACGACGCCGCGATCGGGTTCTGGTCCTCGGCCCCGCGCACGACGATGCCGTACTCGGTCTCGATCCCGCAGATCTTGTGGATGGCCACGATGGTCAGCCTACCGATGGGTGGTTGAGGCCCCGAGGTCCGGGCGCCGGTGGCACGAGGGGCTCAGAGGTACTGACCGGTGGCCACCCGCTCGATGGCCCGACCGCCCTCCGGGTCGGCGTCGTGCTTCTTGACGAGGGTGCGCACGTAGACGATGCGCTCCCCCTTCTTGCCGGAGATCTTCGCCCAGTCGTCGGGGTTCGTCGTGTTGGGGAGGTCCTCGTGTCTCCTTGTACTCCTGGTGGATCGACTCGATGAGGTCGTCGACCCGGATGCCTCGCACCCCGGTGGCCAGGAGCCGCTTGATGGCGAGCTTCTTGGCCCGCCGCACGATGTTCTCGATCATGGCGCCCGACGAGAAGTCCTTGAAGTACATGACCTCCTTGTCGCCGTTCTGGTAGGTCACCTCGAGGAACTGGTTGGCCTCGTCGTCGAGGTACATCTCGGCCACGGTCGACTCGATCATCGCCCGCACGGCCTTCTCGGGGTCGCCGCCGCCGAGGGACTCGACCTCAACGGGGTCGAGCGGCAGGTCGGCGGTGAGGTAGCGACCGAAGATCGCCGCCGCCGCGGTCGCGTCGGGGCGCTCGATCTTGATCTTCACGTCGAGGCGGCCCGGGCGCAGGATGGCCGGGTCGATGAGGTCCTCACGGTTCGAGGCACCGATCACGATGACGTTCTTCAGTGTCTCGACGCCGTCGATCTCGGCCAGCAGCTGCGGCACGATCGTCGACTCCATGTCGGAGCTGATGCCGGTGCCCCGGGTGCGGAACAGCGACTCCATCTCGTCGAAGAAGACGATGACGGGCCAGCCCTCCTCGCTCTTCTCCCGGGCCCGCTCGAACACGAGGCGGATCTGGCGCTCGGTCTCGCCCACGTACTTGTTGAGCAGCTCCGGGCCCTTGATGTTGAGGAAGTAGCTCCGGCCCTGGGCGTCGCCCGACACCTCGGCCACCTTCTTGGCGAGCGAGTTGGCCACGGCCTTCGCGATGAGGGTCTTGCCGCAGCCGGGAGGGCCGTACAGGAGGATGCCCTTGGGGGCGGGCAGCTTGTGCTCGCGGAAGAGCTCCTGGTGGAGGAAGGGCAGCTCGACGGCGTCCATGATGGCGTCGATCTGGGAGTCGAGGCCGCCGACGTCCTCGTAGGACACGTCGGGGACCTCCTCGAGCACGAGCTCCTCGACCTCGGGCCGGGGCAGCTTCTCGAGCAGGAGGGCGGCGCGGGGGTCGAGCAGGACGGAGTCGCCGGCGCGCAGCTTCACGCCCATGAGGTCCTCGCTGAGCTCGACCACCTGCTCCTCGTCGGCCCGGCCGACGATCATCGCCCGGTGGCCGTCGTCGAGCAGCTCCTTGAAGGTGACGATCTCGCCGGTGCGCTCGTGGGAGCGGGCGAGCACGACGTTGAGCGACTCGTTCAGCACGACCTCGGCGCCGCGCGAGAGCTCGGCCACGGTGATGTCGGGGTGCAGTGACACCCGCATCTTGCGACCCCCGGAGAAGACGTCGACGGTGCCGTCGTCGTTGCCGCCGAGGAAGGTGCCGTAGGCCGCCGGGGGCTGCGTGAGCTTCTCGACCTCCTCGCGAAGCGCCGAGATGTGCTCGCGCGCCTCACGCAGGGTGTAGGTCAGCTTCTCGTTCTGGCTGACCGCCTGGGCGAGCTGGCCCTTGGTCTCGAGCAGGCGCTCCTCGAGGGTGCGCACCCGCTTGGGGGCGTCCTGGAGGCGGCGCCGAAGGGAGGCGACCTCTTCTTCCAGGACGCGGACCTGCTCGTTGAGGTCCTCGACCTCGTCGGGCAGGCCTGCCTGGTTGGCTTCGTCGTCGTGAGCGTTGACGGCAACCACCTCCTCGTCGATCTGTCGGCGACCCTACCGTCCCCGCCTGGCGATCCGGTGCCCCGTCGACGTGCCGTCACACACCGTGCACGCGGCGTAACAGGGACCTTCGGAACTTGCGCGCCGGATGCTGCTGCGAGGAAGCTTCGTGCGCAGCGCACGGGCTCCGGCCCGCCTCGGGGATTTTCCCCCGGATGCCCCGGGTTTATCCGGGCGTCGCACTACAGTGCTCTCTGCGGCCCACGGTCGCACCGCACGCCCCTCCCACTCCCCCTCACGAAGAGGTGACAAGGCGAATGAAGGTCTGGATCGACCAGGATCTCTGCACCGGCGACGGACTCTGCGAGGAGATCGCCCCTGACGTGTTCACCCTGCTCGACGACGGCCTCGCCTACGTCAAGGAGGGCGACAAGGTGTTCTCCGACCCGGGCGGCGCCGCCGGCATGGCGAACATCCCCGACGGCCAGCTCGACGCGACGATCGAATCCGCCGAGGAGTGCCCCGGCGAGTGCATCTTCATCGAGGTCGAGTGAGCTGAGCGCCCTCGGGCGCACACCACGAGTCTGACGAGGGCCCCGGTCGCCACCAGCGCCGGGGCCCTTGCGCGTGCCCGCCCGGCTCAGGCGAGGCAGGGACCGGTGGAGACGGCGGAGCCCGACCGGGCCTGGAGCACGGCCTGCAGCTCCGACGGGGCGAGGGCGTAGGCGACGTCGGACCGGTCGCGGGCGATGGCGAAGGCCACCCCGACCACCTCACCGGCCGGGTCGACCAGCGCCGAGCCGGAGTCACCGGGACGGAGGCTCGCCGACAGCTCCAGGACCTGACGCTCGGTCGTGCCGGCGCCGTAGATGTCGCGACCGGTCGCGGTGATCAGGCGGGCGACGCGGAAGGGGGCGATGCGCAGCGGCTCGCCCCCCGGGTGGCCGAACACGCCGCCGATCGTGTCGTCGGCGACCGGCTCGGACTGGACGGGAAGCGCCGGCCGGTCGAACCCGGAGACCGCCACGAGGGCCAGATCACGGTTCGGATCGAACGCCACGACGGTGCCACCGAAGCGCCTGCCGTCGTCGCGGATCACGGTGGTGTCGTCCTCCCCCGCCACCACGTGGGCGTTGGTGACGACCAGGTCGTCGGCCACGACGAACCCGGTGCCGTCCTGCACCCGGCTGCACGCCGCCCCCTCGATCTTGGTGACCGACCGGGCCACCACGCTCGCGGTGGCGACGCTGAGGCCGCTCTCGACCGGGGGCGGGCCGAGCTCGGGAGTGGGCCTCGAGCGCGTCGAAGACGTCGGGGAAGTCGTCGGAGCCCACCAGCGCCTGGAGCGCCTGCATGGCGTCGGGCGGCGGGGGCAGGGTGGCGTCGATCTGCTGCGCGACCCAGGAGGTCGTCGCCTGGCGTGACACCCAGCCGGGGCTGGCCACCAGGACGGGCAGCACCAGCCAGACCACCACGACGAGACCGGCCAGGCCCGCCGCGGCACCGGCCAGGCGGTCGGTGGTGCCCAGGACGCCGTTGTCGCGCTGGGGCCGGATGCGACCACCGATCACGAAGCCGAGGGCCTGCCCCAGGGAGGCACCGACGAGCAGGAGCCCGATCGTGAGCACCAGCACGAGGCCGTGGCTGGTGGTGTCGAGGCGATCGAGGAACGGCGGCAGCAGTCGCACGGCCACGACCAGGCCCAGCCCGAGACCGATCCAGGAGACCACCCGGGCGACGAAGCCGAGCCGGTAGCCGCCCATGACGGCCAGCACGGCGAGCGCGACGAACGCGACGTCGAACGCGCTCATCTCCGGCGGGCCTCGACCATCGCCGCGCCCGGGCCCGGTGTCACCCGCCCAGCAGGCGGGCGTGGGTGAGGAAGCCCGTGTGGGCGACCATGCGGTGGTCGGGGCGGACGGCCTGCCCCTCGACGTGCCAGGTGCGGTTGAGCACCTCGAGCGTCTCCGGCATGTCGAAGGCGCTGGCCTCGAGGGCCTCACGGAGCTGCACGACCTGGGTGATCGACGGCGTGTAGGCGAGCAGGATGCCGCCGGGGTGCAACGCCCGTTCGGCGTGCTTCACGACCTGCCACGGCTCCGGCAGGTCGAGCACCACCCGGTCGAGGTCGGTCTCGTCGATGCCGTCGTAGCAGTCGCGCAGCTCGACCCGGTAGCGCGAGAGGGCCTCCTCACCGAGGAACGAGGCCACGTTCTCCTGGGCGCGCGAGGCGAAGTCCTCGCGGAGCTCGTAGCCGACGATGTCGGCCCCGGCCCGCAGCATCGCCATCGAGAGCGCACCGGACCCGACACCCGACTCGAGCACCCGGGCGCCCGGGTAGATGTCGGCGAGCATCAGGATGGGGCCGAGGTCCTTGGGGTAGATGACCTGCGCACCGCGGGGCATCTTGAGCACGAAGTCCGACAGCGTGGGTCGCACCGCGAGGTACGGGCTGTTGCGGGTGGACTGGACGGTGGAGCCCTCGGGCGAGCCGATCACCGAGTCGTGGGGCACGAAGCCGGCGTGGGAGTGGAACTCGCCACCGTCCTTCAGGGTGACGAGGTACCGGCGCTTCTTGTGGTCGATCAGCAGGACGCGGTCGCCCACGGCGAACGGACGGCTCATCGCACACCCCCGGACACGGTCGGGGCGTCGTCGACCGAACCGGCCGACCGTGTGGGGCCGAGCTCGACCGGCACCGCGGTGGGCGTGCCCGCCTCCGGCATCGCTCCCCCGGCCCGCTCGACCAGCCGGCAGAACGCGCAGACCTCGGCGGTGGTCGGTGCGCCGCAGGTGCGGCAGGCCCCGAGCTCGGTGCGGTCGGCCTCCGCCTCGGGGGCGAAGTGGGCCGCCGCCCGGTCGAGGAAGCCGAAGTAGAACGAGTGCTTGGCGCCGGGTGAGGTGCGCTCGATGTCGTTCAGCGCGGCTTTGTAGGACAGGTGCCGGTTGCCGGCGGCCATGGGGCACTCCTCCACGAGGTAGTCGATGCCCCGCACCACGCAGTAGGCCGCCATCTCCCGTTCGGTGAGGCGCACGAGCGGCTTCACCTTCCGGGGGAAGCCGTCGCGAGCGGGAAGGACGGGCAGCTGGCGACCGAGGTACTCGGTGTGCCAGTGCAGGGTGTTGCCGAACAGCACGGCGGCCTCGTCGTCGAGGTTGTGGCCGGTCACGAGCACGTCGTAGCCACCCTCGAGGGCGGCGGCGTCGAAGAGGTGCCGCTTCGACAGACCACAGGCGGAGCACGGTGCGCGGCGGGCGGCCCGGGAGCCGGTGGGGATGTCGTAGCCGTAGGTGCCGGGAAGGTCGACCTCGAGCAGGGTGAGGCCGCGCTCGGCGGCGAAGTCACGGGCGTAGGTGCCGGAGACGTCGCTGTACTCGCCGATGCCGAGCCCGATGTAGAGCCCGTCGGCGTCGTAGCCGAGGTCGACGAGCAGGTCCCAGACCGCCAGCGAGTCCTTGCCTCCCGAGACCGCGACGAGCACCTTGTCGCCCTTCTCGATCATCGAGAACTCGTCGATGGCCTTGGTGACCTGACGCCGGCACTGCTCGAGGAAGTGGTCGGTGCAGAAGTTGGCGTTGTGGCGGCGGATGTCGATGATCGCCGGTCCCTTGCAGACCACGCACTTCATCACGCGCCCCCGGAGATGACGGGACGGATCTCGACGGAGTCGTCGTCGGCGAGCGTGGCGTCGCCAGGGATGAGCTCGCCGCCCCGGATGACCAGGACGGACTCACGGTTGAGATCGAAGCGGGCGAGGAGGTTCACGATGGTGATGGGGCCGGGGACCTCGACCTCGCGACGGGGGTTGCGCAACAGGACCTTCACGCCGGACATGATCGCAGGCCCGGGACCCCTCCGGGCACCCGAGGGCCGGACGGGCGTCAGAGGACCCGGTGCCGACGTCGCATGCGGGCGGTCGCCACCTTCGAGCGCGTCTCCCGAAGGCCCATCCGACGCTCGGCCTTCAACGAGCGGCGGTGGTCGCGCTTCGACGGGGCCGGGCCGGTCGCGGTGATCGTCAGGGTGTCCCCCGGTTCGATCACCTGCCGGAACATCGTGGTGACCTGAGGCCGACGAGCCCAGCTGTAGGCCCGCACCAGCCAGGCCAGGCCGCCGACGACGAGCCAGAAGCGGCTGTTGCCGAAGACGCCCTTGCTGAGGGCGTTGTTGCGCAGCGGGTCGAGGAGAGCCATCAGATGCGGCGGATCTCGACCACGGCGCGCTGGCTCTTGCCCCGGCGGCGACCGACCAGGAAGGCGCCGATGACGATGACCACGGCGACGGCGGCCACGGCGAGGGCGACGTAGTCGCGGGCTTCCTCCTCGACGGCCTCGGCGTCGCCCTGGATGGCGCGGAACCGGGCCTCGATGTCGTCGCGGGTGATGGGGCCGTTGGTGCTCATCGGGTGGTCCCCTTGGCGTTGGTGGGCGCCGTGGCGGCGGGCGCGGCGGCGCCGATGCCGCCCTTGCCGATGCGACTGATGGCGATGCCGATCACGAGCCCCCAGAAGGTGATGGGCGCGAGGTAGGGCACCCAGGACCAGGGGTCGTTGACCCAGTCGCCGGTCATGGTCTGGACGAACCGCAGCAGCGCCATGCCGATGAGGAAGGTACCGAGCGTCAGCATCGCGATGCCGGCGAGCCCGAAGCCGAGGAAGCGACCCAGGTTGCGGAGCGGGTCGACGGTCTCCTGCTTGGCGTAGGAGATCAGCAGGTCCTTGAGGTCCTGGAGGATCTCGGGCACGTTCTTCAGCGACGGGGCCACGCGGTTCCCTTCGAGCGACTGGACGGAGCGGTGTCGGCCCCGAGGAGCGTACTAGAGGCCCCCCGGGTCCTCGCCGTACCCCTCGCCGAACAGATCACCCGGATCGCCCGGGTCTCCCATGGCGGCCCGCCCCTCCAGCAGCTCCGCCTGGTCGTCGACCAGCTCGGCGAGCAGGGCGAGACGTTCGACCGGCCCGGGGGCCGCCAACAGGTCGTAGCGGTCCGCGGGCCCGAACGGGGTGGCGACGATCATCTGCAGCACGGCGACGGCAGGGTCGGTCGCCAGCTCCACGGTCGCGGGCGGCACCGGCACCCCGAGCTCGGCGGCGAGGGCGAGCACCCGACGGAACCGGTGCACCACGACATCGAGCTGCTCCGGCGCGATCTCTCCCGGCTCCTCGGGCCAGTCCCGGACCTCCGCCCGCGGGAAGGGGTCGTCGTCGAGCCACCGCTCGACCCGGATGCGCCTCGTGCCCACCGCGCCGATCGCCCAGCGGCCGTCGTCGAACCGGCTCGCCTCCACGATGCGCGCCACGGTGCCGACACCGGTGCGGGCATCGCCGCCGCCGACCTCGCTCCCCCGTTCGATCAGCACGACCCCGAACTCGGGCTCGCCCTCGAGGCAGTGCGCGACGAGCGCCTGGTATCGCGGTTCGAACACGTGCAGCGGGAGCGGCATGCCTGGCAGCAGGACGCTGCCGAGCGGGAACATCGGCATCTCGGGCACCCCGTCACCGTAGGTGGCCCCCGCGCGATCCGACGGGCCGAGGCGCCTACGAGCGGGGAGGGAGTGGGCCGAGCGCGTCGAGCGCCGGTGCGTCGGCGTACGACATCAGCAGCGCGGCGTACTTGTCGACCCAGGACATGCCGTTGGGCTGCAACCCGTTCTGGATCATCAGGAAGGTGATGGCGTTGCCCTTGGGGGTGTCGGCGAAGCCGGCCAGCGCGTTGACCTCGTTGAGCGTGCCGGTCTTGGCTCTCACGAGACCCGTGGCCTCCGACCCCAGCATCCGCTTGCGCAGAGTGCCGGTCTGGCCCGCGACCGCCATCGACCGGCCGATCACGGAGTCACGGCCCGATCGCGTGAGCACGTCGACGACGAGGGGGCACGGCACCTTGTCGGCCGGGTCGAGCCCGGAGCCGTCGTTGAGCTCGAGCCCGGCGGTGTCGTAGCCGAGCGAGGCGAGCGTGTCGACGATGACCTCGATGCCGGCCGCGGTCGTGCCCTGCCCCTTGGCCACGAAGCCCATCTCGCGGGTGAGCAGCTCGGCCGTGGTGTTGTCGGAGTCGGTGATCATCTCGCCGACGATGTCGGCGACGGGGAGCGACTCCATGCGGGCGACCTCCTGGAGGCCTGCGGGCGCCGTGCCCGCCGAGCCGGCACCGCTCACCTTCACGCCCCGCTGGACGAGCAGCGTCTTCAGGGTCTGGGCGGCGAGGGCCGGCGGGTCGCCCGGCTTGCGGTTGGCGGTCTGCTGATCCGGCGTCTCGGTGAAGCCCGTCTGCCCGTCGTTGACCATCAGCGCGGACAGCGGGCCGACGAAGCCCTCGCGCTGGTAGCGGGTGGGCCAGCTGGGAAGCCAGCGCACGTCCTCGTGGCGGGAGTCGTCTCCGACCACGCCGCCCCGCACCTCCTTCAGCCCCGCGGCGACGAGGGCGTCGGCCAGATCGCTGTAGGGCTCGGTGACCTGCTCCGGGTCGTCGAGGCTGGCCTTGAACCCGGGCGTGGTGAGGAGCGGGTCACCGCCGCCGACCACGAAGAGGTCTCCCTCGACGACGCCGTCGGCCATCGGGGTCGCCGAGCCCGCGATGGTGGCCAGTCGGGTGTCGGCCCCCAGCACCTCGAGGGCGGCGGTGCCGGTGAGCAGCTTGAGCAGCGAGGCCGGGACCATCGTCGCAGCCAGGTTCCGGGTGTAGGCGACCCGGCCGCCGTCGATCACGACCGCACACTGCTCGCCGGCGGCCTTGTCGAGGAAGGGGTCGAGGGTCTCGGCCAGGCGTGGGTCGGCCGAGGCGCTCTGGAGCACGCCCGGAAGACGACGGGCAGAGAGCACGGGGGTGGCCGGCACCGGCGCCGCGGGGGCGTCGTCGGCCCCGGCCACGTCGGCGAGCGGGCCGGGGAACGTGGCGGCCAGCACCAGCACGACGGCCGCCGCCGCCAGGCGGAGGGTGGATCGGAGGGTCACGGGCGAGGGCTCGCCACCGGGCCGAGGTCGCGCCGCTCGCGCCAGCGGACGTGGCGCCACACGTGGTCGAGCGCCACGACCGCCCGGTCGGCCGACGGGAAGCAGTACCGGCCGGCGTCGCGGATGGCGGCGACCGCGGCGTTGTCGGGGTCGGCGATGGCGAGCTCGGTGGCCACCAGCACGGGTTTGCCGTACCGGCCGGAGAGCTCCGCCGCGACGGTGACGTACCGGCTGTCCTGACGGTCGTGGAAGCCGACGATGCGCTCGAGGCCGTGGTCGGGGAAGAACGGGCCCTCGCGCTCGAGGCGGCCCTGGTTCGACTGGATGCCGACGCCCAGCATGATCACGGCGTCGACGTCGGGATGCGACACGACCGCCTCCATGACGGCGGGGACCGTGTCCTTGGTCTCGCCGCCGGCGAGGTCGATGGGGTTGTTGCGGCTCCAGCGTGGGGGCAGCAGCTCGTCGAGGGAGTCGCGGAGGTCGTCGGGGAGCGCCAGCAGCTCGAGCGAGGTGGAGGCCAGCGCGTCGGCGGTGACGACGCCCCACCCTCCGACCGTGGTGACGACCGCGACCTTCGGGCCCGGGGGCGGCGGCTGGGTGGCCAGCGCGGCGGCGATGTCGAAGGCCTCCAGCACCGTGGCGGCCCGGACCGCGCCGGCCTGGCGGCACATGCCGTCGAAGACCTTGTCGTCGGTGGCGAGCGAGCCGGTGTGGCTGGCCGCGGCACGTGCGCCGATGGACGACGAGCCGCCCTTCAGCACCACGACCGGGAGTCGCTCGGTGACGGCGGAGAGGCGCTCGAAGAAGCGACGTCCGTCGGGCAGGCCCTCGACGTACACGAGGCCCACGCTGGTCTCGGGGTCGGCGGCGAAGAACTCGAGGGCGTCGAGCACGCCCACCTGGGCGGCGTTGCCGACCGACACGGCCCGGCTCACACCGACGCCCGACTGGCGCGAGAGGTTGAGGAACGACGACACGAAGTTGCCGGACTGGCTCGCCACCCCGATGTGACCCCGGGGCGGGTACGGCGCCACGATCTGGGCGCACAGCGAGGAGGGGGTGGACACCAGCCCCTGACCGTTCGGCCCGACGATCAGCATGTCGAGGTCGTCGGCGAGGGCCACGAGCTCGGTCTGGAGGATCTGGCCCTCCTCGCCCGACTCGCCGTAGCCCGCCGATGCGATGAAGGCCGCCTTGACCCCCTTGGCCGCGGCCTGGCGCAGCACCTCGGGGTTGGCCCCCGCCGGGGTGCACACGAACACGAGGTCGGCGACACCGTCGGGGACCTCGTCGATGGAGGCGAGCGTCGGCCGGCCGAGGACGTCGACGCCCTCGCGGTTGGTGGCGAACACCTCGCCGCCGTAGCCGTTGGCGAGGATGTTGTGGAGGGCGACGAAGCCGAACTTTCCCGGGTGGGTCGAGGCCCCGGCGACGATGACGCCGCGCGGGTCGAACAGGGCCCGGAAGTGTTCCTGGGTGGGCATCAACGGGCTCCGAGGGGCTCGGCCAGCTCGACCAGGGCGTCGACCGCCACCGGCTCGCCGTCGACGATCATGAGCGGGTTGAGGTCGACCGAGCACAGGCCGGGCACGCGCTCGGCGGCGTCGGACAGCGCGAGCAGCACGGCCACGACCGCCCGTCGGTCGACCGCGGGCTCCCCCCGGAACGGGCCGAGCAGCGCCTGGCTGGCGAGCTCGTCGAGCATGTCCTCGGCGTCGACCTCGCTGATCGGCACCAGGCGCACGACAGCGTCGGCGACGGCCTCCGCGAGGATCCCCCCGACTCCGAGCACGACGGTGGGGCCGAACTGGGCGTCGACGTTGAGGCCGGCGATGAGCTCCCGGGTTGCCTTCACCATCGGAGCGACGAGCACCTGGACCTCGCCGTCCTCCGGGCGAGCGGCGGCGAACAGCTCGGCCGCGGCCTCGCGGGTCTCGTCGGCGCCGGAGAGGCCGAGCCGGACGAGGCCGCGCTCGGTCTTGTGGGCGATGGCGTCACCGCAGAGCTTGGCCACGACGCGCCCGCCGATGGAGGTGGCGGCATCGGCTGCCTCATCGGGGCTGTCGACCAGCCGCTCAGGCAGGAACGGGATGCCGAACGGCGCGAGCAGCGCCTTCGAGTCGGCTTCGGAGAGGGTGTGGGTCACGGCTCCAGGGCAGCGCGGAAGAACGACCGGAGGTGCTCCAGGCGTGCTTCCAGGACCTCCGCATCAAGGGGGTCTGCGTCGAGCAGCCCTTCGATGAATGGCAGGTCGGAAAAGTAGCTCAGCAGTGCGCCATATCCAGTCAGCATCAACTGCTCGGCGTCGAAGCGGCGGTAGCGGCCGGCTTCCATCTCCGCGTTGAAGTAGGCGACGGCCTTCTCGAAGAGGGGGCGGAGGGACACGCCGAGGTCGACGCCGAGGCGGGAGCCGCCGTCCAGGGCCTCCCGGCGCACGATCCGGACGAACTCGGGGTGCTCCATGAAGAAGCGGAAGCCGGCGGTGAGCACGAAGTCGACCTTGGGCCAGCCCTCGACCGGGCTGGAGGTGGCGGTGTCGACCCTGACCATCCATTCGGCGAGGGCCCGCTCGAAGACCTCGCGGTAGATCGAGTCCTTGGACGGGAAGTGGTGCAGCACGCTCGACCGGCGGATCCCGACCGCCTCGGCGATGTCGTTCAGCGAGGTGCCGTCGTACCCGTGCTCGGCGAAGCACCGCTCAGCCTCGAACAGGATCGCTTCGCGCGTCGGGATCGTCCCTTCGCTGATCGCCATCCGGCAAGGCTAGCGGCCGACCTCTCGTACCGACGGTGAATACCGGTACCTTGCCTGGCCATGGACATCCTCGCCGCCCTGTTCATCGAGGCCATCGACCTCCGCCAGGTCGAGGGCCCCTCGACCCGCATCGACCTCACCGGGGTCCAGTTCTCGGCCGCGGCGCCCTCCCCCGTCCCGGTCACCGTCGAGCCCCATCTCTGCGTGATCGTGCACTGCCCGCCCGACGGCAAGAGCAACGGCGCCCTCGAGGTCGTCTACATGCGGGGCGACGAGCAGGTGGCCCGCAACGTGCAGCCCCTCCAGGTCGAGCCGGGCAAGTTCAACTACCGCCTCGTGCGGGCCGAGCTCACGTTCGACGACTACGGCACGGTCGAGGCCCACTGCCGGGTCGATCTCGGGCCGGTGGTCGTCGTGCCGTACACGCTGCTGCCCCCCGTCGGCTGACGTGCCCTTCGCCGCCGCCGTCTCGGAGCACCCCCTCGCGACCCACGCCACCGGCGAGGTCGTCGGCGACATCCTCGAGAAGCTCCCCGAGACCCCAGACCTCGCCGTGCTCTTCGTCACGGGTCCCCACGTCGGGGTCCTGGAGGACATCGCCGCCACCGTCGCCCGCCTCCTCGCACCCGGATGCCTCGTGGGCGCCACGGCCGTGTCCGTGCTGGGTGGTCGTGAGGAGGTCGAGGGAACCCCTGGCGTCGCGCTCTGGGCCGGCACCACCGGCGCGGTCTCGGCTCACCACGTGGAGGTGCTCGACGGCCCCGACGGGCCGCGGCTCGTGGGCGTCGACGGTGCCGACCTCGAGGCCGCAGGCACGGCACTGATCCTCGCCGACCCCGCCAGCTTCCCCGTCGACGCGGTCCTCGACGCGCTGGCCGCCGGGCACCCCGACCTCACCGTCGCCGGTGGTCTCGCATCCGCCGGCTTCCAGCCTGGCGCCAACCGGCTCGTGCTCGACGGCGCGCTGCACGACAGGGGGGCCGTCCTGGTCCTGCTCGGTCGTGACGTGCCGGTCGAGGTCGTCGTCAGCCAGGGGTGCGGTCCGGTCGGGCAGCCCTTCACCGTCACCCGCGCCGAGAGGAACATGCTGATCGAGCTCGCCGGCCGCCCCGCCCTCGACCGGGTCCAGGAGACCATCGCCGAGCTCGACGAGGCCGAGCGCGCCGCTGCGGTGAACGGCCTGCACATGGGCCGGGTGGTCGACGAGCACAAGCTCGACTTCGACCGGGGCGACTTCCTCGTCCGCAACGTCCTCGGCGCCGACAAGGACAACGGCGCCGTCGCCGTGGGCGACGAGATCGAGGTCGGGGCGACCGTGCAGTTGCACGTGCGCGACGCCGTCTCGGCCGACGCCGACCTGCGCCTCCTCCTCGACGGCCACGACGGTGAGGCCGCGCTGGTCTTCACCTGCAACGGCCGGGGAATGAACCTGTTCGGCGAGGCGCACCACGACGCCGCGGTCGTCGCCGAGTCCGTGGGCACGACAGCGGTCGCGGGCATGTTCTGCGCCGGCGAGATCGGCCCGGTGGGCGGCCGTTCCTTCCTCCACGGCTTCACCGCGGTGACCGTGATCTTCCATCCGCACCCTTCACTAAGGTTCCCGACGTGACCGACCGGCAGCTCGAAACCCGCACCATCGACGTCATCCGTGGCCTTGCCATGGACATGCCCCAGAAGGCCAACTCCGGCCATCCGGGCACCGCGATGGCGCTCGCCCCCCTCGCGTACACGCTCTGGACCCGCATCATGCGGTACGACGCGTCGGCGCCCCACTGGCCGAACCGTGACCGCTTCGTGCTCTCGATCGGGCACGCGTCGGTGCTGCAGTACTCGATGCTCTACCTCACTGGGTACGGCCTCACCCTCGACGACCTCGAGGCGTTCCGGCAGTGGGGCTCGCTCACCCCCGGCCATCCCGAGGTGCACCACACCGACGGCATCGAGGTCACCACCGGGCCCCTCGGCCAGGGCATCGCCAACGCCGTGGGCATGGCGCTGGCCGAGCACTGGCTCCGGGCCCGCTTCGGCCCGCAGCTGTTCGACCACCACACCTACGCCTTCTGCGGCGACGGCGACCTCCAGGAGGGCGTCAGCCACGAGGCCGCCTCGCTCGCCGGCCACCTGGGCCTCGGCAAGCTCGTCGTGATCTACGACGACAACCACATCTCCATCGACGGCCCCACCGAGCTCGCCCTCTCCGACGACGCCCCGAAGCGCTTCGAGGCCTACGGCTGGCACGTCGAGAACGTCGGCGAGATCGGCGAGGACGTCGACGCCCTCGAGGCGGCCATCCGCCGGGCGAAGGACGTCGACGACCGCCCGTCGATGATCGTCCTGCGCAGCCACATCGGCTACCCGTCACCGAAGTACACCGACAGCCCCCACGCCCACGGCAACCCCTTCGGCGCCGAGGAGATCGCCGCTACGAAGGCGGTCATCGGCATGCCCGACGAGCCCTTCTGGGTACCCGAGGACGTCGTCGAGCACATGCACGCCGCCGGAGTCCGCGGCCGCGAGGCCCGCGAGGCCTGGGAGGCCATCCATGCCGGCTGGACCGAGGACCGCGAGGCCCTCGACGCCGCGCTGGCCGGCACCGGCCTCCCCGGTTGGCAGGACTCGTTGCCGACGTGGGAGCCGGGCGAGTCCGTCGCCACCCGCAACGCCGGCAAGAAGGCGCTCAACGCCCTCCTGCCGAACGTGCCCGGCCTCATCGGCGGCGGCGCCGACCTGACCGGCAACACCGGCACCGAGATCGAGGGCGCCACCCCGTTCTCCATCGCCGACCGCAAGGCCCGCCAGATCCACTGGGGCGTGCGCGAGCACGGCATGGGCTCGGTCATGAACGGCGTGGCCGCCCACGGCGGGGTGCTGCCGTTCGGCGGCACGTTCTTCGTGTTCTCCGACTACATGCGCCCGGCCGTTCGCCTCGCTGCCCTCTCGGGCCTGCACGTCATCTACTCGTGGACCCACGACTCGGTGGGTGTCGGGGAGGACGGCCCCACCCACCAGCCCATCGAGCAGCTCCAGTCGCTGCGGGCCATGCCGGGCCTGCGGATCATCCGTCCGGCCGATGCCAACGAGACCGCCACCGCCTGGCGCCTCGCCGTCGAGCTCGACGGCCCCACCGCCCTGATCCTCAGCCGCCAGAACGTCCCGGTGCTCGACGGCACCGCCGGCAACGAGGGGGTCGCCAGGGGTGCCTACGTCCTGCGGGCCACCGACGGCGACCCCGACATCGTGCTGATCGGCACGGGCTCCGAGGTCCAGCACTGCGTGGCCGCGGCCGAGACCCTCGCCTCCGAGGGCGTCGCCGCCCGCGTGGTGTCGATGCCCAGCTGGGACCTCTTCGCCGCCCAGGACGACGCCTACCAGGTGTCGGTGATGGGCGTCGACGTCCCGAGGGTCTCGATCGAGGCCGGCACCACCTTCGGTTGGTCGCTCTACGCCGATGCCAGCATCGGCATCGACCACTTCGGCGCCAGCGCCCCCGGCGGGGTGCTGATGGAGAAGTTCGGCATCACCCCGGCCAACGTCGTCGAGCACGCCCGTGCGCTGCTCGCCGCACGCTGAGCCATCCCGTCACGTCACCAGCCCCACCACCGTTCCGGAGCGCCCGATGAGCCGTTTGACCGACCTCTACGACCAGCAGGGCCAGAGCCCCTGGCTCGACAACGTCCGCCGTGACTGGATCCAGGACGGCACCATGAAGGGCTGGGTCGACCGCGGGGTCCGCGGCGTCACCTCCAACCCCACCATCTTCCAGAAGGCGATCAGCGGCGGCGACGCCTACGACGAGCAGTTCACGGCCCTGCTGAAGCAGGGCACATCGGTGCTCGACAGCTACTGGGAGCTCGTGGTGCAGGACATCCGCGACACCCTCGCGGTGCTGCGCCCGGTCCACGAGGCCAGCGACGGTGTCGACGGCTACGTCTCGATCGAGGTCTCGCCGCTGCTCGCTCGTGACACCGACGGCACCGCCGCCGCGGCCCGGCACCTGCACGACCTGATCGACGAGCCGAACCTCTACGTGAAGATCCCCGGCACGGCCGAAGGCCTGCCCGCCGTCCAGGCGATGATCGCCGAGGGCCACAGCGTCAACGTCACCCTGCTCTTCTCGGTCGAGCGCTACCGCGAGGTCATGGAGGCCTACATCGCCGGCCTCGAGGCCAACACCGGCGACCTCTCGAGGGTGTCCTCGGTTGCATCGTTCTTCGTGAGCCGGGTCGACTCCGAGGCCGACAAGCGCCTCGACGCCGTCGGCACCCCGGAGGCGGCCGCCCTGAAGGGCAAGGTCGCCGTGGCCAACGCCCAGGTCGCCTACGAGGCCTTCCTCGAGACCTTCTCCGGCCCACGGTGGGAAGCCCTCACCGCTCGTGGGGCCCGGGCGCAGCGCCCGCTGTGGGCGTCCACCTCCACCAAGAACCCGTCCTACCTGAAGACGCTCTACGTCGACACCCTGATCGGCCCGGACACGGTGAACACCATGCCCGAGCAGACCCTCGACGACTTCGACACCGGCGGCAGGCTGGCCCGCACCGTCGACGCCGACTTCGCGGCCGCCCGCGCCGTGCTCGACGGCCTCGCCGCTGTCGGCGTCGACCTCGCCGACGTCACCGCCACCCTCGAGGACGAGGGCGTCGCCTCGTTCTCCAAGTCGTTCGACGATCTCCTCGAGTCGCTCTCGGCCAAGGCCGCCGACCTGGCATGAACGGTGACCTCGTCGTCGTCGACGACGTCACCGAGGCCTTCGCCACCACGGTCGTGGAGGCCTACCGCGGCCGACCCAACGACGGCTTCGCGATGTCGCTGTCGGGCGGTGACACCGCCCGAGCCTGCTACGAGCGGCTGGCCGCCGACGCCGGCGATGCCATCGACTGGTGGAAGGTCGACCTCTACTGGGGCGACGAGCGCTGCGTGCCTCTCGACGACCCCGACTCCAACTACCGGCTCGCGCGCGAGGCCCTGCTCGACCGCGTGGGTGCGGCCAACGCCACGTACCCGATGCGCTGCGACGAGGGTGCCGACGCGTACCAGTTGCGCCTCGGCGAGCTCGGCCGTTTCGACCTCGTGCACCTGGGTCTCGGCCCGGACGGTCACACCGCCTCGCTCTTCCCCGGGAGCGAGGCCCTCGACGCGCCGCCCGGCCGCCTCGTCGCCCTCAACGACGACCCTCTCGGCCACAACGTTCACCCCCGCATGACCCTCACCTTCGAGGGCATCGCCCGCGCTCGCCTGGTGGTGGTCACGGTCGAGGGCGAGGCGAAGGTCGAGGCCTTCGCACGGGTCCGCGCCGGCGATCCCACCGCCCCGGCCAGCCGCATCGACGGCGACCGGGTCCTCTGGCTCGTCGACCACGCCGCCCTCGGCGAGTAGCTCGCGCCCACCCCGCCCCCGAAAGCTGGCTCACCGGCTTCGGCCGGCTGCATCAGGTGAGCCACCTTTCGTGGTCGGTCAGAGGTCGAGCACCGTGCGGATGCCGCGGCCGGCCTTCATGTCCTCGAAGCCCTCGTTGATCTCGTCGAGGGGGCGCCGGAACGAGATCATCCCCTCCAGGTCGAGACGGCCCTGCTCCCAGAGCGACAGCAGGCGCGGCACCTCACGATGGGGGTTGCCCGAACCGAAGACGCACCCGAGGAGCTTCTTCTCGCCCATCACGTGGCCTGCTGCGGAGATGGTGAGGTCCTGCGCACCCGCGCCGACCCCGACGCCCACGGTGGTGCCGCCGCGCCGGGTGGCGGCCAGGCCCACGCCGAGCAGCGAGGGGCTCCCGGCGGCATCGAAGGCGTAGTCGACGCCGATCCCGGCCGTGAGCTCCTGGCAGGCGGCCGTGACCTCGTCAGACATCGGGTCGATGGCGTCGGTGGCCCCGAACCGGGCCGCGGCATCGCGACGCTCGGCCACGGGGTCGCTCACGATGACGCGTGCCGCCCCCGCCAGGCGGGCGCCCTGCACCACGGAGATGCCGACACCACCGAGGCCCATCACCAGGACCGTGGCCCCTTCCTCGACACCAGCGGTGTTCAGCACAGCCCCGACACCCGTCTGCACCGCGCAGCCGATGACGGCGGCGATGTCGAGGGGTACCTCCGCACCGATCTTCACCGCACCCGCCTCACTGGTGACGACGTACTCGCCGAACCCGCCGACACCGAGTCCCCTGTACACGGTCGCCCCGCCACGCGAGAGCGGCGTGGAGCCATCGGGGAAGACCCCGGCGAGCCCGATCATGGCCGACTCACAGATCGACTCCTCACCGCGCACGCACCAGTAGCAGCGTCCGCACGGCGCCAGCGGGGCGAGGAGCACCTTGTCGCCGGGCGCCAGCGTGGTGACCCCGGCGCCGACCTCCTCGACGACGCCGGCCGCCTCGTGCCCGAGCACGACCGGGAGGAACCCGCCGGCGCCCATCACCGTGAGGTCGCTGTGGCAGAGGCCGCAGTGCGCGACCCGCACGCGGACCTGTCCGGGCGCCGGAGCGGCCACGTCGACGTCGTCGACGACGGCGAGCACCTGGCCGGCCTCTTCCAACAGTGCTGCACGCATGACATGTCCCCCAGTGGTCGGTGCGGTGAACGATCCGCCTCCGGCGCATGACGACCGGAGATGCCCATCTGATCACGGCGAGGGACCGGCCGCAGGCCCGGTAACGTGCCGGGATGTCGTTGCCCCTGGATGGTCCGCTCGACTCCCTGATGACCGAGGCGCGGGCGATCCGTGACGCCGCCCACGGCACCACGGTGACGTACTCACCGAAGGTCTTCATCCCCCTCACGATGCTGTGCCGCGACAAGTGCGGCTATTGCACGTTCGCGCAGCCGCCGGCCCGGCTGGACGCCCCGTTCCTCACCCCGGCCCAGGTCGGGGCCCTCGCCCGTGCCGGCGCCCGGGTGGGGTGCCACGAGGCCCTGTTCACCCTCGGTGAGGCCCCCGAGGAGCGCTACCCGGTGGCCGCCGAGTGGCTGGCCGACCACGGCTACACCAGCACCGTCGACTATCTCGTGGCCATGTGCCAGCTCGTGCTCGACGAGACCGGCATGCTGCCCCATGCCAACGCCGGAGCCCTCTCGGTCGACGATCTCGCCCGCCTCCGCACGGTCTCCCCCTCGCAGGGGATGATGATCGAGACCCTCCGGGGCGACCTTCCCTGCCACCGGGGAGCACCGGACAAGACGCCCGAGCGTCGCCTCGCCACCCTCGAGGCCGCCGGCGAGCTGGCCATCCCGTTCACCACCGGCATCCTCGTCGGCATCGGCGAGACCAGGGCCGACCGCATCGCCGCCCTCGAGGCCATCGCGGCGTCGCACCGGCGTCACGGGCACGTGCAGGAGGTCATCGTCCAGAACTTCCTGCCCAAGCCCGGCACCGCCATGCACAACCAGCCGGCGTGCCCGCAGGACGACTACCTCGAGGCCATCGCCCTGGCCCGCATCATCCTCCCGGCGGAGATCCACCTCCAGGCTCCGCCGAACCTCTCCGACGACTTCGGCATCCTGCTCGACGCCGGCATCGACGACTGGGGCGGCGTCTCCCCCGTCACCGCCGACCACGTGAACCCCGAGCGGCCCTGGCCCGATCTCGACATCCTCCGCGAGGCCACCGAGGCCCGGGGCATGGCGCTCGCTCCCCGCCTCACCGCCCACCCCGAGTACGTCCTCGACCCCGACCGCTGGCTCGACCCGGCCGTGCGCTTCGCCGTGATGGACCGCTCCGACGCCGCCGGCCTCGGCCGCGACGACCCCGGCGCGGTGTTCGTGCAGCGCCTCACCCCGGCCTCGCCGGAGCAGGTCGACGACGGCGTCGAGGTGCTCCAGATCGGCCCGCGCTCCACCCAGTGGTACTCCGGCGCCAACGTCGCCCCGCCCGTGCTCGTCCCCTCGCGGGCCCACGCCACGGGTGCGGTGCGCGAGGTCCTCGACGGTGTGATGCTCGGCCAGCAGGTCGGGCTCGACGAGATCGTCACGCTCTTCTCGGCGAGAGGCCCCGAGGTGGCGGCCGTGGCCGAGGTCGCCGACGAGCTGCGCCGGGCCACCGTCGGCGACGTCGTCACCTGGGTCCACAACCGCAACATCAACTACACGAACGTCTGCACCTTCAAGTGCAAGTTCTGCGGTTTCAGCAAGGGCCCGCTGTCGTTCAACCTCCGGGGCACGCCGTACCTCCGCACGCTCGACGACATCGCCGACCGCACCCGTGAGGCCGCCGAGCTCGGCGCCACGGAGGTGTGCCTGCAGGGCGGCATCCACCCCGACTTCGACGGCGACTACTACATCGACGTCACCCGGGCCGTGAAGGACGCCGCGCCCGACATCCACGTGCACGGCTTCACGGCGCTCGAGGTCACCGAGGGCGCCAAGCGCCTCGACGAGCCGCTGGCGCAGTACCTCCAGCGCCTCATGGACGCCGGTCTGCGCACGCTGCCCGGCACGGCCGCCGAGATCCTCGACGACGAGGTCCGGGCGATCATCTGCCCCGACAAGATCAACACCGAGGAGTGGCTCGAGGCGCACCGCACGGCCCACTCCATCGGCCTGCGGTCCAACATCACCATCATGTTCGGCTCGGTCGAACAGCCCGTGCACTGGGCCCGCCACATCGTGCGCACCCGCGACCTCCAGGTCGAGACCGGCGGATTCACCGAGTTCGTGCCGCTGCCGTTCGTGCACATGGCCACACCGATCTACCTCCAGAAGAAGGCCCGACGCGGGCCCACCTTCCGCGAGGTGCTGCTCATGCACGCCGTGCCGCGCATCGCCTACCACGGCCTCATCGACAACATCCAGACCTCGTGGGTCAAGCTCGGCCGGGCCGGGGCGGCGCAGGCGCTGCAGGCCGGGGCGAACGACGTCGGCGGCACCCTCATGGACGAGAACATCAGCCGCGCCGCCGGAGCCGACCACGGCCAGATGATGGAGGCCGACGACTTCCGTGCCCTCGTCGAGCCGCTCGGACGCACCCTCGAGCAACGCACCACCCTTTACGGCCGGCTGGCCGTCGCCTGACGTGTCACCGCGGCGGGCCCGGTACCGCACCGGCAACGAGGCGCTCGACGAGCTGATCGTCGAGCTCGTCGAGGAGGGAGGGGTCCGCGGCGACGCCGACCTCGTCTTCGAGATGCTGGTCTCGGCGCTGCGCATGGGCCGTGAGTCCGTCGACCGCGGCGATCTGAAGCTGGTGAACGCCGCCCTCAAGGAGCTGCGCTACTCGTTTCTGGTGTTCGAGCCCTACCGTCGGGTGCGCAAGGTCTCGATCTTCGGGTCGGCGCGCACCCAGGTCGACGACCCCGGCTACATCGCCGCCCGCAAACTCGGGCGGGCGATGGCCGACCGGGAGTGGATGATCATCACGGGTGCGGGCCCCGGGATCATGGAGGCAGGCATCGAGGGCGCCGGTGCCGGATCGGCGTTCGGGGTGAACATCGTGCTCCCGTTCGAGCAGGAGGCCACCCCGCTGCTGGCCGGTGATCCGAAACTCATCAACTACCGCTACTTCTTCACCCGCAAGCTCAGCTTCATGAAGGAGTCGTCGGCGTTCGCCATGCTTCCCGGCGGTTTCGGGACGCTCGACGAGACCTACGAGTTGCTGACCCTCATGCAGACCGGGCGCAGCGCCATCGTTCCCGTCGTGCTGCTCGAGCCCGAGGGCTCGACCTACTGGTCGAGCTGGTTGCGCTTCGCCGAGACGGAGCTGGCCGGCCGGTCACTCATCTCCCCCGAGGACCTCGACCTGGTCCGGATCTGTCCCACCATCGACGAGGCCGTCGACGAGATCTGCTCGTTCTACGCCCGCTACCACTCGATGCGGTTCGTCGGGCGTCGGCTCGTGCTGCGGCTCAACACGCCGATCGACGACGAGGAGCTGGCCGACCTGAACCGGGAGTTCGCCGACATCGTCTCCGGTACCCCGATCGAGCGCACCGAGGCCTCCGCCGGTGAGATCGACGACGACGACGTCCCCGACCTCCCCCGCATCGCCTTCGGGTTCGACCGCCGCAGCTTCGCCCGGCTCCGCCACCTGGTGGACCGCATCAACGAGCGGGCCCCACAGGGCTGAGGCCCTCGCTCAGACGTCGGGCTCGATGTCGTCCGGCTCGCGCAGGATCGACGCGGCCTTCTCGACGGCCCGTCGGGCCCGGGTGAGGCGCTTCTCGTCGATCGGGAGCTCGTGGCCGCCCGCGTCGATCGACTCGCGCAACCGCTGGATCGCCAGGTCGGCCAGCTCCTCGGAGATCGCCTCCAGCCGCTGCCTGATGTCGTCGAACTCGCCTGCCATGGGCCCATCCTGGCTCACGGGGTGCGACAGCGCGGACGGTTAGCCTGTGCCACCCGCCATCCTCCCCCCACCCCGGAAGAGCCCGTCGCATGCCGTCCCCCAGCGCCCTGCCCGACGACGACGACGTCCACGAGTGGCTGTCGTTCGATCACGACGGTGACACCTACACGTTCGACGTCACGTGGATGACGAGCAACTGGAGCTGCATCTACGGCGCCGGCTGCCCGGGCATCGGCGAGGAGTCGGCGCCGGAACTCGAGCTGGGCTGTTGCATCTGGGGGGCGCACTTCACCGACAAGGCCGACCGCAAGCGCGTCGCCCGCAAGGCCGCCGAGCTCGAGCCGTCCGAGTGGCAGCTCCACGCCGTCGCCGAGGAGCTGGGTGGGCCGATCCACAAGAACGACGAAGGGGCGTGGGTCACCCACGTGGTCGACGGCGCCTGCATCTTCCTCAACCGGCCCGACCACCCGGCGGGCGCCGGATGCGCGTTCCACCACGCGGCGGTGGCCCGGGGCGAGAGCTACCTCGACTGGAAGCCGGAGGTCTGCTGGCAGGTGCCGATGCGCCTCGACTTCCACCGCGACGACAACGACCACCTCACGTACATCCTCCGCGAGTGGAAGCGCCGGGACTGGGGCGCGGGTGGCGCCGACTTCCACTGGTGGTGCACCGAGGACCCCCTCGCGTTCGTCGGCCACGAGCCCGTCTACCGGGCGTGCGCCGAGGACATCGTTGCCCTGGTGGGCGACGGCCCCTACCGTCGTCTCGCCGAGCTGCTCGACCAACGGGGCCGTGAGGTGTTCCTGCCGCATCCGGCGCTCAACCGGGAGCGCGGAACAGCCGAGGACTAGAGGGCCATGCGTTCCTTCACCGCCGCAGAACTCCAACGAGCCGCCGACGAGACGGGGATGCTGTTCCCCGACTACGTCCTCGAACAGCTCGTCGCCGCCATCGACGCCGGCAAGCACGTGATCCTCACGGGCCCTCCGGGCACCGGCAAGACCACGCTCGCCTACATGGCCGCCGACGTCGCCCGCCAGGCCATGTTCTGCACCGGGTACCTGCCCACCACGGCCACGAGCGAGTGGACCACCTTCGAGACCATCGGCGGCCTCCAGCCCACCCCCGACGGCCTCATCTACCGCCCGGGCCTGTTCATCGACGCGATCGAGTCCGGGCGCTGGCTCGTCATCGACGAGCTCAACCGCTCCAACTTCGACCGCGCCTTCGGCCAGCTCTTCACCGTGCTCTCGGGCTCGGCCGTGGTGCTCCCGTTCAAGCGCAAGGGCAGCCAGGACCCCATCTCGCTCGTGCCCGCCGGCATCGAGCCCCCGGAGAAGACCGAGGTCATCCGGGTCTCGGCCAACTGGCGCATCATCGCCACGATGAACGTCTTCGACAAGAACCTGCTGTTCGACATGAGCTACGCCCTCATGCGCCGGTTCGCCTTCATCGAGGTCGGCACCCCGTCCGACGAGGCCTACGAGAAGCTGCTGCAGGGCCCCGGCGGCATCGTGGCCAAGCTCCTCCCCCTGCGGGAGTTCACCGACCTCGGCCCGGCCGTCTACATCGACGCGGCGCGCTACGCCGCCCGGCGGGCCAAGGACGGCCCCACCGAGTCGCGTCTCATCTACGAGGTCTTCTACGCCTATTTCCTGCCCCAGTTCGAGGGCATGGAGGACCGACGGGCCACCACGCTGTACCGCGCCGTCGCCCAGCACCTCGACGCCCCCGAGCGGGCCGAGGCCCAGCGAACCATCCGCGAGGTCCTGGGCGTCGAGCTGGCGGTCTGACATGGCCCCAGAGTCCGACGCGGAGGTCTTCGCCCGGCTCCACTCCCGCCTGGCGCGACCCTACGAGGTCATCGGCACGCTGTCGGCCCTCGTGGGCGAGGCGCCCGCCGCCATCACCCAGGGCGTGGGCCTCGCGCTGGCCACCTCCCACGAGGCGCAGGTGCTGCTCGACGGCATGCCCACGACCGTGCGGAGCCTGGCCACCTCGCTGCAGGCCCACAACCAGCGTTGCATCGGCGAGCTCCGTGGGCCGGTGATGTGGAGCGAGACCATGTCGGCCCGCGCGTCGAGCTTCGGCGACCGCGACCTTTTCATCTGCGCCACGCCCTCCCGTGCCTACGACATCGACGAGAACCGGGTGCTGGTCGCGGCTCTGCGCATCGTGCGTGACGCCGGACGCGACGCCACCGACCGCGCCACCGGACCGCTCGAGGACCCCGTCCTGCGCCTGGCCCGCAAGGTCGGCAGCGGCGCCGGCCGATGGCTCGACCACCCGTCGCTGTCGTCGATCTCGATGGTGCGGCCCAACCCCCGGTCGCTGCGTCGCACCAGGTCGGGGAAGCACCGCAAGACCTACCAGCCCGCCCTCGACCTGCTCGACCGGGCCGCCGACCCCATCAGCGCCGACGAGGCCTTCGGCTGGTGCCGGCCGATCGTGCACCGGCGCCACCGGCTGCTCATGGGCATCGTCGACCGACTCGAGCAGGACGGCCGCCGCCAGGTGCCCGCCTTCCGGGCGGAGCGGGGCGCCCTGCTCGCCGGGCCGCTGGTGTTCCACCCCGGACGCCACGATGGCGCGGGCCTCTCGGGCGTGCTGCTCGGGCCTCTGCTGCTCGACGTCGTGTCCGACCGCACCCTCGACCGGGTGGGAGCCGAGGCCGAGCTCGAGGCGCGCTCCGGCGGACGCCCGACGATGCTCGTCACCGACGAGGCCGACCTCGATCGGGCCCTGCTGCGGGCCGTCGAGATCGCCAACACCACCGCGGCCGCGCCGCTGTCGTGACCCGGAGGTGGGTCAGCGCTTGCTGGAACGCCGGCGGTCGGATTCCTTGAGGATGCGCTTGCGCAGCCGCAGGTTCAGCGGGGTGACCTCGACCAGCTCGTCGTCGCCGATGAACTCGATGGAGGTCTCGAGGGTGACCTCGCGCGGCGGGACGAGCTTGATGGCCTCGTCGGCGGCGTGGGTGCGGATGTTGGTCTTCTGCTTCTCCCGGACGATGTTGACCTGCATGTCGTCGGGCCGGCTGTTCTCGCCGATGATCATGCCCTCGTAGACGGCCTCGCCCACCCCGACGAACATCTCGCCGCGCTCTTGGAGGTTGCCGAGCGCGAAGCCGGTGGTGACGCCGGTGCGGTCGGAGATCATGGCGCCGCCCTTGCGGGTGGGGAGGTCGCCGACCCAGGGGATCCAGCCGGCGTGGTGCTGGTGCATCAGTGCCGTGCCGCGGGTGGCCGTGAGCAGCTGGGACCGGAAGCCGATCAGGCCGCGGGACGGGGCCTCGACGGTGACGATCGTGCGGCCGGTGTCGCCGGGGCGCAGGTCGTTGACCTTGCCCTTGCGAGGAGCGAGGGCCTGGGTGACGGTGCCCACGTGCTCGTCGGGTACGTCGATGACCGCTCGTTCGAAGGGCTCGTGGCGTTTGCCGTCGATCTCGCGGACGATGACCTCAGGGCGGCTGACCTGGAGCTCGTAGCCCTCACGGCGCATGTTCTCGATCAGCACCGCCAGCTGGAGCTCACCGCGGCCGGCGACCTCGATGACGTCGGGCGACGAGGTCTGGTCGACCTTGATCGAGACGTTGCCGAGCACCTCGCGGTCGAGGCGGTCGCGGAGGTGGCGGGAGGTGAGGAACTTCCCCTCCTTGCCGGCGAGCGGCGAGGTGTTGACCCCGAAGGTCATGCGCAGCACCGGCTCGTCGACCGTGAGGCGTTCGAGCGGCACCGGGTTGGCCGGGTCGGCGAGGGTGTCGCCGATCTCGACCTCGGGGAAGCCGGCGACGACGAAGAGGTCGCCGGCGACGATCTCGTCGACCTCGAGGCGACCGATGCCGGAGAACGACATGAGCTGGGTGAGCTTCCGCTTCAGCGGGGCCTGGCCCTCGTCCTCCTCGCACAGGGCGATCTGCTCGCCGCGGCGCAGGGTGCCGTTGACGACGCGGCCGATGGCGAGGCGCCCGAGGTAGTCGGAGGCGTCGAGGTTGGTGACGATCGCCTGCAGCGGCGCATCGAGGTCGCCCTTGGGCGGCGGCACCGTGGCCACGATCGCCTCGAAGAGCGGGGTGAGGTCGTCGTCGTCGCCGGGCATCCCGACGCCGGTGACGGCCTTGCCGTCACGGGCGATGGCCGAGACGACCGGGAACTCGATGGAGTGCTCGTCGGCGTCGAGGTCGAGGAAGAGCTGGTAGATCTCGTCGAGGACCTCGTCGGGGCGGGCGTCCTGGCGGTCGACCTTGTTGAGCACGACCACCGCGGGCAGCCCGGCCGCCAGCGCCTTGGAGAGCACGTAGCGGGTCTGGGGCAGCGGGCCCTCGGCGGCGTCGACGAGCAGCACCACACCGTCGACCATCGTCAGCGCACGCTCGACCTCACCACCGAAGTCGGAGTGGCCGGGGGTGTCGACGAGGTTGATCCGGATGCCGTTCCACTCGACCGAGGCGGCCTTGGCGAGGATGGTGATGCCCCGCTCGCGCTCCTGATCGTTGGAGTCCATGACGCGGTCGACGAGGGCGGCATGCTCGCCGAAG
Source organism: uncultured Actinomycetes bacterium (assembly GCA_963702555.1). Classification (GTDB taxonomy): domain Bacteria; phylum Actinomycetota; class Acidimicrobiia; order Acidimicrobiales; family Acidimicrobilacustridaceae; genus CAMFLJ01. The sequence goes on from CAVPCW010000012.1 coordinate 93,794, forward strand.
GTGCCCGTCGCACGCAGGAGGGCATCGACCAGAGTGGTCTTGCCGTGGTCGACGTGGGCGACGAGCGCGACGTTGCGCAGCGCGGGGGAGGTGGTTTCGCTGGGGGGCACGAAGAGGAGATGCTATCGGCCCTGGGACCACTCCGGAACCGATGGGCCCCGGAACGGCTCTACCAGGCCTTCTCTTCGGCCTCTTTGTCGTACATGCACCAGGACGCGTGGTCGTGACCGGGATCGGCCCCGCACTCCGGACATGGCTCCGCGTCGCGCGCGTCGAGGATCTCGTCCAGATTGTCGTTCGTGCGCTTGAGTGCTCGGGCTTCTTCGAAGCGCCGATGCCGCCCCTTCTTCACGGGCCAACTCCCGTCCGGTGATAGTGCCGGTGCAGTGTACCCGGGCGGTCATGCCGACCGATGCATGCCCTCACGGTGGTCAGACAGAGGTCAGGAGAGCCCGAGAGGACGGTTCGAGCGCTCCTCGATCACCAGCTCGCCGTCGCCGGCGAAGGCGACGGCGGCCTCGCCGTTCAGCAGGCGGCGGATGGGCTCGCCGACGATCTCGGCCCGCCACCCCTCGGCCAGACGGGCGGTGGGATCGCCACGCAGAAGGGCCTCGAGGTCACCACGAGTGGCGAGCAGCCCGGCATCGAGGTGGAGGTCACGCCCGAGCTGGGCCACCCACGCCGAGATGAGGGCGACAGCCGGACGGAGGTCGCGGTCGAGCCCGCCGGCGGGGCTGTCGTCGGACGGGGGAACCGGGCCGTCGACCCCGACCTTCACCGCAGCGAGGAGGTCCTTGGCGGCCTCGTCGCGCATGCCCTTGTCGAAGCCGCGGATGCGCTCGAGCTCGGACCGGTTGCGGGGCGGGCGCTGGGCGATGCCCACGACCGCGATGTCGGAGAGGACGTACCGCACCGGGATGTCGAGTGTGGCGGCGCGACGCTCGCGCCACGCGGCCACTGCCCGGGCGACGCCACGCGCCTTGCCCTTGAGCTGGCGGGCCTCCTTGATGCGGCGCCACGCCTCCTCGGGGTCGCGCTGCCCCCGCCCACGGACCCGCTGGAGCTCGCACTCGTCGAGCGCCCACTGCAGCCGCCCGCGACCCTCGAGGTCGGCGACGAGGAGGTCGTGGACCTCGAGCAGGTGGGCCACGTCGTTGGCGGCGTAGACCAACTGGTCGCCGGTGAGGGGGCGATGGAGCCAGTCGGTGAGGCGGTCGCCCTTGCCGACCTTCACACCGAGGAGCTTCTCGTACACCGTGGCCAGCGACGGCGTGCTCAGGCCGGTGAAGCCGGCGGCCACCTGGGTGTCGAAGAGGTTGGCCGGCACCGTGCCGCACACGAGCTCGAGGATCTCGAGGTCCTGGTCGGCGGCGTGCAACACCGCGACGGCGTCACCCCGCAGGATCTCGGCGAAGGGCGCCATGTCGACGGCCAGCGGGTCGACGAGCACGAGCTCGCCGGGCCAGGCCAGCTGAACCAGGGCGAGCTTGGGGTAGTAGGTGCGCTCGCGGTGGAACTCGGTGTCGAGCGCGTAGGCGGGCGCGTCACGCAGGGCGTCGATGACCGCGGCGAACCCGGCGTCGGTGTCGACGAACCGGTACTCCGGGGCCACGTCGGCGCTCAGACCGGGTCCGGGCCGGTGACGACCGGCCGGCCCGAGTTGACCCACGCTCCGGTGCCACCGGCGACGTTGGTGGCGTCGAGGCCCTGGGTCCGGAAGAACTGCACGGCCCGGGCGCTGCGCCCTCCGGCCTGGCAGATCACGAGGAACGGCGCGTCGGTGGGCAGGTCCCCCAGCCGCTCGGGCACCGAGGCGAGCGGCATGAAGACGGCACCCGCCACGTGGCCGGCGACGTACTCGTCGTCCTCCCGAACGTCGACCACGAGGACCCCGTCGCCCATGCGCTGCTCGAGCGCGGTGATGTCGATCTCGGGCACGTCGCTCACGGGTGGTCCTGTCCGTCCGTCGGTGGATGAGGTGGCGCTTCAGCGTAGCGGCGGAGGTCCTCGGGGGAGTCGACGTCGACCAGCTGGCGCACCGGCAGGCCGCCCACCCGGACCACACCGAGCTCGGGCAGCACCTTCCTCGGGGCCCGCTCCCCCGCGTCGAAGGCAGCGCGCAGCGCGACGGCCGCGGACGACCGCCGCCAGCACGCGGTGAGCGGCTGATCGCGGTCGCCGACCACGGCGAGGGCCACCCCGGCATCGGGCTCGTCCGCCATCGCCGCGACGAGCGCCGTGGGGACCTCCGGCCCGACCCCCGGCATGTCACACGCCATCACCACGACCAGGTCTGCCCCGGTGTGGGCGAAGGCGGTGAGGATCCCGCCGAGGGGCCCCTCACCGGGATGGAGATCGGCGACCCACGGCAGCCCCAGGGCCCGCAGCGAGGCCTCGTCGCCGCCGACGACCAGCACCTCAGCGGCACCCGCGTCGTGCAGCGCCTCGACCCCCACCAACGCGAGCGGCCGCCCGTCCGGCGCGTCGACCAGCGCCTTGTCACGGCCCATGCGACGCGATGCCCCGCCGGCCAGCACCACGCCGGCGAACGCCACGCTCACGTCGGCGGCACCGCGCCGTAGGTGGCCGACCGACCGCTTCCGTCGCGACCCGAGGTCGCCGAGGCCGCGGCCTCGCCGAGGTCGGCGAGGAACGCGTCGACGACGTGGGCGTGGAACGGGGAGACCATCAGGTGGAGGCCACCCTGCTGGCGGTCGAGGTGCCAGCCCCGTTCGTCCATGACGTCGCCCACCGCACCGATGTCGAGGCTCTCGCTGCCGAACTCGAAGACCGAGAGGTCGGGATCGCCGGTGACGGAGAGCCCGGGGACGGCGTCGATGCCGCTGCGGAAGCGACGGGTCGTGTCGAGCACGACCCGAGCCTTGGCCAGGTACCCGTCGACGCCGAGGTGGCGGATGGTCGCCCACGCGCCGGCTATGGGCGCAGCGGGGCGGGTGCCCGCGGTGGTGGCCGACCCGTAGAGGCCGCCCGGCCAGTCGTCGAACAGGAACCACTGGCGGCGCACCATCGCCGGGTCGCGGTAGAGGATCACGCTGGCGCCCTTGAAGGCGTAGCCGTACTTGTGCACGTCGGCCGAGAGCGATGTGACGCCCGGGGTGCGGAAGTCCCATGGCGGCACGGGCTCGCCCAGCTCCTCCCAGAACGGCAGCAGCCAACCGCCGAGGCAGGCGTCGACGTGGCAGAGGATGCCCGCCGCGCCGGCCAGCGCAGCGATCTCGGTGACGGGGTCGATCACCCCGAACGGGTAGCAGGGCGCCGAGGCCACCAGGAGCACGACCCGCTCGTCGATGGCCTCCGCCATCGCGGCCGGGTCTGCCCTCAGGTCGGCACCCGCTGCGACCCGGCGCTGCTCGACGCCGAGGTAGTGGCAGGCCTTCGCGAAGGCCGGGTGGGCGGTGAGGGCGGTGACGATGACGGGACGCTCGATGCCCTGCTCACGACCCCACTCGCGAGCGGTGTGCACGGCGAGGAAGATGCTCTCGGTGCCGCCGCTCGACATCGTGCCGCCCCCGTCGACGAGGTGGGTCAGCGCCGAGGCGGCAGCGACGACCTCGGCCTCCATGCGCCCGAGGCTGGGAAAGGCGAACGGGTTCAGCGCGTTCTCGGCGAGGAACCGCCGCCCGATCTCGTCGTGCAGCCGGGTCAGCTCAGCGTCGTCGGCGTTGTAGACGAGGCTGAAGGTGCGGCCGCCGCGCCAGTCCGCGTCGTCGCAGGTGACCTCGCCGAGCGCGTCGAGCAGGGCCTCGACCGGCTCCCCCGCCGCCGGCACACCGGGACCGAACGCCGCCACCGCGCTAGTGGTCGCCGAGCTCGGCCGGCGGCCAGGACGGGTCGCACTGACGCAGGAAGATCTCGCACCGCTCGGCCTCGTCGTCCTCGCCGATCACGGCCGCCTGGCGGGCGAGCCCGGCCAGTGCCCGGAGGAAGCCCTGGTTCGAGGGGTGCTGCCACCGCACGTACCCCGAGCCGCGCCAGCCGTTGGCCCGCAGTGAGTCGAGGCCGCGGTGGTAGCCGACCCGGTAGGCGGCGTAGGCCTCGACGTCGTCGCGGCCGCAGTCGCCGAGGGCGGCCCAGGCGGCGCTCCAGCGGGGATGGTCGGCCACGACCGCGGCGACCGCGGCGCGGCGCTCGCCATCGGGCAGGGCGAGGGCCTGCTCGAGACGGTGACGGGCCTCGGCCGCCTCGGTGGGCAGCACGGTCTCGGGCGGGCCGGACGGGCTGAGGTTGACGGGTCGGGAGTCGCTCACCCCGACCACGCTAGAGGGCGCGTCCGTCCGAACGACCCGACCGCTCGATCGCCCGGCGCACCAGGGCCGCGAACTCCTCCGGGCGCGAGACGTGGGCACCGTGGTCGGCACCGTCCAGGAGCACCAACTCGGCCCCGGGGATCTCCTCGTGCAGGACCCGGGCCGCCCGCTCGCGGTAGTCGTCGGTGTCCGAGCCCCGCGAGATCGTGGCGGGGACCCCGATCTCCACGGGGACGTAGGCCGCGGCCCGCCGCGCCGAGGTCAGCTCGGCGACCAGAGCCCTCCCCTCCTCGAGGCGACGGGCCCGGGTGGCCTCGGGCAGCGACTCCCACACGGCATCGCCGGCGACCCGGCGCATGAACCGCTCGGCGGCCACCTCGGGCACGTCGTCCTCGAGGCTGCCGCCCCCCGGGCCGCGGCGCGGCCACCACTCGGCCCACGTGATCGGCGACTCGTACGACACCACGGCGGCGACCAGGTCGGGGCGGCGGTGGGCGGCAGCCAGCGCGATGGTGCCGCCGAGGCTGTGGCCGGCGACCACCGGGGTGCGACGGGTGCGGTCCCGTACGAGCTCCAGGAGCGCGACCAGGTCGTCGACGTGGTCGTCGAGCTCCGCCGCCATGGCGGTGACCGAGCGCCCGTAGCCCCTGCGGTCGTAGACCCACCAGTCGACGTCGGGCAGCAGGCGGGTCACCCGCAGGAACGCCGCGCCCCGGTCCATGGCCCCGTGCACGAACACCACGGGCACTCCGGCGGGGTCGCCGCCCCGGCCGACGTGGAGGCCGTCCGCGAGGACGTCACGCTGCACTAGGGGATGTGGATGATGCGCACCGTGTCGGTGACGCGACCGCGGTAGATGCCGGACCCTCCGAGCACCACGACGGTGTCGCCGGGATGGACCTCGTTGGCCTCCACCGCCTGCTCGAGGGCCCGCTGGGCCCGCTCCTCCTCGGTGAGGCCGGAGTCGTCGAGCAGGTAGGGCGTGGTGCCCCAGCTCATGGTGAGCTGGTTCACGGTGCGGGGGTCGGGCGAGAAGCCGAGGATCTTGGCCCTCGGCCGGAACCGGGCGATCGAGCGCACCGTGAAGCCGCTGCGCGACAGGCAGATGATCGCCGACGCGCCGATCTCGCTGGCGGCGCGCTGGGCGGCCGAGGTCATGGCGTTGGTGAGGTTGGTCTCGACGTCGTCGGTGGGCGTCAGATGCAACGTCGAGAGCCACTGCGGCCAACCGCCGTAGTCGAACTCGTCGTCGGCCCGTTCGGCGATCCGCGACATGACATCGACCACGTGGACCGGGTCGGATCCGATGGCGGTCTCCCCGGAGAGCATCACGGCGGAGGAGCCGTCGAACACGGCGTTGGCGACGTCGGATGCCTCGGCCCGCGTGGGGCTCGGGGCGTGCACCATCGACTCGAGCATCTGCGTGGCCGTGATGACCGGTCGGCCCACGGCGATGCACCGACGGATGATCTCCTTCTGGAGGTGCGGGAGCTCCTCGATGGGGAACTCGGCGCCCAGGTCGCCGCGGGCGACCATCACCGCGCCGGAGGCCTCGACGATGGCGTCGAGGTTCTCGACGGCTGCTCGTGTCTCGATCTTGGCCACGACCAGCGGACCACGGGGGCTCGGTTCGACGCCGATGCGGCGCACGTCGTGGGCCGAGCGGACGAACGAGAGGGCGATCATGTCGACGCCGACCTCGACGAAGGCGTCGGCGAGACGGAGGTCGTCAGGGGTCGGGGTGGTGAGTCGCAGGCGGTCCGACGGGATGTGCAGGCCGGGCCGCCCGGTGAGGTGACCACCGTGGATCACCCGGATGCCGATGCGGTCACCGGTGCGGCCGAGCGACTGCACCTGAACGGCGCCGTCACCGAACGTGAGCAGGTCGCCCTCGTGGACGTCGGTGAGCAGCTCGGCGTAGTCGACCTGGATCAGCTCGGGGGTGCTCGCCGTGGTTCCGGGCGTGAGGAAGTAGTCCTGGCCCTCGACGAGGGCGAGGCCCTCCTGGGGCATGTGACCGACCCGCACCTTCGGCCCGGGGAGGTCGACCAGGATGCCGACGTGCTGCTCGAGGTCGGCGGCGACCTTGCGAATGCGGTGGTACCGCTCGAGGGCCAGCTCGACCGACTCGTGGGAGAGGTTGATGCGGGCGATGTTCATGCCCGCCTGGATCAGCCCCTTGAGGGTGCGCTCGTCCTCCGAGGCGGGGCCGATGGTGGCGATGATCTTCGTCCGACGAGCCATGGGCCCCAACGCTACCGGGCGCAGGAGACGCCCCGGTGACCCCTCGGTGAAGCCTCAACGGAGGCGACGCCGCTCAGTTGAGGCGGGAGCGCAGCCGGTCGGCGGCCCTGCGGTACCCCGCGGCGACCGGTTCGGGTGCCTCGAACGACAGCGCGTCGAGCCACCGGCCGGCCTCGGAGAACTCACCGACGGCGGCCAGGCCGGCGGCCACCTCGGCCCGGTCCTCGAGCGACGCCCCGGGGATGGCAGCGCGGAGGCGGAGGGCCCCGAGGCGACCCTGCTGGTCGCGCCGCGACGAGAAGATGGCGACCAGGTTGTTGAGCATCCGGGTGGCCACGACCCGGGGGCCGACCGGGGCGAGCATGGTCTGCGAGAACGCAGCATCGGGGCCGTGCAGCGAGTGGAACAGCGCCCGGACGCCGGCGATGTCGAGCACCTGCCCATTGCCGAAGGGGTCGACGAACAGACCCGCATCGGGCACCGAGCGCACGAGGAAGTGCCCGGGCATGCCGACACCGACGAGGTCGATGCCCCGACGTCGTGCCACCGCGATGGTGAGCACCGACAACGTGATCGGGATGCCCCGGCGGGTGGCGACGACCCGGTCGAGGTACGAGTTGCAGGGGTCGTAGTAGTCGTCGGGGTTTCCCTGGAAGCCCAGGCGCCCGAACAGGTGACCGAGCACCGAGGCGAGGTCGCCGTCGGTGCACCCCTCGGCCACGTCGTCGATGCGGGCCAGCTCGGCCTCCACGTCGAGGTCGGGCCGGGCGTGGGCGGCGATCAGCATCGCCACCCGGTCGAGGTCGATCTCCGGCTCCGGCCGCGTCAGCAGCTCGGCGAAGGCGACGGCGGGGTCCACGGCGGCGAGGGTACCGGGGAGCGCGGCCGCCACCGACCTGCGCCTAGCGTGCGGGCCGTGGATCGCCCCGCGCCCTGCACGTTCCTCGATCACCCCGGGCCCATCCCGTTCGCCCACAGAGGGGGCGCGGGCGACTGGCCGGAGAACACCATGCCCGCCTTCGCGGGGGCGGTCGCGCTCGGGTACCGGTACGTCGAGACCGACGTGCACGTCACCTCCGACGGCGTGGTGGTCGCGTTCCACGACGAGGACCTGAGCCGAGTCACCGGCCACGAAGGCGACATCGCAGACCTGACCTGGAGCGAGCTGTCCCTGGTCCTGGTCGACGGGACCGAGCCCATCCCGCTGCTCGAGGACCTGCTCGGAACCTGGCCCGAGCTGCGGATCAACATCGATCCGAAGCACGACGCCGTGGTGGAGCCGCTGGCCACCGTGCTCACCCGCACCAACGCGGTCGAGCGTGTGTGCATCGGCTCGTTCTCCGACCGCCGCCTCGACCGCTTGCGCTCGATGCTCGGCCCTCGCCTGTGCACCTCGCTCGGGCCGGCCGCGGTGGCCAAGCTCCGGGCCGCGAGCTACGGGATCGGCCGCACGCGCCCGTCCGGCTGCTGTGTGCAGGTGCCGCCGTCGGCCAAGGGCCACACCCTGGTCGACGAGCGCTTCGTGGCGACCGCGCACGAGCTCGACCTGGCCGTGCACGTGTGGACCATCGACGAGCCCGAGGAGATGGACCGGCTCCTCGACCTCGGCGTCGACGGGATCATGACCGACCGGCCCGCCGTGCTGCGCGAGGTGCTCGAGCGCCGGGCGCAGTGGTTCCCGCACGAGAGCTGACGCCGCCGCCGGGCCTCACAGCAGCACGTGCGGGTTGAGGATGCCCCTCGGGTCGAGCGCGTCCTTGATGGAGCGGAACACGGCGAGCTCCTCGGCCGAGCGCTGGAGGGACAGCCAACGGCGCTTCGCCGTGCCGATCCCGTGCTCCGCGCTGATCGACCCACCGGAGGCGACGACGAGGCGGAGCACGGCGTCGTCGACCGACTCGTCGGAGGGGTCGACGCCGGTGACGTTGACGTGGAGGTTGCCGTCGCCGACGTGACCGAACAGCCAGCACCGGGCATCGGGGGCGACACCGGCGACGACGCCGGACACGGCCGCGGCGAAGTCGGCGAGGCCGCCGAGCGGCAGGGTGACGTCGAGCTTGTGGGGCGGCCCGATCGTGTTGATCGCCGTGGTGTGCTCCTCCCGATAGGCCCAGAGGTCGTCCCTCCGGGCGCGGTCGGACGCGACCGCGACGTCGAGCACGAGAGCCGACCCCGTGAGGGCTCGGCCGAGCACCTCGGTGGGGTCGGACGGTCCGGAGGCCTCGAAGAGCACGTAGGCGGGGTGGGCCTCCTCGAACGGGCGGGGCCTGCCGGTCGTGGCGCAGACGAGGTCGAGGCCGTCGGCGAGGAACAGCTCGGCCGCGTCGAGCTGCTCCACCTGGCGGCGCACGTCCACTGTGGCGACCACGGCTGCGGCGACGTCGCGGAAAGCGCAGAGAGCGACCACCCGTTCCTCGTATCGCGGCACGAGGCCGAGGCGGGCCCCGGTGACCACGGCCAGGGTGCCCTCCGACCCGCAGAGCAGGCCGGCGAGGTCGTATCCGGTGTTGTCCTTCACGAGACCGTCGAGGTGGCGCAGGACCCGCCCGTCCGCCGTCACCGCTTCGATGCCGACCACCTGCCGGCGGGTCGCCCCCCAGCGCAGCACGTGCACCCCGCCGGCGTTGGTCGCGATCGTGCCGCCGACGGTCGCCGATCCCCGTGCCGCCAGGTCGACGCCGTAGGCGAGGCCGTGGGGCGAGACGTGCCCCTGCAGCGCCTCGAGGGTGCACCCGGCACCAGCCGTCACCTGCGCCGAGACGGTGTCGACCGGGCCGAGGTGGTCGAGCCGCCGCAGCGAGAGCACCAGCTCACCCTGCAGGGGGACCCCACCCCCGACCAGGCCGGTGTTGCCCCCCTGCGGGACGACCGCGATGCCCTCCTCGTCGCAGACGGCGAGCACGGCAGCCACCTCGGTGGTGTCGGCGGGCCGGACGACGGCCGGGGTCGCACCCCGGAAACGCCCGGTCCAGTCGATCTCGTGGCCTTCGACGTCCTCGGGCTCCCGCAGCACGTGAGCGGAACCGACCACCGCGACGAGGGCATCGACCACACCGTCGGGCAGGCTCGGTCGGCTCTTGGGCATCGCCCCATCGTGGTCGCCGGCGAGACGTGGCGAAAGATCCGCGTGGATCTGGCCGATGATGGAGATGTGGCCCAGCCCGTGTCCCCCGCGCGCCTCCGCACCCACAAGGGTGTGGCCGCGCTCGCCGTCACCGCGCTCGTCGCGGTCTGCGGCGCGGCCGGGGTGTGGTCGGCACCGGCGGGTGCCCAGGAGGCCATCGTCATCGACGACCCCCGCCTCGACCCGTCCCTCGCCGGCGTGCAGGTCGACGGCGACGGCTACCGCAAGGCCCTGGCGGCCTACCGATCGGCCGCGGGGCACCTGGCCGACGCCGAGGCCCGCCTGGCCCGGGCCACGGAGGAGACCGACGGCCTCACCGGCGAGCGCGAGCGACTGACCACCGAGATCGAGGAGGCCCGGGCCCTCGGCACCGATGCCCGCCGGGCGCTCGACCAGCACCGCACGTCGCTCCGGGCGGTCGCCGTGGCGACCTACGTGCAGGGCCGCGACACCGCCGCCGAGACGCTCCTCGGCGGCGCCGAGCAGGCGGCCACCCTCGCCCGCCAGGACGCCATGATCGACGACGTCACCGAGCGGCGCACCCAGCAGGTGCGCGAGGTCACGGCCATCATCGACGAGACGGACGAGACCATCTCTCGCGACACCGACTCGCTGGCCGGTGTCGAGGAACGCCTCGCCGAGGCCACCAGGGTCCGCGACGAGGTCGACGCGGAGGCGCAGGCTCTCCGAGCCTCCACCACGGGCGCCCGCCGCACCCTCGCCGACTGGCGCCTGGCGGCCGACATCGCCGGCAGCGACCTCCCACTCGTGGCCCTCGACGCCTACGTGAAGGCGGCGGCCCGCATGGCGTTCGAGCGGCCCGAGTGCGGCATCCGGTGGTGGGGCCTGGCCGGCATCGGCAAGGTGGAGAGCGGTCACGGCACCTACGGCGGCTCGCGGCTCGGAGCCGACGGCACCACCAGCCAGCCCATCGTCGGCATCCCGCTCGACGGCTCGAACGGGACCGCCGTGGTCGGTGACACCGACGGTGGCGAGCTCGACGGCGACCCGAACAGCGACCGTGCCGTGGGGCCGATGCAGTTCATCCCCGGCTCCTGGCGGAGCCTCGGCCGCGACGGGAACGGCGACGGCCGGGCCGATCCGTCGAACATCTACGACGCCGCACTGGCCGCGGCGGGCCTGCTGTGCCGCGCCGCCGGCACGGGCCTCGACACCGACGGCGGGCTCTACCGGGCCGCCCTCGGCTACAACAACTCGGCGAGCTACGCCAGCCTCGTCGTGCGCACCGCCAAGGCCTACGCCGCGCGTGAGGCCGAGCTCATCCCGCCGCCCCCGCCCACCACGACGACCACCGAGGCCCCGGCGCTCACGCTGGCCCCGGGGACGCCGGTGGCCCCCGTGCCGACGGTCCCCGCGCTCCCGGCCCTCCCGGTGATCCCGGTCGTCCCGCCCGGAGCGGCTCAGCCCTGACCGGCCCCACCGAGGGTTATTGACATGGTGGCAACAGGTCCGTAGCGTCCCGGCCCGTGTGGCGGTCGTCACAGCCGCCCGTCACCACCTCGTCCCTCGCCACGCCGATCGGGGTCGCCGATGCGATTCGTACGCAAGAAGCTCGTCCAGCTCGTGGTCGTGCTGCTCTGCGTCACCTTCCTGTCCTTCCTGATGATCAGCATGCTGCCCGGCGACACCGCCGAGAAGCTGTGTGCCGGTGCAGGCGGACAGGAGTGCGTCGACCAGAAGCGGGCCGAGCTGCACCTCGACGACCCGGTGCCGGTCCGGTACGTGCGATGGCTCACTGACGCCGTCACCGGCGACCTGGGCTCGTCGGCCCGCAACCAGCAGCCGGTCTCCGAGGCCCTCGCCCAGCGGGTGCCGGTCACCGTCGAGCTGCTCCTCTACTCCCAGTTCATGGCCCTGATCGTGGCCGTCCCGCTCGGGATCCTCGCCGCCAAGCGAGCGGGGGGCCTGCTCGACCGGGTGTCCACCACCGTGCTGTTCGGGCTGCTGTCGGTGCCGAACTTCATGCTCGCCCTGGTGCTCATCCTGATCTTCCCGGTGAAGCTCGGATGGTTCCAGTCCACGGGGTACACCGACTTCGCCGACGACCCCCTGAAGAGCCTGGGCTCACTGTTCCTCCCCGCCCTCACCCTGGCGGTGGCGGAGATGGCGGTCTACATGCGCCTCCTGCGCACCGACATGATCGCCACCCTCCAGGAGGACTACATCACGATGGCCAAGGCGAAGGGCATGCCCCCTCGTCGGGTGCTGCTGCGTCACGCCTTCAAGCCCTCGACCTTCTCGCTGATCACCGTGATCGGCCTGAACTTCGGCCGACTCATCGGCGGCACCCTGATCGTCGAGGTGATCTTCGGCATCAACGGCCTCGGCAAGTACACCGTCGACGGCATCCTCGGCCAGGACTACATCCCGGTGCAGGGGGCGATCCTCGTGATCGCCGTCGGCTACGTCCTCATCAACTTCGCCGTCGACATGCTCTACGCGGCGCTCGACCCCAGGATCCGACATGCCCGCGCACTCGCCTGACCCCGTACACGGGTCGTACCCCGACGGGTCGTCGATGTTCGGCGACAGCGGCGATCTCGCCACCGAGATCAGCGAGATCGCCTCGGGCGACGCCGCCGTCCTCGACTCGCTGCACATCCTCGACCCCGAACAGGTCGCCGCCCCGAAGGCCGGCAAGCGCCTCGGCATCGCCTTCTGGATCGCCTCGGGCTGGTTCGCCCTCGTGGCGCTCGCCGCGCTGCTCGCGCCGATCCTCCCGATCGACGACCCCAACAAGACGGTGGCCCGGCCCCGACTCGCCCCCAGCGCGTCGCACTGGTTCGGCACCGACGCCCTCGGTCGCGACATCTTCAGCCGCACCATCTGGGGCGGGCGGGTCTCGCTCGTCGTGGGCATCGCGTCGATCATCTTCGGCCTGCTCATCGGTGGCGCCATCGGCCTGCTGGCCGGGCACTACCGGGGCAGGGTCGAGACGGTCCTCATGGGCGCCGTCGACGTGCTGCTCTCGTTCCCGGCCCTGCTGCTCGCCCTCGCCATCGTCGGCTTCCGCGACGACCGCACCGTGCCCACCATCGTCCTGGCCATCGGCGTCGTGTCCATCGCTCCGGTGGCCCGGCTCGTCCGGGCCAACACGCTGGTGTACTCGCAGAGGGAGTTCGTGGTGGCCGCCCGCTCACTCGGCGCCACCGACGGCCGCATCATCGTCAGGGAGGTCCTGCCGAACGTGATCTTCCCGGTCATGTCGTTCTCGGTGATCGCCGTCGCCGTCGCCATCGTCGCCGAGGGTGGCCTCGCCTTCCTCGGGCTGTCGGTCCCGCCGCCCACCCCGACGTGGGGCGGCATGATCTCCGACGGCCGGGCCTTCATCGCCGACGCCTGGTGGATCAGCCTCATGCCCTGCATGGTGCTGTTCCTCACCGTGCTGGCCCTCAACCTCGCCGGCGACCGACTCCGGGAGTTCTTCGACATCCGCGAGGGTGCGCTGTGAGCCGCCGGGTCCTCACCGCCGAGGCCGGCTCTCATCCGGAGTCGCGCGCCACGCTGCTCGAGGTCGTCGACCTCACCACCCGGTTCCGCACCGAGCGCGGCACGGTCCACGCCGTCGACGGGGTCTCGTTCACCCTCGACCGGGGGCGCACCCTCGGCGTCGTGGGCGAGTCCGGCTCGGGCAAGACCGTGCTCTCGCGCTCGGTCATGGGCCTGCTCCCCGCCCGCAACGTCGAGCGGGGCGGCCACGTCTTCTACGAGGGCACCGACATCATCGGGTACGACCAGAAGCGCATGAGCGACGTCTGGGGCGCCGAGATGGGCATGGTCTTCCAGGACCCCATGACCTCGCTCAACCCGGTGATGAAGATCGGCAAGCAGATCACCGAGTCGCTGCGCCACCACCTGAAGGTCGACAAGAAGGAGGCGGAGGCCACGGCCCTCGCCCTGCTGTCGTCGGTGGGCATCCCCGCCGCCGAGCGGCGACTCAACGAGTATCCGCACCAGCTCTCCGGCGGCATGCGCCAGCGTGTAACCATCGCCATCGCGCTGGCGTGTGGCCCCAAGGTGCTGTTCGCCGACGAGCCCACCACCGCCCTCGACGTCACGGTGCAGGCCCAGATCCTCGACCTCCTCGCCGAGCAGCAGCGCGAGCGCCACATGGCGATGATCCTGGTGAGTCACGACCTGGGCGTCGTCGCCGGTCGCACCGACGAGATCATGGTCATGTACGGCGGTCGCGTCGTCGAGCACGCCCCCACCTCCGTGCTGTTCGGCGACGTGAAGATGCCCTACACCGAGGCCCTGCTGCGCTCGATCCCCCGCATCGAGAGCCCCAGCCACGCCCGGCTCGAGGCGATCCCCGGGCGGCCGCCGCAGCTGATCTCGCCGCCAAAGGGCTGCAACTTCGCGCCCCGCTGCCGCTACGTGCAGCCCCGGTGCCTCGAGGAGGCCCCTCCCCTGGTGGCCGCCGGCGACCCGGACCACCGCTTCCGCTGCTGGTTCCCCGTCGGCACCCCCGAAGGCGCCGAGGCGCTGGCCCGCAACCAGGCCGACGGTGTCACCGTCGGCCTCCCCACCTCGACGTCGGGGACGGACACCGCCCCGGCGCCATCCACCGACCAGACCGCTGAGGAGCACTGATGGCCGGCAGCGGAACCGCCCACCTGCGACCGGAGGGCCAGGCCCTCCTCCGGGCCGAGCACCTGGTCGTCGAGTTCCCGATCGGCGGCACGGGGCTGAAGGTGAACGCCGTCTCCGACGTCAGCATCGACGTGCTGCCGGGCGAGACGCTCGGGCTCGTCGGCGAGTCCGGTTCGGGCAAGTCCACCACCGGGCGGGCACTGATGCAGATGCCCGCCCCGACCTCGGGCACGGTCACCTTCGACGGCCGGGTCCTCTCCGACCTCTCGGGAACCGACCTGCGCCGGGTGCGCCCCGAGATGCAGATGATCTTCCAGGACCCCAACTCCTCGTTGAACCCGCGACGCACCGTCGGCGACATCGTGGCCGAGCCCTTGAAGATCTGGAAGCGGGGCTCCGCCGCCGAGCAGGACGCCCTCGTCGAGAAGACGCTCGAGGCGGTCGGCATCGACGCCGACGCGGTGCGGGGCCGTCGACCTCACCAGTTCTCCGGCGGTCAGTGCCAGCGCATCTGCATCGCCCGGTCGCTGATGCTCGACCCCAAGCTGCTCATCTGCGACGAGCCCGTCTCCGCCCTCGACGTGTCGGTGCAGGCCCAGATCCTGAACCTGCTCCAGGACCTCAAGGCCCAGTACGGGCTCACCATGTTGTTCATCGCCCACGACCTGGCCGTGGTGAAGAACGTGAGCGACCGCGTGGCGGTCATGTACCTCGGCAAGCTCTGCGAGGTCGGGTCCCCGGACCAGCTCTACTCGAGCCCGGCCCACCCCTACACCGAGGCCCTGCTGGCGGCGATCCCCGTCCCGGACCCCTCCGTGGTCCCGGACGGGTCGAGCCGGCTCTCGGGCGAGCTCCCCTCACCGGTGAGCCCACCGAGCGGCTGCCGGTTCCGCACCCGCTGCCCCGCCGCGCAGGAGCTCTGCGCCCAGGTCGAGCCCACCATGCGGGAGGTCACCACGGGGCACTACGTCGCCTGCCACTTCCCACTGCAGGCCGTCGCCGAGCCGACCCCGGTCCCCGTCTCGGAGCCGTCCCCGTCACCGACGACGACCGCCGAGGCCCCCGACCCCGCCGCACCGTCCGGCGACGCCGGAACGGACTGAAGGCCGGCACCATGGCGACCCGGAGCGCGGAGGCCCCGCGCGCCCGGACCCGGCTCGACCCGAGCGTCCGGCGGGCGTCGATCCTCGACGCGGCCGAGCGCGTCTTCGCCGGACGCAACCCCGCCGACGTCACCTTCGAGGAGGTGGCGGAGGCGGCCTCGGTGTCGAGGGGCCTCGTCTACAACTACTTCGGCGACAAGGCCGGGCTGATCACGGCCATCTACCTGCGCACGTTCGAGCGCCTCGACGCGGCGATGCTCGAAGGCCTCGACGACCGCGACCCCCGGGGCGGAGGCGAGGCGGCCCTGCGGGCGGTGGTCGGCGCCTACCTCCGCTTCGCCGCCGAGAACCAGGTCGCCTGGCGCCTCATCGGCGCCGCCGAGGCCACTGCCCACCCCGTGGTGCAGGCAGCCCGCCAGGAGCGCTTCCGCCGCATGGCCGAGGCATGGGGTGGCACCCCGCAGGCCCTGGTCCTCGCCGGAGGGGTCGTCGGCTTCCTCGAGGCAGCCACGCTCACCTGGCTCGACTCCCCCGGCATCACCGTCGAGGGGGTCACCGACCTCATGACCCGGATGATCTGGGGTGGGGTGTCGAGCCTCGACGACGCCAACGGGGTCCACCTTCCACCGCGCACGACCTTCGACCGGTCGACCTTCGTGCCCCGCGGCGCCGTCCTCGCCGACGTCCCGTCCGCCTGACCGGCCCCTGCGTCCCTGACGGGTTCAGACGGTGGTGTCCGCCGCGCGCCAGCAGTACCAGGCGACGACGCTGCGGTCCGGGCGGTAGGGATCGCCGAGCACCTCGAGCTCACCCGGGGTGGGGCGCTCCGGGAGGTCCCACGCCTTGGCGAAGCCGATGCGCACGCCGAGGTCGCCGGTGGGCCACACGTCGAGCCGGTGCAGGGTGAACATCAGGAACATCTGGGCGGTCCAGGGGCCGATGCCCCGCACGGCCGTGAGGTGCTCGATCACGTCGTCGTCGCTCAGCCGCCCGATCCGCTCGAACACCACGCGGCCGTCGGAGGCGTGCTCGGCGAGGTCGCGGATCGAGGCCAGCTTGGCACGCGAGAGACCGGCCGCGGCCAGGTCGGCGGGCGGCACAGCGAGGACGGCGGCGGGGGTGAGCTCCCCGGGGACCAGTGCCCGCACGCGGCCCCAGATCGTGCTGGCGGCGCGGCCGGCGAGCTGCTGGAAGGTGATCGACCGAGCCAGCTGCTCGAAGCGCTGGGACGCCTTCGGCGGCGGCGGGAGGTGCATGGGCCCGTGCTGTGCGACGAGCCGGGCCATCACGGGGTCGCGGCGGGCGAGGGCGAGGCTGATCTCGCGGTGCGGTCTCGGCACGGGGCGAGCCTAGGGCGGCTCGTGCTGTGCCACGATTGGCGCCATGCCGAACCCTCCCGCCATGGAAATCGACGAGAACACCATCTACCGGGTGACCATCACCACGGACAAGGGCGCGATCGTCATGGACCTCGATCCGCGCATCGCCCCGAAGACGGTGAACAACTTCATCGCCCTCGCCCGCCAGGGCTTCTACGACGACCTCACGTTCCACCGGGTCGAGCCCGGCTTCGTGATCCAGGGCGGGTGCCCCGAGGGGAGCGGCCGCGGCGGCCCGGGCTACCGCTTCGAGGACGAGCCCGTGCAGGGCAACTACCGCCAGGGGGCGGTGGCCATGGCCAACGCCGGCCCCGACACCAACGGCTCCCAGTTCTTCATCTGCCTCGACGACCTCACCGGTCGCCTGCCCAAGCAGTACAACCTGTTCGGCATCGTGGTGTCGGGCATGGACGCCGTGACCTCCACCACCCGGGGCGACGTCTTCCAGAGCGTCACCATCGAGGAGCGCCCGATCGAGGCCTGAGCCTCGTTCTCTCCTTCGAGGGCCCGCCCGCTCCGCTGCGTCCGCCTCGTGCGCGCAGGGGGCGGGCGGTTCCGCGCCCGGGGCCGGTCAGTCCTTGGTGGCGACCGCGTTCGGGGTGACGTTCATCTTGGGCTCGTACGCCTCGACCTCGACCTCGCGGTGCTCGCCGCCGAGAGCGGCCCGCAGATCGCGCCGGCAGTCGTCGCACGGGCCGTAGAAGCGGGCCGACGCGGCGGTGCCGCAGCGGGGGCAGGTGATCTCGAGCAGGTCCACGCCGTGATGGTGCCACGGCCCCGACGCCGCCGGGTGGACGGCTGTGCACAGACCGGGAGCGACCGACCCCAGGAAAGACACAGGGTTGTACCCCTTCCTCCTCACAGGGCGGTGTCCCTACGGTGCAGGGACACCGGCGGACGACTCGCCGGCGTGAGAGGAGGCCCCCCGATGACCGCCTACGAGATCACCCTGAAGGACCAGGCCCGCGAGCGCATCGACGGCGCCGACGCCTACGCCCAGGAAGGGCAGCTGACCACCTTCTTCCGCACGGCCTCGGCCCGCCAGGTCGTCGACTGCTGGAGCGTGCGCCTCGCCAGCTTCCGCACCACGGAGATCATGGCGGTGCGCAGGATCGAGGACCCGATCACGCTCGACCACGCGCTCACCGTCGACCACACGCTGACCGTCGACGACTTCACGACGGCGGCGGGGCTCCGCTCCGCCTAGGGCACGTAGGCGCCGAGCCAGGCGAGCGAACTGAGTGCCACCACCCCGCCCCCGAGGACGGTGGTGAGCACCTTGTCGACGCGGGGGTCCTTCGCCACCACGGCGAGGGTGAGCGCCAGCGGGAAGGCGTTGAGCCCGTAGCGCTCGAGCGAGTTGAGGTTCTCGGCACCGAGGGCGGCGACGAGCACGAGGGCGGCGAACACGCCGTACGACGCCGGCCACCACCGGAAGGTGAGCACCAGCAGCACGACGAAGGCGATGGCGAACGGCACATGGAGCCCGTCGGAGAAGCGCTCGGGGCCCACCATCTGGTGCAGGCCCTCCCAGAGACGGCTGATCGGGTTGATCGTGTCGCCCCGCAGAGGGCCCTGGGTGGAGAACGGCAGGCGGAAGTTGCCGTACGACGAGCCGACCCACAGCAGGTAGGCGCCGGTGCCCACCAGCGGCGAGACCACTGCGGCGATGCCCGCGGCCTTCTCGTCGTTGCGGGCAGAGCGCCACACCCGGGCCAGCTCGATGGCCGCCGGGACGGCGAGCACGAGCCCGAGGGGGCGGCTGGCCCCCGCCACCACGCCCGCGGCCACCGCCCACCACCAGTGCCGGCTGCGGATGCCCCAGAACGACACCACTGCTGCCAGCAGCCACAGCGCCTCGGCGTAGCCCCAGGCCAGGACGAACGCGCCGGGGAAGAGGCACACCATCCACACGGCCCGGTCGGCCAGCGCGACGTTGCCCCGCTCGAACCGCACCAGGCGCCGCACCGCCACGGCGAGGGCGAGCGAGGCCAGGTTGGCGATCAGCACCAGCGCCACGTCGACGCGACCCGCGGTGACGATCGAGAAGGCCTTGCCCAGCATCGGGAAGAGCGGGAAGAAGCGGAGGGCCTCGTCGGGCAACGAGTGGTAGCCGTGGGCGGCGATGTCGCGGTACCAGGTGCCGTCCCAGGCGATGAGCCCCTCGGAGAGGGCGTTGGGCTTGCCGCCGTCGAGCAACCGGTCGGAGGCGGCGACGGCCACGACATAACCGGCGACGAGGAGGGCCCGGGCCGTGAGCCACGGGACGAGGACGGCCCGGAGGTCGTCGAGGAGCGCGGCGGCGCCCTTGCGGGCGCTCACCGCTGGCTCAGGAGGTGGCGGGGAACCACGTCACCGACTCCTTCTCGAAGAACCTGCCGTTGCTGGCCACGAGTTCCTGGCCGGGGCGCTCGGCGTAGATGGCGCCCAGGAGCGCCTCGCAGTCGCCCTCGAAGGTCTTGTACTCGGTGTTCCAGACCACGAAGATCGCCCGGTCGGAGGGCGATTCATCGAGCGCCCTCCGGGCGAAGCCCACCGGGTCGGTCGCGTCCTGGCGCTCCTTGTAGTCGACCCAGTCGACGAGCTGTGGGTCGGCGAAGGTCGGGTAGGCGATCTGCTGCACGTCGGCGGTGACGGCACGGCTGCCGGCCGGGCCGAGCTGGTCGGGGCAGTAGATGACGAGGTCGCCGGGCTGGGCGTTGGCGTTGATGGCGTCGCCCACCTGGCCGGCCTGGGTGCGGGTGTCGGCGACGTTCCAGAGGGCGCCGGCGCCGAGGAAGGCGCAGAGCACGAGCAGGGCGCCGAAGCGCACCCAACGGGCGGCGAAGCGGGTGACGCCCCCGGCCACGAGCAAGGCGACGAACGGGAAGATCACCGCGGAGTAGCGCGTGGCGAACGCACCCTTGGCCGCGTACGACATGACGATGCCGATGGTGAAGGTGAGTGCCGCGACGAGCGCCTCGACCCGCAGCTGGGGGCGAGTGCGCAGGTCGAGGTCGATGTGGGTGGCGTCGCGGCCCCGGCCGAAGAGGCCGAGCGCGATCAGGACGCCGAGGAGGACCGCGAAGAAGCCGGCGTCGGCGTAGAGACCGGAGCCGAAGTCGTTCAACGTGAACGCGGCGGCGACGGTGGGGCGCATGGGGCTCGCCCACGGGGTGCCGGTGTGGCCCGACTGGTAGAGCATCGAGGGCAACCAGGGCACGAAGAGCAGCCCGCCGACGACCAGTGCCCCGGCTGCCTTCCACGCCGATCGCTTGGCGGCGGGGCCGTGACCGCGGAACGCCTGCCAGAGCACGAGGAGGCCGGCGGAGGCGAGCAGCCAGATCGACCAGTAGTGGGTGTAGAGCAGCGCGGCGGCCACCACCGCCACCCCGACGAGGCGCAGCACGCCGTCATTGCCGCGGCGCAGCACGTCGTCGAGCAGCAGGTACCCGGCGAAGGCGAGGAACATCACCATCGAGTACATGCGGGCCTCGTCGGAGTACCGCACCGCGAAGGGCGACAGCGCCACGAACGTGACCGCCACCCAACCGAGCAGGGAGCCACCGCGGCGACGGCCGGCGATCCACGCGAGCGGCAGGGTGAGCAGCCCGAACACCCCGGACATGGCCCGGGCGGCGACGTCACCGGTGCCGAAGATGTCGGTCCAGACGTGCAGGAGCAGGTAGTACAGCGGCGGATGGCCGTCGTGGCGCAGCCAGCGCACGAGGTCGCCGGCGGGCAGTTGGGCGATGTTGACGCTGAGCGCCTCGTCGAGCCACAGCGACGACGTCGTCGAGAACCTCAGCACCGCTCCGCCCAGGAGGGCGACGACCCCCACGGCGACGATCTCGGTGGTGGCGGGCTGCTGATCGGGTCGGTCGTCGGGGGTGTTCGCGGGCGCCGAGGCACCGGCGGCGGCGCCGCCCTCGGTGGTGTGCATGGGCCGGGAGACTACCGCCGGGTCACCGGGGCGCCGTGGAGGGGGCATGGGCGACGTCACAGGGTGGCTTCACTACACTCCCCGAGGTCCCGAAGCCCGAAAGTGAAACGATGACTGTTCCTCCCGAGCCCGTCGCAACGCCCGCCTCCGACACGCCCGCCGCCTCGCCGCAGGTCGTGGTCATCGGTGGTGGACCCGCCGGCCTCACCGCGGCGTACGAGCTCGCCAAGCACGACGTCAGCAGCACCGTCCTGGAGGCCACCGACATGGTCGGTGGCATCTCCCGCACGGTGGAGCGCGACGGGTGGCGCTTCGACCTCGGCGGCCATCGGTTCTTCACCAAGGTCGTGCCGGTCGAGGCGCTGTGGCACGAGATCCTCCCCGACGAGGACTTCCTGCAGCGGCCCCGCATGAGCCGCATCTTCTACGAGAACAAGTTCTTCGACTACCCGTTGAAGGCCTCCAACGCGCTCACCAACCTGGGCATCGGCGAGGCGATCCTGTGCGTGCTGTCGTACTTCTACGCCCAGGCCGACGGCGGCGTCCGCAAGCTGCTCGGCCGCCCCAAGAGCGAGGAGGACCTCGAGTCCTGGATCACCTCCCGCTTCGGGCGCCGGCTCTACAACCACTTCTTCAAGACCTACAACGAGAAGGTCTGGGGCGTGCCCGCCAGCAGCATCCAGGCCGACTGGGCCGCCCAGCGCATCAAGAACATGTCGCTGTGGAACGCCGGGGTGAACGCCATCCTCGACTCGCTCCCGTCGTGGCTCTCCTTCCTCAAGAAGGGCAAGGCCACCGACATCACCTCGCTCATCGAGGAGTTCCAGTACCCCAAGTACGGGCCCGGGATGATGTGGGAGGCCTGCCGCGACAAGGTCGAGGCCGCCGGCTCGAAGGTCCTCATGGAGACCAAGGCCGTGAAGATCCGCCACGAGGACGACCGTGCGGTGGCCGTGGTGGCCGAGCACGCCGGCGTCGAGACCGAGTACCCCTGCACCGAGGTCATCTCGTCGATGCCGATGTCGCGGCTGCTCATGGCGATGGACCCCCCGCCCCCGGACGACGTGCTGGCCGCGGCCAGGGACCTCCGCTACCGCGACTTCCTCACCGTCGCCCTCGTCGTGCCCGACGACGGCATCTTCCCGGACAACTGGATCTACATCCACTCCCCCGAGGTCGTCGTCGGCCGCATCCAGAACTTCGGTTCGTGGTCGCCGTACCTCGTCAAGGAGGGGCGCACCTGCCTGGGCATGGAGTACTTCGTGTTCGAGGGTGACGAGACCTGGTCGATGGCCGACGAGGACCTCGTCTCGCTGGCCAAGACCGAGCTCGGCAAGATCGGTCTGGTCTCGCCCGACGCGGTCGAGGCCGGCTACGTCGTGCGGGTCCCGAAGGCGTACCCGTTCTACGACGAGCGCTACAAGGCGAACGTGAAGCGCATGCGCGACTGGCTCGCCGACTGCGCCCCGAACGTGCACCCCGTGGGCCGCAACGGCATGCACCGCTACAACAACCAGGACCACTCGATGTACACCGCGATGCTCACGGTCGAGAACCTGGTGGCCGGCACCAACTACGACGTGTGGGAGGTCAACGTCGAGGAGGAGTACCACGAGGAGAAGGCCCCCGCCGTGGGCGAGAAGGGCACCGGCCGCGACGCTCCTGTGATCCCCCGCGACGCCTTCGGCCCCGACCACCCCGTCAACCGGCCCGGCAGCTGAGGCGCCGCCCGTGAACGGGGGCACCAGGGCGAGCGTCGCCGACATCGCCGCGCTGGCCGAGGAGGCCGGGCTGCGCCGCATCCACGTGATGGCGTGGCGCGACCTCGTCGACATCGAGGCCGGGGGCTCCGAGGTCCACGCCGCCAAGATCCTGGCGCTGTGGGCCGAGGCCGGCCTCGAGGTCACGATGTGCACCTCCTACGCCCAGGGCCACCCCTACGAGGGCGACCGCGACGGCTATCACATCGTGCGCAAGCACGGTCGGTTCATGGTGTTCCCCACCGCCGTGGTCAGCGAGCTGCTCGGTGGCCACGGGCCGCGTGACGGCCTGGTCGAGATCTGGAACGGCGTGCCGTTCCTCTCCCCGTTGTGGGCCACCGGTCCCCGCATCGCCTGGGTGCACCACGTGCACCGCGACATGTGGGAGATGGTCCTCGACCCGGGCCTCGCCAGGGCGGGCAAGTTCTTCGAGCACCGCATCGCCCCGCCGCTCTACCGGCGCACGCCGGTGGTCACCCTGTCGGAGTCCTCCCGCCACGAGCTCATCGACTACCTCGGCCTCAAGCCGTCGCAGATCTCGGTCGTGCCCCCGGGCATCGACGAGCGCTTCACCCCCGGTGAGGCCAAGAGCGACGTTCCCCTCGTGGTCGCCGTCGGGCCGGCTCATGCCGTCGAAGCGCTTCGACGAGCTGGTCCGCATCGCCGTCGAGGTGCGCCACGACGTCCCCGACCTCCAGGTCGTGATCGTGGGCGACGGCTACGAACGCCCCAACCTGGAGGCGCAGGTCACCGAGCTCGGCGCCGACGACTGGATCCGCATCGCCGGCAAGGTCTCCGACGAGGAGCTCCTCTCGCTCTACCGCCGGGCCTGGGCCGTGGCCAGCGCCTCGATCGCAGAGGGATGGGGCATGACCCTCACCGAGGCGGCGGCGTGCGGCACGCCGTCGGTGGCGACCGACATCGCCGGCCACCGCGACTCCGTCGCCGCCGGGCTCTCGGGTCTGCTGGCTGCGGACGAACGGAGCCTCGCCCGCGACCTCACGGCCGTGCTCACCGACGCCGACCTCCGGGCGAAGCTCTCCGACGGGGCCCTCCAGCACGCCGCCACGCTCACCTGGCCGGCCACCGCCATGGGTGCGTTCGCCCCCCTCGCCCTCGACGCCATCCGTCGTCGCCGGCGTCGCCAGCGATGACCACGCACCCGCCCGTGGTGCTGGTCCACGGCATCGCCACCTCCTCGGCGCGCACCTGGGGCGACAACGGCTGGCTCGACCTGCTCGCCGACGCCGGCCGCACGGCCATCCCGCTCGACCAGATGGGCCACGGCACCGCCGACCGCCCCACCGACCCCGCGGCCTACGACCGCCTCGAGGACGACCTGCTCGAGCGCTTCCCCGACGAGCCCGTCGACGCCATCGGCTTCTCCCTCGGAGCCCGCACCCTGCTCACCATCGCGTCGGCACACCCGGAGCGCTTCCACTCCCTCGTGGTGGCCGGCGTGGGCGCCAACCTGTTCCGCCCGCCCGGCGAGATGGGCTCGATCGGCGGGGTGTTCGATGGCTCCGTCGAGCCCGACGACCCCACGATGCGGTACTTCTCGGCGCTGGCCGACGCCCCGGATCAGGACCGCGCCGCCCTCGCCGCGCTCGTGCGCCGACCCAACCCGGTGCCCCTCACCGACGAAGGCCTCGCCCGCATCACCTGCCCGGTGCTCGTGGTGATGGGCGACAAGGACTTCGCCGGGCCCGCCGACCCGCTCGTCGAGAAGCTCCCCGACGCCCGCCTCG
Source organism: uncultured Actinomycetes bacterium (assembly GCA_963702555.1). Taxonomy (GTDB): domain Bacteria; phylum Actinomycetota; class Acidimicrobiia; order Acidimicrobiales; family Acidimicrobilacustridaceae; genus CAMFLJ01. The sequence goes on from CAVPCW010000012.1 coordinate 117,956, forward strand.
TCGTGCTGCGCAACGTCGACCACTTCGCCACCCCCAAGGACTTCGGGTTCATCGACGCGGCCCTGGATTTCCTCGGCGCGAGCTTCTAGGGGCGTGGCCGACTTCGTTCTCGGCGTCGACCTCGACGGCGTCTGCGCCGATCACGCCGAGCGCGTTCCGGCGGGTCGTCGCCCTCGAGCGCGGCATCGACGAGAACGACCTCCCGCCCCAGCAGAGCTGGGACTTCGCCGAGTGGGGGCTCGACCGGCCGGAGTTCGAGCGGCTCCACCGGGTGGCGGTGATGGACCACCACATGTTCCGCACCATGCCGGTCGTGCCCGGCGCGGCCGACGCCCTGTGGCGCCTCTCCGACGCCGGGGTCTGGATCCGCCTCATCACCCACCGGCTCTACGCCAACTGGAACCACGCGGTCGCGGTCGGCGACACCGTGGCCTGGCTCGACCAGCACTCCATCCCCTACCGCGACCTCTGCTTCCTCGGCGACAAGCCCCAGGTCGAGGCCGACGCCTACCTCGACGACGCCCCCCACAACGTCGTGTCGCTGCGCGAGACGGGTGCGCCCGTGCTCGTGTTCAGCCAGCCGTACAACGCCGAGGCTCGAGGGGCCCAGGGCAGCCGGTTGGGCCGAGGTCGAGGAGTGGGTCCTCGAGCAGATGGCCTCCGGCGGCCGACCCGTGCAGGCACCGATGCCCCTCGGCGGCGACGTCGCCTCCCGCCTCCGCCACTGACGCCCCTTCCCCAAGCTGGCTCACCTGCTACGGCCGGCCGGACGACGTGAGCCACCTTTCCCGTCGAGTCCAAAGCTGGCTCACCTGCTACGGCCGGCCGGACGACGTGAGCCACCTTTCGGGGTGGCCGGGTGCCGGCCGCTCGCGGGGCCGCTCCTACAGTGGGCCCATGGGTGGCGTCGGCAGGCTGTTCGGGGCGATCGCGGTCACCGCGATCTTCTGCATCCCGATCGGCGTGTCGCTGTGGGCGCTGCTCGACTGCGTGCGCCATCCCCAGTGGGCCTGGGCGCTGTCCGGGCGTCGCCAGGTGGTCTGGCTGGTCGCCATCCTCTTCGGCTTCGTGTCGGTGATCGGCGGGCTGCTGATCTCCGGCTGGTACCTCGTGCGGGTCCGACCGGTGGTCGCCGCGGCCGAGCGAGGGGCGCTCCCCGACTGACTCAGCCGGCGCTGGCCTTCAGCAGCGCGTGCTGCACGAGCTCGAGCAGGGCCTGCTTGGTGCGCACGCGGTCGCGGGCGTCGGTGAAGATCATGGGCACGTCGTCGGGCACGGCCAGCGCCTCGCGCACGTCCTCCAGGGCGTACTGCTGCTCGCCGTGGAACATGTTGACGCGCGACGATGAACGGCACGCCGTTGCGCTCCATGTAGTCGACCGCCGGGAAGCAGTCGGCCAGCCGGTTCGTGTCGACGAGCACGACGGCGCCGATGGCACCTCGCACCAGGTCGTCCCACATGAACTGGAAGCGGTCCTGGCCGGGGGTGCCGAACAGGTAGAGGACGAGGTCGTCGCCGAGGGTGATGCGGCCGAAGTCCATGGCCACCGTGGTCGACGTCTTGCCGGTGTTGGTGCCACCGGTCTCGTCGATGCCTTCGGCGACCTTGGTCATGGCCGCCTCGGTCGTGAGCGGGGCGATCTCCGAGATGGAGCCGACGAACGTCGTCTTCCCCACGGCGAAGCCCCCGGCCACGATGATCTTGACCGGCAGCGGGGCCGGCGCGGACGGAGCCATGGCGGCTGCGGCGGTGTCAGAGGGACTGGAGGCCATCGAGGACCCTTTCGAGCAGCTGGCGGTCCGGGCGGGCGCCGGTCCGGGAGTGGTCAGGAGCAGAGGCGGTGAGGAGCCCCTCCTCGACCATGTCGCCCACGAGGACGCGGACGACACCGAGGGGCAGGTGGAGGTGGGCGGAGATCTCGGCGACCGAGATGGCGCCGACGCACTGGTTGATGATGTCGCGACGCTCGAGGGCGAGGCGGGGGATCGATGCCCGCCCGTCCGGGGTGACCTGGATCATGGCCTCGAACGGGAGGTCGGCGCCGCCACGGGTGCGGCCGCCGGTGAGGACGTAGGAACGGACGCGCAGGCCCGACGGGCCACCATCGGAACCGAGGGGCGCGCCCGAGGGGGTCATCGCGGCAGCGCCGCCTGGAGCTCGGCGCGGATCTCGGGGGTCAGCACGCCACCGGCACGGTCGACGAGGACCGCCATCTCGTAGCCGACGAGGCCGACGTCGCACTCGGCGTCAGCGACACAGGCGAGGCAGGAGCCGTCGCTGATGCCGGTGACGAAGAGGAACGCGTTCTCCATCTCGATGATGACCTCGTTCACCGCACCGCCACCGAAGCGGCCGGCGGCGCCGTAGGCCAGGCCGATGAGGCCCGACGAGACGGCGGCGAAGCGGTCGGCGGCCTCGCGGTCGAGCCCGGAGGAGGCGGCGATGGGGAGCCCGTCGGAGGACACCACCACGGCCTCGCTCACGCCGGGCACGCGCTCGGCGAAGCTCTGCACGAGCCAGTTCAGGTTCCTCGCGGCAGCACTCAACTCGATCATGGTCATTCCTCTGCGCCTTGGTTCGGGGTGTCGGGGGTCGGGGAGGTCTCGGGGCCGTCGTCGGCGGGGCCGGTGCGACCCCGGTCGAGGCCGGACCGGTAGCGGGAGAGCATGCGCCGGACCTCCTCGGGCGAACGGGTGGTGCGGGTGACGGCCCGCTGTGCGCCGGCGTCGGCGGGCGAGCCGGCGGTCCGGGCCGTGGGGGTCCGCTTGGCCAGGCCGGCGGCGGTGACCGCCGGCGGGTCGAGCGACGGGCGCCGGTGCGGGACGCGGCCGGAGCGGCGACCGGCGCATCGGCGCACGCGGCGGGCTCGCCACCCGGGCCACGGGGGCCGAAGCGGGAGCGGGAGCGGGAACCGGATTCCGGGGCCGGATCGGCGCCGCTGCGTCGGGGCAGGCCGGCAGGCGTGGCGACCAAGGGGGCCACCGGCGCCGGAGCCTCGGCCGGGGCGGCGCTGGACGCGGGCACCGGACGGGCGGTGCGGCGCGGGCGGGTCGGGCGACCTCCGACCGAGGCCATGACCTCGAGGGCCGACGGGGCCGGAGCGGCGTCCTCACCCGGGTACTCCACCAGGCCGTAGGGCAGCTCGACGGTGGCGACCACGCCGCCGTCCTCGCGGGGCTCGAGGCGCACGGCCAACCCGTAGCGGGCGGCGAGGCGGCCGACCACGGTGAGGCCGAGCGAGCGGCTGATGACGAGGCCGACCATCGGCGGGTGGGCGAGGTGGTGGTTGGCGTCGGCGAGCTGGGCCTCGCTCATGCCGATCCCCCGGTCGGCGACGGTGATGACGTAGCCGTTGCGGGCGTCGTAGCCCCCGAGGATCTCGACGCTGGTGTGCGGCGGCGAGGCGTTGGTGGCGTTCTCCATGAGCTCGGAGAGCAGGTGGGCCAGGTCGGCGGCCACGTTGGCGGCGACGGTGGCGTCGTCGAGGGCGAGCAGGTGCACCCGCTGGTAGTCCTCGACCTCACCGATGGCGACACGGACGACGTCGGAGACGGGCACCGGCGCACCACGGCGGCGGGGCGGATCGGCGCCGGCCATGACGAGGAGCGACTCGGCGTTGCGCCGCATCCGGGTGGCGAGGTGGTCGAGCTTGAACAGGTTGTCGAGCTGGTCGGGGTCGCGCTCGTTGCTCTCGAGGTGGTCGATGAACTCGATCTGCCGGTCGAGGAGGCTCTGGTTGCGTCGGGCCAGGTTGACGAAGATGTCGCCGATGCCCTTGCGGAGCAGGCGGCCCTGCTCCTCGGCCACGTCGACGGTCACGGCCTGGATCGAGTTGAACGCGGCCGCCAGGTCGCCGATCTCGTCATGGGAGTCGACCTCGATCGGGGTGAGCGACTCGGCGATGGCCTCGGCCTCCTCGTCCTCCGGGTTCCGGAGCTGCTGGACGAGGGCGGGCAGCTGCTCGTTCGAGAGCGTGGCCGCCGCGCGGGTGAGCCTGGAGAGCGGGCCGGTGATCGAGCGGGCGACCACCACGGCGATGCCGAAGGCGATGGCCAGGCCGCCGGCGCCGGCGAGCAGGTAGAGCATCACCGAGCGAGAGGCGGCCTGCTCCTGGGAGCGGGCCTCGTCGACGACCTGCTGGGTGAGGGTGGTGTCGACCTTGGTCAGGCCGTTCAGTGCGGCGGTGGCCGAGGCGAAGGCGTCTGCGCCGCTCACCCCGAGCTGGTTGCCGTTCTCGGCGCCGAGGAGGATCTCCGAGGCCATGTCCTGGTAGCCCAGGGCGCCGTCGGCGTTGGTGATCGCCTGCTTCTGCTGCGGGGTGGCCCCGCTTCGGCTCAGGTTCTCGGTCGCACGGGCGTAGCGCTGGGTCGCCTCGACGGCGCGCTCGTAGGACTCGCAGTCACTGGAGACGTCGAAGCACAGCGCGCCGGCCCGGTCGGTGAACCCGCCGGACTGGGCGGCGGCGACGAGGAGCGTGGCCTGCTGGTTCTGCGCCTCACGGAGCTGGTCGACGCGGGACATGGCGTCGAGGCCTCGGAGGAGGTCGGGATCGTTGGCCTCACCGGTGAGCGACGAGTTCACGCCCACGAACGAGCCGATGACGTCACCGAAGAGCTCGGTGACCGTGTAGGGCTGGCTGAGGCTGCTGTCGACGGCGCCACGCACGCCGCGGATGCTGTTGAGGCGGCTCTTGGCCAGGTCGATGCTGGCAGCCAGCGATCCGGTCCGCGGACCGGGATCGAGCTTGGTGATGGCGGCCTGGTAGCGGGCGATGGCGGCGTCGGTGAGGGTGCGCTGCTGGTCGAGCTCGGCCCGGCCGGTGGCGCCGCGACTGGCGCTGTAGACACCGGAACGGAGCTGCTCGACCTGGAGCTGGCTGATGAGGTCGCCGCCCACGAGCGCGAAGGAGCTGAGGTCCTCGACCCGGGCGGCATCGGACGAGCTGGCACGACGATCGCGGACGCCCACGGCGACCAGCGCCACGATGACGATCATCGGGGCCAGGAGGATCACGAAGAGCTTCGTTCCGACCTTCAGGTTTCGCAGCATGGAGAGAGCCTCGGGTGCTCTGGAACGGCCACGGTGGGTGGGGCCGGCCCTCAGATGTCGGGTGGTGTCGGGTCTCCGTCGACCCAACTGGTCGCTTCAAGTGATCGGCGTCTCAGCCGGGGACTTGAGCAGGTGCCCCCGCTCACGTGGGAAGAAGTCCCGCAGTTGCGCCTGCACGGCGACTACGTTTGCGCCGATACGAGCGGGAGAACCGTTCGCCGAGGTCCACCGAGCCGTCGCAGCCGTCGGCCGACCGGACCCTTCCGTGAAGGAGACACGATGAGCGACACCTCACAGGGCCCGGGCTGGTGGCAGGCCTCCGACGGCAAGTGGTACCCGCCGGAACAGGCTCCGAGCGGTGGCGGCGGTGGCGGTGGCGTCGCCGCCTACGGTGTCGGCGGCGACGGGTTCAACATCGGTGACGCCCTCTCCTACGGCTGGAGCAAGTTCGTCCAGTACATCGGGCAGATCATCGTGATCGTCCTGATCATCTTCGTGATCCAGATCGTGTTCTCCGGCGTGTCCCAGGTCCTCTTCGGCCGGGGCGGCGTCGGCGGCCTCGCCGTCGGCACGATCGTCTGGGTCATCGGCCTGATCGTCGGCCTGGTCATCCAGGCCGGACTCATCCGGGTCGGGCTGGCCGTCACACGCGGCGAGACCCCTGAGGTCGGCATGCTGTTCGAGACCGCCAACCTCGGGCCCTTCATCGTGGCCACGATCCTGGTCGGCCTGCTCTACCTCGTCGGCTTCATCGCCTGCTGCATCGGTGCCGTCGCGGTGGCCATCTTCATGCTGTTCTACGGCTACTTCGTGCTCGACAAGTCGGCCCAACCGGTCGACTCGATCACGAGCAGCTTCAACCTGGTGAAGGACAACTTCGGTACGGTGCTCGGCTTCGCCATCATCGTCTTCGTCCTCAACCTCATCACCTGCGGCCTCGCCGTCGGCGTCACCCAGATCGCCACGGCCTACGCCTACAAGAAGCTCACCGGCCAGCCCGTCGCCGCCTGACCCCGGCGTCACCGCTCGACCGGTTGCGCCCCGCCCTCGGGCGGGGCGCTTCCACGTCAGGGCCGACTCCGGCCGCTAGGTTCGGGCCCACGGCGGACCGAGGAGGGCGACATGAGCGACACGGGTGACCAGGGACAGGGCTGGGGTGCACCTCCTCCCCCGCCGGGGGCACCGGTGCCACCCCCCGCACCCCCCGGCTGGCAGCCGCCCCCGCCCGGCGCCAGTGCGCCGCCTCCCGCCGGTGCACCGCCGGCTCCCCCGGCCCCCGGGTATCCGCCCGCACCCGCGTATCCCTCGGCACCGTCCGGATATCCGCCCCAGCCGGGCTACGGGTACGGCACCGCCTACCCGCAGGCCCCGAAGAACGACGGCATGGCGATCGCCGCGCTCGTCTGCGGCATCGTGGCCATCCCGATGTACTGCGGCATCGGGCTCATCCTGGGGGTCCTCGGCCTGGTCTTCGGCATCATCTCGATGCGGAAGATCGATCGGTCCGGCGGGACGCTCACCGGGCGCGGCATGGCTCTGGCCGGCGCGATCTGTGGTGGGGTCGGCCTGGCGATCAACGTCCTCTTCTGGGGATGGGTCATCCTGGTCGCGATCAGCGACTCGTCGAGCTGACCCTCCCCACTCGGGAGGCGCTCAGCGCAGCGGGGCGGCGTCCGGCGTGAGCGGTGACGGCAGCAGGGTGTCGCCCATGAGGTGACGGTCGACCGCAGCGGCGGCCGAGCGGCCCTCGGCGATGGCCCACACGATGAGGCTCTGACCGCGACCCATGTCGCCGGCCACGAACACACCGTCGACGTTGGTCGACCAGCGGTCGTCGCGGGCCACGTTGCCCCGGGCGTCGAGGTCGACACCGAGCTGCTCGAGCAGGCCGCCCTTGCTCCGGGCCGACGAAGCCCATGGCCAGGAAGACCAGCTCGCACTCGAGCTCGAACTCGGAGCCCTCGACGGGCACGAAGCTCGGGCGGCCGTCGACCATCTCCTGGCGGACCTCGACGGCGCGCAGGCCCCGGAGGTTGCCGTCGTCGTCGCCCAGGAACTCGAGGGTGTTGACGGCGTAGACCCGCTCGCCGCCCTCCTCGTGGGCCGACGACGTGCGGTACACGAGCGGCCAGGTCGGCCACGGGTTCTCGTCGGGTCGGGTGTCCGACGGGCGGGGCATGATCTCGAACTGGTGCACCGACAGGGCGCCCTGGCGATGCGAGGTGCCGAGGCAGTCGGCCCCGGTGTCGCCGCCGCCGATGATCACGACGCGCTTGCCGTCGGCGTCGATCGGGTGGTGGTCGAGGTCGCCCTCCTGCACCCGGTTGGCCAGGGGCAGGAACTCCATCGCCTGGTAGATGCCCTTGTGCTGGCGGCCCTCGATGGGGAGGTCGCGCCAGGCGGTGGCCCCGCCGGCGAGCACCACGGCATCGAACTCCTCGCGGAGCTGGTCGGCGGTGATGTCGACGCCCACGTTCACGTTGCAGCGGAAGTCGGTGCCCTCGTCCTCCATCTGCTCGATGCGGCGGTCGAGGTGGCGCTTCTCCATCTTGAACTCGGGGATGCCGTAGCGCAGCAGGCCGCCGGGGCGGTCGGCGCGCTCGAACACCACCACGTCGTGGCCGGCGCGGGTGAGCTGCTGGGCGGCGGCGAGGCCGGCGGGGCCGGAGCCGACGACGGCCACGCGCTTGCCGGTGCGCTCGGCCGCGATCTCGGGGGTGACCCAGCCCTCGGACCAGGCCCGGTCGATGATCTCGACCTCGACCTGCTTGATGGTGACGGGGTCGGCGTTGATGCCGAGCACGCAGGCGGCCTCGCACGGGGCGGGGCACAGGCGGCCGGTGAACTCCGGGAAGTTGTTGGTGGCGTGGAGCCGGTCGATGGCCTCGCGCCAGTGGTCCTTGTAGACCAGGTCGTTCCAGTCCGGGATGAGGTTGCCGAGCGGGCAGCCGTTGTTGCAGAACGGGATGCCGCAGTCCATGCAGCGGCTGGCCTGGTCACGGACCTTGGCGATCGGGAAGTCCTCGTAGACCTCGCGCCAGTCCTTGAGCCGGACCGGGACCTCCCGGCGGGAGGGCAGCTCCCGGTCGTGCTTCATGAAGCCGGTGGTGTCACCCATGACGTCGTCTCCTCCTCAGACCCGGGCCGCGGCCATGACGGCCTCGACGGGGTCACGGCCCTCGGCGAGCGCCTCGCGCTCGGCGACGAGGACCCGCTTGTAGTCGCGGGGCATGACCTTCACGAACGAACCGGCGCTCTGGGCCCAGTCGTCGAGCAGGCGGGCCGGCCACGTTCGAGCCGGTCTCGGCCAGGTGGCGCTCGACCCGGTCACGCAGCCAGGCGGCGTCGTCGTCGTCGGGCGCCTCGAGGTCGACCATCTCGGCGTTCACCCGCGACGGGAACGTGCCGTCGGGGTCGTGCACGAAGGCGATGCCGCCGGACATGCCCGCCCCGAAGTTGCGGCCGGTGGGGCCGAGCACGAGGACACGACCGCCGGTCATGTACTCGCAGGCGTGGTCGCCCACGCCCTCGACCACCGCGGTGGCGCCGCTGTTGCGCACGCAGAAGCGCTCGCCCACGACGCCGCGCAGGTACATCTCACCGGCGGTGGCGCCGTAGAGGATGACGTTGCCGGCGATGATGTTCTCCTCGGCCACGAAGGGCGAGTCGGCCGGCGGGTGCACGATGACCCGCCCGCCCGAGAGGCCCTTGCCGCAGTAGTCGTTGGCGTCGCCGACGAGGCGCAGGGTGATGCCCTTGGGCAGGAACGCCCCGAAGCTCTGGCCGGCGGAGCCGGTGAAGTCGACGACGATCGTGTCGTCGGGCAGGCCCTCGCCGCCGTGGCGGCGGGTGAGCTCGGCCCCGAGCATCGTGCCGACGGTGCGGTTCACGTTGCGGATCGTGGCCGGGAAGCGCACGGGCGTCGCCGGTCTCGATGGCCGACGCGGCCTGAGCGATGAGCTCGTTGTCGAGCGCCTTGTCGAGGCCGTGGTCCTGGCCGGTGATGCGGCGACGGCTGGCGCCCTCGGCGCAGCTCCGGCACGTGCAGGATCGGGCTGAGGTCGAGGCCCGGCGGCCTTCCAGTGGTCGAGCGCCGTGCGGGTGTCGATGAGCTCGGCGTGGCCGATGGCCTCGTCGAGGGTGCGGAAGCCCAGCTCGGCGAGCAGCTCGCGGACCTCCTCGGCGATGTACTCGAAGAAGTTCACGACGAACTCGGGCTTGCCGGTGAAGCGCTTGCGCAGCTCCGGGTTCTGGGTGGCCACGCCGACGGGGCAGGTGTCGAGGTGGCAGACCCGCATCATCACGCAGCCCGACACGACGAGCGGGGCGGTGGCGAAGCCGAACTCCTCGGCGCCGAGCAGGGCGGCGATGACGACGTCGCGGCCGGTCTTCAGCTGGCCGTCGACCTGCACCACGATGCGGTCGCGCAGGCCGTTGAGCAGCAGCGTCTGCTGGGTCTCGGCCAGGCCGAGCTCCCACGGCGCGCCGGCGTGCTTGAGCGAGGTGAGCGGCGAGGCGCCGGTGCCACCGTCGTGGCCGGAGATCAACACGACGTCGGCGTGGGCCTTGGAGACGCCGGCGGCGACCGTGCCGACGCCGACCTCGGCGACCAGCTTCACGTGGACCCGCGCCTGGTTGTTGGCGTTCTTCAGGTCGTGGATCAGCTGGGCGAGATCCTCGATGGAGTAGATGTCGTGGTGCGGCGGGGGCGAGATGAGGCCCACGCCAGGGGTGGAGTGCCGGGTCTTGGCGATCCAGGGGTACACCTTGTGGCCGGGGAGCTGGCCGCCCTCGCCGGGCTTGGCCCCCTGGGCCATCTTGATCTGGATGTCGTCGGCGTTGACCAGGTACTCGCTGGTGACGCCGAAGCGGCCGGAGGCGACCTGCTTGATGGCCGAGCGCTTGGAGTCGCCGTTGGGCATGACCTCGAAGCGGATCGGGGTCCTCGCCGCCCTCACCGGTGTTGGACTTGGCGCCCAGCCGGTTCATGGCGATGGCGAGGTTCTCGTGGGCCTCGGCGGAGATGGAGCCGTAGCGACATGGCACCCGTGGAGAACCGCTTGACGATCTCGCTGATCGGCTCGACCTCGTCGAGGGGCACCGACGGGCGCTCCCCCGCGTTGAGCTCGAACAGGCCGCGGAGCGTGGCGAGCTGCCGCGACTGGTCGTTGACCCGGGCGGTGTACTCCTTGAACACGTCGTAGCGGCCGCTGCGGGTGGCGTGCTGCAGCTTGTAGACGGTCTCGGGGTTGAAGAGGTGGAACTCACCCTCGCGGCGCCACTGGTACTCGCCGCCGACCTCGAGGGTGCGGTGGGCGCGCTCGGTGGGGTTCGGCGGATAGGCCAGGCGATGGCGGGCGGCGACCTCGTCGGCGAGCTCGTCGAGCCCGACGCCACCGAGGCGGCTCACCGAACCGGTGAAGAACTCGTCGACGAGCTCCTGCGAGAGGCCGATGGCCTCGAAGATCTGGGCGCCGGTGTAGGAGGCCACGGTGGAGATGCCCATCTTCGACATCACCTTCAGCACGCCCTTGCTGGCGGCCTTGATGTAGTTGTTGACCGCCTTGGTCGGGTCCTTCACCGGGGACTCGCCCTCGGCGATGCGGTCCTCGATGGTCTCGAACGCCAGGTACGGGTTGATGGCCGCAGCGCCGAAGCCGAGCAGCAGGCACATGTGGTGGACCTCGCGGGCCTCACCGGTCTCGACCACGAGGCCGACCTGGGTGCGGGTCTTCTCGCGGATCAGGTGGTGGTGCACGGCGCCGGTGAACAGCAGCGACGGGATCGGGGCCATCTCGGCGGTGGCGTCCCGGTCGGAGAGCACGAGGATGTTGGCCCCGGCGTCGATGGCGTCGGTGGCCATGCGGCGCACGTGGTCGAGGGCCTTGCGCAGGCCCTCCCCACCGGCGGCGACCGGGTAGAGGCACGGGATCACGACGGTGTGGAAGTCGCTCATGCCGTCGTAGTCGTTGATGTGCACGAGCTTGCCCAGCTCGTCGTTGTCGATGACCGGGCGGGGCACGTAGATCTGGCGGCACGACGAGGGCTGCGGGTTCAGCAGGTTGCCCTCGGGGCCGAGGGTGCCGCCGATGCGCGGTGACCAGCTCCTCGCGGATGGCGTCGAGGGGCGGGTTGGTGACCTGCGCGAACAGCTGCGAGAAGTAGTCGAACAGCAGCCGCGACCGCTGCGACAGCACGGCGATCGGGGTGTCGGTGCCCATCGACCCGATCGGCTCGGCGCCGGTGCGGGACATGGGGTCGAGGATGATCTTCAGCTCTTCGGTGGTGTACCCGAACATCTGCTGACGGCGCACGACCGACTCGTGCGGGCGCAGGGTGTGCGGCCGTGACGGAAGGGCGTCGAGGGCGACCTGGTTAGCGGTGAGCCACTCGCCGTAGGGGTGCTTGTCGGCGAGGCGGCGCTTGATCTCCTCGTCGCCGATGATGCGGCCCTCGGTGGTGTCGACGAGGAACATGCGACCGGGCTGCAGGCGGCCCTTCTGCACGACCTTGGCCGGATCGACGTCGATGACCCCGACCTCGGAGGCCATGATCACGAGGTCGTCGGCGGTGACCCAGTAACGCGACGGGCGCAGACCGTTGCGGTCGAGCACGGCGCCGATCACGGTGCCGTCGGTGAACGCGATCGAGGCGGGGCCGTCCCACGGCTCCATGAGCGAGGCGTGGTAGCGGTAGAAGTCGCGCTTGACCTTCGGCATCGAGGGCTGGTGCTCCCAGGCCTCGGGGATCATCATCAGCACGGCGTGGGGCAGCTCGTAGCCACCCATGTGCAGCAGCTCGAGGACCTCGTCGAAGGTGGCCGAGTCGGAGGCGTCGGGGCTGCAGATCGGGAAGATGCGGTCGAGCTCGCCCGGCAGCAGGTTCGAGTGCAGCAGGGCCTCACGGGCCTGCATCCAGTTGCGGTTGCCCTGGACGGTGTTGATCTCGCCGTTGTGGGCGACGTACCGGAACGGGTGGGCCAGCGGCCACGACGGGAACGTGTTCGTCGAGAAGCGTGAGTGCACCAGCGCCAGGGCCGACTCGACCCGGCTGTCGTTGAGGTCGAGGAAGAACTGCGGCAGCTGACCGGTGGTGAGCATGCCCTTGTAGACGAACGTGCGGCACGACAGCGACGGGAAGTAGACGCCACCGTCGGCGAGGCTGCCGAGCTCGTGCTCGACGCGCTTGCGCACGATGAAGGCCCGGCGCTCGAGGGAGTCGTCGGCCAGGCCGTCGCCGGCGAGGAAGGGCTGGCGGAACAGCGGCTCGACGCCCTTGGCCATCGAGCCGATCATGGAGTCGTCGTAGGGGACGTCGCGCCAGCCGAGGACCCGCAGGCCCTCGCTGCCCGCGATCTTCTCGATCGCCAGGGCGGCCTCGTCGGCCTTGTCCGGGTCGTTCGGGAGGAACGCGATGCCGGTGGCGTAGTGGCCCTCCTGCGGCAGCGGGAAGTCGACGACGTCACGGAAGAAGCGGTCAGGGACCTGCAGCAGGATGCCCGCACCGTCGCCGGTGTTGGGCTCGGCCCCGGCCGCGCCACGGTGGTCGAGGTTGCAGAGGGCGCCGATGCCGTGCTGGACGATCTCGTGGCTCCGCAGGCCCTTCATGTGCACGACGAAGTTGACGCCGCAGGCGTCGTGCTCGAACCGAGGGTCGTAGAGGCCCTGGGGCGCGGGCGGGCCAGCGGGGCGAGGCTGCGACATGCGTCTTCCTACACGGGGGAAGCGGACGCCCACAGAGGACGACCGATCGAATACAGAACTGATCGAACCGGTCGGCTTCACACCGGGGTCCGACCACGATCGCGGGGACGACGCTGGCCCCGCCGTGGAGTCGCCGAGACTACACGGATGGGCCCCGTTCCGGCCATTCCGGAGCCCGGATCGCGGCCGGCCCGGGACCGCCGGTAGGGTCGGTCGCCGTGGCCCCGGAGACGACGCCGACAGCGAGCCCACCCGCAGGGGTGGCACCGACCGCAGCACAGGAGGTCGCGCTCGACCTCGGCCGCTTCGTGTCGGCCTCGCCCTCGCCCTTCCACGCGGCCGCCGAGGTGGTCCGTCGGCTGGCCCTGAGCGGCTTCGAGATGGTCGACGAGGCCGGACCATGGCCCTCCCTCCCCGGCCGCCACGTCATGGTGCGCGGCGGCAGCGTCGTGGCCTGGGCCACCGAGGCCGGCCGATCGCCGGCCCACGGCTTCCGGGTGGTCGGCGCCCACACGGACTCCCCCAACCTCCGGGTGCGGCCCCGCCCCGACACCGGTGCGGTCGGCTTCCGCCAGCTCGGCGTCGAGGTGTACGGCGGGGTGCTGCTCAACTCCTGGCTCGACCGCGACCTCGGACTGTCGGGCCGGGTCGCTGTCCGGGGGGCCGACGGCTCCCCCGAGCTGCGCCTCTTCCGGGTCGACGAGCCCCTCCTGCGGGTGCCCCAGCTCGCCATCCACCTCGACCGGGGCGTCAACGAGGGCCTCAAGCTCGACCCCCAGGCCCACATGGTCCCGATCTGGGGCACCGGCACCCCGTCCGACGGCGACTTCCGCCGCTACGTGGCCGCGCAGGTCGGGGCCGACGCCGACGACGTCCTCGGCTGGGACGCCATGGCCCACGACCTCACCCCGCCGGCGCTGCTCGGCACCGACCGCTCGCTGCTCGCCGCGCCGCGCATCGACAACCAGCTCTCGTGCCACGCAGCCACGACGGCACTGGCCATGCTGCTCGAGGCGGACGCCTCGGGCGGTGACGAGCGGTCCGGTGCCCGTGGTCTGCCTCTTCGACCACGAGGAGATCGGCAGCGAGTCGGCCACCGGCGCCGCGGGCTCGTTGCTGCCCACCGTGCTCGAGCGCATCGCCACGGTCGCAGGGCTCGACCGCGACGCCTGGTTCGCCGCGCTGGCCGCGTCGGCGTGCCTCTCGGCCGACGGTGCCCACGCCACCCACCCCAACTACGTGGGGCGCCACGAGCCGGACCACCTCGTCGCCCTCAACGGTGGCCCGGTGCTGAAGCACAACGCCAACGTCCGCTACGCCACCGACGCCGGCGGCGAGGCCCTGGTGGCCACCGCCGCCGAGCGCGCCGGCGTCCCGCTCCAGCACTTCGTCACCCGGGGTGACATGCCCTGCGGCTCCACCATCGGGCCCGTCACCTCGGCCCGCCTGGGGATCACCACCGTCGACGTCGGCGTCGCCCAGCTCTCGATGCACTCCGCCCGCGAGCTCTGCGGTGCCGACGACCCGGGCGCGTTCGTGGCCCTGCTCGCCGAGTTCCTCCGGCTCCCCTCGGCCCGCGTGCCGCTCGTCGCGTGAGGTACCGGGTCCGCCTCGCTGCGGGGCTGCTCGGGTTGGCGGCCCTCACGGGCGTCACCGGCGCGTGCAGCGCCGACGACAAGGGCGGCGTCACCGACGTCACCCTCCCGTCGTCGCTCAGCATCACCACCACCGTCCCGGGGTCCGACGGTGGCGGCGCCTCGACCACGGTGCCGGTCACCGAGGTGCCTCCCACCAGCCCGGCGGCCGACGGCGCCCCCGTGATCCGCTCGCTGGTGGCCGAGCCCGGCGCGACCGCCTGCTCCGGCGGCACGATCCCTGTCACCGTCACCTTCGAGACCGCGGAGCAGCCCCCGGTGCGGGTGTTCAGCGTGTTCCTCGACGGCGCACCGGGCGGTTCGTCCTCCACCCCGCAGCCGATCACCATCCCGGCGGTGGCCTGTGACGGTGGGGTGCACACGGTCCTGTTCATCGCCACCGGCACCAACGGGCAGTCGTCCACCCAGGCGGTGGCCTTCCGCTCGCCCGCGGCCGCCTGACTCGTGGACCTCGCCGAGGCGCTCGAGGTCCTGCAGCTCCGGCCCGGCACCCCGATGCAGGAGGTGCGTGAGGCCTACCGGGCCCAGGTCCGCCTCGCCCATCCCGACGTCGTCGGCCCCGACGCCGACGCGGGCGACGCCACGGCCCGCACCGCCCGGATCACCGGCGCCTTCGCCGTCGTGCGCCGCGCCGTGATCGAGGCGGGCACCGACACGGTGCCCGAACCGCCGCCCCCTCCCGACCCCACACCAGAGCCGCCACGGGCTCCCCGGCCCTGGGAGGTCGACTCGGTGGAGGCCGACGCCGACGGCGACACCATCGCCATCGGCGCACCGCCCACCGAGGCCTTCGCCCTGCTCATCGAGGCAGGTGCCCGCCTCGGCGGCATCGGCTACGTCGACCGCCAGCTCGGCATCCTCGAGCTGATCGTGCGCTTCGAGGGCGGGCCGTCGTGCTCGGTGCTCATCACGCTGCAGGGCCGCGCCTTCGGCACCGACGCCTTCTGCACGATGGATTCGATCGAAGCCGCCCCCACACCGCCGCTGCGCCCGGTGGTCGAAGCCCTGGTGGAGGAGCTCCGCCGCCGCCCCTGAGCGACGTGCCCGATGTCGCACCATCCGCGCGCGCCGCCGCCCGCCGCGAACATTTACCGCACACCCGTGAACGGACCATTCAAGGGGCTGCGATGACCGACATCGGCAGGGCCTGGATGCTCGACCCGATCGAGTTCCATCACGACTTCGAGGCACTCCTCGGCTCCGACGACGGCCTCGTCGCCGTGCGGGACCGGGCGACCGAGATCTGGCACAGCACCGACCCCGCGCTTCGGTCCTACGTCGAGCTCCTGGCGCTCGACCCCGAGCACTGGCGCTGCGAGTGCGAGGACGCCCACCTGGTCGAGTGGTACCGGGTGCTGATGGCCCCGTACCTCATCGCCACCCCCGCCCTGCAGTGCCCCGACTCGGTCCGGCGGGGGCTCCCCCAGCTGGGTTGGCACATGTCCGAGGCCCGCCGCCTGGCCCGCGGTCGCGAGCTGCTCACCCTGGCCGAGCGCCATCTCCCCGACGGCATCGTCGAGCGCTTGCGGCTGCGCTTCGGCTGGGGCACCAAGGGCTGGCTCGACCACGACGACATCACCTCCGCCCTCGAGCGGATGCGCCGCCTCGACCGCGGTGTGTTCCGCGACCACCAGGACCTCGTGCCCATGGTGGAGAACGCCTTCCACGTGTTCGAGGCCGCTGCGGCCAAGCCCGACCACGTGCTGCTCACCGTCACCGACTGACCGACCGCTCCGGAGCACAGCCGAGCCGGGTCCGGCCCGAGTGGCGCGTCAGCTCTTGCGGCGAAGGGCGCGGAGCTTGGCCCCGACGCCGCGCCGGTGGCGCAGGATCAGGCTCGCCCGGGTGCCGGCATCGAGCCATGACGGCATCGGGTACCACCACGGCTCACGGCTCAGGCCGGCCCGGTCGACCAGGACCGACTTGGCGACGCTGAAGTCACGCAGGGCCTGGAGCCCGTGCACCCGACCGATGCCGGACTCCTTCACCCCGCCGAAGGGCAGGTCGGCCACGCCGTAGGACACCAGGACGTCGTTGATGCAGACGTTGCCGGCCTCGATGCGTCGGGCCACGGCGCGGCCCTTGTCGGCGTCGCCCGTCCAGACCGACGAGTTGAGGCCGAACATGGAGTCGTTGGCCAGGGCCACGGCCTCCTCGGTGTCGGCGACCCGCATGATCGGCAGGACCGGGCCGAAGGTCTCGTCGCGCATGATGGCCATGTCGTGGTCGACGTCGACCAGGACGGTCGGCTCGAACCAGAGGCCCTCACGGCCGGGCACCCGCCGGCCACCCGTGAGCGCGGTCGCCCCCTTGGCCATGGCGTCGACCAGGTGGCGCTCGACGACGTCGAGCTGGGGCGGGAAGGTCATCGACCCGATGTCGGAGCCGGGCCCTGATCCCTGGCGGATGGCCCGCGTACGGGCGACGACCCGCTCGACGAAGGCGTCGTACACCGGCGCCTCGACGTAGACCCGCTCGACGCTCTGGCAGGTCTGGCCGGAGTTCTGGAAGGCGCCCCACACCGCGGCCGACGCGGCCCGGTCGATGTCGGCGTCGGCACAGACGATCATCGGGTCCTTGCCCCCGAGCTCGAGCACCACGGGGGTCAGCGTGTCGGCGGCCGCGGCCATCACCCGGCGGCCGGTGGCGGCGGAGCCGGTGAAGCAGACCTTCTGGACGCCGGAGCGGACGAGGGCCTCCCCGGTGGCGCCGCGACCGGTGACGACCTGCACCACGCCTTCGTGGCGGGTGCCGGCGAACGCAGTGGCGAAGAGGTCGCCGATGAGCAGACCGGTGAGCGGGGTGACCTCGGAGGGCTTCAGCACCGCGGCGTTCCCCGCGAACAGCGCGGTGACCACCGGGGTCATGGCCAGGGTGAACGGGTAGTTCCACGGGCTGATGACCCCGATGACCCCCATCGGCTCGAAGGTGCGCGACGCCCGCTTGTGGCCGAGCATGCCGGTGCGGGCCCGCTCCGGACGCAGCGCCTTGGCCCCGTGGCGGGCGTAGTAGGCGATCGTCTCGGCGACGATCATGACCTCGTTGACCAGGGCTTCCGCCGGGAGCTTGCCGGTCTCGGACACGATCACCCTGGTGACCTCGTCGATGCGGTCGAGCAGCACGTCGCGCACCACCAGCAGGTGCTCGGCTCGCTCGGCGAAGCTCAGCCGGCCCCAGCGCGTAGGCCTCGCGGGCGGCGGCCACCGCCTCGGCGACCTCGGCGGCACCCTGGTCGGGCACCGAGCCGATGAGCTCGCCCGTGCGGGGGTCGTGGACCTCGATGGGCGGGCTGCGTCGCCGGAGCGACGACTCGACGACTCGACGGTGGTCATGGCGGGCACCTCCGGCCGCGGCCCCACCCTGGGGTCCGACCCGTCGAGCCTACCGAGCGGTAACCGGGGCCACCCGCGGCGGGCGCCGGGTCGGTCGAGACGTCGCACCTGCGCCTACGATCCGTCACTCCGCGACCAGGAGCGAACCATGACCGACTCGGCGCCACCCCGCTGCCCATGCCCTGCACCACTGCCTTCGACATCCCGGGCACGACGGTCCAGCAGACGATCGGCCTGTGCTTCGGCCTCATCGTGCGCAGCGTCGGCTTCGCCAAGGGGTTCAGCGGTGGGCTCCGATCACTCAAGGCCGGCGAGGTCCCCCAGTTCACCGAGGTCGTGGAGGAGGCCGGCGCCACGCGCTGGAGCGACTCGTCGCCCATGCCCAGGAGCTCGGTGGCAACGCGGTGATCGGCGTCCGCTTCGACTCCTCCGACGTGGGTGACGGCCTCTCCGAGATCGTCGCCTACGGCACCGCGGTCGTCATCGCCTGAGCCCGCCGGGTCAGCTCGGCTCGTCGACCGCCGGTGCCCGTGGAGCGGTCACCGCCGCCAGGAAGGCGACGAGCGAGTAGGTGATGCCGACCGCCCAGAACCACGGGTCGCTCGGCGTCTCGAGGTAGCGGCCGAAGCCGACGCCCATGCCGAGGCCCTGCAGCGCGCCCAGCCACGACTGCCGGGTGCCCGAGTAGGCCCACGCCCGGCGGTGCTCGCCGACGAACTCGACGAGGGCCGGCAGCGGGAGCACGACGAGCGCGAGCTGCGACCAGGGCGACGGGAGTGCCCAGCCGGCCACCGCCAGCCCGGCCACCACGAAGGCGATGGGATACATCACGATGCACCGGCGGCACACGTGCCGGCGCCCCACCACCACGCACCGGTCGTACTGGTCGGGCCAGTGGTGCGACAGCCACAGCGGCGTGCGGGAGGCGCTCACGCGGCCAGGGGCCCGATCACGGTGGAGGCGTCGCTCTTCAGGTCGAGGACCGCGGCGCCACCGCTCGTGGTGCGCGGCGTGACAGGGAGGGCGACGGGCTGGAGCTCGGTGCCCTGCAGCTTCCAGGCCAGGCGCAGCGCGTCGAGGTAGCCGAGCGTCGTGTCGATCTTCATGCCCGAGCCGAGGGCGCCGGGGATGCGCACCAGGGCGAGCGGGTTCCGCTCCCCCGTGATCCCCTTCATCAGGGCGGTGAGGAACGCCCGCTGGCGCATCGGTCCGCCCGATGTCGGCGGTGGGGTCGGTGACCCACGTCCCGTCGATGAGCTCGGTGTAGTAGCGGCTGCGCACGTAGGCGAGGGCCTGCGAGCCGTTCAGGTGGTTCTTGCCGGCCTTGTCGACGTAGAGCCCGGAGTTCTCGTCCCTCGCGGGGTGGGGGAAGTCGATGGTGATGCCCCCGACCGCGTCGACGAGCTTCGAGAACGAGACGAAGTTGATCTCCAGGTAGTGGTCGACCGGGATGCCGAGCTGCTCGACCGCGGTGATGAGGTTGGCCGGCCCGCTCGAGAACGTGGAGTTGATGCGGCCCTTCTCGCCGGTGGCCGGATCGGTGACCCAGAGGTCGCGGGGCACCGACACCAGCTGTGCGGTCGAGCCCTCGGTGTGGAGCACCATGATCGTGTCGGTGCGCGCCCCGGTCACCGTCTCGCCCAGGAACGCACCGGCGTTCGGGTCGTTGGCGGAGATCCCCTCCCGGGAGTCGGTGCCGACGATCAGGTAGTTGGTGCCCTTGCGGCCGGCCCGGGGGCTGAGCACGGCCGAGACGTCGACCTTGGG
This sequence comes from uncultured Actinomycetes bacterium, assembly GCA_963702555.1. Taxonomy (GTDB): domain Bacteria; phylum Actinomycetota; class Acidimicrobiia; order Acidimicrobiales; family Acidimicrobilacustridaceae; genus CAMFLJ01. The sequence goes on from CAVPCW010000012.1 coordinate 137,462, forward strand.
GATGCGGGAGTACTGCCACCAGCCGAAGGCGAACAGGCCGACGGGCACCACCACGACGGCGAGGACGAGCAGGGCGACGACGTGGCGGACCTTGATCCGCCGCAGCACCGACGGGCTCTTCCCGCCCGGCCCTCCCGGCGTGCCCGGTCGACTCGCGGGTGGCGGTGGCGGGGCCCCCGAGCCGCTGCCGGTGACCGGGCGGGGCGCCGCCGAGGACGACGAGCCGAGGACCTGGCGCTCGGGGCGGGGCTGGTTCCACGGCCGTGCCTCCGGCGGGACCACGGCCGGGGCGGCCGCGGGCGCGAGCGGGCGGCCGGCCTGGGGCGCGACGGGGCCCGGGGCCGACGGCGCCGGCCGACGGGTCGACGACGACCTGGCTCGGCTCCGCGGCCCGGGAGCGCCCCAGGACCCGGCGGCCCTTGGCGTCGTGGGTGCCGTCAGCCACGACGGTGGGTCCCGACCCGTGCGGGTGCCGACTGCATGGCGGCGATGCTAGGGCCGGCCCGGGTCGCCACCGTGGCAGCCCGCGGTCCGCCGCCGTCCGACGGCCCCACGATCGGAGCGCCGCGACAAGCCGTCGGTAGCCTCCCCGCCATGGAACACGACGTCATCGTGGTCGGGGCCGGGCTGGCCGGCCTGGCCTGCGCCCGAACCCTCGCCGCCGCCGGGCACGACGTCGCCGTGGTCGAGGCGTCCGACGGTGTCGGCGGCCGCGTGCGAACCGATCACGTCGACGGGTATCTCCTCGACCGCGGGTTCCAGATCCTGCTCACCGGCTATCCCGAGCTCGCCCGGTGGGTCGACCTCGACGACCTCGACCTCCGTCGCTTCACGCCCGGCGCCCGCGTCTGGTTCGAGGGCTCGTTCCACACCGTCGGCGACCCGCTGCGGCGACCGGCCGACCTCCCTGGCACCCTCCTCTCACCCATCGGCTCGTTCGCCGACAAGCTCCGGATCCTTCGGGCGGTGGTCTCGGTACGCCGCGGCACCGTGCCCGACCTGCTCCGCCGGCCGGAGACCTCCACGGCCGAGCGGCTCCGATCCCTGGGGTTCAGCGACCGCATCGTGGAGCGCTTCTTCCGCCCGCTGTTCGCCGGCATCCAGCTCGACCCCGACCTCGAGGTCTCCTCGCGGCGGTTCGACGTGATCCTGCGCATGCTCGCCGTCGGAGACAGCGCGGTGCCGGCCGCCGGCATGGCGGCGCTGCCCGAGGCCATCTCCGCACCACTCCCTACCGGCTGCCTCCGCCTCAACACGCCGGTCGAGGCCATCGAGGGAACCACCGTCGCCGCCGGCGGCGAGCGGCTCCGGGCGCGCGCGGTCGTCGTCGCCACCGACGGCCCCACGGCGGCCCGCCTCCTCGGATCCGTCACCGACCCGGGCTCGCGCCCCGTGGCCGCGCTCTGGTTCGGTGCCGACCGCCCACCCCTGCGAGGACCGACCCTCGTGCTCGACGGCGAGGCCGGCGGTCCGGTGCGGAACCTGGCCGTCATGAGTGAGGTGGCGCCCTCGTACGCGCCGCCCGGGCGCGCCTCGATCGTCGCCGCGGTGCCCGGGCCCGAGGCCCTCGGCGCCGAGCTGGAGCCCGCCGTCAGGCGCCAGCTCACCACCTGGTTCGGCCCCGAGGTGGAGGCCTGGGACCTCCTGCGCACCGACGTCATCCCCCACGGCCAACCCGACCAGCGCCCGCCGCTGCACCCGCGCCAGACCGTCACCCTCGGTGAGGGCCGTTACGTGTGCGGCGACCACCGCGACACCGCCTCGATCCAGGGGGCGCTGTTCTCCGGCCGAAGGACCGCCGCCGCCGTGATCGCCGACCTCGACGGCACCGTCTGAGCAGGGGTCGGTTCACCGGACATCCACCGGGGGTTGTGTGCTAACCAAGCCCCTGGGGGCACGGACGGCGGGCCGTGGCCGGCGACCGGGAGACCGGGGGTGCGATGGACGCGAGCAGCGAGCAGCGGCAGGCGTTCGGCCGGGCGATCAGGCAACGGCTCGAGGACCTCGGCCGCAGCCGGGCCTGGCTGGGCGCCGAGGTCGCCCGCCTAGAGCTCGGTGACGGCGCCCGCGCCTACACGGCCTCCGCCGTGACGATGTGGGTGAACGGCGACACCGAGCCGACCCGCCCGAAGGTGTGGGCCATCGAGGCGGCACTGGGCGCGAAGCCCGGAGCGCTCTCGCGTCTGCTCGGCTATCTGCCGCTCGAGGCACGTCCGGTCACCACCGTCCCCGCCGCCATCGACGCCGACCCGCGCCTCGGCGACGAGGCGCGCCGGGTCCTGGTCGCGGTCTACCGGGCAGTGACCGGGGACTAGCTCCGGGACCCGGGCCGTGACCGACGCGAGAAGCGCGAGCTCACCAGCCTCCACGCCTTCGGCCGCGGCCGCGGTGACCGGCCCGTACCAGACCTCGTACCCGTCGACGTCGTCCCACCAGCCGTAGTCCTGGGGCCCCTCATGACGCAGATCGACGAGTGCCTCCCCGAAGGCCGAGGCCAGAGCGGGATCGCCGGTGGCGACGACCTGTTCCCGGAGCACCTCCTCGGTGGCCTCGAAGGCCTGTTCGAGGGTCGGGGCGTAGAGGACCACTCCCGCCTTCTGTCCCGCCGCTTCGCTGCATGCCACTGCGAAAACCTGCATCGGGTCACCGTCCTTGACCGTCGTCCCCACTGGTTCTCTGCTCTGCTGCACCACGCTCGTCCACAGGATGATTCCTCACTCTGCGTGTCTGGACTACCTCTCTACGTATGCAGCATAGCCCGTTTCGGACGTCTGAGTAGTCCATTCGGCCTACTCTTGGGCCTTCACCACTAGGCCGTTCGACCCACTGCAGCCGAGCACGAGCCCGACCCTCAGCAGCTGCGCAGGCATTGTGTAGCTTCGGCGGCGATGAGCGAGCTCGAAGTTCTCACCTGGCCCCTGTACGGCGAGGCGTCCAAGGCCCTGGCCGACATGGTCTCCGACGACGCCTACCAGCCCGACCTGATCCTCTCGATCGCCCGGGGTGGGCTCCTCATCGCGGGCAGCCTCGCCTACGCACTCGGGGTGAAGAACCTGCACGTCATGAACGTCGAGTACTACACGGGGATGGGCGAGCGCCTCGAGTTCCCGGTGATCCTGCCGCCGCCGCTCACCCTCGTCGACCTCGAGACCGCGAAGGTGCTGATCGCCGACGACGTCGCCGACACCGGCCACACCCTGGCCCTCGTGCGCGACTACGTCACCCCCCAGGTGGGCGAGGTCCGCTCGGCGGTGCTCTACCAGAAGCCGATCTCGGTGATCGACTGCGAGTACGTGTGGCGCCACACCGACCAGTGGATCGACTTCCCCTGGTCGACCAAGGCCGCGCTGGTGACCCCGCACGAGTCCGACGCCCACAAGGCCGACTGAGCCCCGCCCGACGCCGCCGCTGCCACCCGGAGCTCTCCGGTCGAGGCCCGGTCGCCCTCCGCTGTGTGAAATCCGGGTGACGTGTGCCCCGGGGTCGTTGACCGCTTCAACAGTTTGTTGAAGCCTCCGCCCATGGCCATCCGCACCCTCATCCGCAACGGCATCGTCCTCCCCATGTCCGGGCCGAAGGTCTCCTTCGATCCGGGCTCGGTCCTCGTCGAGGGCGACACCATCCTCGCCGTCGGCCCCGTCGAGGTCCTCGACGCCGATCCCCGCTCGGAGGGCGCGGAGATCGTCGACGCCACCGGCCACGCGGTGATCCCTGGGCTGCACAACTGCCACCTCCACTCGGGCCTGCTGCGCGGCACCGCCGAGTCGATGTCGCTGTGGGACTGGCTCGAGGCCTACGTCGACCCCGCCCACAAGGCGATGACCCCGGAGATCGCGAAGGCGGCGTCGCTGCTCTGCTACACCGAGGCGCTCCGGGGCGGCACCACGTCGGTGATGGACATGTGGCGCTTCATGGAGGGCTCGGCGGAGGTCGCCGACCTGCTCGGCATACGGGCCACCCTCGTGCCCTACGTCGCCGACGAGGAGGGCTACGACTACTTCGAGACCCTCGAGACCAACCGTCGCCTGCTCGAGAGCCACCGCACGGCGTCGGAGGGCCGGGTGCGCACGTGGGTGGGGCTCGAGCACCTCCTCTACTGCTCGCCGCAGTGCTTCCGCGACGCCATGGCGATGGCCGAGGAGTTCGACACCGGTCTGCACACCCACTCGTCGGAGTCGATCTGGGAGGTGCAGGAGTCGCTGAAGCGCTTCGGTCGCCGCCCGATCGAGGAGTTCTACAACCGGGGCATCCTGTCCGAGCGCACCGTCGTGGCCCACTGCGTCTGGCTCGACGACCGCGAGATCGAGCTCATGCGCCAGACGGGCACGGCCGTCGCCCACTGCCCGTGCTCGAACATGAAGCTCTCCTCCGGCCCCGCCCGGATCGGCGACTTCCTGCGGGCCGGGCTCGACGTCGGCCTCGGCAGCGACGGGGAGAAGGAGAACAACAACGTCGACATCATGCAGGAGATGAAGTTCGCGTCGCTCCTGCAGAAGGTCACCACCCTCGACCCCACCGTCGGCGACCCGTGGGACATCCTCGAGATGGCGACCATCGGTGGAGCCCGCACCCTCGCCCTCGAGTCCGTCACCGGGAGCCTCGAGCCGGGCAAGCGGGCCGACATCGTCACCGTCGACCTGCGCCGACCGCACATGACGCCCCTGCTGCACGGCGACGACTTCAACGTCCCCGCCCATCTGGTCTTCTCCGCCTCGGGCGCCGACGTCGACGACGTCTGGGTCGATGGCCACCACGTCGTCGGAGGCGGCTCGGTGCTGCGCATCGACGAGGCCGAGGTCATGGCCACCGCCCAGGCCGCGGCGGAGGAGCTGTTCGAGCGCCGCCGAGCGGTCCTCGCCGACACGTGACGGCACCCACCCCAGGAGCCCGGTCATGAGTCGGCTCATCATCCGCCACGTCGACCACCTCGCGACCTTCGATGAAGTCGGCACCGAGCACCTCGACTGCGACCTCGTCGCCGTCGACGGCGTGATCACCGCGCTCGGCCCGGGCGTGGCCGAAGGGCTGGCGCCCGAGGCGGGCGACCACCTGGTCGACGGCCGTGGCCTCGTGGTCTTGCCGGGGCTGGTCAATGCCCACCAGCACCTCTACCAGGGGGCCTTCCGCGCCGTCCCCGAGCTCGAGCGCATCGAGATCCTGCCCTGGCTGGCGGGGCTGGGCGCCCGGGTGCGGGCCAAGTTCGCGGCCGGAGCGTTCGGTCCCGACGCGGTCGGCGCCGTCGCCACGGCCGTGCTCACCGAGTCGCTGCTCGGTGGGCAGACCACCGTCGCCGACCAGCACTACTTCCACCCTGCCGGGGCCACCCTCCCCTACGTCGAGGCCACCATCGCTGCGGCCGAGGGGCTCAGGGTGCGACTCACGGCCGCCCGGGGCACCCTCACCCTCGGGCCGGAGCCCTCCGTCCTCCAGGACGTCGACGAGGTGGTCCGCCACTGCGCCGAGCTCATCGAGGCCCACCACGACCCGGCGCCGTTCGCCATGACCCGCGTGGCTCTGGCGCCGTGCGGGGTCCACGCCGACCAGCCGGAGCTGTTCGACGAGCTCGCCGCCCTGGCCGCGGACCACCCCGAGGTCCGGCTGCACACCCACCTCTACGAGGTCGTCGACACCGACGCCTGCCGGGCGCTCTACGGCACGAGCCCGTGGGAGTTCCTGGTCGAGCACGGCTGGGCCGGCCCCCAGACCTGGCTGGCCCATGTGTGCGACGTACCCGTCGCCGAGCTGCCAGAGATGGCCGCCGCCGGGGTGTCCGTCGCCCACCTCGTGGCCCCCGACCTCCGCATGGGCTGGGGGCTCGCCCCCCTGCGAGCGATGTTCGACGCCGGCCTCACCGTCGGCTTCGGCACGACCGGCTCGAGCAGCAACGACGGCGCCAACCTCCTCGGCGATCTGCGCCTCGCCGCGCTGGCCCACCGCTCCACCGACCCCGACCCGATGCGCTGGCCGTCCGCACGCGAGCTGCTGGGTGCGGCCACCCGCGGCTCGGCCGACTGCCTGGGACGCCCCGAGATCGGACGCCTCGAGGTGGGCGCCGCGGCCGACCTCGCCGGGTGGGACATGACCGCCGTCGACCGCGTCGGCGTGCACGACCCCGTCGCCGGGCTCGTGCTCACCGGGCTCGGAAGCCAGGTCCACCTGGTGGCCGTGGCCGGCCGGGTGCTGGTCGAGAGCGGCGACCCGGTCGGCTTCGATCCCCACCAGATCGCCGCCCACGCCCGCGAGGCCCTCACCCCCTCCTGACCCCGGAAAGCTGGCTCACCAGATCCAGCCGGCCGAAGCACGTGAGCCACCTTTCACCCGACCCCGGAAAGCTGGCTCACCAGATCCAGCCGGCCGAACCAGGTGAGCCACCTTTGGGGAGGCGTGGGAGGCGTCGGGCACAGGTCGGTTACGTCGGCGTGAAATGACCGGCCGAACGGGCCGATTCTCAACAATTTGTTGAATCGCTCTGCGACAATCGGCGCCGTGACCGTCCTGCTCCCCGACTCGCTCGACCGGGCCTGCGCCCAGCTGGCGGACCACCCCGAGGCCCACGTCCTCGCCGGTGGCACCGACTTCATGGTCGAGGTCAACTTCGGCCATCGCCGCCCCGAGGCGGTCCTCTCCCTGGCCCGGGTGCCCGAGCTCCGGGGCTGGCGCACCGAGGGCGACCGACTCGTCCTCGGCGCCGGCGTGACCTACACCGAGCTCACCGATCCGGCCGTCGCCGAGCTGGCCCCCGCCCTGGCGCAGGCGGCCCGCACGGTGGGGTCGCCCCAGATCCGCAACGCGGGCACGGTCGGCGGGAACCTCGGCACCGGCTCCCCCGCCGGCGACACGCTGCCCGTCCTCGCCGCCCTCGACGCGGTGGTCGAGCTGGTCAGCATCACCGGCAGCCGCCGCCTCCCGATCAGCGAGTACTGCGTGGGCCCCAAGCGCACCGCCCGGGACGCCACCGAGCTCATCGCGTCGGTGAGCATTCCTGTGGCCAAGGGCCCGCAGGAGTACCTGAAGGTCGGCCCCCGCAACGCGATGGTGATCTCGGTGGCCGGGCTCGCAGCCGTCGCCGACCTCGAGGCCCGCACCGTCGGCGTGGGGCTCGGCTCGGTCGGACCGGTGCCGCTGCGAGCGCCCGAGGCCGAGGCGTGGGTCGTCACCCGCATCGACTGGGGCGCCGGGCGCATCGACCCCGACGACGCCGCCGAGTTCGGGCGCCTCGTCGCCGCTGCCGCCCGCCCGATCGACGACCACCGGGCCACCGCCGACTACCGCCGCCACTGCGTGGGCGTCCTCGCCCGCCGGGCCGTCACGAGGATGTTCGCCGCATGACCGCCCCCGAGACCTACGACCTCACCGTGAACGGCACCGAGCACCACGTGGCTGGTGCCTGGCTCGGCGAGAGCCTGCTCTACGTGCTGCGCGAGCGCCTGGGCCTCCCCGGCGCCAAGAACGCCTGTGAACAGGGCGAATGCGGCTCCTGCTCGGTGCTCGTCGACGACAGCCTGGTCTGCTCGTGCCTCGTTCTCGCCGCCTCGGCAGTCGGCACCGAGGTCACCACCGTCGAGTCGCTCGCCGCCGACGGCGTGCTCTCCGACGTGCAGCAGGCCTTCGTCGACGCCGGCGCCGTGCAGTGCGGCTTCTGCACCCCCGGCCTGGTGATGGCCGTCGACGACCTCCTGCGCCGCGACGCCGCACCCACCGAGCTGGAGGTGCGGGAGGCCATCTCCGGCAACCTCTGCCGGTGCACGGGCTACGGCCGGGTGATCGAGGCCGTGCGGGTCGCCGTGCGCCGCCGCTCCGGGGCGGAGGTCGTCTGATGACCGACACGACGCTCACCCCCACCGACACCGCGGCCGACACCGGCACCCGCGGCGCCCGCATCGGCGAGTCCGCCGCCCGGCCCGACGGTGTCCCCAAGGTCCAGGGCCGCTTCGCCTACTCCTCCGACCTGTGGGCCGAGGGCATGCTCTGGGGCCACACCCTGCGCTCGCCGCACCCGTCGGCCCGCATCACGTCCGTCGACATCGGCCCGGCCCTGCGCATCCCCGGCGTCGAGGCCGTCCTCACCGCCTCCGACGTCCCCGGTCGCCCCACCTTCGGCCTGGAGATCCACGACCAGCCGGTGTTCGCCTCCGAGGTCGTGCGCTACCAGGGCGAGGCCATCGCCTGTGTGGCCGCCGACCATCCCGAGACCGCCCGCCGCGCGGCCGACGCCATCGTCGTCACCTATGAGGTCACCGCGCCCCTCGTCGACGCCGAGGCCGCCATCGAGGCGCCGGCCATCCACCCCGACGGCAACGTCGTGCGCCACCTCGTGATCCGCCACGGCGACCCGTCGGTCACCGGCGACGTGGTCGTCGAAGGCACCTACGACGTCGGCATGCAGGACCAGGCCCCGCTCGGCACCGAGGCCGGCATGGCCGTGCCCACCGACGACGGCGGGGTCGAGCTCTACGTCGCCACCCAGTGGTTGCACGTCGACCAGGCCCAGGTCGCGGCCAGCGCCGACCTGCCCCCGGAGAAGGTCCGGCTCCAGCTCGCAGGCGTCGGCGGAGCGTTCGGCGCACGCGAGGACGTCAGCCTCCAGGTCCATCTCGCCCTGCTGGCGCTGCACACCGGCCGTCCGGTGAAGATGGTCTACGACCGGGCCGAGTCCTTCTTCGGCCACGTCCACAGGCACCCGGCGCGCATGTGGTATCGCCACCACGCCACCGCCGACGGCACCCTCGTCAACGTCGAAGCCCGCCTGGTGTTCGACGGTGGCGCCTACGCGTCGTCGTCGCCCGCGGTCATCGGCAACGCCGCCTGCTTCGCGGTCGGCCCGTACGCCACGCCCAACGCCTACATCGACGGCTGGGCGATGCGCACCAACAACCCGCCGTGCGGAGCGATGCGGGGCTTCGGGGCGGTGCAGACCTGCTTCGCCCACGAGGCCCAGATGGACAAGCTGGCCGAGGCCCTCGGCATGGACCCTGTCGAGCTGCGCCTGAAGAACGCCCTGAAGACCGGCGACACCCTCCCCACGGGACAGATCATCACCGGAACCGCCCCCGTCGCCGAGGTCATCCGGGCGGTGGCGGCGGTGCCCCACGTCGTCTCCCCCGAGCTCGACGGGCAGCCCATGGCGCTCCCGGGAGGCGCCGGCCGCACCGCCGATGCCGAGAACGTCCGCCGCGGCTCCGGCTTCGCCGTGGGCTTCAAGAACATCGCCTTCTCCGAGGGCTTCGACGACTTCTCCACCGCCCGCGTGAGGCTCGACCGTGGTGTGGCCACGGTGACCTGCGCGTGCGCCGAGGTCGGCCAGGGCTTCGTCACCATCGCCCAGCAGTTCACCCGTGAGGTGCTGGGGGTCGACGAGGTCGTGCTCGCCCCCGCGGACACCACCATCGGCTCGGCCGGCTCCACCTCGGCCAGCCGCCAGACCTGGATGTCGGGCGGCGCGGTGAAGGCGGCGGCCGAGGCGGTCCGCGAGCGCATGCTCGCCATCGTCGCCGGCATCCACGGCGTCGCCCCCGACACCCTCTCGGTCGCCGGTGACCGGATCGTCTCGGCCGACGGCACCATCGACCTCCCGGTCGCCCATGCCCTGGGCGACGAGGTCGTGGAGGAGACCGTCGAGTACCACCACCAGCCCACGTTCCCCCTCGACAGCGATGGCCAGGGCAACGCCCATCTCTCGTTCGCCTTCGTCGCCCACCGAGCCGTGGTCGACGTCGACCCCGAGCTCGGGCTGTGCCGCCTGGTCGACCTCGTCACCTCCCAGGACGTCGGGAAGGTCCTCAACCCCCTCCAGCTGCTCGGCCAGCTCGAGGGTGGCGCGGCGCAGGGCGTCGGCCTGGCCCTGATGGAGGAGATCCTCGTCACCGATGGTGCGGTCCGGAACGCCTCGTTCACCGACTACCTGATCCCCACGGCCCTCGATCTCCCCGACCTCCGGGTGGGCGAGCTCGTCGAGCAGCCCGAGCCGGGTGCCCCGTTCGGGGCCAAGGGGGTCGGCGAACCGCCCACCATCTCGTCCACCCCGGCCGTCGTCGCCGCCGTGCGGGCCGCCACCGGCCTGGCGCTGGCACGCACGCCCATCCGCCCGTCCGACATCGCCCTGGCCGACGCGCCCTCGGAGCCCTGACCTGATGACCGACCTCACCGACCCGCCCGCCACCGGCCGTTCGATCGCCAACGACCATCCGGCGCTGCTGCGCCAGTGGCACCCGGTCGCCCTCGCCGCCGAGGTCACCGACGAGCCGACCCAGGTCGTGGTCTGCGGCCAGCGCCTCGTCATCGCCCGCCTCGCCGACGGGCTGGCCGTGCTGCCCGACATGTGCCCCCACCGCAACGCACCGCTCAGCGAGGGCAAGGTGGTCGACGGCCACCTCCAGTGCCCGTACCACGGGTGGCGCTTCGGGGCCGACGGCGGCTGCCGGTTCATCCCGGCCCTCGGGGCCGGAGCGACCGTGCCCCCGAAGGCCCACCTCGCGGCGCCGCTCGTACGGGAGGCCTACGGCATGGTGCTCGTGTGCCTGGAGCCCGGTGAGGTCGAGCCGCCTCTGCTCGCCGTGCCCGAGTGGGACGCACCCGGGATCGTCCCCGTGTGGCTCCCCGTGGTCACCGTCACGGGCGGGGGCGCGCAACTGCTCGACAACTTCCTCGACTTCACCCACTTCCCGTTCATCCACGCCGGCACGTTCGGTGCGGGTGAGGACTCCTTCGTCGGCGACTACGAGGTCGAGCACGACGACGTGTCCCTGAAGGTCCGCTACGACCACGTCGTCGAGAACAAGGAGGACCCGGGGGTCGCCAGCGGCGAGCGGCCCCTCCTCCAGCCCCGCACCATGGAGTACACGTTCACGGTCCCGTTCGCCGGGCGCCTGCGCCTCGAGCTCCCGCTCACCGGGGTGGAGAACACCATCTTGTTCTGGGCCAGTCCGGTCGACGCCGACCACAGCCGGGTGTTCTGCGCCCTGCTCCGCAACGACGTCACCGGCCCCGACGATCCCGCGGCGATCGCGGCACACGACTACGAGTACGGCGTGCTGAAGGAGGACGTCTGGATGCTCGAGCGGCTCCCGACCACCAGCCTCCCCCTCGACCTCCCGGCCCAGGCCCACACCCGGGCCGACCGCATCACCGTCGAGATGCGGCGCCTCCTCGCCGCCATGGTCGCCTGACCACCCTTCCCTCGCTCCCCACCGAAAGGCCTCCGACGTGAACGACCCCGTCGACCCCGAAGTCCGTTCCCGTGCCATGGCCGCCGCCCAGGGCCTCGCCCCGTTCGACCTGTTGTTCACCGGGGGCACCGTCGTCGACGTCTCGACCGGCGAGCTGCGCCCCGCCGACGTCGGCGTGGTCGGGCCGCTCATCGCCAGCGTCCACGCCCCCGGGGCACGCGCCGACGCGCTCGAGGCCTTCGACATCACCGGCCGCTTCCTCGCCCCTGGCTTCCTCGACCTCCACGTGCACACCGAGAGCGCCATGCTCACCCCCGGCGGCTACGCCGAGGCCGTGTGCCCGCGCGGCACCACCACGATCTTCTGCGACCCCCACGAGCTGGCCAACGTGGCCGGGGTCGACGGCGTCCGCTACGTCGTCGACGCCGCCAAGGGCCTTCCGATCCGCTTCATCGTCCAGGCGCCGTCGTGCGTGCCTCCCATCCCGGGTCTCGAGCTCTCGGGCGCCGACCTGCACGGTCCCGAGGTCGAGACGATGCTCTCGTGGCCCGAGGTCGGTGGCCTCGCCGAGGTCATGGACATGATGGGCGTCCTCACCCGCGACCGTCGCATGGTCGACGTCGTGGCCGCCGGCATCGCCAGCGGCAAGCTGGTGAGCGGCCACGCCGCCGGGCTCACCGGCCCCGAGCTGCAGGCCTACCTGTGCGCCGGCATCGAGAGCGACCACGAGATCTTCACCGACGGCGACGTCATGGAGAAGCTGCGCTCGGGCATGACCGTCGAGTTCCGCGGGATGCTCGACTTCCTGATCCCGCTGATCGTCGCCGAGCTCGACACCCTGCCCGAACTGCCCATCAACATGGTCGCCGCCACCGACGACCTCTTCGCCCTCACCCTGCTCACCGACGGCGGCATCGACCACCTGCTGAAGCGGCTCATCGCCGCCGGGATGGCGCCGGTCCGGGCGATCCGCCTGGCCACCCTGCACGCCGCCTACCGCCTGCAGCGCAACGACCTCGGTGTCGTCGGGGCCGGGCGCCGGGCCGACCTCGTCGTGCTCTCCGACCTCGAGCGCATCGTCGTCGACGACGTCTTCACCGACGGGCGCCGCGTCGCCAGCGGCGGCGAGATGCTGGTCCCGGTCGTCGAGGGCCCCTGCACCCCACCGCTCGACACCATGCGGATCGGCCCAGTGTCAGCCGACGACATGGTGCTGCGCCTGCCCGGGGTCGCCGACGGCACCCACCGCATCCGCACCATCGTCGGCGTGCCGGTCACCGAGTGGGGCGAGACCACCATCGACGTCACCGCGGAGGTCGCCACCATCCCGCCGGGCCACATCCTCCAGCTCGCGATCCACCGCCACGGCCGGGCCCCCGCCACCCCCGTCGGCGCGGTGCTCGCCGGATGGGGCGACTGGACCGGGGCGGTGGCCACCACCGTCTCCCACGACACCCACAACCTCATCGTGTTCGGGGTGGACCCCGTCGACATGGCCGTGGCCGCCAACGCGGTGATCGCCACGGGTGGTGGCGTGGCCGTGGCCACCGGCGGCCAGGTCGTCGAAATGATCGAGCTCCCCATCGCCGGGATCCTCTCGCCGCTCCCCGCCGCCGAGGTCGCCGAGGCCCAGCGCCGCACCCAGCAGGCCGCCCTCGACATCGGCCTGCTCCCCGGCGCCATGACCCAGCCGCTCCTGCAGTGCCTCGTGTCGTCGCTGGCCTGCCTGGGTGGCCCTCACGTCACCGACGTCGGGCTGGTCGACGGCACCACCGGCGAGCTCGTCCCCTCGATGCTCGTCGGCTGAGCCTGCCTCACGTCCCCTTCAGGCGGTGACGGCGGGGTCGGCGACGCCGACCTCGGGCAGCTCGGTGGCGGCCTGCTCGCCGGCCAGGCCCACCATGTCGGCCATGAGCCGCCGCCAGGCGACGCTCAGCCGGTCGGCCTTGGTGTGGACCTCGACCCTCAGGTCGAGGTGCAGCACCATCGCGGTGTAGGCCTCGAGCACCCGCAGGTCCTCGATGAGGATGAGGTCCTCGTCGACGACCGTCTTGGCGATCATCTCCTCGGAACCGTGCGAGTCGTTGCGGGCCACCAGCTTGAAGATGTGCGTCGAGCCGTTCCTCTCGGGGCTGCAGCAGAACAGGATCGCCATGGTCTTCCCGGTGACCGGCATGTACAGCCTCAGGTAGACGGTGAGCCCGGCGTTGCCCTGCTTCGTGAGCACCTGGGGCTGCACGGCCTCGTGCTCGCCGGTGGCCACCAGCGGGTCGTCGTAGTTGCGGTACCAGGTGGAGAAGACGGTGCGGACCTCCCAGCCCTCACGCACGATGCCGTCGTCGTGGACCTCGGCCGCCTTCGGGTCGCCGAAGGTCCCCTCGTGCACGTAGGGGAAGTGCGAGGCGTCGAGGAAGTTGTCGACGAGCTGGCCCGCGCTCACGGCCGTGCGCATGAACGTGGTCGGGATGCAGTCGTAGCCGTCCTCCCCCCACTCCGGGAAGGCGGGGAGGGGGGCGAGGGCCTCCTCCGGCGCCAGCCAGACGAACCCGTAGGCCTCGGCGACGCCCCACGCAGGGGTGAGGTCGGCCCGCTTGGGCAGGTGCTCGGCGGCGCCGATCGGCGGCATGGAGGTGCACCGGCCGTCGGCGGCGAAGGTCCAGCCGTGGTAGCCGCACTGGAGCTCACCGTCGCAGTGTCGGCCCACCGTCAGCGGTGCCAACCGGTGCGGGCAGCGGTCGACGAACGCCCTCATCTCCCCGTCGAGACGCACCAGCGCCCAGGGCTCACCGAGCAGCCAGACCTGGAAGGGCCCGTCGCCCACCTCCTCGACCGTCGCGACGGCGTGCCAGGCGTTCCGCAGCGCCGACGTCTCGTTGTCGATCGGGGGCAGGGAAGGGGTCGACGCGGAGCTCATCGGACCACCTTGGCGGCCGACTGCGACAAGTCAGACAACAGGATGTTTCGAGGCCGTGAAACCGGCCCCGAGCACCTTCCTGCAGCGCCCGGCACCTCCTACGGTCGACCCATGACCGCTGCGCCCGAGACCCCCGCTGCCCCGACCGCTCCCGCCACCCTCGCAGCACCCGCTCCGGGCGCGCTCGGCTGGTACCTCCCCGGGGTGTTCGGGGTCGACGAGATCGACCGACTGGTGGCGTTCCACGAGGCCTGGGGGTTCTCCATCCTCAGGGGCGCCTACACCGAGGACGACCTGGTGGCACTGGAGGCGGAGATGGAGCAGCGCCAGGCGGCGCTCGTGGCCGGTGAGCTCCCCGAGAAGTGCGGGACGGTGATCCTCGACGACCCCGAAGCGTCGGTCGGGGGCCAGCCGTTCGCCCACTACGTGTGCCACATCACCCAGGTCTCCGAGCTGGCCGATCACGCCGCTCGTACCGGACCGCTCGTCGAGGTGATGCACCGACTGATCGGCGATCACGCCTGGTTGCTCGACTACGAGCGCTTCGGCGTCGTCTACCAGGACGCCCGTCCCGGCAAGGAGACCTACTACTCCCGGATCGGCTGGCACTCGGACTGGCAGTCGGGCCCCCACCTCGAGACGTGGCCGTCCACGGCGTTCACCATCCACATCGACGGCACGTCGCCGGCCAACGGGTTCCTGCGGGTCGTGCCCGGGAGCCACAAGGTCGGGCCCGAGGCCCAGCCGCTCGGCTTCGAGCCCATCCCCGGCGAGATCGCGGTCTACGCCGAGCGCGGCGACATCATCTTCCACGACGCCCACCTGTGGCACTCGGCAGCTCGCGCCACCGAGGACGCACCCCTCGGTGTGAGGCGTCACATCCGGGGCGGGTACTACGGCGGGACCCCTCTCGACGAGGGCCACGGCGTCGAGGACTTCGTGAAGAACGCCGCCCGCTGAGGCACCTGCAACCTGTCGGACAACCGTGGTGGACCAAGGGTCAGTTTGCTGTCAGGAACCGGGTGCGTTCTGTTCACCTCGGACTGACAACCCGGAAATCCTCACTCCGTAAGTTGCCAGCCAGTTCAACAAATCGTTGAACGGAATCCACCCACACGGAGGATCGCGTGTCCCAAGCGCTCAACAGGCGGGCCTTCCTCGGCCGCTCCCTCACTGCCGGTGCCGGCATGGCCGCGATCGCCGCCGGCGGAAGCACGTTCCTGGCAGCGTGCGGCTCCGACAGCGGCTCGTCGTCGTCCTCGGACACCACGTCAGCCAGCGGTGCCGCGGATCTGGGCACGCTGGACTACCAGTTCTCCTGGATCAAGAACGTCGAGTTCGCCGGTCAGTACATCGCCGACCAGGCCGGGTACTACGCCGATGGCGGCTTCTCGAAGGTGAACTTCATGGCCGGTGGCCCCACCGTCCAGCAGGACGCCGTCGTGACGTCGGGCAAGGCCCTCCTCGGCATCGGCTCCCCGGACATCACCGCCCCGGCGATCCTGAAGGGCGCACCGCTCAAGGTCATCGCCGTGCTGTTCCAGAAGAACCCCTTCTGCGTGATGTCGCTGGCCTCGAACCCGGTCACCAAGCCCACCGACATGTACGGCAAGTCCTTCGGCCTCCAGGCCGTCAACGAGCCGGTCTGGAAGTCGTTCGTCAAGGCCAACAACCTCGACGAGTCCCAGATCGAGATCGTCCCGGTGCAGTTCGATCCGCAGCCCCTCGTGGCCGGCGAGGTCGACACCTGGTTCTCCTTCGTCACCAACGAGCCCAACCTGCTCAAGGTGCAGGGCGTGGAGACGGTCAACTTCCTGCTGGCCGACTTCAACTACCCGCTCCCCTCGCAGACCTACATGGCCACCGAGGAGAACATCGAGAAGAACCGCGATGCCCTCAAGGCCGTGCTCAAGGCCGACATCATGGGCTGGCACGACTCGATCAAGGACCCCGTCCGCGGCGCCACCTACGCCGTGGAGATCTACGGCAAGGACCTCGGCCTCGACATCCCCGAGCAGACGCTCGAGTCGGTGGCCCAGAACAAGCTGATCGTCCAGCCCGACACGCTGGCAAATGGCATCATGACGATCACCCCGGAGCTCGAGGAGAAGACCATCGCGACGCTGGCACTCGGCGGCACGACGATCACCGCCGAGCAGCTCTTCGACATGTCGCTCCTCGCCGAGGTGTACGAGGAGAACCCCGAGCTCAAGGCGACCCCCGAGGTCGTGGAGCCCTAACCATGGAGACCGTGCTGAGCGACACCGACACCACCACCGCAGCGTCACCCCCGCCGGCGACGGACGACGGGATCGCTCTGCGCGGGCTCACCAAGCAGTTCAAGATCGGGCGGTCGACCATGACCGCTCTCGACAACGTGTCCTTCGGGGCCCCGGCAGGTGCCTTCGTGGCCCTGCTGGGGCCCTCGGGATGCGGCAAGTCCACGATCCTGCGCATCCTCGCCGACCTGGAGCAGCCCACCGCCGGTGAGGCCATGGTCCACGGCGAGCCTCCTCAGGTCGCCCGGAAGCAGAACCACCTGGGCATCGCGTTCCAGGACTCCGCCCTCCTCCCGTGGCGCAGCGTGATGGCGAACATCAAGCTGCCGCTGGAGGTGTCCGGCGTCTCGGTCTCCCAGCAGACCATCTCCGACCTCATCAAGCTGGTGGGCCTCGAGGGCTTCGAGAAGGCCCGCCCGTCCCAGCTCTCGGGTGGCATGCGCCAGCGTGTCGCCATCGCCCGTTCGCTCGTCGTCGAGCCCAAGATCCTGCTGCTCGACGAGCCCTTCGGCGCCCTCGACGAGATGACCCGCCAGCGGCTCAACCTCGAGCTGCAGCGCATCTGGCAGGAGCGGGCGACCACGACCCTGCTGGTCACCCACTCCATCTCCGAGGCCGTGTTCCTCGCCGACACCGTGGCGGTGATGACCCCCCGCCCCGGCAAGATCCAGGAGGTCGTCACCGTCGACCTCCCCCGTCCCCGCACCCCCGACATGATGCGGACGCCCGAGTTCCACGAGATCTGCGACCACCTCTCCGATCTGCTCTTCAGCGGCGGCGCACCTCTCAGCGGGGACGACACGTGACCGACCCGAACGCCGCCGGCGACCTCGTCGAGGTCGAGCACGTCGACGAGGTCGAAGTCGTCGTCGACGACACCAGCGACCGCGACACGGTCGCCTACATCACCGGGAGCACGCAGCCCAGGGAGAAGCCCCGGTGGCTTCCCGGCGCCCTCGGGATGATCGGCCTGCTCGTCGCATGGCAGCTGATCTGCACCATCTTCCTGAACGACCCGAACGCGTCGATCCCGGCACCCACGGCGATCGTGTCCCAGATCCAGAAGGACGGGCTCGAGTTCTACTGGGACAACCTCACCACGACGGCCAGCGCCGCCTTCTGGGGCTGGCTCTGGGGCAACTGCCTCGCGATCGTCATGGCGCTGGTGTTCGTGCAGATCCCCCTCATCGAGAAGGGCCTGCTGAAGCTGGCGGTGGCCATCTACTGCCTGCCCATCATCGCCATCGGCCCGCTCCTGCAGATCCGGTTCGACGGCACGACCCCCAAGATCATCCTGGCGGCCCTCTCGGTGTACTTCACCACCCTGATCGGCATGATCGTCGGGCTCCGCTCCGCCGACCGCACCTCACTCGACGTGGTCCGTGCCTACGGCGGCAGCTCGCTCACCCAGATGCACCGGGTGCGGATCAAGGCCAGCCTCCCGAGCCTCTTCGCCGCCCTGCGCATCGCCGCCCCCGCCGCCGTGCTCGGCGCCATCATCGGCGAGTACATGGGCAGCGACTCCGGCCTCGGCGTGTCGATGATCAACTCCCAGCAGGCGCTGCAGATCGAGCGCACGTGGGCCATCGCCCTCACCGCGACCGCACTCGCCGGCATCGCCTACGGGCTCACCGCCCTGGTCGCCAGACTCTGCACCCCCTGGGCCCCGAGGAACACCAAGTGACCGTCGTCGAGCCCGCCTCCGCCCCGGTCCCGAACGCCGACCCCACCACCGGTCGCCCGGTCGCCATCGAGCAGCCCACGGCCGGCCAGTTGGCGCTGCGGGTGCTGGTCCGCTTCCTGAAGTTCATGCTGAGCGCCACCATCGCCATCGTGGTCGCCCTCGTGGCCTGGCAGCTCATCCTCGAGCTGCTCGACTTCAGCCCGTTCATCTCCCGCGGCCCGGGCGACGTGTGGGCCTACATGTTCACCGACCCCGAGGCCGCCCAGAACCGCGACGTGCTCTTCGAGGCCACGAAGGTGACCTTCATCGACGCCGGGATCGGGCTCGTCACCGGCGTCCTCGCCGCCCTCGCCGTGTCGATGGTCTTCGTGCTCCGGCGGGGCGTGGAAGCCACGTTCATGCCCGTCGCCATGGCCCTGCGCTCGGTGCCGCTCGTCGCCATGACCCCGCTGATCGCCCTCGTGTTCGGGCGGGGGCTCCTGGCCGTGGCCGTGATCTCCGGCATCGTCACCTTCTTCCCGGCCCTCGTGAACGTCACCCAGGCCCTCAAGTCGGTGCCCACGCACACGATCGACCTGGTCACGGCCTACGGCGGCACCCCTCGGATGGCGCTCACCAAGGTGCAGTTCCCGGCGGCCTTCCCTGCCCTGTTCGCCTCGATGCGCATCGCCGCCCCGCTGGCGATCATCGGCGCCCTGCTCGCCGAGTGGCTCGCCACCGGCAACGGCCTCGGCTACCTGATGCTGCAGTCGATGAGCATGTTCGAGATCGACCAGCTGTGGTCGTGCGTCGCGATCATCACCTTCGCCTCCGTGGTGCTCTACGGCATCATCTCGAGCATCGAGAACGTGGTCCTGGCCCGGTACGCACCCGGTCGTGGCACCGGCTCCCCGGTCTGATCGACCACCGCTGCCGGCCAGGCCCCGCCGGTCCCGTGACGGAGTCCCCCCACCCCTGAGAGGCGCGCCCGTGAACGACCTCAAGACCCTCCCGAAGGCCCACCTCCACATCCACCTCGAAGGCGGGATGCGGCCCTCGACCCTGGCCGAGCTGGCCGAGGAGCACGGCATGGAGGTGCCCGTCGTCAGCGGCTTCGGGAGCTTCTCGGTGTTCGCCGCGATGTACGTGGCGGCCTGTGACGTGCTGCGCCGCCCGGCCGACATGGTCCGCCTGGTCGACGAGACCGCCGACGACGCCGTGGCCGCCGGCGCGGTCTACATCGAGCCGGCCATCTACCTTCCCCACCACCGCGATCGGCTCGGCCCGCCGGAGGAGCTGATCGAGCTGATCCTCGAGGCCTCCCGTGCGGCGACGGCCCGCACGGGCGTCGAGATCGGCTGGATGATCTCGGCCGACCGCACCGTCGACCCCGCCGACGCCGTCGCCCAGGCCCACATCGCCGAGCGCCACGCCGGGAAGGGGGTCGTCTCGTTCGGGCTCGCCAACGACGAGCTGCTCGGGGCGCCCGGACGCTTCGTCGAGGCGTTCGACATCGCCCGCGACGCAGGCCTGCTCTCGACCCCCCATGCCGGTGAGCTCGACGGGCCTCAGAGCGTGGTGGAGGCCCTCGACCTGCTCGGCGCCGACCGCATCCAGCACGGCGTGCGCTCGGTCGAAGAGCCCGGACTGCCCGAGCGGCTCGCCGACAAGGGCGTCTGCCTCGACGTGTGCCCCACCTCCAACGTGCTGCTCTCGGTGGTCCCGTCCCTGGAGGACCACCCGCTCCCCCAACTGCTCGACGCGGGGGTGAAGGTCTCCATCAACGCCGACGACCCACTGCTCTTCGGGCCCGGCCTGTTGGAGGAGTACGAGCTGTGCCGGGAGGCGTTCGGCCTCACCGACCTCCAGATGGCTCGGATCGCCGCGACCTCCATCTCGTCGAGCGGCGCGTGCCCCAACACCAAGGCCGAGGCCCTCAACGGCATCGATGAGTGGTTGGAGTCCGGCGTCGTGGCCGGCGCCGCCGCGGAGCCCGCGTGAAGCCCGCACCGTTCACCTACCTCGACCCCCCGACGATCGACGAGGTCCTCGCCGCGCTGGCAGAGCACGGTGACGAGGCCGCGGTGATCGCCGGGGGGCAGAGCCTCCTCCCCCTCATGAACCTGCGTCTCGCCCGGCCCGAGGTCGTGGTCGATCCGCGGAGGGTGCCCGGCCTGCGCGCCATCACGGTGACGGCCGATGCCGTCGTGGTCGGGGCGATGGCCACGGCCACCGAGCTGCTCGAAGACGCCGGGGTGGCACGGGCGCTGCCCGGCCTCACCGAGGCCGTCGCCTGCATCGGCCACTCCCAGATCCGCAACCGCACCACGATCGGCGGCTCGGTGGCCCACGCCGACCCCTCCTCGGAGCTGCCCGCGGTCCTGGCCGGCCTCGAGGGCGAGATCGTGCTGCGGTCGACCGCCGGCGAGCGACGGCTCGGGGCGGCCGCCTTCTTCGACGGCTCCTTCAGCACCACCCGCCGGGCCGACGAGCTCGTCACCGAGGTGCGCTTCCCGATCCCCGCCGGGCCCACCGGATGGGACGAGGTGGCCCGCCGACCGGGCGACTTCGCCCTGGCCGGGCTGTTCGCCGCGCTCACCGTCGAGGGCGGCGCGGTGCGTCGGGCCCGGCTGGCGTTCAGCGGGCTGGCCGACCGACCCGTGCGCGCCACGGGCGCCGAGGGGGCACTGCTCGACCGCCCGCTCGACGGCGCCGCCCTGGACGACTGCACCGACGCCCTCCTCGCCGAGATCACCCCCACCGACGACGGCCATGCCTCCGGCCGCCACCGCGCCGCGCTCGCCGCCACCCTCGTGCGCCGCCTCCTGCCCCGCCTCGCCGACTGACCCGTTCCCCTCCCGAACCAGAGCTGCACGCCGTGACCGACATCTCCGACCCCACCCGCACCGTCACCCTCCGCATCGACGGCGACGAACGAACGCTCGCCGTCGAGGGGCGCACCCTGCTGTCCGACGCCCTCCGCCACGGCGCCGGCCTCACCGGCACCCACGTGGCGTGCGAGCAGGGCGCGTGCGGAGCCTGCACCGTGGTGCTCGACGGCCGAGCGGTGCGGTCGTGCCTGATGCTGGCGGTGCAGGCCGACGGCTCCGACGTCGCCACCATCGAGGGCGTCGCCCCCGCCGGTGCGCTCCACGCGGTCCAGGAGGCCCTGCGCACCAACCACGGCCTCCAGTGCGGCTTCTGCACCCCCGGCATCGTCATGTCCCTCGTCGCCGCGACCGAGCACGGCGTGAGCGTCGACGAGGCCGTCGACGAGGTCCTCGGCGGCCATCTGTGCCGCTGCACCGGCTACGTGAACATCCGGGCCGCGATCCTCGACGCCTGGTCGAGCATCGACGCGTCCGCCCCGAGCCCGGAGGTCGCGCCGTGACCTGGGTCGGCCAACGCCTCCCTCGCTTCGAGGACCCCCGCCTGCTCACCGGCCGGGGGCGCTTCACCGACGACATCGAGCTGCCCGGCCTGCTCCACGCGGCCATCGTCCGGTCCCCGGTGGCCCACGGCGTGCTGCACGGCGTCGACACGTCCGAGCTCGACGTCCCCGTCCACGCGGTGCTTGGCCCGGTCGAGCTCACGGCCCTCTCCCAGGGCCGGTTGCCCGTGGTCTGGCACATGCCCGGCGAGTTCCAGCACGACCGCCCCGTCGTCGGCGAGCGCGTGCGCTTCGTGGGCGAGCCGGTGGGCATCGTCGTCGCCGACGACCGCTACCGGGCCGAGGACGCGGTCGACCGCATCATGGTCGAGGTCGACGAGCTGCCGTCGGTGGTCGACACCCGCGCCGCGCTCGAGCCGGGCGCGCCCCTCCTCTACGACGGGCGCGACGACAACGTGATGTGCCGCTTCGACGTCGGCGACACCGCCGAGCACACCGACGCCGTGTTCGCCGCGGCCGAGGAGACGCTCTCGTTCCGCCTCGACATCGGGCGGGTGATGGGCACCCCCATGGAGCCGAGGGGCATCATCGCCGCCCCGGACGACGAGGGCCGCCTCACGGTCTGGACCTCGAGCCAGGCGCCCCACGCCGTGCGCGACGGCATCGCCGCCATCACCGGCCTCCCGCAGCACCGCATCCGCGTCGTCGCCCCCGACGTCGGCGGCGGGTTCGGGTTGAAGGACCACCTCTACGAGGACGAGATCATGGTCTGCCTCGCCGCCCTCCACCTCGGTCGCCCGGTGAAGTGGATCGAGGACCGCTACGAGACGCTGGTGGCCACCCACCAGGCCCGGGGCGAGACCGTCGACGTCGACGTGGCCTTCGACCGCGACGGGCGCCTCCGGGGACTGCGGACGCGCGCGGTGCGCAACGCCGGTGGCTACCTCTCGCACTTCGGGGGCGGGCCGCTCTTCACCCTTGCCGGCATGCTGCCCGAGTCCTACACCTGGGACGCCGTGCGCACCGAGGCCACCGTCGTCGCCACCAACACCACCCCCACCGGCGCCTACCGCGGCTTCGGCCAGACCCAGGCGGTGTTCATCTGCGAACGCACGGTCGATCTCGTCGCCGGCCACCTCGGCCTCGACCCGGTCGCCGTGCGCCGGGCCAACATGATCCGGCCCGACCAGCAGCCCTACGCGACACGCTGCGTGCCGATCACCTACGACAACGGCGACTACGGCGCCGCCCTGGACCGGGCCGCCGAGATCGCCACGTCGTGGCCCGAGCCGCCGGACGACGGCCGCCGCCGCGGCGTCGGCTACGCCAGCTACGTGCACATGGCCGGTGTCGGGCCGAGCCAGGGCAACCCCCACGTCGGCCTCGACGTCGGCTCGTGGGAGTCCGCCATCGCCCGCATGGAGCCCGACGGCACCGTCCGCCTGTTCGTCGGCACCAGCCCGCAGGGCCAGGGCCACGCCACCACCTTCGTGCAGCTCGCCGCCGACCGCCTCGGGATCGAGCCCGGCGACATCGAGCTCGTGCACTCCGACACCGACCGCAGCCCGTACTCGGCCTACGGCACCGCGGCATCGCGCTCCATCGCCGTCGGCGGCGGGGCCGTGGTCGAGGCCACCTCGGCCCTCGCCGACCGGATCCGCAAGATCGCGGCGGAGCTGCTCGAGGCCGCCCCCGCCGACATCGTGCTGGCCGAGCGCCGGGCGACCGTCGCCGGCACGAACGTGTCGGTGACCATCGCCGACGTCGCCCGTCGGGCCTGGCAGGGCTGGGCCCTTCCGGAGGGCGAGGAGATGCCGGGGCTCGAGTCCCGCTTCGCCTACGACCCGAAGCAGTACACGTTCTCCTACGGCACGCACGTGTGCCGGGCCGCCGTCGACCCTGACACCGGGATCGCCGAGGTCGAGCACTACGGCGTCGTGCTCGACTGCGGGACGGTCGTGAACCCCACGATCGTGGAGGGTCAGGTGCACGGCGGCGTGGCCCAGGGCCTCGGGGCCGCGCTGCTCGAGGAGATCGTCGTCGACGACGATGCCCAGCCCCGGTCGACGACCCTGCTCGACTACCTCCTCCCGGTCTCGGCCAGCGTGCCCGACATCGAGGTCGTGCTGACCGAGACCCCCTCCCCGTTCACCCCCGGCGGCATGAAGGGGATGGGCGAGGGCGGCACCAACGGTTCGTTCGCCTGTGTGGTGAACGCCGTCGCCGCCGCACTGCCCGAGGTCGCCGACCGGGTGACCGCCACGCCCCTGTCGCCGACCCTCCTGTGGGAGCTGCTCCACCCTGCTCCCTGAGGCGTCCGGCAGGTCGGTTCCGCGACAAGATGACGCTGTGCTGAACGAAAGGTGAGCACTTTCTGACAGCAGGCCGGCTCGCGTCCTAACGTCGGTGCGCTCGCCGCCGCGAACCCGTCGCGACGGCCCTCGACCCGGAGGCGCACGTGCCGCTCGACCGCCGATCCTTCCTCACCCGTGGCGCCCTGGGCGCCACTGGTCTCGCCCTGCTCGGTGGTGGCGCCGGCACGCTGCTCGGTGCCTGTGGCAGCGACAGCGACTCCGACGCCTCCTCCGGCGGTGACTCCGGCGGCAGCGGTGGGCTCGGCACCCTCAGCTACCAGTTCATGTGGATCAAGAACGCCGAGTTCGCGGGCCAGTACGTCGCCGACACCAACGGCTACTACGAAGGGTTCGACAAGGTCGAGCTCATGGCCGGCGGCCCGAACGTCACCCAGGACGCCGTGGTGGAGTCCGGCAAGGCGATCATCGGCGTCTCCGACCCCAACGTCACCGCCGCCGCGATCCTGAAGGGCGCCGACCTCGTCATCGTCGGCGCCGTGTACCAGAAGAACCCGTTCGCCATCTGCAGCACCAAGGCCGACCCGATCCCGAACCCGCAGGCCATGATCGGCAAGAAGATCGGCGTGCAGGCCACCAACGAGGTCATCTGGAACGCCTTCCTGAAGGCCAACGACCTCGTCGACGCCGACATCACCAAGGTGCCCGTCCAGTTCGACCCGCAGCCGCTCATCAACGGCGAGGTCGACGGCTGGTTCTCGTACTTCACCAACGAGCCGAACACCCTGCGCATCCAGGGCGTCGAGCCGGAGGTCTTCCTCCTCGCCGACTACGGCTTCCCGATCACCGGCCAGAACCAGATCGTGAAGCGCTCGTTCCTCGAGAAGAACCGGGCCGCCGTCAAGGCCGCCCTGCTCGGCGACATCAAGGGCTGGCGCGGCGCCGTCGCCGATCCGCAGCTCCCGGTCGACCTGGTCATCAGCAACTACGGCAAGGACGGCGGCCTCGACCCGGCCAAGGAGCTCCTCCAGTCGAAGGACCAGAACACCCTCGTCCTCACGCCCGAGACGGCGGTGAACGGCATCTGCACGATGTCCACGGCGCTCCAGACCCAGGTGATCGACGCGCTTGCGCTGGTCGACCTGAAGATCGACGCCGAGACGCTCTTCGACCTGTCGGTCGTCGAGGAGATCTACGCCGAGAACCCGGACCTGAAGACGTCGCCGGCCTGATCCGGCACACTCCGCGCAGCACCGACGTCCCCGGCTCCGGCCGGGGACGTCGTCGTTCCCTGCACGCGATCTCGCTCGGATGCGACGTCACGCAGATGCGGGTTCAACCCGACGCGATTTTCACCCCGACGAAATGCAGGACTTGTCAGACTCCCGGGCATGACCGCCGCCACCGCCGATCACCTCCGCCGCCTGCCCAAGATCGAGCTGCACTGCCACGTCGAGGGCGCCGCCCGGGCCGCCACGATCGCCGAGCTGGCGGCGAAGAACGGGGTGGCCCTGCCGGTCGACGATCCGGCCGAGCTGTTCCGCTTCACCGATCTGAACCAGTTCCTCGGCATCTACGAGGTCGTGTGCCGGAGCCTGGTCACCGCCGACGACTTCCACCGCATCGCCTACGAGGCGTGTGAGGACGGCGTCGCCGCCGGCGTGCGGTACCGGGAGATGTTCTTCTCCCCCGGCTTCGCCCTGAAGCTCGGCGTCCCGATCGACACGATCTGGGAGGGCCTGTCGGCCGGCGTGCGCGACGCCAACGCCGACCTCGACATCACCTGTCGGATGATCCTCGACTTCGACAAGCCCTCCGGCCCGGCCCACGCCGAGGAGATGGTGGCCTTCGCCGCGGGCTGCGACCGGGAGCTGCTGCTCGGCATCGGCGGCGACTCGGTGGAGCGGGGCATCGACCACGCCGCCTTCGCCGCGGCCTTCGCCGCCGCCGAGAAGGCCGGGCTGCACCGCACCCTGCACGCGGGCGAGGACGGGCCGGCGGACAACATCCGGATCGCGGTGGAAGTGCTCGGTGTGGAGCGCATCGACCACGGCTTCCGCCTCCTCGACGATCCCGAGCTCACCGCCCGCGTCGTCGACAGCGGCATCCCGGTCACCGCGTGCCCGACCTCGAACCTCGTGATCGCCCACGTCATCGACGCCGTGGGCGAGCACCCCTTCGAACAGCAGCGCAGCCGCGGGGTGCACATCACCCTCAACAGCGACGACCCCGGGATGATGCTGTGGGACCTCGCCGACGAGTACGTCGCCGTCGCCGAGGCCTTCGACTACGACCTCGAGACGATGGAGCAGCTGGCTCTCGACGCCCTCGACGCCTCGTGGGCACAGGCCGACGAGAAGGCGGCCCTCCGCACCCGGCTGCTCGGCGAGTTCGACGAGCTCCGCGCCGCCGAGGGGCTGGCTGCCCGGGAGTGACACCGACGGCTAGCGTCCCGGCGTGCCCGAGTGGCTCTTCGAGCTCTTCAACCCGTGGACCACGCCGGCCGCGCTCGTCCTCGCCGCCGGCGGCGTGGGCTGGCTCGTCGGGTTGCGCGGCCGTCGCCTGGCGGCGCTCGCAGCCGTCGTCGCCGCCGGTGTCGGCATCTGGCAGGGCTGGAGGATCGGGCCACCGAGCGGCCTGCTCGACCTGCAGATCTACGTGGGCTCGGCCCGCGGTTGGCTCGAGGGCGGCTCGCTCTACGACTACCGCGACGGCGTCCACCACCTCGGCGCCACCTATCCGCCGATCGGGCCGATCTTCTTCGCCCTGTTCGAGCCGATGTCGGCCGAGTGCCGGGAGATCCTCTGGACCGCGGTGAGCCTGGTCGCCCTCGCCGCCGCGACCTGGTTCACCGCCGAGATCGCCGGGGTCGAGCGGGAGCGTCGGGTCACGTGGTGCCTGTGGGCGTTCGCCGCCTCGGTGGTGACGATCCCCGTGTGGCTCACGTTGCGCCAGGGCCAGGTCAACATCGTGCTGTGGCTGCTGGTCGTGGGTGACGTGGCCCTCGTCGGGCGCCGCTCGCGGTGGAGCGGCATCGCCATCGGGGTGGCCACGGCGGTGAAGCTGGTGCCCGGCCTGTTCATCGTGTGGCTGCTGCTGGCCGGCCGCCGCGCCGCCGCCGGTCGGGCGGTCCTGGCCGCGGTGGCCGCCACCGCGCTCGGCTGGCTGCTCGCCCCGAGCGACTCCCGGCTCTACTGGACCGAGCTGATCTTCAACTCCGACCGCATCGGCCGGGTCGACGACAACGCCAACAACTCGCTGCTCGGCGTGATCTCCCGCCTCGTCGAGCCGGGCCACCTGCGCACCGGCCTGTGGCTCGCCGCGGCGGCTGCGGTGCTCGTGGTCGGCCTGTGGCGCGGAGTGCTGGCCGCCCGTCGCGACGACCTGCTGGCCGCCACGGCCATCGTCGGCTGTGCCGGCGCGCTGGTCAGCCCGATCTCGTGGACCCACCACCTCGGCTTCGCGGTGCTGGCCCTGGCGGCGTTCACGGCCCGACGTCCGAGGCCATGGGTCCTCGTGGCGGTGGTCGCGGCGTGGCTCGTGCTCGTGAGCCCGGGCGGCCACGGCAACGAGCTCTCGACCTCGACGATCAGGGCCGTGGTGCTCCTGGCGATCGTGGTCGCCCTCCCGATCGTGTCCGGGCGCTCGGCCCGGGGGCGGGCCCCTGAAGGGAGCCCGGCGTCGCCCGTGTCAGGCGGCGACGACGCCGAGGACCCGGTCGACGAAGTCCCGCGCCCCGTCCTCTAGCTGGTTGCGACGGATCGTCATGCCGCCGATCACGTCGGCGCCCCGCTCCGACATCAGGTCGGTGAGCTTGTCGAGGGTCTTGCCGGGATCGAGGGCGAAGGTGCAGAACACCGCGCACTTCTTGCCGTTGAGCAGCGGCAGCAGCGAGAGGCGCCCGGCCTTGGCCGGCTTCTGAGCGAAGAAGAAGAGCCCGTCGGTCCAGCTGCCGACGATCACGAGATCGGCGTCGGCCACGGCCTGGAAGTTCACCTGGGTGGTGGGGAAGACGGTGGCGCTCACGCCCTCCTCGACGAGGCGCTGGCCGATGAACTCAGCCGCCTTCGCGGTGTTGCCGGTGAGGCTCTCGTAGATCACGACGGCACGCATCGCCGCAGCTCCTTGGGGTCGGGAGGAACCGGTGGATCGTATCGCGCCCCATCCGCCGCCCCGGGCGATCGCTGCCCTCTCCCAGGATCCCCGGTCCCCGGCCTGAGGGTGTGGGCCCTCACGAGGCTTTCCGCAATGCGGAACGAGTTGCGGCATCGCGGATCCTGGCGTAAACATGACCGTTCAAGTCGTGATTTCCGAAAGGCGCAGAAGTTGTCCACCTCCCGTTCCCGTACCCGTTCCGGCATCGCCCTCCTCGTGGCGATGCTCTCCGCCCTCGGCCTCCTCCTGGCCGGCTGCGGGCGGCTCCTCCTCATCGACCGCGGCCAGCGACACCACCGTCGCCGTGGCCGCGCTGCCCACCAGCGACCCGGTGACCGTGCGCCTCGGGTACTTCCCGAACGTCACCCATGCCCCGGCTCTGGTCGGCGTCGCAGGACGGCCTGTTCACCGAGGAGCTCGGGGCCCTCGGTGCCACCCTCGAGACCCAGACCTTCAACGCCGGCCCCGAGGCCACCGAGGCACTGTTCGCTGACGCCCTCGACATCACCTACATCGGGCCCAACCCCGCGGTGAACGCCTACCAGAAGTCCGACGGCGAGGCCGTGCGCATCGTGGCCGGCTCCACCTCCGGCGGCGCCAAGTTCATCGTGTAAGCCCGGAGATCAACTCCGCGGCCAGGACCTCGAAGGGCAAGGTCGTGGCCTCCGCCGCAGCTCGGGAACACCCAGGACGTCGCCCTGCGCACCTGGCTCGCCGAGCAGGGCCTGCAGCACCGACACCACCGGCGGCGGCGACGTGCTCGATCAAGCCCCAGGCCAACACCGACACGCTCGACGGCCTTCCAGAGCGGCGAGATCGCCGGCGCCTGGGTGCCCGACCCCGTGGGACACCCGCCTGGTGCGAGGAGGCCGGCGGCAAGGTGCTGGTCGACGAGGCCGACCCTGTGGCCCGAGGGCCAGTTCGCCACCACCGTCGTCCTCGTCCGCACCGAGTTCCTCGAGCGCCCACCCGGCCGCCGTGGCCGCCGTCCTCCGGGGCCACCTCGCCGCCGTCGCCGCCATCGCCGGCCGACCCCGCCGCCGCCCAGAAGGCGTCGAACACCGAGATCGAGGCCATCACCGGCAAGCCGCTGACGGAGTCGCTCATCGATGCCGCGTGGCCTCGAGGAGGCTCACCTTCACCGTCGACCCCCTGGCCGCCAGCGTGAAGAAGTCGGCCGACGACGCCGTCGCCCTCGGGCTCACCAAGGACCGTACGACATCACCGGTCTGTTCGAGCTCGGTCTGCTGAATCGGCTCCTCCAGGAGGACGGGAAGGCGACGGTGGCGGGCCTGTGACCGCAGTGTCCGACCCGTCGTCCGGGGCGACCGTGTCCGGCCCGGCGGTGATCCTCCGCGGGATCCGGCCCCGAGCACCTCTGGTGCCGGGGCGATCCGCGTCCGACGGGGTCTCCAAGGCCTTCGGTCGCCGCGACGGACGCACTGCTGGCCCTCGACCGCATCTCGCTGGAGGTCCCCCAGGGCGGCTTCGTCGCCCTCGTCGGCGCCAGCGGCTGCGGCAAGTCGACCCTCCTGAACCTCCTCGCCGACCTCGACACCCCCACCCGGGGCGAGGTCGAGGTGTCCGGGCGCAGCGCCCTGATGTTCCAGGAGGCGGCGTTGTTCCCGTGGCTCACGGTCGCCCAGAACGTGTGGCTCGCCCTCAAGCTGCGCAAGGTGCCCAGGCGACGAGCGCGCCGACCCAGGTCGACGATCTGCTCCACACGGTCCATCTCGCAGGACTTCGCCGACCAGCAGCCCCACGAGCTCTCCGGTGGCATGCGCCAGCGGGTGGCCATCGCCCGGGCGTTCGCCCAGGAGGCCGACATCCTCCTGATGGACGAGCCCTTCGGTGCCCTCGACGCCATGACCCGTGACCTGCTCCACGACGAGCTCGAGCGCCTGTGGGTCGAGCGGGGCTTCACCATGCCTCTTCGTCACCCACAACGTGCGCGAGGCCGTCCGACTGGCCGACCGGGTCGTGCTGCTGTCGAGCCGGCCCGGTCGGGTCGTGGCCGGCTTCGACGTGCCCTTCGACCGACCCCGGCGCATCGAGGACCGCGACGTCTCGGCCCTCGCCGGTGAGATCACCGGCCGCCTGCGCGAGGAGGTGCGCCGCCATGCCACCGATCACTGACGCCGACGAGCGCGAGCTCGACGAGGAGCTGGCGGGCCTCGACGCCACTCGATCTGGCCGCCGCACCCCGGGCCGAGTGGGCGAGCCGCCTGTGGGCGGCCACCTGGCCCAAGCTGGCCGCCATCGCGCTGGCCCTGCTGCTCTGGCAGCTCGTGGTGTGGTCCGGCTGGAAGAAGGAGTATCTGCTCCCGCCCCCCGGGCCCGGTGTGCAGCACCCTCTGGGAGGGCATCAAGGACGGCACGGTCTGGAGCGGCACCTGGCTCACCCTGAAGCGCGCCGCTGGTCGGCTACAGCGTCGCCCTGGTCATCGGTGTCGTCATCGGGATCGCTCGTCGCACGCAGCCGCATCCTGCGCTCGGCGGTCGGGTCGATGATCACCGGCCTCCAGACCATGCCCTCGATCGCCTGGTTCCCGCTCGCCATCCTGCTGTTCGGGCTCGACGAAGGCGGCCATCTTCTTCGTGGTGGTGCTCGGGGCGGCGCCCGCCATCGCCAACGGCCTCATCTCCGGCATCGACAACGTGCCGCCGATCCTCGTGCGGGCCGGCCGGGTGCTCGGCGCCCAGGGCTCGGACGCTCTGGCGCCACGTCGATCCTCCCCGCCTCGCTGCCCGACGTTCGTCGGCGGGCTCAAGCAGGGCTGGGCCTTCGCCTGGCGCAGCACTGCTGGCGGGCGAGCTGCTGGTGATCATCACGGGGACACCGTCGCTCGGTGCCCAGCTCCAGAACGCCCGCGACATCAGCGACGCCGAGTGGCTGCTCTCGGTGATGATCGTCATCCTGGTCATCGGCATCCTCGCCGACTCCCTCGTCTTCGGGCGCATCGAGCGCTCCGTGCGCAAGCGGTTCGGTCTCGTCGACACGGCCGGTTCGTAGGGGCACGGGGCCCGGCGGTACCGTTCGCCCCATGCCGGAGTTCGCGTATCAGGACCTGCTCCCCCTCGGCGCCGACGAGACGCCGTACCGCCTCCTCACCACCGAGGGGGTGTCCACCGTCGAGACGGAGGTGGGCACGTTCCTCAAGGTCGAGCCCGAGGCCCTGAGCCTCCTCGCCCGGGAGGCCATGTTCGAGATCGCCCACTTCCTGCGGCCCGGGCCACCTGGCCCAGCTGCGCGGCGATCCTCGACGACCCCGAGGCCTCCGGCAACGACCGCTTCGTCGCCCTCGACCTGCTCCAGAACGCCAACATCGCGGCCGGCGGCATCCTCCCCTCCTGCCAGGACACCGGCACCGCGATGGTGAAGGGCAAGAAGGGCCAGTTCGTCCTCACCAGCGGCGCCGACGAGGCCGCCCTGGCCCGGGGCATCTACGACACCTACCTGAGCGACAACCTGCGCTACTCGCAGATGGCGCCGCTCGACATGTACCGCGAGGTCAACACCGGCACGAACCTGCCGGCCGAGATCGAGATCAACGCCGTCGACGGCAACGCCTACAAGTTCCTGTTCATGGCCAAGGGCGGCGGCTCGGCCAACAAGAGCTACCTCTTCCAGGAGACCAAGGCGCTCCTCAACCCGCACGAGCCTGCTGGAGTTCGTGGCCCAGAAGATGGACCTGCTCGGCACCTCCGCCTGCCCGCCGTACCACCTCGCCGTGGTCATCGGCGGCACGTCGGCCGAGTTCACGCTGAAGACCGCCAAGCTGGCCTCGGCCCGCTACCTCGACTCGCTCCCGCTCGAGGGCAACGACCTCGGCCGGGGCTTCCGCGACGTCGAGCTCGAGGCCGCCATCCTCAAGGTCTCCCAGGAGTCCGGGCATCGGCGCCCAGTTCGGCGGCAAGTACTTCTGCCACGACGTGCGGGTCGTCCGCCTCCCCCGCCACGGCGCCTCGTGCCCGGTCGCCATCGCCGTGTCGTGCTCCGCCGACCGCCAGGCCATGGGCAAGATCACCGCCGAGGGCGTGTTCCTCGAGCAGCTCGAGCACGACCCCGCCCAGTACCTGCCCGAGGTCACCGACGACCACCTCGACGACGACGTCGTGCGCATCGACCTCAACCAGCCCATGGACGAGATCCGCGCCACCCTCTCCAAGCTGCCGGTGAAGACCCGCGTCTCGCTCAACGGCCCGGTGATCGTCGCCCGCGACATCGCCCACGCCAAGCTCAAGGAGCGCATCGACGCCGGCGAGGGCCTGCCCCAGTACATGAAGGACCACGCCGTGTACTACGCCGGTCCGGCCAAGACCCCCGAGGGCATGGCCTCCGGCTCGTTCGGCCCCACCACCGCCGGGCGCATGGACTCCTACGTCGACCTCTTCCAGCAGCACGGCGGCAGCTACGTGATGCTCGCCAAGGGCAACCGCTCCCGCGCCGTCACCGAGGCCTGCGCCCGCCACGGCGGCTTCTACCTCGGCTCCATCGGCGGCCCCGCCGCCCGCCTGGCCCAGGACTGCATCACGCACGGTCGAGGTGCTCGAGTACCCCGAGCTCGGCATGGAGGCGGTCTGGAAGATCGAGGTGCAGGACTTCCCGGCCTTCGTGGTGGTCGACGACAAGGGCAACGACTTCTTCGAAGAGGTCGCCAAGAGCCGTCCCGTCACCCTGCGCTGACCGACCGGCACCCTCCGTGCGCCCTGGGTACGGGCGTCAGGCACCCGACTCGAAGAAGTTCGCAGAACTGGTGGCGCGCCGAGCACGACTGGTGCACAGTGGGCGTACCCAAGGTCCGCCCCAGGCTGGAACAGGTGGGCGGACCCCGGCCCCGGAGGTACGCCCATGGGAGCACGGCATCGTGGCCAGCGTCGCGACGGACGGGTCATCCCCGCTCGCGACATGCGTCAGGTGGAGCACCGAAAGGTTCGCCACCAGGCCACTCTCCAGCTGCGCGAAGCCGCGTACGGCGTCGATCCTGACGGTCTCGTGATCGCTCAGGACGTTCGCCGGCACGGCTACGGGGAGGTCGGGGAGCGCCCCGAGCCCCGCACCGGCTCGCGCCAGATCAAGCACTGGAAGACGCCGTTCTGGAAGCGCCGCACGTCGTTGCGCGGCGCAGCGCTGGACCCTCGCCACCCACGACCTCGATCTCTGATCGAGAGGGTCCGGCCGGAGGGTCGGAGGGGCGTCGCCCGGCGCCCCTCCGACCGACCGGGCCCCGCCCGATGCCACCGAGCGCGGTGATAGGCCATTTGGCCTAAGGGTTCGCCCCTCAGCGGTCGACAACACCAGGTGATGTTCCTCTCCCGCAGCAAGGGGCGCGGCCACCGTGCCCTGGTCGCCGTCGCCCTCGTGGCCGCTCTGGCGACACCCGCGCTCGACCTCATGAGCCCGGTCGCCGCGGATCCCTCGAAGCAGGTCGCCGGCGCGGTCGACGACTACCAGGCGGCCCGCGCCGAGCTCGCCGACGCCGAGGTCACGCTCCGCGACGCCGAACGCCGGCGCGACGAGGCCGCCACGGCCTTGGAGCGCGCCACCGCCTCGCGCGCCGCGGCCGACGCCCGCCTGGCCGATCAGCGCAGCCGCTACGCCAAGCTGAGCGCCGAGTACTACGTGCGCCAGGGCGCCGACGACGAGGTGCTCAACGGCTCGATGTACCTGGCGCTGTCCGGCCGCCGCCAGATCCTCGATCGGGCGAAGGACCACCAGAAGGACACGGCCCGCGCCGAGAAGGACGCCACCGGCGCCCTGGACGACCGCCAGGACGAGCTCGACCATGCGGCCAGGGACCACGCCGAGGCCCTCGCCGCCGCCGACGAGGCCGGGGCGAAGGCCGACGGGGCGATCGCCGAGACCGGCGCCCGCGACCTCCCTGCGGTGGCCTACATCGCCTACCGCGACGCCGCGTTCGCCGCCGACGAGGCCCACCCGGAGTGCCGCCTGTCGGCCGCCGTGCTCGCCGGCATCGGCCGGATCAGCTCCGGTCACGGCCGCAGCCAGGGTGCCACCATCGATCACCTGGGCCGCGTGCAGCCGGACCTGCGCGGCGTCCGCGGCACCAAGACGGCCGACACCGACCAGGGGACGGTCGACGGCACCCCCGACAACGACGTGGCGGTCGGACCGATGCAGCTCACGCCGGCCACGTGGACCGCGTTCGCCGCCGACGGCGACGGTGACGGCACCTCCTCCCCCGACGACCTCTTCGACGCCGCCCGCGCCACCGCCGAGGTGCTGTGCGCCCCGAACGCCCGCCTCGACACCTTCGCCCCACTCGACCGGGCCGTCGGCGCGCTCATCGGCGAGGGCCAGCAGTCGACCGTCGCCCTCGGCACCGCCCGACGCTACGCCCGCACCGACGAGCTCGACATGGGTCGGGTGCCCGACGACCCCCGCGCCGCGGCGGGCGACGGGAGCCCCCAGTTCGACACCAGCGACACCAACCTCGCCGCCGGCGACGTCCTCGGGATGATCGACTGGGCCATGAGCCGCGTCGGCACGCCGTACTCCCAGTGCCTCGGGGTCGAGGCGCGGCCTCAGGACCCTGAGTGCCCGATGGGCACCAACCGCTTCGGCACGGGGTTCTTCGACTGCTCGGGCTTCGTGAGCAGCGCGTTCCGGCGCATCGGCATCACCGTCCCCGCCACGACCTACGCCATGGAGGCCAACCCGTCGTTCATGGCGACGCAGGTCGCCGACCGCATCGACCTGAAGGTGATGGAGCCGGGCGACGTGTTCCTCATGGACGGCCACACCGGGCTGTACGTCGGCGGCGGCATGATCATCCACGCCATCGGCGGCGGCCTCACCTACGAGCCCGTTCCCGGCTGGGTGGCCAACGGCACCTTCGCCGTGCTTCGCCCGCTCGAGCTGTTCTGAGCGGCCCTACGACGACCTGGAACGATGGCGTTGCCGTCCTATCCTCTTCGGATGCCGACCGAGAGCCACGACACCGGGTCCGTCGACCCCGAGTGGTTCGCCCAGATCGCCGACCGCACCATCGACGGGCTGTCGATCGTCGCGGCCGTCACCGACGACCAGGGTGCGGTGGTCGACTTCGTCTTCCGCTTCTCCAACGACCGGGCGATCGCGCTGTTGAAGCGCCGCCGCGCCGAGCTGATCGGGCACACGGTGCTGGACGTCTTCGGCGCCGACCAGGGGGCGGGGCTCGTCGCACGATGGGCCGGGACCCTCGCGGAGGGCGAGGCCCTCGTGGAGGAGATCCAGGTGGCCCCGGCCTTCCGGACCCCCCGCTGGCTGCGCCAACAGGTGCTCCCCCTCGACGGGGCGGTGGCCGTCCTCTCCCACGACATCAGCGCCCGGAGGGCCGCGGAGGTGAAGCTCCACCTGGCCGAGGCCGACGCCCAGCGGGCCCGCCGCCTCGCCGAGCAGGCCGACCGGGCCAAGACGCTGTTCCTCTCGCAGGTCGCCCACGACCTCCGCACGCCGATGAACGCCCTCGAGGGCTTCGCCGAGCTGCTCGCCGCCGACGAGCTCTCGGCCGAGCAGGCCGACGCCGTGCGCCACGTCCGCATCGCCGCGGCCGAGGTCCGGCGCATGGTCGACCAGCTGCTCGACCTGGCCGACGACCTCGCCCCCGAGCCCTCCTAGCGGGCGGGGCGTGCCCGGCCCGGCGTGAACCGGACCGGGGCCGTCGTCACGAGCGCGGGGCGGGGCTCCACGGCTTGTCGCGGAACTGGTCGCGCAGATCGGTCTTGAGGATCTTGCCGAGGGTGTTGTTGCGGGGCAGGGCCTCGACGACCTCGAGCTGCTCAGGGATCTTCTGCACCATGAGCTCGTGGTCCTTGAGGTAGGCCACCATCTCGGCGAACTCGAGGGGGTCGGCGCCGGTGGCGGTCTCGACGACGGCGCACACCCGCTCGCCGCGCTCACGGTCGGGGAGGCCGATGACGGCGACGTCGCCCACCTTCGGGTGCTGGTAGAGCAGGTCCTCGATCTCCTTGGCCGAGATGTTCTCGCCCTTGCGGATGATGACGTCCTTCAGCCGGCCGGTGAGCACGACGTGGCCGTCGGGGTCGAGATGGCCGAGGTCGCCGGTGCGGAACCAGCCGTCGTCGTCGAAGGCGTCGGCGTCGAGGGCCGGGTCGGTGTAGCCCTTGAACACCATCGGGCCCTTCACCCGGACCTCGCCGTCGACCCCCTGGGCGGCGACGTCGCCCTCGATGGTGACGATGCGGATCGTGATGCCGGTGACCGGTGCCCCGTCGGTGTACATGAGCTGGGCCTCGGTGTCGTCCGGGCCGCCCTGGGCGATCATCGGGCACTCGGTCATGCCGTAGCCGTGGCAGACGGGGATGCCCATCTCCTCCTTGACCTCGGTGTACATCTCCGGGGGCTTGGGGGCGCCGCCGCCGGAGAGCAGGCGCAGCGAGGGGATGATCGGGGTGCCCGGCTGCGTGCGCTGCTTGGCCAGGTACATCTGGTAGAACGCGGGCCCGCCACCGGCCATGGTGGCGCCCTTGCGGGAGAACAGCTCGACGGCCTCGTCGAGCTTGAACGCCTCGACGAGCACGGCGCCGCAGCCGCGGTAGAGCAGGGTCATGAGGTAGTCGGGCCCGGCGATGTGGGAGTACGGGAAGGCGATCGAGCCGATGTCGTCGGCGCTGAGCTTGACCGCGTCGGCCAGGCCGAGGCCGCCCGCCATCAGGGTGCCGTCACTGTGCTGGACGCCCTTGGGGGCCGAGGTGGTGCCGGAGGTGTAGTAGATCCAGCGCACCTCGTCGCCGTCGCTCGGCGCCGGTGGGAGGACGGCCGGGTCGCCCTCGGGCAGGTCGTCGTAGGTGACCAGCACGGTGGGGTCGATGCCGTGCTCGGCCTTGATGCGGTCGGCCATGGCGACGAAGTCGAAGCCGTTCCAGTCACCCGGGACGCAGAAGAACTCCGCGCCGACCTGCGACACCACGAACCCGACCTCACGGTCGCGGTAGAGCGGCAGGATCGGGTTCTGCACCGCACCGAGGCGGGCCAGTGCCAGCGACAGCACCACGGTCTCGATGCGGGTGGGCAGCTGCCACGTGACCTTGCTGCCGTGCCGGACACCGAGGCCGTGCAGCCCGGCGGCCACGACCTCGGCCCGGTCACGGAGCTGGGCGAAGGTGACCTCGCGGTCGTCGCCGTCGTAGAGCACGACCACGTCGGGCGATGCCGCGGCCCTCGCCTCGACCAGACCCCACATCGTCGTCGCTTCCTCGACGGTTCCTGCTGCGCTCACGCTCGACTCCCCTGTTCGATCGGACGACACATCATGCCGTGCCCGGCAGCGTCACGCCGCACCGGACCGGGTGCCAGACTGCGACCCATGGGGGAAACCATGAAGGCCTACCGGATCGTCGAGTGGCAGCACGCGCCCGAGCTCACCGAGGCACCCGTGCCCGAGCCGGGCCCCGGCCAGGTGGTGGTGGAGGTGGCGGGCAACGGCCTGTGCCACTCCGACATCGGCATGACGCAGATGCCCGGCGAGATCGGCGAGGCCGTCGGCTGGAAGGTGCCGTTCACGCTGGGCCACGAGGTCGGCGGCCGGGTGGCCGTGCTAGGGCCGGGTGTCACCGGCTTCGCCGAGGGCGACGCCGTCGCCGTGATCTCCCCCCGCTCGTGCGGTCACTGCAGCTGGTGCGCACGGGGCGAGGACAACAACTGCGCCGACGCCTTCGCCGGGCGGGGCTACGGCATGGACGGCGGCCTGGCCCGCTACATGCTCGTGCACAGCACCCGTGAGCTGGTGCGGCTGAACGGGCTCGATCCCGTGGTGGCCGGCCCCCTCACCGACGCGGGCGCCACCAGCTACCACGCCGTGCGCCGGGCCCTGCACCGCATCCACCCCGGTGGCACCACCGTCGTGATCGGGGCAGGCGGCCTGGGCAGCTACGCCATCCAGTACCTGGGGCTGCTCACCGGCACCAGGGTGGTGGCGGTCGACGTCGTGCCCGCCCGGCTCACCTACGCCACCGAGCTCGGCGCCCACGTCACCATGGAGGGCACCACCGCGGACACCGCCGGCGACATCCTGGCCCTGACCGGCGGTGAGGGCGCCGACGCCGTGTTCGACTTCGTCGGCATCGACCACACCATCGCCACGTCACTGCAGATCACCCGTCGGGGCGGCGCCTACGCCCTGGTCGGGGCGGGCATGGGCCAGATCCAGGGCACGCTGATGAACCTCCTGCCCAAGGACGGCGAGGTCTTCACCTTCCAGGCGCCCACCATCGCCGACACACTCGACGTGTTCGCCCTGGCCGACGCCGGGCGCATCCGCGTCGACGTGGACATGTTCCCGCTCGACCGGGTCGCCGAGGCCTACGAGGCCATGGAGGCCGGCACCCTGCGCGGCCGCGCCGTCGTCACCCCCGACTGACCCCTGGCTCGTTTGAGCACGCTGGAGCGTGCCCGATCGAGCCACCACCCCGGACTGTGGCTCGTATGAGCACGCTGGAGCGTGCGCGGTCGAGCCACGGGGCGGGATGAGGTCCGGTCAGGTGCCGTCGGTGGCCTGGTAGGGGGTCGACTGGAGGTCGTCGACCAGGCGGAGCAGGAGGCGACCGAGCTCCTCGCGCTCGTCGTCGGTCCAGTCGGAGAGCGCCCGCGAGAGCTGGGCGTTGCGCACCTGCTCGAAGCGCCGGGCGGTCTCGCGCCCCTCGGGGGTGGCGACCACCAGCACGATGCTGCCGTGTTGCGGGCTCTCGCGTCGCTCGACGAGGCCGGCGTCGACGAGCACCTTCACCTGGCGGCTCACCGCACCGGCGTCCATGCGGGCGGCCCGGGCGAGGTCGCCCACGGGCAGCGGGTCACGGTCGCCGAGGGCGCGCAGCACGTTCATCGCCTGCTCGGGCAGGGTGACGCGGGCGGCGTTGGCCATGCCCGCGTGCACCCGGCGGCTCGAGAGCAGCCGCCCCAGCCGGGTGAGGCCGAGGCGGACCTCCCCCAGCTGGTCGTCGGCGAGCGCGGTGCTCGTGGTGCTCGCCGTTCGACCGGCCGGGGGTGTCACGTCAGGACCTCAGGCCCGCTGGAAGGCGGGGCTCTGGTGGTCGGGGACCTCGGTCAGCGGCGTGGCGAGCTCCTCCACCGTCGGGCCGATGCGGTCGGCGAGGACCTGGAGCTTGTCGAGGTCGAAGCCGTAGACGGAGGCGGCGTTCTCCGACAGCACCTTCTTGAGGTCGGCCTCGTTCCACCCCGCGAACGAGTGGCGCAGGGACTCACGGCTGAGCGGCGAGCAGGCCTCGTTGTGCGGGTAGTCGGAGCCCCACATCACCTTGTCGATGCCGATGTCGTGGAAGGTCGCGACCTCCGACGGCGGCGGGAAGCTGGCGCCGATGTAGCAGTTGCGGCGGAAGTAGTCGCTCGGCTTGTGGGGCAGGGCGCCCGACTCCGGCGAGCCGATCTCGCCGATGCGGCCGCGGACGATCGAGTTGTGGATGTCGTCCATGCGGGTCAGCGCCGGCGGGACCCACATCGAGCCCTGCTCGGTCATGACGAACTTGAGGCCCGGGAAGCGGTCGAACACGCCCGACATGATGATGTGCCAGAGCGCCCGGTTGGCCCACCAGCCCGACTCGAGCACGAACATGGTCATCGACGACGGGTGCTTGCCGAAGTTGGGGATGCCGCTGCCACCGGCGTGGTGGGTGATCGACATGTCGGTGTCCTGGCAGGCGGCCCAGAAGGGGTCGTAGATCTGCGAGAAGAGCGGGTCGATCCAGGGGGTGTCGGGCGAGACGCCGGGCAGCAGGATGCCGGAGAGGCCCTGCTCCTTGGCCCAGTAGACGTCCTTCACGGCCTCGTCGACGTCGTTGAGGGCCACCTGGGCGAGGCCGGCGCGGCGCTCGGGCGCCTCGGCGACGAAGTCGACCAGCCACCGGTTGTGGGCACGGAGGCCGGCGAGGCGACGGGGGAACTCCTCGGGCGTCGGGGCGGGGGCGATGACGACGCCGGTCGGGAAGAACGGGGGCACGGTGTTCGGGAACAGGACCTCGGCGGCGACGCCCTCGGCATCGAGGTCGGCGTTGCGGCGCTCGGTGTCCCAGTTGCGGGTGCGGCCGTCGTCCTGGAGATCACGGAACGGGTTCTTGTAGCCGCCTCGCCAGGCGTCGAACTCGTCGCGCCAGGCCGGGTCGAGGTACTCGCGGTACTGGGCGTGGTTGCCGCCGGCATGGCCGTCGGACGAGATCACGATGTAGTGGTCGGTGGGCGCCATGGGTGCTCCTGTCGAGGGTGTCCCGGGTCTCCCCGACCCGGTCCTGCCACAGTACCGACCGAGTCATGACCCAGTCAACGGTTGGAGCAGGGCCGAAGGTCACCTTC
The DNA here is from genome assembly GCA_963702555.1 of uncultured Actinomycetes bacterium. GTDB lineage: Bacteria > Actinomycetota > Acidimicrobiia > Acidimicrobiales > Acidimicrobilacustridaceae > CAMFLJ01. Next base: position 177,666 of record CAVPCW010000012.1, read on the forward strand.
CGTTCTCGTGGAGATCGACCGTCACCGACGACGCGGGACCTCCACCCGCAAGGGCCTCAGGCGATCGGGTGGAAGTACGGCAGGGTGATGCCGCCCGGGTGGGCGAAGAACTCGACCTCGACAGGCATGCCGATGCGGACGGCGTCGTGCTCGCAGCCGACGAGGTCGGCCAGGACGTGCCAGCCCTCCTCCATCGCCACGATCACCGGCACGTAGGGCACCTCGAACGCGGGGCTCTGCGGCCGCCAGACCGTGGTCCAGCTGTAGACCTCGCCGCGGCCGGAGCTGACCTCCCAGGACAGGTCGCCGGAGGTGCACACCGCGCACATCACGGCCGGCGTGTGGGTCGCTCCCCCGCAGGTGCCGCACCGCTGGAAGCGCAGCTCGCCGGCCGCGCAGCCCTCCCAGTAGGGGGCCGAGAGGGTGCCGGGCACCGGCAGAGGGATGTCGCCCGCCTGGGGCTTCAGGATGGTCACGGTCGCTCCTTCCCGAGCAGCACCACATCGGTGAACAGCGCGCCGGCGCCACCGCCGGTGCACATGGCGACCTCGGCGCCCTCGACCTGCATCGAGGCACAGTCGCCCCGGAGCTGCTCGACGCCGCGGATCACCCGCTGCAGCAGCTGCACCGCCGCCCCACCGTGGCTGAACGACATGGTGCCGCCGTCGGTGGTGACCGGGGTGGCCCCGCCCGGCTCGATGGCGCCGGAGGTGACGTAGTCGCCGCCCTCCCCGGGGCCGCAGAAGCCGTAGGCCTCGAACTGGCGGATGATCTCGAACGAGAACGGGTCGTAGAACTCGCAGACGTCGACGTCGCCGGGCCCGAGCCCGGCGGCGGCGAAGGCCTCCTCCGCCGCCCGGCGCCCGACGTTGCCGGCGACGAGGTCGGGCCGCTGGTGGCCACCCATGTCCCACACCGGGGGGTGCTGGTAGGCGGGGCCGTAGTAGTCGGTGCCACCGCCGAGCACGTAGGCCGGCCGCTGGGGAAGGTCGTCGGCCCGGTCGGCGCGGGTGAGCACGACGGCCGCGCCGCCCTCGGAGGTCATGGCGCACTCGAGCAGGTGGAACGGGTCGGCGACCATCCGCGAGGCCAGGACGTCGGCGGCGGTGAAGGGCCCGCGGCCGCCGTAGACCGCGTCGGGGTGGGCGTGGCCGTTGTTGCGCACCACCGCGGCGGCGTGGGCCATCTGCTCGGCGGTCGTGCCGTAGGTGTGCATGTGGCGGCGGGCCATCAGGGCGAACTCGGCGGCGGTGTACATGCCGTAGCAGGCGACGAACTCGTTGGTCGGCCTGGTCCACGGCGCCGTGGAGGCCCGCTGGGTGTACGAGCCGGCGCCGCCGGTGGCGAACAGCACGGTCGTGGCCATGCCCGAGGCGATGGCCATGACGCCGTCGAGCAGGGCGGGGATGCCGAGCGGCGACATCGAGCGCCAGGCCGGTCCGACCCGCGCCTGGTAGAGGAAGTCGCTGCCGTAGGGCCCGATCACGCCGTCGATGTCGCGGGGCTCGAGCCCGGCGTCGGCGATGGCACCGAGGGCCGCCTCCATCGTGATGGTGCGGTCGTCATGGCCTTCGAGCACCCGGGCCTGGCGGGTGTTGTGGATGCCCACGACGGCCACGTCGTGGAACGGATGCTGCGCCATGGGCGGCACCGACCTCCTTCGTCGAGGCGCGCCACGCGGCGTTCCCCCTCCCACCTTCCTAGCATCGACCCCGTGACCTCCGTTCCCAGCCCGCACCCCATCACCATCACCGCCGCCGACGGCATCGAGCTCGACGGCGATCTCTGGCTCCCGGTCGGCGCCTCGGCCGCGGACCCTGTGCCCGGCGTGGTGATGAGCCACGGCTTCTCGGCCACCCGCGCCATGGCCCTCCCCCGGTTCGCCGAGGCCTTCGCCGCCGCAGGCATCGCCGTGTGCCTCTACGACCATCGCCACCTCGGCGCCTCGGGGGGCGAACCCCGGCAGTCGATCGACCCGTGGCGCCAGACCCTCGACATGGGCACGGTCGTGGGATGGCTGGCCGCCCGGCCCGAAGTCGACGCCGAGCGACTCGGCGCGTGGGGCTCGAGCTTCAGCGGCGGCGAGGTCATCGCCCTCGGAGCCACCGACCGACGGCTCAAGGCCGTCGTGGCCAACGCCCCGTTCGCCGGCCTCGGCGATCTCGGCCCCGACGACCACGACGCGGCCGAGGCCCGCTTCGCCGCCATGGCCGAGGTGCTCACCGGGGCCCGCCCACTACCGGACACGCACGAGATCGGCCCGATGGCCGTGGTGCTCGAGGCGGGCCTCGAGGGCTCGGCCTTCCTGCCCCAGCCGGAGTCGTCGGAGTGGTTCCTCGCCAACGGGCCGGGCACCGGCTGGCAGAACCACTTCACCCTCTCGATGAGCGCCGAACCGCCCTTCGACCCGTTCGTGTGCGCGGGCCACGTGAGCCCGGCGGCGCTGCTGATGGTCGTCGCGTCCCACGACGTCGTGGCCTCGACCGAGGTCGCCCTGGCCGCCTTCGAGCAGGCCCGGGAGCCGAAGCAGCTCGAGCTGGTGGAGGGCCACCACTTCGTCGACTACCAGGGCGAGGGCTTCGAGCACGTGGTCGGCGTGATGACCGCCTTCCTGCTGGCCCACCTGTAGGTGCCCAGGACGCGTTCCGGCCGACATCCCCCGTGCACGTGCACGCGAGATGTCGGCCAGGAGCGGAACTGCGGAGCCTGGCGGGGCAGGCCCGGAGCAGGTCAGTCGGTGACGACGTTGGGGGTGCCGAGGCCCTGGGCCTCGCACATGGCGATGTAGGCGTCGTAGGTGCCACGGCCGTCGGAGACCGAGGCGACGTTGCCGTCGTCGTCGAGGTTGAGGTTCACGCCGTACATGTGGAACCACACCTGGGTGTCGTCCTCGATGCACTCGAGGGTGTGGACCGACCCGGCGGGCTCGTACAGGAACGACCCGGCCCGGTTGACGTAGTCGTACTCCTTGTACTTCCACGCGCCGCTCACCGTGTAGCCCCAGACCGGACCGGTGTGGCGGTGGGTCTGGACGTCGAAGCCCTTCTGGAAGATGTTCTCGACGATCCAGAGGCCTTCCTTCTCCCGCAACTGCAGGAGACGGAGCTTGTTGCCGCCGCCGATGTCGGCCCACGGCAGCTCGTCGGCACCGACGTGGACGGCCTCGGGTGCCTTGGGGTCGATGAGGGTCATGGTCACTCCTGGCGAGGTGTGCGGGGTCGGTGCCTCCCCGCCGTGTGGCGGTGCGGTGCGCTCGTCCCCCTGACGGCCCGTGGTCCCGGGCGGTTCCAGTCTCGCGCGAGCTGGCTCCGATCGTGCCAGTCGAGCGCCCAGTGACCCAGACTGGGGCGGTGGAGACCGAGCGATGGTGATGGGAGCCCGCCCCGACGTGCCCACGGCACGGCCGGGGGTCACCGCAATCGACACGGTGGGCCTGTTGCAGCAGCTCGCCAACTCCGTGCTGCGCGTGCCGTTCCGCCGCCCGTGGGAGGGACCGGCGTCGCTCCCGGCGAACATCGCCGCCTCGGTCACCCGGGAGACCGTGCGGGGCTTCATGGGCTACTGCTCGGGTCTGCCGATCGAGGAGTTCCGGAGCATCGAGCGGCTCCTCGACGCCCTCTCCCGCCAGGTGATGCCGCGCGTCGTCGCCACGCTCGACGTCGAGCCCCGTGACGGCATCGTCGGCGGGGTCCACGGCCGCTGGTACCGGCCCAAGGGCATCGACCCGGTCGGCACGATCCTCTACCTGCACGGTGGCGGCTACATCGGCACATCGCCGAGCATGTACGGGTTCTTCGTCGCCGCCCTCGCCCGCCAGACCCGGTGCGAGATCTTCGTCGCCGACTACCGCCTGGCCCCCGAGTTCCCCTTCCCGGCCGGGCTGGAGGACGCCGTGGTCGTGATCCGCGAGCTCCACGCGATGGGGGTCCCGCACGGGCGCCTCTTCGTCGCCGGCGACTCCGGCGGTGGCGGCCTGGCCAACTCACTCATGATGGCCGGCGACTACGTCGACCTGCCGACCCCGGCGGGGCTGCTGCTCTTCTCGCCCGAGGTCGACCTCCGCCTCGACGAGCCGTCGGTGACCGAGAACGCACGCCACGACATCCTGCCGTGGAACATCCCGACCACGGCCTACCTCCACGGCCTCGAGCCCGACTCGAGGTTCGTCTCGCCGGCCGAGGCCGACCTCGACGGCTATCCCCCGGTGTTCGTCTGCTGGGGCGACCAGGAGATGTTCCGCGACCCCATCCGCCGCTTCCGGTCTCGCCTCGTCGAGGGCGAGGTCGACCACGTCGCCGTCGAGGCACCGGGGATGTTCCACGTCTACCCGATCCTGATGCCGTGGGCCGGCCCCAGTCGCCAGGTCTACGACGAGGTCGGCCGTTTCATCGACCGCCTCGTGGCCGGTCACCCCACCTACGAGAACGCGACCGACCGCACCGCCACCGACGACGGGCCGGGCGCGACGGAAGCGGGTGGTTCCGACCCCGATGACGCGTCCTCCGATGATGGCACCGAGGGGCGCCTGGAGGGCTAGGCGCGGCCCGGTGCCACCATCTGGCCGGGGCCGTCGGCCGCGACCTGCTGCTCGTCGATGCGGATGGGCACGCCGTTGACCAGGACGTGGCGCACGCCCGAGGGCGCGTCGGCGGTGAGCCGCTCCGAGCCAGCCGGGAAGTCGGCGACGCGACGGACGGGCCCGGGCGCCACGGTGGCGGGATCGAACACGACGACATCGGCCCAGGCGCCGGGCCGCAGCTCGCCCCGGTCGACGAGGCCGAAGAGGTCGGCCTGGGACTTGGTGAGGCGGTGGACGGCGTCCTCGATGGTCATCGTGCCCCGGTCGCGCACCCAGTTGCCCAAGCAGGTCGGTGGCCTGGGGCGCGTCGCACAGCTGACCGACGTGGGCCCCGGCGTCGGAGAGGCCGAGGGCCACGTGCTCCTCGGTGAGCAGCGAGCCCACCTCGACCGGGTCGTCGTTGGCGAGGATGCACCGCACTCGCAGCAGGAGGTCGGGCTCCTCGAGGGCGAGGTCGAGCATGACGTCGAAGGGCCGGCCCTCGCGCTCGGCCGCCAGCTCGTCGAGGCGACGGCCGTCGAGCTCCGGGTGGGCCGCGCTCTCGGCGATCTCGTAGGTGTCCCACCGCGGGATGAGGCCGGTGGCGGTGTCCCACCAGGTGAGGGCCTCGTCGCGCCAGGCCTGGTCCTCGTACGCCGTGCGGCGCACGTCGACCGACGCCGACATGAGCTCGGCGAAGTGCGGGTTCACGTTCAGGGTGAAGGGCTCGGCGAGGGTCATGGCGAAGGCCAATGGCCGGGGGGTGACCTGCGGCCACACCTGGGCACCGCGCGCCCAACCGGCCCGGTTGAGCTCGACGATGCGCTTGTGGCTCCCGGTGGGCATCGAGAGCAGCGCGGTCATGGTGAACGGCACGCCGGTGGCGATCTGCAGGTCGTAGATGTCGTCGGGCGGGAGCGTCTGCCCCGGGGTGACCTCGACGACACCGCGCCCGGCTGCCCCGACGACGCCGAACAGCGCCTCGAGCTCGTCGCGCTCGGCGAACCGGGACGGGACGGGCTTGCCCTCGGCCCCTCGGTGGGTGGGGGCCACACTCGTGGCGAAGCCGGCGGCACCGGCCTCCAGCGCCTCGGCCAGCACCGTGCACATCTGCTCGATCTCGTCCGCGGTGGCGGCCCGCTCGTAGGCGTCGTCGCCCATCACGTAGAGCCGCAGCGCGGTGTGGCCGACGTAGGCCGTGAAGTTGAGGCCGAGCGGCAGCCGGCCGACCGACTCGAGGTACTCGGGGAACGAGGCGAAGTCCCAGGGCACGCCCGCGGCGAGCGCGGCGACGTCCATGTCCTCGACGTTCTCGAGGGTGCGGGCGATCAGGTCGCGGTGCTCGGGCCGGGTCGGCGCGATCGAGAAGCCGCAGTTGCCCGCGACCACGGTGGTGACGCCGTGGAAGCACGAGGGCGTCAGGCCCGGGTCCCAGAAGACCTGGGCGTCGTAGTGGGTGTGGATGTCGATGAAGCCGGGGGCGACGACGCACCCGGTGGCGTCGAGCACACGGTCGACGCCGTCCGCCGACAGGTCGGGGCCGATGGCCGCGATGCGGCCGTCGGCGACCAGGACGTCGGCGGTGACGCCAGGGGTGCCGTTGCCGTCGACGACGGTGCCGCCACGGATCAGGATCGTGCTCATCGGGAGACCTCCGGGGCCAGGGCGGCGATCTCCGCCTCCATGCCGTAGAGCCGGGCGCAGTTGCGCCAGACGATGTCGTCGCGGACCTCGGTGGTCATGCCCGCGGTGTGCTCGGCCAACAGGGCCTGGCTGTCGGGCCAGGTGGCGTCGCTGTGGGGGTGGTCGCTCGCCCACAGCAGCTTGGTGTGGTTCATCTGGTCGACCACCTTGAACGCCGTCCAGTCGTCCTGGAAGGTGAACGAGACGTTCTCGAAGAGGTACTCGCTCGGTCGCCGCTCCATGGAGGCCGACAGCCAGTTGCTGTGGCGCTTGGCGGCGTGGTCGGCGCGGTAGGCCCAGTGCGGCACCCAGCCGGCGTCGGCCTCGACGCACACGATCTGCAGATCGGGGTGCCGGTCGAAGACGCCACCGAACACCATGGTGCCGACGATGTCCTGGTTGGCCCGCAGGATGCCGAGGAAGCTGTTCATCTTCGGGCCGCGGAAGCCCGAGCCCACCGTCGAGCCGGCGGTGAGGATGTGGAACGAGAGCGGGAGGCGCAGCCCGACGGCGGCCTCCCAGAAGGGGTCCCACACGGGGTCGTCGTAGTCGCCGACCTCGTCGAGGCAGGCGGGGAAGCCGGGCATCATCACGCCGCGCAGACCGAGGTCGCGGATGCGGTGCAGGTCGGCGATGCCCTCCTCGACGGAGCGCAGCGCCGTCTGGCCGACGCCCACGAGGCGGCTGGGGCTGGTGGCCTGGAACTCGGCGATCCAGAGGTTGTAGGCGTCGAAGCAGGCCTTCTTGTAGTCGGCGTCGTCCATGTTGCAGATCAACATGCCGGCCGACGGGTAGAGCACCTCGGAGGCCACGCCGTCGCGGGCCTGCTCGTCGAGGCGGGCGACAGGGTCCCAGCCGCCGGCGTGCAGCTCGTCCCAGCCGACGTACTCGAACGGGCCGATCTTCTCGGCCGGTCGGCCGGCGGCGGCGACCATCCCGTAGGGGATGCGGCTCTTCCCCTCGTCGATCAGGAGCACCGCGCCCATGACGTCGTCGGTGACGGCACGGGGCGCCCGGTCACGGAAGCGTGGGTCGATGCGATCGAGGTAGCAGTCGCCCGGCTCGGTCACGTGCGAGTCGGCCGACATGGTCAGCAACGTCATGGTCCCCCCTCCGGGCCGGTGGTCCGGCCTGGACGATGACCACACCGTACCGACGTGGCTCAGCTGGTGGCGAGGCGCACCGGCATCGACTTGAACGCGTTGTTGAGGTTCGAGCGGGTGCGCCGGGGCTCGTCGGTGAGCTCGATGGTCGGGAAGGTGGCGAGCAGCTCCTCGAAGAAGACCCGCCCCTCGAGGCGGGCGAGGTGCACCCCGAGGCAGAAGTGCTCACCGATGCCGAAGGAGAGCTGCGGGTTCGGGCTGCGGTGGATGTCGAACGCCTGGCTGTCGGCGAAGACCTTCTCGTCGCGGTTGGCCGACGTGTAGTACATCGCCACCTTGTCGCCGGCCGCGATCGGGGTGCCGCTCAGCTCGGTGTCCTCGGTGGCGGTGCGGCGGAAGTAGTGCAGCGGGTTGTGCCACCGCAGGATCTCCTCCACCGCGCCGGGGATCAACGACGGGTCCTCCCGCACCTCGGCCAGCTGCTCGGGGTGCTGGAGCAGCGCCCAGACGCCCCCGGCGATCATGGTGACGGTGGTGTCGTTCCCGGCCGTCACCATCTGCACGAGCATGCTGCCGATGTCGCCGTCGGTCAGGTAGCGGCCGTCGAACTGCTGCCCGAGGATGATGTCCATGAGGTCGCCCTGCGGCGGCATGTCCCGGCGCGACGCGGCGAACTCCATGCCGTACATCGCCATCTGCATCGACGAATCGGCGTCGCCGGCCTCGTCGTTGCTCCCGTCGGGGTTGATGTCGGGGTCCTGGCCGCTGGTGTTGCGCTCGGCCAGCGCGTGGAGCATCTCCCAGTCGGCCTCGGGCATGCCGAACAGCTGCCCGATGATCTGGGTCGGCAGCGAGCCGACGACCTCGTGGACCATCTCGACGTCGCGCTTCACCGCGGCCTCGGCGAGGATCGAGCGGGTGATCGTGCGGATCTGCCCTTCCATCCCGGCGATCACCTTCTGGGCGAACTCGGGCGCGAGGGGCTTGCGGTAGGCGATGTGCCGCGGCGGGTCCATCGCCAGGATCATGTCCCGCATGCGGGCGAGCCGCTCCGGGTCCATGTCCTCGATCACCACGCCCCCCGTCTCGGCGGAGAAGAGCCTGGGGTTGCGGGACACGTGCACCACGTCGGCATGGGTGAGCACCGCCCAGAACCCCGGCTCGTCGGGCATGTCCTGCCAGTAGACGGGCTGGGTCTGGCGCAGCTCCGTCAACAGCTCGTGCGGTGGTCCCTCGACGAAGACGTCCGGATCCCAGAGGTCGACGAGCTCGCTCACGGTGTTCCCCCTTCGGTCCGAGCCCCCCGGCGTCGGAACAGCCCCGATTGTGGCCCAGCTACTCTCGGCCGTCACGCCCCTCGGGGCGGGGGGAACCAGACCAGGGGGATGTGACGTGCCGGTACCGCTCGACGAGCACCCGATCCATCAGGGCCCGCAGACGATGAAGTACTTCGTCACCAGCGACCGCAACGTCTACGACCGCTGCATCATGCACGCCCTCTCCCCCGACGGTTCGCACCAGCTCGCCGCCGGGCTCGGCGTGTACCCCCACGTGGGCGTCATCGACTGCTACGTGGCCACCCGGCGGGGCCGCTCGCTCACCTCGCTGCGCACCTCGGGCGCGCTGAGCGACGACCGCATGCGCCAGGAGGTCGGGCCGATGCGCGTCGAGGTCGTCGAGGGCCTGAAGACCGTCCGCTTCGTGTGCGACGCCCCGGCCGACGGCGTGGAGATCGACCTCACCTGGCACGGCGCCTTCCCGGCGATCGACGAGCCCCGCCACATCCGCCGCAGCGGCGACGACGTCATCCTCGACGCGTTCCGCTTCGTGCAGACCGCCACCGTCACCGGCACGGTCGCCATCGACGGCGAGGAGATCGACGCCACCGCCGACGGCTGGACCGGAGCCCGCGACCGCTCGTGGGGCATCCGCCCCGTCGGGCAGGGTGCTCCGGGAGGCAAGCCGGTCGAGCCCGGCATGTGGTGGTGCTGGATCCCCCTGCGCTTCGACGACTTCGCGCTCGATGCTGGTGCTCGAGGAGGACCCCGACGGGTACCGCACCATCAACGAGGCCGTGCGGGTGTGGCCCGACGGCCGCATCGAGCAGCTGGGCTGGGCCGAGCCGAAGGTCGAGTACCGCTCGGGGACGCGCTACCCCACCCGCGCCCGCATCGGCCTGCGCGAGCGGAGCGGACGAGAGCTCGAGCTCGACATCGAGCCCCTCGGCCCGATGCCGCTGTCGGTCGGCCTGGGCTACGGGCCCGACGACGACGGCTGGAACCACGGCCGCTGGATGGGCGAGAGCTGGACCCAGCGCGTCGACCACGACCTCGACGACCCGGCCGTCGAGGCACGGGTGGCCTGGAGCATGATCGACCACGCCGCCCGCGCCACCCTCGACGGGCACGTCGGCTACGGCATCTTCGAGCACTTCGCCCTCGGTCGCCACGACCCGAGTGGCTTCGCCGACCTCACCACGATGGCCCCCTGAGAGGACCACCCATGGACATCGCAATGACCCTGCCGACGATGGTCGCCCACGACCGGGCCGACACGCTGGCCTGGTGCCGGTCGGTCGACGAGGGCCCCTGGTCGAGCCTCGCCATCCCCGAGCGCATCACCTACCCGGCCCACAACTGGGTGGTCGAGGCCTCGGCCGCCGCCGCCCTCACCGAGCGGGTGCGGCTCTGGACCACGATCATCGTCCTCCCCGCCCACGACGCGGTCGACGTGGCCAAGCAGACCGCCTCGATCGACGTGCTGAGCGCCGGGCGCCTCACGGTGGGCGTGGGGGTCGGCGGTCGTGAGCACGACTACCGGGCGATCAACGGCTCGTTCGAGCGCCGCTGGGCGCGCATGGACGAGCAGGTCGCCACCATGCGCCGCATCTGGGCCGGCGAGCCGCCCTTCGAGGGCGCCGACCCGGTCGGCCCTCCCCCGGTGCAGGCCGGCGGCCCCCCGATCGTCGCCGGCGTCATGGGCCCGAAGGCGCTGGCCCGCGCCTCGAAGTGGGCGGTCGGCGTCGACGACGGCGGCACCGTCTTCGGCATCGACCCGGCCGCCGTGGCGGCCTCGTTCGACCGCATCCGCCAGGCCTGGGCCGACGCCGGGCGCACCGAGACCCCCCACCTGTCGGTGAGCCTCTGGTACGCCCTCGGCGACGGCGCCGACGAACGCCTCCGCGACTACGGCTACTCGTACATGAAGATCTTCGGCGACGACCTCGCCTCGGCGATGGCCGGGATGCTCACCATGTCGACGCCCGCCGCGCTGGCCGAGGCGGTGGCCACCCTCGACGAGCTCGGCTGCGACGAGCTGTTCCTGGTGCCCACCACCGCCGACGTCACCGAGCTCGACCGCACCCGCGAGGCCCTCGGCATCTGATCCGACCGCGCCGCGATCAGACGCCGAACAGCGTCTCGGCCCACCAGCCGCCGGGCTGCACGCCCGGCGGCACCGCGAACACGGCCGAGCCCACGTGCTTGATGTACTCGTTGAGCAGGTCCGACGCGGCCAGGCGCTGCTGCATCGGCACGAACTGCGCCCGCGGGTCGCGCTGGAAGGCGATGAAGAAGAGGCCGGCGTCGAGCTGGCCCACCCGGGGGTCGAGCCCGTCGGTGTAGTTGTAGCCCCGGCGCAGGATGTGGATCCCGAGGGCGTCCTGGTTGGCCAGCGCCACGTGGGCGTTCGGGTCGATCAAGGGCTGACCGGCCGCGTCGGTGGCGGTGAGGTCGATCGGGTCGAACTCCCCGGTGCGGCCGAGCGGTGCACCGGACGAGCGGACCCGCCCGATGGTCCTCTCCTGGTCGGCGAGCGACGAGCGGTCCCAGACCTCGATCAGGTTCCGGATCCGTCGGGTGACCATGTAGCTGCCACCGACCATCCACGCCGGCTCGTCACCGGGCGCAACCCACACGTTCTCGTCGAGCTCGGCCGTGCCGGCCCGGAGGTTGTCGGTGCCGTCCTTGAAGCCCAGCAGGTTGCGAGGCGTGCTCTGGCCCGTGGTGGTCGACGACGTGCGACCGAAGCCCTCCTGCGACCAGCGCACCCGCACGACGCCCCGACCCATCCGCGTGAGGTTGCGGATGGCGTGGAACAGCACCTGGGGGTCGTCACCGCAGGCCTGCAGGCACAGGTCGCCACCGCTGCGGGCCGCGTCGAGGGCGTCACCCGGGAAGGCCGGGAGGTCGGCCAGGCGGCCGGGCGGGCCGAGGCCAGGCCGAACCGGTCGACCCCGCCGCTCTCGAACAGCGACGGGCCCACGCCCAAGGTCAGGGTGAGCCGGGCGGGATGGAGGCCCTCGGCCTCGCCCGTGTCGGTCGGCGGCAGGGCGGCGCTCGAGGCCGGAGCGTCGATCGGGCCACCACCGGTCAGCCGCTCCGCGGCGCCGGTCCAGTCGCGGAGCAACTGCTCGAGCTCGGCCCGGCGGGTGGTGACCACGTCGAACGAGGCGAACAGCAGCCGGTCCTGGGCGGCGGTGGCGATGCCGGCCTGGTGGGCGCCGCGGAACGGGACCGGCCGGAGTCGGTGCCCGTGTCGTCGCTCGCCGCCGCCACGCCGATCGCCCCCCCGGCGAGGCTGCCGACGGCGAGCCCGCCGGCGGCGGCACCCGCCACCGCCAGCAGACGTCGCCGTGAGATGCCGCGGCCGGCGCCCTCGGCCTCCGGGCCGATGTCGTCCCGGCCGGTCACTGCAGGACCAGGGCCGCCACCCGTGACAGCGGCTCGGCGAGGGCGTCGACGGCGGCCGACAGCTCGGCGGTCTGTGCGGTGGTCAGGTCGGTGTAGAGCACGAAGCCGTTGGCCGGGCCGCCGGGCACGGCGTACGGAGCGAGGGCCGCGTCGAGCGCGGCGAAGCGGTCGTCGATCGTCGTCACCAGTTCGGACTGGTCGGCGGCCAGCAGGGGGACCACGGCGTCGAAGGCGGCCTTGGCCCCGGCGACGTTGCGCGTCGAAGTCGGCAAGGTCGGTGTGGGAGTAGCGGTCCTCCTCGCCGGTGATCTTGGAGGCGGAGACCTCGTTGAGCAGCTCGACCGCGCCGTTGGCGATCTGGGCGGGCTCGAGCTCGACGGTCGGGATGGAGTCGCGCAGCGTCGTCATGTCCACCACCAACTGATCGGCGACCGGGCCCATCCCGGCCGGTGGTCTGGTCGACCCACAGGGCCTGCTCGATGCGGTGGAAGCCGGTCCACTCCTCGAGGGGCACGTCGCCCTCACGGGCGTCGATCAGCGGATCGAGGTCACCGAAGCTCTCGGCGATGGGCTCGATCGACTCGTAGGGCTCCCGGGCCCAGGCGAAGAGCGACTGCGCCTCGGCCAGGTCGCCGGCATTGACCGCCGCGGCGAACTGCTCGGCCCGCACGACGCCCTCGTCGGCCTGTTGCTGGACGTAGGTGAGGTAGGTGGTGACGGCCGCCTGCTGGGCGGCGGGGTCACCGGTCTGGCCCGTGTCGGCCTCCGCCACCTCGAGGGTGCCGTACTCCTTCGACCCACCGGGGCAGTAGGTCGTGTAGCTGCCGGCCTCGAGGTTCAGGGAGAACGACGACTCGAGCCCGGGGCCGACGTTCTCGGCCTCGCCGAGGACGCGCCCTTGTCCTCGGTCATCAGCTCGAACTCGGTGACGCCCGCGGAGTCCTCGTTGGAGACGGCGAAGGTCGTGGCGCCGGCCTTGGCGCTCATCGAGTTGGGCTCGCAGCCGAGGTCGGAAAGGGCGACCTCGACCACCTGTACCGAGGGGTCGTCGGACGGCGACCTTCTTCTCGGTGCACCCGGCGGCGCCGAGCACCGCCAGCACCACGACCAGACCGCGACCCTGACCCTGAACCTGACCCTGACCCGATGCTGCGAACACGCATGCACGATGCCTCGCTCCTGTGATGAGGTGGGCATGTTGGCAGATGATAGGGCTCCCTAACAAGATGTGGATTGGTGAGCCGTACTCGTGCGGCGGAGGCGGATCAGCCGGCAACCCCCGCCGGCCCGGTGCCGGTCGAGGTGGCGACGGCGTCGAGGCCGTCCTGGGCCGGCGCGCTCGCGGTGGCTGAGGTTGGTGACGAGGACGATGGCCGAGGCGGTGGCCGCACGGCGGCGAGGGCCCCGCGAGCCCTGACCCAGGCCCCGGCGGCCACCACGCCGACGGCGAACATCACGCCGATGGTCGCGAGGCGCACCGGACGGCGCAGGGCGCCGAAGCGACGGTGCACGGCCAGCAGGCGGTCGGTGGTGGTGATCGAGCGACCGGCGTAGATGGCCATGCCCCGCACGAGGCCGAACCCGGCGCCGATGGCGAGGGCGACCAACGGGTTGCCCGTCAGCGCGGTCAACAGGATCGTGAGGTACATGCCGGCCGTGGTGATGTAGGTGGCCAGGCCGCAGCCGATCTGCCAGCCGAAGCCACCTCCGTAGACCCAGGCCCGGTACTGGTCGAGCCAGCGCTCGTTGACCTGCCGGCCGTGGAACGGGATGTGGAGGCCGAACGGGTCGAGGTCGGAGGCGGCGCACACCAGGGCGGCGACGGTGGCGATGCCGAGGGCGGTCGAGGTCGACACGCCGAGGGCCCCCACCACCGCGGCCAGGCCGGCCATGAGCGCCCCGAGGGTGAGCCCACCGAGCACCGCACCGGCCACGAACCACCGGGCGGTCACCGACCACCGGCGGCCCCGTCCGGCCTCGGCCAGCGGTGTGACGGTGGAGAGCATCGACAGGCCACAGGGGGACCAGGTCCCCCGCACGGCGGCCGCCGCAGCGGTCACGATCGCCAGCACCACACGATGGTCACGGGAGCTCCTCCACACAGGGCGACAGAGGGACAGGGTAGGCGGCCCGCTCCGTGCCCGCCGCCACCCGGACCTCCCGGTCCAGCGCGACGTGGGTACCCTCCGGCGCCATGCAGCCCGACGTGCCGGCAACCACAGGGCGACCCACCTGACCCGATGACCCGGAGTCGGCCAGGGTTTCCCGTGCTCGGTGGGGACCAGTCCGTCCGCGTGCAGCCCCCGACCGCGACCAGTCCCCGGCCGGGGGGCGTCTGACCATGGGCCTCGTCCTGGCGCTGCACGCCGCGATCGGCTTCGGCCTGCTCCTGCGCAGCCGCATGGGCACGTTCGCCGTGGTCATCGGCCTGGTGGCCCCGCTCGGCGCGCTGGCGTGGTGGTGCACCCACCTCGGCACGGTGCTCGACGGCGGGGTGATCGAGGAGACCCACCGCTGGGTCCCGACCCTCGACCTCACCCTCGACCTGCGCTTCGACGGGTTCGCGGCGCTGATGGTGCTCATCGTGTCCGGCATCGGGGTGGCCGTGTTCGCCTACGCCGCGTCGTACTTCGGCGCGGGGGTCCACATGGGCCGTCTCATCGGCCTGCTCACCCTGTTCAGCGGCGCCATGCTCGGCGTCGTCCTCGCCGACAACCTCCTGCTGCTCTACGGCTTCTGGGAGCTGACGTCGGTCACCTCGTTCCTGCTCATCGGCGACCAGTACCGCCTGCCGGCTGCCCGGTCGGCGGCGCTCCAGGCGATCCTGGTCACCGGCGCCGGCGGGTTGGCGATGCTGTTCGGCTTCGTGATCCTCGGCACGCAGGCCGGCACCTACCGCTTGAGCGCGATCCTCGCCGACCCCCCTGCCGGCGCCGCCGTGACCGCGGCGCTCGTGCTGATCGCCGTCGGCGCCTTCACCAAGTCGGCCCAGTACCCGTTCCACGGCTGGCTGCCCGGGGCGATGGTCGCCCCGACCCCCGTCAGCGCCTACCTCCACTCGGCCACCATGGTGAAGGCGGGGGTGTACCTCATCGCCCGCCTGGCGCCCGTCTTCGCCGTGTTGGCGACTGGATGGCGGCCCCTCGTCGTCGGGGTGGGCCTCCTGTCGATGGTCGGCGGCGGGCTCAGGGCGCTGCGCCAGCACGACCTCAAGCTCCTCCTCGCCTACGGCACCATCAGCCAGCTCGGCTTCATGGTCGTGCTCTTCGGCGTGGGGCTCGAAGCGGCCACCCTCGCGGGCTGCGCGGTGATCCTCGCCCACGCCTTGTTCAAGGCCACCCTCTTCATGATCGTGGGCGTGGTCGACCACGGCACCGGCACGCGCGACATCCGGCGCCTCCCCGCTCTCGGGCCGGAGTGGCGCTCCACCGCGTCGCCGCCGTCGTGGCCGCCGCCTCGATGGCCGGGGTCCCGCTCACGTTCGGGTTCGTGGCCAAGGAGCTCGGCCTCGAGTCCTTCCTCGACGGCGGGGTGGAGGGCAGTGGCCTGGTGCTCGCCGTCATCGTTCTCGGGTCCGCGCTCACCGCGGCCTACGCCGCCCGCTTCGTCGGCGGCCTGTACGGACGCTTCGGCGACGGGCCCGACACGCCCCTGTCGTCCCTCCCGGTCGCCGCCGAGCCCGCCCTGCCGGTCCCCGCCACCCATGCCCCGGGATGGGCCTTCCTCGCCCCGCCGCTCGCACTCACGGCCCTCACCGTGATCTTCGGCCTCGCTCCACGCGCTCCTCGACGGCCTCATCGGCAGCGCGGCCGGCGCCCTCGACGGGGCCACGGTGGTGGCCCACCTGGCGGTGTGGCACGGGCTCAACGCCGCCCTCCTGCTCTCGGGGGTCGCCCTCGCGGGCGGTGGCCTGCTGTACCTCTGGCGCCGGCGCGTCGACCGGGTGCTGGCGATCGGGTCCGCCCTGCCCACCGGCAGCGACGGCTACCACGCCACGGTCGCCGGGCTGTTGCGCAGCGCCGACCGGGTCACGGGCGTCGTCCAGAGCGGCTCGATGCCGGTGTATCTCGGCGTGATCCTGGCCACAGCGGTCGTGCTCCCGGGCGTGGCGCTGCTCAGCTCCTCCGCGTGGGACGGCTGGCCCGATGCCTACGACAGCTGGGTCCAGATCCCGATCGTCGTGCTGATCGTCGCGGTCGCGTTCGGTGCCGCCGCGGTGCGGCACCGGCTGTCCGCGGCGCTGCTGCTCGGGGTGGCCGGCTACGGGATGGCCGCGCTCTTCGTGGTCCAGGGGGCCCCTGACCTCGCCCTCACCCAGGCCGCGGTCGAGACGCTCGGCACGGTGCTGTTCGTGCTCGCCCTGCGTCGCCTCCCGGCCCGCTTCGAGCGGCGTTCCACGACCGCCACCCGCTCGCTGCGCCTGGTCGTCTCGGTGATGGTCGGGCTGACCGTGTTCGGGTTCGCCCTGGCGGCGGGGTCGGGCAGCCTCCCCGCGACGTCTCCGGTGAGATGGTCGAGCGATCGCTGCCCGACGGCCACGGCCGCAACGTCGTGAACGTCATCCTGGTCGACTTCCGAGGCCTCGACACCCTCGGGGAGATCACCGTGCTGGCCGTCGCCGGCATCGGTGCGGTGGCTCTGGCCCGGGCCGGACGCCGGCCCCGCGGTGCACCCGCGATGCCGACCTCCGGTCCCGGTGGGACCAGCCGCCACGCCTTCGTCGAGGTGGTCGTGCGCGCCCTCGTCTACATCGCCTTCACCGTGTCGGTCTTCCTCCTGGTCGCGGGCCACAACGACCCCGGCGGCGGCTTCGTCGGTGGCCTCGTCGCCGGCGCGGCCGTGGCCCTGCGCTACATCGCCGGCGGGCTCGACGACGTGCGCCGGATGGTGCGCGCGAGGCCGTGGTCGATCCTCGGGGCCGGCGTGGTGATCGCCGCCCTCACCGCGACCGTGCCGGTGCTGTTCGGCCATCCCGTGCTCGAGAACGCGGTGTGGCACCTCGACGTGCCGTTGCTCGGCGAGCTCGGCCTCACCTCGGCGCTGTTCTTCGACGTCGGCGTCTACCTGGTCGTGGTGGGCCTCGTGTTCATGGTGTTCGAGGCCTTCGGCGGCGACAGCCGGGCCATGCCGGACGACGCGCCGGCCCTGGCCGGCCCACTGCTCGACCGCGACCCCGAGCAGCCCGAGCCGCAGGAGGCGACGCGATGAACGTCCTGCTCGCCGCCGCGGCCGGGACGCTCTTCGCCATCGGCACCTACCTGGGGCTCCAGCGGAAGCTGAGCCGGATCATCATCGGCCTCGGCCTCCTCGCCCACGGCGCCAACCTCCTGTTCGTCACCGCCGGCACACGCGGCCTACCCCGCGCTCATCGGCGACGGCGAACCGGAGGAGTTGAGCGACCCGCTCCCCCAGGCCCTGACTCTCACCGCCATCGTCATCACCTTCGGCGTCACCGCGTTCCTGTTGGCGCTGGCCTACCGGAGCTGGCTCCTCACCAGCGACGACGAGGTCGAGCACGACCTGGCCGACCTCGACATCCGGCTGGGGCTCGGCGGCCAGGAGGACGACGCCGACCTGCTCGACCTCACCGACGACGAGATCGACGACCTGATCGAGCTCGCCGAGGCGGACGCTGGCGACACCCCCGATGCCTCCGACGCCCCCGAGACACGCCACGACGACGGCGAGCCGACCGGAGGCGCGCCGTGACGGGGCTCGTCGTGGTCCCGGTGCTCGTGCCGCTGCTCGCCGCAGGGCTGTGCATGCTCGTGGGCCGCTCCCGCGCCGCCCAGCGGGCGGTCGCCCTCACCGCCCTCGGCGTGTCGACGGCCGCGTCGGTCGCCGTGCTCGTCGCCGTCGAGCGCGACGGCACGATCGTGGTCGACGCCGGTGGGTGGGGTGGCCCGTTGGGCATCGTGCTGGTGGCCGACGGGCTGGCCACGATCATGCTGGCGATCGCCACCATCACCCTCCTGCTGGTGCTGATCTACGCCATCGGCCAGCCCGGAGCCGAGCGCAACCACGTCGGGTTCCAGTCGGCGTACATGATCCTGTCGGCGGGTGTCGCGCTCTCGTTCCTCACCGGCGACCTCTTCACCATGTTCGTGGGCTTCGAGATGATGTTGACCTCGAGCTACGTCCTTATGACCCTCGGGGGCACCCGTGACCAGGTCCGCTCGGGCATGACCTACGTGGTGATCAGCCTGGTGGCGTCCGTGCTCTTCATCACCGCGCTCGGCGCTGCTCTACCTCGCCACCGGCACGGTCAACCTGGCCGACCTCTCCCAGCGGATCCCGTTGCTCGCGCCGGGGGTGCAGAGCGCCTTCGCCCTGCTCCTGCTGGTCGTGTTCGGCATCAAGGCGGCGGTGTTCCCGCTCTTCTTCTGGCTGCCCGACAGCTACCCCACCGCCCCGTCGCCGGTCACCGCCATCTTCGCCGGCCTGCTCACCAAGGTGGGCGTCTACGCCCTGATCCGAACCCAGCTACTGCTCTTCCCGCCGAGTGCCCGCCCGTCCACGGTCATCCTCTGGATGGCCGGGCTCACGATGGTCATCGGCGTGCTCGGCGCCGTCGCCCAACAGGACATGAAGCGGATCCTGTCGTTCCACATCGTCAGCCAGATCGGCTACATGGTGATGGGCCTCGGGCTGTTCACCGTCGCCGGCGTGGCCGCCGCCATCTACTTCATCGTGCACCAGGTAATCGTGAAGACTGCCCTCTTCCTCACGGGCGGGCTCGTCGAGCACGTGGGCGGGTCGAGCCGCCTGAGCCGGGTCGGCGGCATGCTCGGCACCGCGCCGGTCATCGCCGTGCTCTTCCTCGTTCCCGCCCTGAGCCTGGCCGGGTTCCCGCCGATGTCCGGCTTCATCGGGAAGTTCGCCCTGTTCGACGCCGGCGTCGGCTCCGCGGTCGTACGTGGGTGGTCGCCGCTGCGGTGATCGCCGCGTTCCTCACCCTGTTCTCGATGACGAAGATCTGGTCGGGTGTGTTCTGGAACCCGAAGGAGCGCGAGCCGCAGGCGACCCCCCATCCTCCCGGTCGATGGGGTGGCCCGATCCTGATGGTCGCCCCCACCGCCACCCTCGTGGTGCTGACCGTCACGCTCGGCCTCTTCGCCGGCCCCGTGTACGAGATGATCACCCACACCGTGGAGGGCCTCCTCGACCCCGCCCTCTACCGCGCCGAGGTGCTGGGACGAGAGGCGCCTCGTCTTCGGCGCCGTCCTCGTCGGCGTGTGGGTGTTCCTCTGGGAGGGCTTCACGTGGGGTCAGCTCGCGGCGGGCGTCGTGGTGGCCGCGGCACTGCTCGTGCTGCTCCCCGCCCCTCCGTCCTCGCCCGGGGCCGGACGCCTCACGTTCCGCCCGCTCGCCGCCCTGCACCTGTTCGGCTGGTTCGTCTGGCAGTTCACCGTCTCCAACCTCTCCGTCGCCCGAGCGGTGCTGTTCCCCGGCCGGTGGGTGCGCACGGGGGTCGTCCACGTGGAGCTGCGCTCGACCTCGCCGACGCTCGCCGCGCTCGTGTCGAACATCACGGCACTGACGCCGGGCATGCAGCCCGTCGACGGCCGCCCGGACGGCTCGGCGATCGACGTCCACGTGCTCTCGCTCGTCTCCGAGGAGGCGGTGCGCCGGGTCGTGCAACGGCTCGAGGTCCTCGTGCTGGCGGCGTTCGAGCCCACGCACCGGCCCGTCCGACCACCGACGACCCCGAGGGGGACGATCGATGACCGTGATCATCGGGGTGGCCCTCGTGCTCGCCGGCACCGGCTTCGCCTACCGATTGCTGCGGGGCCCGGACCTGGCCAACCGCGTCGTCGGTTTCGACGGCCTGCTCAGCGTGATCGTGATCGGCATCCTCGCCGACGCTGTGCGCTCCGGCAGCGAGGCGATGCTCCCGGTCGTGCTCGTCCTCACGCTGCTCGGCTTCTCCGGCACCGCCCTGCTCGGGCGCTTCATCGAGGCGGGCGACGATGATCGGTGAGGTCCTCGTCGCCATGGGCGCGGTTCTCGCGGCCCTCGCCGCGCTCGGCGCGGTGCGCCTCGACGACATGCTGGCCCGCACCCACGCCCTCACCAAGGCGGCCACCGGCGGGATCGTGCTCGCCATCCTGGGGGCCACCGTCGCCCTCTGGTCGGCCAGTGCGACCACCACCCTGGCGCTGGCGCTGGCCCTCCAGCTGTTCACCTTCCCGGTGGGGGCGAACCTCATCGCCCACGCCGTCTACACGCGCCAACGCGATGCCGAGGCGGCCGCCGTGGACCTCCCGACCGAGGGTGAGAGCGACGACGTGACCGGCTCCTGAGGCACCGACGACGGCTCGCTCGACCGGCCGACCGGGTTGGGCGCCCCCGAGGAGGTCGGCTAGGGTCACGTGCCCCGGGCGATTGGCTCAGATGGTTAGAGCGCTGCCTTCACACGGCAGAGGTCACAGGTTCGAGTCCTGTATCGCCCACTCCAGATGTACCCGCAGACCAGCCGTCCCTCCCGAGGGGCGGCTGTTCTGTCTCCCGGCCACGGGCGAGCGGTTCACGAGCCGCCGGCCAGGTGGTGGAGTCGGTTCAGCGCCGCCCGCACCTCACGCCACGGGCCGCCGAGCTGACGGGTGATCTCCTCGAGCTCGGCCCGCTCGCTCACGAGCCGCTCGGCCTCGGCCAGCAGCCACCGGACCTGATCGGCCGGAAGCTGCGACGACATGCCGAGGCTCTGGCGCATGGCGGCGATGTCACCGGCGGTGAGGCGTCGAGGCACCTCTCGACCGTATCGAACGTCTGTTCGCTTGTCGAGTGGAGCAACCCCTCGCCGGCCGGCGGGGCGAGGCCAGCATCCAGAAGAAGCCGAGCGAGGCCATCATGCACACGGGGAACCCGATCACCGCCGGGATGAACCGCCAGTCGAAGACGGCGCCGAGGGCCAGCAGCGTGGCCGACAACAGCCACAACGGGAACAACGTCTCCCGGTAGGGCCCGCCCTCGTCGTCGGGCTGCCCGGCGCTCCGACCAGGTCGGCGCCAGCGGCCCCGGCAGGTGGTCGAAACTGATCTTCCTGCGGTTGCGCTCACTCACCCCGCCAGTCTCCTCAGGGGGTGCGACAGTGCCCTCAGAGCAGGAGGCGCCCGCTCAGGTCGGTGACGAGGTAGCTGACGCGGTCACGGGTCCAGGGCTGGCCCGACTCCGGGTCGTACTCGCTCGGGAGGGACACGCCCTCGATGGCGGTGCCGTCGATGCCGGCCGCGTCGGCGGTGAGCAGGCAGCGACCCTCGTGGTCGGCGAAGCAGATCACCCCGGTCGTGCCGAGCACCAGGGACGACGCCTCCGCCTCGGCCACGATCGCGTCGGCCACGCCTCGGGTGCTCAGGTACACGACCTGGCCGTCGGGTCCGGTGGTCGGCTCGATCGAGGTCACGTTGGGGACCCCGGCGGTGACGAGGAACCTCGCCACCTCCCACTGGGCGAACACGGGCACCGGGTGGTCGGCCACGAACGCGGCGGTGGTGTCGGCGAGCTGCTGGTTCACCGGCCCCGGCTCGAGGGTGCCGTCGGCGGCGATGCGGTTGCCGAAGGCGAAGACGACGACGCTGTCGATGTCGTCGGCCGGGGTCGTGGGCGTGCGGTAGGCGAGGAGCGGGGTGGTGGCCACCTGTCCCAGCGGCACCCGCTTCTCCCACGCGGCGAGGCCGTCGGCGCCGATGGCGGTGACGACCTGCTCGGCCACCGCGCCGTCCCCCCACTCGTCGGTGAGGCGGACGACCATCGCCGACCGGTAGTCGACCGGGGCGGTGGTGGTCGGCGCCGCCGTGGTGGGAGCGAACTCCGAGGTCGCGCCACCGTCGCTACCGCAGGCCGACACGGAGACGGCCACCACCACCGCCGCGAGGATCAGGCCGAGCCCACTGCTGCGCCCCGACCGCTTCCCACGCTCCATCCCCATCGACATCGTTCGCCCCCTCGGATCGACCGGCGCGATCGTGCCACGCCGGACGGCCGGTGGCGGTGAGGTCCTACAGACCGACGGCGACGGCCACCACGCACGCCACCACGGCCGCGAGGCCGAGCAGCCCGTAGGCCGCCGAGCGCGACTCGCCGACCTGGTCGTGGTCGCGGACGCCGTCGATCATGCCGATCACCGCCTGGAGCACGGCCGCCGGCAGGAGCACCAGCATGCCGAGCACGGCGATGGTCTGACCCGCGTCGGCGGCCCACATGTGCACCACCACACCGATCCCGACCACTGCGGCGCCGATCACGACCAGCAGCCCGGCGGCAGTGCCCTCGCTCGCGCTGCGGGTCGTCGCGGGGCCCCGGTCCGGGCTCGAGAGACCTGGATGACCCGTTCCGATGGGGTGGGTGGTGGCCATGGTGACGACCTCCTGGGTCGATCCCTGGTGATGAGTGCACCGTCGCGCCGGGCCCCGCTCGCGTGCAGGGGACAACGGCCCTCTCCCGCTGCGTGACCTCCCGAACGCTCCCGGTCGTGGTCGTTCGCCGGCTACCGGTTCAGTCGTCGAGCAGGTCGGCCAACCGGTCGGGGTCGCCGCCCTCGAGCTCGAAGACCTTCAGCCGGGACGATCCGCCCGACAGCAGCGTCACCGCCGACGCACGGAGCCCGAAGGCATCGGCCAGCGCCTCGGTCACGGCACCGTTGGCCCGACCCTCGACCGGGCGCGCCGTCACCTTCACCACGAGCACGGGCGGGAGGTCGTCGCCGTAGCGCCCCCCGACCCTGGTCCGTGACGCGCCGGGCTGGACCCGCACGCTCACGCGTAGCGCCCCCTCCGTCGATCGACGCCCGTTCACGGGTAGGTCCGGAGCTCCACCGTGTTGCCGTCCGGGTCCTTCACGTAGAGCCCGGTGCCGGTGCCCTGGGCCCCGAAGAGCTGCATCGGGGGCCCCGACACCTCGAACGCCCCGCTGGCGGCGACGGCCTCGAGGTCGTCCCCCTCGACCACCACGCAGACGTGGTCGACGTTCGTGCCGCTGCGCTCGACCTCGAACAGGTCGATGATCGTGTCGTCGTTCAGGCGGACCGACGCGAACGGCACCTCGCCCGCCTCCCACTGCTCGAACCGCACCGGCTCGGCACCGAGCAGGTCGCGCCACCACGCCACGCTGCGCCTGGCGTCGGAGACGTTCATGACGATGTGGTCGATGCCGCGGGCCCTGAGCACGTCGTGATGCTAGGCCCGCGGCACGGGCGACGATCAGGCCGCGGGCACGAGGCAGAGGGTGGTCTTCTGGTCCGACAGCGGGAGCTGTTCGGTGCCCGAGGGGCACGGGCGCGGCGTGTCGACGAGTGACACGACACGGAACGAGCCCTGGGTCCCGCAGGTCACCGGCACGGGCGCCCGGCCGCCGGACAGGAAGGCCACGAGGACGCACTCGTCGACGGCGGGCACCTGCGACCGAGCGCGGGTGTCGGCGGGGGCGGTCTCGTCGCGGGACGTGGCGTAGGCGCTCACGACGAGGATGCCCAGCAGCACGGCGAGTACCACCACGATGGGGGCGAACCTCCAGATGCTGGCCTCGGCCGTGGGCACGACGTCGCCCGAGGGGGGCGTCGGCCGGTCGGATGCGACGCCGCTCGTCGGCCCGTCGTCGGGACGAGCCGCCGGCGATGGTGCGGCCGCCGGCTCTCGACGCAGCGACCGGTCGTACTCGGCCCGGCGTCCCGGGTCACGCAGGACGTTCCAGGCCGCGTTGGCCAGTCGGATGTGCTCCTCGGCCCGGGCGACCCGCTCGGGGTCGTCGGAGCCCCGGCGGTCCGGGTGGGTCGCCTTGGCCACCATCACGTAGGCCCGGCGGATCGTCTCGGTGTCGGCCCCCGGATCGACCCCGAGGACCTGGTAGTGCGTCGGCACGTCGCGCTCCCGGTCGGTCCGGGCCGAGGCTAGGCGGCCGGGGTGCACCGCCCGCCAGGCCTGAAGTCGTGTCCCATTCGTGCCTTTGGTTGCTTTTCAATGCATTTTCCGTCCACACTGCCCCGCCATGGGCGAGCGGGTGAGGGTGGTGCGGCACGACGGCAGGCTGCTGGCGGCGAAGGAGCCGGGCGAGTCGGGTGCACGAGGGCTGCGGGCGGAGGCCGAGGTGCTCCACCGCGTCCAGGTCCCCGGGGTCGTCGAGCTGGTCGGGCTGAGCGACGGCGACCACCCGACCCTGCTCACCCGCTGGGTCGGGCCCCGCTCCGCCGCCGACCTCCCCCTGCCCGTCTCACCCGAACGGGCGGCGGCCATCACCCTCGCCGTCGCCGCGACCGTGGGGCGCCTCCACCGGGCCGGCATCGTGCACGGCGACCTCGACCCCACCCACGTGCTGCTCGACGCCGACGGACGACCCGTCCTGTGCGGCTTCGGCGGTGCCGGCCCGATCGGTGCGCCGGAGCGGCGGCCGGCGACCGATCCGGGCCCGGGTGGCGATGTCCCCGCCCGACCCTCACGTCGACCGGCCGACGACGTGGCCGGCCTGGGGCGGCTGCTCGAGCACCTGCTCGGCCCGGTCGGTTGCCCGGAGCCGGGCGGTCGCCTGGGCTGGTCATCACGGCGAGCCGCCTCACGGAGGCGGGCGCTGCGGGCGCTCGCGGCCCGCGCCCACGCTCCCGACCCCGATGCCCGCCCATCTGTCACCGCGTTCGCCCACAGCATCCGCCGGCTCGTGCCCGATGCGCAGCTGGGCGGCGAGGCCAGGCCCGCCACGGCCCCACCCCGACCGAGTCGGGCCCGCCCCGCCACCCGCCCGGTGGACCCGGCCCACGGCGCCGCACCTCGGCGCTCCCCTGCGCTGCGGTCGGCGATCCCGGTCGTGCTCGTGCTCGGCGCCGTCTCCGCCGCCGGCTACTTCGGGCTCAGCGCCTGGTGGGCCCCGGCTCGCGAGCGCACGGCGGTGGCCGACACGCGCCCGACACCGGGAGCGCCGACGACCACCACCGGTCGACCCACGCCGGTGCCGTCCACCAGGCCGACGACGACCACCACGACGACCACGGCCCTCCTCGAGGTCGCACCGGTCGTCGAGCACGACGGCCGGCGCTACGCCATCGGCGCCCCGGGCGACGTCGTCCTCGTCGGGCCGTGGCGGTGCGACGGGCGCCCGCTCCCCGCCGTGGTGCACCCCGCCGACGGCACGGTGCACGTGTTCGGCGAGTGGGCCCCCTCGGGCGGATCGGTCCGGGCCACGGCGGTGGCCACCGTCCCCGGCGCCGACGGCCTGCGGGCGGTCGGGGTGTCCGCCGACTGTGCCGACCTCCTCGTCACCGGCTCGGGCCGCGACCTCACCACCCTCACCGCGGAGGACCTCCGATGAACCAGGCTCCACCTGCCGCCCGGACCACGGGCCTCACGACAGCCCTGCGGACGATGCTCGGGCTCGGGGCGACGACGCTCCTGCTCTCGCTGGCCGGCCGCACCCTCCCGTTCCCCAGTTCGTGGGCGCCGGACGACCTCCGGCACTGGGCCGGGTCCACCGATCCCGCCGTGGCCGCCTTCACCGCCCTCCGGGCCCTGGCTGTCGCCCTGGTGGCGTGGGTCGCCCTGACCTGGCTGCTCGCCGTGTTCGCCCGCCTCGCCCGCATCCCCGCGGCGGTGCGCGCCGCCGACGGGCTGACCCTGCCGTTCGTGCGCCGCCTGGCCGAGGCCACCGCCGGCGCCACGCTCGTGGCGGTGAGCCTCGTTCCCGCCACGCAGGCCGGGGCCGCCACCCTCGACCCCTCCCCGCCCGTCGTGATGAGCGATCTCGGTCCGACCTCGCCAGGCACCACGACCACGAGCACCACCACCCTCGCCCCGACCGCCACCCCGACCGTCGACGCGGCCACCACGCCCACCACCACGACCACGATCGCGGCGCTCCCACCCTCGATGACCGCCCTCGACGAGGCCCCCGAGCCCCCCGCGCGACCCACGGGCACCCCGGCCGTCGACGATCAGCCCGCCCACGGGGTCTGGGTGATCAGGCCGGGCGACACCCTCTGGCACGTGGCCGAGCACACCGCCGAGGACGGCCTGGGCCGACCGGCGACGCTGGCCGAGACCGCGACCCAGCTCGACCGGCTGATCGAGCTCAACGCCGACCGACTGGTGGTGCCCGGCGACGCCGACCTCGTCTTCCCGGGCCAGGAGTTCCTGGTCCCGTGATCCGCAGAGGCGCTCAGCGCAGGCGGACGGCCACCTCGTTGGCCAGCAGCCGTCCCTCGACCGTGAGCCGCACCCGGCCGTCGGCCTCGACCACCAGCCCGTCGAGCAGCTCCAGATCGGCGGGGTCGAGCGAACCGGCCGGCACGCCCTCCGCGGTGCGCAGGGCGAGCTGCAGCCCCTCCACCCGGCGGCGGTCGGGCTCGAGCTCTTCGCCGGCGGCCTCGGTCGGGCGGCCGTCGGCCACGGCCTCGACGTAGCGCTCAGGCGTGCGCACGTTCCACCACCGGTGGCCGTCGCGGTGCGAGTGGGCGGCGCACCCGAAGCCGAGGTAGTCGCCCTGGGCCCAGTACAGCTCGTTGTGCCGGCAGGTGTGCCCGGGCCGGGCCCAGTTGGAGATCTCGTAGTTGGCCAGGCCGGCGGCGGTGAGGCGCTCCTCGGCCAACAGGTACTTGTCGGCCTGGTCGTCGTCGTCGGGATGGCGGGCCTCGTCGGCGGCGAGCGGCGTCCCCGCCTCGATGGTGAGGGCGTAGGCGCTCACGTGGGGCGGGTCGAGAGCGATCACCGCGTCGAGCGTGGTCGACCACTGGTCGAGCGTCTCCCCCGCACCCCCGTAGATGAGGTCGAGGTTGAAGCTTCGGAGGCCCACCGAGCGGGCGAGCTCGACGGCCCGGGCGACGGACTCCGGATCGTGGCTGCGGCCCAGTGCGGCGAGCACCGACGGCACCATCGACTGCACGCCGAGCGAGATGCGGTCGACGCCGCCGGCCACGTAGGTCTCGAGCAGGGCCCGGTCGACGGTGTCGGGGTTGCACTCCACCGTGACCTCGGCGCCGGGCACCCGCGGGATCTCGGCGAGCACCGCCATGAGCCCGTCGGCGGGAACGAGCGACGGGGTGCCCCCGCCGAAGAAGACCGACGTCGACTCGGGGAGCTCGCCGGCGGCGACGTGACGCCGGATGTCGGCGCGCAGCGCATCCAGGTACGCGCCGACGAGGTGCTCCCGGTCGGTCCACGTGGCGAAGGCGCAGTAGTCGCAGCGGCGCGCGCAGAACGGGATGTGGACGTACGCACCGAAGGACACGCCTTCAGTGTGCCCGCTCACTGCTCCGGTCGGACCGCCGAGGGGCGGGGCCGACCGGCAGGTCTCACTGACCGTGCCCGAGACCCAGGTCGTCGAGGCGATCGGTGGCGGTGTCGAGGCCGACGCCGAGGATGCAGGCGATGGCGCGCAGGTCGTCCTTGCGGATCGTGAGCACACGGCCGTTGAAGTCCTGGCGCTGGACCTGGATCATCGTGAGGTAGCGGTTCAGCATGTCGGCCTCGGGGCCGGTGAGGTCCTCGAGGCGACGCAGGTCGATGGTGAACGACCGCTCGTCGATCGGGAGCCCACCGGTGCCGGCGGCCTCGCCGAACGAGGGGCCCTCGTCGGCCGGGAGCAGCTGGTCGACCGGAACGTTGTAGAAGCGGGCCAGGCGCTGGAGGCGGGGCACCGAGATGGCCCGCTCGCCGCGCTCGTAGGCACCGAGCACCGAGGCCTTGAACTCCAGCTCGGAAGCGGCCTCGACGTCCTGGAGCGAGAGCCGCTTCTGGCGGCGAATGGCACGCAGGCGCTCGCCGACCTTCCTGCTGTAGGTCGTCGTCACCTCACCCGTCACCGTCTCGCTCATCTCCACAGCTCCTCTCGCAGCGGCCCCGTGGCCACCGTTCGTCGCAGCAGAACCGCTGCTCACCTGTCCTGCTGCCTCGACAAACCTACACCATTACCACTCAGCGTGGTGGATCACCCGCTGATGCTACCCAGCGTCCCCATCCTGCGACAACGCCCGCGGGCGCTGCCAGAGGACGTCCACCGTGTGTCCTCACGCCCGCGCGACCAAGCCAGATCGTAGCGCGCACAACAGCGCTGCCCCGGTGATGGCAGCGGTCTCGGCCCGCAGCACTCCCGATCCGAGGCCGACCGCTGCGGGGACCGAGGCCCGCTCCCCGTCGGACCAGCCCCCTTCAGGGCCGATGAGGAGGGTCGGGTGGTCGAGGCTCGGCGGGGCGCCTTCCATGTCGGCGCGCACCGCCCCGGGGAGGGCGGCCACCTCGGCGAAGGTGGCGACCTCGGCGACCTCGGGCAGCCAGGTCCGGCGGCTCTGCATGGCGGCCTCGAGGGCGACCCGCCGCAGGCGTTCGGTGTTGCGATCGGCCTTCGCCGGATCCCACCGCACCACCGACCGTTCGGCCACGAAGGGCACGATCACGTCGACGCCGAGCTCGGTGAGCTTCTGCACCACGAGCTCCGGCCGCTCACCCTTCACCAGGGCGAAGGCGACCGTGATGCGCGGCGCCGGCTCCGGATCGAGCACGGTGTCGCCGTCGGGCACCAGGTCGGTGCCGAAGCGGCACCAGCGCCACTGCCCCCGGCCGTCGGTGACGGTGAGGTCGTCGCCCGCCCGCAGGCGCCGGACCCGCTCGAGGTGGTGCCGGTCGTCGTCGGACAGCACGGGCACCGCGACGTCGGCCACCACCACGTGCGGCGCGGTGCCACCGGGACGGGCCGGGCGAGGATCGCCGTCGCCGGCCGCGGGACGGGACACCGTCGGCCTACTTGAAGGCGGAGCGCAGCTTCGACATGAAGCCACCCTCGGGCGGGGCGATGTCGTGGCCCCGGATCTCGGCCAGGCGGTTGAGCAGCCCGGCTTCCTCCTCGGTGAGCTCGGTGGGGGTGTCGACGATGACCTGCACCAGCAGGTCGCCGCGACCACGCCCCTGGAGGTGGGGCACGCCCTTCTGGCGGAGCCGCACGACCTTGCCGGTCTGGGTGCCGGGCTCGATGTCGATCAGCTCGTCGCCGTCGAGGGTGTCGAGCGGGACCTGGGCACCGAGGGCGGCCTGGGTGACCGGCACGTGCAGCTCGTGCACGAGGTCGTCGCCGTGGCGCACGAAGCGCTCGTCGGCCGCGACCCTCACGTGGACGTAGAGGTCGCCCGCACCCCCGCCCCGAGGACCGACCGCGCCCCGCCCGCTGAGGCGGAGGGTGGCGCCGGTGTCGACGCCGGCGGGCACGTCGACGGTGTAGGTGCGCTCGTCGACGGTGCGGCCCTCACCCCGGCAGGTGGGGCACGGCGAGGCGACGATGGTGCCGAAGCCACTGCAGCGGTTGCACGGCCCGGCGGTGACCATCTGCCCGAGGATCGACTGGCGCACCCGACGGACCTGCCCGGCACCGCCGCACTCGGGGCAGGTCGTGGGCGAGGTGCCCGGCGCGGCGCCGGTGGCCTCGCAGTCGTCGCACGCCACGGCGGTGCGCACCGACACAGGAGCCTCCACGCCGAAGACGGCGTCGGCGAAGTCGAGGTCGACGACGACCTCGAGGTCGGCGCCGCGGGGCGGGCCGCTCGGGGCGGGCGGTTGGCCACCGAAGGGGCTGCCGCCGTTGAAGAACATGTCGAAGATGTCGCCGAGGCCGCCACCCGCACCGAACGGGTTGCCCGCCTGGGGGCCGGCATCACCGAAGCGGTCGTACTGCTGGCGGCGCTGCGGATCGGAGAGGACCTCGTAGGCGAGCGCCACCTCCTTGAACCGCGCCTCGGCGCTCGGGTCGTCGGGGTTGGCGTCGGGGTGCAGCTCCCGCGCCCGCTTGCGGTAGGCGCGCTTGATCTCGTCGGCGTCGGCGTCGCGGGCGACGCCGAGCAGCTCGTAGTGGTCGGCCATCGATCCCCTAGCCCTCGCTCAGCCGGCGGCCGAGGCGGTTCGCCACCACCGCCACCGCGGAGAGGGCCTGGTCGTAGTGCATGCGGGTGGGGCCGAGCACCCCGATGGTGCCGGCGGTCTCGCCGTCGACGACGTAGGGCGCGACCACGAGCGAGCAGTCGGCCAGCGCCTGGTTGCCCGTCTCGGTGCCGATGGCGACCGAGAGGCCCCGGTCGATGACGTCCTCGAGGAGGCTCACCACGACGAGCTGCTGCTCGAGGATGCGCAGGATCTCGCTGACCGTGCCGACCGCGTCGAAGGCGGCGGCCATGTCGGACGTGCCACCGATGAAGACCTGGTCGTCGTGGCGGTGCTCGCCCCGCAGCGCGGCGACGGTGGCCCGCATGACGGTGGCGACGGTGTGGGCCTCGGGGGACGCGCCGGTGGGCTCGTCGATCGCGAGCGAGACGGCGTCGGCGAGGGTGCCGCCCACGACCATGCCGGCCAGCTTCACGGCGGCGGCGTTGACGACGAGGTCGTCGGCGTCGTGGTCGAGCTCGAAGGAGTGCTTCTCGATGGCGCCGTTGGAGAGCACCAGGACCGCCAGCACCACGCGGGGCGTGAGCGACACCAGCTGCACCGACCGGACGGTGGCGACCTCGTGGGGCGGGCCGACCACGACCGCGGCGTAGCGGGTGAGGCTCGAGAGCAGGCGGCTGGTGTCGGCCAGCATCTGCTCGATCTCGCCGTGGGTACGCGAGAAGAAGGAGCGGACCTGCTGGGTCTCGGTGGCGCCGAGGCGACCCGGGCCCGCCGAGCTGGTCGACGAAGAAGCGGTAGCCCTTCTCGGTGGGCACCCGCCCGGCGCTGGTGTGGGGCTGGGCGAGGTAGCCCTCGGCCTCGAGCGCGGCCATGTCGTTGCGCACCGTCGCCGAGGAGACGTTGACCTCGGTCGACCTGGCGACGTGGCCGGACCCGACGGGCTGGGCCGTCTCGATGTACTCGGTGACCACCGCCCGCAGGATGGTGGCCTTGCGTTCGTCGAGCATGGGAACCGTCTGGGGTGGGAGCGGAGCGAGCGGCGGTGCGGGGAGCACCGCCTGGAGCGATGTTACCCGGAGGCACCCCGGGGCAAGCAGACGAGGGTCGAGAGTGCTAACGCCGTGCGGTGAGGAGCCGGAGCGGGTGGAGCCCGGCTCAGTCGTCGAGGCGGAGGGCCGACACGAAGGCCTCCTGGGGCACCTCGACCCGACCGATGTTCTTCATGCGCTTCTTGCCCTCCTTCTGCTTCTCGAGGAGCTTGCGCTTGCGGCTGATGTCGCCGCCGTAGCACTTGGCCAGCACGTCCTTGCGCTTCGCCTTCACCGTCTCACGGGCGATGATGCGCCCACCGATCGCGGCCTGGATCGGCACGTCGAACAGCTGCCTCGGGATGAGCTCCTTCAGCTTGTCGGTCATGCGCTGGCCGTAGCTGTACGCCTTGTCCTTGTGCACGATCATCGAGAAGGCGTCGACGGGCACGGCGTTGAGCAGGATGTCGACCTTGACCAGGCTCGAGCGGCGGTAGCCCGACGGCTCGTAGTCGAGGCTGGCGTAGCCCTGGGTGCGGCTCTTCATCTGGTCGAAGAAGTCGGTGACGACCTCGGCCAGCGGCATGTCGTAGATGAGCTCCATGCGCTCGGGCGAGAGGTACTCGAGCTTCACGAGGTCACCACGGCGCTGCTGGCACAGCTCCATGAGGGTGCCCGTGTAGGAGGTGGGGGTGAGGATCGTGGCCTTGAGGTAGGGCTCCTCGATGTCCTCGACCTCGGTGGCCGGCGGGAGCTCGCTCGGGTTGTCGATGGTGACGACCTCGCCGTTGGCCTTGTTGACGATGTACTGCACCGACGGGGCGGTGGCGATGAGGGCGAGGTTGAACTCGCGCTCGAGGCGCTCACGCACGATCTCCATGTGGAGCAGGCCGAGGAAGCCGCACCGGAACCCGAAGCCGAGGGCGCCCGAGGACTCGGGCTGGAACGTGTAGGAGCTGTCGTTCAGCCGCAGCTTCTCGAGCGCCTCCCGCAGGGCGGAGAAGTCGTCGCCCTCCACCGGGTAGAGCCCGCAGAACACCATGGGCCGGGGCTCGTCGTAGCCCTCGAGGGCCGGGGCGGGGTTGGCGGCCAACGTGACGGTCTCGCCGGAGCGGGCCTCGCCCACGTCCTTGATGCCGGCGATGAGGTAGCCGACCTCGCCTGCGCTCAGCGACGCCACCGGTGTCGGGTCAGGGGTGCGCACCCCGACCTCGTCGGCCTCGTAGGTCGCGCCGGCCTGCACGAACCGGACCTTGGCCCCGGTGGTGAGCGTGCCGTCCATGACCCGCACCGACGACACGACGCCGCGGTACTGGTCGAAGTGCGAGTCGAAGATGAGGCCCTGGAGAGGGGCGTCGACGTCGCCCTGCGGGTGCCGGCACCCGCTCGACGACCGCGTCGAGCAGCTCGGCCACGCCCTCGCCGGTCTTGGCGCTGATGCGGAGGATCTCGTCGGCCGGGATGCCGAGCACCTTCTCGATCTCGGCGGCGTAGCGGTCGGGGTCGGCGGCCGGCAGGTCGATCTTGTTGAGGGCGGCGACGATCTCGAGGTCGTGCTCGAGCGCCAGGTAGCAGTTGGCCAGCGTCTGGGCCTCGATGCCCTGGGCGGCGTCGACGAGCAGGATCGCGCCCTCGCAGGCGGCCAGGGACCGGCTGACCTCGTAGCCGAAGTCGACGTGGCCGGGGGTGTCGATCAGGTGGATGGCGTGGCCCTTGTAGTCGAGGCGCACGCTCTGGAGCTTGATCGTGATGCCGCGCTCGCGCTCGATGTCCATCGAGTCGAGGTACTGCGCCCGCATGTCCCGGGGGTCGACCGCGCCGCACAGCTCGAGCAGGCGGTCCGCCAGGGTGGACTTGCCGTGGTCGATGTGGGCGATGATGCAGAGGTTGCGGTAGCGATCGAGGCTGGCCACGGGGCGGAGCGGATCCTTCGGCGGAGGGTGGACGCGCCCTCATCGGGGTGAGGGCGTCGGTCGAGCCTAGTTGTCCATCACGCCGAGTCCGACCACCGCGGGCACCGGTGTGTGACGCGCACCGGCCCGCCCGCTATGCTGTACGACTCGTGCCCGGCGCCAGCGCGCCCGGCCCCCGTTCTCATCACCCGCCCTCCCCCCGAGGGCGTCTCACCCGAAGGTGCAGCCGTGGCCAACATCAAGAGCCAGATCAAGCGGAACCGCCAGAACGAGAAGCGTCGTCTGCGCAACAAGGCCGTCCGCTCCGAGCTGAAGACCCGCCAGAAGCGGGCCCTCACCGCCGCCGAGACCGGCGCCGAGGACACCGTCGAGCTGACCCGCCTCGCCATCCAGCGCCTCGACAAGGCCGCCAGCAAGGGCGTCATCCACAAGAACCAGGCCGCTCGCCGCAAGAGCCGCCTGGTCAAGCGCATCGCCGCCGCCGAGGCCGCGGCCAGCTGATGCCCGGGCGCCCGGCGCCCGACAACTGATCGTCCACTCGGCCGGAGCGACGCTCCGGCCGAGTCGCGTCCGGGCCCGGGTGGAGCCACCCGGCCGACCCAACCGAGCGGATGGGCCGGCGGTCAGCGGCGAGCGCGAGCGGCGCGGCTGCGCCCGGCCAGACGGCCGACGAGCACCTCGACCACGAGCTCCGGCGGCCACGCCTTGGCGCCGTGCAGGTCGAGATCGGCCTCCGCCAGCAGCGCCCCGAACTGGGCCAGGCGGTCGGAGCCGAGGCGCCGGGCACCGTCGAGCGCCTTCTTGGCCGGGAAGGTGCTGCCCTTGATGCCGAGCACGTCGGCCGCGGCCTTGTCGCCCCGGATGGTGGGGTCGTCGAGGCGGATCATCCGCAGGTAGTGGTTGGTGAGGGTGGCCATCACCTGCAGCGGGTGACGGCCTCCGCCGCTCAGCATGCGGTGCAGCACCTCGAGGGCCTTGGGCACGTCGCCGCCGTCGATGGCGTCGGTGAGGTCCCACGGGGCCACGTCGCCGGCCTCGCCGAGGTACGGGGTGACGTCGTCGCGGCCGACCCGGGCACCCTCGCCGAAGGCCCCCTCGAGGGTGGCGAGCAGACCGGGCAGACGACCGGGCTCGCTGCCGATGTGGTCGGCGATGAGCTTGCGGGCCCCGGCGTCGAGCTTCAGCGACGACGATGCCAGGTGCTCGTCGATCCAGCCGGCCTGGGCCTTGCCGGTGCCGGGCGAGGTGTCGACCACCACGCCGCCGGCGGCGGCGACGGCCTCGGTGAGGGTCTTGGGCACGTTGGGGAGCTTGGGCTGGCGCTGCGGGCGCGGGTCCTTCTCCCAGACCAGCACGAGCGACGTGGACGGCAACGGGTCGGCCAGGTAGGCCACCAGCGGGGCCACCGCGTCCTTGGTGGAGAACACCCCGGAGTGGCGGGCCACCACGACCCGCCGGTCGGTGAGGAACGGCGGGGTCTGGGCGGCATCGACGAGCGAGCCGATGTCATAGCCGTTGTCGTCGGGGCCGAGGTGGTTCTCGACCGTGAGCTCCTCGACCATCAGCGACCGGTCGCCGTCGCCGACGAGCTCGCGCACGAGGGTGGTCACGGCCTCACCGAGGAGGACCTCGTCGCCCCCCTTCACGAGGTGGACCGGCGCCCCGAGGTCGACGTTCATGCCGCGGCCAGCACCGCCGCCATGACGTCGGCGACACGGCGCCCGTTGCGCACGTCGTGGGCCCTGAGGATGCGGCAGCCGAGGGCGATGCCGAGCGCGTGCGCCGCCATGGTGCCGTCGCCGGCGGAGGCACGGTCGACGTCGAGCAGGGTCCAGAGGAAGCGCTTGTTGGACGCGGAGAGGAAGACGGGGTAGCCCAGCTCGGCGAGGCGGTCGGAGGCCCGCAGCAGCACCAGGGACTGGGGCTCGCTCTTGCCGAGGTCGAGGCCGGCGTCGACCATGATCCGCTCGGGCGGGATGCCGGCGGCGCGGGCCTGGGCGGCGCGGTCGGCGAGGAAGTCGCACACCGTCTGCACGACGTCGTCGTACTGCGGGTCGGGGTCGGGCACCCGCGGCTGGAGCCGGATGTGGGTGGCCACGACGGATGCGCCGGCGGCCGCGCACACGGGCAGGTAGTCGGGGTCGGCGAAGCCGCTGATGTCGTTGCCGACCACCGCGCCGGCCTCGAAGCAGGCCTTGGCCACCGACGCCGCGCCACGTGTCGACCGAGAGCGGCACGTCGAAGCGCGACCGCAGGGCCTCGACCGCGGGGACCACTCGCTCGAGCTCCTCGGCCTCCGTGACCTCGTCGCCCGGCCCGGCCTTCACCCCACCGACGTCGAGGAAGTCGGCGCCGTCGTCGACCAGCTGCTCGGCCTTGCGGAGGAAGGCGTCGAACTCGTAGTAGGCGCCCTGGTCGTAGAACGAGTCGGGGGTGCGGTTCAGGATCCCCATGACGATCGCCCGGTGCGTGATGTCGAAGCGGGTGGTGCCGAGGTCGAGGTGCACGGAGCTGACCCTAACCGGCCCCACCGACACCCCGGCCCGCCGGAGGGCCATCTCCGACGAGGGCCACCTCGACCTCGAGACGTTCGCCCGACGAGCGGGCTCGCACCCGCAGGCCGCCCGCCTCCACGACCTCGGACGGGGGCTCGACGGCGTCCGCGGCGGGGCTGCCACGCGGCGCCCAGACGAGATCGACGTCGACCCGCTCCGCGAGCACCGCGAGGGTGCCGGCCGCCTGGGGCCCGGCCGAACGGAGCACGACGAGATCGAGACGGCGGACGCCGCGCTCGCGCAGGCCGGACAACACGGCGTCGGCCCGGGCATCTCCGCCGACGACCAGCACGGTGGCACCGACGCTCCCCCGCCACAGCTCGGCCCCGCCCACCTCGACCACACCGGACGCGGCGCCGCCGCCGACGTGCGGCGCGCCGACCAGCACCGCGACCGCCACCACCGCCAGCGCCACTCCGCGGCGCCGGTGCCGCTGCCGCCGACCGACCACCACCCCGACGGCGAGCAGCGCCCCGACGCCGGCGATCACCGGGAGGCCGACGCGCCCGAGCGGTGCGGCGGCGCCGACCCGGGCCACCTCGGAGACCCACGACAGCCCGAGACGGGTTGGCAGGTGGAGCACCCAGGCCACCCAGCCGGGTGCCATCCCGGCGACGAGGCCCGCCGTGCACCCCCACATCATCACCAGGCCCGCGACCGGCTCGGCGAGGAGGTTGGCCGGTAGGGCGGCCACCGGCATCGGGCCGAATGTGGGCACGAGCAACGGGGCCACCGCGGCCTGGGCCGAGAGGGTGACCGCCGCCGCCAGCCGCAGCCACGCCGGCCCCGGGAGGACGGCGGCGAGCGGTCGGGCGAGCACGATGATGCCGGCGGTGGCCGCCGTCGAGAGCCGGAAGCCGAGCGACTGCACGAGGAGGGGGTCGAGC
This sequence comes from uncultured Actinomycetes bacterium, assembly GCA_963702555.1. Taxonomy (GTDB): domain Bacteria; phylum Actinomycetota; class Acidimicrobiia; order Acidimicrobiales; family Acidimicrobilacustridaceae; genus CAMFLJ01. Next base: position 213,927 of record CAVPCW010000012.1, read on the forward strand.
AGCACCAACCCGGTCACGGCGAGGGCGAGGACGCGCACGCCGCTCACCGGACGCCCGAGCACCACCGCCACCGCACCCACGCCGGCCATCACGGTCGCCCGCAGCACCGACGGCTCGAACCGGGTGACCGCGGCGAACACGACGAGCAGCCCGATCGTGGCGACGAAGCGCCCTCGTCGGCGGAGCCGTGCGATGAGGGGCGTGGCCACGGCGACCACGAACACGACGTTCTGCCCCGAGACCACCAACAGGTGGGACAGACCGGCGCCCTCGAAGTCGTCGGCCACCACCACCGAGGAGCCGCGGTCGTCACCGAGGACGAAGCCGGTGAACAGCGCCCGTTGGTGGGTGGGCAGCGAGGCCGCCCCGTCGATCACCAGCGAGCGGATGCCGTTGACCAGGCGGACGAACGGTGTGCCGCGGTCGACGGGCGTCACCCGGTCGGCCACCAGCCGCGCCCGGACGTGCCGTGCCGCCGCCCGCCCAGGGTCGGCGAGGGCCTCGACACGACCCTCGACCTCGAGCCGCTCCCCCGCCCTGCGGCCGCCGAGCCGGCCGCCGGCCCCACCCCTGGCACTCAGCTCCAGGCGGCCGGAGCGGGAGCGCACGTCGGCCCGCCAGCCGCCGAAGGAGGGCTCGGGGTCGCTGACGAGCACCACGACGCCCCGGAAGGTCCCGGACGGGAGGGGGCTGAGCCCCGCCCGGGCCTGGTGGGCCAGCCCCGAGGCCAGCAGCCCCAGGGCCGCGGCCAGCACGAGCGCCCGCCCCGCCCCCAGGGCGACGACGACCGCGGCGACCCCGACCGCGACGGGTGCCGGGCCAGGGCGGAGTGCACCCGCCACCGTCGCGCCGGCGATCACCACCACCCCCGCATCGGTGAGGGGTCCCCGACGCCACAGGCCGAGCGGCGATCGGGAGGTCCGGGTCATCCGACGGAGACGAGGTCGCGGAGGGCCTCCAGCTTCGCCGGACCGATGCCCCTGACGTCGAGCAGGCCGTCGACTGCGGTGAAGGGGCCGTTGCGCTCGCGGTGCGCCACGATGGCGGCGGCCGTCGCCGGGCCGACGCCGGGGAGGCCGTCGAGCTCCTCCGCCGTGGCCGTGTTGAGGTCGAGCGGACCGGACGGTGCGGCCGTGGTGCCGCCGGAGGCCGCGCCGCCTTCGGGGCCGACCACCGCCGGGGAGGCCTCACCCCGACGAGGCACGTAGAGGCGCTGGCCGTCGGCCAGCGGCGCGGCCAGGTTCAGCCGGTCGAGGTCGGCGTCGAGGGCCGGGCCGCCAGCGGCGTCGAGGAGGTCGGCCACCCGTGACCCCGGAGGCAGCCGGTGGAGGCCCGGACGGCTCACGGCACCCGCCGCGTGCACGACGATCCCTGGCGCGGCGGTGGTGGTGCTGGCCCCCGTCGCGCCGGACACGCCGCCGATGCCGGCCGCCCCTGGGACCGTGACGGCGGAGCCGGAGAACAGGTCACCGGTGCCTCCCTCCTGGGCTCCGACCGGCCGGAGCGCGATCCACGCGAGCGCGACGAGCAGCACGACCAGGGCACCCCCGAACGCGAGCACCGCAGCTCGCCTGGGCACCGGGCCGAGCTCGTCGACCGCCCGGGTGATCGCACCCCATCGACCGCCCCCTGCCCCGGGCGAGCCCGCACGCGGCGGTGACGCCCGGCCCTCGCTCAGCGCCTTCAGCGCAGCGGCGGCGCGCTCGTCGATCTCGGTCCCGTGGTCGTCCACGGCACACCCCCGGCACAGGTGGGCGCCGTGTCGACGGCGCCTCGGCTCATGGGGGAAGTGACCTCCGGGCGGGCCCGGGGAGGGGACAGGCTAGGCCGTCGACGGCCGCGTGGGAAGGCCCCGGACCACGAGGGCCGGCGCTCAGAAGAGCCGGGTGGTGAGCTGGCGGCGGTAGGCGCCCGTGCGGGGGTCGTCGGCGCCGAGGATCTCGAGCAGGTCGAGGAACTCCTGTCGGGCGGCGTCGTCGGCCTTGACCTGATCGAGCAGGACCAGGAGCCGGGCTTCGATGTCGGCATCGCTCGTGTAGTTGCCGCCGCTGCGGGCGAGGGCGGCCACCCGCCGGGTCTCCGGGGTCTCGGGGATGCGGGCGAGCAGCTCGAGGGCCTCTTCGCCCCGCTCCTCTCCCACGAGCAGCTCGGCCAGGTCGACGATCGCCCCCGCGTTCGTCGGGCTCGAGCTCGAGCGCCGCACGCAGTGAGGCCTCGTCGCCGATCTCGCGGAGCCGCTCGACCTCGGTCTGCTCCTCGGTGGGGAGGAGGCGGGCGACGAACTCGCGCACGGCGTCCTCCCCCTGGGCGCCGACGAAGCCGTCGACGATCTTGCCGCCGGCGACGGCGTACACGGCCGGGATGCTCTGCACCTGGAACGCCTGCGACGTGGCCGGGTTGGCGTCGACGTCGACCTTGGCCAACACGACCTGGCCGCCGGTCTCGTCGATGACCGATTCGAGGATGGGGCCGAGGGTCTTGCACGGCCCGCACCACTCCGCCCACAGGTCGACGACCACCGGCGTGGTCATCGAGCGCTCGAGCACGTCGGTCTGGAAGGTCGCATCGCTCACGTCGATCGTCACACCGACAGGATACGGCCGTGGGCGGGGACCGAGGCCCGGGCGACGTGACGGACGGGGCCGGTAGCGTGGCCGGGCACCCATCGACGAGGAGACCTTCGTGGACCAGACGGCCGCACCGGCCGGCATCGACCCCGGCAACATCACGACCTGGATGATCGGCCACGAGCCGTCGGTCGTGGCGCCGCTGTCGTTCGAACTGATCACCGGTGGCCTCTCCAACCTGACCTACCTGGTCACCGACGCCACCGACCGCCGCTGGGTGCTGCGCCGGCCCCCGCTCGGGCACGTGCTCGCCACGGCCCACGACGTGGGCCGTGAGCATCGGATCATCACCGCGCTCGCCCCGACGCCCGTGCCCGTCGCCCCCTCGATCGGCCTCTGCACCGACGACGCCGTGAACGGCGCGCCCTTCTACGTGATGGAGCACGTCGACGGCATCGTCGCCCGCGACACCGAGGCCGGCGGTCGCCTCGCCCCCGGCGCCCGGCAGCGGGCCGGCGCCGCTCTGGTCGAGGTCCTCGCCGCCATCCACGAGGTCGACGTCGACGCCGTCGGGCTCGGCGACCTCGGCCGCCGGGAGGCCTACGTCGAGCGCCAGCTCTCGCGATGGTCGCGCCAGTGGGAGGCCACGCGCGACGGCGAGGTCCCCGCGGTCGAGGACCTCCACGCCCGGCTGGCTGCATCGGTGCCGGCCCAGGGCCCCGCCGCGATCGTCCACGGCGACTACCGCCTCGACAACTGCATCCTCACCGCCGAGGGCGAGATCGCCGCCGTGCTCGACTGGGAGCTGTGCACCCTCGGCGACCCCCTCGCCGACGTCGGCCTCATGCTCGTCTACTGGGTCGAGGCCGGCGACGCCATCCAGACGGGGCTGCCCACCGCCACCACCCTCGACGGCTTCCCGAGCCGGGCCGAGCTCGTGCAGATGTACGCCGAGCGGTCCGGCCGCGACGTGAGCGAGATCGGCTACTACGTCGCCCTCGGCTACTGGAAGCTGGCCTGCATCCTCCAGGGCGTGCTCGTCCGGTACCGTGCCGGCGCGATGGGTGATCAAGGCGACGACTCCGGCCGGTTCTCCGATCAGGTCGCCGCCCTCGGCGCCGCCGGCATGGCGGCCCTCGACGGAGAGCTGGGTGCGTCCCGTGCCTGAGCTCTACCGCATCCACGAGGCCCCCGAGCTCATCGACCCCGTCCTGATCGTCGGCCTCGACGGCTGGATCGACGCCGGCTACGCCGCCGCCAACGCCGTCGGCACCATGCTCGAGGGTGCCGGCTACGTCACCATCGCCAGCTTCGACACCGACGTGCTGCTCGACCACCGGTCCCGCCGGCCCACGATGCACATCGACGACGGGATCGCCACCGGGCTCACCTGGCCCACGATCGAGCTGCGCGCCGCCACCGACGCCAACGGCGGCGAGGCCCTGTTCCTGGTCGGGGCCGAGCCCGACCACCTCTGGCGGGCCTTCTCCTCGGCCGTCGTCGACCTGGCCCACGAGTTCGGGGTCAGCGAGGTCGTGTCGCTCGGCGCCTACCCCGCAGCGGTCCCCCACACCAGGCCCGTGCGCGTCATCGCCACCTCCACCTCGGCCGAGCAGGCCAACCGGGTGGGCACGGTCGCCGGTCGCGTCGACGTGCCCGCCGGGATCCACGCCGCCATCGAGATGGCCGCCGCCGAGAGCGGCCTGCCGGCGCTCAGCCTCTGGGCCCAGGTGCCGCACTACTCCGCCGCCATGCCCTACCAGGAGGCCTCCGAGGCCCTCGTCACGGCACTGGCCCGCCACATCGGGTTGGAGTTCCCGGCCGGCACGCTCGGCGCCGACGCGGTGGCCACCCGGGCGCGCCTCGACGAGCTGGTCGGCAACAACGACGACCACCAGGCGATGCTGCGCCAGCTCGAGGTGCAGTTCGACGCCGACGACCTGCGCGGCCCGCTGCCGTCGGGCGACGACCTCGCCGCCGAGCTCGAGCAGTACCTCCGCGACCAGGAGTAGCCCGGGGCTCAGCCGGCGACGATGTTGACCAGCTGCGGCGGCCGGGCGATCACCTTGCGCGGCGGGTTGCCGCCCAGGTGGGCCTGGACCTTCTCGCTGGCGAGGGCCAGCGCCTCGGCCTCGGCGGCGTCGACGCCGGCGGGCACCTCGATGCGGTCACGGACCTTGCCGTTCACCTGCACGACCATGGTGACGGTGTCGACCACGAGCTTGGCCGGATCGGCGACGGGCCACTCCTCCTCGTGCACGTGGCCGCCCCGACGGCGCTCCCACAGCTCGGCCGAGACGTGTGGCGCCATCGGGGCCATGAGCAGCAGCAGGGTGTCGACCGCCTCGTCGAGGGTGGCCCGGCGCACGCCGGCGTCGCCCTGGACGTAGCGGTAGAGCTCGTTGGTGAACTCCATGAACGCGGCGACGACGGTGTTGTACGACCAGCGCTCGTAGTCGTCGCTGACCTTGGCGATGAGTCGGTGGGTCGAGCGGTCGACGGCGATGTCGGCGTCGGTGGGCTCACGGTCGACGGGCGCTCCCCCGACCTCGCCCGACGCCAGACGCCAGAGGCGGCTGAGGAAGCGTTCGCACCCGTCGATGCCGACGCCCTCCCAGTCGACGTCGTCCTGCGGCGGCCCGACGAAGAGGTGGGCCAGGCGCAGCGCATCGGCGCCTTCGGCGTCGAGGATCTCCTCGGGCGCGACCAGGTTGCCCTTCGACTTCGACATCTTGTCGCCACCCAGACGGATCATGCCCTGGGTGAACAGCCGCGAGAACGGCTCCCGCAGCTCCTTCGGCGCCACGCCGAGGTCGGCCAGCGCCTTGGTGAAGAAGCGGGCGTACATCAGGTGGAGGATGGCGTGCTCGACCCCGCCGATGTACTGGTCGACCGGCATCCACGCGGCGGCCGCGTCGACCGACACGGGCGCCTCGGTGCTCCACGGCTCGCAGAAGCGGAGGAAGTACCACGACGAGTCGACGAAGGTGTCCATCGTGTCGGTCTCGCGGGTGGCGGGCCCACCGCACGAAGGGCAGGTCGTGTGAAGGAAGCCCTCGTTGCTGCGCAGCGGTGATTCGCCGGTGGGCAGGAACTCGACGTCGTCGGGTGCCAGCACCGGCAGCTGGTCGTCGGGCACCGGCACGATGCCGCAGCCGTCGCAGTAGATCACGGGGATCGGGCAGCCCCAGAAGCGCTGACGGCTGACCAGCCAGTCGCGGAGGCGGTAGTTCACCTTGCCCTCGCCGATGCCCTCGGCCTCGAGGAAGGCGATGGCCGCGGCGATGGCCTCGCCCTTGCCCATGCCGTCCATGAAGCCGCTGTTGACGTGGATGCCCTCGCCGGTGAACGCCTCACCTTCCCAGCCGTCGGGTGGCTGGATGGTGCGAACGACGGGCAGGCCGTGCACCTGGGCGAAGTCCCAGTCGCGCTGGTCCTCTGCGGGCACGGCCATGATCGCCCCGGTGCCGTAGCCCATGAGCACGTAGTCGGCGAGGTAGAGCGGCACGGGTGAGCCGGTGAAGGGGTTGCGCAGGTAGGCGCCGGTGAAGATGCCACGCTTGTCGAGCGAGCCCTCCGACGACATCCGCTCGACGTCGCTGGCCATCCGGGCCTCGGCCACGAACGCGTCGATCTCGGCCCGCCGCTCGTCGGCGACGATCGTGGCGACCAGCGGGTGCTCGGGCGCCATCACCGCGTAGGTCATGCCGAAGCTGGTGTCGGGGCGGGTGGTGAACACCCTGACAGCGGCCCCGTCGGCGCGAGGCGTGCCCTCGGCGTCGGTGACGGCCATGTCGAACTCGGCACCCTCGGAGCGGCCGATCCAGTTGCGCTGCATCGTCTTGACCCGCTCGGGCCACTCGAGCCCGTCGAGGTCGTCGAGGAGCTGGTCGGCGTAGTCGGTGATGCGGAAGAACCACTGCTCGAGGTCGCGCTTCTCGACCACGGCACCCGACCGCTCGGCCGTGCCGTCGGGCAGGACCTGCTCGTTGGCCAGCACGGTCTGGTCGACGGGGCCCCAGTTCACGGTGGCCGACTCGCCGGTAGGCCAGGCCGGCCTCGAGCAGACGCAGGAAGATCCACTGGGTCCAGCGCTGGTACTCGGGGCTGTGGCTGGTGACCTGGCGGCGCCAGTCGTAGACGGCACCGATGCGCAGGATCGAGCTGCGGAGCTGCTCGATGCGCTCGTCGGTGAACTCACGGGGGTGGCGGCCGGTCTTGATGGCGGCGTTCTCGGCCGGCAGCCCGAAGCTGTCGAAGCCCATCGGCGAGAGCACGGCGTAGCCGTTCATCGTGCGGTGGCGGACGTTGAGGTCGCCGAAGGTGTAGTTGCGGACGTGGCCCATGTGCGCCGCACCGCTCGGGTACGGGTACATGCACAGCGTGTACCAGTGGGGGCGGGGGTCGTCGTTGTCGACCTCGTAGGTGCCGTGCTCGGCCCAGTAGGCCTGCCACTTCTGCTCGATCACCTGGGGGTCGTAGCCGTCAGCCATAGGCCGGACATCGTACGCGGTGGCTGTCGCACCCCCGGCGTACCTTGTCGGCCACCGTGCTCGACGTGCGTCGATTTTGCGACCCGGTTCACTGACGGTAAAGTCAACGGTCCCTACGGGGCTATAGCTCAGTTGGTAGAGCGCTTCCATGGCATGGAAGAGGTCAGGAGTTCGATTCTCCTTAGCTCCACAACGAACGGCAGGACCGAGAGACCAGCCCCAGGCTGGTCTCTCGCCGGTTTCGGGGCCGGCAACGGAGCGTTCACACGAGCATGACCTCCGACCCTCCCGACGTGGGCGGCCGACGCAGTACCGTCGCCGCATGCAGGAGCTGATCGACCTGACGGCCGACCTTCCCGACCGGGCCCTCGCTGCCGGCGAGGTGCTCGTCGTGGAGGGAGAGGCCCCCGACCACCTCTACGTCCTCCTCGAGGGGGAGCTCGTGGTTCGCCGGGGCGGCGACGACCTCATCGCCTTCGACCAGCCCGGCGCCTGCATCGGCGAGAAGGCCGTGCTGCTGGGTCGGCCCCACCGCTCGTCGGTCGTCGCCGTGGTCCCCTCACGGGTCCGGGTGATCGAGGGCGCCGCCGACCGCATCCACGAGAGCCCCGAGGTGCTGTTGGCCGTGGCCACGCTCCTGGCCGGGCGCCTCGAGATGGTCGAGTCGTTCCTGAGCGACCTGCAGCACCAGTACCGCGATGTCGACGGCGGGCTCGGCATGATCAGCGACGTGCTCGGCGCCCTCGCCCACCACCACGGCCCGAAGGCCAGCCCCGGATCGCTCCGCGATCCCGACCCGCTCTACTGAGCCACCGGCTCCACGGCGTCGAGGGACTGCTCCTCGGTGCGGTCGTAGGACCACCACGACGCCGTCCAGGTGTCGAGGTCGATGACGGAGTGGCTCGGCTCCGGGCCCGTCTCGTGGCCCGCGTTGACGATCCAGGTCGATCCGCGAGCGCCTACCCACGACCCGCCGTCGACCCACGGTGACTGGTGGACGTGGCCGGTGAGGACCAGGTCGGGCCGGAAGCGGTCGATCCAGCCGGCGAGGTCGGCGTCGCCGTAGGACTTGGTGCCCACCCAGCTCACCGGGACGTCGGGGGGCGGCCAGTGGTACACCCAGATCCAGCGCCGGGGAGCGTCGGGCGCACCCCGGGCCTCGGCGAGGTCCTCGAGGCGCGACTCGAGGCGCTCACGACCGATCGGCCCGTCCCACCAGGGGTGGACGTCGATCTGGGCGTCGCCGACCACCAACGAGCCGTTGTCGACCACGACCCCGGCGTCGGTGGCCTTCGCCAGCCAGGGGCTGCTGGGGGACGGTGGGGGGCGGGTAGGGTGGGGTGTCGAGGACGCGCGAGCGCTCACGAGGCCTGAGGTGCTGCTGCCGTGGACGCTCCTGGCGGCGCTGGAGATGGTCGAGTCGTTCTGAGTGATCTGCGCGCCAGTACCGAGACGTCGACGGTGGGCTCGGGATGATCAGCGACGTGCTCGGTGCCTCGCCGACCCCACGGCCCGAAGGCAAACCCGGGTTGCTGCGCGACCCGATCCGCTCTACGGAGCCACCGGCCACGCGTCGAGCGACGCTCCTCGGTGTGGTCGTACGACCACCACGACGTGGTCAGGTGCGAGATCGATCACGGCGTGGCTGGGCTCGGGCCCGGTTCGTGGCCGGCGTTGACGATCCACGTCGGCCCCCGGTTGGAGACCAGGAGCCGCCGTCGACCCACGGCGACTGGTGCACGTGGCCGGTGAGCACGAGGTCGGGGCCGGAACCGGTCGATCCAGCCGGCGAGGTCGGCGCGCGGTAGGACTTGGTGCCGACCCAGCTGACGGGGACGTCGGGCGGCGGCCAGTGGTACACCCAGATCCAGCGACGAGGGGCTTCCGGCGCGTGCCGGGCCTCGCGAGGTGCCTCGAGGCGGCGCTCCAGTCGCTGGCGGCCGATGGGGCCGTCCCACCAGGGGTGCACGTCGACCTGGGCATCGCCCACCACGAGGAGCCGTTGTCGACAGACCCGAGCTGCTGGCCGCCAGCATCCGGCGGCCTGCTCGCCGTCGGCGTCGAGACCGGTGAGGTCGTGGTTGCCGGAGCACACCGCCGTGGCCGTGCGCTCGGCCAGGCGCTCCAGGTAGCGCAGCACCACCGGGATCTGGGCGTCGAGCGGCACGGTCGAGGAGATGTCGAGCAGGTCACCGACGACGACGACCAGCTCGTAGTCGGCCGCCTGGGACAGGAGCCAGTCGAGCTGGCGGAGGTCGTAGTGGACGTCGCCCACCATGAGGATCCGCATCGGTGTCGTCCTCGGGCTCAGTCGCCCACCGCGTCGGCGACGCGCCAGTCGATGGTCGGGACGTCGCGCCACAGCCGCTCGAGGTCGTAGAACTCACGGGCCTCGTCGAGGAACACGTGCACGATGAAGTCGCCGTAGTCGAGCAGCACCCACTGTGACGAGTCCATGCCCTCGACCCGCAACGGCTTCGGGCCGCCGGCCGCGGCGACCTGCTCCTCGATGTCCTCGGCCACAGCCCGCACCTGCCGGGTGTTGTTGCCGCCGGTGATGACGAACCAGCCGGTGATGGCGAGGACGTCACCGACCTCGAGCACCACCGTGGGCTCGTCGGTCTTGGCGCCGGCGCTGCGCGCTGCGAGCAGCACCCAGTCGAGGGTGTCGACATCGGTCGACTCGGTCATCATTGACCTCCGAGGGTGCTGGGTGATGCGGCCGACGACGGGTCGGCACCGGCCACCGCGACGTAGTCCTCACCGAGGACCACCGTCATGTCGGTGGCGGAGTTGGTCTGTTCGCTGCGGATGACCTCACCGACGCCAAGGGCGTCGCGGAGCTTCTGGGCCTCCACCGCGTAGGCGTCGTCGTAGTAGACGAACTGCGTCGTGGCCTGACCGAACGAGCGGGCGTTGCCGACGACGTCGATCTGGGCCCCGGCGGCGGCGAGCACGATGGCGGCGGAGACGCCGTTGTCGAGCTCACCGGTGCCGTCGAGCACCCGCAGGCGGGGCCGGGCTCCCGGGGCGCCCTCGGGGAACGGGATGATCGAGGCGACGGCCTGCGGCCATGGCCTCGGGGGTGCCGCGGAACTGCTCGTTGCCGAGCGCGTCGGGGGTGGTCACCGACACCGGCAGCGTCTCGTACTGGACCTGATCGGCGCTCAGCACCGAGAGGAACTGACCGAGGCCGACATCGGTGGGGATCGTGAGCGCGCCGGGCCCCGGCTGGCGATCTCGGCCAGCCAGCCCTTCCAGAACGCCTGGATGCGCACCATGCGGGCCAGGTCGCTCTCACGGGCGCCCCGGCCGGACAGGTACGGCCACACCTGTGCCGGCTGCAGCTCGATCGAGCCCTTCGGGAACACCACGGCGCCGGTGGGGCCGATGACCGGGTCGGGGCTGTTCACGGTGATCGGGGCCGCCGGAGCGGTGAGCGAGGCCCAGTCGGCGGCGGGGATCACCTGGGTGCCGCCGAAGGTCAGGTCGAGCAGGCTGCCGAGGCTGCTGGTGAAGGCCTCGACACCGAAGGTGTCGTAGATGTAGCGCAGCGAGAGCTCGCCGGTGGCCAGCGGGACGATGGTGCCCGCCGGAACGTTCATCATCCCGCCGATGCCGTCGGAGGTCTGCGACATGATCGTGATCGAGTCGAGCTTCCCGGCGGGGTCGACGGCCACCACCAGCTGGGTGGGCGTGGGCTCGAGCACGGCCTCGTAGCCGGGCGCGGTGGGGTCGGTGACCCGGCGCACGAGCTGACCGTCGGTGCTGTCGAGGATGATGCGCAGCCCGGCGAAGACCAGCGCGGGGATGGCCAGCACCAGCAGCACGAGGGCGAGTGGGTAGCCCACCCGCCACCACAGCGACCGACGGGGCTTGTTGCGGACCTGCTGCTCGGCGACCAGTGCGGAGAGCTCGTCGAGGCCGACGCCGGCGTCGCCAGGGGTGGGAGGGGGCGGTGTCTCGGTCGTCATGAGCTGCCGAAACCGTACAGGCGACGCTGACGGATGCAGGACCACACCGCCGGGGTGACGAGCAGGTCGAGCGGGCGGCCGTCGGCGACGCGTTGGCGCAGATCGGTGCTCGACAGCTCGATCCGGGGGATCTCCACCCGCTCGAACGACCAGCCCTCCGGCGGTGGAGGGCAGGGGATCCCCGGCCGGTCGACCAGCACGAGGGTTGCGAGGGCAGGCAGGTCGTCGGCCCGGTGCCAGGTGGGGAGCCCCGCCGCCGCGTCGGCCCCGAGGATCAAGAACCGCTCCCCTGCCGGATCGCGTTCTCCCAGCTCGGCAAGGGTGTCGACCATGTAGCTGGGCCCGCCCCGGCGCAGCTCGAGGTCGGAGGCGACCAGCCCGTCGAGCCCGTCGGCCGCCGCCTCGACCATCGCCAGACGGTCGGCGGCCGGGGTGATCGGACGCTCTGCGGTCTTCTGCCAGGGGTCGTTGGCCACCACCAGGAGGACCTCGTCGAGGCCGAGGGCGTGGCGCACGTTGAGGGCGGCGAGGAGGTGCCCGATGTGAGGCGGGTCGAAGGTGCCGCCCAGCACGCCGGTTCGCAGTCCGGTTCCCGGCATCCGGCCGAGTGTAGGGGCCGCGCCGAAAATGGGTAGGTGATCGGGGTGGTTGCCCTTCATGATGGGCCCCCACGTGCCGATGTAGAGGGGCTGACCCCGCGGCGACGTACCCCTGCCCCTTCGGGGTGACCGATGTCACCCCCCTGCCGCGGAACAACCCGACCCTCGGCTGCGGTTACATCACTGTCATTTCCCCCGCCCCTCCGAGGCGGGTTCGGGACCAGAAGAAGAGCGTACCGGTGCCCCCAGGGGATCCACACCGGATGGAGAGCGAAGCACGAATGAGCGATTCAGTCGGCCAGTACCTCAACGAGATCGGGCTCGTCCCCCTCCTCACCGCGCAGGAGGAGCGCGAGCTCTCGCAGATCATCGAGAAGGGCCGCGATGCCGCGGTCGCCATCGAGAACGGCGAGCGCCCGACCCCCGAGCTGCGCCGGGCGGTCAAGACCGCCGCCGCGGCCAAGGACCGCTTCATCCGCGCCAACCTGCGCCTCGTGGTGAGCGTCGCCCGCCGCTACCCGCTGCCTCCGGGCATGGAGCTGCTCGACCTCATCCAGGAGGGCAACCTCGGCCTCGAGCACGCCGTCGACAAGTTCGACTGGCGCAAGGGCTTCAAGTTCTCCACCTACGCCACCTTCTGGATCCGCCAGGCCATCGGCCGGGCGCTCGACCAGAAGGCCAGCCTGGTCCGCCTCCCCGGCGACCGCTCGGCCTCGCTGCGGGCGGCCCTGCGCCAGGTCAGCGGCGACGGCGACGAGCTCGACGACGAGCACGCCCGCCTGCACCGGCTCACCACCCCCACCTCGCTCGACCGCACCATCGGCGACGACGACTCCAACGAGCTGATCGACCTCCTCCCCGACTCCCTGCCGGGGCCGGAGCAGATCGTGATGGACCGGGTCGACGAGCAGATGGTCACCGACCTCCTGTCGGTGCTCGACGCCCGGGCCCGGTACGCCGTCGAGCAGCGCTTCGGCCTCCACGACGGGCGCAAGCGCTCCTACCGCGAGGTCGGCGAGGAGCTCGGCGTCACCGCCGAGGCCGCCCGTCGGCTCGTCAAGCGGGCCGTCACCGCCGTGCGCGACAGCGCCGGCGACCGCATCGACGCCGCCTGAGGCGCCGGTCCAGCGGCGGGGCCCCGCCCCGCTCACACCCCCTGATCCGTCGTCCCCCCGGCAAACGGCTTTGCGCCGCGTGCCGGGGGTCCGGCAACGTGGAGATCCGTGGAAACCACCTGGTCACCTTCGTCGTGGCGCGACCACACGGCCGCCCAACAGCCCGAATGGGCTGATCCCGGCGCGCTCGACGCGACCGTCAAGACCCTCGGCGCGCTGCCCCCGCTGGTGTTCGCCGGCGAGGCCCGCAGCCTCACCGCCGAGCTCGGCGAAGGTCGCCGACGGCAAGGCGTTCCTGCTCCAGGCCGGCGACTGCGCCGAGTCCTTCGACGCCTTCTCGGCCGACTCCATCCGCGACAAGCTGAAGGTCATCCTCCAGATGGCCGTCGTGCTCACCTACTCCTCCGGCGTGCCGGTGGTGAAGGTCGGCCGCATCGCCGGCCAGTTCGCCAAGCCCCGCTCGGCCGACACCGAGACCGTCGACGGCGTCACCCTGCCGTCGTTCCGCGGCCACATGGTCAACGACATCGACTTCACGGCGGCCGCCCGCGTGCCCGACCCGGAGCGGCTCCTCACCGCGTACCACCAGTCCGCCTCGACCCTGAACCTGCTGCGGGCCTTCACCAAGGGCGGCTTCGCCGACCTCTCCCGCGTCCACCAGTGGAACCAGGAGTTCGTCGCCGTCCAGCGCCGAGGGCCGCCGCTACGAAGAGGTCGCCGAGGGCATCGAGCGGGCGCTGCAGTTCATGGCCGCCTGCGGCATCGACACCGAGTCCGACCCCGCAGCTGCACACCGTCGACTTCTCGACCAGCCACGAGGCCCTGATCCTCGGCTACGAGGAGGCGCTCACCCGACGGGACTCCCTCACCGGCGACTGGTACGACTGCTCGGCCCACATGCTCTGGATCGGCGAGCGCACCCGCCAGCTCGACGGCGCCCACGTGCACTTCCTCTCCGGCGTCGGCAACCCGGTCGGCTGCAAGGTCGGCCCGAGCGTCACCCCCGACGAGGTCGTCGGGCTGTGCGAGGCGCTCAACCCCGACCGCATCCCCGGCCGCCTCACGCTCATCAGCCGCATGGGCGCCGACAAGGTCGAGGCGGGCCTGCCGCCGCTGCTGCGGGCGGTGCGCGATGCCGGCCACCCGGTGGCCTGGGCCTGCGACCCGATGCACGGCAACACCTTCACCGCGCCGAGCGGCCGCAAGACCCGCCACTTCGACGCCGTGCTGCGCGAGATCGCGGGCTTCTTCGCCGCCCACCGCGAGGTCGGCACCTGGCCCGGCGGCGTGCACATCGAGCTCACCGGCGAGGACGTCACCGAGTGCCTCGGCGGCGCCGAGGAGATCCTCGACGCCGACCTCGGCACCCGCTACGAGACCATGTGCGACCCCCGCCTCAACGGCCGCCAGTCGCTCGACCTGGCGTTCCGGGTGGCCGAGCTGCTGCAGCAGCGCTGACCACCGACGGCGACGGGGCCCGCGACCGGCTGGCGCGCACCGACCTCCGCACGCCGAGGACGTCGTGGAATGCCTTTCCGCGCGAAATACCCGTGATTCCCGATGGGAAATGTCGACTTTCGATCGCGGACGAGGGTAGATTCACGACCTCAGTCGTCAGGATTCACCCCCCACCGGGAACCGGAGAGCGCCCCCATGGCCGACCTCGCCATCGACGCCGGCACCGCCGCCGACATCGACAAGTTCGAACAGCAGCTCGAGCGGTACCTCGCCGGCGAGCTCGACGAGGACGTCTTCCGCGTCTTCCGCCTGAACAACGGCATCTACGGCCAGCGCCAGGGCGGCCACAACCAGATGGTGCGCATCAAGGCCCCCGGCGGCGCGATCACCGCCGACCAGCTCGACCGCATGGCCGACATCGCCGACACCTACTCGCGGGGCTGGGGCCACCTCACCACCCGCCAGAACATGCAGTTCCACTACGTGCAGCTCGAGCGGGTGCCCGACGTGATGCGCGACCTCGCCTCGGTCGGCCTCACCACCCGCGAGGCCTGCGGCGACACCGTCCGCAACGTGCAGGGCTGCCACCTCGCCGGCGCCTGCCCCTTCGAGGTCCTCGACATCACCCCCTGGGCCGAGGCCGCCTTCCAGCACTTCCTGCGCAACCCCATCGCCCAGCGCCTGCCCCGCAAGTTCAAGATCAACTTCTCGGGCTGCAGCACCGACTGCGGCCAGGCCATGTTCAACGACGTCGGCGTGATCGCCGCCACCCGCACCCGCGACGACGGCACCGTCGAGGCCGGCTTCCGGGTCTACATCGCCGGCGGCCTCGGCGCCAACCCCCACCCGGCCCTCGCCCTCGAGGAGTTCACCGCCCGCGAGGACCTGCTCCCCACCATCGAGGCGGTGCTGCGGGTCTTCGACCAGGCCGGCAACCGCGACAACAAGCTGCGGGCCCGCCTGAAGTGGCTGGTCGACACCCTCGGCTTCGAGGAGCTGCAGCGCCGGATCTTCAAGGTGCGCCACCTCCTGCTCGCCTCGTCCACCTGGCCCGGCGGCATCCCCGCCGAGGTCGAGAAGCTGGGCGACGCGCCCGCCGGCGTCGCCGCCGACGTGGCCGCCACCCCGATGGGCCAGGGCACGCCGGTCGCGCTGCGCCGCACCGGCGCCTACGAGCGCTGGGAGGACGCCAACGTCGTCCGCGGCGTCGCCAAGGGCACCGTGTCGGCCTACGCCCACGCCCACCTCGGCGACATCACCAGCGTCCAGCTCCGGGGCCTCGCCTCGATCCAGCGCGAGCTCGGCGCCGAGGTGCGCATCACCAACCGCCAGAACTTCGTGTTCCGCGGCCTCTCCGAGCGCCAGCTCCAGACCCTCTTCGCCCGCCTCGACGCCATCGGCATGGCCAACCCGGGCGCCGAGCTCGTCCGCGACGTCGTCGCCTGCCCGGGCGCCGACACCTGCAACCTCGCCGTCACCCAGAGCCGGGGCCTGGCCGACGCCATCGCCGCCCGGCTCGAGGAGGAGGGCCTCGCCGAGGTCGGCGGGGTGCGCATCAACATCTCGGGCTGCACCAACTCCTGCGGCCAGCACCACATCGCCGACATCGGCTTCTTCGGCGCCGAGCGCCGGGCCCACGGCAAGTCCGCCCCCGGCTACCAGATGCTGCTCGGCGGCTACGTCGGCGAGGAGAAGATCGAGTTCGGCGAGAAGGCCCTGCGCCTCCCCGCCAAGAACGCCCCCGAGGCCGTCGTCCGGGTCGTGCGCCGGTTCGCCGACGAGCGCACGGCCGGCGAGACCTTCCGCGGCTGGATCGACCGCGTCGGCGGCTCCAAGGCGATCGGCACGACGCTGAAGGACCTCGACGTGTTCCCCAAGCCCGACGAGGACCCCGACTTCTACGTCGACTACGGCGAGACCGGCCCCTACGTGGCCGAGATCGGCGACTCGGAGTGCGCCACATGAGCCTCACCAACCTGTCCGCCCCCGAGTTCACCGACGCCGAGCTGGCCGAGCTCAGCACCCAGTTCGAGTCGTGGTCCGCGTCCTCGATCATCGAGTGGGCCGTCGAGAACTTCGCCCCGCACCTGGCGCTCACCGCCTCGATGACCGACTCGGTGCTCATCGACCTGGCCGTCAAGGTCGACCCCGCCATCGAGGTCGTGTTCATCGACACCGGCTACCACTTCCCCGAGACCCTCGAGACGGTCGAGGAGGTGCGCCGCCGCTACGGCCTCAACCTCCGGATGATGACCGTGCGCCCGCCAGGACGAGCCGCTGTGGCAGGCCGACCCGGAGAACTGCTGCTCGGCGGTCAAGGTCGGCCAGCTCGACCGGGCCCTGCCGGCAAGGCGGCCTGGATGAGCGGCCTGCGCCGCGCCGAGGCCGACAGCCGCGTGACCGCCCCGATCGTGGCCCGGGACCTGCGGGGCCTGATGAAGGTCAACCCCATCGCCACGTGGTCCGACCTCGACGTGCAGGGCTACATCGCGCACCACGACATCCTCGTGAACCCGCTCATCGACCAGGGCTACCCGTCGATCGGCTGCTGGCCGTGCACCCGAAGCCCACCGACCCCGACGATCCCCGCTCGGGCCGCTGGGCCGGCCGGTCCAAGACGGAGTGCGGGCTGCACATGATGTGAGCGGACGGGTGGGGTGTCGCGACCGCCGATCCTCGCGCGTCGGTTGCGGCCCCTGGCGTGCGACCACAGCGTCGTTTGACCACCGGGGCGGTCGCGTTGACTACGGCCGTGAGCGAAACGACCGCCGAGGACCCGGACCGCGGGGCGGCCGTCGAGCCTTCGGCACCCCCACCGAGGTCCCGACCCGGATGCTGGTGCTCGGGATGGTCCGCTCCGACGGCATCGTCGAGGCCAAGGAGCTCTACCCGGTGGCCGAGGCCTGCGGCCAGACCGTCGAGCAGGTGCGCTCGTGCCTGCGTCGGCTGGTGGCCGAGGGGCTGTTCACCCGCGACGGCGAGGGCCGCGACGCCCGGTTCCAGCCACCCCCGACGGCCTGCGCCAGCTCGGCGAGGACCTCGAGCGCTCCCGCCTGGCCTTCGGCCAGGATGCCGCCGGCCGGGGCTGGGACCGCCAGTGGCACCTGGTCGCCTTCGCCATCCCCGAGGCCAAGCGGGCCAGCCGCGACGCCTTCCGCGACCAGCTCCTCCAGCTCGGCGGGGCGGCGGTGCAGAACGGCCTCTACGTCTCGCCCCACCCGTGGGAGAAGGGCGCCCGCGACCAGGCCGAGCGCCTCGGCGTGCTCGGCCACACCACCTTCGCCACCACCGACGACCTCGAGGTCGGCGGCGTCACCGACCCCCGCCTCATCGCCGCCTCGCTGTGGCCCCTCGACGAGCTGGGCCGGCGCTACCAGGAGTTCATCGACGAGTACCGGCACGTGCCCGAGCTGCTCGAGCAGCGCCGCCGGGACAAGAGCCGCATCACCGAGGCCGAGTTCCTGCCCGGCAGCCTCTCGTTCGGCCTTCGCTTCCAGGAGTGCTTCGTCGACGACCCGCTCCTGCCGCCGGAGCTGCTCCCCCGCCCGTGGCCGGGCCGCGAGGCGCGCGAGCTGGTGCTGACCTCCCGGCGCCTCGGCGTGCTGCTGCGCGAGGAGCACGACAAGCCGAAGCTCTTCGCCCCCTGGGACGACCTGCTGCTCAGCTTCCGCAGCTGAGCTGAGCGCCCGGCCCTACTCGAGGACGTCGACGAACTTCTCGAGCTGGCGCAGGTTGCGGCACTCGTAGGCGCCGTCGGTGTGGGCGGCGTACTCGCCCACGATGGAGTCGCCGGTGTCCCAGTAGGCCTTGGGCTCGGGGTTCAGCCAGTAGACGTGGCGGGCCTTCTTGTGCATCTCCCCGATCACCCAGGACTGCGACGCGTGGTAGTTGTTCCGGGCGTCGCCGAGGATGATCACCGTGGTCTTGGGCCCGACCTCGCGGCCGTAGCGCTCCCAGAACACCTCGAAGGCGTGGCCGTAGTCGGAGTGGCCGTCGACCCACACGACGTCGGCCTCGGTGTTCACCCGGTGGATGGCGTCGCCGATGTCCTCGACCCCCTCGAAGAAGCGGGTGACCTCGTCGATGCCGTCGATGAACACGAACGACCGCACCTTGGAGAACTGGCCCGAGATGGCGTAGACGAGCTGCAGCGTGAACCGGGCGAAGGCGGCCACCGAACCGGAGATGTCGGCGATCACGAAGATCTCCGGCTTGGCCGGGCGCGGGTAGCGGAACTTGGGGTCGGCGGGCACGCCGCCGTAGCTGAGCGAGTGGCGCACGGTGTTGCGGAAGTCGAGCGGGCCCTTGCGGCCGTGGCGGCGCTTGCGGGCCAGGCGCACGGCGAGCTTGCGGGTGAGCGGGTAGATCGCCTTGCGCAGGCTGACCAGCTCCTCCCGGGAGGCGTGCATGAAGTCGACGTCCTCGGGCAGGGGCTTGCGCAGGGTCTTGGCCATGGCCTCGACGCCCCGGTCGGCGACGAGGCGGCGACGGATCTCGGCCTCGATCTCCTTCTTGAGCTGGTCGATGCGGTGCTCGAACTCGTCGCGCTCGAGGCGCTCCTCGAGCGGGGTGAGCTGCTCGGGCGAGTCGTCGCGGGCCTGCTGCACCAGCCGCTCGAGCACGTCGTCGAGGTCGAGGTTCCGCAGCGTGCGGTACAGGTAGTACGTGCCGCCGACCGGCCGGCCCGGCTCCATGCCGGCGTAGCGGGTGACGGCCTGGCGGGCCAGCGCCCGCATCAGGGCGTCGTCGCCGCGCTGCAGGGCCTGGAAGAGCATCTCGGCCATCTGCTCGGGCGACATGGCCTCGCCCGAACCGCCGCCCGCCCCGGCGCCGGCGCCCTCGGGGTTGGCGTTGGCCTCGTCCTCGTCGTCGAGCTCGGGCCACTCGTCGGCGTCGCCGCCGAGGGCGTACTGGCTGCCGCGCAGCGAGAAGTAGACCTCGAAGACGGTCTCGAAGGCGCGCCAGTGGGCGTTGTTCTTGACCAGCGTGGCGGCCAGCGCGTACTTGAACGCGTCGCGGTCCTCGATCGGGATGTGGGTGATCGCCTCCATGGCGTCGAGGTTCTCGGTGAGGCTCACCGGCAGCCCGGCCGCGCGCAGCTCACCGATGAAGCCGGTGAGCAGCTCGAGCATCGGCGAGTCGGACCGGGGGCCTCTGCGGCCTCGACGGCCTCGGGCGGGGTCACGAGCGGCTCACGAGGTGCGCGGCACGCCGGGGCGCCGCTGGCCGGTGTCGCCGGACAGCTCCTTGGTGGCCCGGGCGATGTCGCTCTGGTACTTGAGCAGGATGTTGAGCGTCTCGATGGCGTCCTTCTCGTCGACCGAGTCGACGCCGAGCAGCAGCAGGGTGCGGGCCCAGTCGAGGGTCTCGGACACCGACGGCGCCTTCTTCAGCTCGAGCTGGCGGATCGAGCGCACGATCCGCGAGACCTGGTCGGCGAGGCTGTCGGTGATGTCCGGCAGCTTGGTGAGGATGATCTCCTTCTCGCGCTCCATGTCGGGGTAGTCGATGTGGAGGAAGAGGCAGCGGCGCTTGAGGGCCTCGGAGAGCTCACGGGTGTTGTTCGAGGTCAGGAACACCATCGGGATCTGCTTGGCGCCGATGGTGCCGAGCTCGGGGATGGACACCTGGTAGTCGGAGAGGACCTCGAGCAGCAGGGCCTCGGTCTCGACCTCGACGCGGTCGACCTCGTCGATCAGCAGCACGACCGGCTCGTCGGCCCGGATGGCCTCGAGCAGCGGGCGGGTGAGGAGGAACTCGTCGGAGAAGATGTCGGTCTCGATGTCCTCCCAGGTCGACTCGTTGTTTCGCTCGGCCTGGATGCGCAGGAGCTGCTTCTTGTAGTTCCACTCGTACAGCGCCTTGGACTCGTCGAGGCCCTCGTAGCACTGGAGGCGGATGAGTCGGGCGCCGAGGATCTCGGCCACCGACTTGGCCAGCTGGGTCTTGCCGGTGCCCGCCGGGCCCTCGACCAGGATGGGCTTGCCCAGCCGGTCGGCCAGGAAGACGACCCCGGCGATGGCGTCGTCGGAGAGGTAGTCGACGTCCTTCAGCCGGGAGCGGACGGACGCGGGCGAGTCGAAGCGGGGGTCCATCCGGTCGACGTTACCGGGAGCCAGGTCCCGGTACCGAGTCCGTTGTCACACCGAACCCGCCCACTCCCCCGTTCCTGGCATGACTGGTTGTGGATCTGCACCTCCAGGGTGCAGATCACGACCAGTGCCAGAAGGAACACCATGACCGAAGGATCGGAGGTCAGCCGCGGGTCTGGCCGGTGCCGCGCACGATGTACTTGGCGCAGGTGAGCTCGCGCAGGCCCATGGGGCCGCGGGCGTGCAGCTTCTGGGTGGAGATGCCGATCTCGGCGCCGAACCCGAACTCCTCGCCGTCGACGAAGCGGGTGGAGGCGTTGACCACCACGGCGGCGGCGTCGACCTCGGCGGTGAAGCGGTCGGCGGCCTCGAGCGAGCGGGTGATGATGGCCTCGGAGTGGCCCGAGCCGTAGGTGGCGATGTGGTCGATGGCCTCGTCGAGGCCGGGCACGACCTTCACCGCCAGGCGCAGGTCGAGGAACTCGGTCGACCAGGCCTCCTCGTCGGCCGGGGTGGCCGGCACCAGTGCGCAGGTGCGCTCGTCGCCGAGCAGCTCGACGCCGGCGAGGGCGTCGGCGGCCCGGGGCAGGAACTCCTCGGCCACGGCCTCGTGCACCAGGAGGGACTCGGCGGCGTTGCACACCGAGGGGCGCTGGGTCTTGGCGTTCACGATGATGTCGAGGGCCATGTCGAGGTCGGCGTCGGCGTGGACGTAGACGTGGCAGTTGCCGTCGCCGTCGATGACGTAGGGGACGGTGGCGTTGTCGAGGATCGAGCGGATGAGCGACGGCCCGCCCCGGGGGATGAGGCAGTCGATCGACCCGCGCAGCTGCATGAACTCGACCGCGGCCTCGCGGCTGGTGTCGGCGACGAGGGTGACGGCGTCGGCGGGCAGGCCGGCCTTGGCGACGGCCTCGCGCAGCACGGCGGCGATGGCGATGTTCGAGGTGATGGCGCCCGAGGAGCCCCGCAGGAACGCGGCGTTGCCCGACTTGAGGCACAGGCCGGCGGCGTCGGAGGTGACGTTCGGGCGGTTCTCGTAGATGATCGCCACCACGCCGAGCGGCACCCGCACCCGCGAGATGCGCAGGCCGTTGGGCCGCACCCAGCCGTCGAGGACCTCGCCCACGGGGTCGGGGAGGCCGGCCACCTGGCGCAGGCCACCGGCCATGCTCTCGATGCGGGCGTCGGTGAGGCGCAACCGGTCGACGACGGTGGCCGAGACGCCGTCGGCCTCGGCCCGGGCGACGTCGGTGGCGTTGGCCTCCAGGATCTCGGCCGTGCGGGCGACCAGCAGGTCGGCGGCGCCCCGGAGGGCGTCGTCCTTCGCCGCGGTGGAGGCGGTGGCCAGCACACGGGAAGCGGCCTTCGCCCGACGGCCGAGCTCGGCGATGGGCGGGCTGTCGGCGGTGGGGAGATCGGCGCTCACGGGCGCCAAGGCTACCGCTGGGGCTTCCCGGGTCGGGTGGGCGGGGCGAGTAGCTTGGCGCCATGGCCGCTCGACGCCCAGGGCCCGGGGGCCTCCTGCGATCCAGCGCGATCGTCTCGGTCGGCGTCGGCCTCAGCCGGGCCACGGGCCTCATCCGCACGGCGGTGCTCGCCGCGGTCATCGGCACGACCGCCCTGGCCGACGGCTACAACCTGGCCAACTCGACGCCGAACGTCATCTACGACCTCATGCTCGGCGGGGTCCTGGCCGCCACGCTGATCCCCGTGATCGTCGAGCGCATGGAGGCCGACGACCAGCGCTCGATCGACGCCATCGCCACCTACGTGATCGCCGCCCTCGTCGGGGTCACGGTGCTGGGCGTCGTGCTCGCCCCCCTGATCATCCGGGCCTACGCCATCTTCAAGGGCGACCGGGTCGCCGCCGACCAGCAGATCGCCATCGCCGTGCCGCTGCTGATCATGTTCATGCCCCAGGTGCTGCTCTACGGCCTCGACACGCTCTTCACCGCCCTGTTGAACGCCAAGCGTCGGTTCGCCGCTCCCGCGTTCGCCCCGGTGCTGAACAACGTGATGGTCATCTGCATGCTCCTGGCGTTCCAGCAGGTGGACCGGCGCAGGATCTCTAGATCGACACCATCCTCGCCAACACGACCGCCCTCTACCTGCTCGGCATCGGCACCACCGCCGGCATCGTGGCCCTCGTCGTGGTGCTGCTGCCGGCCATGAAGGCCGCCCACATCCGCATCCGCCCCAACTGGGACCATCGCAACCCGGCCCTGCGCTCGGTCGTGAAGCTCTCGGGGTGGATGGTCGGCTACGTCGTGGCCAACCAGGTGTCGCTGTGGCTGATGAAGGCGCTCGTGAACGGCACCGGCGAGGGCCGGGCCTCGGGCTTCGAGTACGCCTGGCAGTTCTTCCAGCTCCCCTACGGCCTCATCGCGGTGGCGGTCATGACCGCCTTCATGCCGGAGCTGTCGTCGCTGGCGTCGAGGGGTGACCGGGTCGGCTACCGCGAGCGCCTCGGCCAGGGCTACCGACTGGCGATGGTCGTGATCATCCCCGTCACCGTCGCCTACGTCACCCTCGCCTCCCCCGCCATCCGCCTCTTCCTGAGCCAGATCCTGGGCACGGTGATCGACTCGGCGTTCGGGCCCGGCTCGATCGCCATCACGTCGTCGATGCTCACGTGGCTGGCCCTCGGCCTGCCCTTCTTCGTCACCTTCCTGTTCATGATGCGCGGCTTCTACGCCCGCCGCGACACCCGCACCCCGTTCATCATCAGCGTGTGGCAGAACGGCGTGCAGATCGTGCTGTCGCTCGCCCTCGCCGCGGTGATGGGCTTCCAGGGCGCGCTGCTCGGCTTCACCCTCGCCTACGTCTTCGGGGCCCTCATGGCCATGGGCCGCCTCGCCCGCCAGGCCGGCGGCATGGGCCCCGTGGTGGGCCGGGCCATCGGCCGCTACGTGATCGCCGCCGCGTTCATGGCCCCGATGACATGGGGCATGGCGCAGGTCATCGGCTCGGGGGCCCTGTGGCACACCGCGTTGCAGCTGATCGTGGCCGGCGCCGCCGGCGGAGCGGTCTACGTGGTCGTGCTGTGGATCCTCGGCTCCGACGACCTGGTGCTGCTCGGCCAACTGCGCGGCCGCCGGGCCCCCACCCCGGCCCAGGCCACCCAGGACGAGCGCCCCACCGCCGACGTCTGAGGCGAGGAACCGGCGCCCGGGTTCCCCGCCCGGGGCCTCCCATGGGCGAAGATGTTCCCTCGACCCTGGTCGGGCAGAGGCGGCCACGGGTGGGCGACGCGGCACGCGCGGCGCCGGTCGAGGGAGGACCACCGGATGAGCGGCGCTGAGACACACCAGGGCGCCCCGGCGCCCGCCGACCAGGCCGCACCCGACCCGGGCCCGACCGACAGCGAGCACGACCGCCGCCGAGGCGCGGAGCCCGGGAGCACAAGGTCCTCGGGCTGCTGCGGCGCTACTGGGCCACGACCACGCTCGTCGGCGTCATCGTCGTGGCCGGCGTCGCCACCGGCGCGCTGTGGAACAACGTCGAGACCGGCACCTCGCTCTACGACCAGGTCGCCTACGGCCTGCCCGCCCTGCAGGACGGCAAGGTCCACACCTTCCTGTTCGGCATGTTCTTCTCGCCCCAGCTGGTGCTCTACGTGCCCATCCTGGCGCTGCTGGTGCTGGCCGCCAGCGCCTACGAGCGTCGGGTCGGCCATGTCCGCACCCTGGTGGTCTGCGTGGGTGGCCAGTTCCTCGCCGCCCTCGTCACCGCCTTCCTCCTCTGGCCCTTCGACGGGAGCGGCTGGACATGGGCCGTCGACCTGGGCCGGGTGCGCGACCTCGGCATCTCCGCCGGCGGCTTCGCCCTGCTCGGTGCCCTCACCGCCGTGATGCAGCCCGTCTGGCGGCGCCGGGTCCGCGTCGCCGTCGGCTTCTACCTCTTCGCCATGGTCCTCAACTCCGGCCTCATCTGGGACATCGAGCACTTCCTCGGCTTCTTCATGGGTGTGCTGGCCGGTCCGTTGCTCGCCGGCCAGCGCCCGCACCTCCCCCGGCTCCACTGGAACCGCCGCACCCAACGGACCCTCGTGGCCCTGGTGATCGGGGTCTCGGCCATCAGCGGCATCGTCGAGGCCGCTGAACCCGGGCAACGGCGGCCGTTCCACTCCAGCGGTCAGCCCGTCCAGGAGACGGGGTGACGCTCGGGTTCGTGATCAGCGCCATCTTCGTGCTCCTGCTCGCCGACAGCCTGCGCCGGGGCCGGCGACTGGCCTGGATCGTCACCACCGCTGATCCTGGTCCTCTCGTTCGTCAGCTACGTCGCGACCGAGTCGAGCGCCGAGCGCACCGCCGACCTGGTGCTCACCGGCCTCCAGACGCTGTTGCTCCTGCTCACGTTCCGGGCGTTCACGGCCCGCAGCCAGCGACGGGCCTTCCGCCACGCCGGTCGGCGGCTGCTCGTGGTGGCCGGCGCCCTGCTCGTCTACACCGCCGTCGGGTTCGTGGTGATGGCCGACGAGTTCGAGCCCCGAGGTCACCGTCGCCGACGCCATCACCGAGTTCCTGTACCGGATGGTGTTCACCACGAGCGGCAACATCGAGCCGACCACCACGGCCGCCAACTGGTTCATCACCTCCATCGGCGCGGTGTGGATCGCGACCCTGTTGATCACCCTCGTCGGGCTGCTCTACTCCAGCCGCCGCCCGGTCCCCCCGCCCGATGCCGACGAGCGCCTCCACGACCTGCGCCGCGGCAACCGGTCGTCGAACATCGCCTGGATGCCCACCTGGCGGGGCATCACCACCTGGTTCAGCGCCGACGGGCGCACGGTCATCGGCTACAGGTCGTCGGGTCGGTGGCGCTGTGCCTCGCCGATCCCGGTGCGGCCCGGCCGACGCTCGGGCGCAGGCCCTCGCGACTTCGACGCCTTCTGCTTCGAGCGGGGCTGGATCCCCTGCCTGTTCGCCGCCGACCAGTCCTCGGCCGACATCGCCCTTTCGCTCGGTTGGAAGGCGGTCGAGGTGGCCGAGGACAGCGTCCTCCCGCTCGCGGACCTCGAGTTCAAGGGCAAGGCCTTCCAGGACGTCCGCACCGCCATCAACAAGGCCGGCAAGCAGGACGTCACCCTCGAGCTCACCCGCTGGGAAGACGCCAAGCCGGTGGTCCGCGACCAGCTCCACGCCATCAGCGACGGGCTGGGTCGGCGACAAGGCCCTGCCCGAGATGGGCTTCACCCTGGGCACCCTCCGCGAGGCCGACGACCCGGAGGTGCGCCTCCACCTCGCCGTCGACCCCGACCACACCATCGAGGGCTTCACCTCGTGGCTCCCTGTCTACGACGACGGCCAGGTCGTGGGCTGGACCCTCGACCTCATGCGCCGCCGCGACTCCGGCTTCCGACCGGTGATGGAGTTCCTGATCGGCTCGTCGGCCATGCAGTTCAAGGAGGAGGGCTACGCCTTCGCCAGCCTGTCGGCGGCTCCCCTGGCCAAGGCACCCGACACCGGCGAGAACAGCGACCAGCGGGCCCTCCAGCGCCTGCTCGACTTCCTCGGCAACACCCTCGAGCCCTACTACGGCTTCAAGTCGCTGTTCGCCTTCAAGCAGAAGTTCAAGCCCGAGCACCACCCGATGTACCTCGTGTTCCCCGACTCCACCGCTCTCGGCGAGATCGGGGTGGCGGTCGCCCGGGCGTACATGCCCGACGCCGGCCTGTGGGACTGGGCCCGCACGGGCTGGGACATGGTCGTGCCCCACAAGGAGGTCCCGCCGCATGACTGACCTCGACCCCCAGGCGTGCCTGTTCGAGCTCCAGGCGTCTCTGGGCGCCGCCGCCCGGGCCTCGGGCCGCCCCGTCCTCGACGCCGGCCGGGGCCAGCCCAACTGGGTGGCGACCCTGCCCCGTGAGGCGCACCTCGAGCTCACCGCCTTCGCCCTCGCCGAGGCCACGGTGCAGCACGGCGACGGTGACGGCAAGGGCCGTCCCACCGGCTGCGGCCGGCCTCGGCGATCGCCTCCGTGCGCCATCTCGAGAGATCGGTCCGCCACCGGCTCGCCCGGCGCCGAGCCTGCTCCTCGAGGCCGACCGCTACGTCGTCTTCGCAGCTCGGCTTCGAGGCCGACGCCTGGGCCGACGAGATCGTGCGGGCGGCGCTCGGCTCGGGGTATCCCCCCCCCACCCGGATGCTCCGCCACATCGAGGCGGTGGTCGAGCGCTACATCGTCGAGCTGCGTCGACGCCGAGCCCACGGCGCCGGGCACCTACCAGCTGTTCGCCACCGAGGCGCGCGGCGGCCATGTCCTACGTGTTCAACACGCTGCGGGAGAACCAGATCCTGCGACCCGGTGACGCCATCGCCCTGGCCACCCCGATCTCTCACCCCCTACCTCCAGATCCCTGTGCTCGAGGACTTCGGGCTCCGGGTGGTTGAGATCCCGGTCTCCCACGACGGCGACCTCCGCTTCGAGGATCATGCCCTCGAGCGGCTCGACCGACCCGTCGATCAAGGCGTTCTTCGTCATCAACCCCGGCAACCCCGACAGCCGGGCGATCAGCCACGAGCTGCTCCGCCAGCTCCACGACCTGATCGTCGAGCGCCGTCCCGACCTGGTGATCATCGCCGACACCGCCTACGCCGCCTTCCTGCCGGACTTCCACGGCGCGCTCGCCGACGTGCCCCGCAACATCATCTACATCTACTCGTTCTCGAAGACCTTCGGGGCCACCGGCAACCGGCTCGGCGTCGTGGCGGTGCACCGGGACAACGTGCTCGACGACATGCTGCGGGCCCAGGACCGGCGACGACCTGGCGGCGTCCCCGACAGCTACCGGTCGGTGGCCTCCGATCCCCGCCGCCTCACGTTCCTCGATCGCATGGTGGCCGACAGCCGCGACTCGCCCTGCACAACATCGCCGGGCTGGCCACCCCTGACCAGCTGCAGATGGCGCTGTTCTCGCTGGCGTTGCTGCTCCCTCGGGGTCCCGCTACCTCACCGGGGTCCGCGCCGAGCTCGCGGCACGCGAGGCCGCGCTGCTCGAGCCCCTCGGCATCGCCTCCCCCGGTGGCGACGACACCGGCTACTACGCCCTGCTCGACCTGCTCGCGATCTCAGGCACCGCCACGGCGACGCCGCCGCCGACAGCTCGCCGCCACCTCCGACCCGTGGGACCTCGCCCTGCGCCTGGCATCGGTGCACGGCGTCGTGGTGCTCCCCGGCCAGCTCTTCGACGCCGAGAGCTGGGACGTCCGGATCTCGGTGGCCTCCCTCGACGCCGACGAGCTCTGCGCCGTCGGCACGGCCCTGGCCACCGTGCTCGACGAGGCGGTGCGGCAGTGACCCACCCGCCAGCGCTCACCCCTTCCCCTTCACATCTCACCGGGCTACACCGGCGCCCGTCCCACAGGAGACCCCGATGACCTGGACCCTCGACGAGGTCGAGAAGCCGCTTCCTCCAGTACATGGAGGACAACGACCACGAGCTGATCGCCGGCCATTCGGTGATGTCACCCACCGACGACGTGCTCTTCACCACCGCGGGCATGCACCCGCTCGTGCCGTACCTCCACGGCGAGCCCCACCCGATGGGCCACGGCTGGTGGACGTGCAGAAGTGCGTGCGCACCGACGACATCGACGAGGTCGGCGACATCCGCCACCTCACGTTCTTCGAGATGCTCGGCAACTGGTCCCTCGGTGACTATTTCAAGAGCGAGCCATCCCTGAGACGAGTTCCTGACTCAAGGACGTGCTACGGCTTCTCCCCCGATCTCTACGTCACGGTGTTCGCGGGAGACGCCGACGTCGGCCTGGGCCGCGACGACGAGGCGGCTGCCGCGTGGGAGCAGTGCTTCGCCGAGAGCGGTGTCGACCCCACCGGCCACATCACGCCGCGCAAGGACAACTGGTGGTCGAACGGCCCCGCGGGCCCTGCGGCCCCGACACCGAGATGTTCGTCTACGTCGGCGACGAGACCTCCCCCCACCTTCGCCGACACTCGGAGATTCGTGGAGATCTGGAACAACGTCTTCATGACCTACGAGCGCGACGCGGACGGCACCCTCACCGAGCTCAGCGAGCGCAACATCGACACGGGCATGGGCGCCGAGCGCACCGAGCTGTTCCTCAACAACCGGGCGACCGTGTGGGAGACCCCCGAGATGGCGGCCCTGCTCGATGCCGTGCTCCCGGGCCTCGGCGTGGCCGACGCCTCGCTCGACGACGATGCCATCGCTCCCAGCGGATCATCGCCGATCACCTCCGGGCTGCTCTCACCATCGCCGCCGCCGGCGCTACCCATCGGCCAGCCGCCAGGGCTACGTGCTCCGGCGCCTCATCCGGCGTTCGGTGCGCCATGCCCAGCTGCTCACCGGCAGCGACGACGAGGTGGCCGCCAAGGTCAACCAGGCCGCCAACGAGGTCGCCGACGTGCAGGGCCTCCGCTGGGACGACCTGAACGGAGAGTCCGGCGAGCACGCCCGCGAGGTGATCGACCGCGAGGTCGCCAAGTTCGCCAAGGCGCTGCGCCACGGCCTCGAAGCTGCACCGCGAGGCCGACAACGGCGCCACCTTCGACGGGGACTTCGCCTTCAAGGCCGCCGACACCCTCGGCTACCCCGCCGAGCTGGCCCTCGAGGAGGCCGAGCGGGTGGGCATTACCGTCGACCCCGGTTGGCGGGAGCGCTACGAGGAGCTGCGCCACGAGCAGCAGGAGCGCTCCCCGGGGCTGAGGGCCCGACCGCCGGCCGCGCCGGCCGGCCACTTAGGGCAGGATCACGAGGTCGTCGGCGTGGACCAGGTAGCGGGGCACGCCGTCGGGCAGGTCGCCGCTGCGGCGGCCGGCCATGTCGGCGGCCACCGCCGAGGAGACCCGCACCAGGCCCTTGGCGAACACCGACCCGTCGGCGTCGCGATCTCGACGGCGTCGTCGGCGTCGAAGTCGCCCTCGACCCGCTCGACGCCGGCCGGCAGCAGCGACACGCCGCCGCGCTCGAGGGCGCGCCGGGCGCCCGGCGTCGACGACGACCGTGCCGGCGGAGCCGACGGCGAAGGCGATCCAGAGCTTGCGGGCCGGGAGGTCGCGGTCGTGGGGCAGCACCACCGTGCCCACGCCCGGGGTGCCGGCCACGGCGTCGGCGCAGCACGCTCGGGCGCTCGGCGGCGGCGATGACGGTGCGCACGCCCGACCAGGCGGCGATCTTGGCGGCGGCGAGCTTCGAGGCCATGCCGCCACTGCCGCCGGCGGTGCCCGGGCCGCCGGCGAGCGCCTCCAGCTCGTGGTCGACCTCGACGATCTCCTCGATGAGCGACGCCGAGCGGGTCGAGGCGGGGGTCGGCCGAGAGCAGGCCGGGCGTGTCGGTGAGCAGCACCAGCAGGTCGGCGCCGATCGAGGTGGGCCACGAGCGCGGCGATGCGGTCGTTGTCGCCGAAGCGGATCTCGTCGTCGGCGATGGCGTCGTTCTCGTTGACGACCGGCACCACCCCGAGCTCGAGCAGCCGCAGCAGCGTGCCGCGGGCGTGGAGGTACTGGCGGCGCTCGACGAAGTCGAGGGGGGCGAGCAGCACCTGGCCGGCCACCAGGCCGTGGCGGCCGAGCTCGTCGTCGTAGACCTGCATGAGGCGGCTCTGGCCGACCGCGGAGACGCGCCTGGAGGGTGACGGCGTCGCGGGGCCGCTGGTCGCCGCCCAGGCCGAGCGCGGGCAGGCCGGCGCCGATGGCGCCCGAGGTGACCACCACGACCTGGTGGCCGGCGGCGCGCAGGCCCGCGACCTCGGCGCACAGCTTGGCGATGGCGCCGCGGTCGATGTGCCCGTGGGCGTCGGTGAGCGAGACGTGCCGATCTTGGCGACGACGATCATCGTCGCCACCCGGTCGTGTCGACGGGGTCACTCGTCCTCGAACATCGAAGCTCGAGCCGCACCGATGTGCACGGTGTCGCCGTCGCGGGCGCCGGCGCTTGGCGAGGGCCTTGTCGACGCCCGAGCTTCTTGAGCCGGGCGCTGCGGCGTAGTCGAGCGCCTCGAGGTTGGTGAGGTCGGACAGGGCGACGGCCCGCTCGGCCTGGCGACCGATGACCCGGAAGCTGCCGTCGTCGCTCGCGCTCGATGCGCACCCCCTCGGGGATGGGCCGGTGCACGACGAACCCCTCGGGCTCGGGCTCGCCTGGCGCGGGCCTCACGCGACCGCTCGGCCATGCGGCCCACCAGGCGGGGCAGGCCGGCGCCGGTGACCGCCGAGACGACAGATCGAGCTCGAGGCCGTCGTCGGTGACGACGGCTCGCCGGCTGGCCGCGGTCGAGGTCTCGGGGGCCATGTCGGCCCGGGAGCCGACGATGAGCCGGGGCCGGGTCGACGAGGTCGGGCTGGTAGGCCTCGAGCTCCGCGAGCAGCACCCCGGCCTGCTCGGCGGGCGGGCGGCGTGGTGCCGTCGGCGCCGCCGGCGAGGTCGATGAGCAGCACCAGAGCCCGGGCCCGTTCGATGTGGCGCAGGAAGCGGTGGCCGAGGCCCTTGCCCTCGCTGGCGCCCTCGATGAGGCCGGGGATGTCGGCCACGACGAACTCGTAGCCGTCGTCGAGGCGCACCACGCCGAGGTTGGGCTCGAGGGTGGTGAAGGGGTAGTCGGCGATCTTGGGCTTGGCGGCCGAGACCCGCGAGATCAGGGTGGACTTGCCCACGTTCGGGAAGCCCACGAGGGCCACGTCGGCCATGAGCTTGAGCTCGAGGTTCAGCCAGCGCTCCTCGCCGACCTCGCCCTGCTCGGCGAACATCGGGGCCCGGCGCTTGTTGGAGAGGAACCGGGCGTTGCCCTTGCCGCCCCGGCCGCCGGCGGCGGCGAGGAAGCGGTCGCCCTGGTTGCACCAGGTCGGCCAGCACCATGCCGTCACGGTCGAGCACGACGGTGCCCTCGGGGACGTGCACCACGAGGTCGTCGCCGCCGTGGCCGTGCTTCTTCTTGCCCGAGCCGTGGGCGCCGCTCGGTGGCCCGGCGGTGGGGGTGGTCGTGGAAGGCCAGCAGCGAGGCCACGTTGCGGTCGGCGACGAGCCAGACGTCGCCGCCCTTGCCGCCGTCGCCGCCGTCGGGCCCGCCCTTGGCCACGTGGGCCTCGCGCCGGAACGACACGCAGCCGGCGCCGCCGTCACCGCCCCGCACGTTGATCTGGCACTCGTCGACGAATCCGGACACGACGCAGCAGCCTACGGGGTGGGTGGCCGCAGCCCTGCTTCGGTTGCGGTACGGATGCGGGCGATCAGGGGTTGGGCACCAGCCTACGGGATCGCCCTTCACGCTGACGCTCCACGTCGTGCGGTCGGTTGAGTTGGCGGAGTCGACCGTGTAGCGGATGCGCCACCAGGTCAGGCCGCCGTAGGCCACGTTGATGTCGGCGGGGAGCTGCACGCTGAGCACCAGGCGGCGGTCGCTGTACTTCGACGAGGAGAGCCGCCAGGGCCCCGGCTGGGGATAGGTGGTGTTGGCCGCGCCGAGGCTGAGCATCGACGTGGTGGCCGGGCCGTAGCCGCCGCTCGGCGCGGTCTCGCCCGAGCACGGGGCAGCTGTGCCGTTCTGGCACAACACGGACCAGGTGAAGCTCACGGCGTTGCCGAGGGGGTTGAGCACCTCGATCTGGCGGGCACCCTCGCCCGGGTCCCAGAGGCTGACCTGCATCTTCTTGTTGTTGTGCTCCGGCCCGATGTCGGCCAGGTAGAACGACGGCGTGGTGCCCTCGAGGTTGGCGTACACGCCCATGTTGTCGACGCCGTAGACGTTGGGGCAGTTGTTGGCGTAGTTCGCCTCACCGGAGACCGTCGTGCACGCGTTGAAGGTGTTGCCGACCCGGGCCCGGATGGAGAACCCGTTGGAGCCCATCTCCGACTGGGTGGTTCCCGCCGGCGAC
The DNA here is from genome assembly GCA_963702555.1 of uncultured Actinomycetes bacterium. Classification (GTDB taxonomy): domain Bacteria; phylum Actinomycetota; class Acidimicrobiia; order Acidimicrobiales; family Acidimicrobilacustridaceae; genus CAMFLJ01. The sequence goes on from CAVPCW010000012.1 coordinate 246,082, forward strand.
TGCACCTGCACGAAGTAGGTGCTCGCCGTCGGGTTGGTGATCGTGTACAGCGAGTTCCAGCGGTCCTCGGTGCCGCCACACCCACCCGGGGTGAAGGTGGAGGTGGCCAGCACGTTCGTGGCCCGGGGGTTGAACGAGGAGTTGTCCCTCATCTTGTAGGTGGTGTCGAACGACGACCGACCGTTGGTGCTGTCGCCCGGGATCGATCCGTCGCAGTACGCCGGGTCGTACAGCTCGACGGTGACCTAGCCGTGATCGCCGCGGGAACTCGACGCGTAGAAGTAGCCATCGGCGGAGTAGTTGGTGTTCGTGATCGTGTTGCCACCGGTGCACGACGCCCAGCTGGGGTTGCTGGCGGGTTCGCGCCACTGGAGTAGTTGGCGTCGGTCTTGGTGGCGACGAGGTCGCCCTGCTCCTTCGAGGAGCAGCCGCCGCTGATGGCCAGCCAGTAGTTCTCCCGGTTGGCACCCGTCAGCCTGTCGCCGGTGCCCAGGAAGTTCTTCGGGCTGCCCATCGGGACCGGACGCACGTACTCGGCCGTCGAGGAGCGGGTGATGTCGACGTTGCTCGTGAACGTGCCGGTGAAGAACTGCTCGGCCGAGTTGTCGGTGATCGAGACCTGGAGCTTGGCGTCGCTGCCACCGATCTGGGTGACCTCGACGTTGATGTCGGCGCTCTCGGTGAAGCCGTTGGCCGAGGCGATGGCCTCGGCGCGGGTGGTGGCCGCACCCATGTCGGGGAGGTACACGACACCGGCCAGAGCGGCGGCGTCGGCCGCCCGCTGGATCGCGGCGGCCCGGGCGTACCAGGCGCCGAGGTCGACCGCGAGGCCGGTGACGGCGAGCAGGGGGAGCAGCAGGAGCGCGGTGAGGACCAGGACGTACCCCTCTTCACCCTTCATGTGCCGTCGCCGGGCCCGGCGGGGGTCTTGGAAGCCACTGGTCAACCTCCCACGGTCGGGGGCTCGAGCTGGTACACGACGTAGCGGTCGATCGTGATGCCGCCGGGCGGCAGCAGACCCGTGACCGGGTCGTAGTGGACCTCGATGTAGATGCCGACGCGGCCGGGGTTGGGCTCACGGACGCGGGTCGTGGGGCAGAATCGGGCGTCCCAGCCACCTACGCAGTTGGCGCCGGTGAACGAGCCGCTCAGGGCGGTCTCGACCTGGGTGCCGGTGTAGACGTTGCACGTACCTGCGACCCCGAAGGGTGGAGAGCCGCTCGTGCTGGCGTTCTTGCAGGCGGTCGGGACGATGTCGTTGGTGGTGGCGTCGTAGATGATGACCTTGCGCACTTCGGAGCGGGTCCCGGGCTCGAGCCCGGCCGACAGCGCCAGCAGCGCCTCCTGGTCGGCCTGGCGGGCATTGCCCTCGTTGGAGAGGACCCGTCCGGCGGTGAGCAGGGCCCGCTCGGCCGCGGTGGCGTCATCCATGCCGAGCCGTACTCCAGGACGCCGATGACAACAGGACGAGGAGCGGCATCGCGAGGCGAGCTCGACAAGGACGGCGCCGCCGTCGCCGCGCAGGGCGACCGATCGGTGGGTGGCGCGCTCATCCGTTGAGGTCCCCGGGCTCGAGGCGCATGATCGACGCCCGCTCGATGCTGAAGGTCGACCCGAAGAACCCGGTGATGTAGGTGTGCTTGTACCGGATGTACACGCCGAGGAACTCGACATCGGCGGTGCGCGGCCCGTCGACCCGGGTGATCGGGTTCCAACCACAGGCGGGGTCGCCCGTGGACAGGCACTTGAAGTAGTCGACATCGCCGTCCTGCACCGCCACGTAGGCATCGGTGGGACGGTAGGAGTTGCACTCGAGCAGCGTGGAGGTCGGGCCCGTCTTGCAGGCGGCCGGGACCTGGAGATCGCGGAACCGACGGTGGCGTCGTCAGCCTTGAACACGACGATGGCCTCGATGTTCGACGGCTTCAGCCCGGCGAGGCCGTCACGCACGGCGTTGACGATCGAGTAGTCGGCGGTCTCCCCCTCCGGCGTGACGTCGGGCCCCTGGATGGCGCCCACCGTGCCCCGTCGGTCGTGGCGTCACCCACGGTGAGCACGTCGCGGTAGGCGACACCGAACTCGAGCACGCCGAAGACCAGCAGGATGAAGATCGGGGAGACCAACGCCGCCTCGACCATGGCCGCGCCACCGTCGCCGGACAGCCGGGGCTGCCTGGGTTGGCGGGGCCGCCGGGGCCCCCGGGAAGCTCGCCAGCGCTCCATCAGGTCTTGGTCACCGTGTCGACGTCGGCGCCGTTCGGCGCCCGCATGCCGTCGATGGTCACGAACTCGATCCGGACGCTGCGGACGTTGGCGGCGAAGCTGCTGTTCCGCCGGGCACCCGCAGGGCAGTCGCCGTTGCCGTCGGTGGTGCAGGTGAGCACCGGTCCGCCGTTGACGGGGTCGGTGATGGTGTAGCGCACCTCGACCACGACGTTCGTGTCGTCGTAGCCACGGGCGTCGTCGAGCGGATGTCGACACGGAAGTACCACTGGCCGTTCTGCCCGCTCGGGTAGGTGCGGTCGACGTCGTTGTCGAACCTGGCGTCGCCCTCCCAGTGCCGGGCCGGGGCCGTGGTGGTGGTCGTCGGCGCGGCGGTCGTGGTGGTCGTGCCGGCGGGCGCGGTGGTCGTGGTGGTCGGCGCCGCCGTGGTGGTCGTGGTGGGCGCCTCGGTGGTCGAGGTGCTCGGGGTCACGACCGTGGTGGTGGTCGTGAGCACCGGGCGCAACAGCTCTGCGGAGGCGGCCGCGTGGCGACGCAGTCGGCCTGGCTGGCGACCTCGGCCGAGCCCTCGGACGTGAGGTACCGGATCGCGACGAGACTGCCGCCCCAGGACGGCGACGATCAGGACGTATTCCACCAGCGTGGCGCCGCTCGCGCCATCTGGTGGGCTTCAACTGCTTCCTGGTGCCCGCACGTCGACTACCTCTCCCGGTGGCGGTCCGCTCGGGCTCTCCCTGCCCGAGACGGCCACCGTCGGTCGCTCTAATGGAATTCTACCACTTACGGTGGTTCGGCGAGCGAAAACTCGCCCTCACCCGTCTCCTTTCGACGGCTTCCGGCGATGGCTTGAGGGTAGTGACCTCCGTCATCGCGCCTCCGTCGCGTCCACGTCCCCCTGGCCTCCCGGCGTTTCGACGTCCAGCAGCATGGCCGCGTGACCGCGCTGTCACACCCCCCGGCGATGATGGGGCCATGACCACCGACCGCCAGCGTGAGTGGGTCGCCACCATGCACGGCCATGTGCCCGACGAGGGCGCCGACGCGCTCGTGCTGGCCCACCGCAGCGCTCCTCCGCCCTCGATCACCCCCCGCCTGCTCGACCGGGTGGTCCGCGAGGAGCTCGAGGACGCCGCCCTCGCCGACGGCGCCACCCGCAGCCGCGGGCGCCGGCCACCGGGCCCTGCCCGAGGAGCCCGACCCGCTCCGCACCTGCTTCGAGCGCGACCGCGACCGCATCCTGCACTCCACCGCCTTCCGGCGCCTGGCCGGCAAGACCCAGGTCTTCGTGCACCCCGCCGACCACCAGCGCACCCGGCTCACCCACGCCCTCGAGGTCGCCCAGGTGGCCACGGCGGTAGCCGCGCCGTCGGCCTCAACGTGGCCCTCACCGAGGCCATCGCCCTCGGGCCACGACTGCGGTCACGGCCCCGGGGGCCACGCCAGCGAGGACGCCTTCGACCGCTACGTCCCCGGCGGCTACCACCACGCCGTCTGGGGTGCCGAGGTCGTGCTCACCCCGCTCAACCTCTGCCGAGAGACCCTCGACGGCATCCGCAACCACTCGTGGTCGCTCCCCACCCCTGCCACCCCCGAGGGCGCGGTGGTGAGCTGGGCCGACCGCTGCGCCTACAGCGCCCACGACCTCGAGGACGCGGTCAGCGCCGGCGTCGTGCGCCTCGACCAGCTCCCCGACGAGATCACCGCCGTGCTGGGGGCCACACGCCGCCAGCAGCTCTCCACCCTCATCGCCGCGCTGGTCGGGGCATCCAGCAGACCGGCGTGGTGGGGATGGACACCACCCACGCCGAGGCGCTCGCCGCCCTGCGCGCCTTCAACTACGCCCACATCTACAACCGGCCGGCGTCGGTCGACCAGGGCGAGTCCGTGGTGGCGGTGCTCAGCGCGCTGGTCGAGCACTTCGCCGAGCACCCCGAGCTGCTTCCGGACGGCCGGGTCGACGGGTCCCCCGGTGCGATGCACGCGTCGGTGGCCTACGTGGCGGGGATGACCGACCGCTTCGCCTTCGACACCGCCGTCGACCTGCTCGGCTGGCCGGTCGAGCGCCTCCCGAGAGGCTTCGACAGCCCGCGTCGATGACCGCTCGGGTCCCGTCTGGCGCCACCGGGCGACTCCGATCAGGTCGCGAGCCCTCCGGCGCGGTCGCCTCGGGGCGCCGGGCTCGTCGTCGTCGACGCCTGGTCGCTGTCGGGCACCAACTGGTAGGTCGTGACCGACGATCGCCCCATCACGAGCTCGGCGGCGACAGCAGCGAGCAGGCCGGGCACGACGAAACCGGGGTGGCCTGTGGTCTCGGCCACGAACATCACCGCGGCGAGAGGCACCCGGTAGCCGGCACCGAGGAAGGCGGCGACGCCGATGACGGTGAAGAGGCTGCCGTCTGGAGGTCGTGGATCGCGCCACCGACGAGGCGTCCGAGGAGCGCCCCGGCCACCACGAGCGGCACGAAGAGACCGCCGACGCCGCCGCCGCCGATCACGGTGATGGTCGCCAGGCAGCGCACGGCGAGCAGCACGGCCACCGCCCACAGCGCCCGGTCCGGGTCGAGGGCCCAGGTGAGCGCCTAGTAGCCGGGACCGAACGCGAGCGGCGCGCCGGTGGCCCAGTCGCAGATGAGCGACGAAGGCGGCGAGGGCGCCCCCGCCACCGTGACCCGTTGCCAGGCGGGGTCGCGGTTCGCGCGGTCCTTCGACCACCGCAGGCCCCGGGCGAACAACCGGGCCCCGAGGGCGGCGACGGCCCCGAGCCCGATGGCGGCGAGCAGGTCGAGGTAGTCGAACGGCAGCGACGTCGGTGATGCGGGAAGAGCGACTCGGTGCCGTGGAAGGCGGCGAAGGTCAGGTAGCCGGTGGCCGCCCCGACGAGGGACGGGATGCAGCATGTGGCGGGCGAAGTCGTCCTGGTACGGGACCTCGAGGGCGAAGATGGCCCCGGTGGCCGGTGCCTTGAAGATGGCGGCCACACCGGCCGCCGCGCCGGCCACGAGCAGCACCCGCCGATCGTCGCTCGGCGAAGAAGCGGCGGGCGGCCTGCTGCACCCGGGAGCCGATGGTGGTGCCGAGGTAGATCGACGAGCCCTCGAGGCCCATCGGCCCCGCCGAGGCCCGAGGGTGGCGACCGCGCCGAGGGTGCGCGCCACGAAGGCGCGGCCCGGCAGTGGGTAGCCGGGGTCGTGGAACGCCTTGAGGTACTCGTCGGCCGTCGAGGGTGAGAGGCCGCCGCCGACCCACCGCAGGACACGGCGGTGACGGCAGCCCGAGAGCGGGCGCCCCGGCCACGATCCAGAGAGGCAGGTCGACGACCCGCTCCTCGATGCCCGATGATCACGGTGTCGAGCAGAGCGCCACCCCGCCGCCGGTGAGGACGCCGACGACCGCGGCGAGCAGGCCGACCTCCCACCTGCGCCGGGCGAGGTCGGTCGAGCTCGGCCCGGCGACCGCCGAACAGCGAACGGTAGAGACCGCCGCGGAAGCTGCTCACGAGCCCCATCCGAGCCTCCATGCCTCGTCGGCCGGGAGGTCGGCGACTCCGCCGGCGGCCTCGGCGAAGAGGGCGAGCGCCGTGCCCACCGCGGCCACTCCGGGCCGTCGAGGCCCTCGAGGATCTCCTCGATGACCTGACGACGACGGCGCAACACGCCGACCGACGGCGGCGCGACCCTGCGGCAGTGGCCACGAGGGTGACGACACGGCGATCGGCGTCGTCGGCGACCCGTTCGACCAGGCCCCTGACGACCAGGCGATCGATGAGGCGGGTGGCGTTCGACGGGTGGACATCGAGCAGCCCGGCGAGGTCGCCCGCCGAGTGGGCCTGGCCCTCGACCACCAGCAGGAGCGGCCCGGAACTGGGGAAGGGTCACCTCGTCGTCGCCGAGGGCGGCCAGCGAGCGGGCGGCCACCCCGACCAGCGCCTTCGACGCCGCCAGCACGCCATCGACGCGGCCTGCCTCATCGTTGCGCCATCGCACTGTTTGCCATAGCGCAAAGACTATCGAGGCCGAGGCGCCCCGCATCGACCGAGGCGGGCGTTCGTACCTTCCTCTTACCTTCGGGGCGGTGGTCTCTTACCTGCGGCGGCCATCGTCAGCGGCGCGATGGGACCCCGTTCATGACCCACCTCGACACGAAGCCCTCCGGCTCGTCGTGGCCCGACCGCCCCCTCGAGGCGCCGGTCCGGGTCGGCGCGGTCCGGGCCTCGGACCCGCTCCCCCTCCCCCGGGAGCCCCGCGTGCGCGTCGGTGAGCTCGGTGCCGCGTTGTGGGCGTTCTTCGTGGTCGTGCTCGGCATGTGGATCCTCGACGGCGGCATCCGCGATCTCGCCGCCGGCTGGGCCGAGGCGTGGACCTCGATCGCCCAGGTCACCGGACTGCTGGCATCCGCCCTCGGGCTCGTCGGGTTGGTGCTCGTCGCCCGCCTCCGCTGCATCGAGCACCGGGCCGGTCTCGACCGGGTGTTCATCTGGCACAAGTGGCTCGGCGCCTCGATGGCGGTCCTCGTCGGCGCCCACGTGGGGGCCAGCGTGGTGGCGTGGTCCGAGGGCCAGGGCTGGTGGCAGGCGCTGCTCGACCTCACCGGGCGCGAGCCCTACATGGCCGCCGCCACCGTCGGCGCCGTGCTGATCGCCGTGGTCACCGTCAGCTCGCTGCGCAGCATCAGGCGCAGCCTCTCCTACGAGACCTGGTACTTCGTCCACCTCACCGCCTACGCGGCGCTCGGCCTGGCCTTCGCCCACGAGGTGGTCCTCGGCGGGCAGTTCGCCGGTGGCGGCCTCGCCTGGTGGTTCTGGGTGCTGGTGCACGCAGGGGTGCTCGCCGCCCTCCTCTGGGGTCGGTGGGGAACGATGCTGCGCTCCATGGCCCGACCCCTGCGGGTCGTGGCCGTGCAACCCGCCGCCCCCGGCACCGTCGAGATCACCCTCGGCGGGCGCAGCCTCTCCCGGATCGAGGCCGATGCCGGCCAGTTCGCGATGATCCGGCCCCTCGTGCGCCGGCTGTGGTGGCAGTCCCACCCGTTCTCCCTGTCGGCGGCACCCACCACGGTCGGGCTCACCTTCACGGTGAAGGACCGCGGCGACGCGTCCCGAGCCATCGCCGGGCTGCCGCTCGGCACGCGGGTAGCCGTCGAAGGCCCCTACGGCGCCCTGCGCACCGATGAGCTGGTCCCCGACCACCGGCTGGTGCTGATCGTCGGCGGTGTCGGCGTTGCACCGGCCCGCGCCCTGCTCCAGCGCCTGCCCCGCACCGACGGACCGGGCCCCGGCGCCGCCCCGATCGTGCTGTTCCGGGCCCGCTCCACCGCCGAGCTCGTGCACTTCGACGAGATCCGGGCCCTGGCCGAGCAGCGCGGCGGCAGGGTCCTCACCCTCGTCGGCCCGTCGGCCACCCTGGCCGTGGGCGACCCGTTCAGCGCCGCCAGCCTGCACTCGGCCATCCCCGACCTCGCCGAACGACAGGCCTTCGTCTGCGGGCCGGAGCGGCTCATCGCCGCCTCGCGTGCCGGACTGAAGGCCGCCGGCGTGCCCTCCTCCCGCATCCACTTCGAGCGAGCCTGGTGGTGACGCCGTGACCGACGCCCGCCCGCCCTATCCCGGCACACCGGAGCCTCCACCAGCGCGTCCGGCCTCGCTGGCCCGTCGCCTGGTTCCCGCCGTGGTGATCCTGGGAGCCGCCGGCGGACTGCTCGTCGCCCTCGACCACCCCGGGAGCACGGCCGACGCCGCCGCCGGCACCGACGGGTCGGGCCTCCCGGCCGACGGGGTGACAACGCCCACGACCGTCGCCCCGGCCCCGACCACGCCCTCCACCGCCGGCTCCGGCGCCTCCCGCTCCACCACCTCCACGGTGCCGGTCACGCCGACCTGCTCGGGCGCCACCACCGAGGTGACCGGCTCGACCGTGCAGACCAAGTACGGGCCGATGCAGGTGCAGGCCACCCTCGATGCCGACGGCACGATCTGCGGGGTCACCGCCCTCCAGACGCCGGCCAAGGACCGCAAGTCCGTCTCCATCAACCAACGGGCGGTCCCGACCCTGACCCAGCGGGCGCTCGCGGCCGGCGGCACGGACTTCAGCGGCGTCTCAGGGGCGACCATCACCTCGAACGCCTACAAGAAGTCCCTCCAGGCGATCCTCGACCAGCAATGAGCGCCTCGATCGTCCATCCGTGGCGGGCCACCCACCCCTGCATGGGCACGGTGGCCAGCCTGCACGTCCACGACGCCGCCGACTCCGCCACCCTCGAGGCTGCCGTCGCCGCGGTGTTCGACGAGCTCGACCGGCTCGAGGCGGTCTTCTCCACCTTCCGACCCGACAGTGAGATCAGCAGGGTCAACCGTGGCGAGCTCCACCTGCTCGACTGCTCCCCCGAGGTCGTCGACGTCCTCGACGCCTGCACGTGGCTGGAGCACGCCACCGGTGGTGCGTTCAGCTGCCATCCCCCCGACCGGCCCGGTGTCATCGACCCTGCCGGCTTCGTGAAGGGCTGGGCCGCCGAGCGAGCGACCCGCCTGTTGACCGACGCCGGCCTCGACGACTGGTACCTCGCCGTCGGCGGCGACATCCAGGCCCACGGGCGGCCCCGGGGCGGCGGCCAGTGGGTGTTCGCCATCGCCGACCCGCTCCACCCCGGCGACATCGTCGGCACCCTCGCCGTCGACGACGGCGCCGTGGCCACCTCGGGCACCTCCGAGCGCGGCCGCCACCTGTGGGACGGCCGCGACGGGTCCCGGGCCGAGGGCCTGGCCTCGCTCACCGTCACCGGCCCCCACCTGGCCTGGGCCGACGCCCTGGCCACAGCCGGCTTCGCCATGGGCGGCGACGGCATCGAGTGGGTCAGCCGCTTCGACGGCTACCACGCCTTGGCCGTCACCCTCGAGGGCGTCCTGGTGGCCGATCCCGACCTCGCCGCCCACGCCGCCGCCTAACCACCGACCGTGGCTCACCTCGTCAGGCATGACCTGATCACGTGAGCCACAGCCGCAGTCTGTGGCTCACCTCGTCAGGCATGACCTGACCACGTGAGCCACAGAGGAGGGGTTCGGGCCTGGGGCCGGGCGCGACGAAGGGCGGCCCGGAGGCCGCCCTTCGATCAGATCCGGTGGTGAAGGCTCAGCTGGCCGGCAGGATGTCGACGAGCTTGCGGCCCTTGCGGGAGCCGAACTTCACGGTGCCCTCGGTGAGGGCGAACAGCGTGTCGTCGCCGCCACGGCCGACGTTCTCGCCGGGGTGGATGCGGGTGCCGCGCTGGCGCACGAGGATGGTGCCGGCGGTGACGGCCTGGCCGTCGAACCGCTTCACGCCGAGGCGCTGGGCCTGGGAGTCACGGCCGTTGCGGGTTGAGCCGCCGCCCTTGGTCTTTGACATGGGTCAGCCCTTCTTGATGCCGGTGATCTCGATCGTCGCGTAGTGCTGGCGATGACCCCAGCGCTTCCGCTCGTTCGACTTGTTCTTGTAGGTGAAGCCGGTGATCTTCGGGCCGCTGGGCAGCGCCCACCACACGAGCGGTCACACTGGCACCTGAGAGCTGGGCGGGGGTGGCGAGGACAGAGTCACCGTCGACGACGAGGACAGGGGTGAGGGTCACCTCGTCGGCGTCACCGAGACGCTCGACATCGAGGCGCTGGCCCTCTTCCACTCGATACTGCTTGCCACCGGTCTGGATCACGGCATACATAGGGCTGCAACTCTAGCGGACGGGAGCCAGCAGGAGAAACCAGCTCCGGCCGAAAGGGCCACGTGTGCCAGAGGTCTCAGGTGAGCAGGCCCTGGTCGATGACCACACCGCGGCCCTCGCAGTCCTGGCAGATCGACGAGAACGACTCGAGCAGCCCCTCCCCGATGCGCTTGCGGGTCATCTCGACCAGCCCGAGCTCGGAGATGTCGAACACCTGGGTGCGGGTCTTGTCGCGGGCGAGGGCAGTCGCGGAACACCTTGATGACCTCGTCGCGGTTGCCCTTGATCTCCATGTCGATGAAGTCGATGACGATGATGCCGCCGATGTCGCGCAGGCGCAGCTGCTTGGCGATCTCGATCGGCGGCCTCGAGGTTGTTCCGGAAGACGGTCTCCTCGAGGCTCGACTTGCCGACGTTCTTGCCGGTGTTGACGTCGATGACCGTGAGCGCCTCGGTGTGCTCGATGATCAGCGAGCCGCCCGAGGGCAGCCACACCTTGCGGTCGAGCGCCTTGTGGAGCTGCTCGTGCACGTGGTGGCGCTCGAAGATCGGAGAGGCGGCTCGACGCTGCGGTCGTAGTGCTGCACCCGGTCGGCGAGCGCCGGCGAGATGCTCGAGACGTAGTCCTTGACCTCGTTGTAGAGCTGCTCGTCGTCGATCACCACGCCGCGGTAGTCGTCGTTGAACTCCTCGCGGATCACCCGGACGGCCATGTCGGGCTCGCGGTAGAGCAGCGCCGGGGCCTGGACCTTGGCGGCCAGCTCCTCGATGCGCTCCCACTGCGAGAGCAGGCGGCGCGACGTCGGCGGAGATCTCCTCGGAGGTGACGCCCTCGGCCGCGGTGCGCACGATCACGCCGTGCTGCGGGGGCTTCACCTTGTCGAGGATCGAGCGGAGGCGCTTGCGCTCGTCGTCGGCCAGCCGCTTGGAGATGCCGTAGGTGCTGCGAGTTCGGGATGAGCACCACGAACCGCCCCGGCAGCGAGACCTCCTGGGTGAGGCGGGCGCCCTTGTGGGCGATGGGGTTCTTGGTGACCTGGCAGATGATGCTCTGCTTGGCCTTGAGGATCTCCTCGATGCGGGCGTTGCCGCCCTGCTCGACGTCCTCGACGTCGTACTGCACGTCGCCCCGGTAGAGCACCGCGTTCTTCGGGGTGCTGATGTCGACGAACGCAGCCTCCATGCCGGGCAGCACGTTCTGGACCTTGCCGAGGTAGATGTTGCCGTGGATCTGGGCGACGTCGTCGGCCGGGCGCGACACGAAGTGCTCGATGAGGTTGCGGCCCTCGAGCACGGCGATCTGGGTCGACTCGGGGCGGACGCTGACGGTCATGAGGTAGCGGCCGACGGGGCGGCCCTTGCGCTCACGGCCCCGGCGCTTCTCGAGGGTCTCGTCGTCGAGCTCGGGGCCGTCGCCACCGAGGATGGCCTCGACCGGTCGGGCGGCCTCTCGACCGCCTCCCTGGTTGCGGCCACCGCCCTGGTTGCCCTGGCCGGCACCGGACTGGCCACCGCCGCCGCCACCGCTGCCGCTGCCACGACCACGGCCGCCACGACGGCGCCGCGAACCGCTGCGGCTGGAGCCCGGGCGGGCCTCGCCGTCGGCGGACTGACCGCCCTGGTCACCCTGGCTGCCCTGACCACGACCGCCACCGCTGACCACGACCGCCCTGAGCCTTCGGCGCAGCCTCGGCGGGCGCGTCGTCGGCCGGAGCCGGTCGGGAGTCGCCGATCTGGGGTCGCTTCACCAGGGCGCGCTCGGCGGCCTCCGGGTCCTTCGGGCGGCCCTGGGAGGCCTTCTCCGGCATCTCGTCCGGGGTGCGGGCGTCGTCGTCGTCGCCATCGCCATCGTCACCCTCGTTGTCGTCGCCGCCCTCACGGGCGCCGGCGGGACGGTTGCGGTTGCGCCCACCGCGCGAGCCGCGGCGGCGCTTGGGCCGGGGCGGGCCGTCGGAGCCGTCGCCACCGCCCTCACCACCATCGGAGGTCGAGCCGCCGGCAGGAGCGGCGCCTGCCTCACCGGAGGGCGCGCCACCGGGTGCCCGGTCGCCCGAGGGCGACGACGGGCGCTCAGCCGCGGCCGGAGCCGGTGACGGAGGGGTGGGAGGCGTCTGCGGAGCGGGCGTCGACGGGGTCGAGGCCGAGGTGTCCGGCGTGGGACGGGGCGACTCGCCGGGCGTGCCCGGGCGGTCGTTGACCGTGGGGTCGGTCATGGAGGGGTTCCCTTCTCATGGGGCGCCTGCCGTGGCGGGCGCCGGGGACGGCGCGCTCGGCGAGAGGGGCTCTCGCGTCGCGCCGTCGGAGGTGATCCATTGGTTGATCCTGCGGACCCGGCCCTCGGTCGAGGGGCGGGTCGAACGCGGCCAGCAGCTCTGCGGGCCGCACCGAGCGGGGTTGGGTGGCCAGTTGGGCCTCGAGCACGGCCCCAGGCTCGGGAGCGTCGGGGGGTGTTGCGCCCACCACCGAGAGCCCGAGGATGCCGGGGCGGAGGTCGTCGGCGACCTTCTTGCCCTTGCGTTCCCGGATGACCGGGAGCTCGGTGGCGGCGAGGATGGTGTCGACGGCGGCGGTGAGCGCCTCCGGCGACGGGCCCGGCACCTCGATGACCCACGTGCACGAGGTCACCGCCTCCTGGAGGGAGGTCTCGGAGCGGTCGATGACGACGACGGCTTCCACGTCGATGCCGGGCGGGAGCAGCGGCGTGAGCCGCTCGGGCAGCGCCTCCAGGTCGACCTCGGCCCCTTCGGGGTCGGTCGAGGTCGACGTCGAGGTACTCCCCCAGCGACTCATGGCCGGTGGAGAGCGCCAGCCCGAAGTGCATCTTCGGGCGGGGCGAGAAACCTTCGGTGCTGGCCACCGGGAGCTCGGCGCGGCGAAGGGCCCGCTCCCAGCAGCGGGCGATGTCGCGGTGGCTGGTGAAGCGGACCTTGCCGAGCTTGCGGTAGCGGAGGCGCACCCTCACCGGAGGGCCGCCTCTCCTGACGGCGCCGGCTTGCGGGTGAGCAGGTCGACCGGGCACCGAGCTGTGGCTGAGGTCCTGGCCGGTGCCCTGCGAGCCGCCGGCGGGCGGGGTGGCCGAGGCGACGATGTGCTCGATCGAGTAGCCGGTGCAGGCGCCGCAGTCGTAGCAGGGGGTCCAGCGGCAGTCGGGCAGGCCGACCTCGGCGAGGGCGTCGCGCCAGTCCTGCCAGAGGAAGTCCTTGTGGAGCCCGGCCGAGAGGTGGTCCCAGGGCAGGACCTCGTGCTCGGTGCGGTGGCGGTGGACGTACCAGTCGGGGTCGAGGCCGTGGTTGGCCATGGCCTCGTGCCACAGGGTGAGGTCGAACTTCTCGCTCCACTCCTGGAACGTGCCGCCCCGACGCCAGACCTCTTCGATGACCGGGCCGAGGCGGCGATCGCCGCGGCTCATGATGCCCTCGACCTGGGTGGCCTTGGGGTCGTGCCACTTCACGTTCACGCCGTGGTTGCGGCGAGTGTCGTCGCGCAGGAGGTTGATCTTGCGGCGCAGCTCCTCGACCGTGTTCTGGCCGAACCACTGGAACGGGGTGAACGGCTTGGGCACGAAGCCACCGAGCGACACCGTGACCGACGGGCTCTTGGTGTGCTTCTTGCCGATCTCGACGCAGTTGCGGGCCAGCTCGCCGATGCCGAGGGTGTCCTCGTCGGTCTCGGTGGGCAGGCCGGTGAGGAAGTAGAGCTTCATGCGGCGCCAGCCGTTGGCGTAGGCGGCGTCGACGGCGCTGTAGAGGTCTTCCTCGCGGATGAGCTTGTTGATGACCTGGCGCATCCGCCAGGTGCCGGCCTCGGGGGCGAAGGTGAGGCCGGTGCGGCGGGCCTTCTGCAGCTGGGTGGCGATGCCCACGCCGAAGGCGTCGACCCGGAGGCTGGGCAGCGAGACCGAGACGGGCGGGCCGCTGGTCGGTGCTCTTCACGATGTCGCCGACGAGCTGCTCGATGCCCGAGTAGTCGGCGGTGGAGAGCGACGTGAGGGCGACCTCGTCGTAGCCCGTGCGCTTCAGGCCGTCGGCGACCATGGTGCGGACCTGCTCGGCCGGGCGCTCGCGCACCGGGCGGGTGATCATGCCCGCCTGGCAGAAGCGGCAGCCGCGGGTGCAGCCGCGGAAGACCTCGACGTTGAGCCGGTCGTGCACGACCTCGGTGATCGGCACGAGCTGGTTCTTGGGGTACGGGAAGTCGGCGAGGTCGGCGACGGTGCGCTTCTCGACCTGCTCGGGCACGTCGGGGTAGCGGGGCGTGGTGGCCACGAGGAAGCCGCCCTCGTAGGTGCAGTCGTACATCGACGGCACGTAGACGCCCGAGATGTGCGACAGCTCCCGCAGGACGTGCTCGCGGCTGCCCTCGCTGCGCCCCGACGCCTTCCAGGCCGCCGATGACCTCGGTGATCTCGCTGACGATCTCCTCGCCGTCGCCGAGCACGACGAAGTCGAGGAAGTCGGCGATGGGCTCGGGGTTGTAGGTGCAGTGGCCACCGGCGGCCACGAGCAGGTGCTCGGGGCGGCGGTCGGCGGCCCGCACCGGGCACCCCGGCGAGGTCGACCATGTTGAGCAGGTTCGTGTAGGTGAGCTCGGCCGAGAGGTTGAAGCCCAGCACGTCGAAGTCCGAGGCCGGCCGGTGGGTGTCGAGCGAGAACAGCGGCAGGTCGCGGGCGCGCAACAGCTCCTCGAGGTCTCCCCAGGGGGCGTAGGTGCGCTCCGCCACCGCATCGGCCCGTTCGTTGAGGATCTCGTAGAGGATCTGCAGGCCCTGGTTGGGCAGGCCGATCTCGTAGGTGTCCGGGTACGCCAGGAGCCAGGCCACTCGTTCCGGAGAGTGGTCGGGCCGCTGCGCACCGTCTTCGAGGCCGATGTAGCGAGCGGGCTTCGCGACCTTGCCCAGCAGGGGTTCCAGCTGGGGCCACATGCCGTTCATCCGGGTGGATGCTACCGGGTGGCGGCGCTGCTACCGGAACCGGCGCATGTGAACGCTGAGCACCAGCCCGATGCCGGCGAACGCGGTGATGGTCGACGAGCCGCCCGAGCTCAACAACAGCAGGGGGATGCCGGTGACCGGCATGATGCCCATGGCCATGCCCACGTTCTCGAACACCGAGAAGGCGAACATGGCCAGCACCCCGATGCAGACGTAGGACCCGAAGGGGTCGCGGGCGATCGAGGCGATGCGCCAGATGCGGTAGCAGACCACCCCGTAGAGCCCGAGCACGATGGCCGAGCCGACGAAGCCGAACTGCTCGGCCACCGCGGTGAAGATGAAGTCGGTCTCCTGCTCGGGCACGAAGCCGAGTCGGGTCTGCGGTCCCTCGAACAGGCCCTGGCCCGACACCCCGCCCGATGCGATGGCCTGCTGGCTCTGCTGGATGTTGTAGACGGCCGGGTTGGAGATGTCATCGGGGGTGGTGAACGCAGCCAGACGGTTGACCTGGTACTCCTTGAGGATCGGGGAGTTGAGCACCCCGACCACACCCACCAGTCCGACCACGGCCAGCACCGCCAGGTACTTCGCCGGCACCCCGCCCACCACCATCAGGGCGAGGGTGATGACCAGCAGGATCAGCACGAGCCCCAGGTCCGGCTGCAGCAGGATCAGCCCCATCGGCACCAGCGCACACAGGAGCAGCGCGGCGAGACGACGAAGGTCGATGTCGCCCTTGAACTCCGAGAGCAGGAAGGCCAGGGCCCCGATGAGCGAGAGCTTGGCGAACTCCGCGGGCTGGAGCTGGAACGGCCCCACCGCGAACCAGGCCTGCGCTCCCTTCGACTGCGACCCGAGGGGTGAGATCACGAGGAACAACAAGGCGGTGGTGGCGCCGTAGAACAGCCAGGCCCAGTCGTGGAGCTTGTGGTAGTCGACGAGGGCGAACACGCCCATCACACCGGCACCGATGACGACGAACGCGAACTGGCGCAGCAGGTAGGAGTCGATGTAGTCGGGACCGGGGCCGCGGGTGGCGCTGTACACCGACACCACGCCGATGAGGCCGAGCGCGAGCGAGCAGACCAGCAGCACGGGGTCGAGGTGGCGCAGTGGCGCCGTGGGGTCGCGGCGGCTGCGCCGCGAGTCGTGCCGGGAGATCGAGCGGGGCAGCATCAGTCGGCTTTGCTCGGGGCCACGAAGCTGTAGGGCGTCTGGGGCTGGCCGTCGAGCAGCTCGAAGATGTGCTTGGCCACCGGAGCGGCGCCCTCGGAGCCGAAGCCGGACTCCTCCAGCACCGCCACCACGGTGTAGCGGGGGCCGCCGGCCGGCGCGTACGACGCGAACAGCGAGGTGTCGGCCTTGTTGGTGACCTGGGCGGTGCCGGTCTTGCCGACGATGGCGAAGTTGGTCTGGTTGAAGCCGGAGAAGGCGCTCGCCGCGGTTCCGTTGCGGGTGACCTGGGTGAGGCCGTCGACGATCGGGGTGCGGCTGCTGTCGGGCAGCGGCACGGTGGAGCGAACGACGGGGTCGATCACCCGCACGACGTCGGTGGGGTCGGTGTCGAGGGGGCGGGGCGTGCTGCTGGGCATCATGACCCGGGCCGCCACGTGGGGCTGGTAGACGGTGCCGCCGTTGGCCAGGGCCGAGTAGGCGCCGGCCAGCTGCACCGGGGTGACGGCCACGACGTTCTGGCCGATGGCGAGCTGCACGCTGTCGCCGGTGTACCAGGAGGTGTCGTCGGGGTAGGCCTCCGGGTACTTCTCGTGCAGGGCCTTCTTCTCGTCGGGGGTGAACACGAACCCGGAGGCCTCGTTGGGGAGGTCGATGCCGGTGGCGGCGTCGAAGCCGAACGCCGCGGCGGTGTCCTGGATCATCGTGGTGCCGTCCATCCGGAACCCGAGTGTGTAGAAGTACACGTCGGACGACTTGGTGAGGGCTGGGGCCATCGAGATGAAGCCGTTCTTCCCGGTGGAGCCGAACTCCTGGCCGCCGACCTCGAACACGCCGGTGTCGTTGATGGTCTCGCCGGGACTGACCTTGCCGTTGTCGAGCGCGGCGGTGGCGGTGACCAGCTTGAAGGTCGAGCCCGGGGCGTACTGACCGGTGATGGTGCGGTCGATGAGGGCGCTGATGCCGTCGGTGTCGGAGAGCTGCGCGTAGCGCTCCTGACTGATGCCGTTGACGAACTCGGCGGGGTCGTAGCCGGGGAACGTGGCGAGGGCGATCACGGCCCCGTTGTTGGGGTCGGTGACGACCGAGGCACCGGCCGGGGCGTTCTTGCGGCGCACGCCGAAGTTGTCGCGCTGGCTGCCGCCTCGCACCACGTTGAGCTGCTCGCGCAGGGCCTCCTCGGCCTTGGTCTGCACGTTGATGTCGATGTTGAGCTGGATGTCGCTGCCCGGCTGGGGCGGTTGGTACGACTGGGTGCCGACGGGGCGGTTCTTGGCGTCGATCTCGAGCACCTCGGTGCCCGGCGTGCCCCGCAGGTCCTTCTCGTAGGCGGCCTCGATGCCGGCCAGGCCGATGGTGGAGTCGGGCTGATAGGCCTTCACCACGCCGTTGGGGTCGGTTCCCGGCTCGGCGGCGTCGAGCTTCTCCTTGCTGATGCGCCCGACGTAGCCGAGGATGTTCCCGGCGACCGTGACGCCGTTGGCGTCCTTGATCTTGTAGTCGCGCACGGACTCCCGCTCGACGCCCACGTTCGGGAACTCGTCGGCGTGCTCCGACAGGTACACCATGAGGTCCTGGCTGATGTCGGTGGCCACCGGCACCGGCTGGAGGTCGTCGTACTGGAGGTCGGCGAGGCGCTTCTCGATGGCCTCGGTCTTGGTGGGCGTGCCGAACTCGGTGAAGGTGGCCGCCAGCTTCGACACGAGGGCCTCGCGGTCGGCCGCCTTGAGCTTGTTGTGGGCCCGGCGGTCGATGGTGACGACCAGCGAGGTGCGGTTGTCGACGATGACCGTGCCGTTGCGGTCGAGGATGCGACCGCGGGGCGCCTCGACCGCCACCGTGCGGGTGCGGTTCTGGGTGGCCTGGACCTCGAGCTGCGGCGCCTCCATGACCTGGAGGTACCAGAGCCGGGCGAAGAGCGCGACGAAGCACCCGATCACCACGACGCCGATCACGCTCATGCGCAGGCGGGGCGATGCGGTGTCCACGGGTCAGGCCTCGGCCGGGTGGGAGAGGTGGGAAGGGGCGCGCACGACCCCACCAGTCCAGCAGACGAACGACGTCATCGCAGCGCGGGGCGCAGGTGGTCGGCGTCCTTGTCGGCCCAGCGGCAGGCCCGGGCGAACGGGAGCACCAACACGGCCGTCGAGACCGCCACCACGGCCATGACCACGAGGAGGTGGCGGCCGATCATCTGCGACTGCCCCAACAGGGTGCCGAGCAGGGCGTACAGGCCGACCCCGAACACCGCGCTCAGGGCGGCGATCGCGACGGTGAGCCAGCGTGCCGAGCGCACCATGGCGGTCTCGAGGGCGCCGGCCAGGGCACCGGCGGCGAGATAGCTCACCGCGCCCAGGCCGAACGGGGTGGTGACCATGAGATCGAGGGCGATACCGGTGCAGAAGCCCACCGTGGCGCCCCGCTCGGTGCCGCTGACCACCCCGGCGGCCACCGCCAGCACCAGCAGCACGTCGGGGACGGCGCCGTCGATGCGCAGCTGGGAGAAGACGGCCTTCTGCAGGATGGCGGCGGTGGCGATCAACAGCGCGTACCGCACCACCGTCTTGGGGACCGGGTTCATGGGGCCGGTTGCCAGAGCACCACGTCGGCGTAGGTCAGGTCGGTGGTGCCGGCGAAGAGCGTGATGTCGACCTTGGTCTCCCGGGCGGCATCGTCGGTCTGGACCGCCGCCACGGTGCCGATCGGGAGGTCGGGCGGGAAGGAGCTCTTCCGCGTGCCACCGGTGATGACGATGCTTCCGGGCTCGACCTTCGAGCTGAGCGAGACGTCGATGTTGACGCCGCGCAGCACGCTCGGCGACCCGGTGCCCTGGGCCACGCCCACCGCCCGGGTGCCCACCACGTTGAAGCCGACGTTGTAGTTGCCGCTGGTGATGAGCTCGACCGTCGACCGGTCCTCGCTGACCTGCACCACCTTGCCGATGAGGCCCTTGCCCGTGACCACGGCCATGTCGACGGCGATGCCGGAGCTGGAGCCCTTGTCGAGGTCGAGGGTGGTGCCGAAGTTGCCCACCGAGCCGGCCACGACCTGGGCGTGGGCCCGGGGGATGTCGCCGGTGAAGGTGATCCCCTCGTTCTCGAGCAGCTGCTGGAGCTGCTCCCGCGACACCTGACCGGCCGAGACCTCGCCCAGAAGGCGGTCGTTCTCCTCCCGCAGGCGGTCGTTCTCGGCCTGGAGGTCACCCTGGTCGAAGGCGCTGCTCCAGGCGTTGCCGATGGGGCGGAAGACCGCGGCGCCGGCGTCGCCCACCGGGGAGAGCACCGAGAGGATGGCGCTGCGGGCCGAGTCGATGGGGCCGAAGCCGCGCCCGTCGAGGGTGAGCAGCGTGATCGCCGTGAGGACGAGCAGCAGGATGGTGAAACGGGTGCGCCCGCTGCGCCGTGTGCTGAGGGCCACTGCCGCCGGTGCCCGGGACTAGTTGATCGTCGACGAGAACAGCACGCCCTTGAGGGCGTCGAACTCCTCGAGGGACTGCCCCGACCCGATCGCCACCGCGAACAGCGGGTTGGGGGCGATCACGATGGGCATGCCGGTCTCGTGCTCGAGGCGGGCGTCGAGGCCGTTGAGCAGCGCCCCACCACCGGCCAGGACGATGCCCGTCTCCATGATGTCGGCGGCCAGCTCCGGCGGCGTCTTGTCGAGGGTGACCTTGACGGCATCGACGATGGCCGAGACAGGCTCCTCGATGGCCTCGCGGATCTCCTCGGTGGTGGTGACGATGGTCTTGGGCAGGCCGGTGACGAGGTCACGGCCGCGGATCTCTGCGTGCAGCTCGGTCTCGAGCGGCCATGCGGAGCCGAGGGCCATCTTCACCTCCTCGGCGGTGCGCTCCCCCAGGGCGAGGGAGTACTCCTTCTTGATGAAGTTGATGATGGCGAGGTCGAGCTCGTCGCCGCCGACGCGGGCCGACTGCGACGTGACCACCCCACCGAGCGAGATGACCGCCACCTCGGTGGTGCCACCGCCGATGTCGACGATCATGTTGCCGGTGGGCTCCTGGACGGGCAGCCCGGCGCCGATGGCCGCGGCCATGGGCTCTTCGATGATGTAGGCCGGCTTGCGGGCGCCGGCGAACTCAGCGGCCTCCTGCACGGCGCGCTGCTCGACCGGGGTGATGCCCGACGGCACGCAGATCACCATGCGGGGCTTCGACCACTTCGAGGTGTGCACCTTCTGGATGAAGTAGCGCAGCATCTTCTCGCAGATGTCGAAGTCGGCGATGACGCCGTCCTTCAACGGGCGGATGGCCTGGATGTGGGCCGGGGTGCGGCCGATCATCCGCTTGGCCTCGGCGCCGACGGCGACGGGACGGCCGTCCTTGACGTTGACCGCCACCACGGAGGGCTCGTTGAGCACGATGCCCTCGCCGCGCACGTACACCAGGGTGTTCGCGGTTCCGAGGTCCACCGCCATGTCGCGACCCATGATCGAGCCGAGGGACGAGAACATGTTTCCGGCCATGCGGCTGACCCTCCCCGGGGAGGTCGAGAGCGAGGTGCTCTGGGACAGGCTAGGCGACGAGACGACCGATCGCGCCGTCAGCATCGACGGGCATCGGGGGTGGAGCGGGCGGGACGGGCCACCTACAGGCCGGGGAAGAAGATCTCGATCTCCCTCGCTGCTGACTCGAGGCTGTCGCTGCCGTGGATGAGGTTCTCGGTGAAGAGGATGCCGAGATCGCCCCGGATGGTGCCGGGAGCGGACTCACGGGGGTTGGTGGCGCCCATCATCGTGCGCACCACCTTCCAGGTGTCCTCCGGGCCCTCGATCACCGCGATGAGCGCCGGCCCACGGGTGATGAACTCCACCAGGTCGCCGTAGAACGGCTTGCCGGCGTGCTCCTCGTAGTGACGCCCGGCGGTGTCGGCGTCGATGGTGCGGAGCTCGGCGGCGGCGATGCTGAGGTTGCGGCGCTCGAAGCGGCCGAGGATCTCGCCGACGAGGCCACGCTCGACGGCATCGGGCTTGCAGATGATCAGAGTGCGATCCATAGGGTCGGACAACCTAGACGAGCCACCCGGTGCGGCGACAGTCCCGATCCACACCACGAGCCCGCTGTTCCTCTCCCCCGAAGCTGGTTCAGAACGTTCCGGTACCCGGTGCGTTCCGCACCAGCTTTGCGCGACGTGCCTGAGAACGGGCCGCACGCACCCGGGCGACGACCTCGGCCTTCCGGTGCCAGACCTCCTCGTCGGTGACCTCGATGACGATCCAACCGGCACGGCGCAATCGGGCGAGGCGCTCGGCATCGCGGGCGGCGTCGACGAGCCCGCTGTGGAACAGGGCGCTCTGGACCTCGACGATCACCCCGAGGTCTCGGTCGAGGAAGTCGACCCGCCCGATGAGGCCATCGGCGTCACCGACCTCGACCTGGCGGGCGAACGGCGCCTCGCCCGCTTCGTCGAGGATCGACTCGAACCGGAGCTCGAGATTGCTGTCCGCCGGTCGGTACCCGTCGGGCCGGGCGAGGATCAGCCGGCGAAGCGTGGCCGTGCCGGGAGCCCCGCCTCGCCGGGGCAGCTCGTCGAAGAGCGCATGGAGATCGGGAAGACGGATCAGTCGCTGCGAGAGCATGCGATCGCAGGTCTGGCTGAGCCGTTCCGGATGGATCCGGCCGGCGAGGTCCCGCAGGGTTCGCACCGGAGTGGTGACAGGGATGCCATCGATCATCGTCACGTCCTCCTCGCGCAACCTGACGCTGCTGTGTGTGGATGCACCGCTCCGACCGCCCCGGTTCGGGTGACGGGTTCCCAGGACCTGCAACGGCTCGAGGACGTATCCGGTCTGACGCCACATCGCCGCAGCGGACATCGCAGAGATCGCGCCGGGGAGATCGAGCGCGGCGACCATGGCCCGTTGGTGAGGAGTGACCGCCGAGCCGCCGAAGCGAAGGACTCTGGACGTGACGCGTTCGAGGTGACCCGAGCCGACCGCACGGGTGATGGAAGAACGCCCGACACCAATCTCGGTGAGCTGGCGCCGGGCAACGACGCCGTGCTGGCGCCGTGCGAGATCTCGAGCATCGGTCCATCCCATGACGGACCATGAAACCAACCCCCTGTGACAGTGCTCCGCGGCACACCGGCTCGCCGGCTCACCAAAGGTGGTTCACAACGTCCCGGAGACCGCAACGTTCAGAACCAACTTCGTGAGTCCGCCTGAAAGGTGGTTCAGAACGTTCCGGGAAGCGGAACGTTCTGAACCAGCTTGTGTCAGTGGGGTCAGCGGTCGAGGGTGAGGAGGTGGGCGCGGGCGGCGCCGGCGACGTAGAGGGAGCCGGCGACGAGCACGACGTCGTCCTCGGTGGAGACGGCCAGCGCCCGGGTGACGGCGGTGGGGACGTCGTCGATCTGCTCGGTCATCACGCCCAAGGCGCGGGAGACGGCGGCGACCTCCGCCGCCGGCATCGCGCGGGGGCTGTTCGGGGTGCAGGCGACGACGAGGTCGGCGCGGCGCACGTCGAGCGCCTCGAGCATCTGCACGGGGTCGCGCCCGGCGAGCATGCCGACCACCAGCACCCGGCGGCCGGGGACGTCGAACTCCTCGGTGAGGGTGAGTGCTGCGGCCTGGGCACCCTCGGGGTTGTGGGCGCCGTCGATGAGCACCAGCGGCCCGTGGCCCATGACCTCGAACCGCCCCGGGGTGGTGACCTTGGCGAGCGCGGCCTGGGCGATCTCGTGGTCGAGCGGGCGGCCGAAGAAGGCCTCGACCGCGGTGACGGCGCACGCCAGGTTGTCGGCCTGGTGGCTGCCGTGCAGCGGGAGGAAGAGGTCGTCGAGGGTGCCGAGCGGGGTGCGGAGGTCGAGCACGTGCCCACCCACCGCCGGCCGGTCGGAGACGATGTCGAAGTCGGCAGGGCGGGTCCAGGCCTCACGCGGGCCCTCGGCGAGGAACACCGACTGGAGCTGCGGGTCGCGCTCCCCCAGCACGAGGAACGAGTCGGGCTTGATGATGCCCGCCTTCTCCGAGGCGATGGCCTGGCGCCAGTCGCCCTTGCCGTCGGTGTGGTCCTGGCCGACGTTGGTGACCACGGCGACATCGGCGTCGACGACGTTGGTGGCGTCGTAGCGGCCGAGCAGCCCGACCTCGACCACCGCCACGTCGACCGCGTTCTCGGCGAAGAACAGCAGGGCGCCGGCGGTGAGCAGCTCGAAGTACGACGGCTCGATGCCCGACAGCGGCACCAGGCGGGCCAGCTCGGTGACGAGCTCGGCGAGCTGGTCGTCGGTGATGGGCTCACCGTTCCAGGAGATGCGCTCGTTCACCCGCTGCAGGTGCGGGCTGGCGTAGGTGCCGACCGACAGGCCGTGCTCGACCAGCAGCGCCGTGATCATCCGGGCGGTGGAGCCCTTGCCGTTGGTGCCGGTGACGTGGATGGTCTTGAAGGCGTCCTGGGGGTCGCCCAGCACACCGACCACGCTGCGTATGTGCTCGAGCGACAGGCCGTGGATGGCGCCGGCGGTGGCTTCGAGGTTGATGTGGCCGTCGAGGTGACGGAGGGCTTCGGCGAGGTTCACGAAGGTGCTGACGAGGGCCGGCCGGAGCCGGTCAGGACGCCGCCCGGCGCGGGCGGGTGGTGCGCGTGGTGGCGGTGCGGGGCACGAGGGTGGGGTTCACCTTGTCGAGCACGACCTCGGCGTCGATGACGACCTTCTCGATGTCGTCACGGCTGGGCAGCTCGTACATGACCCCGAGGAGGACCTCCTCGAGGATGGCCCGCAGGCCTCGGGCACCGGTGCCGCGCAGCAGGGCCTGGTCGGCCACCGCGGCGAGCGCGTCGTCGGTGAACTCGAGCTCGACGTCTTCGAACTCGAAGAACTTCTTGTACTGCTTGATCAGGGCGTTCCGCGGCTCGACGAGGATCTCGACGAGCGCCTCCTGATCGAGGTTGGCCACCGCGCCGATGACCGGCAGGCGGCCGATGAACTCGGGGATGAGGCCGAACTTGAGCAGGTCCTCCGGGAGCACCGAGGTGTAGAGCTTGCCGAGGTCGGCCTGCTCGGTGCGCAGCTCGGCGGAGAAGCCCATGCCCTTCTTGCCGATGCGGCTCTCGATGATCTTGTCGATGCCGGCGAAGGCACCACCACAGATGAAGAGGATGTTGGTGGTGTCGATCTGGATGAACTCCTGGTGGGGGTGCTTGCGGCCCCCCTGCGGCGGCACCGAGGCGGTGGTGCCCTCCAGGATCTTCAGCAGCGCCTGCTGCACGCCCTCGCCGGAGACGTCGCGGGTGATCGACGGGTTCTCGGCCTTGCGGGCGATCTTGTCGATCTCGTCGATGTAGATGATCCCGGTCTCGGCCTTCTTGACGTCGTAGTCGGCGGCCTGGATCAGCTTCAGCAGGATGTTCTCGACGTCCTCGCCCACGTAGCCCGCCTCGGTGAGGGCGGTGGCGTCCGCGATGGCGAACGGCACGTTGAGCATGCGGGCGAGGGTCTGGGCCAGCAGCGTCTTGCCACAGCCCGTGGGGCCGAGCAGGAGGATGTTCGACTTGGCCAGCTCGACGTCGTCGTGGTGGGCGGCGCCGAACTGGACCCGCTTGTAGTGGTTGTAGACCGCGACCGACAGGACCCGCTTCGCCTGCTCCTGGCCGACGATGTAGTCGTTCAGGAACTCGAAGATCTCACGGGGCTTGGGGAGCTCGTCGAAGCGGAGGTCGCTGGTCTCGGCCAGCTCCTCCTCGATGATCTCGTTGCAGAGGTCGATGCACTCGTCGCAGATGTAGACCCCGGGGCCCGCGATGAGCTTCTTGACCTGCTTCTGAGACTTCCCGCAGAACGAGCACTTCAGCAGCTCGCCACCGTCTCCGAACTTCGCCACGTTGGGGTACCCCGCTCCGTGTGTTCAGCGTGCGCCTCAGCGCACGGCAGTGATCGGGCCGCTGGTGTCGGCGAGCTCCCGGGTCGAGATCACCTCGTCGATGATCCCGTACTCCTTGGCTTCCTCCGCCGACATTACAAAGTCGCGGTCGGTGTCGCGGTGGATCTTCTCGACCGTCTGACCAGTGTGGCCGGAGAGGAGCTCCTCGAGGAGGACCCGCATGCGCAGGATCTCCTTGGCCGCCAGCTCGATGTCGGTGGCCTGTCCCTGGGCACCGGCGTAGGGCTGGTGGATGAGGACACGGGCGTGCGGGAGGGCCAGGCGCTTGCCCGGCGTGCCGGCGGCGAGCAGCACGGCGGCGGCCGACGCGGCCTGACCGAGGCAGATCGTCATGATGTCCGGCTTGATGAACTGCATCGTGTCGTAGATCGCGAACAGCGCCGTGATGTCGCCACCGGGGCTGTTGATGTAGATGTTGATGTCCTTGTCGGGGCTCTCCGACTCGAGGTGCAGCAGCTGGGCGCAGATCAGGTTGGCGACCGTGTCGTCGATCGGGGTGCCCAGGAAGATGATGTTCTCCTTGAGCAGCCGCGAGTAGAGATCGGCGGTGATGGTCTGCCCACGGTTGGTCTCGTAGATGACCGACGGGTTCGGGATGTAGTTGCTGATCTTCAGGCCGGCAAGGCCCTCGGGCTGACTCACTCGGACTCCCCTTCTTCGGACGGGGTCGAGGCCTCGGCGGCCTCGGCGATTTCGGTCTCGGCCACGAGGGCGGCGTCGACGAGCTCCTCGGCGACGTCCTCGTCCTCGTCGACCTCGACGAGGACGAGCTCGGCGAAGCTGACGGCGTTGCCGTCCTCGTCGACGATGGTGACGGTCTCGGTGAGCCACTCGAGCGCCTTGCGCTTCGAGATGTCGGCCCGCAGGGCGGGGATGTGACCGGCCTCGGTGAGCTGCTCGCGCACCGTGTCGGCGTCCTCGTCGACCCGTTCGGCGACCGCGGCGTACTCCTCCTCGAGGTCCTCCTCGAGGGCCTCGATGGCCTCGGCCGCAGCGACGGCCCGCAGGGCGAGGTCGACCTTGGCGGACCGCTCGGCGGTCTCGCGCAGGTCGGCGAGGAACTGCTCGGTCTCGGTGCCGGAGAACTGCAGCCACTGCTCGAGGCTGAGGCCCTGGGCCTGCAGGCGCATGGCCATGTCCTGGAGGCGCTCGTTCATCTCCTGGGCGACCAGCGGCTCGGGCAGCTCGGTCGTCGACCAGCTCGGCGAGGGCCTCGCCGACCTTCTCGCGCACGGCCATCTGGGCCTGGGCCCGCTTCACCTGGGTGAGGCGGGTGACGAGGTCGTCGCGCCAGTCGGCGAGCGTGTCGAACTCCGACGCCTGGGCGGCGAGGTCGTCGTCGAGGTCGGGAAGGACCTTGGCCTTGACCTCGGTGACGGTGACCTCGAAGTGCAGCTGCTCCTCGGGGGTCTCCTCGGAGTTGTTCGGGTGCTCGGCCTCGAACTCGAGCTCGTCGCCGGCGGAGGCGCCGCGGAGCTTCTCGTCGAGCTCGGGGACGATGGCGCCGGTGCCGACCTCGTAGAGGTAGGCGCTGGCGACGAGGCCTTCGAGGACCTCGCCGTCCTGGCTGCCCTCGATGTCGATGGTGACGTAGTCGCCGTCGTCGGCGGCCCGCTCCACGACCTCGAGCTCGGCGAACTGGCTCCGGACCCGCTCGATCTGGGCCTCGATCTCCTCGTCGGTGGCCGACGGCACGGGGATCTCGACGGAGAGGTCGGCGTACCCGGTGAGCTCGATCACCGGCCGGACCTCGACGACGGCCTCGAAGGTCACCGGCCCTTCCTCCTCGCCCGAGATCACATCGATCTCCGGCGGGGCGATGACATCGACCTCATGGGTCTTGACGGCGTCGGAGTAGTACTCCGGCAGAGAGTCGTTCAGGGCTTGGGCTCGGCCCGCCCCGGTACCCAGGCGGGACTCCAGCAGACGCCGGGGCGCCTTGCCGGGGCGGAACCCGGGGATGCGGACCTCACGCGCGATCTTCTTGAACGCGGCATCGACGGCCTGCTCGAACTCCTGCTCGTCGACCTCGACCGAGAGCTTGACCTTGTTGCCCTCGAGGGGCTCGACAGTGGCTTTCACAGTCCGGCGAGTGTACCGGTGGGCGCCCCGACCCCGTGCACCCCGGCCCGAGAACCTCCGCGGAGGGCACCGAACACCGACCACCACCGGCCGGGCGGTACGCTCACGCCCTCCGGGGAATGGCGCAGTTTGGCAGCGCGCCTGCTTTGGGAGCAGGAGGCCGGGGGTTCAAATCCCCCTTCCCCGACTGGGCCGCGCCATGGCCCGCACGAACCCACCTGGGGGACCGGGATGGACCGGATGGACAGCATCGACGCGGCGGCCCGGAGCGAGAGCTCCGGGCGCACCTACGCCGCCTACCTGGGCGCAGTGGCCGCAGTGCTGTCGGCAGCGGCCGGCGCTGTGCACCTCGGTTACGCGCCACACCACCTCGGTGAGGACTGGGCCCACGGCTGGTTCTTCGTGCTGGTGGGTGCCGCCCAGATCGCGTTCGCCGTCGTGGTGGTGGCCCGGCCCCGGCCCTGGGTGTGGCGCAGTGCGCTCGTCCTGAACGCCCTCGTCGTCGCCACCTGGGCGGTCTCGCGCACCGTCGGTCTGCCGTTCGGCCCCGAGGCGCTCCGCACCGAGGACCCCTCGGCCCCCGACATCGTGTGCTCGCTGCTCGAGGCCGGGGTCGTGCTGCTCGCCGGCATCGCCCTGGCGATCCCCGAGCGCCTCGCCCGGCCCGTCCGCGACCGCTGGAGCGCGCGGTTCAGCGTCGCCGCAGTGTCGGCCGCCGCCCTCGTGGTCGCCGCCATCATGCTCACCCCGTCCTACGTCGACGCCCACGAATCCGGCGCAGCCCACGCCCATCCGGGCGCCGACGACCACTCCACCACGGTCGCTCTCGACGGCTCGACACCGTGCGAGCAGGCCGGCCCCGCCGCGTCGCCCGGCCAGGTCGCCACCGACGCCGAGGGCCACAGCCACCGCGGCCCCACCGCCCAGCAGCCGATCACCGAGGCCGAGCGCATCGAGCTGGCCGCCCAGCAGGAGCAGGCGCGAGCCGCGGCCGCCCGCTACCCCACCGTCGCCGACGCCGAGGCCGACGGCTACCGGATGTCGGTCACCTTCGTGCCCTGCATCGGCGCCCACTACACCAACGTGCTGCTCGCCCGGTCGTTCGACCCGGCTCATCCGTCGGAGCTGCTCTTCGACGGCACCAACTCCGATTCGAAGATCATCGGCCTCAGCTACCTCGTCTACAACGGCGATGAGGCGCCCGCCGGGTTCGCCGGCAGCAACGACCTCTGGCACCAGCACAACTTCAACGGCGGCCTGTGCCTCAAGGGCGGGGTCGTGGTCGGCGGCGAGTCGGTGGACGACGCCGACTGCGTGGCCCGCGGTGGCCGCAAGATCGCCCTCGACGGCGTGTGGATGCTGCACGACTGGGTCGTGCCGGGGTGGGAGTGCTCGTGGGGCGTCTTCGCCGGCGAGTGCCCCGAGCTCGGCGGCCGCACCGGCGCCACCGCGTGGGACGAGCCCGACCCGACGCTGAGCATCGGCGGCCAACAGGCCCTCGGCGACTGAGCCTCCGCTCCCCTACCTCGGCCGCGGGAGTACCGCTCAGGCGAGGATGTTGACGGCCCTCGCCGCCACCAGCGCGACCGTGACGAGCGCGGACGCCGACTGACCCATCATCAGCGCCTTCGACCACGTCGTGAGCGGCATGCTGTCGGTGGGGCTGAACGCGGTCGAGTTGGTGAACGAGAGGTAGAGGTAGTCGAAGAACGACGGGTGCCACGGCCTGACGAACACCTCCGGCGACGCCTGCTGCGGGAAGAGGAAGTCCCGCTCGTGCGTCGCCCGGTCATGGCGGGCGTTGGGCCCTCCCCCGTCGAGCTCCCAGTACCAGAGCCCGTAGATGATGACGTTGGTGCCCCAGAGCGCGATGGCCGAGTAGACGAGGTTGCTGCCGCCGATGTCGCGGCTGCGCAGGATGTCGTGCACCAGCAGCACGAGCGCCACCAGCGTCGCCAGTGTGAGCAGTGCGATGAGCAGGATCGAGGCGACCCGCAGGCCCTTCGTGTCGCGCTGGGTCCGGTCCGGGTCGGTGATCAGGAGCGGGACGAGCAGCACGCCCTCGAGCACCGGGAGCAACCACCGGGGACCGATGATGAACGCCTGGGGCAGACCGAGGTAGAGGACCAGGGCCGCGAGCACGGCCACCGCCGCCGGCCAGCGGGGCTCGCTGTAGTCGCTCGACACGGACTCGCCCTCACCAGGCCCCGGAGCGGGCTGGGGTTCGGCGGGGGCGTCGGCCATCGCCCCGCAATGTACGACCGGCCTCGACAGCCGCCGCGGACCATCGGAGGCGTCTCGACCATCGGCGCCGGCGCGGTAGCGTCTCGGCGTCCCGTCATCGGGACCGCAGTCCCCTGCGGGTGTAGCTCAATGGCTAGAGCCCCTGCCTTCCAAGCAGGCTATGCGGGTTCGATTCCCGTCACCCGCTCCACGGCGTGTTCGCACGTCAGCACCTCCACTCCCACCATCGGCCACCGGGCCGCCACGGTCAGCCCGATGGTCGGGCCGAGGCGGGGTCCCAGCTGCGGTCGTAGGCCACCGTCATCTGGAGCTGGCCGTCGTTGGGTGACATGAGGGCCGGCCGACGCAGACCGGGCAGGGCCACCACGGTCGGGATCTCCCGCCCGGTCCCCTCGATGGCGAGGCGGTGGACGAGCTCGCCCGAACGGGTGTCGACGACGAAGAGGCCCTGGGCCGGGCGCTCCCCCGCCGCCGCCAACCGGTCGCCGATCGGCAGCCCGTCGACGAGGTCGAGCGACCGCGACCCCGAGCCGGCGACCACCGCGTAGGGCCCGACGAAGGCCAGGCCCCGCAGGAACGTCGGCAGCCCGATCACCGGGGTGACGGCGTCGTCGTCGTCGACGACGCAGAGCTCCCCGGTGCCCGCCTGGGTGAACCAGAGCCGACCCTCGTGCCAGCGCGGGGAGAAGGGCATGGCCAGGCCGTTGGCCACCACCTCGTCGGAGGCGACGTCGACGATCGCCCCACCGGCCGCCCGGTTCCTGCGCCAGGCGCCCGCCTCGTCCTCGCAACCGAGCAGCGTCACGAACGCCGGTGCGCCGTCACGGACCACGACACCGGACAACGGCGATCGCTCGTCCGGGGCGAGCGCGCTGACCCACCGAGGCAGCCACAACGGGCGGAAGCTCAGGCCGTCGGCCAGGGTGGCGAGGCACGAGAAGCGGTGGCTCGCGAGCACGGGGGCTCCGTCATCGAGCAGGGCGAGGTCGGCGACCTGGGTGCCGCCGACCGCCGAGCCCAGCTGAGGGAGGTAGAGCGCGTCCTGACCGGCGTCGGTGACGGCACCCTCCGCCTGCCCGTCCTCGTACCGCCACACCTGGTGGATGCTCGCGGCCCAGAGGCCGCGCCCTTCGGCGGCGAGGGCCGCGACCGGCGGGGTGTCCACCACGTCGACGCGGAGCTCGTCGTTCGGCCCGCGACCGACCACCACCAGCGAGTCGTGGCGACTGAAGAGCAGCGCGACGTCGTGCTCGACCAACCATGCGGCCAGCCCCTCGTCCGGGACCGACTCGAAGGTGCCGAGCCGCTCGATGCCGATGCTCACGACCGGGCCTCCGCAGGGGCCCACCGACCGTCGGCGCCCCGAGCGACGGCGGCGGAGTCGAAGAAGACGGCCTTGCGGATGTCGTCGGCCACGAGCCCGAGGGCCATCGGCCGCCGCACCCCGGGCAGGGCCACGACGTCGAAGAGCTCCCGCATGGGTCCGTCGACGAAGAGCCACTCGACCACGTTGCCGGTGGCGAGCTCGATGATGAACAGGCCGAGCCGCGGCTTGAGGTTGCGCTCGACGAGCGTCTCGTCGAGGCCGAGGCCGGAGTAGAGGTCGCCCTCCCGTGGCTTGGACGAGCCCACGACGGCGTAACCGTCGAGGAAGCACAGGCCGCGCAGGAACCCGGGGGCGAACGCCACCTTCTCGACCGCGCCTGTCCCAGGATCGACCCGGCACAGATGGCCGGTGCCCGAGTTGGTGCACCACAGCTCGCCGTCACGGAGGCGGGGCGAATGGGGCATCGAGAAGCCGGTGGCCACGATCTCCCCGGACGGGACCTCGGCGATGACACCCCCACCGCTGCGGCTGTCGCGCCACGACTCCAGCCCGCCGCTGGCGCTCACGCTGGTGACGTAGGCCCGACCCTCACCGTCGCGGGTGTAGCCGTTGAGGTGGCAGCGGTCGCCCTGCTCGAAGCGGTCGAGCCACGGGGGCTGCCACACCGGGTCGAAGCTGGCGGTCTCGCTCGGTCGGGCGAGGCAGCCGAACCGGGTGGCCACGAACACCACGTCGCCCTCGTCGTCGACGGTGACGTCGTGGGTGTTCAGGTAGCCGGTGGTGTACGCCCGCAGCGGGGCGAAGCACCGATCGAAGCCCTCGTCGGCAGCCGCCGACCCGATCGGCACCGAGTCCATCCGCCACAGGTGCGTCCGGGTGCCCAGCCACACCTTGTCCGTGCCCTGGGCGGCGACCCCCATGGCCTTGTCGAAGGTGCGCTCGAACACCCCGAGGTCGCCATCCGGGCGCAGGCCGACGAAGAAGACCTTCGAGGGAGGGGTGGCGAACGCGAGGCTGGCGTTCCGGGCCGCGAGCCACTCGGCGAACCCCGGGGAGGCGGTGAGGGCCAAGCCCCTGGGCAGGTCGTCGTCGGCCATCGGCGGCACACTACGCCGCTCCCCCTCCGCGGCTGAGCGCCTCCCCGCACCTGGGGGAGGTCACGGTCGTCGACCAGGCATCGATAGACGGCTATGGTTCCTACGTTCCGTGGCCACATGGGTCACGCAGGGAGAGACGAGGGCACATGGGCATGGCAGAGAACGGACGGGAACTCCCGGGCCTCGACCGTCGGCTGACGCAGCCGACCGCCGACCGCTGGGGCCGTCGCCTCGCTCGGGGCAAGGTCGCCCCGGTCCTCGCCGCCGCCGCCCTCGGCAGCATCCTGGTCGCCGCCCCGGTGGCCGCACAGGTCGTCGACGACAGCACCACCACGTCGACCACCGACACCACGGCGCCCGACACCTCGACCACCGAGACCACCGCCCCGGACGACACGACCACCACGTCGATCGATCCGTTCGACACCGGTACCACCGTCACCAGCCTGGACGGCGACTCCCCGACGATCACCTCAGAGTCCGACACCGACTTCAAGAAGAAGGGCCGGGTCGCCGACGTGCAGGGAGACGGCGTGAACACGCCGGCAGGTACCGGCAGCATCGAGCTCCTCGGCACGAACGGCCTTCTCTGGTACCTGAACGACGACATCACGTCTCAGCACCAGCAGTTCGGCCAGCGGTGCGATGTCCGAGGCCTCGTTCACAATCCGCGGTCACTGCCACCACCCAAGGCGGCGGCACGTCGATGACCTCCCTCGACCGATGCCTTCGACGGCTACAACTCGCTCTGCGTCGACGTCAACGGAGACACCGACGGCTGCTCGACTGACAGCAGCGGGATCAACACCTACCTCGACAACGGCCCGGCCACCCTCGAGTGCTCCGGACAGCAGCGCCGTGTTCAACGTCCAGAACGTCGACGACGGTTCGGTGGCCAACCTGAACGTCCAGCGCCGGGTCTACGTGCCCACCAGCGGTGAGTTCGCCCGCTTGCTGAACACCTTCACCAACATCGACTCGGCGCCGGCGATCTTCCAGGCCAACATCGACAACAACCTCGGATCCGACAGCAGCACGATCTCCACCGGCTCCTCTGCCGGCGGTGCCGTGAGCAACGGCGTCACCTGGTTCGGCACGATGGAGGACTACACGGCCGGCACCTCGTCGGAGGCCCGTGTCGGTCACGTGGTCGACGGGGTCGGCGGTGCCGACAGGCACCAGCTACCTCACCTACGCCGACGGCGACGACAACCCCTCCTGGGGCTACGCGATCACCCTCCAGCCCGGAGAGACCGTCACCATCGCCAACTTCGTGACCGTCGCCGGGTCGAAGGCCTGAGGCCAACGCCCTCGCCGCCAGCCTCGCCGCCGACGCGCAGGCCGGCCAATGGGGCTGCATGACCGACGGAGCAGAAGGCCGACGTCCTCAACTTCGAGGTCGCTGCACCGCCGTCCCCACCACCACCACGACCGTCACGCCCACGACGGAGGCCCCGACCACGGAGGCTCCGGCCGTCGAGGCCGAGCAGGCCACCGGCACGCTGCCCTACACGGGTGCCGGCGGGGAGCTCCTCCCGCTGGCCGGTGCCGGTGCGGCCGCAATGGCCGCCGGCGGCGCCGCGGTGGCAGCGACCAAGCGCAAGCTCCGTCGCCCCCGCTTCCGTCACGGCCGCTGAGCCACTGACCAGCAGTTCGTGAGAGGCCGGCCCCACGGGGCCGGCCTCTTCGCGTCCCGGGCCCCAGCGGGCTGACCGGAGCGATCCGGCGTGGCAGGCGGTAGACACCGTCGATGCCCTCCCCCGATCCCGACCGCTCGCTCGAGCTGGCACTGGCCGTCGTCGGCTACCAGTGGGCGATGCGCCACGACGAGTTCGCGGTGCCGGACCCCATCGCCGGGCTCGAACGACTGGAGGCGGAGGTCGGCGCGTTCCCCGACGGCCGGCGACCGCTGTCGGAGCTGTACCCCCACGTGGCCCGCCTGGCCGCGCTGAGCCTCCGGGTGCTCGCCGATCTGGGCGACCCCGACGAGGTCGACGGGCTAACCGGGTTCGAGGGCTTCGGGCTCTGGCGAGAGTCCCGCTGAGGGCACCCCGTCGCCGGACCGGTGGTGGGGGCGCAGCTCGAGCGCCTCGGCCAGGGCGAGATCGCGACTGAGACGCCAGCGGGTCCCGGCCACCACCGCCGCCACCCCCAGCCCCGCAGCCACCACGGCGCACAGCACGCCGACGGCGCTGAAGGTGTCGCTGAAGAGCACCACGCCCCCGAGCGCTGTGCCGAAGGCGGTGACCTGGCTGCTGGCCGCCACCGCCGGCACACCGGCCGCGGGGAGCGCTGCGGTGCGCCAGACCCGGCCGATGGTGCCGAGGACGGCCACGACGAAGGCCGCGGCGACGGCGGAGAGCAGGGTCGATGCCCCGCTGTCGAGCTCGGACACCGCGGCGAACGGGAACGTGGCGATGGAGGCGACGACCATCGTGCCGGTGACGATGGCCATCGGATCGGTGCCGTCCTCCACCGCCAGCTGAGCGAAGCGCATCGAGAGCACTTCGAGCGCGATGAAGCCGACCGCGACGACGATCGCGACCCAACCGATCTCGGTGGCCTCGTCGGAGCTGACCGCGGCGTGGGTGATGCCGATCACGGCCGCCAACGACGAGCCGATGGCAGCTGCGGCCGCCAGGCCGCCGACGCGGTCCCGGACGAGCACCGCGACCGCAGGGATGCACGCGAGGGCCAGACCGGCCACGGGGCCGTCGAGGCTGCGGAACATGGTGCCCGCCGCCACCATCCCCGCCCCGGCGGCGACGATCGCCGCGATCCCCGTGCGGGTGTCGAGGACATGGCGCCAGGACCGGAAGCCCCGCTGGCGACCGAAGGTCCAGGCGAGGGCCCCACCGAGGACGGCGCGGACGAAGACGATGACCACGGTGGAGCCGGCCCCGTAGCGCCAGGCCACGTTGCACACCGCGAACAGGACCGAGGCCCCGAGCACGTCGACCACGGCCCGGCGCTCGGATCGCACGAGCGTGGACTGCTCGGGCGCCGGGTCGGCCGCGGTCGGGTGGTTCACCGGGCAAGTATCGGCGACGGTCTCGCTCGGCTGCAGATCGGTTTCGGCCCCGAGCCGGCGGGGCCGGGATCAGCGGAGGCGCAACGCCACCACCTGGGCGGGTTCGGCGCTTCCGACGGGCACCACGAGCAGGTCGCCCGCCGCGGTCATCCAGCCGTTCACCCCACCGGGCAGCTCCTGCTGCCACACGATGTCGCCGGTGGCGCGGTCGAGGGCGACCAGGGTGCCCTGCAGCGTGGCGGTGAGGACGAGGTCGTTCACGACCACCACCCCACCGAAGGGGTCACCGGGCACGGTGGTCGACCACTTCACGGCACCGGTGGTGGCGTCGACCGCGACCACCGAGCCGTCGAACTGTCCAGGCTCGGCACCGAAGTAGGCGGTGGCGTTCGGCTCGAGGGTGACCGGGGCGTCGATGGCGGCCACGTACACGACCCCGTCGGCCGTGGCCGGAGGCGTGATGACGCCCCCGAACGTGCCGGGCGCGACCAGGGTCGGGCCGGACAGCTCGGTGAGCTCGTCGTTCTCGTGATGACCGACCGGGGTGCGCCAGAGCTCGTCACCCGTGGTGCGGTCGAGGCCCACCAGCACGCCGCCCTTGCCGGTGGCCACCACGATCGGCGGGCCCTCGGCCGGCCGGGCGATCAGCGTGTGCACGAGGTCGCGGTCGAAGAGGTCGTGGGGATGGACCTGGTGGAACCACCGCAGCTCACCGGTCGCGACGTCGAGGGCGACCGCGGAGTCGGTGTAGAGGTTGTCGCCCGGCCGGCTCGAGCCGTTGGGGAACTCAGGCGTGCCCGGGAAGGGCGCCGGGTTGGCGATGCCCCACAGCACCAGGCCCTGCTCGGTGTCGATCGAGGGTGGGTACCAGGCCCCGCCGCCGGAGTTGACCTCCGGGTTGCCCCACAGGTCGTCGCCGAGCACCGTGTCGAAGGTCCAGCGCACCTCGCCGGTGGCGGCATCGAGAGCGTTGATGATGCCGCGGTCGCCGCCCTTGTAGATGCCGCCGATGCTCACCGGGACGGTGCTGACGAGGACCATGCCGTCGTAGACGGTGGGCTGGATGTCGATGCCCGTGGTCGGGGTGGCGGTGATGTCCTTCACCCAGAGCTCACGCCCGCTGGCGGCGTCGAGGGCGACCACCCCCTTCGAGCCGTGCATGCCGAACACCCGGCCGTCGGCCACGGCGACACCGAACGGCCCGATGTTGAGGCCGTAGGCCTCGCTCTCCCACCGGGGGTCGCCGGTGGCGCGGTCGAGGGCACTGATGCGGCCGCTGCCGTCCTGGAGGTAGACGGTGTCGCCGACGATGAGCGGCACGGTCGACAGGCTGCCGGAGACCTCGTGGCTCCAGGCCTTGGTGAGGCTGCGCACGTTGGCGGCGTCGATGGTCGACACCGCGGCGCGGCTGTTGTCGTAGTCGTGGCCCGGGAGCACCCAGTCGCCCGTGGCGGCGGCGACCTCGGCCGGGGCGCCCGGTGGCACCGTCGACGTGGTCGCCGAGCTGGTGCCGTCGGACCCGCCCGAACACGCCGACGCGACCAGCGCGATCGCCGCGACCGCGGCCGTCCCCACAACCGTGCGTGTGCGCACCCGTTCCCCCTCGTTCGTGCCCCGGCGGCACGCTAGCCCTCTGCCCGGCACGGGTCGGCGGACCGCGCTACCATCTCGACTAAGTCAACTGTCTGATTTCGGGGGGACTCCGATGACCACCACCACCGCCCACGACGACATCCTCGCCACCGAGGACCCGAGCGCCCGCCTGGGGGCCACCCGGCGCCACAACCCCGACCTCGTGGTCGGGCCCGCCACCCACCTCGCCGACGAGCGCAACCGCCTCGCCGCCCTCGAGTGGGAGCACTTCGAGGTCGAGCGCGTCGGCTCCACCCTCGGGGCCGAGATCACCGGCGTCGACCTCACCACCGACCTCGACGACGCCGTCATCGAGGAGCTGAGCCGGGCGCTGTTCGCCTTCAAGGTGATCTTCTTCCGCGACCAGCCGATGACGCTCCGAGCAGCACGTGGCCTTCGCCTCGCGCTTCGGCGAGCTCGAGATCCACCCGTTCATCCCGTCGAACACGGGCATCCCCGAGCTGGTGCGCTTCGAGAAGACCGCCGAGGTCGGCGGCTACGAGAACCTCTGGCACCACGACGTCACCTGGCGCGAGACCCCCTCGATGGGCGCCGTGCTGCACGCCATCGAGATCCCGCCGGTCGGCGGCGACACCCTCTTCTCCGACATGAACGCCGCCTACGAGGGCCTCTCCGACGACATGAAGGCCCGCATCGAGGGCCTCACCGCCCGCCACGATTTCGTGCGGGCCTTCGGCGCCGGCGTGCCCGAGGAGCGCAAGGCCGAGATGCGCGAGCAGTACCCGGTGGCCGAGCACCCCGTGGTGCTCACCCACGACGTCACCGGCCAGAAGCTGCTCTACGTCAACAAGGTGTTCACCGACTCGATCGTCGAGCTCGACGCCGACGAGAGCGCCGAGCTGCTCTGGGAGCTGTGCCGCCAGGCCGAGACCGTCGAGTACCAGGTGCGCTTCCGGTGGCAGCCCCACTCCATCGCCTTCTGGGACAACCGGGCCGTGCAGCACTACGCCTCGAGCGACTACTGGCCCGAGCGTCGCGTGATGGAGCGGGCCAGCATCGTCGGAGGCCGCCCGAAGGCCTGACCCGACACCGGACTCCCGAAAGGTGGCTCACCAGATCCAGCGGGCCGAAGCTGTTGAGCCACCTTTCAGACGACCACCCAAAGGTGGCTCACCAGATCCAGCGGGCCGAAGCAGGTGAGCCAGCTTTCGGGGACGTAACGTTCAGGCGCCGTGGGCGACCGCGTCGGCGGTGACCACGTGCTCGCGTGCCTCGGCCATGCGCCGCCGCACCTTCCCGGCAGGGATGAAGGCGACGGCGACGAACCCCACGACCATGAAGGGCACCGCCACCCGGAACGCGGTGGCCAGGCTCGACGCGAACGCCTCGTGCAACTGCGCCTGCACGTCGGGAGCCAGTGCGGCGATCTTCTGCGGGGCCCCTTGGATCTCCGAGGTGGGGAACCCGGGCAGGCGCTGGTCGACCTCCGCCGTGAGCGAGCTGGTGAAGGCGCTGCCGAGCACGGCCACCCCGAGGGAGCTCCCGAGGACACGGAAGAGCATCACCGTGGAGGTCGCGACGCCGATGTCGCGCACCGACGACGACCGCTGCACGACGAAGAGCAGGGTCTGCATCACGAAGCCCACACCGACGCCGGCGACCATGGCGTAGGCCATCACCGCCGCCGCCGACGTGTCGGCGGTGATGGTGCCGAGCAGTGCGTAGCCGGCCCCCAGGAACACCATGCCGGTGAGGGGCAGTGCCTTGTACCCGCCGATGCGGTCGGTGATCTGACCTGCGGCCAGGGTCGAGACCGCACAGGTGAAGGCGAACGGCGCCAGCAGGAGGCCCGACACCGATGCGTCGACCCCGGCCACCGCCTGGAAGAACACCGGCGGGTAGATGATCCCGCAGGTGAAGCCGACCCCCGCCACGAGGTTGGCGAAGGTGCACAGCGCGGTGATGCGCGTGGCGAGGATCCGCAGCGGGAGCAGGGGCTCGGCCACTCGTCGTTCCCACACCACGAACAGGGCGATGGCGATCACGAAGGCCGCCAGCAGGGCGAGCGTCCGCGGCGAGGTCCACGGTGAGTCGGTGCCGGTGTGGCTGAGCGCCAGCAGCAGGCAGGTGACACCACCGCCGAGCAGCAGCGCACCGAGCACGTCGATGCGGTGCTTCACGATCAGCGCCTGGGCCGGCTGGTAGATCAGCGCGACGAGGCAGAGCACTCCGAGCGGCACGTTGATGTAGAACGCCCACCGCCACGAGAGGTGGTCGACGAACAGGCCACCCACGAACGGACCGAGCACGCTCGTGGCGGCGAAGACGAGCCCGGTGTACCCGAGGTAGCGACCGAGCTTCTGCGACGGCACCAGGTCGGCCACCAGCGCCATGCCCAGCCCGGTGATGCCACCGGCCCCAACGCCCTGCATGCCGCGGCAGACGATCAGCATCGCCATCGAGGTCGACAGCCCACACAGTGCGGAGCCGACCAGGAAGGTGCAGATGGCGATGATGAACATCCGCTTGCGGCGGTAGATGTCGCCGAGCTTGCCGTACACCGGCATGGTCGTGACCTGGCACAGCAGGTACGCGGTGGTGAGCCACGGGAGGAGCGACAGGTCGCCCAGGTCGGCGATGATCGTCGGCGCCGCGGTGGCCACGATGGCGGCGTCGAGCCCCGACAGGGTGGTGCCGAGCAGGATCCCGAAGAACACGAGCGCGACCTTGCGACTCGACATCGGGGGTCGGGTGGCGACGGTGGCCGCCAGTGGGGTCGGTTCGGGCTCGCTGCCGTCGGTCACGACGGGTCGGGCGGGGCCGCCGAGCGGGCAGCCTTGGCCTCCCGGCGAGCGGCATCGGCCGCGTTGACGCGCTTCATGGTGCCGAGCGGATCGGCCTTGAAGGCCTCGACCGATGCCTGGTGGCCGGCGAGGGCCTGGAACTCCGAGCCGGCCCGGATGGCGGCCCGCACTCCCATGATCTCGGCCTGGCGGTGCACCATGCGCTTGTTGATCTGGGCCAGATCGGACGCCACGCCCGCAATGACGGCGGCCACGTCGAGCACCTCTTCGTCGAGGGCGGCGGCCGGGAACGAACGGTTGGCCCAGCCCGCAGCCACGGCCTCGGGCCCGTTCATCGCGCCACCCGTGAGCATGATCTCCATGGCCCGGCGCATGCCCAGCAGCGGGGCGTGGTACTCGCAGTCCGGCGGGCTGGCGACCCGCACGATCGGGTAGTCGATACGGGCGTCGTCGGCCACGTAGACGAGGTCGCACGCCTGGGCCAGCTCCGTGGCGCCGGCGATGGCGTAGCCGTGGACCTGGGCGATGACCGGTTTGGCGAGGTCCCAGACATCGAACCAGTTCTGGGTGACGTGCCGGGCCCATGCGCCGTCGCCGGGCGCGGTGTGGAACGGCGGCTCGGACATGAGGTCGCCGCCGAGGTCGTAGCCGGCCGAGAAGCAGGCGCCCCCGCCGCGGATGATGGTGACGCGCACATCGGGATCGAGGTCGTGGGCCTCGAGGGCGGCGAGCAGCTCGGTGCGCATCGGCGTCGAGATGGCGTTGCGCTTCTCCGGCCGGTTCAGGGTGATGCGGGCGACGTACTCGAGGGGGTGATCGACGACGATCGTCTCGTAGGTGCTCACGATTCCGCCTCCGCGGTGTCACGGACGCCGGCGAGGTCGGCGACCAGTTCCAGTCCCTCGATGCCGTCGGTGCGCACGATCAGGCCGGTGAGCCCGCTCGGCACCACCGATCCCCACCTCTCGCGCATCCGCTTCTCGGTGCCGAAGAGGGCGCCCTCCTCGATGTACTCGTCGGGCACGGCCGCCACCGCTTCCTCCTTGCGGCCGGCGAGCCACAGCTCCTGGATGCGGGCCGCCGCCTCGGGGAAGCCCCGACGGGCCATGGCCGCCCGGTGGTAGTTGTGCGTGGCCGACCCCATGCCGCCCACGTACATGGCGGTGAGCGGCTTCTTCGACTCGATGGTGGCCTTGACGTCGTCGGTGAACTCGACGGCGACACCGCCGAAGATCTCGAAGTTCTCGGGGCGGCCGCCGCGGCGGGCGAAGCCCTTCTCGAGCGAGGGGCCGTAGACACCCTCGCCCTCGGCACCCCAGCCCATGGGGAGCATGCCGTCGCACACCTCGGCGGTGAGCTCGGTGTTGAGCGGGCCGCCGGCGGCCAGCCAGATCTCGACCTCGCCGGCCGGGTGGAGGATCGAGCGCAGCGGCTTGCCCTGCCCGACCGCCCCCGGGCCGTTGTACGGCAGCGGGAACTCGGGGCCGTCGTTGGTGAGCGGCTCGCGAGCGAACACCTTGCGCATGATGGCGACGTACTCACGCAGGCGCTGGTTCGGGCTCCCCCAGGGCTGGCCGTACCAGCCCTCGACGATCTGGGGGCCCGACACGCCGAGGCCGATGATGACCCGGTTGCCGCCGGCCAGCGCATCGATGGTGAGGGCGTGCATGGCGGTGGCCGCAGGCGTGCGGGCGGCGATCTGCACCACGCCCGTGCCGAGCTTGATGCGGCTGGTGACCGCAGCGAGGTACGCCAGCGGCGAGAGGGCGTCGGAGCCGTAGGCCTCCGCCGTCCAGACCGAGTGGTACCCGAGCGCTTCGGCCCGTTGGACCTGCGCGACCGGCACCTCCAGCGTGGCCCCCCGGTACAGGTCGAGGCCGAGTGCGAGCTTCATCGAGTCGTCTCCCCCTTCATCGGCGCAGTCTCCCACGCCGGGCCGTGCCGTTGGTCACCCGACCGTCGACCCGGACCAGCGACCCCGACCCCGATGCGTCGGTCGACCGCCGGCCGTCGACGCGGGGCGGCCAGGGCCGCGCGCCCCGGCACCCGGCGGGACAGCACCATCCCCACGACCGCCACCGCCGCCCCGAGCAGGTAGACCGCCACCAGGCCCGGGGTGTCGGAGTCGGTGGCCGCCACGCCCAGCGCCACCAGCACGCCACCGACACCCGAGCCGAGGGCGGTGCCGAGCATGTCGGAGAGCTGCAACGAGGACGTGGCCCGCCCCTCCTGCCCCTCCGGGGCCACGTGGAGGGTGACGACCGAGAGCGGGGCGTAGGCGAGGCCGATGCCGAAGCCGGCGATCGACCAGCACGAGATGCCGACCGCGGCCGGGACCGACGGCACGAGCACGAGCAACATGGCGAGCGACCCCAGCGCCACCCCGGCGAAGCCGGCGGCCACGAACCGCGCTGCACCGAACCGGACGAGCCACCGGGCCTGGAGCCACGACGCGGCGGTCCAGGTGAGGGTGGCGGCGGTGAGGGCGATGCCGGCGACCGCGGCAGAGCAGGCCCCGGACGGTGATCAGCGCGTAGGAGACGTAGGCATCGCCCGCGAAGAAGGCGAAGGTGAGCACACCGCGGATCAGCACCGAGGCGGGCAGGCCCTTGCGGGCGACGAGCGTGCCGGGCGGGACGAGGCGCCGGAAGGCGGGCAGGCCGAGCGCCACGCCGACCACCACCAGCGCGACGCCGACGAGCACCGAACCGGCCCCGAGGCCGGCGAGCAGGAGCGCGGCCCCGGCCGCCACCATGACGGCGTTGAGCAGGTTCGACTCCCCCGAGGGCTCCTCAGGGGCCGGGATGCGGGCGACGCCGGCGAGGGCCAACAGACCGATCACCCCGCAGAGCGGCAGCAGGCCGAGGAACACCCAGCGCCAGCCGAACGCGGAGCCGATGACCCCGGCCAGCGCGGGCCCGGCGACCGATGGGATGACCCAGGCGCTCGAGATCAGGGCGA
Source organism: uncultured Actinomycetes bacterium (assembly GCA_963702555.1). Classification (GTDB taxonomy): domain Bacteria; phylum Actinomycetota; class Acidimicrobiia; order Acidimicrobiales; family Acidimicrobilacustridaceae; genus CAMFLJ01. The sequence continues at coordinate 288,135 of CAVPCW010000012.1, forward strand.
ACATCGTGGGCCGCTGCTCGTGGGGGTAGCCCCGCCCGATGCATACGTAGGAGATGGCGGGCATCGCCCCGGCGCCGAGGCCCTGCAGGGCCCGCCCGAGGACGAGCACGAGCATCGTCGGCGCCAGGCCACCGACCACGAGCCCGATGGCGAACACCACCAGCCCCGCGGCGAACGGCACCGCGGGGCGCATGCGGTCGGCGGCGGTTCCTGCCACCACGATGCCGATGAGGTTCCCGAGGAAGAAGGCGCTGAACACCCAGCCGTAGAGCCAGAGGTCGCCGAGGTCCTCCTCGACCAGGGGCATCACCGTGCTGATCGCCAGCGACTCGAACGCCACCAGGGTGACGATCATCACGAGGCCGCTCGTGAGCATCCGTCGACCGGGTGAGAACACGCCGGGCGCGGAGGTGCCCGCGGCCGGGTCGGTCGCGGGCACCTCCTCCGAACGTTCGGGCGACGATGTCACCCGGGCAGGTTACGGCCGGCTGCCGCCGGCCCGTTCCTGGTGGATCAGGCCCGCTCGGGCCCGGCGGGGCCCACGTAGGCCGACGAGCCGAAGCCGAGCATCGGGTAGAAGATGAAGCTCAGGAGCCACAGGCCGATGCCGTAGCCGGCGGTCTTCCCGAACGACTTCGCCAGGTCGATCGACAGGATCGCCAGCACGACGATGTTGACGATCGGGATGTAGAGCAGGACCACCCACCACGCGGGGCGGCCGCTGATCTTGGCGATGGGCAGGAAGGCGATCGGATAGAGGCAGCCGGTGAGAAGGAGCAGCGACCACGCGCCCGACTCGCCACCCTTCTCGAGGACCTTCCAGAAGCCGATGAGCTGAAGGATGATGAAGATGGCGACGATGCCGAGGGTGACGAACGCACCTGCGCCACCACCCGAGCTGCTGCTCGTCGTCTCGATGGTCACCTGACCGAGAAGCATGGACCCCTCCCTTGGGACTCGTCGACCGTTTGCCGACGAACGAAAGGTAGGGGGTGCCGGGCTCCGCATCGGGGATCCCACGGCCTGGTTCGGGACCGCCGCGCAGTGCCCCCGCCAGGATTCGAACCCGGAACCTGCCGGGTAGAAACCGGCTGCTCTATCCAGTTGAGCTACGGAGGCGTCCCGCCAGGCTATGCGCCGTCGCCACGGCGGCCGGGAACGCCGCCAACGGGTTCACGTTTGGCGGGGACCCCCACCCTCTGCCCTATGCTGCTCACCCTCATGGTGGCTGTAGCTCAGCTCGGTTAGAGCGCCAGGTTGTGGCCCTGGAGGCCGGGGGTTCAAGTCCCCTCAGCCACCCCATGGACGACGGTGGTCACCCGCTCCGGCGGGTGGCCGCCGTCGCTCGCATCGCTTCGGCGGTGGTAGATTGCACAACCCGAGCGCCTCTAGCTCAATGGCAGAGCAACGGACTCTTAATCCGCAGGTTCTGGGTTCGAATCCCAGGGGGCGTACTCGAGCAGCACCAGCAAGGCCCGGACTCCGGTCCGGGCCTTCTGCGTTCCCATGGCCTCTCTCGACCTCTCTCGACCTCGCTCAGCCGGTGAAGGCGGGGAGGACCGCGGCCGGCTCGGCTGGGGTGGCGGGGAGCGGTTGGAAGGCCAGCGCGGCGTAGAGGGCGGAGAAGTCGAGCTCGCCGAGACCGGTGGTCTGGTCGTAGCCCACCCGGGCCGAGCAACAGCCCTTCTGATGGGTGTCGTTGTCCCCGACGGTGACGTCGTGGAACACCGCGCCGTACACCGCCGGGTCGCCCGCCAGGCGGTAGAGCTCGGGACCGAGGCGGGTCGGAACCGCGACGCCGGCATCGAGCAGCGCCCCACGGACGATGGCCAGCCCGGCGGCGTGGAAGGGCCCGGTCATGCTGTCGCCGTCGACGGCGCGCCACTCCCAGCCCGGGCCGGACGAAGCCGGCGTCAGCATCTCGTAGCCCGGGTCGCCGGCGAGGCTCGCCACGTCGGGCACCATGCGCGTCGGGCTGCTCAGCCCGCCCGGCGCGGCGGCCTGCCACGAGGGGATCGGCCACCTCTCGCTCGCCCCTCCCCCGGTGCCCGAGCAGTCGTCGGTGCGCCATACGACGTCGCCGTCGGGCGTGATGGGGTCGTCATGGGGCGGGACCTTCACCCCACCGGTGCCGAGCACGTAGGCCGAGCTCGCCGGGTAGTCGACCGCCAGCTCGGTGGAGCCACTGGCGCAGTCGCCCTTCGTGGCGCACGCCGACGACCCGGAGTCGCCGGCACCCTTGATGATCCACACACCCCTGGCCGCCGCGTCGGCGAGGATCGCCTCGGTCGAGTCGAGGTCACCCCACCTCGACTCGCAGGCGTTGTAGCTGATGGAGATGATGTCGACGAGCTCGCCTCCGGTGTTGGCCGGGTCGAGGGCGGCCTCGAGGAGCGGGTTCATCGTGGTGGCGTCCACCCGGCCGTGCGGTGAGGCGAACACGTCGAGGCGCTCGATCCCGTGGGCGATGCCAGCCACCAGCTCGGCGTCGGACATCGACTCGCCGCTGGGCTCGAGCGGGGTGGCCGGCGTGCCGATCACGTGCAGCTCGAAGTCGAGGCGGGGCACGCCCATGCAGTCGGAGTACTGGTCGAGCCGATGCTGGTCGACGATCGCACCGAACTGGAGCTGGGCCACCCGGATCCCCGCGCCCCGATGCCCGGCCTCGGTCAGCGTGGTGAGCCCGGACCTGGCGATCGCCTCCGACGGGAACAGCCCGAGCCCGCCGGTCCAGTCGCACGCCGGGTCGAGGGCCGACGAGCGGGCGGCAGCCGGCTCGGCCCCGTCGGCCACCCGGACCGGGAGCACGACCAGTGCCGCCAGCAGCGACATCGCCACCACTGTTGCGCGCAGGCCCCGGGCACGGGGTCGACGAGGATCCATGGCGCAGGAGCCTGCCACGTGGCCCTCCTGCGTGCCTCGACTGGCCGAGTGAGGTCGGGACTTCCGTCGGTAGGCACGGGATTCCTCACTCCTAGGCTTGGGGCGAGCGCACGACCGCGCGCGAGGAGCCTGAACTGATCGAGGACATGGCCGGATCCGGCGGGACCCCGGCTTCTCGCAACGAGAGCGAGGAGCGGTTCTACCGCGCGTTCGCCCACGCCCCGTTCGGGATGGTCGTGGTCGACCGCGACGGCACCGTCCTCGAGGCCAACGAGGCGTTCGGGGCCATGATCGGCATCGACCCCGACCACATCGTCGGCACCGGCGAGGCCGACCACGTCATCGACGACGACCCGGCCCAGGTGCTCGAGTGGACCGCCCTGGGTGAGCCCGACCTCGTGGTCAGCGACCGGCGGTATCGCCACGCCGACGGCCACACGGTCTTCGCCCGCTGCACCATCCGCATGGAGCGCGACACCGCCGGCCGCCTCGCCGGCCAGTTCGTGCACATCGCCGACCTCACCCGCCTGCGCCAGACCGAGGACGCGCTGGCCACCTCCGAGGCCCGGTTCCGACGGGCCTTCGACGAGGCCCCGATCGGCATGGCGCTGGGCTCCGCCGACAGCCGGCTCATGTGGGTGAACGACGCGTTCTGCGCGCTGCTCGGCCGCCCCTGGGTCGAGGTGGTGGGGCGCCTCGCCACCGACTTCGTGCACTCCGACGACCTCCGCGAGGCCGAGGATCTCATCACCTCGGGCCAGGGCGACGAGAGCCTGGAGGAGCGGCCCGTGATCCGGCTCATGCGCCCGGACGGGGGCGTCGTGTGGGGCCAGGTCTCACTCTCCCGCCTCACCGGCGACGGGCCCGAGGCCGAGGCCGAGGCCACCCCGCTCCTGCTCGCCCAGGTCGTCGACGTGAGCGCCGCCCACGAGGCCGAGGCCCGCCTCGCCCACCAGGCCACCCACGACGCCCTGACCGGCCTCCCCAACCGCACCCTCCTGCTCGACCGCCTGGCCCAGGCCATGCACCGCAGGGTGCGCACCGGCGGCGAGGTGGTCGTCCTCTTCCTCGACCTCGACGACTTCAAGGTCGTCAACGACGGCCTCGGCCACGCCGCCGGCGACGAGATGCTCGTGGAGGCCGCCCATCGACTGCGCCGCTGCGTCCGTCCCTCCGACACCGTCGCCCGCCTCGGTGGCGACGAGTTCGTGCTGGTCTGCGAGCTCGACCGCCCCCACGAGGTGGCGGCGCTGTGCGACCGGGTGCTCAGCGCCCTCGCCACGCCGGTGCGGATCGCGGGGCGCACGCTCGTCATGAGCGGCAGCCTCGGTGTGGTCATCGGCGACGACGACCAGGAGGCGGCCGATCTGCTCCGCGACGCCGACCTCGCCATGTACCGCTCGAAGACCGACGGCCGGGGCCGGTCCACGCTGTTCACCGCCAGCCTGCGGGCGGAGGCGGTCACCCGGCTCGAGCAGGAGGCCGACCTGCGCACCGCCGTCGAGGAGAGCCAGCTCGAGGTCTACTACCAACCGGTCATCGACGCCGTCGACGGCACCGTCTCGGGGGCCGAGGCGCTCGTGCGCTGGCACCACCCGACGCGAGGCCTGCTCAACCCCGCCGACTTCCTCTCCGTCGCCGAGCGCAGCGGGCTCATCAGCGACCTCGGGCGGGTCGTGTTGGCCCAGGCCTGCTCGACCCTCGCCCGCTGGCAGTCCGAGGGCCACGCCATCCGGGTGAGCGTGAACCTCGCCCCTCGGCAGATCCTCGACGACGACCTGGTCGAGACCGTCCGCCTGGCCTGCGACCGCAGCGGCGCCGACCCGTCGGGCCTGGTGCTGGAGATCACCGAGAACGCCCTCATCGAGACCCTCGGCGTCGCCCGCACCCGGCTCCACGAGCTGAAGAAGCTCGGCGTGGCGCTGGCCCTCGACGACTTCGGCACCGGCTACAGCTCGCTGCAGTACCTCAAGGACCTGCCCGTCGACTTCGTGAAGATCGACCGGTCCTTCGTCGAGGGCCTGGGCGATGGCGACGACGGCGCCCTGGCCGACGCCATCATCGGCCTCGCCGACGCGCTCGACCTCGTGAGCGTGGCCGAGGGGGTGGAGCGGCCCGACCAGCTCGAGCGGCTCCAGGCGATGGGCTGCGCCCTCCTGCAGGGCTTCCTGCTCGGCCGGCCCGCTCCCGCCGCCGAGATGGACTTCACCCCACGTTGGTGAGTCGGCTCATCATCTGAGCGGACGGTCGATCCGTTCGACCCCGGACGCGACACCGGCCGGCACGGGTGCGGTGCGCACCCGGCCGGCCGGCAGCAGAACGAGCCCGATCAGCGGCGGGCGGTGGCCTTCTTGGCCGGCGCCTTCTTGGCCGGGGCCTTCTTCGCCACGGCCTTCTTGGCGGGGGCCTTCTTCGCCACGGCCTTCTTGGCGGGGGCCTTCTTCGCCACGGCCTTCTTGGCGGGAGCAGCCTTCTTGGCGGCAGCCTTCTTCACCGGCTTGCCGGCGACGACGGCGTCCTTGAACGCCTTGAGGGGGGTGATGCGGGCGGCCTTCTTCGCCGGCACCTTGACCGGAGCGCCGGTCTGGGGGTTGCGGGCGATCCGCGGACCGCGCTCGACGCGCACGAACTTCGCGAAACCGGTGAGGACGACCGGCTCACCGCTGGCGACGGTGTCGGTGACCGTCGAGACGAACTCGTTCAGCACGGCCTCGACATCTCGCTTGTCACGCCCGCTCCGCTCGGCGATGGCGGCGGCCAGCTCCTTCTTGTTCAACGCTGTCTCCTTGTGTCGGTCATCGCCCACGTTGGCGATGGGGCCCTCGTGGGCCGAACCGGTAAAGCGTCGCGCACCCGGACGCCGCGCGCGCGGCACCAGGCCCGTCCGAACGGCCCTTTTTCAGCCGATCGTCGGGCGGGAGGGCGCCGATGACCTCGTCAGGCGCCGGCGGGGAGTGCGCCGAGCTCGGCGCGCACGGCGTCGACACCCGAGAGGCGGGCGACGACCGAGCCGTCGGCGTCGACCCGCAGCACGGTGGGAGCGCGCCGCACCTTGTACTGCGACGCCAGGTCGAGGTGCTCGGCCACGTCGAGCACGGTGACCGCCTCACCCGGGCGGTGGCTCTCGATCTCGGCCACGACCGACGGGCACACCGCGCAGTACTCGGTGCTGAACACGACCCACTGGGCGCCGCCGGAGCGGAGGTCGACGGGAAGCGGGACCACCCGCGGCGTGCGGCCGGTGTGGGTGGTGGCGGGGCCCTCGAGGACCTCGATCGAATCGCCCTCGCCGAGGGACCGGTCGATCTTCACGACCCGGACACCACCGCGCAGGCGCACCAGCCAGACGTACATCTCGCAGCCGACGCAGAGGCCGGTGACCGCCGAGATGCCGGCCAGGACGGCGACGATGGCGACCAGGGCCCACCCGAGGGTGTCGGCGCCGAGGAGGAACGCCAGGGAGGCCGCCGCGAGGAACAGCACGCCGACCGACGCCGCGAACCGGGGCGGGCGGGGATCCTCGAGCTCGGAGGGCGGGCCCAGCCGAGGCTTGATGACGGCGGCGTAGAAGCGCAGCACCGGGCCGTACTTCGGGCCGAAGGCAGCCCCGAGGAAGAGCACGACGGCGAACAGCGGGGCGACCCACTGCTGCTGGAACACGAGGCCGAGCACGAGGGCGGTGGCGAGCACCGTCTGGTTGGTGCGGGGCCCACGCGGGTCGATGGGTGCCGGTGCGGAGGTCGAGGCCATGAAGACAGCTTAAACCCGACTCAGTCGATCGACAATTGCAACGGACGAGTTTCGGAGCGATGTCGTGGAAGGAGGGCGCCGCGTCGACGGGGCGAACGCGTGGGCTCAGTCCCGGTCGAAGCGGCTGACGACCTCGGTGTGGTGGGTGTGAGGGAACAGGTCGACGAGCACGGACTCGGTGTGGCGGTAGCCGACCCCTGCCAGCAGGGCCGCGTCGCGACCGGCGGACGCGGGGTCACAGCTGACCAGCACCAGTCGGGGCGCGGCCGACGACGCCAGCACGTGCACCGCCGCCCGCCCCAGCCCCGAGCGGGACGGGTCGGCCACGACGAGGTCGGACTTCGGTGCCCGCAGGTGCTCGATGGTGGTGGCCACGACCTTGGCGTCGATGTCGGCCAGGTTGTGGCGGGAATCCGCGACCGACGAGCGGTTCCGCTCGGCGACGACAGATCGCCAGCCGGGCACGCCGCCGAGCAGGGCGCCGGAGAACAGCCCGACCCCGCCGTAGGCATCGAGGAGCGTGTGCGACCGGCCCGGGCGGCCGGCGACCGCCAACTGATCGGCCACCATCGACCGGACCACCTCGACGAGCGCCTCGGCGCCGTCGGGTCGGGTCTGGAAGAACGACTCGGCGGAGATGCGCCAGCGACGGCCGGCGACCTCTTCGTGGATCCAGGCCCGCCGTCCGGCCTCGAGCTCGTCGGCCCCGACCACCAGCACGTCGGAGGGGAGCTGGACGCCCTCGGCGGTGGGCATGGCGATCGCCATGCGCTCCCCCGTCGCCGCGCCGATGCGCAACACGACCTCGTCGGCCGCACCGAACCGGCCTTCCTGCACCAGCTCGTCGAGCCGCGGGTGAGCGACGAGGCAGTGCTCGATCGGGACGACCTCGTGGCTCTCGGCCCGACGCAGGCCGGCCACGCCGTCGACCACGGCCAGGCGCAACGTGGTGCGGAAGCCCCACGGCGAGAGCGACGGGCCGACACCGACGACGGGATCTTCGATGCGGCCGAGACGGCGGAGCGCATCGACCACGAGGTCGACCTTGGCCCGCACCTGCGCGTTCGGCTCGAGGGTCTGGAGGTCACACCCACCACATCCGTCGGCGACGTGCGGGCAACGGGGACGGACCCGGTCGGGCGACGCCCACAGGCGACGCCGCACCACACCCCGGAGGGCGCCCTTGCGCTGCTGCAGTTCGACCTCGACCTGCTCGCCCGGCAGGGCACCGGCGACCAGGACCACCCGACCGTCGGGATGGCGGGCCAGGGCATCGCCGCCGGCCACGAGCCGGTCGGCGACGAGGGCCACGGTCTCCACCGGGCCGCGGTCGACGCGGCGCTCGCGGGACGGGGCGACAGGGGGATGGTCGGCCTCGGACGGCGGGAGGTCGGTCACCTGTCCCACCGTAGGCGGGTATCGTCCGGACGCCCTGTCACTCGTTCGCGAAGGTTCCCATGCCGCCGACCGCGCCCCGCACCGTCGAGATCGTCCCCTCCGTCCTCCCTGCGGACTTCGCCCACCTGGGCGACGCCGTCATCGACCTGGAGAAGGCCGGCGTCGACCGCATCCAGTGGGACGTCATGGACGGCAACTTCGTGCCGAACCTCACCTTCGGCGCCGACGTGATCGCCGCCACCCGGCCGCTGGTCGAGATCCCCTTCGAGGCCCACCTGATGGTGACCGAGCCCACGTGGATCCTCGAGACCATGGTCGAGGCGGGCTGCCGGCTGCTCATCGTCCACGCCGAGGCCTGCCAGCACCTTCACCGCACCCTCGGCCGGGTCCGCGAGCTCGGCGCCGCCGCCGCGGTCGCCCTGAACCCGGCCACACCCGTCGAGGCCGTCACCAACGTCCTCGACCTCGTCGAGATGGTGCTGGTGATGACCGTGAACCCCGGCTTCGGGGGCCAGGCCTACATCCCCACCATGGAGCCGAAGATCGCCGAGCTGCGCCGGGTGATCGTCGAGCGCGGCCTCGACGTCGACATCGAGGTCGACGGCGGCATCGGCCCGTCCACCATCGGCGGTGCGGCCGGCGCCGGCGCCAACGTGCTCGTCGCCGGCAGCTCGCTCTTCCGTGACCCCGAGGGGAAGGCCCACGCCGTCACCGAGCTGCGCGAGCTCGCCGTGCGGGCCCAGGGGGCCTGAACGGCGTGGCCGACCAGCCGCGGCGGCGGCTCAGGCGGGGCGTGGTCGTGCTCGTCGCCGTGCTGGCGATCGCCGCGCTCGTCGTCGGGGGCGCGCTCTTCGTGCGCTCCCGCCAGGTCGAGCGGTCGGTGGAGGGCCTCTGCACCCAGCTGACCGCGGCCCAGGACCTCGACCAGGCGCTCACGACGCTCGACCCCGCCACCCTCGAGCCTCAGGTGCAGGCGCTCGCCGAGGCGAAGGCCGTGGCGCCCGACGACATCAAGGACTCCGTGGCCACGCTCGCCGACTTCGTGTCGGGGGTGACCGACACGGTCACCACCGCGCAGGGCGACCGCGAGCAGGCCCTGGCCCAGGCCCTCGAGGCGCGCCAGACCGACGTCGACGCGGCCACTGCGGCCGGCACCGCCGTGCAGCAGTGGGCGTCGACGAACTGCGGGCTGGCGCTGGCGGGCACCGGCACGCCGTCGACCCCGACGTCGGAGACGACGGCCACGACCGCGGTGCCGTAGACCGCCGCCCCGGCGAGGGGCGACGGTCGAGGGCAAACGGCTAGGAGAGCTCGCCCCGGCGGCTGATCACGTGGTCGATCACGCCGTAGGCCTTGGCCTGCTCGGCGGTGAACCAGCGGTCGCGCTCGGAGTCGGTCTCGATCTGCTCGACCGGCTGGCCCGTGTGGTGGGCGATGCGCTCGGCCATCAGGCGCTTGATGTAGGCCATCTGCTCGGCCTGGATGGCGATGTCGGAGGCCTGGCCCTGAACGCCGCCGAGGGGCTGGTGCATCATGATGCGGCTGTGGGGCAGCGAGTAGCGCTTGCCCGCGGCGCCGGCGGTGAGCAGGAACTGGCCCATCGAGGCGGCGAGGCCCATGCAGATGGTGCCCACGTCGGGCGCCACGAACTGCATGGTGTCGTAGATGGCCATGCCGGCGGTGACGGAGCCACCCGGCGAGTTGATGTACAGCCAGATGTCGCGCTCGGGGTCCTCGCCCTCGAGGTAGAGGAGCTGGGCGACGAGCTGGTTGGCCACCGCGTCGTTGACGTCGCTCCCGAGGACCACGATGCGGTCCTTCAACAGCATCCGGAAGATGTCCGCGCCCGGATCGGCGATGGAGGCGGCGGCGGCCACCTGCGGTGCGAGCGGGGGATGCTGCATCGGTCTCCTTCCAGCGGCCCCGGAGGGGCCGGTTCCATCAGAACTGGGGGGCGGGTGGCCCCGGGGACGCAGGCTACAGGGCGGCTCCGCCGGTTCGGCGCGTCCGGGGCGGCCACTACCGTGGCGACGCCTGCGAGGGGTGGGCGGAGCCGTCGGCGCGAAGGGGGTCCGAGCGTGGCTGGGCGAGGCATGGAGGCTCCGGCGCCGGCGAGCGCGGCCGTCTTCGACGGCACCGCGCTGGTCGTGGTCGACGACGTGGAGGTGGCGGCGCCGGCCGAAGGCGAGGTCACCGTGAGGGTGTTGGCCTCGGGCATCTGCCACAGCGACCTGAACGTGCTCGACGGCACCTCGCCCTACCCGCCGCCCGTCGTGCTGGGCCACGAGGGCGCGGGCGTGATCGAGCGGATCGGCCCGGAGGTCGCCGGGTGGTCGGTGGGCCAGCCGGTCGCCCTCCACACCCTCACCCCCTGTGGCACCTGCTCGGCCTGTCGCCGCGGGCACCCGACGGCGTGCCCCGAGGCGTTCGGCCGTCGCGCCCGCCGGCTCACCCGCCGGGGCCAGGGGGTGGCGGCCTACGCCAACGTGGGGTCGTTCTCGGAGCGCACCACCGTCTCGGCCCGCCAGCTGGTCGCCGTCGACGACCTCCCCCTCCGCTCGGCGTGCCTCCTCGGCTGCGCCGTCTCCACCGGGGTGGGAACCGTGCGCAACGTGGCCTCCGTGACCGCCGGCGACCGCGTGGCGGTGATCGGCGTCGGCGGCATCGGGGCCAACGCCATCCAGGCGGCCCGGTTGGCGGGCGCAACCGTCACCGCCGTCGACCGCGCCGCCGACCGTCGGGCGGTGGCCGAGCGGTTCGGAGCTGCGGCATTCGTCTCGGCCGACGAGGTCGAGGGCCTCCGCGAGTCGTTCGACGTCGTGATCGAGTGCAGCGGCGCGCCGGCGGCGATCGAGTCCGCCATCTCCCTCTCCGCCCCCGGCGGCACGACGGTGCTGGTGGGCCTGCCACCCCGGGGTCACCGGACCGAGGTCGACGTCACCGCGCTGATGGCGGGCCGCACGGTCGTGGGCGCCTTCAACGGCGACACGCTTCCCGAGCGCGACTTCCCGCTGATCGTCGGTGACGTGCGCGCCGGTCGCCTCGACCTCGACGGACTGGTGAGCGCCGTGTGGCCCCTCGAGGAGATCGCCGAGGCCATCGCCGCGGTGCGAGCCGGCGAGGTGCTGCGGGCCGTGCTCGACCTGGGCGATGACCGCCGGCCGGGCCGTCACGTGGTCGGCCGGTAGCGTGGAGGTCGCCACGCGGGCGTGGCGGAACTGGCAGACGCGCCGGGTTTAGGTCCCGGTGTCCTCACGGACTTGGGGGTTCGAGTCCCCCCGCCCGCACCACCGCGCCGGCTCCGGCCGGGCTCTCAGGAGACGATCTCGATCCCCGTGGCATCGGCGGCGTCCTGGAGCCCTCCGAGGTCGGTCACGTCGGTGAACCCGGCCTCGGCCATGGTGGCGGCCGCCGCCGCGGAACGGTTCCCGCTGCGGCAGTAGACGAAGTACTGGCCCTCCGGGTCGAGGGCGGCCAGCTCGGCGTCGAAGCGGCCCGACTGGACGTCGAGGTTCACCGCGCCGTCGAGGTGGCCCTCGGCGAACTCCTCGGGGGTCCGCACGTCGATCACGGTGGCCGAGGCGGGGACCACGACGGAGGCGGTTCCGGCGCCCTCCGCCCCGGTGGACGACGTGGCGGACGTCGACCCCCCGTCGGACGAGCAGCCCGCGAGCACCGGGCCGAGGACGAGGACGGCCCCCAGCACCAGCAGGGCCGAGGCTCGACGGACGACGTGGTGGGTCGGGACCCGGCTGAGCTCGGTCATGTGGCCTCCAATGTGGTCAGGTCAGGAAGAGCGAGAGCACCCCGATGGTGTTCACGCACGAGTGGGCGACGATCGAGGGCCCCGAGGCGCCCCTCCGCCCGCACGACCAGCACCGCGAACACGGCGCCGTAGCTGGCGGTGACGGCCACGATGAACAGGGCGTGGGGGATGCCGCTCCCCGCTTCGAAGTGGAAGGCGCCGAACACCAGCGACGACACCACGACGGCGATGGTGAGGTTCCACCGGCGGCCGATGGCCCGCAGCATGAGGCCACGGAAGAACAGCTCCTCGGCGATCGGCGTGAGCACGGCGATGAGGACCCACAGGAGCAGGCCGGTGGCCACGCCCGGGTTCTGGGGAAGGAAGTCACCGTTGCCCGGCGCGTCGTCGCCCGTCACCACCCGCCACACGACCCCGCCGATCACGGAGACGACGATGGCCACCACGCCGCCGAGCAGACCCCACGCCAGGTCGATCCAACGGATCTCCAGGCCGAAGTCCTTGGCCAGGCTGCGCTGGCCCTTGCGGTAGGTGGCCACGATCGGCCAGCCGACGAAGCCGATCCAGCCGCCGAGCAGGCTCAGGGCGATGGCCCAGACGCTGAGCTCGCCGATGCTGCCGTCGCTCGCGTTGTCGATGTCGATGACGCCCGTGGCGAGCAGCGCCACGCTCACCGCGACGCCGCCGACGATGTAGAGCAGGATGCCCCAGAAGATGTCGCCGACGCCCCAGCCGATGATCGGCCGAGGGGCATAGCCCTGCGGTGCCGGCGGCAGGGGCGGCGGAGGGGGAAGGGGCGGCAGCGCAGGCGGCTGCGGCGGGAGGGCGTCGCTCACCGGGCCAGTCTGCCCGGCGGCACGCCCTCGACCGTCGCGGCTCAGGCCAACTTCATGAACATCTTCTCGACCTCGGCCAGCGGGTAGCCCTGCTCCGCGGCCCGATCGGGGTCCTCGATGCAGTAGGTGAGGCCGGCGGCGACGAGGCGGAACCCGGCCTGCTCGAGCGCGCGGTTGGCGGCGGAGAGCTGGGTGACGATGTCACGGCACTCCCGCCCCTCCTCGAGCATCCGCTCGATGCCCTGGACCTGCCCGGCGACCCGGCGCAGGCGGGTGCGGACGTCGGCGATGACTTCCTCGGGGAACTGCATCTGGCTCACGTCCTCCTGGGGTCGCGGGTCCCGCCGTCGGGTACCCGCAGGGGTATTTTACCCGGCCGGCTCGGAATCATCGCGACCCTCGGCCAGGGTCGTCGCCAGCGCGCGGAACGCCCGCCCGCGATGGCTGATGGCGTGCTTCTCGGCGGCGGACATCTCGGCGAAGGTGCGGCCGCCGCCTTCGTCCGGGGCGAACACCGGGTCGTAGCCGAACCCCTGCTCCCCCGTCGGCACCGTGGTGATGTGGCCCTCGACGGTGCCCTCCACCGCCACCTCGGTGCCGTCGGGCCGGCGCACCAGGGCGACCGTGCGGAACCGGGCACGGCGGGCCTCCGGGGTGGCGGCCCCGACCCGGTCGAGCTCGGCGAGCAGGTGGGCCACGTTGTCGGCGTAGGTCGCGCCCTCGCCGGCGTAGCGGGCGGAGAACACGCCCGGCGCCCCGCCGAGCGCGTCGACCTCCAGCCCGGTGTCGTCGGCGACGGCCGCGGCACCGACCGCGTCGGCGATGGCCACGGCCTTCAGCCGGGCGTTGCCCTCGAGGGTGTCGGCGTCCTCGACCACGTCGGGCACCGACGCCGGCCGCGGCTCGAGCTCGACGCCGGCCGGCCCGAGGATGGCTGCGATCTCCGCCACCTTGTCCGGGTTGGCGGACGCGACGACGAGGCGCACCGGCTCAGCGGCCGCCGCGGCGGGGCTCGGGCGGGTCGGAGAGGAGCAGCTTCTGCAGCTCGATGAGCTCGGTGATGCCGCCCTCGGCGAGGGCGAGCATGTCGTCGAGCTCGCCGCGGCTGAAGCTCATGCCCTCGGCGGTGCCCTGCACCTCGAGGAACCGGCCGCTCTCGGTCATGACGACGTTCATGTCGACCTCGGCGGCGGAGTCCTCGACGTAGGGCAGGTCGAGCACCGGGGTGCCGTCGACGATGCCGACCGAGATGGCGGCGCACGCCTCGGTGAGCGGATGGGTGCCGATCACGCCGGCCTGCACGAGCCGGGTGAGGGCGTCGTGCAGGGCGAGGTAGCCGCCGGTGATCGAGGCGGTGCGGGTGCCGCCGTCGGCCTGGAGCACGTCGCAGTCGACGACGACCTGGCGCTCGCCGAGGGCGACCATGTCGCAGACGCCGCGGAGCGAGCGCCCGATGAGTCGCTGGATCTCGTGGGTGCGGCCGGAAGGCGACCCCTTGGTGACCTCGCGGCGGATGCGCTCCGGTGAGGCCCCCGGCAGCATCGAGTACTCGGCGGTCACCCAGCCCTTGCCCGAGCCCCGCATCCAGCGGGGCACGCCCTCGTCGACGTAGGCGGTGCACAGCACCTTGGTGCTGCCGGCCGAGATGAGCACGGAGCCCGACGCGGCATCGGTGAAGTCGCGCTCGATCGTGATGTCGCGCAGCTCGTCGGGGGCTCGGCCGTCGGCTCTCACAGGGGGTACCTCTCGTTGGGGGATGCGATGGTGACCGGCGCACCGTAGGCGGCCTCGCCGTTGCGGGCGTGCACCGACAGGTCGGACCCGGGCCAGAAGTGGGTGAGCAGGAGGCGCTTGGCCCCGGCGGAGCGGGCCATCGCTCCGGCCTGGCCGGCGGAGAGGTGCTTGATGCCCTCGGCCTCGGCGTCGGTGCCGTAGGTCGCCTCGATGAGAGCCATGTCGACCCCGCGGCCCAGCCGGTCCATCGACCAGTCGGGGCCGGTGTCGGCCGAGTACACGAGGGACGTGCCGTCGGGAGCGTCGACCCGCACGGCGAGGGTCTCGATGTAGTGGTCGGTGCGCTCGACGGTGAAGCGCAGCGGGCCGCACTCGAAGCGGTCGCCGTCACCGATGACGTTCCAGTCGAGGGTCGGCTCGAGGGCGCCGAGCACGAGCAGCGCCTTGGCCCGGTTCTCCGAGGTCCCCCACACCGGCACGGCCTCGCGCCCGAAGCGGTACTTCATTGCGACGTGCAGCCCGCTCAGGTCGACCCAGTGGTCGGGGTGGGCGTGGCTCAGCACCACACCGGCGAGGTCGGGGATGTCGATGTGGCGCTGGAGGTTGGCCAGGCAGCCCGGGCCGAGGTCGAGGACCACGTGGGTGCCCTCGTAGCTGACGAGGTAGCCGCTGCAGGGGCAGTCGGGCGCCGGGTAGCTGCCCGAGCAGCCGAGGACGGTGAGGGTCAGTCCCATGCCACGCTCCTCACGTCGTCGAGCTCGGGGCCGAGCAGCTGACGGCCGAGCCGGCGGAACACCTCGACGTCGCCCGAGGACTCGAAGCGGTGACGCCCGGGGCGGCCGTCGGCCGGTCGGGCCAGGTCGAGCTCACCGAGCAGCGCCCGCACCCGGAACGCGGTCTCGTCGGCCGAGTCGACCAGCACGACCTCACGGCCCATGACGTCGCTGATGGTGCGGGCGAGGAACGGGTAATGGGTGCAGCCGAGCAGGAGGGTGTCGACAGTGGCGTCGACCAGCGGGGCAAGCAGCCGCTCGGCCAGCACGTGGACCTGGTCGGAGTCGGTCTCCCCCCGCTCGACGAACTCGACGAAACCGGGGCAGGCGGCACAGGTGAGCTTCACACCGGCGTCGGCCTCGGCCACCGCCTCCTGGTACGCACCCGAGCCGATGGTGCCGACCGTGCCGATGACCCCCACGTGGCCGTTGCGGGTGGCGCTCACCAGCGACCGCACGCCTGGCTCGATGACCCCGACGACCGGCACCGGCGAGAGCTCCTGGAGCTCGCCCAGCGCCGCCGCCGACGCGGTGTTGCACGCGACCACCACCAACTTCACGTCGTGGTTCGCCAGCAGGTGCTCGGTGATCTGGTGGGCGAAGGCGCGCACCTCGTCGAGCGGCCGGGGCCCGTACGGGTAGCGGCCCGTGTCGCCGACGTAGACGAGGTCCTCGCCGGGCAGCAGGTCGATCAGGGCCCGCGCCACCGTGAGCCCGCCGAACCCGCTGTCGAACATCCCGATCGGGCGCGGATCCACGCTCCGAGGGTACCCCTGTGGCGGCGATTCCCCGGGGAGCGCCGACGGCCTAGAAGTAGATGATCTTCTCGGCGCGGGCGACGACGTCGTCGATGTCGTCGGTCCACGCGCCGGTGGAGAGGTACTTCCACCCGCCGTCGCACACCACGAACACGACCGTGCCCGACTCGATCTCGGAGGCGATCTTGCGGGCCCCGGCGAGGGCGGCACCGGCGGAGATGCCGGCGAAGATCCCGCAGTGCTCGGCCAGCAGGCGGGTGCCCTCGATGGACTCCTTCGGGCGCACCACCCGCTTGCGGTCGAGCAGCTGCTCGCCGCCCCACTTCTCGTAGACCGGCGGGATGTAGCCCTCGTCGAGGTTCCGGAGCCCCTCGACCTTCTCGCCCAGCGGCGGCTCGACCGCGATCACCTTGATGCCGGGGTTCTGCTCCTTGAGGAACGTGCCCACGCCCATGAGGGTGCCGGACGTGCCGAGGCCGGCGACGAAGTGGGTGATCTCGGGGCAGTCGGCCCAGATCTCGGGGCCGGTGGTCTCGTAGTGCGCCCGGGGGTTGGCCTCGTTGGCGTACTGGTAGAGGAACGCCCAGTCCGGGTGCTCGTCGGCGAGTTGGAGGGCACGCCGCACGGCCCCGTTGGAGCCCTCGTTGCCCGGCGACACGATGATCTCGGCGCCGAAGATCTCGAGCAGCTGGCGGCGCTCGATCGACACGTTCTCGGGCATGACGATCTTGATCGGGTAGCCCTTGATCTTGGCGATCATCGCCATGGCGATGCCGGTGTTGCCCGACGACGGCTCGATGATCGTGCGGCCCGGGGTGAGGGTGCCGTCGGCCTCGGCCTCGAGGATCATGTTGAGGGCGATGCGGTCCTTGACCGAGCCGGCGGGGTTCTGGCCCTCCATCTTCCCGAGGATGCGCACGTCGGGGTTCGGGCTGAGCACGGAGACGTCGATCATCGGCGTGCCGCCGATCATCTCGAGCACCGAGGAGTACACAGCCATGAGCGCCTTCCGGGAACTGGATGGCCCCACGGGGCCGGGTCGATCACCGGGCCGACAGCATTGTCGACCGGACGAGTAGGGATTCTACCCGTCGACCACCACGACCGGCTCCTCGGAGATCGCACCGTCGACGATGCGGTACGAGCGCACCACCGGCGGACCCTGGCGGAACGACACGATCACGTAGTGCCACGACGGGTCGGGCGCCTGGGCGACGTCGGTCGGCGAGGGATACGGCTCGGTGTGGGTGTGGGAGTGGACCACCCCGATGATCTCGAGGCCCCGGTCCTCCGCGTCGCGGTCGGCCCGCAGGTGGGTCTTCGGGTCGATCGTGTACACCCGGCTCGACGCCGCCACGTTGGGGCTCGGGTAGAAGACCGTGGCCGAAGCCGGCGCCGAGCCCTCGTCGGGGCCGGCGGGACGCCCGCCGATCAGTCCGCACGCCTCGTCGGGGAGCCCGTCGTAGAGGTGGGCCACCAGGTCGAGGTGGGCGGATCGGGAGAGCTGCAGCACGGTCGGCGAGGCTACCGGCGGCCCACCGCCACGCGACGGAACCCGACCGCCCGCCACGCCATGCACGTATCGTGTGCCCCATGCCACGTCTCTCGGTGCCCGAAGGTCAGGACCCGCTCATCAACGTCTGGGCCGCTCAGGCCCCTGCGCTCACGATCCCCGCGGCCCAGCTCTCCTCCGCGGTCTACGAGCACTCGACGCTGCCGATCCGCGAGTTCGAGTCGGCCCGGATCACCATCGCCCGCATCAACGACTGCCAGCTCTGCCTGGGCTGGCGCTCGGCCCGCGACACGCCCTCACGGGCCGGCGAGGCCGACGACATCGACGAGGCGTTCTACGACAAGGTCCGCGAGCGCGACTACGACGGACTCACCGAGCGCGAGCAGCTCGCGGCGGAGTTCGCCGAGCTCTTCGCCACCGACCACCTGGCCATGGACGACGCCTTCTGGGCCCGCCTGCGCGGCGCGTTCACCGACGCCGAGATCGTCGAGCTCGGCATCAGCGTGGGCATGTGGGTCTCGCAGGGCCGGCTGAACCAGGTGCTCGACGTCGACGGCGGCTGCCGGGTCCCGATCCCGGGTGCCCCGCTCACCGGCGGCTGACCCGGGCCCCGGGCCGGTAGCCTCGGTCCCCCTATGGCCAGCCCGAAGAAGGTCGACAAGGACGGCACCAAGGCCGTCGCCACCAACCGGTCGGCCCGGCACGACTACTCCGTCCTCGACACGGTCGAGGCCGGCATCATGCTGCGCGGCAGCGAGGTCAAGTCGCTCCGTGAGGCGCAGGTCCAGATCAAAGAGGCCCACGTCCGCTTCGAGAACGGCGAGGCCTGGCTGGTCGGCATGCACATCGCGCCCTACCTGGCCAACGCCACCCACGACGTGCTCGAGCCCGACCGCAAGCGGAAGCTCCTGCTGCACCGCGGTGAGCTCGACAAGCTCCGCGTGCGCGTCGACATCGAGCGGCTGTCGCTGATCCCACTGTCGATCTACTTCAAGGACGGTCGGGCCAAGGTCGAGCTGGCCCTGGCCCGCGGCCGCACCAAGGGCGACAAGCGCCAGGCCATCGCCGAGCGCGACTCCCGCATGGAGATGGACAAGGCCATGGGCCGGGCCCGCAAGCTCGGCGGCCACGACGCCTGACCCACCGGCGCGCTCCTGGTCCGGAGCCTGTTTCCTGTGAGGCCCTTGAACGCTGGGTGAACGACCTCCCCGTGCCATTCCTCTGCGCGCAGACGATCGCTACGGTTGGCTCATGGGAGAGATCGTCGGCGACCACTACCGCGTGCAGATCGGCAGCCAGGTGGTCGAGATCCCGCTCATCCCGATCGGGCCTTCCATCGCCATCTCCCTGCTGATGACGATCGACCACGGCGTGCGCTTCGGCGAGACCGCCGGCGCCGACCTGGCCGAGGCGATCGCCGCCACCCGGCCCGAGATCGTGGCCTCCGCCGCCACCCTCGGCATCCCCGTGGCGATCGAGGTCAGCCGCCACCTCGGGCTCGACGACTACCTCATCCTCCAGAAGACGCCGAAGGTGCACCTCGGCGACGCCCTGTCCGAACCGCTCTCGTCGATCACGACCGAGACGCCCCAACGACTGCTGCTCGACCGGCGCCGCATCCCGGCCGTGGCGGGCAAGCGGGTGGCCCTCGTCGACGACGTCATCGCCACCGGCGGCAGCATCGCCGCCTCGGCCCGCCTGCTGCGCGCCGCCGGGGCCGAGGTCGTCGTGATCGGCTCGTTCCTGGTCGAGGGCACCGCCTGGCGGGAGGCCCTCGGCTCCGACGCCGACCTCGTGCGATCGCTCGGCTCCATCCCGTTGTTCACCGACGACGGTTCCGGGGGCTGGCGGGAGTCGTGGGACTGAGCCCGGGCAGTCCGCCCGAACGGGCGGTCGTGATCGGTGAGGTCGTGATGGCCTCGGCCGACGAGGTCCACACCCCGGGGTGGGTGACGATCACCGACGGCGCGGTCGAGGCCGTCGGGCCCGGCACTCCCCCGCCCGAGCTGGCCGTGGTCGCCAGGGGCGACCTGGTCATGCCGGGCCTGGTCAGCGCCCACCAGCACGCGGTCGACCTGCTCGTCGCCGGCGGGCCCACCGGCCCGGGCTTCCTCGACTGGCTGCTCGGCACCTACCACTCGGGCCTCGCCCTCGCCGGCCCCGACGACTGCGCTCTCGCCGTGGCGGCCGTGCGGGCGGCGACCCTCGCCGCCGGGGTGACCACCATGGTCGACTGCTGGTCGGTGGGCCCCGTCGCCGACCGCGCCCGCGCCGAGGCGTGCGCCGACGCATCGCTCGCTGCACACCGGGCCAGCGGCGGCCGCACCGTGTTCGGCGTGATGGGCAACGAGCACCCCGCCGCCGGGTGGGACGCGTTCGCGTCGTCGATCGACGGGCGCGACCTGTGCCGACCGGCCGACGAGACCCTGGCAGAGGTGGAGCGCCTGGCCACCGCTCATCACCGGGCCGACGGCGGCCGCACGTTGGTGACCCCGTCGCCCGAGCTCCCCGAGACCTCCACGCCACGGGGCCTGGCCGACGCCCTCGCCCTCGCCGAGCGCCTGGGCACCGTGCTCCCCATCCACCTCTGCGCGTCGCCACCGAGTCGGGCGGCGTACGGCCCGGCCGAGCTGGAGCGCGACGGCCTGGCGACACCGAGGCTGCTGGCGGCCCACGTGAGCGCGGTCGACGACCACGACGTGCTGGCCCTCGGCCGGGCCGGCATCGGTGTGGCGCACTGCCCCCGGTCGGCCCGGGCCCTCGGCGCCACGGCGCTCACGCCGGTGGCGGCGCTGCGACGAGCCGGGGCCCGCTGCGGCATCGGGCTCGACAACGCCTCGCTGAACCCGTCGCGCGACCTCTTCGCCGAGGCCCGGGCGGCTCAGCTCGGGGCCACGGTGGCGGGCGACCCGCTCGACGCGCGGACGGTGTTCCGCATGCTGACCCAGGAAGGCGCCGACGCCGCCGGGCTCGGCGGCTCGGTCGGCGCGCTCGGCCCCGGCCGACGGGGCGACCTCGTGGTGCTCGACACGTCGGGCCCGCACTGGCACCCCCGACGATCTTCGTGGGTCGAGACGGTGATCGCCTCGGCCACCGCGGGCGACGTGCGCACGGTTCTCGTCGACGGCCGGGTGGTCGTCACCGGCGGGACCGCGGTGACGGGAGTGGACGGCGCCGCCCTCGACCGGGCCTCGGCTCGCATCGCCTCGGCGATGGGCTGGCGCTGACCCCGAGCCCTCAGCTGCCGGCGCGTGCTCCGGCTCGCCGCTCCGACTCCGACACCAGGCCCGTGGCGAACCCGGCGACCATGCGGTGGATGAAGGTACCCAGGCCGGGCACCCGACTCTGGAACGAGCCGGTCCAGTCGATGGTGGTGCCGACGCCGGCGGGCCCGGGAGTGAGGCGCACCTCGGCCCGGTAGCCGTGCCAGGGCAGCGGGCCCGAGAGCGACACGTAGGAGAAGTACCCGGGGCGCTCGTAGGCCACCACCTGTTCCCGCGAGACCGGGCCGACACCCGCGCCGAAGCGACGGATGGCGCCGACGCCGTGGGGCGCGGGGTCGCCCTCGCACTCGTAGGACGCCGCCTTCAGGCCCGGCGCCCAGTCGGCCCAGCCGGGGCCGTCGACCAGCACGTCGAAGACCACCTCGGGAGGGGCTGCGCTGTAGCCGTCGACGTGGTAGCGGTGCTCGGACAACTGAGGCCTCCCGGAGAGTTCGAACCATCTGAGCACAGGTCGGGCACACAGGGGTCTTTGGTTCGGAAACACCATATTTTTTCTGATCTTTCTGTTGTCCCTCGAACTGGTGTTTGGTAGGCTGCACCTCATGTTCGAAGCGCTCCGGGAGGCGATCGAGACGACGGAGGTGCCGGCCCACGCCGGCGCCATCGTCGAGCTCCGCCGCCTCCGCGACGCGCTCGATTCCCGGCTCACCGAGGCCGAGGCCGCCTACGCCCGGGCCTCCCGGTACGAGGTCGACGGCTTCGGCTCCATGGCTGCGTTCCTCCGCCATCGGGGTCGGGCCTCCACCGCCGAGGCCCGTCGCGAGGCCAAGCGGGCGGCTCGGCTCGGCGCCTGGCCCGAGGTGCTCGAGGCCTGGAAGGCGGGCACCGTCACCGGCACCCAGGTCGAGGTCATGGCGCGGGAGATCCCCGAGCGCCACGTCGATCGCTTCGCCGTCACCGCAGCCGAGACCTGTTCGATCGTGGCGCCACTCTCGCCCGACGACACGCGCCGGGCGCTCGAGCGCTGGGTCGAGTGCGCCGACCACCTGGCCGAGCGTGAGGCCGCCGAGGCCGGCACCGAGGCTCCGGCCACTCCTCGCCAGCGAGAGCTCTGGCTGTCACGCAGCTCGGGCGACGTGGGTGTCCTGAAGGGCGAGCTCGACAAGGACGGCACGGCGATCACCGAGCACGCCCTGCGGCTCGCCACCCGGCCCGACGCCGAGGGCGAGACGCGCTCCCCGCTCAGCGCCGGGCCGACGCCCTGGTCGCCGTCGCCCAGCACTACGTCGACACCCACACGGCGGTCACCAGCAACCGCCGTCAGGAGCGGCTCGGCGTCAACTGCGAGGTCGTCACGCTCTACGGCAGCGCCCTGCGCGGCGCCGGGGTGCACACTGCGGCCGAGCTCCAGGCCTTCCTCGACGAGCGGCCCAACCTCGGCGCCCTCGAGCGCGGCCTGTTCCTCGAGGCGTTCGACGGCACCGGCGACGTGGCCCGCACCCTCGACGGCAACCCCATCTCCGACGGCCTGCTCTCGTGCATCTCCGAGGGTGGCCTGCTCGAGCGCCTCCTCACCGTCGACGGCCGGGTGATCGACCACGGCCGCAGCATCCGGCACCACTCCGCTTCCCAGTGGCGGGCGCTCGCCGCCCGCGACGGCGGCTGTCGCTTCCCCGGCTGCCCCGATCCGGTCGACGGCACCCACGTGCACCACGTCGAGCGGTGGGAGGCCGGCGGTTCGACCGACCTCGACCACGGGGTGCTGCTCTCGCCGCACTGCCACACCATCGTCAGCCAGCCGGGCTGGAGTGACCGCATCGAGGCCGACGGCACCTACACGGTGATCACGCCGAGCGGCGAGGAGCTCACCAGCCGCCCGCCCGGCGCCGGGCCACCCGGAGGGCTCCCCCTCCACTCCACCGCCGAGAAGGCCCGGCCGCTGCCGTTCGACCCGAGGTCCACCCGGGTGCCGGCACCCGACCCCCACGAGCTCCTGGCCCGGCCGATGGGCCCGCCGCCAGAGTGCAACCGGGCCGGCGCCCACCCGAGGTTGCGGCGCCGGGACCACGCCGACCTCGTGACCGATCGATGGATCGTGTCGCTATCCTGAGTGGGCTGCCGACCTCGGTCGACGGTGACGGTCCAGGGGCTGATCGGTTTCGACGTTGAGACCGGGAGCTGGATCGTGCGACCGGAGTTGCCTCAGACTCCTTAAACGGGGGCAACCAAAGAACCGCCGATGGCGAGTTCGCTCTCGCGGCCTGATAACTCAGACCAAAGAGAGACACAGTGACCAGTAATGGCGCACGGGGCCGTCTCACCGCAGCCCGGCAACAGAAGCGGAGAGTGACAGCCTGAAAGAAGGCTGACGGCGGGAAAGACCGCTGGCATCGGGGAAAGACCCGGCGGTGGGCTTAGGCCCAGCTGACCCGGCAGTGAGGTAACCGCAAGCCTCGTTCTCGGGAATGGTCGTAGCGCGGACAGTTGTCACTCAGCGGACGGGGGTTCGATTCCCCCCAGCTCCACCACCACCACCGGGATCCTGGCGGAACGCCGCCAGGATCTCTGGCGGGACTCCGGACCGGGCTCTCGCCCGCCTGGAAGGCGCTCAGCGAGACTGCGCTCCAGTCACGAGTTCGCGTCGTGCACGAGGATCGCGATGTGCACCCGGTTCGTGACGTCGAGCTTGGTGAGGAGTCGCGAGACGTGCGCCTTGACGGTGGCCTCGCTCATGAACAGGGATGCCGCGATCTCGGCGTTGGATGCGCCGGACCCCACTGCGGTCGCGACCTCCCGCTCCCGGTCCGTGAGCGATGTCAGGCGCTGGGCAGCGACGCGACGGCGATCTGCCATCTCGTCGTTGCCGAGGTGGGAGAGAAGTGTGCGGGTGACCGACGGTGAGAGCATCGCGTCTCCTGCAGCCACGAGGCGCACCGCGTTGACGATCTCCGTCGGCGGGGTGTCCTTCAACAGGAACCCGTCGGCGCCGGCCCGAAGCGCGCTCATGACGTGCTCGTCGGCCTGGAACGTGGTCAGGACGATCACGTGCGGCGGAGTCGCGAGACGGCGTAGGGCCGACGTGGCGGCGATGCCGTCCATCCCGGGCATCCGGATGTCCATCAAGACGACATCGGGTCGATGGGCCAGCGCGGCCGCGACGGCGTCGGCCCCGTCGGCAGCCTCGCCCACCACCTCCATCTCCTCTGACGACGACAGGATCATCCGGAGACCGGCACGCACCAATGCGTCGTCGTCGACCAACAGCACCCGGACCTTCACCACGGCAGGTCGGCCTCGACGACGAAGCCACCGGACGCGTCGGGTCCGTGCACCAGGACGCCATTGGCCAGGGTCACCCGCTCCTGCAGACCCAGGAGGCCCGTGCCCGAACCCGGCAGAGCCGGACGGTCGTGGGCGCCCACTGCGGGTGGGTTCCGAACGCTCACGTGCAGGCCGCGGTTCGGCGCTCCTGCCACCCGAACCTGGGCGAGGGTGCCGCGAGCGTGCTTGCTGATGTTGGTCAGCGCCTCCTGCACGATGCGATAGGCGTCACGACCCAAGGGGCCAGGCGCGGCGGCTGCACCGTCCACCTCCATCTCGAAGTCGACCTTCGCGCCGGTGCGGCGCGTCTCCTCCACCAAGCGCGGGATGTCAGCCAACGTCGGTTGTGGCACCGTCGACGGACGCTCCTGCCCCGGCTCCTCCCGCAGCACGCCGATCACGTCCCGCAGCTCCTCCAGCGCCTGGTGGGCCGTCAACCGCAACAGCGTTGCGCTCTCCCGCACCTGGGCGGGAGGAAGCTCGACGGCGACCTCGAGCGCCCCGGCATGCAGCGCCACCAGGGAGATGCGGTGGGCGAGCACGTCGTGCATCTCCCGTGCGATGCGCGTCCGCTCGGCCAGGCGCGCACGTTCGGCGCGGACGAGCTGATCGGCCTCGGCCCGTTGCGCACGGTCGCGCAGGGAGGAGAGGAGCTGACGCCGAGCGCGGATGAACATGCCCCATGCGATCGCGGCGGCCGCAAGCGCCACCGTCGGCAGCATCACCGACCAGGTGTCGGTCCGCCCGAGCCAGATCGAGCACACCATTGCGGACGGAACGAACAGCGCAGCGACGAGCAGGGCGGGCCGGACATGGCGGTACACGGCCAGCGAGGACAGTGCGAACAGGCCGGCCACCGTGCCGAACGTCGAGAACGCGCCCAACAGGACGCAGACCAACGCCACAGCGAACGGCCAGCGCCGCCGCCACCACAGTGAGATGCAGCAGAGAGCTCCCAACGCGGCGTCGATGGCCACCCGGCCCGAGGTCATCCGATTGGCGGCGTCATCCACGGCGACGCTCAGGAGGAGAGCGCCGAGAGCGGCGGCGATGACGAAGGCGCCGGCGTCGACGGACCAGTCGCGCGCGGTCCTGGGCGCCACGTCGTCGGGATGAGCCGAGTCGCTCGGGGCCAGCATCGCCGTGGGGGCGGTCTGGGCCCACACTCTGCGAAGCCAGGACATGGTCAGAGCGTACGGCTCACGGCTCCCGTGCAACATCGACGAACGTCGACACTGCAACCGACGAAAGGAGAAACGTCGGAAGCGACCGGCCTCCCTTCGGACACCGGATCGTGGCCGTCCGCCCGATGCGGCGACGCACCGGCCGGTTCAGGCTGGCCCCATGATCACGACAACCGCTCTCACCAAGAGCTACAAGGAGGTCCCGGTCGTCCGCGACGTCTCGTTGCACTGCGAACCCGGGACCATCACCGGATTCCTGGGGGCCAACGGCGCCGGGAAGTCCACGACGCTGAAGATGATGGTCGGGCTGGTGCGACCCGATCGCGGCACGTCGACCATCGACGGGCGACCGTTCGTCGAGCTGCCCAACCCGACCCGCGTGGTCGGACTGCTGCTCGACGCGTCTGCGATGCATCCCGGGCGCACCGGCCGGGCGACGCTCACGATCGCAGCGCGGCTGGCGGGCGTTCACACGAGGCGGGTGGACTACCTGCTGGACCTCGTCGGGATCGCCGATGCGGCGGAGAAGCGGGTGGGGACCTACTCCCTCGGCATGCGCCAGCGTCTCGGCATCGCCCAGGCCCTCATCGGTGAACCGAGGGCGCTGATCCTCGATGAACCGGCGAACGGGCTGGATCCCGAGGGCATCGCCTGGATGCGAACGCTCCTGCGGGACTTCGCCGACCATGGCGGCACGGTGCTGTTGTCGAGTCACCTGCTCCACGAGGTGCAGGCCACCGCCGATCATCTCGTCGTCATCTCCGACGGCGCCGTCGTGGCCGCCGGTCGGCTGGACGATCTGCTGGCGAGCTCCACGATCGTCGTGCGCAGCCCCGACCCCGTTGCACTGGGCGCCGCGCTCCGAGCTGCGCGGATCGACCACGTCGCCGGGCCGGGAGATGCGCTCACCGTCGACGTCTCCGGAGGTCGGGTCACGACCGAGGTCCTCGCCCGGGTCGCCCGCGACCACCAGGTGCTGCTCACCGAGTTGCGCCAGTCCGAGACCAACGGGCTGGAGCAGCTGTTCTTCTCTCTCACCGCCGCCGATGCGGCTCCGCCCCAGGAGGCTGCAGCATGACCACGTCGCTCACCCCCCGAAACCTCGGCATCGACGCGGCCCCGTCGGCCCCGGGACCCATCCCGTTCTCACGGCTCGTCCGGGTCGAGTGGGCCAAGGCCACCGATACCCGCGCCGCCCGCTGGCTCCTCGCTCTCGTGGCCCTGACGACCGTTGCGATGATGCTGGTGGCGGTCCTCGCCCCGACGACCTTCGATCAGACCTCCGCGAGCTACCTCCGCGTTGCCGCACTCGGGCTGACGATCCTGCTGCCCGTGGTGGCGATCCTGATGCTCACCGGCGAATGGAGCCAACGCAGCATCATGACCACGTTCACCCAGGAACCGCGACGCATCCGGGTCCTGAACGCCAAGGTGGCGGCGGCGATGGCGCTGGGCGGTGGCGCTGCAGTCTTCGGAGGGGTGGTCACCGCCGCCGGCCTCGGGCTGGCGGCGGCCTCGGGCCGAGCCCTGGAGGCGAACCTGACCGTCGGCGCCATCACCGGCTATCTGCTCTTCGTGCTCCTCAACGTCCTCGCCGGCGTCGCGCTCGGGGCCCTGCTGCAGAGCTCGGCGACGGCCATCGCCGCCTCCTTCGCTCTCCCCGCCGCCTTTGCGCTCCTCGGAACGACATCGACGCTGGTGTCGGACTGGATCGACACGTCCACAGCCTGGACCTGGGTGCTGGAGAGCGACTGGGCCGGACACGTGCCGCAGATCTCGTTCTCGTTCGTCTTCTGGGTGGCGGTCCCGCTCGCCGCCGGTGTCGTTCGGACCCTACGTCGCGACGTCACGTAGTCCGCTCGGCCCATCACCGAGCGCGGGCACGGCGGATTCGTCCCGAGCGCGGCGTAGGGTGCGGACATGGCGTGGACACCGATCAAGCGGACAGGCATGAGGGTCGTCGGCGTGACCGGACCGCTGGTGCACATCACCATCACCCTCTCCGAACCGCCGCCCACCCCGTGGACGGACCGTTTCAACTCACCGCAGACGGTGGAGATCCCGTCCGGCATGAAGGCCCCGACGCTGCTCGGCAAGAGCACGCTCTCGTGGGACGTCGACGAGGAGCAGCTCGACGAGGCGACGGCGGTTCTCGACAGGATGATCGACGAGGCGGACGCCTTCTACGCCGACGTGTACCTCCCGGAGCGAGAGGCCGAGGCCCGCCAGGTCGCCGAGGAGAAGGCGGCCGACCTCGAGCGGCTGGCCCGCCTCCAGCAGCGGGTCGACAAGCTCTAGCGCACGCGATCGGCCCCGGGCCTCACGGGTCA
Source organism: uncultured Actinomycetes bacterium (assembly GCA_963702555.1). GTDB lineage: Bacteria > Actinomycetota > Acidimicrobiia > Acidimicrobiales > Acidimicrobilacustridaceae > CAMFLJ01. The sequence goes on from CAVPCW010000012.1 coordinate 315,605, forward strand.
GGTCCCGAGGTCGATCGTCCGGGTGAGGTGCACGGCTTCGAGGAAGCGACGGTCGTGGGTGACGACGATCAACGTGCCCTCGAAGGACCCGAGCGCCTCCTCCAGCTGCTCGATGGCGGCCAGGTCGAGGTGGTTCGTCGGCTCGTCGAGCACGAGGCAGTTCACGCCGCCGGCCATGAGCTCGGCGAGCAGGGCCCGGCTCCGCTCCCCCGGCGAGAGGTGCTCGCCCGGGCGCTCGACGTGGTCGGCGCCGAGGCCGAACTTGGCCAGGAGTGAGCGGGCCTCGCTCGTGGGCAGGGTCGTTCGCCGCAGGAAGGTGCGCAGCAGGGGCTCGGGCCCGGCGTAGCGGCCACGGCCCTGGTCGAGCTCCCCGATCACGACGCCGGGGCCGATCCAGCGCCGGCCCTGCACGAGCGGCGCCGTGCCCAGCAGCCCCTGGATGAGGGTGGTCTTGCCGCTGCCATTCGGGCCGAGGATCCCCAGACGGTCCTGCCACGCGACCTCCACGTCGATCGGCCCGAGGCGGAACGCGGAGCCGTCGCCCGCGCCCCCGACCGTGGCGTCCCGGCGCTCGATGACGGCGTCCTCGAGCCGGACCACGACGTCGCCGCTGCGGGCGGTCGGCTGCAGCGCCAACTCCAGGCGCCACCCCTCCCACGGCTTGTCGACCCGTTCGAGCTGGGCCAGCTTGCGCTCGGTGGCCTTCACCTTGCCGGCCTGCTTCTCGCTCCGGGCGATCTTGCGGGCCTTCAGGTTCTTGTCCGGCTCCCCCGAGGTCTTCACCTTGCGCACGCCGGTCTCGGACCATTCGACCTGCGTGCGTTGACGGTCGACGAGACGGTCGCGCTCGGAGGTGTACTTGGCGTGGGCGTCGTACTGCTGCTGGCGGGCCAGGTCGCGGGCATCGAGGTACTCGGTCCAGCCACCGGCGTACTCACGTCCGCGGTGGGAGTTCTCCTCGATCTCGAGGATGCGGGTGACCGACCGGTCGAGGAACGCCCGGTCGTGGGAGACCACCATCACCGCCCCGGGGAAGGAGGCCATGAACGCCTCGAGCTGGTCGAGGCCGGCGAAGTCGAGGTTGTTGGTGGGCTCGTCGAGGAGCAGGACGTCGTGACGCGAGAGCAGGATCGCCGCCAGAAGGGCGCGTGCGGCCTCACCGCCCGAGAGGGTGGCCATCGGCTGGCCGAGCTTCGCCTGCTCGTCGTCGAGCAGGCCCACCGACGCGCAGGTCTGCGCGGCCCGGGCCTCGAAGTCGTCACCCCCGAGGGCCAGGAAGTGGTCGAGCGCAGCGGTGTAGGCGTCGAGGGCGTCGGCGTCGTCCCCGAGGGCGGCGGTCCAGCGGTCGAGCTCGGCGTTGGCCCGGGCGACACCGGTGCGTCGCTCCAGGTAGGCGAGCAGGGTCTCCCCCGGGTGTGGGTCCGGTTCCTGGGGCAGGTAGCCGACGGTGAGGGTCGGCGGGCGGCGGGTGACGGAGCCCTCGTCGGCGACCTCGAGGCCGGCGAGGACCCGCAGCAGCGTCGACTTCCCGATGCCGTTGGGCCCGACCACGCCCACGCGGTCGCTGGCGTCGAGACCGACGTCGATGCCGGCCAGCACCACCTGGCCACCGTGCCAGAGCGAGAGACCTGTCGCCCGGAGCATCCGGCGACCCTACCGGGGCGGCCTCCCAGCCGAGCCTCCGGGCGTCTCCCCACCTCGCACGGATCGAGGTCGGACGACCTCTCCTGGTGAACACTGGACGTCGATTCCGCTCGGGGTCGGGGATCGACGGGAGGCGTTGGCTGGAGTCCGAGGAGGAGGCAGCGGCGCTGCACGACCTCGGCGTCGAGCTCGCCCAGGGCTACCTCTTCGGTCGCCCGGAGCCGCTGGCCTGAACCACCGGCGACGGCTCGAGGCTGGTCAGTCGTCCATGAAGCGGCGGAGCTCGTCGACGAGGTCGCGGACCTCGTCGGCGTCGGCCGCGCTGGTCATCGGTGCCTTCAGCGGCGGCTCGGCCGGCTCCGACCCGGGCTCCGACCCGGCCGCGGCCTCGGCCTCAGCCCTCGCGGCGGCCTGCGAATCGGCGGCGCCCAGGGCATCGAACTGAGGAGGTGTGGCCCCCGCCCCGGCCGCGCCCGCCGCCGGAGGGGTCGCCGCGCTGAAGCTGGACGACCCCATGTCGCCGCCATCGGGGTGGGAGAGAGCGCCGAGGAGCTGACGCTTGAGCACCGGGTGCACGACCATCAGCTCGACGGCGTAGCGGGCGGTGTCGCTGTCGACGGGGTCGATCCGGCGCACGATCACGCTGCTCTCACCGCCGGCGAAGCGCACGAGCACCGTGTCGCCGACCTTCAGCTTGAGGTTCGCCGGCCCGGTGATGGCGGCGCCGGTGAGCGAGACCTCCTCGATGCTGCCCGGCCGCTCGCGCACCGTCCGCAGCAGGCTGTTGGCCGGCACGATCCAGGTCACGTCGATCGGCGGCGTGACGGTGCGGCGACCGATGCGTCGGTCGAACCTGCGACCGGCCTCGTACTCGAAGATCTCCATCGATTGCGACCCTTCTGGCGGAGCGGCGCCATCTCACCACACCGCCAGCGCAGCCCCGGGGACCGACGCCCGCCGATGGGCGGCTCAGCTCACGGGACCTCGGTGCGGGCGTCGCTGACCAGATGCTGGATGCGGCGCTTGAGGAGCGGATGCACGACGACCAGCTCGAGGCCGAACAGGTCGACGGCGGGGTCCTCAGTGGGATGCCGGCGGCGCACGATGGCGCTGCAGTCGTACCCCTCGTACTGGAAGATCACGGTGGTGCCGACCTCGAAGGGCATGCGCGAGGGCCCGGTGGCCGCAGCCCCGGAGAGCGAGGCGTCGACGATGGTGCCGACCGCGCCCTTGAGCGCACGTCGTAGACCGAACCCGGCCGACTTCGGGGTCGCCCAGGTGACCGGGATGTCACCGGCCGGCACACGCTGACCCAACCGGCGCTCGTCCCTGCCGTCGTTGCGATAGCCGATGAACGCCATGGGCGCCGTCCTCTGAGGTCGCGCGAGGACTCCCGTTCCCCGCCGCTGCCACATCATCGCGCTTCCGCGCCCCCTGCCCAGTGCCCATCGGCCCTGACGCCGTCACCTGTCGGGACGCGCGCCCGCTCGAGGGTTCGGGGTCGTCAGGGATGCGACGGGGCGGGCGGCGCGCCCTCGACCTCGAACGCGACCTCGTCGGCGTAGCACCACCACCAGTCCTCGCCCGGCTCGTAGGACCGGATGATCGGGTGGTCGGGGTGCTCGTGGGCATGCGCTGTGGCGTGACGGTTCGGGGAGTTGTCGCAGCACCCCACGCGTCCGCACGCCATGCAGAGCCGGAGGTGCACCCACCGACCTCCGACCCTCAGGCAGTCCTCGCAACCGTCCGACGAGGGAGTCACGTCGCGAACGGTGTCCAGGTGGGTACAGCTCTCAGCCATGGGGCCTCCCCGTTCTCGGCTGCGAGAAGCGTATCGACGCCGTTCGCCGCCCCTCCCTGCCGAGCCGAGGTCGACCGATGACTCGGCGGCGTCGACAGAGTCCACACCGTCGAGCTCGCCGGTGGAGACTGCTCCGATCGGAGCGCACGTCGAGCCGGGGAGGCCACATGAGCGAGGACCGGCGGATTCCGGGGAGCATCGCCGAGTACCTGATCGAGCTGCCCGAACCGGCGCGGGAGCCGGTGGCCGAGGTCGTGCGCCGGGTGCGGATCGCCGCCCCGGGAGCTGACGAGTCGATCGCCTACGAGATGCCTGCGTTCCGCTTCACCAACGGGCGCAACTTCTACGTCGCCGGGTGGAAGGCCCACCTCAGCCTCCACGGGGTTCCCGAGCTGCCGGACGACCTCGAACCACAGGTCGGCCCTTGGCGCAGCGGTCAGGGAACCGTGAAGTTCCCGTTCCGGACGCCGGTGCCCTACGACCTGGTCGAGGCGGTGGTCACCGCGCTGGCGGCGCCGATGTGAGCACCCCCGGCGCCCGAGGTCAGCGGGAGAACTCGCCGACGGCCCGCAGCGGGCAACGGCGAGCGGACGGCCGATCCAGGGTGGTGGACGGCGGCGACCCCGGCGGCCATGATGCCCGGACCACGACGAGCCAGGGGGAACCGGCCATGGCGTCCACGAGCGACGACACGACCAGCACGAGCCGAACGAATGAGGGGCCCCTCGCCGGGGTGAAGGTCCTCGACCTCTCGATCGCTCTCACCGGCCCGTACGCCGCGGCCCTGCTCGCCGACCAGGGGGCCGACGTCGTGAAGGTCGAGCGGCCGGGCATCGGCGACATCGCCCGCTGGATCGGCGTCTCCGTCAACGGGATGAGCGCGTTCTACCTGGCGTGCAACCGGGGCAAGCGGTGCATCGCCGTCGACCTGGCCACCGAGGAGGGCCGGGCCCTCGTGCTGAAGATGGCGGCCGAGGCCGACGTCGTCGTGCAGAACTTCCGGCCGGGCGTGATCGACCGCCTCGGGCTCGGCTACGACGCCGTCGCCGCCGTGAACCCCGACGTGATCTACGCCTCGATCTCCGGCTACGGCCCCGAGGGGCCCTACCGCGACCGCAGCGCCTACGACACCTCGATCCAGGCCTACGCCGGCTTCGCCGCCAACCAGGCCGACCCCAACGGCGGCCCACCCACCTTCCTGCGCCAGAACGGGGCCGACAAGGTCAGCGCCCTCTTTGCGTGCCAGGCGATCTCGGCCGCGCTCTACGCCCGGGCGATGGGCCGCGGCGGCCAGCACCTCGAGCTCGGCATGGCCGATGCCTGCGTCTCGTTCCTGTGGGCGGAGTCGGCCGGCAACGAGGTGCTGCTCGACTCCGACGGCAGCATGCCCTCGAGCTTCAACGCCGGGTTCCAGCCCATGCGCTTCCTCGACGGCTGGGGCATCGTCGTGCCGACCACCGACGCCGACTTCGCCGGCATGTGCAAAGCCCTCGACGTCGAGGGCTGGGACGACCCCCGCATCAAGACCGTCGGCGAGCGCCGCAAGAACCGCGACGTGCTCGAGCCGATCATGGACATGTGTTACGCCATGGCCGCAAACCTCACCCAGGAAGAGGCCATCGCCCGCTTCGAACGGGAGCGGGTGGCCTTCGCGATGGTGCTCTCGGCGGCGGAGATCGTCGACGACCCCCACGCCGTCGCCATCGGCATGTTCCAGGAGTTCGACCACCCGGTCGTGGGCCGGGTGCGGCTCCCCCGCCATCCCACGAACTTCCACGGCACGCCGGCCGCACTGGGCGGGCTCACCCCGGCCCTCGGCCAGGACACCGACGAGGTGCTGCGCGAGCTCGGGCTGGGCGAGCGGATCGCCGAGCTGCGCGAGACGGGTGTGGTGGCCTGAGCCGGGCTCAGGCGGTGGCGGAGCGGGCGTCGGCGACGGCGCCGTAGACCACCTGGCGCAGGGGATCCTCGAGCCGGCTCCACTCGATGCCGTAGCGGCTCACGCCCGGCTCGTCGGTGGCCGACACGTGGCGCACGGTGACGGTCGAGTCGACGTCGTGGAAGCGGATCCGCGTCTCGGACGAGACCTCGACGGGCAGCGAGCTCGACGCATCGATCGCGGCGCCGGTGACCGAGACCTCGACGACCCGGCCGACCACGCTGTCGCGCAGGTCGATCACGTCCCTGGAGGGGACGAGCCTGACCTCGAGGCCCTTCGTGGGCACCCGGACCCCGATACGACGCTCGATCTTGTGCCAGTCGCCCAGCTCGAGGGTGCGGAAGTTCTCCCAGCGGTCCATCCGTCCAGAGTGCGTCAAGGAGTGTGCGCGCGCAAGCCAAACGACCACTCTTCGTGAAATTCTTTGACGTGGGGCACGATCGGCGGGCCCTGCCTAAGGTCGCCCCATGAGAGGCGTGCGCTGGGCCGACGGGTCCGTCGAGGTGGCCCAGGTGCCCGAGCCCGAGGGCGACGGCGACGGAGTCGTGCTCGACGTGGTCGCCGGCAGCATCTGCGGCACCGACCTGCACTTCCTGCGGGAGGCGGGCCAGGGGTTCGTGATGGGGCACGAGTTCGCCGGCAGGGTCGATGGCGTCGGCTACGCCGTCGAGCCCACGGTGTTCTGCGGCACGTGCACCGAGTGCCGCTCGGGGTCGACCCAGCGGTGCACGAACGACCGCATCAACATCGGCATCAACCGAGACGGGGGTCTGGCCGACCGGGTGCTCGTGCCCGAGTACGGCCTCATCCCGCTGCCCGACGGCCTGGCCGTCGAGGACGCCAGCCTGGTCGAGCCGGCCAGCGTGTCGTGGCACGGCGTGCGCCGGGCCGAGATCGTCCCGGGTGAGCGGGTCGCCGTCGTCGGCGGCGGCACCATCGGGCTGCTGGCCGGAGCGGCGGCACGCCACCTCGGCCACGACGGGATCGCCGTCGAGACCCGCCATCGCCACCAGCGGGTCGCCGCCGACCAGCTCGGGCTCGTCGCCCCGAGCGGCGAGTACGACGTGGTGATCGACGCCGCCGGCACCGAGTCGGCGCTGGCCCGGTGCGGCGAGCTCGTCCGGCCCGGCGGCCGGGTCGTGGTGCTGGGGGTGTCCGCCGGGGTCCTGGCCGTCCCCGGCGTGGCGACCCTCGTCAAGGAGATCACCTGGGTCGGGTCGATGGGTCGGTGCCGCCACGGTGGCGTTCGCGAGTCCGACGAGGCCGCCGCCCTGCTCGCCGCCAACCCGGAGATCGCCCGGACCCTCATCACCCACCGCTTCCCGCTCGACGACGCGGCCGAGGCGTTCCGCGTGGCCGACGACAAGACGAGCGGCGCCCTCAAGGTCGTGCTCGTCCCGTGATCGCCCAGCTCGCCGAGCGCACGGCGGTTCTCACCGACGAGGCCGGGCCGCGGCCGGCAGCGGCCGACCGGTTCGAAGCCATCCACTGCGGCGTCGACGGCCGGTAAGGTCCGGCCGACACGCGGCCGAGCGGCCGCGCAACGACTCCGGGGGTCCCGCTGTGTTCATGATGCGATTCGACATGCGGGCGCCCGAGTCCGGCGCCCCGGCGGCCGACCTCTACAAGGCCGCCATCGAGATGGCGGCCTGGGGCGAGACCCGTGGCGGCATCGTCACCGTCATCTGCGAGCACCATTCGGCCGAGGACGGCTACCTCCCGGCGCCGCTCACCCTCGCCAGCGCGATGGCCGCCCGCACGACCACCATGATGATCAACGTCGCCGTGGTGCTGCTCCCGCTCCACGACCCGGTGCAGCTGGCCGAGGAGATGTCGGTGCTCGACATCATCAGCGGCGGCCGGGTCACGTACGTGGCCGCGGTCGGCTATCGCCCCGTCGAGTACGAGATGTTCGGGGTCGACTACCACCGGCGCGGGAAGATCGCCGACGAGAAGCTGTCGATCCTGCTGAAGGCCAAGACCGGCGAGCCCTTCGAGCACGACGGCCGACGTATCCACGTCACGCCTCCGCCCCTCACCCCTGGCGGGCCGATGGTGGCGTGGGGCGGGGGCAGCGTCGCCGCCGCCCGCCGCGCCGGCCGCAACGGCATCGGCTTCTTCGCCCAGGGCGGGGGCGAGGTCGTGCAGGCGGCGTACGAGGAGGCGGCACGCGCCGCCGGTCACGAGCCGGGCATGTGCCTGATCCCCGACCCGGACTCCGCGCAGACCCTCTTCGTCGCCGACGACCTCGACGCGGCGTGGGAGGAGCTCGGCCCGTACCTCATGCACGACGTGCGCAGCTATGCCTCCTGGAACGAGGGCAACACCGACACCGCCAGCCTGTCGTTCGCTGGGTCGGCGGAAGAGCTGCGGGCGGAGAACAAGAGCCACCGCATCGTCACCGTCGACGAGGCCGTCGCCATGGTGCGCGCCGGGGTCCCGCTCCCCCTACACCCGCTCATCGGCGGCCTTCCTCCCGAGATCGCCTGGCGCTACCTCGAGACGGTCGCCAACGAGGTCATGCCGGCGCTGCAGGGCTGAGGCAACCGGGGCGGAGCGCCGGGCGGGCCGGCGCTACTCGTCGCCGGGGACGTGCACGTCGGCGTCGGCTGCCAGCAGGCCCGGGTCGCCGGCATCGGCCGCCTGCCGGGCCTTCCAGCTGAGGTAGCCGCCGTCCATGTTGCGGGCGCTGATGCCCATGTCCTGCAGCAGCGAGGTCGCCGTGTGGCCCCGCTGGCCGACCTGGCAGCACACGACGAACGGGCCGCTGCCGAGCCCGGGGAGCTCGGCGCGCAGGTCGTCGAGGGGCGCCCGACGCGCTCCGGGGATCATGCCTTTGTCGCACTCGCTCCTCGTCCGGACGTCGATGAGGGTCCACCCGGAGGCCGTGAGCTCGGCGAGGTCGGCGGGCTCCACCGGGTCGCAGTCACCGGACAGCAGGTTCTCGGCCATGTAGCCGAGCATGTTCACCGGGTCCTTGGCCGACGAGAACGGCGGCGCGTAGGCCAGCTCGAGATCGGCGAGGGCCGGGGCGGCGATGCCGGCGGTCATGGCGGTGGCGAGCACGTCGATGCGCTTGTCGACCCCCGAGCCGCCCACGGCCTGGGCCCCGAGGATGGTGCCGTCGACCGGGTCGAAGAGGAGCTTGATCGACATCTGCTCGGCGCCGGGGTAGTAGCCGGCGTGGTTCATCGGGTGGGAACGGACGACGCGGTACGGACGGCCCGCCTCCCGGAGGCGCTTCTCGTTCCAGCCGGTCATCGCCGCGGTGCGGGAGAAGACCTTCACGATGGCGGTGCCGAGCGACGGCGCCGGGCGGGCCTGGAGCCCGGCGATGTGGTCGGCCACCCGCCGGCCCTGCCGGTTGGCCACGTTGGCCAGCGCGATCAGCGACTGGCCACCGCCCACGGAGTCGACCTTCTCGACGGCGTCGCCGACGGCGTAGACGTCGGGGTGGCTGGTGCGGCCGGCCTCGTCGACGGCGATGCCGCCGCGGGGGCCGACGTCGAGCCCGGCCATCTCGGCCAGCCGGGTGTCGGGACGCACGCCGATCGAACCGATGACGAGCTCGCCGGGGATCTCGCGCCCGTCGGCCAGGCGGACACCCGAGTCGCTGACCTCGGTGACGGCGATGCCGGTCTCGACCCTGACGCCGTGCTCGACGAGCTCGGCCTGGACGAGGATCGCCATCTCGGAGTCGAGCGGGGTGAGCACCTGGTCGGCGGCCTCGACCACCGTGACCTCGATGCCGGCGTGACAGAGGTTCTCTGCGGTCTCGAGCCCGATGAACCCGGCGCCGATCACGACGGCCGAGGACGGACGGGCCGAAACGGCGCCGAAGAGGTGCTCGGCGTCCTCGACGGTGCGGAGGACCTTGACCCGGTCGAAGCCGGGGATCGGCGGGCGGACCGGCACGGCCCCCGGGCTCAGCACGAGCTTGTCGAACGGGAGGTCGTACTCGCTGCCGTCGGTGGTCGACCGGACGGTCACCGAGCGCGCGGTCGGGTCGATGCCGACGACCTCCGAGCCGACGCGGACGTCGAGGCGGAAGCGCTCGAAGAGCTTCTCGGGTGTCTGGAGGAGCAGGTCGTCCTCGTCCTCGATGACACCACCGACGTAGTACGGCAGGCCGCAGTTGGCGTAGGAGACGTGACCCGACCGCTCGACCACCACGATCTCCGCCTGCTCGTCGAGGCGACGCAGGCGGGTGGCCGCGGACATGCCGCCAGCGACACCCCCCACCACCACGACCCGCATCGGGGCATCGGTGGCGCCCGTCTCGGAGGTGCTGCTCGGCGTGGTGTCGGGGTTCGTGCTCATCGCTCTCCTCCACGGAGGTCCGTCGATCTTCCACGGTACCCCCTAGGGGTACCCTCTGCGTCCGTTCGTGTCAGGGCCTCCTGACCGTTACCGTCGCACCCCGTGACCGACCTACCGATTGGCTACGACCACCTCCCGACCCGGCTCGGCGTGACGCTCACGGTCGACGACGAGCGGCGCCTCACCGGGGTCCTCACCCCGGTGCCCGCGCTCTGCGAACGAGGCGCCATCCCGATGGCGGCGCTCGTCTTCCTGGTCGACGCCATCACCGGGGTGCCCGTCGACAGCGATCCCGACAGCTGGACCTTCACCTCGGACCTGACCGTGCGCGCCCCGCTCATCCCCCTCCCGGACGAGGTCCGGTCGACCGCCACGATCCTGCGCCAAGGCGCGAGGTCGTCGACCTCCGAGGCCCCGATCCTCGCCGACGGGAAGGTCTGGGGCCACTGCTTCGCCGGCTTCTCGCGGGTGTCACGCCGCGAGGGTGACCCGGTGAAGTCCCCGTTCGACCCGGCGATGCTCAGCCGCCGGATGGCGGTCCCTCCGCTCGACGAGCCGCTGCGCGCCGCCGCGCGCCACCGGTCGCTCGACCCCGCGACCGGCACCGTCTCGATCGAGCTCGATGCCGACCTGCTCAACCCGGCCGGGGCGCTGCAGGGCGCGATGGTGGCCGGCCTGGCCGAGACCGCCGCCGAGGACCTCGCCGACCACCTCCGCCTCCTCGACACCGACCGCCACGTCGTCACCGAGATCGAGATGCGCTTCCTCGCCCAGAACCGGGTCACCCCGATCGTGTCGTCGGCGTGGGTCGTGGGGCCACCCTCAGGCGGGCTGATCCGGGTCGACCTCGTCGACGACGGCGGCCGGGGCCGGCTCACCACCTCGGTGCTGATGCGCGTGCAGCCCGCTCCGGCCTGAGCGGGACCGTAGGCTCGAAACGTGACGCCCCGCCCGCGCATCCTCCGTCTCCTGCTCGCGACCGGCCTCATGGTGGCGGCCGGGGCGTGCGGCTCCGGCGAAGGCGGCTCGGCGGCGAACGGCGGCCAGAGGGTCGACGGACAGTCGCTCACGGCCACCGTGCCTCCGACCGGCGGGACCGTGTCGCCGACCACCGATCCGGACCTCGACACCCCCACCACCGGTGACGCCTCGGGCCTTCCCGCGGCGTGCACGCTCCTCACCCGGTCCGACGTCAGCGAGGCCTTCGGCGAGCCGGCCGTGGCCGGTGACCAGAGCAGCGACGAGTGCTGGTGGTCGTCGGCCAACGACCTGAAGACGGTCAACCTCATCCGGCGCACCGACGATGTCGCAGCCTGGCGTGCCGGCTACGACAACGACTTCTGGACCCCCAACGCCCTGGGCGACGAGGGCTACACCGGCACCGCCCTCGACTCGGTGGTGTGGCGCATCGGCGACGTGCAGTACGAGCTCAACGTCGTCTACAGCACCTCGGGGGACCCCCGGCAGGTCGCCACCGACCTCTCCGAGAAGGTCGCGGCGAGGCTCTGAGGGGCTGGGCACTCGGCCGGGTCACTCCTTGCGGAAGTGCTCCTCGACCGCGGCCCGCAGCTCGGCCTCCGGGGCCTCGCCGGAGCGCACGCGGTCGCGCAGGTCGCGGGTGGCCTCGATGATCGCCCGGCCCTCCGCCCTCGACATCGTCCCGGCCGTCACCGCAACGGACACGTCGCACTCGAACCAGCCGCAGGCCCGCGGCCGCTGCAGGGAGTAGATGGTGCAGGCGTGGCCGTCGAACGCCGGGCACGGCAGCTCGAAGACCGGCGGGTCGGCCTCGACGATCACCTTCACCCCGAGCGCGGCCAGGGGGCGGCCGAGGTCGCTCTCGTCGATGACGCCCAGGTGGCTGAACAGGGTGCCGTCGCAGCACAGCCCGCACCCGACGCAGATCGAGATGCCGTCGTCGAGCGGATGGTCGGTGGTGGAGGGAGCCACGTCATCCAGCTTCGCGCGCGTGCCGGGGCGTCCGCCGGGCCATGATCGCGACCGACCTCAGGAGGAACCATGCCGGTCAACCCGATCCCCACGACCGCCGATCGCCTGGCGCGCGGCCGCGCCGCCCGGCGCTACGCACCTCGCAGCGCCCTCGGCGCATGGGCCCCCGCCGACGACCGTGACGATCCGGTGGCGGTGCTCGTCGCCCAGAACGACATCCGCAACCCGGACCTGGTGGCGTTGCGCCACGGGCGCATGGCGATCTCCCCGTGGAACTTCTACCGGGGCGCGGCCGCGGTCATGGCCATGGACCTTGCCGCCCTCCCCCACTCGGGATCTGGCCGTGCAGCTCTGCGGCGACGCCCACATCCTCAACTTCGGGCTGTGGGCCACCCCGGAGCGCAACCTGTCGTTCGACCTCCGGGACTTCGACGAGACGCTGCCCGGCCCGTTCGAGTGGGACATCGCCCGCCTGGCCGCCAGCATCGTCGTGCTGGCCCGTCACAACGGGCTCGGCGACGCCGTCGGGGTCGACGCGGTGGAGAAGGCCGTCGGCGCCTACCACGCCCGGATGGGCGAGTACGCGGCGGTCGGGCCAGATGGAGATCTGGTACGACCTCGTCGACGTCGACTGGTTGCTCGACCACTTCCAGGGGGCCGATCGCACCACGGCTGCCGCCCTCATCGCCAAGCAGGGCCAGCGCCGCACCAACCAGGGGGCGTTCGACCAGCTCACCACCGTGGTCGACGGCCAACGGCGCATCGCCGAGCGGCCGCCGAAGCTCCAGCACTTCGACTCCCCGGACCGGCTCCGGATCGTCGAGGAGGTGTTCGAGCGCTACGCCGCCACCCTGCGCGCCGACCGGCGCCACTGCGTGCGCCAGTTCGAGTTCGTCGACGTCGCCCGCCAGGTGGTGGGCGTCGGGAGCGTCGGGATGCGCGTGCACCTCCTGCTGCTCGAGGACCGCACCGGTGAGCCCCTGTTCCTCCAGGTGAAGCAGGCCGGGCCGTCGGTGTACGAGCGCCACCTGGGCGACAGCACCTATGACAACCACGGTGCACGGGTGATCAACGGGCAGCGCCTCCTGCAGAGCGCCACCGACATGTTCGTGGGTTGGAGCAGCTTCGAGGGCATGGACTTCTACGTCCGACAGTTCCGCGACATGAAGATCATCCCGGACACCGACCGCCTCGCACCGGTGCTCGCCGACTTCGCCACCGCGTGCGGCGCGGTGCTCGCCAAGGCCCACGCCCGCACCGGCGACCCCGCGGCCATCTCCGCCTACCTCGGCAAGGGCCACACCTTCGAAGACGCCATGGCCGGCTACGCCGTGCGCTACGCCGACCGCACCGAGGCCGACCACGCCGAGCTCGTCGCCGCCATCGCCGACGGCACCGTCCCGGCAGAGGTGGAGTGACTTCCGTCGCTTCTGGAACCAGATTCTGATCCCGGGTTGGGGTGAGCATGTGAGGTTCGCCTATCGTCACGTACGAATCTGCATCGCGTGAGCGATGAGAACCGACCCGAACAAGGGGAAGCACCGTGGGACCTGACGACCGCTACATCGTGATCTCCGCTGACACCCACGCCGGTGGCAGCCACGCCCAGTACCGCGAGTTCCTCGCCGACGAGTACAAGGCCGACTTCGACGCCTGGCGCGAGAAGTACAAGAACCCGTTCAAGGACCTCAAGGACACCGACCAGCGCATCCGCAACTGGGACAGCGAGCGGCGTGACACCGACCAGCACGGCGACGGCGTGGTCGGCGAGGTCATCTTCCCGAACACCGTGCCCCCGTTCTTCCCGAACTTCGTCCTGTTCGCCCAGCCCCCCACGCCCGACGAGTACGAGCACCGTCACGCCGGCATCCAGGCCCACAACCGTTGGCTCGTCGACTACGTCAGCCAGCGCCCCGAGGCCCGCGCCGGCATCGGCCAGGTCTTCCTCAACGACGTCGACGACGCCATCGCCGACGCCAAGTGGATCAACGACAACGGCCTGCGCGGCGGCATCCTCGTCGGCTCGGTGCCCCCCACCTGCGACTGGATCAAGCCCCTCTACGACCCCGTCTACGACCCGTTGTGGGCGTTCTGTGAGGAGAACGAGATCGTCGTCAACTCCCACAGCGGCACCGGCGGGCCCGTCTACCAGAAGGCCCCGGCCATGCCGCTGGTGCACTTCCTGGAGATCCCCTTCTACTCGCAGCGCCCGCTCGCCTACATGATCCTCGGCGGCGTGTTCGAGCGGTTCCCGAACCTCAAGTTCACGATCACCGAGGCCGGCTGCGCCTGGATCCCCGAGTTCCTCACGGGCCTCGACAACCTGATGGCCGGCATCCGGTCCAACAAGGTCGGCGAGATGCGCATCGGCGGCGAGCTCGTCCCGCCGAAGTCGGCCACCGAGTACTTCCAGCAGAACTGCTACGTCGGCATCAGCCAGCCCCGCCCGCTCGACATCGCCGCCGGCCTCGGCGACCAGGTCGGCATCGACCGCATCATGTGGGGCAGCGACTACCCGCACGACGAGGGCACCTTCCCGTACACCACCGAGCACTTCCGCCAGGTGTTCAACGGGCTGGCCCCCGAGCAGGTCCAGCAGATCCTCGCCGGCAACGCCGCCGAGCTCTACGGCTTCGACCTGGCGGCCCTCAAGCCGCTGGCCGACCAGTTCGGCCCCACGGTCGGCGAGGTCCAGGAGCCCCTCACCGAGCTCCCGGCCGACCCCAACCAGGCGCTGGTCAACTCGGCCAAGCAGCTCGCCGCCGCCAGCTGAGCCAGGCACGAGCCACAATCGAGCAGTCGACGGGGGGCCGGGTGACCGGCCCCCCGCTCGCGTCACACCTCAGGGGGAAGCCATGACCACCCAGAACCCGTCGAACGTCCCGCCCATCGACGACTGGAACCAGCTGCTCGCCGGGCGCGTCGCCGTCATCACCGGCGGCGGCACCGGCATCGGCGGGGCCGTGTCTCGGCTGTTCGCCCGCCACGGCGCCCACGTCGAGATCGCCGAGATCGACCCCGCCCTCGCCCAGGAGGCCGTCGCCGACATCACCGCCGCCGGGGGCTCGGCGCGGGCCCACGTCGTCGACGTGCGCACCGAGGAGGGCGTCACCGCCCTGGCCGAGGCCGTGCTGGCCGAGCACCCCCACGTGCAGGTCCTGGTGAACAACGTCGGCGACTACCGCCCGCTCGTGCGGTTCCGGAAGTCCGGGCCCGAGTCGTGGGACGCGATGTACCGGCAGAACTTCTGGCACGTCGTGGCCGTCACCCACGCGTTCCTCGAGAGCATGATCGCCGCGGAGGGTGCCTCGGTGGTCAACGTGCACTCCGTCGAGGGCATGCGGGGCTACCCCGGCGACCCGATCTACGGCTCGATGAAGGCGGCGGTGGCCAAGTTCACCGTCGACATGGCCGTCTCCCAGGGCCGCAACGGCATCCGCTTCAACGGCATCGGCCCCGACCTCACCCACACCCCACAGGTCGACTACCTCACCGGCTACGAGGACCACGACAACCTGTGGGCGTCGTGGGCCCCCGTGGGCCGGCTGGGCTGGCCCGAGGACAACGCCCGCGTGGCGCTGTTCCTGGCGTCGGACCTCTCGTCGTTCGTCACCGGGCACAACGTGCCCGTCGACGGTGGCACCAAGGCCGGCGGTGGCTGGTTCTTCTCGCCCGCCGAGGGGCGCTTCGTCAACCGCCCGAAGGGGCTGTAGCCGGCAGCAGGGTGAGGGTGAACCGGGTGCCCTCACCCGGCTCGCTCTCCACGGCCACCCGGCCACCCATCGCCTCGACGAGCGACCGGGTGATGGCCAGCCCGAGCCCGAGGCCCTGCTCGTCGTTGGCCAGCCGCGTGAACGGCTCGAAGACGCGCTGGAGGTCGTCGGCGGGGATGCCGGGGCCGTCGTCGGCGACCACGAGCTCGACCACCCCGTCTGCGCTCGACGAGGTGACCTCGACGGCCACGCCCTCGCCGCCGTGCACCAGGGCGTTGCGGATCAGGTTGAGGATGCACTCCTTGAGCCGCACCCGGTCGGCGGCCACGATCAGCGGCTCCGAGGCCCGCCGGGCCACGAGGGTGGCACCCCGGTGCACCGCGTCGGGCCGGGTGAGGGCGATCGCCTCGCTGACGACCTGGCCCAGGTCGACGTCGGTGACCGCGAGCGGGATGCGGCCGCGCTCGATGTGGGCCACCTCGAACAGCTCGTCGACCAGGCCAGTCAGGTGGGTGGCGGCGTCGACGATGACACCGGTGTGCTCGCGGTCGGCCGCGTCGGTGGCGCCGTCGGCGAGGAGCTCGGCGAATCCGAGGATGGCGTGCAACGGGGTGCGCAGCTCGTGGCTGAACCGGGCCAGGAACTCGGTCTTCTGGGCGCTCGCCCGCTCGGCGGCGAGGCGGGCCTCGCGCTCGGCCTGCTCGGCCGCGCTCCGGCGCATCTCACTGCGGTAGGCCCGGATGAGCCCCGACGCCGCACTGGTGAACGGCTCGAGGTAGGCGACGAGGGCCTCGTCGTAGCCGCCGGGGCGGTTGGCCAGGCCGAACATGCCGATCAGCTCGGTGCCGTCGAAGAGCGGGACCCCGAGGAAGCGGTGCAGTGGTGGGTGGCCGGGCGGCACGCCGGGGCCACGCTGGTCGTTGGGGGCGTCGTTGGAGATCACCACGGCGCTGGTGGTGAGCACGTGCCCGAAGAGCGTCTCGAGGTTGCGGAAGATCAGCCCACCGTCGGAGGCCATGGAGTCGTCGACGAGCTTGCGGGTGACGAGGTCCCAGGCGAGGTCGGTGTACGCCCAGGTCTTGATGAAGGGGACGCCCTCGTCGACGAGGACCTCGCCGATGAACCCGTACTCCGAGGCGGTGAGGTCCATGAGGTTGTGAAGCACGTGCTCGAACAGCTGCTGCGGGGGCTGGTCGCGCATGTAGCCGCCCTCGGCGGCCGCCACTGCGGCGAGCATGGCGTTCGAGCGGGCCAGGGCCACCTCGCGCTCGCGAACCGGGGTGACGTCCTCGTAGCGCCAGAGATGGCCGCCAGGGGCGCCGTCCTCGTCGAACACCGGGGCGTAGCTGCGGCTGAAGACCCGCCCGTCGACGAGGTGGAGCTCGTCGTCGAGCACCACCTCGCCGTCGGCCAGGATCTCCTCGATCCGCCGGATGAAGCTCTCGGGGTCGACGTAGTCGTGCTTGGCGTACTCGGCCGAGACAGCACAGTCGGCCCCCAGCATCGCGTCGACGGACGGGAGGCCGAACATCTCGATGAAGCGCTCGTTCACGGCCTGGACCCGGCGGTCCGCGTCCTCGACGAGCAGGCCGGACCGCACCGTGGCCAGGAGCGCGTCGACCTGACCCCGAGCGGTTCCGATCCGATTCACGGAGCGATCCTACGGTCCGGCGACGACCACACCCCGCGTCGGACCCCGGGGCCCAGGGCTTCCTCTACTCCAAGGCGGTGCCGCCCGAGCGGCTCGAGCAGCTGCTCGACGCCGACACGCCGCTGGCCTGACGGTCCCGGGGTGCCGCTCCCGCCGTCAGTCGGCGGCCGGGGGCGGGTCGACGACGAGGGAGATGGTGGCCGAGCCGGGGTCGTCGGGATCGAAGACCGAGCTGTCGCGGTAGGGGTCGTCGGACTCGGCCTCGGCCACGACCTCCTCCTTCGGGCGCTCGCCGTAGAGCGCCTGCTCGAGGCCCATCATCCCGGCCCCGACCACCGAGCCGGCCGCCGACGCCTTCAGCTTCCGGAACCCCGTGGCGCCCTCCTCGGGTGCGGCCACGCCGATCTCGGTGACGTCGTCGGCCGTGGCGAGCAGGTACGCCTGCCACTCCTCGTCGGTCCAGTCCTCGGGGTCGTTCGGCGGGGCCTCCACCCGACCGACGGTAGCTTCCGACGGGCCCGATCCGGTCCTCGATGGTGCAGCCGGCCGCCGGGGCCACCAACCTGGGCCGGTGCGAATGGCCACGTGGAACGTGCAGGGCCGGGTCGGAGACTGGACCGACCGGGAGGGGGCGCTGGCCGCGGAGCTGGCCGCGATCGCACCCGACGTGGTCGCCCTCCAGGAGTCGTGGGTGGAGCCCGACGGCGCCACCCAGGCCGACGTGCTCGCCGACCGCCTGGGCCTGCACGCGGTGACCGCCGCCGAGCTGTCGGGCTTCGATCGCTACCCGGGCGCGCCCTACTGGGTGGTGAACGCGCTGATCTCCCGCTGGCCCCTCGAGCTCGTGGTGGCCCGCCCGCTGCCCGACGAGCACGGTGAGCCGACGTGGCGCCACGTCCTGATCGCCCGGGTCGAGCGCCCAGAGGCCGAGGGCGGCGCATTCCTCGCCGTGGGCACCCACCTGGAGCACGGCCTCGACCGCTCCCCCACCCGGAGGGCCCAGACGGCGGCCCTCGCCCGGGAGGTGGCGGCCTGCCTCGGCGACGACGAGCGGCGGCGGGCCTCCAACCCGGCCGTGCTGGGCGGCGACCTCAACGCCGTGCCGTGGTCCGACGAGGTGCGGGGCCTGACCGGCACCGCCGGCCCCCACGTGCCGGGGCTCGTGTTCGTCGACGCCTGGGAGGCGGCCGGCAACGAGGGGCGCGGCGACACGTGGTCAGCCGCCAACCCCCGGGTGCCTCGCCGGGCCGTGCACCCCAACCGCCGCCTCGACTACGTGATGGTCTCCTGGCCACGCCGGCGGGGAGCCGGGCACGTGGCGACCTGCACGTTGGCCGGCACCTCGCCCGTCGACGGCGTCTGGGCCTCCGACCACTACGCCGTCGTGGCCGACATCGACCTCTGACAACCGCAAACAAGGGGTCGCCCGCTCCGGCGGCGTGCGACCATCAGCCCATGGCAGACCGCTACACCCACGGCCACCACGACTCGGTCCTGCGCAGCCACCGCTGGCGCACCGCGGAGAACTCCGCGGCGTACCTGCTCCCCCACCTGCAACCGGGTCAGCGGCTCCTCGACGTGGGGTGTGGGCCCGGCACGCTCACCCTCGACCTCGCCGAGCGGGTGGCTCCGGGCCGGGTGCTCGGCATCGACGCCGCCGCCGAGGCCGTCGGGGAGGCCGAGCGGATCAGCGACGAGCGTGGGGTGGGCGGAGTCGGCTTCGCGGTCGGCGACGTGTACGCGCTCGAGGCCGACGACGAGCAGTTCGACATCGTCCACGCCCACCAGGTGCTCCAGCACCTCACCGACCCGGTGGCAGCACTACGGGAGATGCGGCGGGTGCTCGCGCCGGGCGGCCTCGTCGCCGTCCGCGAGAGCGACTACGGCGCCTTCGCCTGGGCCCCCGACGATCCCCTGCTCGACCGCTGGCTCGAGCTGTACCACCAGGTCACTCGGGCCAACGGCGCCGACGCCGACGCCGGCCGTCGCCTGCCCGGCTGGTTCCGGGCGGCGGGATTCACCGACCTTGCCGTCACCAGCTCCACCTGGACCTTCGCCGAGCCCGACGACCGAGCCTGGTGGGGCGGGCTGTGGGCCGACCGCGTGGTGGCCAGCGCCTTCGCCGGGCAGGCGGTCGAGTACGGGCTCGCCACCCCCGCCGAGCTCGACGGCATCGCCGCCGCATTCCGGCGCTGGGCCACGGCCGACGACGGCGTCTTCGTGGTGCTGCACGTCGAGGTGCTGGCCCGAGCCTGATCCGACGGCCGACGCGGGCCACACTGGGCGGGTGATCGACCAGAACACCAAGCGCAGCCTCGGCCAGATGATCAAGGGCGTGCAGGTCGTGGCCGCGACCCACGACGACACGACCCGCGCCTACACGTCGCACTGGGTCACCCAGGTGGCCTTCGAGGAGCCGATCGTGATGGCGTCGGTGTCACCGAAGCACGACACCTGGCCTCTCATCGAGGCCAGCGGCCGCTTCACCGTGTCGGTGCTGGCCGCCGACCAGATCTCCGAGGGCCAGTACTTCTCCTACCCGGGCCGGAAGTTCAACTACGTGGCGCCCGAGTACCTCACCGAGGTCGACGGCCACCCGGTCGTGCCCGGCTGCATCTCCTGGTTCACCGCTGAGATCTTCGACCGGAAGACGATGGCCGACCACGAGCTGGTGTTCGGTCGCATCGTCGCCACCGGCCTCGGCCGCCTCGAGGAGCCGCCGCTGCTCTACTCGAGTCGCCACGGCTGGCGGGTCACGGGCGGAAAGGCCCGGGAGCCGGGCGTGTCGATCCGCGACCAGCTCCTGGCCCGGGTCGCCGAGGCCGACGAGGCAACAGGAGGCTCGGGCGCCGAGGGCTAGGCCCTCAGGAGCCGAAGCCGGCGACCTTGTCCTGGAAGGCCCGGACCTTCGAGCGCCACCGGGCGTCGAACGCCGACTCCCGGGCGATCGCCCTGTCCAGCTTGTGGCTTCCTTCGGGGTAGCGCCGCTTCGCCCACGCCGAGTGGGGCCGGGCCAGGCGGAAGGAGCCGACCAGCGCGAGGAACGGCACCACGAC
Source organism: uncultured Actinomycetes bacterium (assembly GCA_963702555.1). Taxonomy (GTDB): domain Bacteria; phylum Actinomycetota; class Acidimicrobiia; order Acidimicrobiales; family Acidimicrobilacustridaceae; genus CAMFLJ01. Next base: position 335,679 of record CAVPCW010000012.1, read on the forward strand.
ACCGATCACTCCCGTGCCCAGCTTCCCCTTCATGAAGCAGACGGCCACGAACCCCAGGTTGAGCGCCACCACGAAGAAGATGCCGTTGCCGACGCTCGGGTCGTTCACGTTGGCCGGAGTGGCCCCCAGCAGCACCAGCACGAGCACGCCGCCGACGAGGAGCACCGCGTTCACCGACGTCCGGCCCTGCTCGCTCCAGTAGACGTCCTGGAGGTGGAGGATCAGGGCGAACTCGTCGAGCACCAGGGCCAGCCCGATGCCGAAGCCCACCCCGGCCACCGAGCGCCAGCCGATCGACTGGGCACCGAGGGCGGTGAGCCCGGACACCACCATGAGCACCAGTCCGGGCACGGCGTGGTGGATGTGCACCCCGCCCACCACGTTGTCCTTGAGGTTCCCTTCGCCCGCCTTGATGTTCCGCACGATCTTCCGCGTCACGAGGAAGGTGATCATGAACGCGACCGCGCACAGCGCGAGCGGCTGCTTGCCGGTGTCGATGAGGTCGCGCTGCCACCAGTCGATCAACGATCGCCTCCCACTCCTCGCGCGGCCGTCAGGGCGCGGCCGGCATCAGGGGCTCTCAGCCCGCCCAGCCGTCGAGTATGTCGTGGAACCCGAACTGGGTGTGCGGCCCGAAGATGATCTGCTCGAAGATGCCCACGCCCTCGGCCTCGCCGATGCGGGCCCGCACGAGGTGGTGGACGTGCTGGTGGGTGTAGTCGTCGGCGGCGATCTCGGCGAAGTCCCAGTCCTCACGGCCGAGCTCGAGGTCGCCGTGCCACACGCCGTGGCCCCATTCGGGGTTCATGTAGCCGAGGCCCCGCATGTCGAAGCGGAGCAAGCGGCTCGAGGTCCATCACGACGGGCTCGGCGTCGGCGCCGACGAGGTCGATCGACACCGAGGTGACCCAGCGGGTGCCGGGCTGGAAGGTGAGGCGCTGGCCCGACGGGGTCGAGCCGGGTGACCTCGCCGGTCTCGACGGAGATGGTGTCGGCGACGGGGTCGGAGACGGCGATGCGATGGCCGTCGGGCCGGAAGAAGGCGCCGCCGGGCCGCTGGAACCAACCGGCGACCACGCACTCGGTGTCGAAGTGGATGGGGGCCCACAGCCAGGCGTTGGGCGGGCTGCTCGACGGCCGGCCGACCGGGGCGGTGCCGACCGGGCGCACGCCCCACGAGCGGTCGCGGATGCCGCGGACCTCGTCGTGGCGGAGCTCGGTGACGTCGCCGTCGACGGTGACCGTGCCCTCCCACGTGCCGAACTGCATGAAGCGGTCCATGTCGACGATGACCGACCGGCCGTCGTCGAGCACGGTGTGGTCCTCCAGCAGCGCGCCGACACGAGAACGCCAACGGAGGTCGCACGAGATCCCGGTCTCGTTGGGCTCCACGACGTAGCGGAGCTGACGGAAGGGCTCGACGATCTCGAGCCGGGCCGGCCCCACGGTCATCTCGGCGGGGTCGACCGGGGCCAGGCGCGAGGCGTGGAACGAGTGCTGACGGCCGCCCTTGGAGATCGACACCGAGGTGTCCTGCACCGCGAGGTTGTGATAGCGGCCGAAGGCGATCTCGACCTGGAAGGCGCCCTCGTGGTGGCTGGCGCTCATCCAGTAGCGGTCGTAGGCGTTGCGGTCGGTCGTGCCCGGCCGGGCGATGGGCTGGGGCAGCGGGTGGATCGGGTACTCGTCGAAGCTGGTGAGCACGGCGATCCCCTAGAACGGCTCGGGCAGCGCGTCGGCCTGGTCGCGCAGCTGGTTCTTGGCGATCTTGTCGAGGGTGGCCCGGGGGAAGTCGTCGACGAAGTAGACGGCGCGGGGCACCTTGAAGTTCGACAGGTTCTGCGCGCAGAGATCGATGATCTGGCGCTCGAGATCGGCGTCGTCGGGGGCATCGGGGCCCTTGACCACGAAAGCCACGGGCACCACGTCGAGCGTGGGGTGCGAGCGGCCCACCACGGCGACGTCGCGGACGCCCGCCACCTGGCGGCAGATGCCCTCGACCTCGACCGAGGCCACGTTCTCGCCGCCGACCTTGAGCATGTCCTTGTCGCGCTCGACGTAGAAGATGGCGCCGCCCTCGCCGACGCGGACGCGGTCGCCGGTCTTGAAGAAGCCCTCGGGCGAGAAGCTCTTCTCGTTCGCCTCGGGGTTGCCGTAGTACTCGAGGAACAGCTGGATGCCCCGGGTCCCCCGGATCCAGAGCTCGCCGACCCGGCCGTCGTCGAGGACCTCACCGGTCTCCTGGTCGACGACCAGGAACTCGTAGCCAGGGGTGGGCTTGCCCAGCGACCCTGGCGGGATGTGCTGGTAGGGCGCCGCGGTGGAGGCGTGGGTGACGGTCTCGGTCATGCCGAACGCCGGCACCACCTTGACGCCACCGAGCATCTGCTCGATGGGCGGGGCGATGGCGCCGAAGACGCCGACCTCGAGCTTGTTCGGCGGGATCTCCTGGCCGGCGGTGGTGGTGTAGACGATCGGGAGCAGCGAGATGTGGGTGACGTCGTGCTCGGCGATCACCGACCAGAACTTGCTGGCCGAGAACTTGGGCTGGAGGACCACGGTGCCGCCGGCGCCGAGCACCGTGCTCCACATCGCCCAGCTCTGCGAGTTCACGTGGAAGTACGGCAGGAAGATCAGGTACACACCACCCGGGTGCATCTTGATGTTGGTGGGGCCGACCTTGGCCGCCCACAGGGCGTTGGCGTGGGTGTGCACCACGGCCTTCGGGCGCGAGGTCGTGCCAGACGTGAACATGATGCCGACGGGCGCCATCGGCTCGGCCGGGCGCTCCGGGCAGTCGGCCTCATCGCCGTAGAGGGTGTCGAACGAGTCGAAGCCGTGGGCAGCCTGCTCGGCGGTGGGGGCGGCGCCCGAGTTGTCGTCCGTGACGACGATCCAGCGCAGCTCGGGGCCGGCCTCGGCGACCAGGGCCGCGAACTGGGGCTGGGTGATGGCGGCGACGGCATCGGTCTGGTCGATGAAGTACGTCATCTCCGCGGCGACGCTGCGGGTGTTGGTGGTGACGGCCACCGCACCGACGGTGGCACAGGCGTACCAGGCCAGGACCATCTCAGGGCTGTTGTCGCAGTGGATGACGACCTTGTCGCCCTTGGTGATGCCCCGGGCGGCGAGGCCGGCGGCCAGGCGGCGGGTGGCGGAGCGGAACTCGGCGTAGGTCCACGAGGCGCCGTCGCCCTCACGGGGGACCCACGTCAGGAGGGGCACGTCGGGCTGGGCCTCGGCCCATTTCGCGACCAGCCAGGGGATGTCCTGGCCGGTGAACTGGAACTGGGCCACCACGTCGGCGTCCACGCTGATCTCCCCCTGGTCGACTGCCCGGTGTCACCCTCGGACACCGGCGCACAATCATGGCCCAGACGCGCCCGGGGCCGGTACGGCACCACTCCGCGGGAACGGCTCAGGCGGGCTCGACGGGGGCGGGGGCGCCGAGCAGGTAGCCCTGGCCGTGGGCCCATCCCATGGCCTGCACCCGCTCCAGCTCCGCCGTGGTCTCGATGCCCTCGACGACGCCGGCCACGCCGAGGCCGTCGACCAGGTGACGCAGCCCGCTGAGCATCCGCTCGCTGCGCTCGTCGGGATCGGCGCCGTTGATCAGGCTGCGGTCGAGCTTCACGCCCCGAACCGGGAGCTCGTCGAAGACGGCGAGGGCGCCGTAGCCGGTACCGAAGTCGTCGACGAACACCTGCACCCCGTCGGCGTCGAGGCCCTCGATGTCGCGGCGGGCCGTGCGAGGGAGCTGGAGGGCCACCGCCTCGGTCAGCTCCAGCACCAGCCGCGCCGGGTCGAGGCCTCGGGCGTCGAGGGCGGAGCGGACGCGGTCGCCGAGGTCGGGGCGCAGCACCGAGCCGAGCGACAGGTTCACCGACACGTATCCGGTGGCCGAGGGGGCGAGCGCGAGGAACGCACAGGCCTGGGCCAGCACCGCGTCGTCGACGCGGGCCGACAGGCCCCGCTCCTCGGCCGCGGGCATGAACTGCGCCGGTCGCAGCACGCCACGATCGGGGTGGCGCCAGCGGGCGAGGGCCTCGTGGCCGACCACGGCGCGGGAGTCGAGCTCCACGATGGGCTGGAACCAGGCGGCGATGTCGCCGGCGATCGCGCCCTGACCGAGCGCCTCCTCGAGGCGCGTGCCGTGGTCGAGGCCATCGGCGGCGCGGGGGTCGTCGAAGCGCTCCCACCGGTTCCGGCCGGCGCGCTTGGCCCGGTACATGGCGGTGTCGGCCGCCCGGAGCAGCTCCTCGGCGTCGTCGACGCCTCGGCCGGGGAAGGCCACGCCGATGCTCACCGTCGGCCGGCGGACCGTGCCCTCCACCGCGATCTCCTCGGCCATGGCCCGCCGCAGCGCGTCCGCCATCGCTTCGATCTCGTCGACGGAGTCGGCCTCGTCGATGACGACCACGAACTCGTCGCCCCCCATGCGCCCGACCACCCCGGCGCGGCCGATGCTGCGCGTCATCCGGTCGGCCAGCACGGTGAGGACGTGGTCACCGGCCGCGTGACCGAGCGTGTCGTTGATCTCCTTGAACCCGTCGACGTCGACGTAGAGCACGCCGAGGGTGCCCACCACCGCCGGGAGCCGCATGGCGTGGCCCAGCAGGGTGAGGAGGGTGTCGCGGTTGGCCAGCCCGGTGAGGGGGTCGGAGGCCGAGCGCACGGCGAGCTCGTCCTGGCGGGCCCGCTCGGCGGTGATGTCGGCGATCTGGATGATGAGGCGGCACGGATGGCCGTACTCGTCCCGGACGGCGCACACCGAGAGGTCGCCCCACAGCACCGTGCCGTCGACCCGCAGGAAGCGCTTCTGGAGGCGGTAGGAGTCACGTCGTCCGAGCTGGAGCTCCTGCTGGAGCCCGACATCGACCGCGATGTCGTCGGGGTGGGTGACCTCGGCCAGGTTCATCGAGCACAGCTCGGCGTCGGGCCGCTGGAGGAAGCCGGACATGGCCGGGTTCACGTCGAGGAACCGTCCGCCGAGATCGACGAGGCCCATGGCGATCGGCGAGTGGTCGAAGAGCTGGCGCACGACCGACTGGTCGCTGGCGCCGTCGAGCTGGTCGGGCCTGATGACCGACTCGTCCCCTGACCTGTCCACACGCGCTCCATCGACCGGGGCGCCGTCCCTCGCGGCACCGTGGAGGAGTCTTCGGCAGGTCGGACCCGTCGTCTTGAGCGGCGTCGGCGGTCCCCGATCCGCGCCCCGGGTGGTCCTAGCCTCACCGCATGCGTCGAACCTCCGCCCTCGCCCTCCTGCCCGTCGCCGCCGTCGCCCTGCTCGGGAGCGCCTGCGGGTCCGACAGCAAGGCCGCCGACACCACGACGACCTCGACCACCGCCGCGGCGTCGACGTCCACCACCGCGGCCGGCTCCACGAGCACCACGAAGGCCGGCACACCCGCGTGCAACACCAGCCAGCTCACCGGCGAGCTCGGGCCGAGCAACGCCGGGGCCGGGCAGGTCTACAACCCGCTCGTGGTGAAGAACACCAGCACCACCACCTGCGAGGTGCGCGGCTTCCCCGGCGTGTCGCTGCTCGACGGCTCCGGCAACCAGATCGGCGAGCCCGCCACGCGTGAGGGCAACGAGGGCGCGGCCGTGATCCTGAAGCCCGGCGAGTCCGCCAGCGCCACCCTGCACACCACCAACGAGGGCATGGGCGCCACCTGCACCGCCCCGGCGGCCCAGATCAAGGTCTTCCCGCCGAACCAGACCCAGGCCCTCACGTTCTCCGCCGGCCTACACGGCGTGCGGCGGGTTCTCGGTCACCACGATGGTCGCCGGCACCAACGGGGCGTCCTGACACCCGGCCTGGTGGCGCACCGACGCCGGGTCACGCACCGGTCACGAGCCGAGGCGGACTAGAAAGGGCGCCATGACCCCGCGTCCAGACCGCCTCTCCGCCCGCCGCGCCCTGCTCGTCGCGGGGGCATCGTCGCCGGCTTCCTGCTGCCCGCCGCTCCGGCCCTGGCCCACTCCGGCCACGGGCTCGAACGGCGTCGGCGACGGCATGATCCATCCGATCAGCGGCCCCGACCACCTCCTGGCCATGGCGCCGGTCGGTGCGGTGGCGGCGTTCGCCTGCAGCCGGCGGGTGGCCTGGCTCACCCCGCTCGCCTTCGTCGGCGGCATGCTCGTCGGCGGCGTGCTCGGCCTCGCCGGGCTCTCCCTGCCCGGCACCGAGACCGCCATCGCCGTCAGCGTCGTCGCCCTCGGGGTGCTCGTCGCCACCGCCGCCCGCCGCGACGGCCTGTGGCTGCCCGTGCTCGTCGGCGCTCTTCGGTCGTGGCCCACGGCGTGGCCCACGGCGCCGAGGCGCCGTCGGCCGCCTCGCCGGTGGCGTTCGTCGCCGGTTTCGTCGCCGTCACCGTGGCGCTCCACGCCAGCGGGGCACTGGCCGGGGCTCGCCCTGCGCCGCGCCCCGCGGCGCGCATCGCCGCCGGCGCCGTTGGTCTCGGGCGCCGGACTGGCCCTGCTCGCCGGGGTCTGACGGTCGGATCCCTTCCGGGGTCCGGCTCAGTCGAGCTCGGTCGGGTCCGGCGCCATCGTCCGTTCCGGCAACAGGAGCAGCCCACCGGCGAAGAAGCAGACGGCACCGACGAAGGTGCCGGCGTCGGCCAGCGCCGTGTTCCGCAGCTCCCCGGTGTCCCTCACGATGTAGGCCGCCAACGCGGACACACCGAAGGCGAGCGAGCCGACCAGGTTGAGGGCCGCGATCTGCCACCCGATCCGACGGGGCCGCCAGCTCCACCAGGCGTGGCCGACCTCGGCCCAGGCCAGCGCACTGGCCACGAGGAAGCAGATCGACCCCAGTGCGTCGGGGCCCAGACCCGGCGCTCGGCCTGGGTGAGGTCGAGACCCCGGATGGCGGCGAAGGTTGACAGGTTGAAGAAGAGGGTGCCGACGAACTGCACCGACGTCGCCCACCAGTCGATGCGCCACGGGAGCCCACCCGAGGACGCGCCACGAGCCGGGCCGCCTCGGGTCCTCCCCCGCGGCCACCGGGCCCACCGACGCTCCGACGGCCTCGCGGTACTGGAGGAACGCGGCGCTGGTGAAGAAGATCGACCCGACGAAGTAGGTGACGTCGTCGGCGGTGGAGCCCACCGCCACGCGCGTAGGGCGCGAACGAGCCCAGGGCGAAGCACACCGAGCCGATGGCGAAGAGCACGCCGATCCACCAGCCCCGGGCCGCCCGGCGCCCACCACGTGGAGCCGACGGGGTCGAGCGAGCGCTTGCGGTGCGACCGGGAGCTCCACACCACCGAGGTGCCGTCGGGCCGGCGGAACCGCTCGGCGGTGACGAAGGGCCACGGCCCGCGGGCGCGCTCGCGCACCCATCCCTCGGGCACCTGGATCCAGCTCCGCACCCCGCTCACCCGGTGGAGCGTACGACCTGGCCCGGAGGCCACCGGTACGCTCCTCGACGGCGCGAGGGCGCCGACACGAGGGGGAACATCGATGAGCGACGACACGACCGCGGCCACCGGCCCCACGGGCACCTACCCGGGCTTCGCCGGCAGGGTGGGCCGCACCTTCGGCGCGTCGGAGCCGTGGTGGCCCGACCGCCCCGTCCCCCCGGCCGGCGCCCCGAACATCGTCGTGGTGCTGGTCGACGACCTCGGCTACGCGGACCTCGGCTGCTACGGGAGCGAGATCGCCACCCCCAACGTCGACGCCCTCGCCGCCCGCGGCCTGCAGTACACCGACTTCCACTCCACCCCGATGTGCTCGCCGACCCGTGCCTCGCTGCTCACCGGGCTCGACCCGCACGCCGCCGGCGTGGGCACCGTGGCCCACTCCGACCCCGGCTTCCCCGGCTACGCCATGGAGCTGGCCGACGACGTCGTCACCCTCCCCGAGACCCTGCGGGCCAACGGCTGGGCCACCTACATGGTCGGCAAGTGGCACCTGGCCAAGGACTCCGACCAGTCCGACGCCGGGCCCCGCCACTCGTGGCCCCTCCAGCGGGGCTTCGACCGCTTCTACGGCTTCCTCGACGGGTTCACCAACCTCCACCAGCCCCACCGGCTGGTCGAGGACAACTCCCCCGTCGAGGTCGACACCTACCCCGACGGCTACTACCTCACCGACGACCTCGTCGACCACGCCCTCGGCATGATCAAGGCGGGCAAGGCCTCGTCCCCGGACCAGCCCTTCTTCCTCTACGTGGCCCACGGCGCGGTGCACGCACCCCTGCACGCCAAGGCCGACGACATCGCCGCCCAGAAGGGCCGCTACGACGACGGCTGGGACGAGCTCCGTGCGCGCCGCTACCGGCGGATGCTCGAGACGGGCGTGCTCGAGGAGGGCACCGAGCTGGCTCCCCGCAACAGTGAGGCGAACAACGACGTGCAGCCGTGGGACGAGCTGCCCCCTCGGGAGAAGGAGCTCTACGCCCGGTACATGGAGGTCTTCGCCGCCATGGTCGGCAGCGTCGACCGGGCCACCGGCCACCTCCTCGACGAGCTGGCCGCCATGGGCGAGCTCGACAACACCATCGTGATCTTCACCTCCGACAACGGCGCGTCCCGCGAGGGCGAGATGGTCGGCACCACGGGGTACATGGTCCACCTCACCGCCGGCGACGACGTCGACGCCGACCACGACCGCCTCGACCTCATCGGCGGGCCCCAGACCTCGCCGCACTACCCGCGGGGCTGGGCCATGGCCGGCAACACGCCGTTCCGGCTCTACAAGATCAACACCCACGCCGGCGGCCACACGGTGCCCTTCGTGATGTCCTGGCCCGCCGGCGGCATCGGCGGTGGCGAGCGCCGCCGTCAGTACGCCCACGTGTCCGACCTGGCCCCCACGCTGCTGGAACTGGTGGGCGTCGATCCCCTGCACGATCGCAACGGCGTGGCGGTGAAGTCGATGACCGGCCACTCGATGGTGCCCACGCTGCGCGACCCCGCGGCCCCGGCCCAGCGCACCGAGGCCGTCTACGAGATGATCGGCCACCGCGGCTTCTACCGCGACGGCTGGGAGGTCGTGACCCTCCACCAGCCGTGGACGGCGTTCGACGACACCGAGTGGGAGCTCTACGACCTCACCTCCGACCGCACCGAGCTGCGAAACCTGGCCGAGGCCGAGCCCGAGAAGCTGGCCGAGCTCACCGCGGCGTGGGAGGCCGCGGCCTGGGACGGCCAGATCTACCCGCTCGACGAGGGCACCGGCCTCAAGTACCTGCTGCGGCCGCCGCGCACCGAGCGCCTGCGCGACCCCCTCACCATCTGGCCCGGCACGCCCACGCTCGAGCGGTGGCGCTCGGTGCAGCTCATCTGGCTGCGCTCGTTCTCGTTCGAGGCGCCGCTGACGTTCCGCCCCGACGACGTCGGCACGCTGGTGGCCCACGGCGACCAGAGCGGCGGCTACGGGCTGTACGTCCTCGAGGGGGGCGTGCCGGCGCTGGCCATGAACGACGGCCGGGGCCACATGACCGTGGTGCGGGGCCCGGCCCTCACCCCCGGCGACCACGTGCTCGCCGCCGAGTTCGACGCCTTCGAGCGCGACCGGTGGCGCCTCACGCTCTCGATCGACGGCGTCCCCGTCGACGACCGCCCCGAGGTGGCGATGATCTACGGCATGTCCCCGTTCGAGGGCATCTCCGTGGGCCGCGACCCCCGCTCCCCGGTCTGGTGGGAACGCCACGTGACCCACGGCGCGTTCCCGTTCATCGGGGAGCAGGGCCCCGTCACCTACACACCGGGCCCGGTGGCACCGGGGATGCCGGAGGACGTCATCCCCCTCCTCAAGCAGATGGGCGCCAAGTTCGAGTGACCCGTCCGACCCCTCTGGCTCAGTTCGTCACGCCGGTGGTGACGTACTGAGCCACGCGATCGCGGGGCTCAGGCCAGCGCGGCCTCGGGGACGACCTCGCGCCGGAGGCGTCGGATCACCGGCGCTCCACCAGGTCGGGGGTGGGAGGCTCGAAGTCGGCGACACCGACACCGGCGCCGCCCATCTCGGCGATGGCCTCGACCACGCTCTCGTCGGCCTGCGCCGGGTCGAGCTGCTCGCGCTCGCAACGCCGCACCATCACCAGGCCCCAGGCCCCGGCGACGAGGCACGCCGCTCCACCCACGACGATGCCCCAACGGGCGCCGTAGGCCTCACAGATCCAGCCGAGGATCGGCCCACCGATCGGCGTCGAGCCGAGGAACACCATGCCCTGGAGGGCGAGCACCCGGCCTCGCATCATGGGATCGGCGCGGGTCTGGACGATCGCCGTCGAGGACGTGAGGAAGGCGATGCTCCCGAACCCGATGAACAGCCCGACCGCACAGGCCACCGCCAGGTTGGGCACGACGGCCATCACCAGCATCGGCACGCCGAAGACCAGGGCGGTGACGGCCACGATGTGCACGTCGATCGAACGACGGCGAGCCATGGCCAGCGCACCGGCGAGAGACCCGACGCTCACGATCGAGAAGAGGATGGTGAAGGCGGTGTCGGAGCCACCGAGGTCCTGGGTGACGAAGAGGGGGAACACCACGGCGAAGTTGAAGGCGAACACGCCGATCACGGCCATCATCACCATCGGCACCCACAGGTCGGGCACGCTGCGGACATAGCGGAAGCCGTCCCTGACCTGGCCCTTGGCCCTCGGCGTGACCGGGGCGGGCCGAAGCTCCGCGGTGCGCATCATGCCCAGGGCGGCGAGCACGGCGATGTAGGACAGCCCGTCGACCAGGAACGCCCAGCCGAAGCCGACCGTGCTGACCAGGAGGCCGGCCAGGGCCGGCCCGATGATGCGGGACGACGTCATCAGGGCCGAGTTGAGCGACACGGCGTTGTTCATGTCGCGCTCGGGGACCATCTCGACGACGAACGAGCGCCGGGCCGGGTTGTCGAAGGCCACGGTGAGCCCGCCGACAAGCGAGATGGCGAAGATGCCGGCGAGGGGCGGATCGCCCATGAAGGCCAGGCCGGCGAGCGCGAACGACTGGAGCATGGCGATCGACTGCACGACCAGCAGCAGCTTGCGCTTGTCGGAGCGGTCGGCGACGAGCCCCGCCCACGGGCCGAGGACCAACAGCGGGGCGAACTGGCAGGCCGCCAGCAGACCGAGGGCGACGCCGCTGCCGGTGAGCCGCAGCACCAACAGCGTCTGGGCGACCATCGTGAGCCAGTTGCCGACCTGGCTGATGAGCTGGCCGCCGAAGAAGAGGCGGAAGTTGCGCGTGTGCAGGGAGCGGAAGGTGTCGCTGGTGGCCCGGCCGAGCGCGCTCACGGCTCGGCCCTCTCCCCGAGGGCCTCGATGACGTCGAGCGCCGCAGCCAGCCGCTCGAGCTCGTCGGCGTCGAGCCCGGCGATGCGGCGGGTGAGCCACGCGTCCTTGCGCTCGCGCGCCCGGACGACCAGGTCCCGCCCCTGATCGGTGGCCACCACGCGCACCACGCGACGGTCGGTGGGGTCGGGCTCCCGAGCGACGTTGCCGTCGGCCTCGAGCCGGGCGACCACCCCGGTGATGGTCGGAGGGGCGACGCCCTCGTGGACCGCGAGCTCGCCGAGGGTCATGGAGCCGTGGCGTTCGATGGCGACCAGGGCCGAGAGCTGGCTCGGCGACAGGCCGGCGTCGGCGTGCTGGCGCAGGGTGCGGTGCAGCCGGGCCACGGCGAGCCGCAAGCGGGAGGCGACCTCGGAGGGCTCGGCGACCTGCGTGCTGCTGGTGCTCGTGCTCCCCGATCGCTTCGCCATGGTCGTTAGCCTAGCGAACGATCTGGCGGAGCACTCCCCCGCCGGACCGTCGAGGGCGGCTCAGGCGGCGTCGTGCGCGGTGCGGGCCTGGGCCTCGCGGCCGCGCTTCACGGCTGCGAAGGCGGCGGCCAGGTTGCGGATCTGGCTCCGTGAGAGGTGGTCGAGGAAGTTCCGGCGCACGGCGTCGACGTGATCGGGTGCGGCGGACTCGAGCTTGGCCCGGCCGACGGGCGTGAGCACCGCCAGCATCACGCGGCGGTCCTCGGTGGAGGGCTCCCGGACGACGAGGCCCTGCTTCACCATGCCGTCGAGCCGGCGGGTGATGCCGGACGGCGACAGGTGGAGGGCGGAGGCGAGGTCGCACATGCGCAGGCGCTCGTCGGGGGCCTCGGAGAGGTTCACCAGCACGGCGTAGTCGCCCTCGGCGATGCCGTGGCGCTCGACGGACTCGGCCTCGAGGGCAGCCATGACGGCCGAGTTGACCTCGATCATCGACCGCCAGGCGGCCATCTCTTCGTCGTCGAGCCACGTCACCATGGCGCCATGTTACCCGACGGTCCAGGAGCGGAACCGTTGCTGTCGCAACTGTCACTCTGCCGAAATAGTTGTGGAATCAAACGCTTTCCGGAATACTTGCGTGCACAAACGAGTTGGAACGGTTCGACACCCCACACACGACGGAGGGCCCCCAATGGCTTCGATCAACGACCTCACCCCCGGCACCTGGACCATCGACGCATCACACACGACCGTCGGGTTCACCGCCCGCCACCTCATGATCACCAAGGTCCGTGGCCGCTTCGGCGCCGTCGAGGGCGCGGCCACCATCGCCGAGGACCGGCTGCAGTCCAGCGTCCAGGCGACCATCGACCTCGCCTCCATCGACACCGGCGACGCCGGCCGCGACGAACACCTCCGTGGCGCCGACTTCTTCGATGTCGCCAACCACCCCTCGATCCAGTTCGTCAGCACCGACGTGAAGCAGGACGGCGACGACTTCCGGCTCTTCGGCGACCTCACCATCAAGGGCGTCACCAAGCGGGTCGAGCTCGACCTCGAGTTCGACGGCATCAGCGGCGACCCGTGGGGCGGCACCCGCGCCGGCTTCACCGCCGAGGGCGAGATCAACCGCAAGGACTGGGGACTCGAGTGGAACGTCGCCCTCGAGGGCGGCGGCGTGCTCGTCTCCGAGAAGATCAAGCTCCACCTCGACGTGGAGCTCGTGAAGGCCTGACCCACGGCCCCACCCGGGACGCGAACCGACGCGTGGCCCGGTCGCTCCGGCGACCGTTCCACGCGTCGTTCCGCGTGTGGGCCGGCTCCTGTCGGCTCGGCTCAGCCGGCCGGGAGGACGCGGTCCCAGGTGATCGGCAGCTCGGCGAAGCCGTCGATGAGGTTGGAGTTGACCCGGGGGAAGTCGTCCGGGTCACCGTCGATGCGCAGGCCCTCGAAGCGGGTGAGGATCTGCTCGAACATGATCCGCGCCTCGAGGCGGGCCAGGTTGGCGCCCAGGCAGAAGTGCGGGCCGCCGGCCCCGAAGGCCACGTGGTCGTTCGGGTCGCGGGTGAGGTCGAGCCCGTCGGGGTCACTGAACGCCCGCTCGTCGCGGTTGGCGGAGGCGTAGACCATCAGCACCCGCTCCCCCGCCGAGATCTGGCGACCGCCGAGCTCGGTGTCGACGACCGGCGTGCGGGTGAAGTGGATCACCGGGGTGACGTAGCGCAGCAGCTCCTCGATGGCGGTCGGGAGCAGGTCGAAGTCGGACCGCAGCAGAGCCAGCTGGTCGGGGTGCTGCAGCAGCGCCAGCGTGCCGGTGGTGATCAGGTTCCGGGTCGTCTCGCTGCCTGCGTTCTGCAGGAGCATGAAGAAGACCTCGATCTGGAACTTCGTGAGCTTCTCGCCATCGACCTCGGCCGCCAGCAGGATGCTCATGAGGTCGTCGCGGGGCTCGGCCTCGCGCTCCGAGGCCAGGCCGTCGGCGTACATGAACATCTCGGTCATGGCCTGGGCCCGCTGCTCGGGGGTGACGTCGGGGTCGAAGCCGAAGGTCAGCTCGGTCCAGTCGAAGACCTGCTTGCGGTCGGCCTCGGGCACACCGACCATGTCGGCGATCACGTGCAGCGGAAGCCACAGGGCCAGGTCGTGCACGAGGTCGCAGCCGTCGCGGTCGGCGAGGCCGTCGATGATGGAGTCGGTGCGCTCGCGCAGCCGGTCGGAGAGGTCGGCCACCCGGCGGGGCGTGAACCCCTTGTTGATCAGCTTGCGCAGCTTGATGTGGTCGGGCGCGTCCTTGCTGATGAGCAGCTCCGTGTTGCCCCCACCGTCGGCACCCGGCGCCATGGTGCCGTCGTCGAGGAACGGGTCGGGCGCGTTGCGGAACGTGGCCGCATCGCGGGAGACCCGCTGGACGTCCTCGTAGCGGGTGACGGCCCAGTAGCCGTTCGGGTAGTTCGGGTGGTCGATGTGGGCCACCGGGTCGTTGTCGCGGAGCCAGCGGTAGTACTCGTACGGCACGCCCTTGTCGTAGGTGCGCGGGTCGTGCAGGGCAGGTGCGTCGACCGTCGTGTCGCTCATCGTGGTGTCCCCCTCGTTGGTCGGCCGGGTCAGGCGTCGTCGCCCAGCATGGCACTGAGCTTCTGGGTCGTCTCGATCCACTCCTCGACCATCTCGAGGACGAGGTCGCGGCTGGGGCGGACCTTGTTCATGCGCCCGACGATCTGGCCGACGGGGAAGCCGATCAGATCCTTGGCGTGGGCCCGCTGGGTACGGCGGCCGGCCTCGTTGTGGAGGATGCCCTGCAGCGGCATGGGCAGGGTGCCGGGCGAGTCCGGGCCCTCCCAGGCCTCGGTCCAGGCGGTGCGCAGCTGGCGGGCGGGCTTGCCGGTCATGGCCTTGGAGCGGACGGTGTCGCGCGAGGTGGCGGCGAGCATGTTCTCGAGCGCCTCGGGGTTGGTGTCGGCCTCGGTGACGGTGAGCCACATCGAGCCGGTCCACACGCCCTGGGCGCCGAGGGCGAGGGCGGCGGCCATCTGGCGGCCGGTGGCGATGCCGCCGGCCGCGAGCACGGGCACGTCGGGGCCCACCGCGTCGACGACCTCGGGCACGAGCACCATCGTGGAGATCTCGCCGCAGTGGCCGCCCGCCTCGGTGCCCTGGGCGACGATGACGTCGACCCCGATGGCGACCTGGCGCTCGGCGTGCACCTTCGAGCCGGCGAGGCCGCCGACCAGCAGCCCTGCGGCGTGGGCGCGCTCGACGACGTACTGCGGGGGCGGCCCGAGGGCGTTGACGATCATCTTCACGTTCGGGTGGGCGAGGCACACCTCGACCTGGTTCGGGCCCATCTCGTCGACCCCGAAGCCGGCGGCGGCCACGGGCTGGCCCTGCATGTCCTCGGGCAGCTCCGGCACGTCGTAGCGGGCGAGGAGCTCGTCGACGAACTCCCGGTGCTCCTGGGGGATCATGGCGTCGAGGCTGGCGAAGCTGGCGTCCTCGCCGCCGCCCTTGCCGATGTAGTTGACCGGCATGGCGAAGTCGACGCCGTAGGGCTTGCCGCCCACGTGCTCGTCGATCCAGTTGAGCTCGATCTCGAGCCGCTCGGGCCCGTAGGCCAGCGCCCCGAGGACGCCGAACCCGCCGGCGTTGGTGACGGCGGCGACGACGTCGCGGCAGTGGCTGAAGGCGAAGATCGGGAACTCGATCCCGAGCTTCTCGGCGATGGGTGTGCTCATCGGTGCCCCCTGGGTGCACGGGTGCCGCCGTCGGGCCTCCCGACGTACGACACAAGATCCGCTGATGTGGTCGGCAATGTAGCACGTTGGTCTCGGGGGCGCTCCCCGACCGGCGGGAGCACGAGACAACCGGAGCCCTGGTGTGTCGCGTGGCACGCGGCCGCGTAGATTGGCGGGGCCACGAACGCCGTGGCACGCCGTCGCCCAGGGGGACCGATGAGGACCAAGGCCGCAGTGCTCTACGCACCGCACACCGAGTACGTGATCGAGGAGATCGAGCTCGATCCGCCCAAGGCCAACGAGGTCCTGGTGAAGTTCACCGCCAGCGGCATGTGCCACTCCGACGAGCACATGGTCACCGGCGACATGGCCATGGACCCCGCCATCGTCGAGATGCTCGGCTGGCAGCAGTACCCGATCATCCTGGGCCACGAGGGTGCCGGCGTCGTCGTCGAGGTCGGCCCGGGCGTCACCGAGGTCGCGGTCGGCGACCACATCGTCACCTCGTTCATCCCCTCCTGCGGCCGGTGCCCGTCGTGCGCCAGCGGCAAGCAGAACCTCTGCGACAACGGCGCGCACCTCCTGTCGGGCCACCAGGCCGACGGCACCAGCCGCCACCACACCCTCGACGGCCACGACATCGCCACCATGTGCTGCCTGGGCACCTTCGCCGAGCACTCGGTGATGAACCTCAACTCGATCGTGAAGATCGAGCCCGACCTCCCGCTCGACAAGGCCTGCCTCGTCGGCTGTGGCGTCACCACCGGCTGGGGCTCGGCCACCTACGCGGCCGACGTCGCCCCCGGCGAGACCGTCGTCGTCATCGGCAACGGTGGCGTGGGCATGAACGCCGTGCAGGGCGCCCACCTCGCCGGCGCCCGCTACGTCATCGCCCTCGACCCGGTCGAGTTCAAGCGCGAGCAGGCCCAGACCTTCGGGGCCACCCACACCGCCGCCAGCCTCGAGGAGTGCCAGGCGCTCGTGGGCGAGCTGACCTGGGGCCGTCAGGCCGACAAGGTCATCGTCACCGTCGGCGAGGGCAAGGGCGCCGACGTCGGCGGCTACATGAGCATGGTCTCCAAGGGCGGCACCATGGTCTTCACCTCGGTCGCCAACATGGCCGACAACGACGTCACCCTGAACCTGTTCGACTTCGCCATGCAGCAGAAGAAGCTGGTGGGCACCATCTTCGGCTCGGCCAACCCCCGCTACGACATCCCCCGCCTGCTCGGGATGTACCGCTCGGGCCAGCTCAAGCTCGACGAGCTCATCACCCGCACCTACACCCTGGAGGAGATCAACCAGGGCTACCAGGACATGCGGGACGGCAAGAACATCCGCGGCGTCATCATCTACGGGGACTGAGACCATGGCCGATCGAGCCCACATCGTGTCCGTCTGCGACAGCTACGTGCAGCACGTCTCCGACCAGGACACCGACGCCATCCTCGACCTCTTCGCCGACGACTGCTGGATCGAGGATCCCATCGGCACCGAGAAGAAGGTCGGCAAGGACGCCCTCCGGGAGTTCTACGACGGCATCAAGGCGCTGCCCGTCACCCCGGTCATGACCCGGGAGGGCATGGGGCCGGTGTGCGTCACCGGCAACGAGGCCGCCTTCCAGTTCCGGATCGACATCGACCTCGGCGAGACCAAGATCGCCATGACGTCCACCGACGCCATGGTGTTCGACGACGCCGGCAGGGTCGTCTCGATGCGGGCCTACGCCGACGGCGAGGCCAGCCCCGACGCCTGAACCCGCTCGCCGGTCACGCCGGTCACGCCGGTCCGCTCAGCGCACGTGGCGCTGCAGCGGGGCGGCGTGGCAGGCGCAGTCGGTCGTGACGTCGCAGGGCCCGCTGCGGCCCACCGGGGCGAGGCGGTCCGGGTAGGCCACCCCGGCCTCGACCCGGCCGATGAAGAGGCAGCCGCACTCGTCGCACGCCCAGCCGTCGCGGCTGACCGGAACGAGGTGCACGCCGGGGATGCCGAAGGCCGCCGCCACGGCGGTCTCGTCGCGCGCCCATCGCCCCCTCTGGCCGCGGTCCGGCTCCTCGGGCTCGGGGGGTGCCGCGGCGGCCGCCTCGGCCAGCACCACGCCGAGGGTGGCGAGCGAGATGAGGTCGAGCAGGGCGGCGGCGTCGGTGGCGTCGGGGTGCCGGCCGGAGGTGGCCGTGGCGTCGAGGTGCAACAGGGCCTCGTGCACGCCGAGCACCAACGCGCCCTGTCCCGCCGGGCGCCGCGTGTGCCACAGCCGGCCGGCCGCACCCTGCTCGGCGCGCTGGGCCACGGCGGCGAGCGACCCCTCCTGGGTGACGAAGCCCCCGCTGAGCACGAACGTGTGGGTGACGGCCATGTTGACCAGGCGCCGCCAGTGGGTGGCGGGGGGCAGCGGCTCCCTGGAGCGCTCGCCGACCGGGCCGGGCAGCACGTGGTCGACGAGCATCGCCTCGAGGGTGATCCAGAGCGTGTGCACCGCCGTCTCCATGTCCTCCGACGGCATGGCCAGCGTGGCCGCCACGAAGGCCTGGCGCAGCGTCGCCTCGGCCACCGCCCGCGGCTCGGGGCCGAAGGCGGCAGGGGGCGCGGGATCGAGGGCGGCCATGGGCCATTCTGACGTGCCCCGGCCCTCCGGTGTGGGGTCCGGGGGTAGCGTCGCCCCGACCGCGAGGGGGCCTCGGCGGTCGACCACACCGATGGAGGGACGCACATGTTCGAACTGACCGGCAAGGTGGCGCTGGTGACCGGCGCCGGCCAGAACGTCGGGGCCGGCATCGCCCGCGTGCTCGCCGCCCAGGGGGCCACCGTCGTGGTCAACGACATCCGGGTCGAGCGGGCCGACGAGACCGTCGCCGCCATCCGGGCCGCCGGCGGCACCGCCACCTCGGTCGGCTTCGACGTCACCGACTACGACGACGTCGTCGCCGGCGTCGGGCGGGCCGTCGCCGAGGTCGGGCCCATCGACATCCTCGTGAACAACGCCGGCAACGGCGGGGCCGAAGGGATGACGCCCACCAAGTTCCGCGACTCCGATCCGGCCTCGTGGCGCGGGCCCATCGACGTGAACCTCTACGGCGTCATGAACTGCTCCCGGGCCGTGATCAACCCCATGGTCGAGAAGGGGTGGGGCCGGGTCATCACCATCGCCTCGGGTGCCGGGGTCGTGGGCCTCAACATCGGGGTCTCGCCCTACGGCGGCGGCAAGGGCGGCGCCATCGGGTTCATGCGCCACCTGGCCGTCGAGAACGCCCGGGCGGGCGTCACCGCCAACACCCTCGCCATCGGGCTCATGGAGCAGAAGGGCAACCGGGAGGTCACCGAGGCCCTGGCCCGGCAGATCCCCACCGGGCGCACGGGCGTGCCCGAGGACATCGCCTACGCCGTCGCCTACCTGGCCTCCCCCGAGGCCGAATGGGTCACCGGCCAGACCATGCACGTCAACGGCGGCTCGGTCACCACCTGAGCTCCCTCCGCCGCCTCAGAGGCGGCGGAACCAGGCCTCGGCCGACTGCAGCCGGCGCTCGAGCTGCTCGACGGTCGCCTCCGACACCTTCGACACCCCCGAGAGCCGGTTGAGCTCGGAGTTCACCTGGGCATGGGTCATGCCGGTCACCCGTACGAGGTCGCGGGCCCAGTCGGCGTTCTCCTCCCGCAGGTGGGCCTTGTGCTCACGGCGGGTGCGGTGGTGGGTGCCACCCGGGCCGCCGGCACCGGGGCGGGGCGGCGGGGCGAGGGTGATGGTGAGTTCGTCGTCGTCGTCCGAGGCGGAGTCGTCCGGCCACTCGACCTCGTGGTCGTCGGTGACCCACTCCGGCTCGAACGGCTCGCCGAGGGCCACGGCCGAGAGCACCGAGAACAGCGAGAGCTGCTCCTCCTGGGGCTCGGTGCCGGGCAGCGCGTCGAGCTCGTCCATGCCCTCGCCCCGCTCGTCGTCGTCCTTGCGGCGCAGCGAGTGGCGGCGCTGCTCGGCGATGCCGGCGGCGTAGCGACGGAGGCGGGGGTCGTCGGGGATGAAGAAGAACGCCTTCTGGCTGCGCAGGCCACGCGTCCAGCGCACCAGGCGGCCGGTGGCCTGGCGGAAGAACAGCTCGGTGACGGTGTTGGTGGCGAACACCCCGACCCGCAGCCGGGGGATGTCGACGCCTTCGGAGACCATGCGCACGGCCACGATCCAGGGCTGCTCGCCCTCGGCGAAGTGCTCGATGCGGGCCGACGCCGTGGGGTCGTCGCTCACCACCAGGGTGGCGTGCACGCCGTGGCGGCGCCGGAGCAGCTCGACGATGCCGCGGGCGTGCTCCTGGTCCATGGCGATGACCAGCCCACCGGCGTGGGGCTGCACGGCCCGGATGGCCTGGAGCTGCACGTGGGCCTGGTCGAGCACCGCCGGCAGCCACTCGCCCGACAGCGACAGCGCCGTGCGCAGGCGCTGGCCGGAGCGGGCGTGGTCGAGGGCGTCGTCGAAGGTGTGGGCGTACTGGGTGCCGTCGGGGCCGACCCACTCCATCTGGCCGTCGATGCGGGGGAAGTAGACGGGCCGGACCACCCCACCGTCGTGGAGGGCGTCGCCGTAGCCGTACTCGTAGTCGGAGTGGGCCTCGCCCAGGCCGTCGTAGTCGATGAACGGGATGGCGGCGGTGTCCGAGCGGAACGGCGTGCCGGAGATGGCCAGGCGCCGGGCCGCCGGCTCGAAGGCCTCCCGGACGCTGTCGCCCCAGGCACGGTCCTCGCCGGCGTGGTGGAGCTCGTCGAAGATCACGAAGGCCTCGTGGGCGATGCCCCGCAGGGCCCGGGCCTGCATGGCGACCTGCTGGTAGGTGACGATGATGCCGTGCATGTCCTCGGGCAGGGTGCCGTCGCGGGGCGACCACTGGGGCTCGAGGTGGAGGTCGAAGCGGCCGGCCGCCCGGGCCCACTGGTGCTTGAGGTGCTGGGTGGGGGCCACCACCACGACCCGCCGCTCGGGGTGCGCAACGAGGTCCTGCACCGCCGCGGTCAACGCGAAGGTGGTCTTCCCGGCGCCGGGCGTGGCCACGGCGAGGAAGTCGGGCCGCTCGGAGACGGCGAAGCGCTCGAGGGCCTCTTTCTGCCAGGGCCGGAGGCGGACGGAACGCGACATCGCAGGACGGACACTGTACCGACCCGATCACCCCTCCCCGAGCACCCTCCCACCGCCCGCAGCGAACTGGTCGTGGATCTGCACGCCCCAGCGTGCAGATCCACAACCAGTTCCCGGAGAGTGGGTCAGTGGACGACGACGGTGGTGCCGATGGGGGCCAGGTCGCTCGACCACAGCCAGTCGATGGCCGGGTCGGGGATGCGCACGCAGCCGTGGCTGGCCGGATCGGCGATCACCGGCGGCCCGCCGTGCACGGCGATGCCCCGGTTGAAGTACTTGGGCCGGTAGAGCGAGCCGTTGGGCCCCGGGTCCCAGCCGTTGACCTGGCGGAAGATCCCGAAGGTGCCCCGGGGCGTGGGGGTGGAGGCCTTGCCGGTGGTGGCGTTGATCGCCACCGCTCCCCCGTTGCCGTCGACCACCACCAGGACCTGGTCGGCCAGGCTCACCTCGAGGTGGCGTTCGGTGCCCTGGGTGGGCTCGACCTTGGTGGCGGTGGCCAGCGCCGTCACCGTGTCCGGCCCGGCGACGCCGTCGCGGGCCAGGCCGTGCTGCTTCTGGAACGCCATCACCGCGTGGGAGGTCGAGGGGTCGTAGGTGCCGGTGAAGGCGGGGAGGAAGTAGCCGAGCGAGTACAGCCGGGTCTGGAGGGCCTCGACCTGGGGGCCGCTGTCGCCGGGGCGGGTGGGCTCGCTCGGGCCGCCGTTCGGCGGTGCCGTGGTGGTCGTGGTCGGGGCCACCGTGGTCGGTGCGGCCGTGGTGGGGGCCACCGTCGTGGCGGTCGTGGCCGGAGCTGCGTCGCCGCCGCCGCCGGAGCCACATGCCACCACGCCGCCCAGGCCCAGCACCGCCAGCCCGGCGGCGAGGGCCAGCGCGACCCACACACGGGGGCGGCGACGGGATGGTGAGCCGGCTGTCATCACGCTCAGTGTCGCAGAGGCCACCCTACGACAGCCATCGGGCGGCACCGCGACCGGCGCCCGTCGGCCTACCGTGACGGGGTGGACACCGACACCACCACCGTGACGACCCTGATCGGCCCGAACGGCACGGCCCCCGGCATGAGCTTCGTCGAGCAGCAGCAGAAGCCGGTCGACGACTCCTCGATCGGCCGCGGCGCCGGCCTTCCCCTCGCCATCGGGGCCCTCATCATCCTGGTGGTGTTCACCACGATGCTGTTGAAGGCCCGCCGCGCCCGCACCGCCCGCCAGGACTGAGCCCGGCGACGGGCGCCGGTCAGGAGCGGCCGGGCTCGCGCACGGCGAACACCAGCAGCCCGAGCACCACGGCCACCACGGAAGCCGAGGTGAGACCCACCGCCGAGATGCCACCGGCGTCGTAGAGGGTGGCGCCCACGGCGTCGGCCACGCCGCGCATGGCGGTGCCGGCCGCCAGCATGAAGGTGAACATGGTGCCGCGGGCCGCGGTGTCGAGCTCGGCCACCAGCGGGAACGCCGACACCAGGGCGTACTCGAACCCGAGCGTGCCCACCGACACCACGGCGATGCCCACCGCGGCGTGGGAGCCGACGAGGCCGAGCGAGGCCATCGCCGGCATCATCACCAGGGCCCCGATCACCATGCTGCGGCGCTTGCCCACCCGGTCGGTGAGGCGGGACGAGCCGAGCGAGCCGATCAGCTCGGCGATGCCGATGAACAGCACCGCCACGCCGATGCGGGCGGTGGAGAAGCCGAAGGCGTCCTCGAACCAGACGCCCTCGACCACCACGACGAGCTGCACGGCACCCATGAGCAGGGCCACGGCGGCGAGGGTGAGCACGGTACGGGTGGGGAGCTTCCACCACGCCGTGCCGGGCTCGGCCACCGGCGCGTCGGCCACGGCGGCCACCGCCCCCGGCGCCACCGGTCCGCCGACGGCCTCGTCGAGCAGGGCATCGGGGTGCAGGGCTCCCGGGTGTGAGCCGGTCGATCGTGGGATGCGCCGCCAGACGCCCACGGCCGGTAAGGCGCAGAGCACGGCGATCACCAGGTAGCCGGACCGCCAACCGAAGCGGTCGACCACGACGCCGAGCACGGGGATGCCGATCAGCAGCGCCATGGCCCACGAGGTCTCGACCAGGCCGGTGACCTCGGAGCGGCGCCGGAACGGAACCCGGTCGGCGATCCAGGAGGTCGTGGCAGCGTCGAAGCTGACCTTGGAGAGCTGGACGACGACCATGGCCAGCGCGAACACCACGACGCCGGGCGCCCCCGCAGCCAACAGGGCACCGGTGGTGACGAGGGACAGACCGACCCCCATGGCCGTGCGGGCGCCCTTGCGGTCGGCGGCCCGGCCCACGGCGGGGGCGGCCAGCCCGGCGAACTCGCCCGCACTGAGGGCGACGCCCATGACCCCGACCGACGTGCCGAGGCCGGAGGCGATCACCCCCAGGAACGGCGCCGGGAAGCGCAGCAGCAGGTTCGACGAGAAGCGGCCGCCGATGAGCAGCGGCAGGTGACGACGGACCTCGGGGTCGTGGTCGGAGGCGAGCAGGCGGGGTCTGCGCACCTCGACTCAGTTGCCCGACGGGTCGAGGGGGTAGAGCGACAGCCATGCGGTCGTGCCGCCCTGGCGCCGCAGCACGCGCTCCCACAGGCCCTCGGGGTCGGCGGACCACAGGTCGGCGGGGCGCGGGTCGGCGACGACCCACGCCTCCTCCCCCAGCTCCCCCTCGAGCTGGCCCGGGCCCCAGCCGGCGTAGCCGACGAAGACCCGCAGCGAGTCGATCCCGTGGACCTCGGCGGGGTCACGGGTGAGGTCGACCGTGGCCAGCGGGCCGACCGTGTCGAGCGCGGTCAGCACCGGCGCCCACGGGCTCTCGTCGGCGTCGGCCTCCACCTCGGCGTCAGGGCTCTCGTACGGCGTGCCCGGGGCGATGCGCCCGAGCCCGATGGCGCCGGCCTGCTCGACCGGGCCACCGACGAACACCACGTTGGGCACGGCGGCCAGCTCGTCCCACCCCGGCAGCGACTCGTCGAGGGCCACGTCGGTCGGCCGGTTGATCACGACGCCGAGCGCACCCGACTCACCGTGGTCGAGGAGGAACACCACCGATCGGTGGAAGTTGGGGTCGCCGATGACCGGCGTGGCCACCAGGAGACGGCCGGCGAGGAGCTCGGAGTGCATCGCCGGCGATGATGGCACGCCCCGGCACCACCGTCGGCGCCGGAGCGTGCGGGACCAGGCGTCAGTGCTGGCAGTCGGCGCCGTGCTCGTGCTCGTGAGCGGCCTCGGACTCGGCGATCTCGCGGCGCACGGCCTCCATGTCGAGGGCGGCCACCTGGGCGACGATGTCCTCGAGGGCCTCCTCGGGGAGGGCGCCGGGCTGGCTGTAGAGCACGATCGAGTCGCGCACGGCCATCAGCGTCGGGATCGACTGGATGCGGAAGGAGGCGGCCAGCTCGGGCTCGGCCTCGGTGTCGACCTTGCCGAACACGATGCCGGGATGGCCCTCCGAGACCTTCTCGTACACCGGGGCGAAGACCCGGCACGGGCCACACCACGAGGCCCAGAAGTCGATGAGGACGATGTCGTTGTCCTCGATGGTCTGCTCGAAGATCTCTTTGGTGAGGGCCTGGGTCGCCATGGCCGTGTCCTTCCGCGGTCGGAGAGGGTGCAGGGACCCGGACGGGTACCCCTATGGGTATCAGTAACGGGTGGGGCCCACCCGATATTCCGGGTCGGTCACTGACGGAGCAGGGCCAGCAGGCGCAGGATCGAGAGGTAGATCCACACGATGGTGACCGTGACGCCGAGGGCGGCGGTCCACTCCAGGTAGGCGGGGGCCTGGGCCTTGACGGCCTTCTCGATGAAGTCGAAGTCGAGTGCCAGGTTCAGGGCCGCCACGATCACGATCACCACGCTGATGCCGATGCCGAGAGGCGACGGTTCGTTCCAGAACATGATGTCGGCGCCGAAGAGAGAGGCGATCCATCCGACCAGGAACATCACGAAGATGCCGCCGGTGGCGGCGACGACCATCAGCACGAACCGGGGGGTGACCTTGACGATGCGGGTGGCGTAGAGCATGAACATCACGAAGAACACGCCGAAGGTGGCCAGGACGGCCTGCACGACGATGCCGTCGAAGCTGTTGTTGTAGACGGCCGAGATGGCGCCGAGAGCGACGCCGTAGCCCAGCGCGTAGACCGGGGCGCCGAACTTGGCGAGCTTCGGCTTGAAGATCGACAGGAAGGCGAACCCGATTCCCACCAGGGCGGCGATGCCGATCCACCACGGCAGCGAGGTGGTGTTCTCCAGGGTGGCTCCGGGCGTGCCCTCGGGCACGACGGTGTTGTTGACGACCCACACCGAGGTCTGCACGACCTGGCTCCAGCCGTAGGCCCCCGCCGCGAGGATGAGGGCGAAGAGGACCCCGGTGGCCGTCAGTGTGCCGCCGAGGGTCATCGGCTTGGCGTTCTCGACCGGCGCCACGTAGCCGGGCGGCGGCTGGGTGGGTGCTCCGGAGTCCGCCGTGGTCGGGGCGGCGAGTTGGAAGCGCTCGTCGGTCAGGACCGGGTTGGCCGGCATCTCGTGCTCCTCGGCGGCGATGGGGTGGACTGCGGGCCGCGTGCCGACAGTCTAGGAATCGCCGGAGGCCCTCCGACGTCGCCACGCCAGGCGGGCCCGGTCGACGACACCGGGGCGCGAGTCGGGCACTGCCGTCATGTGGGTGTCGACCACGGGGTGGCGCTCGATGTAGGTCGAGCCCACGGCCTGGATCACGGCCGCGGCGGGGAGGGCCAGGATGGCGCCGACGGGGCCGATGAGGCCGGCCCCCGCGATGACCGTCCCGAATGCCACGGCCGGGTGCAACGCCATCGTGCGCGCGGTGATGCGGGGGGCGAAGAGGTAGTTCTCCGCCTGTTGGTAGGCGATGACGAATGCCAGCACCCACACGGCGTCGGACGGACTGCTGGCCAGGGCGATGAGCACAGGCAGCACCCCCGCCATGTAGGTGCCCACCACCGGGATGAACTGCGAGGTGAGCCCCACCCACGCCGCCAGGGCGATGGCGTACTTCACCCCGATGATCGAGAACGCGGCCCAGTGGGACAGGCCCGAGAGGATCGCCAGCAGGCCGCGGCTGTAGATGTAGCCGCCGGTCTTCTGGATGGCGATCTCCCACGTGTCGAGCACCACCCGCTGGCGCTTCGGCCGCAGGAACGAACACACGACGCGCCGGAACCGGGGCCCGTCGGCCACGAGGTAGAAGACGAACAAGGCGATGGTGAAGATCCGGAACACCACCCCGATGGCACTGAACGAGACGCCGACGGCGTTGCCCGCTGCCTGGGAGAGGAACGACCGGAACGGGCCGTTGGTGTCGTTCAGCTGCTCGTTGAGGGTGTCGCTCGAGAGGTTCAGGTCGAAGGTGCGGTTGAGCCACCCCTCCGCGTCCTCGATGTAGTCGGGGGCGTTGTCGACCAGGTTCTGGGTCTCGTCGAACACCACCTTGCCGATGGCGAACACGAAGATGGCCGTGAGCAGGAGGAACGCCAGGAACACCACGGCCGTGGCCGTCCCCCGCCGCCACCCCCGGCGGGCCAGCATGTTCACCGCCGGCTCCAGGGCGAACGACAGGAACAGGGCGATCAGCAGGGTGATGAGCAGGTCGCGCAGGCGCCCGAGCAGCCACGAGCCCACCGCCAGGGCCACCACGCCCCCGAAGAACCAGACCATCGCCCGGGGGATCCACGGCGGCATGGCCTCCGGCGGGCCCAGCCATCCGGCCCGCTCATCGGCCGCGGCCAGGGCCGAGCCGTCGGGCAGGGGCCCCGCCGGCGAGCGGTCGGCGGCGGGGGTCGGAGCGGTGGTCGGGTCGTGGGGGTCGCCGGGCGGCTCGTCGGCCATCGCCCGACCGTGCCACGCCCGGGGCGACCGGTCGTGGATGGTCGTTGTCGCTGGAGGGGTGCCGGTCAGGCCTGCGGGCCGGGGACCAGGACCTCGATGCGGCCGTCGACCTCGCGCACGGCGAAGGTGGCCACGTCGCTCTTGGGGTCCCGGCGCCCGTTCATCGCCGTCTTGGAGCCGTGGCCCTCGATGTCGAAGCGCCAGAAGTGGCTGAGGCAGACCAGCTCCTCGCCGTCGACCACCCCTGCGCCCGCCAGGTGCGACCACTGGTGGGGGCAGCGGGCATCGCAGGCGGCGAGCACGCCCGATGCCGTGCGCCACACCACGAGCTCGTCGTCGCCCACCTCGACCGGGGCCGCCGAGCCCGGAGCCACGTCGTCGCTCGCCAGCACGTCTCTCCAGGCCACGGACCCACGCTATGCGATGCCGGAATGCTGTTTCGTCCCGTGCTCCGCGGTGCCCCTACCATCGACGACGTGGACGCCTTCGCCGACCTGTTCGCCGCCAACGCCGAGTACGCCTCCGGGTTCGCTCTCGGCGGCCTGGTCGCACCCCCGAGCCGCCACGTCGCCGTGGTCACCTGCATGGACGCCCGCATCGACCCACTGGCGATCTTCGGGCTGGCCCCCGGCGACGCCCACGTCCTGCGCAACGCCGGCGCCCGCGTCACCGACGACGTGCTGCGCTCGCTCGTGAAGTCGGTCAACCAGCTCGAGGTCACCCGCATCGTCGTGATGCACCACAACGACTGCGGCGCCGCCAAGATCCGCCTGGCCGATCTGCGGGCGAAGGTCACCGAGGCGACCGGCCACGACCCCGCCGACGTCGACTTCCACCTCATCGGCGACGAGGACACCGCCCTGCGGGCCGACGTCGAGGCCGTGCAGGACTGCCCCTACCTGCCCGCCGGCGTCCAGGTCGTGGGCCTGCTCTACGACGTCACCACCGGGGTGGCCGCTCCGAAGCTCTCCGCCGTCGTCGGCTGAGGGCCGCCGGGGCTCCCCGGCCTAGACGTCGAGGAAGCGGGTGACGGCCACGCCGGCGCCGATGGTGCCCACGAGGGCTCCCACCACGCCGAGCAGGGCGTAGATGCCGAACAGGCCGGCGCCGCTGACGGTGAAGCCGCTGACCAGCGGGATCTCGTTGGCCTTCGGCAGCCAGCCCTCGAAGAAGGGCTTGAAGATGGCGAGGCTGATGATGGCCACGACGGCGCCGAGCAGGCCCTGCACCAGGCCTTCCAGCATGAACGGCACCCGGATGAACCAGTTGGTGGCGCCGACCAGCTTCATCACCTCGATCTCCCGGCGGCGGGCGAACATCGCCATCCGGATGGTGTTGAGGATGAGCATGCCGGCGGCCCCGAGCAGCACCGCGGCCACCACGAAGATGCCGAGGGTGAGCGCGCTCGAGAGGTCCTGGATGAGCTGGATGGTCTTCGACGCCAGGATGACGTTCTTCACACCGGCCCGGTCTCGGAAGGTGTTGGCCAACGACTCGACGCTGTCGGCGTCCTTGTTGACCGGTTCGACGCGGTACGACGGCGGGAGGTCCTCGGGACTGACGCTGTCGACCATCTCGGGCGAGTCGGCGAACAGCCGCTTGAACTCCTCGTAGGAGGCCTGCTGGTCGAAGTACTTGACGTTGGCGACCTCGGGGCTCTCCTCGAGCTCGCGGCCCACCGAGTCGATCTGGTCCTGGGTGGCGGTGGTGTTGAGGTAGACGACGAACTCGATGCCGCCCTGCCACCGGGCGGTGGCGTTCTCGATGCCGGTGCGCAGCATGAGCGAGCCGCCGACGAGGGCGAGCGACACGGCCACGGTGAGCACCGAGGCCAGCGTGATCGAGATGTTGCGCCCGAGGTTGGAGGTCGTCTCGCGGACGACGTAATCGACCTTGATCGGCATGTCAGTCCCTACTCGTAGACGCCGCGGGCCTGGTCACGGACGATCGAGCCGCGGTCGAGCTCGATCACCCGTCGGCGCATCGTGTCGACGATGCCGCGGTCGTGGGTGGCCATGACCACCGTGGTGCCGGTCTTGTTGATGCGATCGAGCAGCCGCATGATGCCGACCGACGTGGCCGGGTCGAGGTTGCCGGTGGGCTCGTCGGCCAGCAGGATCAGCGGCCGGTTCACGAAGGCCCGCGCCACCGACACGCGCTGCTGCTCGCCGCCGGACAGCTCGTCGGGGAAGTTGGCGGCCTTGTGGCCGAGCCCGACGAGGTCGAGGATCGCCGGCACCTGCGTCTGCACGACGCTGCGGGGCCGGCCGATGACCTCGAGGGCGAAGGCGACGTTCTCGAACACCGTCTTGGTGGGCAGCAGCTTGAAGTCCTGGAAGACGCAGCCGATGTTGCGGCGCAGGAACGGGACCTTCCAGCTCGAGAGCTCGCCGATGTCCTTGCCTGCCACGTAGATGTGGCCGGCCTCGGGCGACTCCTCCTTGTTCAGGAGGCGGATGAAGGTGCTCTTGCCCGAGCCCGAGGCGCCGACCAGGAAGACGAACTCGCCCTTGGCGATCTCGACGCTGGCGTCACGCAGGGCGACGGTGGAGTTCTTGTAGGTCTTGGTGACGTTCTGGAGCGTGATCATGATGAGAGGGGGCGCGGCCCGATGCGGGAGGCGGCCACGACCCCGACGAGGGTAGACCGGCTCCCTCCCGGATTGGTGCCACTCCCCCGATGCCGGTGCTGGCCGGGCCAGGGGCCGGATCAGTCGTCGTCGGCCTCGTTGAGGGCCTCGGCGACCTCCCGGTCGATGGTCCACTCGGCGGGAGGGAGATGGTGCTCGCGGGCCCAGGCCACGGTCAGCGGGTCGCTCCCGGCCACGCTCAGCAGATCGGCGCCGAGCTCGGGGTGCAGCAGGTACAGGCCCACCCGGCGGGTGAAGCCGGTGGTGAGGGTCCACTGGCGGATCGTGGCCTCGTCGTGACCCACGACGCCGCCCGCGAGGGTGGCGACCACCCGCCCGTAGGTGCGCAGGTGGGCGTCGAGCTTGCCCACGTCGTGCAGCAGCGCCGCTGCCAGCACCGGCCGGGTGGCCGTCTCACCGAGGGAGCGCTCGACCCGCCGGGCCACGCCGGCGGAGTGGCGGCGGTCGGGGCCCGGCATGCGCTGCCAGAGCTCGAGCTCGGCGGGCAGCAACTGGGCCTGCGCCCACTCCCGGTCGACGGCACGCGGCCCGCCGGGGCGGAGGCTGCCGAAGAAGCGGGTGACGAGGTGGAGAGGACGGGCCATCGAGACGGTCCGAGGACCGGCTAGCCGGCGTGCTCGATGCAGAACCGGGTGGCGGGCATGACCTCGAGGCGGGCGTCGCCGATGGGCTGCCCGCAGACCTCGCAGGTGCCGTAGGTGCCCTCGTCGAGGCGGGCCAGCGCCTTCTCCACGTCGTCGAGCTGGTCGCGCAGCTGGGCGGCCAGGGCCTGGGCCTCGCCCTGCTCGGCGCTCACCTGGGCGGTGTCGGCGAAGTTGTCGTCGACGATGCCGGACTCGCCCTCCACCCCCAGGTCGTGGAGCTGGGAGTCGAGCTGGTCGCGCTGGGCGTCGAGCACCTCCCGCACCTCCACGGGGTCGGTGGAGGTTGCTTCGAAGGTGTCGTCGGGCGCGGGGAAACCGGCATCGGTCATGACGTCGAGGCTAACCCCGTGCCGCGCGGGCGCGGGGGTGGGCGGCGTCGTACACGGCGAAGAGCCGTTCGTTCGAGACCAGCGTGTACACCTGGGTGGTGCTGATCGAGGCGTGGCCGAGCAGCTCCTGCACGGCCCGGATGTCGGCGCCGTGGTCGAGCATGTGGGTGGCGCACGAGTGCCGCAGCACGTGCGGCGTGAGGCGGTCGCCGAGCCCGGCGGCGTCGC
The DNA here is from genome assembly GCA_963702555.1 of uncultured Actinomycetes bacterium. Lineage (GTDB taxonomy): Bacteria > Actinomycetota > Acidimicrobiia > Acidimicrobiales > Acidimicrobilacustridaceae > CAMFLJ01. The sequence goes on from CAVPCW010000012.1 coordinate 365,942, forward strand.
CGTGGCGGCGCACGATCGACCAGGCCCCCTGGCGCCCGAGCCGGCCACCGCGCTGGTTCAGGAACACGGCCTCGGCGTCGCCCCGCCGGGCCCACTGCTCTGGGGCCATGGCCCCGCGGCCGGCATCGTCGAGCCACGCCGCGAGGGCGATTCGAGCGAAGCGGCCGAGCGGCACCACCCGCTCCTTGGCCCCCTTGCCGAACAGGCGCACGAGGCTGCCGTCGAGGTCGATGTCGCCGAGCGACAGCGCGCACACCTCCGAGATGCGGGCGCCGGTGCCGTAGAGCAGTTCGAGCAGGGCCCGGTCGCGCCTGGCCACCGGTTCGTCCCCGACGACCTGGTCGAGGAGCAGGCCGACCTCCGCCTCGGTGAGCGCCTTGGGCAGGCCGCTCGGCACGCGGGGCGTCTCCACCTCGGCGCCGGGGTCGGCGGTGGCGAGGCCCTCCTCGGCCCGGAAGCGGTGCAACGACCGGATGGCGACGAGCGCCCGCTTCACCGATGCCGGGGCCAGGCCGCGCTCCCGCAGGGCGCCGACGTAGGCGTCGATGTCGGTGCCGCGCACGTCGTCGAGGCCCATCCCCCGGGCCGACAGCCAGGCCCAGTACGCCGTGAGGTCCCGCCGGTAGGCGGCGAGGGTGTTGGCCGAGCGGCCCTTCTCGGCCGCCAGCCAGGTGAGGTGCTCCTCGATGTCGAGGGGCAGCGGTGGCGGGGCGACGGGCGGCGCCGGGCTCACGGGCGCGTCGGAGGCCACGGCCGCCGGGTCGGTGCCGGGGTCAGCCACCGTTCCTCTCGCTTCGACCCCCGCTCCCCGCCACGCGGTTGGCGGCGAGGGTCAGCCCGATGATGGTCTTGGCGTCGAGCAGGCGGCGGTCCGCGATCATGGCGGGCACGTCGGCGAGGGCGATGCGCTCGATCGTCATGTGCTCCTCCTCCACCCCCTGCAGGTCGGTGGCGACCTCGCTGAGGTCGGTGGCGAGGAACACCCACGAGTGCTCGTCGCAGAAGCCGGCGGAGTTCACGAACTCGGCGAGAAGCTCCAGGCGACCGGCACGGAGCCCGACCTCCTCGGCCAGCTCCCGCTCGGCGGTGAGCTCCGGGGCCTCGCCGGCGACGTCGCGCTTGCCGGCCGGGATCTCGAGCAGATGATCGTCGAGGGCCGCCCGGTACTGGCGCACGATGGTGACGGTGCCGTCGGCGTGCAGCGGCACCACCGAGACCGCACCCGGGTGGTGGACGATGTCGCGGGTGAAGGTCGAGCCATCGGGTGCCTCGAAGGTGGCGACGGCCATGGTGATGACGTGCCCGGTGTGGACGATGCGCTCGTCGACGCGGCGGAACCCTCCGGTGGGCGTCGCGCCGGAGGTCACGCCTGGGGCGAGGCAGGCGCCGAGGCGGTGTGCGGCACCCGGTCGACGTCGATGTCGGGGAGGTGCGGGTTGCGGCCTTCGGAGCGGGCGAGCGACGCGGCGATGAACTCCCGGAACAGCGGGGCGGGGCGCTCGGGCCGGCTCTTGAACTCGGGGTGGGCCTGGGTGCCGACCCAGAACGGGTGGCCCTCGAGCTCGATGAACTCGACGAGGCGGTCGTCGGGCGAGGTGCCCGAGCACACGAAGCCGGAGCCCTCGAACCGGGCCCGGAACTTCGGGTTGAACTCGTAGCGGTGGCGGTGGCGCTCGGAGACGACCTCTTCGCCGTAGAGGCGGGCGACCTGCGAGCCGGGCTTGAGCTTGGCCACATAGGCCCCGAGGCGCATCGTGCCGCCCATGTCGGTGACGCCGCGCTGGGTCTCCATGAGGTCGATCACCGGGTACGGGGTCTGGGGGTCGAACTCGCTCGAGTGGGCGCCGATGAGCCCGAGGGCGTTGCGGGCGAACTCGATGGTCATGACCTGCATGCCGAGGCAGAGGCCGAGACAGGGGATGTCGTGCTCGCGGGCGTAGCCGGCGGCGGCGATCTTGCCCTCGATGCCGCGCTCGCCGAACCCGCCCGGGATGACGATGCCGTCGAGGTCGTGCAGGCGCCCCTCGGCGAGCAGGCCCTCGACGTCCTCGGCCTGGATCCACTCGATCTCGACCTTGGCGGCGTGGAAGAACCCGCCGTGCTTGAGCGACTCGACCACCGACAGGTAGGCGTCGGGGAGCGAGACGTACTTGCCGATGATGCCGACCCGCACCGGGGTGAGAGCGGTCTCGACCCGGTCGACGAGGATCTCCCACTCGGAGAGGTCGACGTCGAGGTCGGTCCAGCCGAAGAGCTTGCACACGACGTCGTCGAGGCCCTCGTCGTGCATGACGAGGGGGACCTCGTAGAGGTTGCGGGCGTCGGCGGCGTTGATGACGGCCTCGACCGGCACGTCGCACAGCCCGGAGATCTTGCGCTTCAGCTCGGCCGAGATGGCGGCCTCGCTGCGGCACACGATGATGTCGGGCTGGATGCCCCGGCTGCGCAGCTCGGTGACGGAGTGCTGCGTGGGCTTGGTCTTCTGCTCGCCGGCCGGGCCGATGAACGGCACCAGGGTGACGTGCAGGTAGCAGACGTTGTCGCGGCCCACGTCGAGGCGGAACTGCCGGATGGCCTCGAGGAACGGGAGGATCTCGATGTCGCCGACGGTGCCGCCGATCTCGGTGATCACCACGTCGACGTCGTCGGCGGCGAGGCGGGTGATGCGGCGCTTGATCTCGTCGGTGATGTGGGGGATGACCTGCACGGTCTTGCCCAGGTAGTCGCCCCGGCGCTCGGCGGCGATGACGGCCGAGTAGATCGAGCCGGTCGTGGCGTTGGAGTCACGGCTGAGCGGCTCGTCGATGAAGCGCTCGTAGTGGCCGAGGTCGAGGTCGGTCTCGCCGCCGTCGTCGGTGACGAACACCTCGCCGTGCTCGAACGGGTTCATCGTGCCCGGGTCGACGTTGAGGTACGGGTCGAGCTTCTGCATGGTGACCCGGAGGCCACGGCTCTTCAGCAGCCGCCCGAGCGACGAGGCCGTGAGACCCTTCCCCAGCGAAGAGGCGACACCTCCGGTGACGAAGATGTGCTTGGTCATCGAGGGGACCTCCCGGCGGCAGTGTTCACGTCGGGATCACACCCTAGCCCCGGGCCGGCGACCCGGCCGCGGACCTCCGCGTGACATGGGACCGTTGCGTCAGCGCGACCGTGGCGCGCGGCCGGCGGCGGCCGCATCGAGCAGCTCGCGTGCGTGGTCGCGGGCGGTGGCCGAGTCGGGGGTGCCGGAGAGCATCCGGGCGAGCTCGGTGGTGCGCTCGTCGCCGTCGACGCGGTCGACGGTGGTGAGGGTGGTGTCGCCCTCCACCTGCTTGTCGACCACCACGTGGGCGTCGGCCCAGGCCGCCACCTGGGCCAGGTGGGTGACCACGAGGACCTGGTGGTCGTCGGCGATGGCGGCGAGCGAGCGGCCCACGGCGAGGGCGGCAGCGCCACCGATGCCGGCGTCGACCTCGTCGAACACCAGGACCGGCGGGCCCTCGGTGAGCACCAGCCGCAGGGCGAGCATGGCCCGGGCGAGCTCGCCCCCCGATGCCACCTTCGCCAGGGGCTGGAGCCCCATGCCCGGGTTGGCGGCGAAGCGGAACACGACGTCGTGGCCGGCGGCGCCGGTGACCTCGACCTCCAGGCGGGCCTTGGGCAGGGCCAGGTCGGGCAGCTGGGCCTCCACCGCCTCGCCGAGAGGGCCGGCGGCCACAGCCCGGGCGGCGGCGACCTCACCCTCGAGGCGGGCGAGCTCGACCCGGGCGGCCGAGCGCTCGGCGTCGAGAGCGGCGGCGACGACGTCGCGCCCCTCGAGCTCGGCCAGGCGCTGCTCGGCGGCGTCTCGCCACTCGATCACCTCGGCCAGCGACTCGCCGTACTTGCGGCGCAGCTCCTGGAGCAGCTGGCGACGGGCCCCGACCTCGGCCTGGCGCTCGGGATCGCCCTCGATGACCTCGCCCCGGTGACGGACGTCGGCGGCGACGTCGGCCAGCTCGGCCGCGACCCCGTGGAGCCGGGCGGCGGCCTCGGCGAACGGCGAACGACCGTCGAGGGCGGCGAGGGCGACGGCCACCGCGTCGGCGGCGCTCCCCTCCCCCGTCAGGGCCTCGACGGCGACCTCGGCGGCCTCACGGTGGCCGGTGGCGTCGGCGAGGACCTCGGCCTCCTCACGCAGGCGCTCGTCCTCGTCGCCGTCGGTGAGGGCGGCGGCGGCCAGCTCGTCGACCTGGAAGCGGAGGAGGTCGATCTCCCGCGCCCGCTCGCGCTCGTCGCCACCGAGGGCGGCCAGCCTCTCCTCGATGCCCGCCAGCTCCTTGCGGGCCGTGCGCAGCGGCTCGAGGTCGATGCCGCCGAAGCGGTCGAGGGCCCGGCGTTGCACAGCCGGGGTGAGCAGCGACTGGTGGTCGTGCTGCCCGTGGAGGTCGACCAGCGAGGCGCCGCGCTCGCCGAGCTCGGCGAGGGTGGCCAGGTGCCCGTCGACGTAGCCCCGCGACCGGCCGGACGCGGGCACGACCCGGCGCAGCACGACCTCGTCGTCGCCGACGACGAACCGGCCTTCGACCACCGCCTCGGTGGCGCCGGGGCGCACCATGCCGGGGTCGGCCTTGCCCCCGACCAGCAGCTCGATCGCGGTGACGACCAGTGTCTTGCCCGCACCTGTCTCGCCGGTCACCGCGGTCATGCCGGGGCCGAGCACCAGCGCCAGCTCGGCGATGACGCCGAGGTCGCGGACGCGCAGCTCGGTCAGCACCGGACTACCGGTCCGCCAATCCGAACTTGGCCTTCAGGATGGCGTGGAAGTCACGGGGCCCGAACACGACGAGGCGGGCCACGTGCCCGGCGGCCCGGCAGCGCACGATGTCGCCGGGCTGGAGCTCACCGAGGCCTCGGCCGTCGACGACGAGCGCGGCAGGGCGGTGGCCGGAGACGGTGAGGCAGATCTCGGCGTCGTCGTCGAGCACCAGCGTGCGGTCGAAGAGCATGTGGGGCGAGACCGGGGTGAGCAGCATCGCCCGCAGGGTGGGGTCGACGATGGGCCCCCGGGCCGAGAAGGCGTAGGCGGTGGAGCCGGTGGGGGTGGCGACGATGAGGCCGTCGGCCGCGTACGGCGTGAAGCGGGTGCCGTCGAGGTCGACGTCGAGGCGCACGGTGTGGCCCGAGGCCGTCTTCTCGAGCACCGCCTCGTTGAGGGCCACGACGTGGCCGTCGCCGTCGGCGATCGAGGCGGAGGTGACGTCGATGGCGAGGAGCATGCGCTCCTCGACCGTGTGGTCCCCGGCGAGGAACCGCTCGAGGGCCAGCCGGGCCCCCTCGGGCTCGACGTCGGTGAGGTAGCCGAGCTGGCCGAAGTTCACGCCGATCACCGGCACGTCGTCCTCCGCCACCAGCGCGACCGTTCGCAGCATCGTGCCGTCGCCGCCGAGGCTGACGGCCACGTCGAGGCCGGCGCTGAGGTCGCGCTCGAGCACGCCGAGGTCGGCCCGGCCCACCCGTTCGGCATCGACCTCGGGGAGGCAGACGGTGTGGCCGAGCGAGAGCAGCCAGTCGGCGAGGTCGACCGCCACCGCGCCGGCCTCGGGACGGTCGTGGTGGACGACGAGGGCGATGCGCGCCATCAGGCGTCGTCCTCCGGGTCGACCGCGGGCGGGGGTGCGATCTCGGCGACGACCGCGTCGAGGTGCACCGCGAGGGCGTCGCCGACGAGGGCGGACCGGCCCGAGATGGCGTCGGCGGCACCGGGGCGCGCCCGACCACCACGAACTCCACGTTGCCGTCGGAACCGGTGATGGGCGACACCATTGCCCCCATGATGGTCGCTCCCCGCTCCGAGAGCGCGGTGCAGACCTCGTCGAGCACGCGGCGCCACACCACCGGGTCGGTCACGATGCCGCGCCCCTTGGCCACCTCGGCCCGACCCGCCTCGAACTGGGGCTTCACCAGGAAGGCGTAGACGGCGCCCGGGTGGGCCACCGCGAACACCGGCCGCAGCACGAGCGCCAGCGAGATGAACGACAGGTCGCCGACGATCACGTCGACCGGCTCGCCGACCACCGCGGGGTCGAGCGTGCGCAGGTTGGTGCGCTCGACGTTGCGCACCCGGGGGTGGGCCCGCAGCCGCTCGTGGAGCTGGTTGTGGCCCACGTCGACGGCCACGACCTCGGCGGCGCCGTGCTGGAGGGCACAGTCGGTGAAGCCGCCGGTCGAGGCGCCGCAGTCGAGCACCCGGGCGCCGTCGAGGAACGGCCCGAGGTCGAAGTGCTCGACCGCGCCCTCGAGCTTGGCCCCGGCCCGGCTCACCCAGCGGGGCGGCGGTCCGTGCACGACGATGGCCTCACCGGGACCGACCTGGCGGGCGGCCTTGGTGGCGGGCGCCCCGCCCACCGTCACCCGCCCGGCCGCGATGTCGGCCTGGGCCCGCTCCCGGCTCTCGGCCAGCCCCCGGCGCACCAGCTCGGCGTCGAGGCGCCGCCGGGTGCTCACGACCTCACGACCCGAGCACGTCGGCCACCAGGGTGGCCAGGTCGACGGCCGTGAGGTCGGCCGGCGGGTCGGTGGGGAGGTCGGCCTCGGTGGTGACGCCGCTCAGCACCAGGCCGAAGCGGTAGCCCAGGGCCACGGCGAACCGGCCGTCGGTGTCGGGCCGGTCGCCCACCATCACGCCGTCGGGGCCGAGGCGCTTCCGCACGAGCGCGGCGGCCGGCTCGTGGGGCTTGCCCGCGACCTCGGGCGTGACGCCCGCGGCGGTGACGATCGAGGCGAGGATGGCCCCTCCCCCCGGCTTGATGCCGGTGTCCATCGGGTAGGTGGCGTCGTCGTTGGTGGCGAGCAGCCGGGCCCCGGCCCGGACCGCGGCCGAGGCGGTGTCCATGCGCTGGTAGTCGAAGGTCGGGTGGTAGCCCACGACCACGACGTCGAACGGCCCCCCGGTGGCCTCGGGGGCGCTGGCGTCGACCACCTCGACCCCTCGGAGGGTGAGCTCCTCGACGATGCCGGGGCCCCCGCACACGAGGGCCCGCTCGCCGGGCTGCACCATCCCGGCGGCCACCACCGCGGAGGTGACGATGTCGTCGCCGGGGTCGATGCCGTGGGCGCGGAGTCGCTCGGCCACCTGCGAGCGCCGGCCGAAGGAGTTGTTGGTCACGAAGGCGACGCGCTCCCCCGCGGCGCGCAGCCGGGCGATGGCCTCGGCCGAGCCGGGGATGGGGGTCTTCCCCAACCACACCACTCCGTCGAGGTCGAGCGCCCAGGCCATGGCCCGGAGTCTCCCACCTGCCCACCATCGACCCCACCACCCGCGTCATCCGGGGTTCAGCGGGGCGTTTCCGAGGGATCTGCTAGGACTGTGCCGTGCCTCGCTTCGAGCCCTTCCGTGGGATCCGCTACGACGTCCACCATCTCGACCCGGCCCGGGTGACCGCCCCGCCGTACGACGTCATCAGCCCCGACGAGCGGGAGGCCCTCCTCGAAGAGGCCCCCCAGAACGTGGTGCGGATCGACCTGCCGCTGCCCGATCCCACCGACCCGATGTCCGACCCGTACGCCACGGCCGCGGCCCTGTTCCGCATGTGGCGCCACGAGAACCTGCTGGTCGACGACGACGAGCCCTCGTTCACCGTGTACCGGATGGAGGCCCCCGACGAGGACGGCGTGGTGCGCCACACCACCGGCGTCATCGGGGCCATGGAGCTGAGCCGGCCCGGCGAGGGCGGCATCCTCCCCCACGAGTTCACGACCCCGAAGGCCAAGAGCGACCGCCTCGATCTGCTCCGGTCGACCGTCGCCAACCTGTCGCCGGTGTGGGGCCTCTCGCCCGCCGCCGGGCTCACCGAGCTGCTCGAGTGCGACGACCGTCCCCTCGCCCACTTCGAGGCCGACGGCGTGGTGCACACGGTGTGGCGGATCTCCGACCCCGCCCGGGTCGAGGCCATCGCCGCCGCCATCAGCGCCGAGCCCATCGTGATCGCCGACGGCCACCACCGCTACGAGACCTCGCTCGCCTACCGCGACGAGCGCCGGGCCGCCTCCACCGACGGCACCGCCGGCGGGGCCGAGGCCGTGATGTGCTTCGTGGTGGAACTGGTCGACGACGAGCTCAACGTCGGGCCGATCCACCGCCTCCTCTCGGGCCTTCCCGACGACCTCGACCTGGTCGCCGCCCTCGAGCCGTTCTTCACCGTCGAGCCCTTCGAGATCACCGGCACCGGCACGGTGCGCCGCCTCCAGGCGGAGGGGGCCCTCGGGCTCGTCACCGCCACCGACACCTGGCTGCTGCGCCCCCGGCCCGAGGCCATGGGCGAGGCCCGCGACCTCGACTCCAGCCGCCTCGACGTGGCCCTGGCGTCACTCGACGGCGTGTCGGTCGTCTACCAGCACGGTGTCGACCACATCCGCAACGCCGTCGCCAAGGGCGAGGCCCAGGCCGGCGTCCTCCTCCGCCCCGTCACCGTCACCCAGATCCTCGACATCGCCCACGGCGGCGAACGCATGCCCCCCAAGTCCACCTTCTTCTTCCCCAAACCCCGAACCGGCCTCATCTTCCGCGACCTCCACTGAACAACGACCAGCCCAAAAGGCTGATCGCCCATGTGACAGGTCCCGGGCAACCAGAGGTCCCCGCCCGAGAGAGCGCCACCCGGACCATCGAGCCCGAGCCGAGCGAGGCCTGTCGCCCCCTCAGGCGTCCGGGTGCGGTGTGCCAGACCGGTCCGACCTGTGGGCGGCTCCGCCACACGCGCAACGGTCGGCCCCTCACCGATGTGCGGAGCCGACCGTGGCGGAACGGGCTGGTGCACCGTGACCGGCCGCCTCCCGAGGCGACCGGCCGAACCGGAAAAGACCTACTCGACGGTCCAGGTGGCGCCGGAGTAGAGCAGGGACTGGAGGTCGCCCGGGCCCTTGGCGTCATTGGAGGCGATCAGCTGCTCCCCCACCATCTCGGCGTACTCCGGCCGGTCGACGCTGCGGAACACGCCGATCGGCGTGGGCTCGTAGGGGCCGTGGCTGAGGCGCGAGAGCTGGAAGGCGAGGCCGGCGTCGGTCTCGTCGTGGACCAGCAGGTTGGCCTCGCCGACCTCGGCCACGTCGACGATGCGGACGCGGCCGTCGTTGCCCATCATCACGCCCTTCTCGCTCTCGGCACCGAACCGGACGGGCTCGCCGTGCACCAGCGGGATCAGCATGGAGTCGCGGTTGGCCTTGCCCGTGACCCCCTCGAACGCACCGTCGTTGAAGACGTTGCAGTTCTGGAAGATCTCGACGAACGCCGCGCCCTTGTGGGCGTGGGCCGCGGTGAGCACGGCCTGCATGTGCTTGCGGTCCATGTCGTGGGTGCGGGCCACGAAGGTGGCCTCGGCCCCGATGGCGACGCTGATCGGGTTGAACGGGTGGTCGAGCGAGCCGAGCGGGGTCGACTTGGTGACCTTGCCGACCTCGCTGGTGGGCGAGTACTGGCCCTTGGTCAGACCGTAGATCTGGTTGTTGAACATCAGGATCGTCAGATCGACGTTGCGGCGCAGGGCGTGGATCAGGTGGTTGCCGCCGATCGACAGCATGTCGCCGTCGCCGCCGATGACCCAGATGTCGAGGTCGGGGCGGGCCACGGCGAGCCCGGTGGCGAACGCCGGAGCGCGGCCGTGGATCGTGTGCACCCCGTAGGTGTCCATGTAGTACGGGAAGCGGGCGGCGCAGCCGATGCCGGAGACGAAGACCGTCTTCTCGCGCCGCACGCCCAGCTCGGGCATGAGCGTCTGCACGGCGGCGAGGATGGTGTAGTCACCGCAGCCAGGGCACCAGCGGGGCTCCTGGTCGGAGGTCCAGTCCTTGCGGGTGGTGATCGGGATGGTGGTGTCAGTCATCGAGGACCCCCAGGATCGCGGCTTCGAGCTCGCCGGCGGTGAAGGGCAGGCCCTTCACCTTGCTCACGGACTTGGCGTCGACCAGGTACTCGGCCCGCAGCAGGCGGCTGAGCTGGCCCATGTTCATCTCCGGCACCACGACCTTCGGGTACCGGTGCAGGACCTCGCCGAGGTTGGCGGGGAACGGGTTGAGGTGGGTGAGGTGCACGTGGGCGACCTTGCGGCCGTCGGCCTGCACCCGCTCCATGGCGCCGTTGATGGCGCCCCAGGTGGAGCCCCAGCCCACGATGAGGATCTCGGCGTCGTCGACGTCGCCGACGACCTCGGCTGCCGGGATGTCGTTGGCGATGCCCGCGATCTTCTCGGCGCGGAGGTGGACCATGCGCTCGTGGTTCTCGGGGACGTAGGAGATGTTGCCCCTGCCGTCCTCCTTCTCGATGCCGCCGATGCGGTGCTCGAGGCCGGGGGTGCCGGGAAGGACCCACGGGCGAGCGAGCGTCTCGGGATCGCGGAGGTAGGGCCACAGCGACGGCGTGCCGTCGTCGTCGACGTGGTTCATCTCGGTCGTGAACGACACCGAGATGTCGGGCAGGGTCGACACGTCGGGGATCAGCCACGGCTCGGCGCCGTTGGCCAGGTAGCCGTCGGTGAGCAGGAAGACCGGCGTGCGGTACTTCAGGGCGATGCGAGCGGCCTCGATGGCGGCGTAGAAGCACCCCGACGGGGTCGACGCCGACACGATCGGCAGGGGCGACTCGCCGTGGTGGCCGTACATGGCCAGCAGCAGGTCGGACTGCTCGGTCTTGGTCGGGAGGCCGGTGGAGGGCCCGCCGCGCTGCACGTCGATGATGAGCAGCGGCAGCTCGAGGCTGATGGCGAGGCCGATGGTCTCGGACTTGAGCGCCACGCCGGGGCCCGAGGTGGTGGTGACCGCCAGGTGCCCGCCGTAGGCGGCGCCGAGGGCCGCACCGATGCCGGCGATCTCGTCCTCGGCCTGCATCGTGCGCACGCCGAAGTTCTTGTGCTTCGACAGCTCGTGGAGGATGTCGGATGCCGGGGTGATGGGGTACGAGCCGAGGAACAACGGCAGCTTCGGCCAGCTGCGAGGCGGCCACGAGGCCCCAGGCGGTGGCGGTGTTGCCGCTGATCGAGGTGTAGACGCCGGCGGGCTTCTCGTAGGGCTGGACCGTGTAGGGGTGGTCGAACAGCTCGGCGGTCTCGCCGAAGGCGTGCCCGGCCCGGAAGGCGGCGAGGTTGGCGTCGCGCACCGCCGGCTTCGAGCCGAACTTCTCGTTGATCCAGTCGATGGTGACCTGCTCGGGGCGGGTGTACATCCACGAGATGAGGCCGAGGGCGAAGAGGTTCTTCGAGCGCTCGGCGTCGCGCGGCTTCACACCCAAGCGGCTCGCACGCCTGCTTGGTGAGCGAGGTCATCGGGATCTCGTAGGCGTTGAAGCCCTTGAGGTCGCCGTCGGTGAGGGGGTTGTGACCCTCGGGGTAGCCGGCCTTGGCCAGCGACCGCTCGTCGAAGGCGTCGACGTTGATGATCACCGTGGCGCCCGGCTCGAGCTTCGAGAGCTCCGAGAGCAACGCCGCCGGGTTCATCGCCACCAGCACGTTCGGGGCGTCGCCCGGGGTGGTGATGTCGTGGTCGGAGATGTGGACCTGGAAGGCGGAGACGCCGGCCACGGTGCCCGCAGGGGCCCGGATCTCGGCGGGGTACTCCGGCAGCGTGACCAGGTCGTTGCCGAACATGGCGCTGGCACTGGTGAAGCGATCACCCGTGAGCTGCATGCCGTCGCCGGAGTCTCCGGCGAAGCGGATGATGACCCGGTCGAGTGACTCGGGCACCACTGTTGGATCGGCCGTGGTGGACATGCAAACCCCTTTGTTTCGCTGTCCCGGCGCGTGAGCGTCGTGTCTGGTTGAGGGCGTCCGCAACGCGCGCGTCGCGGGTGTGAATCGACCGCGGGGCCGCGCTGATCAGACCGCGCTGCCCCTACCGGTCAGAGACGTCGGTCACGGTATCGCCTCCGCGACCGACCGGGTGGGAGGGCCGGTCGGCCCTCCCACCAGCGGTGTCAGGCGATGGTGACCGAGTCGTCGAGGTAGACGTCCTGGATGGCGTTGAGGAGCTCGATGCCCTCGGCCATCGGGCGCTGGAACGCCTTGCGGCCCGAGATCAGGCCCGTGCCACCGGCACGCTTGTTGACGACGGCGGTGCGCACGGCGTCGGCCATGTCGGACTCGCCCTTGGACTCGCCGCCGGAGTTGATGAGGCCGATGCGGCCCATGTAGCAGTTGGCGACCTGCCAGCGGGCGTAGTCGATCGGGTTGTCGGCGACGAGGTCGCCGTAGACCAGCTTCGAGGTCTTGCCGTAGCCCGACAGCGCGTTGTAGCCGCCGTTCTTGGTGGGCAGCTTCTGCTTGATGATGTCGGCCTCGATGGTGACGCCGAGGTGGTTGGCCTGGGCGGTGAGGTCGGCCGAGTCGTGGTAGTCGACGCCGTCGACCTTGAAGGCGTTGTTGCGCAGGTAGCACCACAGCACCGTGAACATGCCGAGCTGGTGGGCCGTGTGGAAGGCCTCGGCCACCTCGATGATCTGGCGGTGCGACTCGGGCGAGCCGAAGTAGATGGTGGCGCCGACGCCGGCGGCGCCGAGGTCGTAGGCCTCCTCGACCGAGCCGAACATGATCTGGTCGTACTCGTTCGGGTAGGTCATCAACTCGTTGTGGTTGATCTTGGCGATGAAGGGGATCTTGTGCGCGTACGAGCGCGACATCATCCCGAGCACGCCGAAGGTGGTGGCCACCGCGTTGCAGCCGCCCTCGATGGCGAGCTCGATGATGTTCTTCGGGTCGAAGTAGGCCGGGTTCGGCGCGAACGACGCGGCGGCCGAGTGCTCGATGCCCTGGTCGACCGGGAGGATCGAGACGTAGCCGGTGTCGGCGAGGCGTCCGTGGCCGAACATCGCCTGCAGGTTCCGCAGGACCTGCGGGGAGCGGTCGCTCTGGGCGTAGACCCGATCGACGATGTCACCACCCGGGAGGGTGAGCTGGTCGGCCGTGATGCCCTTGCAGGTGTAGGTGAGCAGGTCGTCGGCGTCGTTGCCGAGCAGCCCCTGGATGTCGGTCATGCCACTCCTCGATCGCACAGGTGCGCACCGGCACCTGATCCCTTGGGTCTGCGCGAGCCTACGCCCTCGGCCGCGCGCCAGTCAGAAGCCGGACGGCACCAGCGACGGGGGCCGGAAGACCTAGCCCGTGGCCTCGAGGCCGGTGAGGGCTGCGGCCAGCGCCGCCCGCACCTTCGCCGGGGCCCGGGCGGGCACCACCCGCGTCGCCACGACCTCGGTGCGGCTGGCGGTGGCGCCACCCGCCCGGAAGAAGCGGCGCCGGACCCGGCCGACCACGACGACGTCGTCGCCGGCGGCCATGGCGGTCGCCGCGGCGGGCGGGTCGAACCAGGCGACGGGAACCGACTCGGCCCTCGGGGCGTCGCCGGCCGCGGGATCGGGGCGGACGGTGACGTCGTAGGCGACGAGGGCGCCACCGGACGGGAGCTGACGCGCCTCGGGGTCTCGGCTGAGCACCCCTCGCAGCACCACCAGGTTGGTGCCGGCGGGCGGGACGGGGACGGACGTTCGGGTCGTGGGCATGGGGCCTCCCCCACTCGGCGGCCGCAGGCAGGGCGCGGCCGCTCGGTCGTGTGGGGGAAGGTCGGCGGCCGAGGCCACCGGGGACCACCCTACGGAGGGGGTGTGACAGGCGGGCCCGACCGGGCGTGTCAGCGCAGGCTGCGGAGCCGGTCGCCGACGTCGGCGAAGTCCGGGTCGGCGGTGCGGATGCGCTGGAAGAGGTCGCGCGCCCGGGGCACCTCGCCCGCCCGCTCGTAGAGGTCGGCCAGCGTGTAGGCCCGCCGCAGGTGGTGGGGCCGCGGCCGCTTCGGGAAGGACCATCCGGCCTGGAGGAGGCGGATGGCGTCGACGACGCGGTCGCGGTCGGCCAACGAGCCGGCCATGACGATGCGGCCCTCGGTGACCAGCTCGGCGTCCGGGGACGCCTCGCGCAGCTCGTTCCAGAGATCCTCGACCTGGGGCCACTGGCGCAGCGCCCGGTAGCAGTCGGCCAGCACCGGGTGCTGCTCGGTGGAGCCCGACAGGAGCCGGAAGGCCTCGAGCTCGCGCGCGGCCTGGGTCCAGTTCTCCTTGCGGTACAGCGTGAGCCCGTAGAGCTCGCGCACCGCCGGCACCGTGGGGGCCTCGTCGGAGAGCTTCTTCAGGATGCGGGCGGCGTCGCCGTAGCGGTCGTTCTCGAAGTGGTCGGCCGCTTCCCCGAGGCGGCGCTCGACGCGCTCGCTGCGGGCGTTGCCGACGGCCTTGGCCAGCTGCGCCTTGACCTCCTCGGCCAGGTCGAGGGGGGCCGGGTCGGCCGACGGGCGCCGGCGGGACGACGAGGCGCGCTTCACCGCCGAGGCGGCTTCGTCGCGCACCTCCTCGACCATCACCCAGTCCTCGGCGGCCCGGGCGTCGCGGGCGGCCCGGCGCTCGACGTCGGCGGCCTCGGCCGCCTTGGCGTCCTTGGGCGGAGCGGCTCGGCGGGCCGAGGTGGGGGCCCGGTTGGGTTGCGAGGCCTCGACGGCATCGCGCCACGCCCTCGAGGCGCCGGCGACGCGGCGGCCGGTGGCGGCTCCGGCGCCGCGACGGGCGACGCCGCCCCAGCTCTTGGGCGTGTCGATGGCGGGCTCGTCGTCCCAGGCCCGACCGCTCCCCTGGCGCTGACCGGCGTTGCCGCCCCGAGGGGCACTGCGCCGCGAGGCGCGGTCGTCGGCGCCGTCACGGGCGATGCCGGAGCGACCCGGGGCCGAGGATCGCGGCGCACCCGAGCGGCCCGAGCCACCCCGGTCGTCACGCTCGTAGCGGCCGGAGCTCGACGACGAGCTACGCGACGGCCCCGAAGGCCGACCCGAGCCGGCCCTGTCGTCCTTCTTCTTGTAGCGATCGGCGGTGGTCCGAGCCGGACGATCCCGGTCGTCACGCTCGTCACGGTCGTAGCGACCGCCGGCGGATGACGATCGGCCCGAGGAGCCCGAACGACCGGTGCTGCTCGAGGAGCCCCGCGAGGGCGGGCCCGAACGGGTGCTGCCGCCGGGACCGCGACCAGAGGGGCGACCGGTGCCGGAGCCACCACTCGGACGGCCCGACCCGGAGCTCGAGCTCCCGCCGCGGCTCGCCGGACGACCGGAGCCGCCGGCGCCGGACGAGGAACCCGGGCGGCCCTTGCCGCCCGAACCGCTGGAACCGGAGCTACGCCCGGGCGCGCCGCTGCGACCGCCCGAGGCGGAAGGGCGGCCCCCACGGGGGCGCGAGGAACCAGAGGAATCAGGACGGGCCATGCGGAACAACCTATCGGCAGGAGGGCATGCCCACGGACGGGGGCCCGGGGCGAAAACGAAGAAAGGGCCCCTTTCGGGGCCCCTCCTTACTGAGAAATCCGGCGGCGTCCTACTCTCCCAGGGGATCTCTCCCCAAGTACCATCGGCGCTGGTGGGCTTAACTTCCGTGTTCGGAATGGGAACGGGTGTGACCCCACCGCTATGGCCACCGAAATCTTTGTCAAGAGAGTGGCGCCATCAGAGATGGCAGCCGTCCCCTCTCGAGAACTCCACAGCGAGCACGAACATCATTGTCAATCCAAGCCCTCGGCCGATTAGTACCGGTCGGCTGAACGTGTTACCACGCGTACACCTCCGGCCTATCAACGTGGTGGTCTACCACGGGCCTTACCAGGTTAACCCTGTGGGAGATCTCATCTTGGAACGGGCTTCGCACTTAGATGCTTTCAGCGCTTATCCCTTCCGTAGGTAGCCAACCAGCCATGCCCTTGGCAGGACAACTGGCACACTAGAGCTACGTCCATCCCGGTCCTCTCGTACTAGGGACAGCTTTCCTCAAATCTCCTACGGCTGCAGAGGATAGGGACCGAACTGTCTCACGACGTTCTAAACCCAGCTCGCGTACCGCTTTAATGGGCGAACAGCCCAACCCTTGGGACCTGCTTCAGCCCCAGGATGCGATGAGCCGACATCGAGGTGCCAAACCTTCCCGTCGATATGGACTCTTGGGGAAGATGAGCCTGTTATCCCCGGGGTACCTTTTATCCGTTGAGCGACGGCGCTTCCACACGCAACCGCCGGATCACTATGCCCTGCTTTCGCACCTGCTTGACTTGTAGGTCTCGCAGTCAAGCTCCCTTGTGCCATTGCACTCGACGCCTGATTGCCAACCAGGCTGAGGGAACCTTTGGGCGCCTCCGTTACTCTTTAGGAGGCGACCGCCCCAGTCAAACTACCCGCCTGACGCTGTTCCCCACCCGGATAACGGGCGTGGGTTAGAGCCCCAGCATGTGCAGGGTGGTATTTCAAGGTTGACTCCACACTGGCTGGCGCCAATGCTTCCAAGTCTCCCACCTATCCTACACAACACATACCAAAGCCCAACATCAAGTTGTAGTAAAGGTCCACGGGGTCTTTCCGTCCTTCTGCAGCTAACGAGCATCTTTACTCGTACTTCAATTTCGCCGGGTCTGTGGTTGAGACAGTAGGAAAGTCGTTACGCCATTCGTGCAGGTCGGAACTTACCCGACAAGGAATTTCGCTACCTTAGGACCGTTATAGTTACGGCCGCCGTTTACTGGGGCTTAGGTTCAAAGCTTCGCCCGAAGGCTAACCTTTCCCCGTAACCTTCCAGCACCGGGCAGGCGTCACAGCGTATACATCGTCTTAGGACTTCGCACGCTGCTGTGTTTTTAGTAAACAGTCGCTTTCCCCTGGTCTGTGCCACCCCTTCGAGCTCAGGACGCGAGGTCCGTCACCCTAATGGGGTCCTCCTTCTCCCGAAGTTACGGAGGCATTTTGCCGAGTTCCTTAACCACAGTTCTCCCGATCGCCTTGGTATTCTCTACCTGACCACCTGTGTCGGTTTGGGGTACGGGCGACGTACAAGCTCGCTAGAGGCTTTTCTCGGCAGCATAGGATTAATGACTTCGCCTGAATCGGCTCGGCGTCGTGTCTCAGGATTTGTGAGGCCCGGATTTGCCTGGTCCTCTCCCTACACACTTACCCCAGGTCAACCAGCGCCTGGGTTCATCTACCTTCCTGCGTCCCCTCATTGCTTACCGCCTCATCGTGGGTCGGTTCGCCACCCGAAGGTGACAGCCCCTTAGCGACAATGGATTGGTATGGGCGCGTGTACATCGGTACAGGAATATCAACCTGTTGTGCATCGACTACGCCTCTCGGCCTCGCCTTAGCTCCCGACTTACCCTGGGCGGATTAGCCTTCCCCAGGAACCCTTGGTCATTCGGCGGAGGGGTTTCTCACCCCTCTTTCGCTACTCATGCCAACATTCTCACTCGACCACGGTCCACGACGGGTCACCCCGCCGCTTCACTCCGAGATCGACGCTCCGCTACCACTCGTCTTACGACGAATCCGCGGCTTCGGCTCTGGACTTGAGCCCCGTTACATTGTCCGCGCAGGACCACTCGACCAGTGAGCTGTTACGCACTCTTTCAAGGATGGCTGCTTCTGAGCCAACCTCCTGGCTGTCTGTGCAGTCCCACATCGTTTACCACTTAGTCCAGAATTTGGGGCCTTAGCCGGCGGTCTGGGCTGTTTCCCTCTCGACCATGAAGCTCATCCCCCATGGTCTCACTGCCACGCTCTGGAGTTATGGTATTCGGAGTTTGATTGGGTTCGGTAACCTTGTGGGGCCCCTAGCCCATTCAGTGCTCTACCTCCATAACTGAACACGTGACGCTGCACCTAAATGCATTTCGCGGAGAACCAGCTATCACCGAGTTTGCTTGGCCTTTCACCCCTACCCACAGGTCATCCCCCATGTTTTCAACCATGGTGGGTTCGGCCCTCCACGGGGTCTTACCCCCGCTTCAGCCTGCCCATGGGTAGATCACTCGGCTTCGGGTCTACAGCATGCGACTATGACGCCCTATTAAGACTCGCTTTCGCTCCGGCTCCCCCTCACGGGTTAACCTCGCCACACACCGTAACTCGTTGGCTCATTCTTCAAAAGGCACGCCATCGTGGCTATCCCAAAAGGGATAACGACACTTTGACTGATTGTAAACCAACGGTTTCAGGTACTATTTCACTCCCCTCCCGGGGTACTTTTCACCTTTCCCTCACGGTACTCGTGCACTATCGGTCGTCAACATATACTTAGCCTTACGAAGTGGTCTTCGCAGATTCACGCCAGTTTTCACGGTCCCGGCGCTACTTGGGAACACCAAGCGGAGGTGGCGGTGTTTCGTGTACAGGGCTCTTACCTGCTGTGGCGCGACGTTCCAGAACGCTTCCACTACACCGACACTTTGTAACTCCGTGGAGAATCTGATGCTTCTCCTCCTAGGTCCCACGACCCCGTACAGGCAACGCCATCAGGCTTTGACACCAGTACGGTTTAGGCTGATCCCGTTTCGCTCGCCGCTACTCAGGGAGTCGCTGTTGCTTTCTTTTCCTCGGGTTACTTAGATGTTTCAATTCACCCGGTTCCCTCTACCCGCCCTATGTGTTCAGGCGGGAGTAACACCCCATGACGGGTGCTGGGTTTCCCCATTCGGACATCCACGGATCAAAGCTTTCTAGGCAGCTCCCCGTGGCTTTTCGCAGCCAGACACGTCCTTCATCGGTAGTTGACGCCAAGGCATCCACCGTTGGCTCTTTGTAGCTTGGAAGAACAAAGATGCTCGTGCTCGCTATGCAATTCTCAAGGGGCGCCTGTGTCGTCGGCCGGTGAGGCCTGGGCGACGGGCCGGCGATGCGCTCTCCCCCGTCCACCGAGCTGAGCTCGAGGCTTCTGGAGGGGCGTTGATCGCCGAGAAGAGCGAGTGCTTGCGCACTCCCTCAAAACGGAACAGAGGGCGACGGCACCAGTCCGTCGACGGCGGAGAGCCCGAGAGCTCCATCCGACGTCGGCATCGTGCTGCCGAATAGCCAGTGCACCAACTGGGAATCCATCTCAGCGGTCCGACCTGATGGTCGAACGATCGTGAGAGGTGCTCTTGCGAGCTGGACTCCTTAGAAAGGAGGTGATCCAGCCGCACCTTCCGGTACGGCTACCTTGTTACGACTTCACCCCAATCGCCAACCCCACCTTCGACAGCTCCTTCCCACAAGGGGTTAGGCCACTGGCTTCGGGTGTTGCCGACTTTCGTGGTGTGACGGGCGGTGTGTACAAGGCCCGGGAACGTATTCACCCCGGCGTTGCTGATCCGGGATTACTAGCGACTCCGACTTCATGGAGTCGAGTTGCAGACTCCAATCCGAACTGAGACTGGCTTTTTGGGATTCGCTCCACCTCGCGGTATAGCAGCCCTTTGTACCAGCCATTGTAGCATGTTTGCAGCCCTGGACATAAGGGGCATGATGACTTGACGTCGTCCCCACCTTCCTCCGAGTTGACCCCGGCAGTCTCCTACGAGTCCCCACCATTACGTGCTGGCAACATAGGACAAGGGTTGCGCTCGTTGCGGGACTTAACCCAACATCTCACGACACGAGCTGACGACAGCCATGCACCACCTGTTCTGGACCCTTTCGGACACCGTATCTCTACGGCTTTTCCCAGAATGTCAAACCCAGGTAAGGTTCTTCGCGTTGCCTCGAATTAAGCAACATGCTCCGCCGCTTGTGCGGGCCCCCGTCAATTCCTTTGAGTTTTAGCCTTGCGGCCGTACTCCCCAGGCGGGGCACTTAATGCGTTAGCTGCGGCACGGATCTCGTTGGTTGAGACCCACACCTAGTGCCCAACGTTTACGGCGTGGACTACCAGGGTATCTAATCCTGTTTGCTACCCACGCTTTCGCTCCTCAGCGTCAGTACCGGCCCAGAGTGCCGCCTTCGCCGCTGGTGTTCTTCCTGATATCTGCGCATTTCACCGCTACACCAGGAGTTCCACACTCCCCTACCGGACTCTAGTCACACCAGTATCAGGTGGCGTCTCCAGGTTGAGCCTGGAGGTTTCACACCCGACTTAGTGAACCGCCTACGAGCTCTTTACGCCCAATAAATCCGGACAACGCTCGCCCCCTACGTGTTACCGCGGCTGCTGGCACGTAGTTGGCCGGGGCTTCTTCTGCAGGTACCGTCAATTTCTTCCCTGCTGAAAGCGGTTTACAACCCGAAGGCCTTCATCCCGCACGCGGCGTTGCTGCGTCAGGCTTTCGCCCATTGCGCAAGATTCCCCACTGCTGCCTCCCGTAGGAGTCTGGGCCGTGTCTCAGTCCCAGTGTGGCTGATCGTCCTCTCAGACCAGCTACCCGTCGATGCCTTGGTGGGCCGTTACCCCGCCAACTAGCTGATAGGCCGCGAGACTCTCCCGGAGCGATAAATCTTTCCTCATCCGACCATGCGATCAGAAGAGGGCATTCGGTATTAGCTCGAGTTTCCTCGAGTTATCCCGAACTCCGGGGCAAGTTTCTCACGTGTTACTCACCCGTTCGCCGCTAGATCTTCCCCAGTGTTGCCACTGGATGGATCCCGCTCGACTTGCATGTGTTAGGCACGCCGCCAGCGTTCGTCCTGAGCCAGGATCAAACTCTCCGTCAAGATCTCGGCCCACCCCGAAGGGCGAACCACGATCGCTTTGAAAAGTCCGAGAGAGAGGGGCTCTCCTCTCTGAATCTCGAAGATTGGTGTCAATCGGGTTAGGACTGACACCTGGAATTGCTAGGTGAACGATCACGACTCGTACGACCACCCTGCGCCGAAGCACAAAGCTTGGGTGGACGCCGTGGCGGTGATCGCCCGCACTGGCTTTTTCGTCCTCTGTTCCGTTTTCAAGGAGCACCGGACCGAGAAGGCAAGGCCTGAACTCGGCGCACTCTGTGCCGGCCCCCCTGCAACGAGCGAGGCTCGTGCGGTTGGGACCGTTCTGCTCCGGTCTCTACTTCGCTAGGCGAAGCTGCTCTCCGGAGCGGAGAGCCACCCTAGCGGGGCCCACTGGACTGTGCAACTCGGGGGCAGAGGGACCCTCGATCGTGCTGAGGAGCCGTGCGTTCCGTGCTGCGTCCGGGGGGACCCACCCAACCGGTCAGACCGGCTGTGGTGGCGGAAGGGAGAAGTTAGCAGGCCGTTCACACTGGTGCAACCCAGTGGGAAGTGGCCCTTGTCACTCCCACCCGTTCGGAGCTGCAGAAGCAGTTCTTCGGGGCCGATGAACACTACCCGTTCTGGACCAGGATGCAATTCGCCTGGTCAGGCCGTCGTCAAACTTCCGTCAGACGGATGACATAGCGCTGCTTCTTGCCCTTGCGCACCATGGCCCAGCGGCCCTCGACGAGGTCGTCGGCGGTGAGCGCCCGGTCGGCGGGCACCGATTCGTCGTTGAGGTACAGCCCGCCCTGCTCCGCCAGGCGCCGCCCCTCGCTCTTGGACTTCAGGCCGTCGTGCTCCACCAGCAGGTCGATCAGGGGCCGGCCGAGGTCGTCGGGCCCCACGGGCACGTTCGGGAGGCTGGCGGCGAGCTCGTCCCACTCCCCTGCGTCGAGGTCGACGGCGGCGCGGGTGAAGCCCTGGCTGGCCCCCGCGGCCCGTTCGGCCTCGTCGTCGCCGTGCACGAGGGCGGTGACGGCCCGGGCGAGCACCTGTTGGGCCGCCCGGCGCTCCGGGGCCTCGGCGTGGTGGGCCATGACCTCGGCCACCTCGGCCACCGGCAGCAGCGTCAACTGCAGCAGGAAGCGTTCGACGTCGCGGTCGTCGACGTTCACGAAGTACTGGTAGAAGGCGTAGGGCGTGGTGCGCTCGGCGGAGAGCCACACCGCCCCGTCGACCGACTTGCCGAACTTCTGGCCGTCGGCCCGGGTCACCAGCGGGACCGTGAGGCCATGGACGTGGCCACCGCTCGTACGGCGGATCAGGTCGATGCCGGCGGTGATGTTGCCCCACTGGTCGGACCCGCCGACCTGGAGCTCGACGCCCATGGTGTCGTACAGGTGCCGGTAGTCGTTGGCCTGCAGGAGCATGTAGCTGAACTCCGTGAACGAGATGCCGGCCTCGCTCTCGACCCGGGCCTTCACCGACTCCTTGGCCAACATGGTGTTGACCGTGACGTGCTTGCCCACGTCACGCAGGAACTCGAGCACGCCCATGGGCTCGGTCCAGTCCCGGTTGTCGACCAGGCGGGCCTGTCCGGGCCCGTCGGTGAAGTCGAGGAGGCGCTCGAGCTGGCCCTTGATGGCCGCCAGGTTGCGGTCGAGGGTGTCGCGGTCGAGCAGGTTGCGCTCCGAGGACCGCCCGCCGGGGTCGCCGATCATGCCGGTGGCCCCTCCGGCCAGGGCGACGGGCCGGTGGCCGAACACCTGGAAGCGGCGCAGCAGCAGAAGGGGCACGAGGTTGCCCACATGGAGGCTGTCTGCGGTGGGGTCGAAGCCCGCATAGACCGTGACCGGCCCCTCACCCAGGCGCTCGCGGAGCGCGCTCGGGTCGGTGGAGTCGTGGAGCAGGCCCCGGGCCTGCAGGTCGTCGAGGATGTCGGCGAGGCTCACGGTCGGTCACTCTCCCCGCTCCGGCCCGCCCCGTCCAGCCCGTTCGGGCGCTCCGACTGGCGGGCGCAGCCGTGCCGGGCCACAGTGACCCCATGTCCGATGCCCCCGTCTCGCCCTCCGGCCCGGCCGGCCCGGAGCCCGACGGCCTCGTCGACGACGCCGAGCCCATGTCGTTCGGGCGACGCTCCGGCCGGATCCTGGCGCTGGTGGTGGCCGTGGCCATCGCCGCCCTGTGGGCCTACGCCTTGTGGGGGCCCACCGAGAAGAACCCCCCGGGGCTGCTCTCGAACAAGGACTACGCGGTGCAGTTCCAGTCGATCTGCACCGAGACGGCGAACCAGATCGGTGCGCTGCCCCCGGCCTACGCGACCCGCGACGCCGGTGCCCGCTCCGAGGTCATCACCCAGGCCAACGGGTACCTCGACACCATGCTGGTGCGCCTCAGGGCCGTGGCCCCCGCCGCCGACCAGGGCGACGACGGCCGCATGACCCAGGAGTGGCTGGGCGACTGGCAGACCTACCTCGGCGACCGCCAGAACTACGTGGCGGCCCTGGCCGACGACCCCGACGCACGGTTCTTCGTGTCGGAGAAGGACAAGCGGCAGGTCACCGAGCCGATCGACTTCTTCGCCAAGTACAACGAGATGGAGAACTGCATGACCCCCGGGGACCTGGCCTAGCCCTCCCCCGGCGCTCCCGCCTCCCGGCCCCCGAGCCGGCGGGCCAGGGCCAGCCCGCGGTCGGTGAGGCGGTGCAGGCTCTCGTCCGCACCGAGGCCGGAGAGCTCCGACGGCGTGACCCACCGCAGGGCCTGGGACTCGTGGTTCCCGACCACCGTCGCCCCGGCGGGCGCCAGCACCACGAACCGGATGTCGAGGTGGAGGTGCGGCGGCTCGGACGGAGGCCGGACCTCGTGGATGTCGAGGTCGACGGCGGGGACCACGACCTGCAGCCCCTCGATTCCCGTCTCCTCCGAGGCCTCGCGCAGGGCCGACGCCGCCAGGTTGGCGTCGCCGTCGAGGTGACCTCCCGGCTGCAGCCACTTCTGCAGCTTGGTGTGGAGCATCACGAGCACCCGCTCGGCCGCGGCGTCGACCACGAGCGCCGACCCGGTGAAGTGGCCCTCCTCACAAGTGCGCCACAGGGCGTCCGGGTGCCCGCCGGCGAAGGCGAGCATGGTGGACCGCACCTCGGCCTGGGCGGCATCGACCGCCTCGTAGGCCTCGAGGGCCTCGACCACCAGGGCGAGGTCCTCCGTGCGTTCCAGGTCGGACGACGCCACCAGGGCGGGGCGGGCGAGGGTGGGCTCGGTCATCGGGAGGCTCCGGGGGCACGGTCGGGTCGACCACGGCGGCGAGGCTGCGCCGGGCGGGACGAGACGTTGGGATCGTCGGGTACATACCACCGCCAGGGGTGCTCGACACCGGCCGAGAGCCCGATGCGGGTGCTCACCCCGGGCCGGGAGGGCGGCGGCGTGCCGTCGTCGACGATGGTGACGCCCCGTTCAGCGGCGACCAGGTCGGCGCCGTCGTGGGCCCCGTCGAGCCCGAACGCCTGGCACAGCTTGGCGGGGCCGTTGCACAGGTCGCGCTCCCGCCGGGCGGCGGTGCGGGCCAGGCGCATGGCGTCGAGGCCCTCCAGTGGCGCCGCCGCCCGCAGCAGCACGGCACCGGGCTCGCCGTCGCGGCCACAGACGGCATTGGCACACCAGTGCATGCCGTAGGTGAAGTACACGTACAGGTGGCCGGCGGGGCCGAACATCACCCGGGTGCGGGGGGTCTGCCCCCGGAAGGCGTGGCTGCCGGGGTCGTCGGCGCCGGTGTAGGCCTCGACCTCCACGATGCGGGCGGCCCGCCCGTCGTGGACGAGGACCTTGTTGAGCAGCTCGGGGGCGACCGTCCGCGGGTCGCGGGCGTAGAAGGGCCGGCGCAGCCGGCGCCCTCTCATCCCTGCCAGCGGGTGCGGTCGGCGGTGAGCCGGTCGGCGAAGGCACTCAGCTGGGCGGCGACGGGCTCGGGCCCGGCGCCACCGGGGGTGGTGCGGCGCCGCACGGCGGTGCCCCGGTCGAGGAGGAAGAGGGCGTCGGGGCCCAGCTCGGGCGAGGCCTCGACCAGCTCGCGCAGGGCGATGCCCTCGTCGAGGCTCTGGCGCACGAGCGTGCCGACCACGGCGTGGGCCTCGCGGAACGGCATGCCGCCCGCCACCAGGTGCTCGGCCAGGTCGGTGGCGGCCGAGGTCGGCGCATCGGCCGCCTCGGCCATGGCGTCGAGGCGGAACGTGGACGAGGCGAGCAGGCCGGTCATCGCCGACAGGGCCAGCACCACGGTGTCGAGGGAGTCGAAGAACGGCTCCTTGTCCTCCTGCAGGTCGCGGTTGTAGGCGAGCGGGAGGGCCTTGAGGGTGGCGAGCAGGCCGGTGAGATTGCCGATGAGGCGGCCGGTCTTGCCCCGGGTGAGCTCGGCGATGTCGGGGTTCTTCTTCTGCGGGAGCATCGACGATCCGGTGGAGTAGGCGTCGGCCAGCCCGAGGAAGCCGAACTCGTCGGTCGACCACAGGATGATCTCCTCGGCGAGGCGCGACAGGTGCACGCCGAGCAGGGCCAGGTCGAAGAGCCCCTCGGCCACGAAGTCGCGGTCGCTGACGGCGTCGAGTGAGTTGGGGAACACGCCGGCGAAGCCCAGGTCGGCGGCGGTGCCGGCCGGATCGAGCGGGAGCGACGAGCCGGCCAGGGCCCCGGCACCCAACGGCGAGACGTCGAGGCGGCGGATGGTGTCGGCGAGCCGATCGAGGTCGCGCGACAGGGCCCAGGCGTGGGCCAGGAGGTGGTGGGCCAGCAGCACGGGCTGGGCCCGCTGCAGGTGGGTGTAGCCGGGGAGGTAGGCGTCGCCGGCCTCGACCGCCCGGTCGTGGAGGACCTGCTGGAGGCCGAGCACCCGCTCGGCCACGACGGCCAGCTCGCGCTTGGCGAACAGGCGCAGGTCGGTGGCCACCTGGTCGTTGCGGCTGCGGCCGGTGTGGAGCTTGCCTCCCGCCGGGCCGGCCAGCTCGGTGACCCGCCGCTCGACCGCGGTGTGGATGTCCTCGTCAGAAGGGAGGAACACCAGCTCCCCCGCCGCCAGCTCGGCCTCGACCGCGTCGAGGGCGGCGAGCACGTCGTCGCGCTCGGCGTCGGTGAGGATGCCGCCGCGGGCCAGGCCGCGGACGTGCGCCCGCGACCCGGCGATGTCGTCACCCGCGAGGCGGGCGTCGAACGGGAGGCTGACGGTGAAGGCCATCAGCTCCTCGGCGGGACCGCCTTCGAAGCGGCCGTGCCACAACGTGCTCATGGACCGACCTCAGTCGTTGGTGGCGCCGGACACCGAGGGAGGCGTGCCGGGCGTGGAGGCCGACTGCTTGGCGGCCCACGTCTCGATGCCGAGCCCCCAGAGCTTCACGAAGCCCTCGGAGTCGGCGTGGTTGAAGGTGTCGGCGGCGTCGTAGGTGGCCAGGCCGTAGTCGTAGAGGCTGTGCGGGCTGCGACGACCGACCACGTAGCAGCGGCCGGGCTCGAGGCGCAGGCGCACCTCACCGGTGACGAAGCGCTGGGTGGAGTCGAAGAAGGCGTCGAGGGCCTCCTTCAGCGGCGAGTACCACATGCCGTCGTAGACGAGGTCGGCGAAGCGGCCTTCGAGGCGCTGCTTCTCGTGCATGGTGTCGCGCTCGAGGGTGATGGTCTCGAGGTCCTTGTGGGCCTCGATGAGGGCGAGGGCCCCGGGTGCCTCGTAGGTCTCGCGGCTCTTGATGCCGACCCGCCGGTTCTCGACCATGTCGAGTCGGCCCCAGCCGTAGCCGCCGACGATGTCGTTCATCTCCACGACGAGCTCGTGCAGCGGGAGGAGGCGGCCGTCGATCGAGACGGGCACGCCCTGCTCGAAGCCCACCACGACCTCGCGGGACTCCGAGGCCTTGACCGTGGTCATGCTCCACACGCCCTCCGGCGGGCGGGCCCACGGGTCCTCCATCTCGCCGCACTCGATGGCACGGCCCCAGAGGTTGTCGTCGATGGAGTACAGCTTCTCCTTGGTGGCGAGCACCGGGATGTCGTGGGCCTCGGCGTACTCGATCGACATCTCGCGGGTCATGCCCCAGTTGCGCACCGGGGCCAGGATCTCGAGGTCGGGGGCGAGGGCGCGGGTGGCGACCTCGAAGCGGACCTGGTCGTTGCCCTTGCCGGTGCAGCCGTGGGCCACGGCGTCGGCGCCGTGGTAGCGGGCAGCGGCCACCAGGTGGCGCACGATGACGGGCCGCGACAGCGCGGACACCAGCGGGTAGCGGCCCTCGTAGAGGGCGTTGGCCTTCAGGGACGGCACGAGGAAGTCGCGGGCGAACTCCTCACGGCAGTCGACCACGATGGCCTCGACGGCACCGGCGGCGAACGCCTTGGCCTGCAGGCCCTCCCAGTCGCCCTCCTGCCCGAGGTTGCAGGCCACGGTGATGACCTCGACGCCGTAGTTCTCGATCATCCAGCGCACGGCCACGGACGTGTCGAGGCCACCGCTGTAGGCCAGGACCACTCGCTTCGCCATCTTCGTTCGTTCCTTCGGTCGGGGTTCGGGGGGGGTTCGTACGGGACGGTCAGAGACCGGCCAGGTCACTGAGGCGCTGGGCCATGGCCGCGCCTCCGAGGTCGGACGCCACGACCACGAGGATCGTGTCGTCGCCGGCGACGGTGCCGAGGGCCCCGGGCATGCCGGAGCGGTCGAGGGCCGAGGCGACGACGTGGGCCGACCCGGGAGGGGTGCGGACCACGACGAGGTTGTCGGAGTGTGCCACCTCGACCACCCAGTCGCCGAAGACTCGGCGAAGGTGGTCCTCCGGGGCGAGCTGCTCCTTGGGCAGGGCCGGGATGGCGTAGGCGGTCTCGCCCCCGGGCATGCGCACCTTGATGGCGCCGAGCTCCTCGAGGTCGCGCGAGACGGTGGCCTGGGTGGCGGCCACACCCTCGGCGGCCAGCAGCTCGACGAGGGCGGCCTGGTTGGGGACGGCCTGGGCCTCGATGAGCTTGCCCACGAGGTACTGGCGCTGGGTCTTGCCCAGCTTGGCGGGCTCCTTGGCCTTGTCGGTGGTCATCGGTGCTCCAGCAGCCAGGCGAGCGCGCCGCGGGCGGCGTGCATGCGGTTGGTGGCCTGGGGCCAGACCCGGCTGTGGGGGCCCTCGAGCACCTCGCTCGAGACCTCTTCGCCGCGGTGGGCCGGCAGGCAGTGCAGGAAGACGGCACCCTCGGCGGTGCCGACCATCAGGGCCTCGTCGACGGTGAAGCCGGTGAACGCCTCACGGCGGTGGCCGGCCTCGGCCTCCTGACCCATGGATGCCCACACGTCGGTGTAGACGGCGTCGACGCCCTCCACGGCCTCGGTGGGGTCATGGGTGTAGGCCGGCTCGACCCCAGCGGCACGGATGCGGGCCATGTCGGAGGTGGACATCTCGTAGCCGGCGGGGGTGGCGATGCGGACCTGCATGCCCACCATCCCCGCGGCCAGGGCGAGGCTGCGGGCCACGTTGTTGCCGTCGCCCACGTAGGCGATGGTGCGCCCGGCGAGGGCGTCGACCCCGCCGAACTCGTCGGCGAGGGTGAGCAGGTCGGCGAGGGCCTGCAGCGGGTGGGCGTCGTCGGAGAGCATGTTCACGACCGGCACCGTGGACACCGCGACCATGCGCTCGAGCTTGGCGTGCTCGAACACCCGGGCCCCGATGGCCGCGTGGTAGCAGCACAGGGTGCGGGTGACGTCCTCGACGCTCTCGCGGACATCGAGGCCGACCTCGTCAGGGCGGATGGTGAGGGGGTGGCCGCCGAGCTGCACGACGGCCATCTCCATGGAGTTGCGGGTGCGGGCCGACGGCTTCTCGAACAGCAGCGCCATGCCCTGGCCCTCGAGGGAGCGGGGCACGGTGGGCGCGGCGCCGAACGCCAGGACCGTGCGCAGCTCGTCGGGGCTGAGGTCGTCGATGTCGAGGAGGTGCCTCACGGGGTGACCTCCGCCAGGCGGCCCCCGATGAGGGTCGTGAGCAGGGCGACGGCCTCGTCGATGTCGTCGTTGGAGACGTTGAGCGGCGGGGCGAGGCGCAGCGACGTCGGCGACACCGCATTCAGCACCAGGCCGGCGTCGAGCGCGTCGGCAGCGACCAGCCGGGCGTCGATGCCCTCGGCCAGCTGGGCGGCGAGCAGGAGGCCGAGGCCCCGCACCTCGACCACGCCGGGGACGACCTCGAGCTGGTGGCGGAGCCGGGAGCCGGCGTGCTCGGCCAGCTGGGGGGCGTTGTCGCGCTCCATCACCGCCAGGGTGGCCCGGGCCGCCGCGGCGGCGAGGGGCTGGCCTCCGAAGGTGGTGGCGTGGTCGCCGGGCTCGAAGGCGGCGGCGACGTCGCGGCGGGCCCAGCACGCCCCGATGGGCATGCCGTTGCCGAGGGCCTTCGCCATCGTGACGACGTCGGGCTCGACACCGAAGTGCTGGAAGCCGAACCACTCGCCGGTGCGGCCGAGGCCGGTCTGGACCTCGTCGACCATGAACAGCAGGCCCCGCTCGTCGCACAGGCGGCGCACGCCTTCGAAGTACTCGGCGGTGGCCGGGTTCACGCCGCCCTCGCCCTGCACGGGCTCGAGCAGCACGGCCGCGACCGACGGGTCGATGGCGGCCTCGAGGGCCTCGAGGTCGTTCCAGGGCACGTGCCGGAAGCCCTCGGGCAGGGGCTGGAAGGCCTCCCACTTCTGGGGCTGACCGGTGGCGTGCAGCGCCGCGAGCGTGCGGCCGTGGAACGAGCCGAAGGCGCTGATGACCTGGTACTTCCCGTGGCCGCCGTACTTCCTTGCCAGCTTGATGGCGCACTCGTTGGCCTCGGCGCCCGAGTTGGAGAAGAACACCTGGCCACCGCCGCCGAGGAGGCGGTCGAGGGTGATGGCGACCTCCTCCCCCGGGATGGTGCCGAACAGGTTCGAGACGTGCACGAGCGTGCGGGCCTGTTCGGCCACGGCATCGGCCACCTCGGGGTGGGAGTGGCCCAGCCCGCACACGGCGATGCCGGCGAGGAAGTCGAGGTACTCCTTGCCGTCGCGGTCCCACAGGCGGCTGCCCTCGCCCCGGACGAACTGCACCATGGGCGCGCCGTAGGTGGGCATGAACGGGCAGTGGTCGAGCCCCGGAGGGGCGCCCATCGCCTCGGCATGCGGATGGTGATGGACCTCGGTCACGAGAGCTCCTCGGAGGACGTGGTGATCATGGTGCCGACGCCGGCGTCGGGTGAACAGCTCGAGCAGGACGACGTGCGGGACGCGGCCGTCGAGGAGGTGGGCCGACGGCACGCCGGCCGAGAGCGCCTCGAGGCACGCCTCGATCTTGGGGATCATGCCGCCGGAGAGGACACCGGTGCGCGATGAGCTCGGCGATCTCGGCGGTGTCGGTGGCGGTGATGAGGCTGGTCGGGTCGGCGACGTCGCGCAGCAGCCCGGCGATGTCGGTGAGGTAGATGACCTTCTCGGCCTCGAGCGCACCGGCCAGGGCGCCGGCCACTGCGTCGGCGTTGATGTTGTAGGCCTGGCCCGCCAGGTCGGCGCCGATGGTGGACACCACAGGGATGAGGTCCTGGGCGAGCAACGACTGCACGATCGCCGGGTTCACGTTCTTGACGTCGCCGACGAAGCCGAGCTCGGGGTGCCGCAGGCCGGCCTCGATCAGCCCGGCGTCCTCACCCGAGAGGCCGACGGCGAGCGGGCCGTGGGTGTTGATGGCGGCGACGATGTCGCGGTTGACCTTGCCGACCAGCACCATGCGGGCGATGTCGAGGGTCTCGGCGTCGGTGACGCGGAGGCCGTCGCGGAACTCGGACTCCTTGCCGAGCCGCTTCATGAGGTCGCCGATCTGGGGGCCACCGCCGTGGACGACGACGACGCGGATGCCGACCGAGTGCAGCAGCACGATGTCGGCGGCGAAGCTCTCGGCGAGGGCCGGGTCGGTCATGGCGTTGCCGCCGTACTTCACGACGACGGTGGTGCCGAAGAACTGTCGGATGTAGGGCAGCGCCTCGATGAGCACCTCGGTGGTGTTCACGTCGGCGGCAGCCGGGGCCATGGGCGCGGACGCCCCCGGCTTCGATGGCTCCGAGCCGCTCACGACGTGCCCATGTTCTCGTCGATGTAGGCGTGGGTGAGGTCGTTGGTGAGGATCTGGCCCCGACCGGCGCCCAGGCCGAGGTCGGCGACGATGTCGAGGTGGCGGCCCTCCATGTGGGCGGCCACGGCCTCGGCGTCGTGGGGGACGTCGACCGCGCCACGGCAGACCTCGATGCCGCCGTAGCGACACCCGGAACAGCGCGGGGTCGAAGTGGATGCCGCACGAGCCGAGGTCGCTGGCGATGCGGCCCCAGTAGGGGTCCTTGCCGTACCAGGAGCACTTCACCAGCTGGCTGCGGGACACCGCGCGGGCCCCGATGAGCGCCTCCTCGTCGGAGTGGGCGCCCACGACCTGGAAGCGCACCACCTTGGTGGCGCCCTCGGCGTCGCCGGCCATCTGCCCGGCGAGGTCGGCGCACGCCTCGGCCACCGCGGCGTCGAGCGCCGCCTGCGGCACCGGGCCGGCGAGGCCGCTGGCCAGCAGGAGCACGGTGTCGTTGGTGGAGGTGCAGCCGTCGACGTCGAGGGCGTTGAACGAGTCGGCCACGCCGTGGGTGAGGGCCGCCTTGAGCTGCTCCGGGGTGGCCTGGGCGTCGGTGGTGAGCACGGCGAGCATCGTGGCCATGTTCGGCGAGAGCATCGCCGCCCCCTTGGCCATGCCGCCGACGGTGAAGCCCTCGCCCTGCACCACGACCTGCTTGGCGTGGGTGTCGGTGGTCATGATGGCGGTGGCCGCCGCCGCTCCCCCATCGGCCGACCGGGCGGCGACGAGGGCGGGGATGGCGCCGCTGATGGTCTCGATCGGCATGGGGATGCCGATGAGGCCGGTGGAGCAGACGAGCACCTGGTGGCGGTCGACGCCGAGCTCGGCGGCGACGGTGGCGCACATCTCGACGGCGTCGCGCATGCCGGCCTCGCCGGTGGCGGCGTTGGCGTTGCCGCTGTTGAGCACGACCGCCACGACCTCACCGGCCCCGGCGCGCAGGTGCTCCTTGCTGATCTGCACGGGTGCGGCGGTCATGAGGTTGCGGGTGAACACGCCCGCGGCGGCGACAGGACGGCCGTCGGCCGTGGCCACGAGCGAGAGGTCGGGGGCACCCGACGCCTTGATGCCGGCGGCGATGCCGGCGGCGACGAAGCCCGGTGCGGCGGTGACGCTCATCGGGGCGTACCTCCGACGGGGGAACAGATCCTCGGCGCAGCGCCCCGATGACCGTTGACGGCAGTGCTCTCTGGCTCGCTTCGCTCGCTCATGGGTAGACCCCTGTGGTGGAGAGGCCGGTCTGCTCGGGCAGTCCGGCGAGGATGTTGGCGCACTGCACGGCCTGGCCGGAGGCACCCTTGGTGAGGTTGTCGATGGCAGCGATGGCCACGATCCAGCCGGTGCGGGCGTCGGCCCGGACGGTGACGTGGGCGGTGTTGGACCCGAGACAGGCCTTGGTGGAGGGCGAGCCCTCGGTGACCACGACGAATGACTCGCCCGCGTACGCCTGCCGGTACAGGTCGAGCAGCTCGGCGGTGGTGGTGCCGGCGACGGGCCGCAGGTAGCAGGTGGCGAGCATCCCCCGGTTCATCGGAGCCAGGTGCGGCGTGAACAGGACGCTCACGTCGCCGGCCGCAGCACCGGCGAGCCGGGCCACGGTCTGCTCCATCTCCGGGGTGTGCCGGTGGGTGAGCAGCCCGTAGGCGGTGAAGTCCTCGTCGACCGCGCAGAAGGTGGTGTTGGGCTTCGGGGGCCGACCGGCGCCCGACACCCCGGACACGGCGTTCGACCACGATGCCCGTGGTCTCGACCAGGCCGTGCTGCACGAGCGGGGCCATGGCGAGCGCGGCGGCCGTCGGGTAGCACCCGGGGGTGGCCACGGCGGAGGCCTCGGCGATCTCGGCCCGGTGGAGCTCGGGCAGGCCGTAGGCGAAGCCGGGCAGCAGCTCGGGGGCGGCGTGGGGCTCGCCGTACCAGGTCGGGTAGAGCTCGGCGTCCTGCAGGCGGAAGTCGGCGGCGAGGTCGACGACCCAGCGCACCTTCTCCCTCAGCACCGGCATGAGCGCCTGGGATGCGCCGTGGGGCAGGCCGCAGAAGACCAGGTCGACCCGGTCGAGCAGGGCCGGGTCGTAGCTGTCGAACACGAGGCCCGGATAGGCCGCGGCCAGGCTCGGGTAGAGCTCGGCGAGGGCGGTGCCCGCCTGGCTGTCGCCCGTGGCGAACACGACCCGCAGCTCGGGATGGGCGGCACACAGCCGCAGCAGCTCCGCGCCCGTGTACCCGGACGCACCGATGATGCCGACGTCGATCACCCGCACACCATACGGGTGACTGCATTTCTATGCAACTACCCTCGAACTGGTTGTGGATCTGCTCGCTGGGGCGTGCAGATCCACAACCAGTTCGGCGGAAGAGAGGTGGCTCAGGCGCGGAGGGTGGCGCCGAGGGTGCCCTCGACGGCGGTGACCACCGCGGCTCGGACCGAGGTGATGTCGTCGTCGGTGAGCGTGCGACCGGTGGCCTGGAGCCGCAGGCGGTAGGCCAGGCTGCGGCGCCCGTCGGGCACCGGGGCGCCCCGGAACACGTCGAACAGCGTCAGGTCGACGAGCAGCTCACCGGCCGCGCCCCTGATGGCCGCGGCGACATCGCCGGCCGGGACGGCCTCGTCGACCTCGAAGGCCAGGTCGAGGTCGCTCGAGGGGTACCGGCTGATCGATCGGTAGGGATGCTCACCGTGGGGCAGCGCCGAGCGCGGCACCGAGATCGACCTGGAGCCAGGCGACCCGCTCACGGATGCCCAGGGCGTCGAGCACGCCCGGGTCGACCTCGCCGACCTCGCCCACGACGGTGCCGTCGAGGGTGAGCACGCCCGAGCGGCCGGGGTGGAGCCCGACCACGGCCTGGCTCTGGTCGATGCCCGCGCCCGGGAGGCCGAGCGTGTGGTGCAGGACCTCCCAGACCTCGACCGCAGCGATGGCCTCGGCGCCGGCCAGCACCACCGCCAGGTGCTCGCGCTCGTCGGGCAGGGTGGTGCCGGCCCGCGGGACGCCGAAGACCTTGCCGATCTCGAACAGGGCCACGCCTTCGGTGCGGTGTGACTCGTTGTAGGCCACCGCCCGCAGCAGACCGGGGCGCAGCGACGTGCGCAGCACCGACTCCTCGGCAGCCAGCGGGTTGGTGATGGTGACGGCCTCGGCCGGCAGGCCGGCGCGGGCGAGGTCGCCCGGCGCGAGGAACGGCAGTGGCATGGCCTCGTGCACGCCCAGGCCCACGAGGATCTGGCGGATGGTGCGACGGTCGCGCTGCAGCGGCGTGAGCGCCCCGATCTGCACGGACGTGGGCACCCGCTTGGGGATGCGGCTGTAGCCGTGGTGGCGGGCGATCTCCTCGATCACGTCGGTCTCGGTGGAGCTGTCCGGCCGGAAGGTCGGGATGGTGACCGAGAACGTGCCCGGCTCGGCGGCCGGGACCACGCCGAAGCCGATGGGCTCGAGCAGCGACGGCAGGGCCTCGGGGGCCAGGTCGGTGCCGAGGAGGCGGTTGACCCGCTCGGTGCGGACGGTGACCGGGCTGCGGTCGGGGAGGTCGCCGTCGACGGTGACGTGGCCCTCGACCAGGCGGGCGCCGGAGGGGGCGAGCAGCTCGGCCAGGCGCCGGGCGGCGAGGTCGACGACCTCGGGGTCGGTGCCGCGCTCGAACCGGGCCGAGGCCTCGGAGCGCAGACCGAGGAACTTGGAGCTCACGGCGATGGCCATGGGGGTCCAGAAGGCGCACTCGAGCAGCACCGAGTCGGTGGTCTCGGAGATCTCGGTCGAGGCGCCGCCCATCACGCCGGCGATTCCCACCGCGGTGTCGGTGCCGTCGGCGATCACGCCGTCGCGGCCGCCGGTGAGGGTGCGTTCGACGTCGTCGAGGGTGAGGATGGTCTCGTCGGCCCGGGCCCACCGCACCCGCAGGGCGCCGTCGGGCAGCTTGGCCAGGTCGTAGGTGTGGTTGGGCTGGCCCAGCTCGAGCATCACGTAGTTGGAGGCGTCGACCACGTTGTTGATCGGGCGCATGCCCAGGTGGGTGAGCCGCTCGGCGATCCAGGCGGGCGACGGCTCGACCTTCACCCCGTCGATGACCCGGGCGTGGAACCGGCCGCACAGGTCGGGGTCGAGGATCTCGACCGAGATGCGGGCGGCGGCGTCGCCGGCGACGATCTCGACCTGGGGCTCGGGGATGGCGAACGGCAGGCCGAGGCGGGCGGCGAGGTCGCGGGCCACGCCGGCGACCGACATGGCGTCGGGCCGGTTGGGGTTGATCTCGAGGTCGTAGAGGACGTCGGGGGTGATGCCGAGGGCCTCGCCGATCGGGGTGCCGAGGGCCGGGCCCTCCTCGTCCGCCGCCGTCACGATCATGATGCCGGCGTGGTCGTCGCCGAGGCCGAGCTCGCGACCGGAGCAGAGCATGCCGTTCGACCACTCGCCGCGGAGCTTGCGCCGGGCGATCTCGAGCCCGCCGGGCATCACCGTGCCCAGGGTGGCGAGGGGGACGAGGTCGCCGACGGCCATGTTGAAGGCACCGCAGCAGATCTGGAGGGGCTCACCGTCGCCGGCGTCGACGTCGACCAGCTGGATCTTGTCGGCGTTGGGATGGGGCCGGAGATCGAGCACCTTCACCACGACGATGCCGTCGAGGCCCTCGCCGATGTGGTCGATCGACTCCACCGCCATGCCGAGATCGCTCATGACGTCGCCGAGCGCGACGGGGTCGTCCTCGGGGAAGGGCGCGAACTCACGGAGCCAGGACAGGAGGACCTTCATGCGGGGAACTGCTCCAGGAAGCGGACGTCGCCGGTGTACATCTCACGGATGTCGTCGACGCCGTGGCGCATGAGCGCGAGGCGGTCGAGGCCGAACCCGAAGGCGAAGCCGGTCCACTCCTCGGGGTCGAGGCCCACGTTGCGCAGGACGTTGGGGTGCACCATCCCGCAGCCGCCGAGCTCCAGCCAGCCGGTCTGGGCACAGGTGCGGCAGCCCTTGCCCTCACAGAACACGCAGTTGATGTCGTACTCGGCGGAGGGCTCGGTGAACGGGAAGTACGAGGGGCGCAGCCGGGAATGGATCGAGCCGCCGAAGTAGGCGGACGTGAACGACTCGAGGGTGCCGGCCAGGTCGGCGAAGGAGATGCCCCGGTCGATGACCAGGCCCTCGATCTGGTGGAACACCGGCATGTGGGAGGCGTCGGCGGTGTCGCGGCGGAAGACCCGGCCGGGCATCACGGCGTAGATCGGCGGTGGCTGCTCGGACATCACCCGGATCTGCACGGGCGAGGTGTGGGTGCGCAGCAGCACGGTCTCGGGGTCGCCGAGGTCGACGTAGAGGGTGTCCCACATGCCGCGGGCCGGGTGGGCGGCGGGGATGTTGAGCGCCTCGAAGTTGTACCAGTCGGTCTCGACCTCGGGGCCCTCGGCCACGGCGAAGCCCATGCCCACGAACACGTCGACGAGGCGGTCCCAGGTCTGGGTGACGAGGTGGAGGCTCCCCCGCTCGCGCCCGCCGACGACCTCGGTGAGGTCGAGGCGCTCGGCGGCGAGGGTGACGGCCCGCTCGGCGCTCTCGAGGGCGGCCCGGCGCTCGGCGACGGCGGCGTCGATGGCGGCACGGACCTCGTTCATGGCCAGGCCGGCGTCGCGGCGGGGCTCGGGATCGAGGGCGCCGATGCCCTTCTTCAGCGCCGTGAGCTCACCCTTCTTGCCGAGCAGCTCGGCCTCGACGGCGCGCAGCTCGTCGAGGGTGGCGGCCGCCGCGATGCGGGCCGGGGCCTCGGCCCCGATGCGGGTGATGTCGTCGATCATCGGTCGTTGAGCCTGTCGGTCGAGCGGTCGGTCGTCCAATCGATTGCCGGGCCGGCGCTGCGGCGCTGGCGGGCCGCCTCGAAGAGCACCACGGCACCGGCGACGGCGGCGTTGAGGGACTCGACCCCGGGGTCGAGCGGGATCGTGAGGTGCTCGTCGCTGGCGGCGACGACAGGGTCGGCGAGGCCGTGGGCCTCCGAGCCGACGAGCACCGCCACGGGGCCGACGAGGTCGAGGGCCTCCGGGGCCACTCCCCCCGTGGCGACGGTGGCCACCAGGCGACGACCGCCGCCGCGCAGCAGGTCGAGGGCCGCGACGGTGTCGGGGGCCTCGGCCACCGGCAGGCGCAGCACCGAACCGGCTGCCGCCCGCACGGCCTTGGGGCCGAAGGGGTCGGTGCTGGTGCCGGCGAACACCACGCCCGCGGCACCGGCGGCCTCGGCGGCGCGCACCAGGGTGCCGGCGTTGCCGGGGTCGGCGACGTCGACCAGCACGAGGATCGGGCCGGTGCGGCTGGCGTCGGCCACCAGGTCGGCGAGCTCGACCGGGCGGCGGGGCGCCACGGCGAGCAGGCCCTGGGGGGTGACGGTGTCGGCGGCCTTGGCCAGCGCCCCCGGGCCGAGCGACCAGACCGGGCACCCTGTGGCCGCCGCGGCCTCCACGGCGTCGCGCAGGGCGCTGCCCGGCTCGGCGGAGGCCCAGGCCTCGCCGTCGACGTAGACCTCGTCGATCGCGGCCCCGGCGGCCAGCGCCTCGGCCACGGGCACCGGTCCCTCGATCACGAACGCACCGGCGTCCAGACGCGCCCTACGGCGCCCCGAGAGGCGCCGTAGGGTGATCAGACGAGGGTTGTTCGCCGACAGCGGGGCCGGCTCGACGCCCACGAGGGTCGTCGGTGCGGTGAGGTTCAGGCGCTGGTCGACGCGGCGTTGGCCGCCTCGACCAGGGCGGTGAACGCCGCCGGGTCGGTGACCGCGAGGTCGGCGAGGACCTTGCGATCGACCTCGACACCGCTGGCCTTCAGGCCGGCGATGAACTTCGAGTAGGTCGTGCCGTTGAGACGGCACGCCGCGTTGATGCGCTGGATCCAGAGCTGCCGGAAGTCTCCCTTGCGGGCGCGACGATCGCGGTAGGCGTACTGGAGCGAGTGCATGACCTGCTCGTTGGCGGCGCGGTAGGAACGGCTCTTGTTGCCGTAGTACCCCTTCGCACGCTCGAGCGTGGTCTTGCGATGCTTCTTGCTGGCGACAGCGCGCTTGACCCGGGCCATCGGGTTCTCCTTCGTGTGGTGCTGCAGTGCAGTTCGAGCTGCAGTGCAGTTGGTGTTGCAGAGCGGTTTCGGGATCGTCGGCGCCGATGGCGCCGCCGGGGTTCAGATCAGATGCCGAGCTGGCGACGCACGCGTGCGGCGTCGCCGGGGGCGAGCTCGAAATCGCCCGAGAGGCGCCGCTTGCGAGCCGGCGACTTCTTCTCGAGGATGTGGTTGAGGTTCGCCTTGCGACGGGTGATCTTGCCCGAGCCGGTGATCTTGAAGCGCTTCTTGGCGCCGCTGTGGGTCTTCATCTTGGGCATTGGGTTCTCCGATGCTGGTTCCCGCACAGAGGACCTGCGTGCGGGTGGGGGGTTCTGGTGGGTCAGGCCTCGGTGGTGTCGGTGGCCTCGGCCGGAGCCTCGACCACCTCGGCCGGAGCCTCGGTCGTCTCAGTGGCCTCGGGTGCCTCGGCGACCGGGGTGGTGTCCGGGGCGTCGGTGACCGGCTGGTCGGCGGGGGCGCCGTCCTCGGTCTCGGCCTGGCGCCGCTTCTCGGCAGCGGCCTGGGCCTTCTTGTCGGGTCCGAGGACCATGGTCATGTTGCGGCCGTCGAGGCGGGGGTACACCTCGACACGTCCCTGGTCGACGACCGCCTCGGCCACCTGGTCGAGGATCTTGCGACCCAGCTCCGGGTGCTGCATCTCGCGGCCACGGAACATGATCGTGACCTTGACCTTGTGCCCCTCCGACAGGAAGTGCTCCACCTTCTTGGTCTTGGTCCCGAAGTCGCCGGCGCCGATCTTGGGCCGGTACTTCATCTCCTTGACCACCACGTTGGTGGACTTCTTGCGGGATTCCTTCGCTCGCTGCGCGGCCTCGTACTTGTACTTGCCGTAATCCATGATCCGGCAGACAGGTGGGTTGGCCTTGTCGGCGACCTCGACGAGGTCGAGCTCGAGCTCCCGGGCCATGGTGAGGGCTTCGGGAAGGGGCTTGATTCCGATCTGGGCGCCGTCGGGTCCGACCAACCGCACCTCGCGGGCGCGGATGCGATCGTTGATCCGGGGCTCGTTGTTGGCGGCCGTTGCTATGGCCGGTCACTCCTCATTCGTGCCAGGTCCTCCCTCGGCATTGCTGCTGTGCGTCCTGCTGGGTGTGGCGGTCGCAGTCGAGGTGGCCAGAGGCCGAAAAGCAACGACGGCGGACGCCGGTGGGAGCCGACGACCGCCGCGGACCAGAGCCGACCCCAGCCCGCACATGGCGAGGTGACGTCGGTTCCGGCTCGTGAGAGCCTTCGACCCGGGCGCACCGTTGTGCTGTCGGTGGATGCCGTCGGGACCGAGGTCGGGGCGGCACCGTCGCAGCGGTGAAGTGGCCGGGTGGGGGCGTAGCCCCGCTTCCGTTCAGTTGTGAGCGCTCTACGATAGCGATTCGGCCCGCCAGAAGCGAGCGCCGGCCCCGACGGGGTCGACGACGACCCTCCGGCGGGCCCCGATCCGAGAGCTTCGAGGAGACCTGATGAGCCTGTGGACGCCGGGTGGCGAGGTACCAGTGGAGCGTGGGGGCACCTCCCCCGACAGCGGCGTGGCCGGCCGGGTCGGCGGCCCCGACCTCGACGCGCTCAGCCCCGAGGAGCGGGCCCAGGCCGAGGCGATGATCGCCCAGATGGCCGACGTGCAGCGCCAGATCCTCTCGGCCCCGGCGGCGCAGTTCGTCACCAACCACGTGGTCGGCTTCTACGAGCTCGCCGCCATCCACCTCGGCCAGGCCGAGCCCGACCTCGACGAGGCCCGGCTCGCGATCGACGCCATGGCCGCCGTGCTCGACGCCACCGAGGACCGCCTCGGTGAGGACGGCGCCGCGTTGCGCGACGCCCTCACCCAGCTCCAGATGGTGTTCGTGCAGGTCAGCGCGGACGTCAAGGCGGCCGCCGCCACGGCGGCCGAGACCGGCGACTCCGTCCCGGGGGCCGGCGGCGACGACGGCGACGCTGCCGTCGACGACGCCGCCACGCCCTAGGAGAGCGGCCCGACCGACAAGAAGCGGCCGTGCTCGTTGACCATCACGACGAGGGCCTCCCGGCCGTCGTCGAGATGCAGGTGGACGGCCTTGCCCACCTCGAGGTGCGGTGACGGCTCGAAGACGCCCTCCACGCCGTCATCGACGGGATCGTCGGCCGTGTGAGGCCCGAGCCGAGCGTGCACCCGCTCGGCACTCCGACCGTCCTGGATCTCACCTTCGACCCGTTCGGTCCGCATCGGGGTCCTCCTGGCTCTCGACGGTTCCTGCCGTCACCGGTCTCTGCCCCTGATGTCGGCATCGGTACCCGGGCGCCGCAGGGCCGTTGGTGGTCGGGGCGCTCCCCCACCTGGGTGAGACGGCGCCGACCCGGTCGCGGGACGCTCAGCGGGCGAGGGCCCGGCGGTCGAAGAGCACGACCCCGACGGCCAGCACGACCACGGCGAGGGCGGCCAGCACCCCGGCGTGCCACCACGTGAACCCGAGGGCCAGCGGGCTGCCGGAAGTGGCGTAGAAGAAGGGCGAGAACCAGCGCACCGGCCGGAGCCCCTCGACCAGCTCCGGCAGGGTGCTGCCCAGGTAGGCGAGGGCGGCGAACGCGCTGGTGGCGCCGAGCCCGATCGCCCGGGAACCGGTGGCCGCCCCGACCACGAGGGCCAGCCAACCGAAGACGATGCCGAGGAGCACGACGCCGAGGACGGTGCCGAGCAGGTTGGGGTACGACAGCTTCAGGCTCACGATCGGGTCGCCGATCGCCAGGCCGACGACGATGACCGCGCCGATCAGCACGGCCTCGACCGCCACCACCGCGGCGTTCTGCAGCAGCACGCTCCGGCGCCGGATCGGGTGGGCGAGCACCAGGTCGAGCGCACCGGAGTCCTCGGCCCCGCCGATGGCCGAGGCGCCGGTGCCGATCGTGAGGACGAGCAG
This sequence comes from uncultured Actinomycetes bacterium, assembly GCA_963702555.1. GTDB lineage: Bacteria > Actinomycetota > Acidimicrobiia > Acidimicrobiales > Acidimicrobilacustridaceae > CAMFLJ01. The sequence continues at coordinate 406,510 of CAVPCW010000012.1, forward strand.
GAACAGCGGCACCATGAAGCCGAACAGCTCGGCCGCGAGATACCCCGCGCCCGAGGTGAAGTCGATGTCGGAGATGCCCATCATCGCCAGGACGCTCTCGGGGTACTGGCTCATGAGGTCCTGCATGCCCGAGGCGTCGCGGACGGTCGGGAACACCGAGACGATCATCGCCACGTAGGCCGCCACCCCGACGGACCACCACACCAGCGACCGGCGGCGGTCGCCGAGGGCCCGGGCGAGCACGGGGAACCTCACCGCTCCTCCGCCTCGATCTCCTCGAGGGCCTCGTCGGCGGACTCACCCCGGTACATGGCGAGGAAGACCTCGTCGAGGTCGGCCGAGCGGCTGAGCAGGTCGACGACCTCGAGCGGGGCGAGGGCCTCGACGACGGCGGCGAACGAGCCCCCGACAGCGAAGGTGACGACGTCGCCGTCGGCGTGCAGGTCGGTGACACCGGACAGCGGGGCGAGGCGGTCGGCGGCGGTGGCGCCCTGACCGGCGGCCAACGTGGCCGTCACCCGGCGCAGGCCGCGCTGGCGCAGCGACTCGACCGTCTCGAGGGTGACGAGGCGGCCCTCGCGCACGATGCCGACCCGGTCGGCCACGTGCTGGACCTCGTCGAGCGAGTGCGACGACAGGAACACGCTGCGGCCGGCGGCCGCCTGGTCGCGCGAGCAGCCGTTGGAACTCGTCCTGCACCAGCGGGTCGAGGCCCGAGGTGGGCTCGTCGAGGATCACCAGCTCGGGGTCGTGCTGGAAGGCCTGGACCAGGCCGAGCTTCTGGCGGTTGCCACGGGAGAGCCGGCGCACCGGCCGGTCGAGCTGCACGCTGAAGCGCTCGACGAGCTCGTCACGCCGCACCGGCGGGGTGCCCGGCCTGAGCGAGGCGCACCAGTCGAGGACCTCCGTGCCCGTGAGCCGGCCCGGGAGGGCCAGGTCGCCGGGCAGATAGCCGGTGCGGGCCCGGATCTCCAGGGAGTCGGCGCGGCTGTCGAGGCCGAGCACCGAGACCCGGCCGCTGCTCGGCCGCAGCAGGTCGAGCAGGGTGCGGATGGTGGTGGTCTTGCCGGCGCCGTTGGGGCCGAGGAAGCCGAACACCTCGCCCGACGGCACCTCGAGGTCGAGTGCCTCGATGCCGCGGCCGTGGCGGTAGGCGACGGTGAGCGCCTCGGCCCTCACGGCGTCGGCGGTGGCGGCCATCGTCAGTCCGAGGCCCCGGCGGGCCTCATGTCGGCGGCCTCCCAGCGCCCGAGGCGCCCGGCGGAGACCCGGTAGGCGACGACGGTGCCGACCTCGATGGTGCGGCTGCCGTCGGCGATCGCCGTGCAGTGGAAGGGGTGCTCGACGCCGTCGTCGGAGCGCACCACACCGAGGCCACGGGGGTCGTCGAACGACACGACCACGCCACGGCCGGCACCGAGGGGAACGCCTGGGTCAGCACCGGGAGCCATCACGGCCGAGCCTACGACCGGCGGTGGGTCAGTGGACGATCTTGGAGATCGGGAGCTCGATGATGTCGGTGGCGCCGGCGTCGGAGAGGGCCGGGATCAGCACGTTGATCTTGCGCTTCTCGACGACGGTCTCGACCGCGTAGCCGGCGCCGCCGTAGAGCTCGTTGACCGTGGGGGCCTTCATCGACGGGAGGATGTCGATGACGGCGGCCAGGCGGTCGGCCGGGATGTTGAGCTTGACCAGCACCCGGCCCCGCGCCTCGAGGACGCCCTCGAGCAGCGTGCGCAGCTGGTGCATGGCGTGGGCCTTCTCCGGGTCGGCGAACGACGCGGGGTTGGCGATGAGCTCGGTGTAGGAGACCAGGATCGTGTCGATGATCTTGAGCCCCGCGGCCCGCAGGGCCCGGCCCGTCTCGGTGATGTCGACGATGCAGTCGACGATGTCGGGGACCTTGGCCTCGGTGGCGCCGTAGGACAGGCGGATGTCGGCGTCGATGCCCTTCTCGGCGAAGAAGCGCTTCGTGAGCTCGGGGTACTCGCTCGAGACCTTCACGCCCTGAGGGAGCTCGCTGACGCTGTTGACCGGTGAGTCCTGCGGGACGCCGACCACGATGCGAACGGGGTTGGAGGTGGCCTTGGAGTACTGGAGCTCACCCAGGGACTCGACCTCGCTGGAGGTCTCCTCCACCCAGTCGCGACCGGTGATGCCGAGGTCGAACAGGCCCTCGGCCACGTACTGCGGGATCTCCTGCGGGCGCAGGATGCGGACCTCGGCCACCCGGGGGTCGTCGATGGAGGCCTTGTACTGCACCGTGGAGTCACGGGAGACCTTCAGGTCCGCGGCCTCGAACAGTTCGAGGGTGGCCTTCTCGAGGGAGCCCTTGGGCAGGACGAGCTTCAACATGTCGGCAAACCTACCGCCTGACGAGAAGGGCTCCGAGCGGGTTACCTGGGGGATGCGCCCGTAGGATCGACCTCATGCCGCCACACAAGGAACGCCACCTCAGCCACCGCGCCGGTTGGCTGAGGGCCACCGTCCTCGGCGCCAACGACGGCATCATCTCCACCGCTGCTCTCATCCTCGGCGTCGTCGCCGCCGACGCCGGCCGCAGCGCCGTGCTCACCGCCGGCGTGGCCGGGCTCACCGCCGGCGCCCTCTCGATGGGCCTCGGCGAGTACGTGTCGGTGAGCTCGCAGCGCGACTCCGAGCAGGCCGACATCGCCAAGGAGGAGTGGGAGCTGGCCAACGTCCCGGAGCGCGAGCTGGCCGAGCTGACCGCGATCTACCAGGACAAGGGCCTCGACCACGACCTCGCCCGCGAGGTGGCGGTCAAGCTCACCGAGCACGACGCCCTCAAGACCCACCTCGTCGAGGAGCTCGGCATCACCGCGACGACGCTGGCCCGCCCGGTGCAGGCGATGCTCTCCTCGACCCTCTCCTTCGCCATCGGCGCGGCCCTTCCGCTCATCGCCGCCGCCGTGGTGCCCGAGTCGGCATCCAACGCGATCACCATCATGGCGATCCTCGGCATCGCCGTGGTGGCGCTGCTCGGTCTCGGGATCACCGCCGCCGTGCTCGGTGGCGCCAAGGTGGGGCGACCCACGGCCCGCGTGGTGCTCGGCGGCATCGCCGCCATGGCCATCACCATGGCCATCGGCAAGCTCTTCGGCACCGCCACCGGCTAGCGGCGCGGCGCCCGTCGAGCCGGCGTGCCTGCGCTCAGGCCTTGGCGGCGAGGCGGCGCAGCAGGTTCACCATCTCGAGGGCCGTGCGCACGGACTCCTCACCCTTGTTGTCCTCCTCGGACGACCGGGCGAGGGCCTGCTCGAGGTTCTCGGTGGTGAGGACGCCGAAGATCACCGGCACGCCGGTGGAGAGCTGCACGTCCTGGATGCCTCGGGCGCACTCCCCCGCCACGAAGTCGTAGTGGGAGGTCTCGCCGCGGATCACCGCACCGAGGCACACCACGGCGTCGACGTGGCCGTTCTCGATGAGGGCCTTGGCCGCCATCGGGACCTCGTAGGCGCCGGGCACCCAGACCAGGGTGACGTCGGACTCGGCCACGCCGTGCACGGCGAGGGCGTTGTCGGCCCCCTCGAGCAGGCGGTTGGTGATGTGGTCGTTGAAGCGACCGCACACCACGCCGACGCGCACACCCGTGCCGTCGACGTCGCCGGTGACCGAGTTGGCGGCGCGGAAGTTGCTGGACATCAGTCGTCGAGCCCTTCGAGCATGTGGCCCATCTTGTCCCGCTTGGTGCGCAGGTAGCCGATGTTCTCGGGGTTGGGCACCGACTCCAGGCGCACCCGCTCGACGATGTCGAGGCCGAAGCCCTCGAGGCCGCCGTACTTCGACGGGTTGTTGGTCATGTACCGCATGGTGGTGATGCCGAGGTCGACGAGGATCTGGGCGCCGATGCCGTACTCGCGGCTGTCGACCGGGAGGCCGAGGGCCTCGTTGGCCTCCACCGTGTCCATGCCCTGGTCCTGCAGGGAGTAGGCCCGGATCTTGTGGCCGATGCCGATGCCGCGGCCCTCGTGGCCCCGGAGGTAGACCACCACGCCGAGGCCTTCCTCGGCGATGCGCTTCATGGCCTGGTCGAGCTGGATGCCGCAGTCGCAGCGCAGCGAGCCGAAGACGTCGCCGGTGAGGCACTCGGAGTGCACCCGGACGAGCACGTTGTCCTCGCCCTGCACCGCGCCCTTGACCATCGCCACGTGCTGCTCACCGTCGAGCACGGACTCGTAGACGTAGCAGGTGAAGTCGCCCCAGTCGGTGGGGATGCGGGCCTCGGTGACCCGCTTGACCAGCTTCTCGGTCTGGCGCCGGTAGCGGATCAGCTCGGCGATCGAGATGAGGAGCAGGTCGTGCTCCTTGCAGAACTGCACGAGGTCCGGGACGCGGGCCATGGTGCCGTCGTCGTTGACGATCTCGCAGAGCACGCCGGCCGGGTAGAGGCCGGCCATGCGGGCGAGGTCGACCGCGGCCTCGGTGTGGCCGGCGCGCTTCAGCACGCCGCCCTCGGAGTAGCGCAGCGGGAAGATGTGGCCGGGGCGGGCGAGGTCGCCGGGGCGCGAGGCGGGGTCGATGAGCGCCTGGATCGTGGTGGAGCGGTCGGCGGCGGAGATGCCGGTGGAGGTGCCGTGGCGGTAGTCGACGGAGTAGGTGAACGCCGTGCGCTGGGCCTCGGTGTTGTCACGGACCATCAGCGGGATGTCGAGCTCGTCGAGGCGCTCGCCGGTGAGCGGCGTGCAGATGACGCCGGAGGTGTGGCGCACGAAGAAGGCGATCTTCTCCGGCGTGGCCGCCTCGGCCGCCATGATGAGGTCGCCCTCGTTCTCGCGGTCCTCGTCGTCGACCACGACCACGATCTCGCCCCGACCGATGGCCGCGACGGCCTCGGGGATGGTGGCGAAGTGGTCGGCGTACTCCGACCGTTGGGCGGTGGTGTGCGGGCTCATCGGGCCTCCTCGGTTGGGGCCGTGGTGGTGGGCGTGGGGGTGCCGGCGGCGGCGAGGGCGCCGAGCTGGCCTTCGAGCAGGCGCTCGGCGTACTTGGCGATGACGTCGACCTCGAGGTTCACCTTCGAGCCCGGGCCCTTGGAGCCCAGGGTGGTGACTGCGGCGGTGTGGGGGATGACGGCGACGGTGAAGCCGTCGTCGAGGGGCTTCACGACGGTGAGGGAGATGCCGTCGACGGTGATCGAGCCCTTCTCGACCACGTAGCGGAGCAGGTCGGCCGGCATGCGCACCTGCAGGTCGGGGACGGGGGCGACGATCTCGCCCACGGCGTCGACGTGGCCCTGCACGAGGTGGCCCCCGAGGCGGTCCTCGAGGCGCACCGGGCGCTCGAGGTTCACCGGGTCGCCGGGCTGGAGGGAGCCCAGGTTGGTGCGGGCGTAGGTCTCGTCGCTGACGTCGGCGTCCCACCAGCCCTCGGCCGCGTCGAAGGCCACCACCGTGAGGCAGCAGCCGTTGACGGCGGTGGAGTCGCCTATGCCGGCACCGTCGAGCACGGTGCGAGCGGCGATTCGGAGCCGGGAGCCGTCGCGGGACACCACGGACCCGAGCTCCTCGACGATGCCGGTGAACATGTCAGCTTCCTTCCAGATCGAGGCGAAGATCGTCGCCCAGGTGGCGCAGGCTGACAATTCGACCGCGCCACACGTCGTCGATGGTGGCGGCGCCGGCCCCCGAGAACAGGCCGCGCCCGTCGTCGCCACCGAACAGCGCGGGGGCCAGGTAGACGACGTAGCGGTCGACCAGGCCGGCGGCGTGGAAGGCGTGGGCGACGGTGGCGCCGCCCTCGATCATGAGCTGGAGCACGCCTCTGGCCCCGAGGTCGTCGAGCACCGCACCCAGGTCGCCGTCGAGCTCGAGGCAGGGGTGCACGGCGGCGCCGTCGGGCGCGTGGCCGAGCACGACCCGGAGCGGCTCGGTGTCGTCGGGGCCCCGCTCGCCATCGGGGAGGCGCACGGTGAGGGCGGGGTCGTCGGCCCGGACCGTGCCGGCACCCACGAGGACGGCGTCGCTGTCGGCCCGCAGCCGGTGGGCGTCGAGGCGGGCCTGCTCACCGGTGATCCACTGCGAGGAGCCGTCGGGGGCGGCGGTGCGGCCGTCGAGCGACGACGCCAGCTTCAGCACGACGTAGGGGCGACCGGTGCGGCGGTGGTGGAGGTAGGGCGCCAACTGCTCGGTGGCTTCCGTCTCCCCCACCCCGACGACGACCTCGATGCCGGCAGCCCGCAGTCGCTCGATGCCCTGCCCGGCGACCTGGGGGTCGGGGTCGGTGAGGGCCACCACCACCCGAGTGACGCCGGCAGCGATCACCGCGTCGGCGCAGGGAGGGGTGACGCCGTGGTGGGAGCAGGGCTCGAGGGTGACGTAGAGGGTGCCGCCACGGGCCGCGTCGCCCGCCGCGCCCAGGGCGACGATCTCGGCATGGGGACCGGTACGTCCGTCGGTGGCGCCGCTGAAGCCGGGATGGTCCGGCTCGCCGGCCGGGACGACGACCGCGCCGACCCAGGGTCGGGGCGCGACCCGTCGGCGCGAGGCGGTGGCCGCGGCCAGGGCCTGGCCCATGCGGGCCTCGTCGTCAGGAGTGGTCGTGATGGGGAACGATCGTATCGGCGACGACCGGTCGGGCCTCCGGCCTCGGTCCTCAGTCGCCGGCCATGAGGCGGATGGCGTGGGGCACCACGTCGATCACGGCCTCGACGCACTCGACCGCGCCGGAGGTGGAGCCGGGAGCGTTGAGCACCAGGGCGGTGCCCCGGGTGCCGGCGACACCCCGGGAGAGGCGCCCGAGCGGGTTGACCAGCCGCATGGCCTCGGCCAGGCCGGGCGCCTCGCGGTCGAGCACGACCCGGGTGCCCTCGGGCGTGTTGTCGCGGGGGCCGAAGCCGGTGCCGCCGGTGGTGACGATGACACCGAGGAAGCCCTCGGCCAGCTCGACGATGGCCTCGCCGACGTTCTGGCGGCCGTCGGCCACCACGCGGTGCTCGACGACCTCGAAGCCCTCGACGGTGAGGCGCTCGACCAGCGCCCGGCCGGACTTGTCGTCGCGCGTGCCGGCGACGACGCCGTCGGACACGGTGAGGACCTTGGCCTGCAGGCCGGCGGCAGGCGTGGTGGTGGCGGCGTGGTCGGTCATGGCCGAGAGTCTGCCCGCGCCCGAGCTCGAGCTGCGTCAGGCCGCGGGCACGCGGAGGCGTAGCAGGTACATGCCGTCGGTACCGGCGGCCTGCGGCAGCAGGAGGGCGCCCCGACCGAGTGGGGTCCACGGCGCAGCGGGCGGGTCGAGGGCCTCGACGTCGGGGCGGGTGGCGGCCAGCCAGTCGTCGAGGGCCACGGTCTCGGCGGCGGTGACCGTGCACACGCTGTAGACGACCTCTCCCCCGGGCCGCACCACCGCGAGGGCCGCCGTGAGCAGGCGCTTCTGCAGCTCGGCGAGGTGGTCGACGTCGTCGGGGACGATGCGCCAGCGGGCGTCGGGTCGACGGCGGAGGGCACCCAGACCCGAGCAGGGGGCGTCGAGCAGGACCTTGTCGAACGAGCCGGGACGGAACGGCGGGGCGGTGCCGTCGGCGGCCACCGCGACCAGACGCTCGGGGCCGAGGTCGAGCGACGCGGCGTTGCGGGTGACCAGACCGACCCGACCGGCGCGGGCGTCGGCGGCGACCACGGTGGCGCCCTGTCCCGCCATGTAGGTGGCCTTGCCACCTGGGGCGGCGCAGACGTCGAGCACGCGGTCGCCGGGTGCGGCGCCCACGGCCGCGGCGACCCACTGGGAGCCGAGGTCCTGCACGTAGCCGTCGTCGCGCATCGTGACCGCGGCCGGCCGGTTCATCTCCTCGAGCGCGGCGACGGCGGCATCGTGGCCGAGGTCGGTGGTGAGCCGGCTCATGATCCAGTCGGGCTGGCTGAGGCGGATGGCGTCGTCGGGCCACTCGACCGGCAGGGACCGCGCGACCTTGCGCAGCACCGCGTTGCAGAGGCCCTTCAGCTTCTTGGGCGCCGACTCGACGGTGGCGCCCACCGCGGCGTGGGGCGGGGTGTCGAGGAACGCCAGCTGGAAGGCACCGAGGCGCAGCCACGCCCGGGCCGTGGCGTCGATGCGGCCGGGGTCGGGGAGGAAGCGGTCGACCAGCCAGTCGCACGAGCGCTGCATGCGGGTGGTGCCGTAGACGAGCTCGGTCACGAAGGCCCTGTCGCGGTCGGAGAGCCCGCTGCGCTCGAGCATCGGGGGCAGGGTGAGGTTGGCGTAGGCGCCGCCGGAATCGATGCGCACCAGGGCGTCGACCGCGAGCTGACGGGCGGCCACACCGGGGGCGCTCACGCCCCCAGCCGTTCGCCGGGCTCCAGGTGGTTGCCGTTGCGCCAGGCCACGGCGTCCTGGTGGCCCTTGCCCTCGGGCTGGACCTCGACCATGCGGAGGGCGCCGGAACCGGCGGCGACGACCGTGCCGTCGAGGGTTCCCGGCGCGGCGCCGACCAGGCCTTCGGGTCGCTCGGCGTCGTCGAGCAGGTCGGCCTTCCAGACCTTCAGGCGCTTGCCCCGGAAAGGGGTCCAGGCGCCACCGAGGCGCACCAGTCGATCGAGCTCGACCGCCGGTCGGGACCAGTCGAGGGCCAGCTCGCCGGGGTCGATCTTGGCGGCGTGGGTGGGCTCGCCGGTCTGAGGCGCCGGCGCACCCAGCCCCTCGGTGAGGGCGTCGACCACCATGCGGGTGCCCATCTCGACCAACCGGCCCCGCAGGGAGGCGAGGGTGTCGTCGCCGGCGATCGGGGTCTCCTCGACGGCGTACACCGCACCGGTGTCGAGGCCCTCGGCGACCTCCATGAGGCACACGCCCGTGGTCGCGTCGCCGGCCAGCAGGGCGCGCTCGACGGGAGCCGCACCCCGCCAGCGGGGCAGGAGCGAGAAGTGCAGGTTCACCATCGGGACGGCTTCGAGCACCCGCCTCGGGATGATGCGGCCGTAGGCGACGACCACCCCGAGCTCGATGCCGGCGTCGAGCACGGCGTCGAGGTCGTCGGTGACGGGCAGGCCCAGCTCGAGGGCGACGGCCTTCACCGGACTCGGCGAGAGGGTGTTCCCCCGGCCGCGGCGCGTATCGGGCCGGGAGACGACCACGGCGATCTCGAATCCGGCGGCGTGCAGCGCGTGCAACGGGGGCACCGCCACGTCGGGGGTGCCGAGGTAGGCGATGCGGCGGGGCCTCGAGGGCGGGACGGCCAGCGGGTGTGGTTCGGGCCCGGTCGGCTCGGCGGAGGGGTCGGGCACGGAGCTCAGGGGAGGCGCAGGCGCCCGGCGGCGACCTCGGGCTCGGGCAGGCGCTCGATGCCCCGCATGCGCAGCTCCCGGATCGCCTTGCGGGCCTCCTGGCGCTGCTCCTCGGTGAGGTGCTCGACGAGGAGGATGCCCTCGAGGTGGTCGATCTCGTGCTGGAACACCCGACCGGCGTAGTCGTCGAGCTCGAGGTCGACCTCGTTGCCGTCGAGGTCGTAGCCCTTCACGTGGATCTCGTTCGGCCGCACGATCTCCCAGCTGAGCCCGGGAACCGACAGGCAGCCCTCGACGAAGGTGAACTCGCCCCGGCTCTCGACGATGGTCGGGTTGATGATGATGCCCGGCTCGTCGTCGTAGTCGTAGACGAAGAAGCGCTGCTGGACGCCGACCTGAGGCGCGGCGAGACCGACGCCGGGAGCGTCGTACATGGTGACGAACATGTCGTCGACGAGCTTGATGAAGGCGCCGTCGACCTTGTTGACGTCGGCTGCCTTCTGCTTCAGGACGGGGTCACCGATGATCCGGATCGCGTGCGGGGCCACGGGTCAAGGGTAGCGTCGAGCGGTGCCCGGACCCTCCTCGCAGTACTTCGCCCGGCAGCCGTCGGTGGCCTCCGACCGGCGCCCGGTCCGGCTCTCACTGCCCGACCTCGAGCTCTCGCTCACCACCGATCGGGGCGTGTTCTCCACCGACCGCATCGACCCCGGCACCCGCCTCCTGCTGCAGGAGGCCCCCCATCCCACCGACGTCATGGGCGACCTGCTCGACCTCGGCTGCGGCTACGGGCCCATCGCCGTGTCGCTCGCCCGCCGGGCCCCCGAGGCCCGGGTCTGGGCCGTCGACGTGAACGAGCGGGCGGTGGCGCTGTGCGCCGAGAACGCCGTCGCCAACGGCGCCGAACGGGTGCACCCCGTCGTCGTCGACGACGCCGGCAGCCCGGTGGCCGGCGCCCCCCACGACGTGAGCTCCCTGCCCGACGTGCGCTTCGACGGCATCTGGTCGAACCCTCCGATCCGCATCGGGAAGGCCGCCCTCCACGGCCTGCTCACCCTCTGGCTCGATCGCCTCGCCCCGGGCGCCAAGGCGTGGCTCGTGGTGCAACGCCATCTCGGCGCCGATTCCCTCTCCGACTGGATGGAGGGCGAGGGCTGGGCCACCGAGCGCCTCGTGTCCCGGGCCGGCTACCGCCTGTTGGAGGTGTCCGCCCGATGAGCCGCCCCTCCCCCGCCGCGGGCGACGGACCCGTGGTCCCCCGCAACCTCGGCGGCACCGAGCTGAAGCGCCTCCACCGCGACTGGCGCCGCTCCACCGAGGGCAAGCTCGGGCTGCTGCTCGACGGCGTGCAGAACCCGTTCAACGTGGGCGCCATCCTGCGCACCGCCGCCGCCTTCTCCGTCGACCACCTGTGGCTGGTCGGCGCGCCCTCGCCCTCCGACGCCAAGGTCCAGAAGACGGCGCTCGGCTCCCAGCGCTTCTGCACCTGGACCGATCACGAGACCTCGGCCGAGGCCGTGGCCGCGGCCCGGGCTGCGGGCTACCGCATCGTCGGCATCGAGCTGGCCGAGACCGCCCGGCCGCTCCACGAGGTCGACCTCGCCAGCCCGGTGTGCCTCGCCATCGGCCACGAGGACCGGGGCCTGTCGAAGGAGCTGCTCGGCTCCTGCGACGCGCTGGCCTACATCCCGCAGCTCGGCCGCATCGGCTCGCTCAACGTGGGCACCGCCACCGCCATCGCCTGCTACGAGGCCCGTCGCACCGCCTGGACCGCCGGCGACGCCACTCCCCCCACCTGACGCCACCCCGCCGATGCCGGGGGAAGGTGGCTCACCACGTGTCGGATTCCGACACGATGTGAGCCAGCTTCGGGTGTTGGGCGTCAGAGGCGGAGGGGGTCGACCTCGACGCGCACCCGGCCGGGGGGCCGGGCCACCGTCGCCATGGCGGCGCACAGCGTGTCGTGGTCGGGCGCCCGCAGCAGCCACCGGCCGTCGGCGGGCCCGAGCACCTCGACCCCGGCCGGCTGCCCGAACGCCTCGACCCACGCCGGCGCCGACGGCCCGGAGACCACGGCCATGGCGGTGGCCGGCGGGTAGGCCAGCTCCCGGCGTCGGTCGGCCTCGGCGATCGCCACCCGGGTCGGGTCGGCCATGACGGCGGCCTGCACGACCTCGTGCCGGGGCTGGCGGGTCTGGAGCAGGATCCGGCCCCCGCCGGGCCGCCCGCCCACGAGGCGCGCCGCCCGCACCAGCAGGCCGAGGGCTTCCTCGGCGGCGCGGTACCGGGGGGCGAGCAGCTCCTGGTCGAGGTCGAGGAAGGCCACGACGTCGGCGGCGTCGAGCTGGTGCAGCGCCGCCTCCGTGCCCACCACGATGCGGGTGCCCGGGCCGCCGGCACCGAGGTCGACATCAGCGGTGAGCTCGGCGACGGGCTCGCGGGCCAGGGCCTCGAGCTCCTCCCGGACACGGCTCACACCGGCCCGCAGGTTCTTCATCCGGGTGGCCCCGCAGTGGGTGCAGATGACAGGACGGACGGTGCCACACCGCAGGCAGGCGAGCGACCCCTCCTCGGCCTGGACCACGGCGGCCTGGCACCGCTCGCAGGTGGCGACCTCGCTGCAGTTGGCACAGCTCGTCAGCCGCGACCGACCCTTGCGGTTGAGGATGCACACCACCCGGGCATCGGACCGCAGGGCCTGCACGAGGCGCTCGCTGAACAGGCCCTCGCCCGGAGGAGCGCCGCGCCGGTCGATGGCCTCGACCAGCGGCCAGCCCGCCCGCTCGGCCGCCCGGCTCGGGGTGAGCAGCGGTCCGAGCTCGAGCGCCTCGAGCGACGGTGTGGGGCTCACCATCACGCACGGCACGCCGAGGCGCCGCGCCCGCTCGACGAGGACGTCGCGGGCGTGCCAGGTGGGGGCCTGCTCCTGTTGCAGCGACTCGTCGTGCTCGTCGAGCACCACGATGGCGGCGGGGCGGGCGATCGGGGCCCAGGCCGCCGCCCGGGTGCCGAACACGCTCGAGGCACCGGCCCGTGCCGTGGCCCAGTCGTCGGGCATGAGCGCCACGGGCTGACCGGCGCGGCGCAGACGCAGGCCGAGGCGACGCACCGACGACGCCACCGGGCCGACCACGAGGATCGGCCCGAGCGCGGCCGCGGCGACCAGCACCGGGTAGGGGTCGGCGGCGGGCGGGAGCCGCACCGTGGCCACCCCCGCGGCCAACGCCTCGGCCGCCAGGTCGTGGACCTCGTCGGGGGCGACCGGCGCCGGGGGCGGGACCCGGAGGCGGGGGGCCCGGGGCAGGGCCCGGACTGCATGCGACGACGTGGCCGTGCGCAGCACCGACGCCGGCCGGCCCGCCCATCGCCACGCCGCCCAGTCGGCCAGCTCGAGCAGCTCCGGGGGCGGGCCCCAGCCCGTGACCTTGGCCAGCGGCTGGAGCTCGACGCCCTCGGGCGGCTCGACGTCGTCGGCCACCACCCAGCCCCCCACCCGGCGGCCGGCGAGGGCGATGCGCACGACCGTGCCCACCCGGATCTGCTCGTCGAGGGCCGCGGGCACGACGTAGTCGAAGAGCTTGTCGAGGCCCGGTTCGTCGGGTCGGACCCGCACCACCCGACCCACCGGGCGCGTCGCGTCGTCCACGCTCCGCGCGCGCCCCTCCGAACTGGTTGTGGATCCGCTCGCTGGAGCGTGCTCATCCACAACCAGTTCGGGAGGAGGGTCGTCGGGGTCGGGCCCGTCGGGCGCGCCGAAGTCGAACGATCCCTGGTCGCGAGGTGGGCGGGCGGCCACGGTGGTGCGCCGCCGACGGGTCGGACCGGTCAGAGCCCGAGGGCCGACTTCAGCTGCTCGACCCGGTCGGTGCGCTCCCAGGTGAAGTCGTCGCCGGTGCGGCCGAAGTGGCCGTAGGCGGCGGTCGCCCGGTAGCGCGGCTTGCGCAGGTCGAGGTCGCGGACGATGGCGGCGGGGCGGAGGTCGAAGATCTCGCGCACGGCCTCGGAGATCTTGTCCGGGTCGACGGTGGAGGTGCCGAAGGTCTCGACCATGAGCGACACCGGGTGGGCGACGCCGATGGCATAGGCGACCTGGATCTCGCAGCGCTGGGCGGCGCCGGCGGCGACCAGGTTCTTGGCCACCCAACGGGCGGCGTAGGCGGCCGAGCGGTCGACCTTGGACGGGTCCTTGCCCGAGAAGGCACCGCCGCCGTGGCGGGCCATGCCGCCATAGGTGTCGACGATGATCTTGCGGCCGGTGAGGCCGGCGTCGCCCACCGGGCCGCCGATGACGAAGCGGCCGGTCGGGTTGACGAAGACCTCGTAGTCGTCGTCGGCGAACTGGGCCGGGATCACGGGCCGGATCACGTGCTCGATCAGATCGGGGCGGATGGCGTCGTCGCGGTCGATGCCGTCGTTGTGCTGGGTGGAGATCAGCACGGTGCGCAGCTTGACCGGCTTGCCGTCGACGTAGTCGAAGGTCACCTGGGTCTTGCCGTCGGGGCGCAGGTACGGCACGGTGCCGGCCTTGCGGACGTCGGCGAGGCGCTCGGCCATGCGGTGCGCCACGTGGATCGGCAGCGGCATGAGCACGTCGGTCTCGTCGCAGGCGTACCCGAACATCATCCCCTGGTCGCCGGCGCCCTGCTGGTTCAGCTGGTCCTCGCCGGAGGTGCCGGAACGGACCTCTTCGGAATCGTCGACGCCCTGGGCGATGTCGGGGGACTGCTCGTCGAGGCTGACCAGGACCCCGACGGTGTTGCCGTCGTAGCCGTAGGACTCGCGGTTGTAGCCGATCTCGTTGATCGTCGACCGGACGATCTTGGGGATGTCGACGTAGCCCGAGGTGGTGATCTCACCGGCGACGACGGCGAGGCCGGTGGTCACCAGTGTCTCGCAGGCCACGCGGCTCATGGGGTCCTGGGCCAGCATGGCGTCGAGGATCGCGTCGGAGATCTGGTCGGCCACCTTGTCGGGATGGCCCTCGGTCACGGACTCCGAGGTGAAGGTCCAGCTGGTCACGCATGCTCCTTGCCGGCGGGAGGGGTCGGTCGGGGCTCGGGCCGCCCGCTCGTGGTCGATTGGTCAGGGGTGTCGGGCCGAGCGCAACGCCACGACGGCATCGAGCACGGCCGTGGCCACGGACCGCTTGTCGGTCAGGGGGACATCTTGGTCCACGCCGTCGGCCCTGACGAGCACGACGGCGTTGGTGTCGTGCTCGAAGCCGACGCCGGGGGCGCCCACGTCGTTGGCGACGATGAGGTCGAGGTTCTTGCGTTCGAGCTTCTTGCGGGCGTTGGCGACGAGGTCGTCGGTCTCTGCCGCGAAGCCCACGACCACCTGGTCGGGGCCCTTGGCCCGGCCCAGGTCGACGAGGAAGTCGTGGGTGGGCTCGAGCACGATGACGGGGGCGCCGTCGGAGGCGGCGGCCAGCTCGTCCTTCTTGAGCTTGTGGTCCGCGACGACGACGGGACGGAAGTCGGCGACGGCGGCGGCCATGACGATGACGTCGTGGTCGGCGGCGATCGGCATGACCGCGGCCTGCATGTCGGCGGCGCTGACCACTTCGATGACCTCGACCCCGGCGGGGGCGGGCAGCGAGGCGGTCGTGACCAGGGTGACCCGGGCGCCGCGGGCGAGGGCGTCGGCGGCGATGGCGTGGCCCTGCTTGCCCGACGAGCGGTTGGTGATCACCCGCACCGGGTCGATGGCCTCCCGGGTGCCGCCGGCGGTGACGAGGACGCGGGCACCGGCGAGGTCGGGCTCCGGGCCGGCGCCGAGGACCTGCTCGACCGCGGCGACGATGTCAGCCGGGTCGGCCAGGCGGCCGGTGCCGACGTCGCCACCGGCGAGGCGGCCCTCGGCGGGAGGCACCACGACGACCCCGCGGGAGCGCAGTGTGTCGAGGTTGGCCTGCACCGCGGGGTGCTCCCACATCTCCGTGTGCATCGCCGGACAGACGATGACCGGAGCCCGGGTGGCGATCAACGTGGCGGTGAGCAGGTCGTCGGAGTAGCCCGACGCGTAGGCCGACAGCAGCCGGGCGGTGGCGGGCGCGACCACGATGACGTCGGCGCCCTGGCCCAGCCGGGTGTGCGGGATCGGCGACTGCTCGTGCCAGAGCGAGGTCTGCACCGGCTCGGAGGCCAGCGCGGAGAAGGTGGTCTCGCCCACGAAGTGGGTGGCGCCCTCGGTCATGATCGGGGCCACGTGGGCGCCCGCGTCGACGAGGCGACGGCAGACCTCGACCGCCTTGTAGGCGGCGATGCCGCCGGTGACGCCGAGGACGACGCGGCGCCCGGCGAGGTTCATGGCGTGGTGGTGATGTCGGTCGGTGACCGGTGGGTCACTCGGCCGCGGCGTCGGCCTGCTCGACGTCGTCGTCGTGCACGACGCGGACCGGCACGATCTTGTCGGCGGCGATCTCCTCGAAGGCGATCGAGAGCGGCTTGCGGGCCACCGAGGTGACCTGCGGCGGCACGTTGGAGCCGATGCCCTCGCCGAGCTGGTTGAAGTAGGCGTTGATCTGCCGGGCCCGCTGCGCGGCCAGCGACACCAGGGTGAACTTGGAGTCGACCTTGGAGAGGAGCTCCTCGATCCGGGGGTTCACCATCGAGTCATGGATCTGAGCCACGTCACAACCTTCTGTCGGGGGCGCGAAGCGCGCCGAACGAGCCGGGCAATGCTACCAGCCGTTCAGGCCCGGTCGGCGTGGGCGGCCTCGATGAGCTGCTGCACCTCGGCGACGGTGCGGTCGAGGTCGTCGTTCACGATGCAGATCGCGTCGAGCTCACGGGCCCGGTCGATCTCGCCCTGGGCGACCCGGATGCGCTCCTCGGCCTGCTCGGGCGGGTCGCCGCGGCCGCGGAGCCGCTCGGCCTGGACCTCGGGTGAGGGCGGCTCGAGGAGGATGAACAGCCGCTGGTCGGGCGGGACGCGGCGAATGACCTGCTCGGCGCCCTGCACGTCGATCTCGAGCACGATGTCGCGCTCGTCGCCGGCGTCGGGCCACGGGGTGCCGTAGAAGTTGCCGAGGAACTCGGCGTGCTCCAGGAAGCCGTCGGCGGCGATTCGGGCCTCGAAGGCCTCGCGGTCGACGTAGGTGTAGGCGTCGTCGCGCTCTCCGGGGCGCTGGGCTCGGGTGGTCCAGCTGCGGGACAGCCACAGGCGTGGGTCCTCGGCGACGAGGCGGGCCACGACGGTGCCCTTGCCGACCCCACCGGGGCCGCAGACGACGATGATCACGCGGGCGGCCCGGGGAGCAGGCTCAGCCGAAGGAGGCGAGCAGCGCCTTGCGCTGCTGGTCGCCGAGGCCCCGGATGCGCCGGGTGTCGGCGATGCCGACCTCGTCCATGGTGCGACGGGCCTTGACCTTGCCCACGCCGGGCAGGGACTCGAGCACGGCGAGGACCTTGATCCCGGCGACCATGTCGTCGGTCTCGGCCTGGGCGAGCAGCTCGGACAGGGTGATCGACCCCATCTTGAGCCGCTCCTTGATCTCGGCGCGGGCGCGGCGGGCCTCGGCGGCCTTGGCCAGGGCGGCCTGGCGCTGCTCGGGGGTGAGAGAGGGAGGCTGCGGCATGGAGCCACCCTAGCCCGCGCCACCGGCCCCGCTGGTCGACCCCCGGGGCCGGGAGGCGCCTGGGGACCCGGGATCTCCGAGGGCGGGACCAGGGAGTTCGCGGTCGGAAAGACACGGGGGAATACCGAGAGGGGACGTGGAGTTACCTTGACACTGCCATTGTCAAGAAAGCTGGTTCCCCCCATGTCCGACCTGCAGAGCCTGACCCTTCCCGTCCTGCCGCTGTCGAGTGGCGTGGTGCTCCCGGGGATGGTCGTGACCCTCGCCCTGGAGACCGACGAGGCCCGCGCCGCCGTCGACGCGGCCACCGACTCGACCGTGCTGCTGGTGCCCCGCATCGACGGGCTCTACACCCGGGTCGGCACCGTGGCGGCCATCGAGGACGCCGGCGAGGTCCGGCGCGGGATGAGGGCCATCGTCGTCCGCGGCCTGCACCGGGCCCACATCGGCGTCGGCGTGCCGGGCCTCGGCCGGGCGCTGGTCGTCGAGGCCGAGCCGGTCGACGAGGCCGAGCCGACCGAGCGGGCCGTCGAGCTCGCCCGTGAGTACACCGCCGTCATCGAGGCCGTGCTCGACCACCGTGGCGCCCGCGGCATCGCCGCCGCGCTCAGGGAGCTCACCGACCCGAGCCAGATCGCCGACACCGCCGGCTACTCCCCCGACCTCGGCGTCGAGCAGAAGGTCGAGGTCCTCGAGACCGTCGACGTCGAGGCCCGCCTCGAGAAGGTCATCGGCTGGGCCAAGGAGACCCTGGCCGACCTCGCCCTGAAGGAGCGCATCCGCAGCGAGGTCTCCGACGGCATGGAGAAGCAGCAGCGCGACTTCCTCCTGCGCCAGCAGCTCGCCGCCATCCGCAAGGAGCTGGGCGAGGACAACGACTCCGACGACGCGGCCGAGCGATACCGCGCCCGCGCCGAGGAGCCCGGCGTGCCCGAGAAGGTGCGCGAGGCCATCGTGCGCGAGGTCGACAAGCTCGAGCGCACGCCCGAGCAGAGCATGGAGCACGGCTGGATCCGCACCTGGCTCGACACCATGGTCGAGCTGCCGTGGGGCGTCAGGAGCGACGACACCGTCGACCTCACCGCCGCCCGCGAGGTGCTCGACGCCGACCACGAGGGCCTCGACGACGTGAAGGCCCGCATCGTGGAGTTCCTGGCCGTGCGCAAGCGTCGCGCCGACCAGGGCCTCGAGGCCGCTGGCGGCCGTGGCTCCGGGGCCATCATCACCCTCGTGGGGCCTCCCGGCGTGGGCAAGACCTCGCTCGGCGAGTCCGTCGCCCGGGCCATGGGCCGGCCGTTCGTGCGCGTCGCCCTCGGCGGCGTCCGCGACGAGGCCGAGATCCGTGGCCACCGCCGCACCTACGTCGGGGCCATGCCCGGTCGCATCGTGCGGGCCATCACCGAGGCCGGCTCGATGAACCCGGTCGTCATGCTCGACGAGATCGACAAGGTCGGCGCCGACTGGCGCGGCGACCCCTCCTCGGCCCTGCTCGAGGTGCTCGACCCCGCCCAGAACCACACCTTCCGCGACCACTACCTGGAGGTCGACCTCGACCTGTCCGACGTGGTGTTCGTGGCCACCGCCAACGTGATCGACACCATCCCCGGGCCGCTGCTCGACCGGATGGAGATCGTGAGCCTCGACGGCTACACCGAGGACGAGAAGGTCGCCATCGCCCGCGACCACCTGCTGCCTCGGCAGCGGGAGCGCAACGCGGTCCGCGACGACCCGGCCGAGGTCGTGGTCACCGACGACGCGCTGCGCCGCATCGTCACCGACCACACCCGCGAGGCGGGCGTGCGCGGCCTCGAGCGCACCATCGGCAAGCTGCTGCGCAAGGCGGCGACGGCCCTGTCGACGGGTGATCAGGTGGCGCCCGTCGTCGTCGACGCCGACGACGTGCAGACCTGGCTGGGCCGACCCCGGTTCACCCAGGAGGTCGCCGAGCGCACGTCGGTGCCCGGTGTCGCCACCGGGCTGGCCGTCACCGGCGTGGGCGGCGACGTCCTGTTCGTCGAGGTCACCTCCATGGCCGGCGAGGGGCTCGTGCTGACGGGCCAGCTCGGCGACGTCATGAAGGAGTCGGCGTCGATCGCCCTGAGCTACATCCGCTCCCACGCCGAGGAGCTGGGCATCGACGACGTCGACTTCGAGGGCCGCCGCTTCCACGTCCACTTCCCCGCCGGCGCCATCCCCAAGGACGGCCCGTCGGCCGGCATCACCATGACCACCGCGCTCGTGTCGCTGCTCACCGGACGCCCGGTGCGCCCCGACGTCGGCATGACCGGTGAGGTCACCCTCCAGGGCAAGGTGCTCCCGATCGGCGGCCTGAAGCAGAAGGTGCTGGCCGCCCACCGCTTCGGGCTCACCGACGTGGTGTTCCCCGCCCGCAACGAGGCCGACCTCGAGGACGTCCCCGAGGCCGTCCGGGAGCAGATGACCTTCCACCCGGCGAGCGACATCGCCGAGGTGCTGGCCATCGCCCTCACCCCGGTCCCGGCTCCGGCCCCCGAGAACGAGCCCGTCCCCGCCTGAGCCCTCCCACCCTCGGTGGCTCACGTCGTCAGGTCATGCCTGACCACGTGAGCCACGGAGGAGGGTGACCGAGTCCGCGGGCCGAGGAGCGTGCTCCTCGACGGGCGGGCCGGGTCGTAGGGTTCTCCCTCGTGAGCGACGACGCCCAGACGACCGAGGAGCTCGACGGGCTCGTCGCCCGCGGCCGGCGTCGCGTCGAGACCGGTCGGGCGTGGGCCGAGAAGACGATCTTCTGGCAGGTCTGGGAGCGCATGCTCGAGACCGAGTTCGTCGACCGCAGCGTCGCCCTCGCCGGCAAGGCCTTCGTGTCGTTCTTCCCCCTCGTGATCGTGGTCGCCGCCTTCTTGCCGGCCCGCACCCGGGCGTCGATCTTCGAGACGCTCACCACCCGCCTCGGCGTGAGGGGCCCGTCGCTGGAGTTGGCCAAGTCCGCCTTCCAGTCGTCCGACGACGTGAAGAAGGCCACCGGCTACCTCGGGCTGCTGCTCACCTTCTTCTTCGCCAGCGCCTTCACCACCGCCCTCCAGCGCGTCTACCTGCGGTCGTGGCGACGGCCACCGGGGATGAAGGTGGGGTCGTACACCCGGGGCCTCATCTGGCTGCTGGCCCTCCTGGTGAACATGGCCGCCACCGGTGCGATCGGACGGATGCTCGGCCAGGGGCCGGCCATCGGGCTCTTCATCCTCATCTCGCTGGTGCTGTCGGTCGCCTGGTGGTGGTTCTCGGCCTGGTACCTGCTGCTCGGCCAGGTCCGCTGGCGGCCGCTCCTCCCCACGGCGATCATCACCGCGGTGGCGATGATCGGCTACGCCATCTCCGCCAACGTCTGGATGCCCGAGACGGTGCTCAGGAACCAGGACCAGTTCGGCATCTTCGGCATCGCCATCGCCCTCGTCACGTGGTTCTCCGGGGCGGCGATGTGCCTCATCGTCGGAGCGTGCGCCGGAGCGGTGATCGCCCAGCACCCGGGCCGGCTCGGCCGCCTGGCCCGTGGCGGCGACGACGAGGTGCTGGTGGCCGATGCCCCGCCCTCGCTGCCTCCCCCCAACCGGGAGATGCGCCTGCGCGACGCCTTCGCCCAAGTCGCTGACGACCGCGCCGACCTCGACGCCGGCATCCAGCGCGACCCCGACGAGCCCGCCACACCCAGCTGATCGCCAAGGTGGTTCAGATCGTTGCGGATACCGCAACGATCTGAACCAGTTTCGGGGGTCGCGGGCTGGCGGGAGAAGGGGCCGGATCGGTCAGAGGGCGGCGGCGACCTCGGCGGCGATGGCGGCGGCGGCCGCCGCCGGATCGGCGGCGTTGGTGACGGCCCGGCCGATGACGAGCACGTGGGCGCCTGCGGCGATGGCGGCCGACGGCGTGGCCGGACGGGCCTGGTCGTCGGCGCCGACGCCTGCGGGGCGGATGCCCGGCACGACGGTGAGCAGGTCGGGGGCCAGACGGGCGACCTCGGCGAGGTCGCTCGCCGCGCACACCAGGCCACCGCAGTCGGCGGCCTCGGCGATGCCGACCCGCTCGGCCAGGGCGGCGGGGTCGGCGGGCTCGCTGGTGAGGACGGTGACGCCCAGGCAGGTCGGCAGCACCAGGCCCGCCGCGGTGGCGCCCGCGTTGAAGCCGTCGACGCCGGCCTTGAGGTGGTCGACCCCGGCCCGGGTGTGCACGGTGAGGTAGCTGGCGCCGAGCGAGCCCATCACCCGGGCGGCCTTGGAGACCGTGGTGGGGATGTCGAGCAGCTTGAGGTCGGCGAAGACCTCGAAGCCGTCGTCCACCAGCACCTCGATGACCTCCGGGCCGGCCGCGCTGTAGAGCTCCAGGCCGACCTTGGCCACGCCGAACCACGGCCGCAGCTCACCGGCGAGACGCTGGGCCTGCACGATGTCGTCGACGTCGAGGGCCAGGGCCAGGCGGGCCCGCAGCTCCGGCGGGGCGCCGGCGGCGTAGGTCGTTGCGTCAGGCATGGGCGTCTCCGATCAGCTCACGAACCGAGCCCACACCGTGGGACCGGCACCACTCCTCGATCTCGTCACGCACCCGCTCCACGCTGCGGGGGTCGGCGAAGCTCGCCGTGCCCACCTGCACGGCGGATGCACCCGCGAGCATGAGCTCCACGGCGTCGACGCCGTTGGCGACCCCGCCGACACCGACGATGGGCAGGTCGGGGAGGTCGCGGTGCACGTCGTAGACGGCCCGCACGGCGACCGGATGGATCGCCGGGCCCGACAGGCCACCGCCCCCGCCACCCAGACGGGGCCGACGGGTCTCGGGGTCGATGGCCATCCCGAGGACGGTGTTGACCAGCGTGACGGCCTCGGCCCCGGCGGCGGCGGCGGCCTCGGCGATGGGCGTGAGCGACGGGACGCTCGGGCTGAGCTTGGCCCACATGGGCCGGCCGCACACCGAGGCGGCGGCCACCGCGGCGGCGGTCTGCTCCGGCGACTGGGCGAACATGCGGCCCCGGTCGTGGTGGTTGGGGCACGACACGTTGACCTCGACGGCGATGACGCCGTCGGGCGCGTCGACGAGCATCTCCGCGGCGCGGCCGTAGTCCTCGACCGTGGTGCCCCAGATGCTGGCCACCACCCGGGCCCCGGTGGCCAGCACGGCGGGGAGCTCGTCGTTCAGCCAGGCCGGCACCCCCGGGCCCTGGAGCCCGACGCTGTTGATCATGCCCGCCGGGGTCTCGTGCACCCGGGGGGCGGGGTTGCCGGCCCACGGGTCGGCGGAGAGGGACTTCACGACCACCGCCCCCAACGAGGAGAGGTCGACGTAGGCGGCCAGTTCGTCGCCGTGGCCGGCCGTGCCCGACGCCGTCATCACCGGGTTGGCCAGCTCGAGCGAGCCGACGGTGGTGGTGAGGTCGACGGGAGGCCCGACGACGGCGGGGCGGGACCGGCCGCGGCGGCTCACCCCTGCGGCTCCGAGAGCTGGGCCTCGTGGGCGCCCACGCCGCGGTGGTACTCCTGCAGCGGTCGGACCTGGAGGTGGTGGCGGGCCCGGTCGGTCATGCCGTTCACCGCGGCGAGGCCGGCGGCGGCCGTGGTGAGCAGCGGCACCTGGTGGCGGCCGGCGGCGGCACGGATGTGGGCACCGTCGGCACGGGGGCCGCGGCCGCGGGGCGAGTTCACGACGAGCACGACGTCGCCGCTCTCGATGAGGTCGACGGCGTCGTGGCCGTCGGCGTCGCCGATCTTGGCCACGACCGTGGCGACCTCGATGGCGTTGGCCCGCAGGTGCTCGGCCGTGCCCGAGGTGGCGGCGATGGTGAAGCCGAGGTCGCGGAACTGCTGGGCGGCCTTCACGCCGGTGGCCTTGTCGCGATCGGCGAGCGACAGGAACACCACGCCCGAGGTGGGCAGGTTGGTGCCGGCGGCCAGCTGGCTCTTGGCGAAGGCCAGGCCGAAGGTGAGGTCGATGCCCATGACCTCGCCGGTGGAGCGCATCTCCGGGCCGAGCAGCGCGTCGGACTCGGGGAAGCGGCCGAACGGCAGCACGGCTTCCTTCACCGCCACGTGGTCGCCCTCGACCGGCTCGGTGAGGAGCTTCTCGGCGCGCAGCTCGGCGAGGGTGGCGCCCATCATCACCCGGCTCGCCACCTTGGCGAGGGGCACGCCGGTGGCCTTGGCCACGAACGGCACGGTGCGGCTGGCGCGGGGGTTGGCCTCGATCACGAAGACCTGGCCGCTCTTCACCGCGTACTGCACGTTGATGAGCCCGATCACGCCCAGGGCGTCGGCGATGCGCCGGGTGTAGTCCTTCAGCACCTGGATGGTCTCGGCGGACAGCGAGTACGGCGGGATGACGCAGGCGGAGTCGCCGGAGTGCACCCCGGCCTCCTCGACGTGCTCCATGATCCCGCCGATGACGAAGTCGCCGCCGGCGTCGCGGATGGCGTCGACGTCGACCTCGGTGGCGTCCTCGAGGAAGCGGTCGACGAGCACGGGGCGCTCGGCCGAGAGGCCGCCCTCCTTGCCGAGGCTGCCGAAGCCGGCCAGCTCGGCCATCGCCCGGGCGAGGTCCTCGTCGTCGTAGACGATCTCCATGGCCCGCCCGCCGAGCACGTAGCTCGGGCGCACGAGCGCCGGGTAGCCGATGCGCCCCGTGATGGCGAGGGCAGCGTCGAGGTCGGCGGCGGTGCCGCCAGCCGGCTGGGGGATCTCGAGTCGGGCGCACAGGGCGTTCCAGATCTCGCGGTCCTCGGCGGCGTCGATCGACTCGGGCGAGGTGCCCGCCACCAGCTCACGGGGCAGGGTGTTCGAGAGCTTCAGCGGGGTCTGGCCGCCGAGCGACACGATGACCCCCACGGGGTTCTCGGCCTCGATGACGTTCATGACGTCCTCGTGGGTGAGCGGCTCGAAGTAGAGCCGGTCGGAGGTGTCGTAGTCGGTCGAGACGGTCTCGGGGTTGCAGTTGACCATGATCGTCTCGAAGCCGGCGTCGCGCAGGGCGAAGCTGGCGTGGACGCAGCAGTAGTCGAACTCGATGCCCTGGCCGATGCGGTTGGGGCCCGAGCCCAGGATGATGACCTTGGGCCGGTCGGAGGGGGCGACCTCGTCGGTGTCCTCGTAGGTCGAGTAGTGGTACGGCGTGGCCGCCTCGAACTCGGCGGCGCAGGTGTCGACCGTCTTGTAGGTGGGGATGACGCCGGCCTCCTTGCGGGCCGTGCGCACGGCGTCCTCGGTGACACCCCAGAGCCAGGCGAGCTGCCCGTCGGAGAATCCGAGCCGCTTGGCCCGGCGCCACGCGGCGCGGGTCATGCCCTCGAAGCCGACCTCGGCGAGATGGGCCCGCTCCTCGGTGATGGCGAGCATCTGGTCGAGGAACCAGGGGTCGACGCGGGTGGCCTCGTAGACCTCGTCGACGGTCTTGCCCCGCCGCATCACCGCTTCGAGCTGGAAGATCCGCTCGGGCGTGGCGATGCACGACAGGGCGAGGAGCTCCTCGAGCGGCACGTCGTCGTACTGGGCCTCGGCCGGGTCGCAGTTGAGGCCGAAGCGGCCCTGCTCGAGCGAGCGCAGGCCCTTCTGCAGCGACTCGGGGAAGGTGCGGCCGATGGCCATGACCTCGCCGACCGACTGCATCTGGGTGCCGAGCACGCCGCTGGTGCCGGGGAACTTCTCGAAGGCCCAACGGGGGATCTTGGTGACCACGTAGTCGATGGTGGGCTCGAAGCTCGCCGGGGTCTTCTTGGTGATGTCGTTGTCGATCTCGTCGAGCGTGTAGCCGACGGCCAGGCGGGCGGCGATCTTGGCGATCGGGAAGCCGGTGGCCTTCGACGCCAGCGCGGAGGAGCGGCTCACGCGCGGGTTCATCTCGATGACGACCATGTGGCCGTCGGCGGGGTTCACCGCGAACTGCACGTTCGAACCACCGGTCTCGACGCCGACGCGACGCATGACCGCGAAGGCGGCGTCGCGCATCAGCTGGTACTCGACGTCGGAGAGGGTCTGGGCGGGGGCGACGGTGATGGAGTCGCCGGTGTGCACGCCCATGGGGTCGACGTTCTCGATCGAGCAGACGATCACGCAGTTGTCGGCGTGGTCGCGCATGACCTCGAGCTCGTACTCCTTCCAGCCCGCGATCGACTTCTCGATGAGGATCTCGGTGATGGGGCTGGCGTCGAGGCCGTGGGCCGCCTTGACCCGGAACTCCTCGATCTCCGAGGCGATGCCGGTGCCACGGCCGCCCAGGATGTACGCGGGACGGATGACCACGGGGAGGCCGATGCGCTCGGCGATGACGACGGCCTCCTCGACGGTGTGGGCCGTGGCCGACGGCGGCGCGTCGAGGCCGATCTCGGCCATGGCCTGCTTGAACAGCTCGCGGTCCTCGGCGGTGGCGATGGCCTTGGCGTCGGCGCCGATGAGCTCGACGCCATGGCGGTCGAGGGCGCCGTTCTCGACGAGCTCCATGGCCAGGTTCAGCGCGGTCTGCCCGCCCAGGGTGGGCAGCAGGGCATCGGGCTTCTCGCGCTCGATGATGCGCTCGATGACCTCGGCGGTGAGGGGCTCGACGTAGGTGGCGTCGGCGAAGTCGGGGTCGGTCATGATCGTCGCCGGGTTCGAGTTGGCGAGGATGACCCGGTAGCCCTCCTCCCGCAGCACCCGACAGGCCTGGGTGCCCGAGTAGTCGAACTCGCACGCCTGGCCGATCACGATCGGGCCGGAGCCGATCAGGAGGATGGAGGAGATGTCGTCGCGGCGCGGCATCAGCGGGCCCTTCCGGCGTTGGGGGAGGTCGTGTCCATGAGCTCGTCGAAGAGCTCGAAGAGGTAGGCGGCGTCGTGGGGGCCGGGGCCCGCCTCGGGGTGGTACTGCACGCTGAAGGCGGGCAGGTCGAGGCAGCGGAGCCCCTCGACGACGCCGTCGTTCAGGTTGCGGTGGGTGACCTCGACGGTGCTCGACAGCGAGCCGTCGTCGACCGCGAAGTTGTGGTTCTGGCTGGTGATCTCGACCGTGCCCGTCTCGAGCCGGCGCACGGGGTGGTTGCCGCCGTGGTGGCCGAACGGGAGCTTGTAGGTCTCGGCCCCGAGTGCGGTGGCGA
This sequence comes from uncultured Actinomycetes bacterium, assembly GCA_963702555.1. Taxonomy (GTDB): domain Bacteria; phylum Actinomycetota; class Acidimicrobiia; order Acidimicrobiales; family Acidimicrobilacustridaceae; genus CAMFLJ01. The sequence continues at coordinate 432,406 of CAVPCW010000012.1, forward strand.
GCAGCTGGTGGCCGAGGCAGATGCCGAACACCGGCACCTCGCCGAGCAGTCCGGCGATGGTCTCGGGCATGCCGGTGACCGCCGCGGGGTCGCCCGGGCCGTTGGAGAGGAAGACACCGTCGGGCTGACGGGCGAGGACGTCGGCCGCCGGGGTGCCGGCCGGCACCACCTCGACGGTGGCGATGCCGGAGAGGTGGCGCAGGATCGTGGTCTTGATGCCGAGGTCGTAGGCGACGACGCGCTTGGGGCGCGCCCGGCGGGGCCGGTGAAGTCGACGGTGTAGGGCGTGGTGCAGCTCACCAGCCGGGCCATGTCGATGCCGTCGGTGCCGGGCTCGGCGACCGCCGCCGCCTTCAGCGCGGTCTCCCCCGCCGTGCCGAACGCGCCGGGCATGGCACCGGCGTCGCGGATGTGGCGGGTGAGGCGGCGGGTGTCGATGCCGCCGATGCCGGGCACCCCGGCGGTACGGAGGAACCCGTCGAGGTCGGCCTCGGAGCGCCAGTTGCTGCGGCGGCGGGCCATCTCCCGGACGATGACGCCGCGGGCGAAGGGCCGGCGGGACTCGTCGTCGAGCGGGGTGACGCCGTAGTTGCCGATGTGGGGGTAGGTGAAGGTGATGATCTGCCCGGCGTAGGACGGGTCGGTGATGATCTCCTGGTAGCCGGTGAGGGCGGTGTTGAACACGACCTCGCCGGTGGCGATGCCGCCCTCGGGGTCGGCGCCGATGGCCTCGCCCTCGAAGGTGGTGCCGTCGGCCAGCACCAGCAGTGCCTCGCGGATGGTGCTCATCGCTGGGCCTCCCCGTCGAGGACGGTGGGTTCGCCGCAGAGCAGCGTGTGACGGACCTTGCCCCGCACCGTGCGACCGGCGTAGGGGGTGTTGCGGGAGCGGCTGGCCAGCTTCGCCGGGTCGACCGTCCACTCCTCGGTGGGGTCGAACACCACCAGGTGGGCGGGCTCGCCCTCGGCGACGGGTCGGCCGTGGACGTCGCCGATGCCGGCGATCTCGGCCGGGCGCCACGACATGGCAGCCAGGACCTCGGCGAGCGTGAGGACACCCGGCTCGACCAGCTCGGTGACCGCCAGGGCGAGGGCGGTCTGCAGGCCGAGCATCCCGCAGGGAGCGTGGTCGAACGGCGCCTCCTTCACCTCGGGGGTGTGGGGCGCGTGGTCGGTGGCGATGGCGTCGATGGTGCCGTCGGCGAGGCCGGCCTTCACCGCGGCCACGTCGGCATCGCCGCGCAGGGGCGGGTTCACCTTGAACACCGGGTCGTAGGAGGCGACCTCGGCGTGGGTGAGGGTGAAGTGGTGCGGGGTGGCCTCGGCCGTGACGGGCAGGCCCTTGGCCTTGGCCTGGCGGACCAGATCGACCGACCCGGCGGTGGAGAGGTGCTGGAAGTGGACCTTGGCGCCGGTGAGGCGGGCGAGGGCGATGTCGCGGAAGACCATCAGCTCCTCGGCCTCGGGCGGGATGCCGGGGATGCCCAGGCGGCTCGACCACTCGCCCTCGTGCATGTGGCCGCCCTCGGAGAGGGCCTCGACCTCGCAGTGCTGGGCCAGGGTGATGGGCCCGGGGAGCCCGCTGGCGTACTCGAGCGCCCGGCGCATGAGCCGGTCGTCCTGCACGCCGCTGCCGTCGTCGGTGAAGACCCGCACCCCGAGCGCCGCCATCTCGCCCATCGGCGAGAGGGCCTTGCCCTCGCGGCCCATCGTGATGGAGCCGCTGACCCGCACGTCGCACAGCCCGGCGGTCTCGCCGGCGTCGAGGATCTGGCGGACCACGGCGGCGGAGTCGATGGCGGGCTCGGTGTTGGGCATGGCCAGCACGGCGGTGTACCCGCCGAGGGCGGCGGCCCGGCTGCCGGTCTCGACCGTCTCGGCCTCTTCGCGGCCCGGCTCGCGCAGGTGGGTGTGGATGTCGACCAGCCCCGGGGCGACGACGCACCCGGTGGCGTCGAGCACCGTGGCGCCCTCGAGGCCGAGGGCGGCCAGGTCGAGGTCGGGCCCCACTGCGGCGATCGTTCCGTCGGAGGAGACGGCCACGTCGGCCTCCCGCTCCCCCGTCCGGTCGATCACCCGGCCGCCTCGGATCACCAGTGCCTGTGCCACGTCTGCCTTTCCTTCATCGGTGCTGCCTTCGTCGTCACTGCGTTCGTTCATGTCGGTGCGGTCAGCCATTGCCGTCGCCGCTCTCTCCGTCGCGCGCTGCGCCCCACTCGGTGCCGCTGCCGAGCAGCAGGAAGAGCACCGCCATGCGCACGGCCACGCCGTTGCGCACCTGGTCGACGATCACCGAGCCCGGCCGGTCGGCCACCTCGGCGGCGATCTCGACGCCCCGGTTCATGGGGCCGGGGTGCATGATCAGCGCGTCATCGGGCAGCAGGTCGGCCCGGCGGCTGGTGAGCCCGAACAGCGAGGTGTACTCCCGCAGCGAGGGGATGAGCGCCTCGGTCATGCGCTCGCGCTGCATGCGCAGCAGGTAGCAGACGTCGGTGGTGGCGAGCACCGAGTCGATGTCGTGGCTCACCTTCACCGGCCAGCCGTCGAGGCTCGGCGGCAGCAGGGTGGGCGGGGCGACCAGGGTGACCTCGGCGCCGAGGGCCGTGAAGGCGGCGACGTCGGAGCGGGCGACCCGGGAGTGCTTGACGTCGCCGACGATGGCGATGCGCTTGCCGGCCACGCCTCCGGCGTGCTGGCGGATCGTGTAGCAGTCGAGCAGCGCCTGGGTGGGGTGCTCGTGCCAGCCGTCGCCGGCGTTGATGACCGCGGCGTCGGCCCACTGGGCGACCTGGCGGGGCACGCCGGAGGAGGCGTGGCGCACGACGATGGCGTCGACGCCCATGGCCTCGATGGTCTCGACGGTGTCGCGGAGCGACTCGCCCTTCTTCACCGACGACGTGCCGACGCTGAAGTTCATGGTGTCGGCCGAGAGCCGCTTGGCCGCGGTCTCGAAGCTGAGCCGGGTGCGGGTCGAGTCCTCGAAGAAGAGCGACACGACCGTGCGGCCCCGCAGGGTGGGGACCTTCGGGATCTGGCGCTCGCTGACCTCGACGAAGGAGTCGGTGAGGGTCATCACCTCGTCGATGCCGGCCGCGACGTCGGGGCCGAGGTCGGTGATGGAGAGCAGGTTGCGGGAGTCGCCGTGCCGGCGGGAACCGGCGCCGGGCCGGCTCACTTGACCATCTCCCCGAGGTCGACGCCCGTCGGGGGTCACGTCGACCACCTCGTCTCGCCGGGTGGGCAGGTTCTTGCCCACGAAGTCGGGACGGATGGGCAGCTCCCGGTGGCCGCGGTCGACCATCACGGCGAGCTGCACCGCCCGGGCCCGGCCGTAGTCGGCCAGCGCGTCGAGGGCGGCGCGGATGGTGCGGCCGGTGAAGAGCACGTCGTCGACGAGCACCACGGTGTGGCCGTCGAGGTCGCCCGGGATGTCGGTGACGGCCTCGGGCAGCACCGGCCGCAGGCCGATGTCGTCGCGGTAGAAGGCCACGTCGAGGCAGCCGACGGGCACCTCGACGGCCTCGATCTGCTCGAGCGCCTCGGCCAGGCGGCCGGCGAGCGCGATGCCACCGGTCTGGAGGCCGATGAGGACCACGTTCTCGAGGCCGTGGTTGCGCTCGATGATCTCGTGGGCCATGCGCCAGGTGGCCCGCTGCATGTCCTCGGCGGACATGACCCGGGTCCGGGCAACAAAAACGCCCCCGTACGGGGGCGTCAGACGGCGTTCGCGTTCAGCCACGCGGATGTCCTTCCTGTCCGTGTGGGTCTCACAGAACCCACTTCACGGTCAGGAGGTGACCCTAGCAGCCGGTCGCCCTCCCCCGCCCCGGACTTCGGTCACTCCGTCGGCCCGAAACCGTGGCTCAGGCCTCGGGGCGGACCTCGGCGGCGACGGCGGAGAGCACGCCGTTGACGAAGCGACCGCTGTCGTCGGTGGAGTAGCGCTTGGCCAGCTCGACGGCCTCGGAGATCACCGCGCCAGTGGGCACGTCGGGCCGGTGCACGAGCTCGAAGGTCGCCAGCCGGAGCAGGGCCCGGTCGAGCGACGGCATGCGGTCGATGTCCCAGTTGCGGGCGTGGGCCGAGATGAGCCCGTCGAGCTCCTCGTAGGTCTCACCGACGCCGTGCACGAGCTCGACGGCGAACTCGTCGGGCTCGAGGGGCAGCGAGGCGAGGACCGCATCGGGCCCCTCACCCTTCATCTCCGACTCGTAGAGCAGGTGGAAGGCGCGCTCGCGCGCCTCGCGGCGGCTGCCGGGGAACGGACCGAGGTCGTCGTCGCCGGAGTCGCCGGTGCCGTCGGAGGGGCTCACGCCCGGGTCAGGTACTCGCCGGTGCGGGTGTCGACCTTGACGCGGTCGCCGGGGCCCACGAAGAGGGGCACCTGCACGACGAGGCCGGTCTCGAGGGTGGCCGGCTTGCGGGCGCCCGACACGCGGTCGCCCTGGATGCCCGGCTCGGTCTCGGCGATGTTGAGCTCGACCGCGGCCGGGAGCTCCACGCCGACGATCTCGTCGCCGAACATCTTGAGGATGGCGTCGGCCGACTCGACCAGGTAGTTCGAGGCCGCCCCGAGCGATGACGGGCCCACGTTGAGCTGGTCGTAGGTGGTGTTGTCCATGAAGACGTAGTCCTCACCGGCCCGGTAGAGGAACTGCATCTCCCGCTTGTCGATCATGGCCCGCTCGACCTTCTCACCACCACGGAAGGTGCGGTCGACCACGGCGCCGGAGCGGACGTTCTTGAGCGTGGTGCGCACGAAGGCGCCGCCCTTGCCCGGCTTGACGTGCTGGAACTCGACGACCTCGAACAGGCCGTCGTCGAGATCGAGGGCCATGCCGTTCTTCAGGTCGTTCACGGTGATCGTGGGCATTCGGGTGCTTTCCTCGTGCGGTGCCGGGCCGGGGCCGCGGCATGGGGCCGGCTAGGGGGCCGGGTCCTTGGTGCTGTGGGTGAGGGGGCGGCACCCCTCCGGTGTGACGACGACGGTGTCCTCCACGCGAACGCCGCCGTGGGCGGGGAGGTAGACCCCCGGTTCGACGGTGACCACGTCGCCGACGACGAGCGTAGCATCGCTCGTCGTTCCCACCCTGGGGGCCTCGTGGATGTCGAGGCCCACGCCGTGGCCGGTGCCGTGGGTGAAGGCGTCGGCCCAACCGGCCTCCGCGATCACCGCGCGGCAGGCGGCGTCGACGTCGGCGGCGTCGACCCCGGGAGCCACCGCGGCGACACCGGCGGCCTGGGCGGCGGTGACGACCTCGAGCATCCGGCGGGAGGTCTCGTCGACCTCGCCGACGGCGACGGTGCGGGTCATGTCGGAGCAGTAGCCGTCGACGACGGCACCGAAGTCGAGCACGACGAGGTCGCCCTCGGTGATGCGCCGGCCCGACGGCCGGGCGTGGGGCCGGGCGCCGTTGGGCCCCGAGGCCACGATGGTCTCGAAGCTCGGGCGGGTGGCCCCGAGGCGGCGCATGGTGGCGTCGAGCTCGAGGGCGAACTCGGCCTCGGTGGGGCCGGTGAGCAGCCACGGCCGGAGCTCGGCGAGAGCGGCGTCGGCCACCGCGGCGGCGGCCTCCATGCGGGCGAGCTCGCCGGCGTCCTTCGTGCGGCGCAGCTGCTCGACCAGGCCACTGGTGGCGACGAGGGCGGTGTCGGGGAACCACTCGCGCTCGTAGCGGCGCTGGGCCGCCCAGCTCACGTGGTCGGCCTCGAGGCCGATGCGGGTGGCGCCGGCCAGCGCCTCGGCGACGATGCGCCGCTGCTCGGTGCCGGTGATCTCGAGGCGGGCCTCCACGCCCGGCGGCGGCGAGCTGATCGGCGGCCTGCTCGGTGTAGCGGCCGTCGGTGACGACCAGCAGCTCGTCGGGGGTGACGACCACGATGCCGGCCGAGCCGGTGAAGCCGGTGAGGTACCGGACGTTGGTGAGCGCGGTGACGAGCAGGGCGTCGACGGCCTCGGCGACGAGCAGCGCCCGGAGGCGGTCGAGCCGGCCGGCGACGTCCATCGCCGGCAGGGCGCCGAGTCGCTCGGCCAGCGCGGTGGTCACGAGCCGTCGGCCCCCAGCAGCCGGGCGACGGCCTCGACCGCGAGGCGGTAGCCGTCGCCGCCGAACCCGGCGATGGTGCCGGTGGCGACCGGCGCCACGACCGAGGTGTGGCGCCACTCCTCCCGGGCCTGCGGGTTGGAGAGGTGCAGCTCGACGACCGGCCCCTCGAAGGCGGCCAGGGCGTCGTGCAGGGCCCACGAGTAGTGGGTGAACGCGCCCGGGTTCACGATGATGGCCGCGCACCGGCGGCGGGCACCGTGCACGGCGTCGACGAGGTCGCCCTCGTGGTTGGACTGCAGGTCCTCGATGACGAGGCCGTACGGGCCGGCGGCGCCCCGGGCCACGGCCACGTGGTCTCGAGGGTCTCGGTGCCGTAGACGGCGGGCTCGCGGTCGCCCAGCAGGTTGAGGTTGGGCCCCGAGAGCAGCAGCACGATCGGCTGCCCGCCTCCCGCGCCCGCAGCGGTGTCGGTCACGGTCGGTCTCCCTCTCGGCGGACGGCGTCGATCGACGCGTCGATGTCGGCTCGCGGCACCCCGGTGACCTGCTCGACCCCGTCGGGGCCGTCGAGCACGAAGGTGATGCCGTCGAGCGCCTTCTTGTCGCGGCCCATCAGCTCGACCAGCTCGTCGTTGGTGAGCCCCTCGGGCAGCGTGGACGGCAGGTCGTAGGCAGCCACCACGCGGCGGTGCTCGGCCACGGCGTCGGCGTCGATGCGGCCGAGGCGATGGGCGAGCTCGCCGGCGAACACCAGGCCGACGGCCACGGCCTCGCCGTGGCGCAGGTCGTGGTGGCCGGCGATCTCGATGGCGTGGGCGAGGGTGTGGCCGTAGTTGAGCGTGGCCCGGCGGCCGCCCTCGCGCTCGTCGCCGGCGACGACCTCGGCCTTGATGGCGACGCAGGCGGCGACGCGCTCGTCGAGGGGCAGCGAGTCGAGGTCGCCACCCCCGAGGAAGTGGTACTTGGCCAGCTCGCCGAGGCCGCTGCGGTACTCGCGGGGCGGCAGGGTGGCCAGCACCTCGGTGTCGCAGAGCACGGCGGACGGCTGCCAGAAGGCGCCGACCAGGTTCTTGCCCTCGGGCAGGTTGACGCCGGTCTTGCCGCCGATGGCGGCGTCGATCTGGCCGAGCAGGGTGGTGGAGACGTGCACGACGGGCACGCCCCGGTGGTAGACGGCGGCGGCGAACCCGGCGGTGTCGGTGACGATGCCGCCGCCGACGGCCACCACGGCGTCGGCCCGGTTGAGGCCCCACTGGGCGAACTGACGGCAGAGGTCCTCGACCGTGGCGAGGCTCTTGGCCTCCTCGCCGTCGGGCATCGGGAAGACGCGGTGCTCGCGCCCGGGGTCGACCTCGATGCCGATGCCGGGCTGGGTGACCACCGCGACGCGCCGGGCCGACGCCGGGATGACCCGGGCCAGCTCATGGCGCACGCCGTCGCCGACGAGCACGTCGTAGGGGCGGTCGGGCAGCGGGACGGGGACGATGATCACGCGGCGGCCTCCCGCTGCTCGACGGCGGCGATGACCTGGGCCACGACGTCGGGGACGGGACGGGAGGAGTCGACGATGACGTCGGCGACCTCGGCGTAGAGCTCCGAGCGGGCCTGCTCCATGCGGGAGAGGGTGCCCTCGGGGTCGGCCTCGACGGCCGGGCGGTGCTCGCCCGCCGCCACGCGGTCGACCAGGACCGAGACGGGCGCCTGGAGCCACGCCACGGTGGCGGCCCGCCGCAGCAGCGCCCGGTTGGCGGGGTCGAGGACCACCCCTCCGGCCGCGGCGATGACGGTGGGCGACGTGGCGGCCAGGGAGTCGGCGAGGACCTCGGACTCGACAGCCCGGAAGGCGGGCTCGCCGTCGGCCTCGAAGATCTCGCGCGACCGTGCGGCCGGTGCGGGCCTCGATCAGCGCGTCGCTGTCGGCGAAGGGCCGGCCGAGCGCGTCGGCGAGGCGCAACCCGACGGTGGTCTTGCCCACGCCCATCATCCCGACGAGCACGACGTGCCCCGGGTGGTGGGGCGCGGGCCGGCTCACGAGCCGACCTCGTCGGGGCCCTCGCGCTCGGCGGTGGGGTTCGGGTCGTCGAAGGCGAGCGACTCGTCCCAGTTGATCGGGCGGTCCTCGGGGTCGATCTCGGGGACCACGCCGGTGGCGACGGACTGGTCGTGCACCTGGCGGGCGAAGCCGTCGGCGTTGCGCACGAGCTCGCGCATGGAGTCGCCGCCGAACTTCCGCAGCACCTCGTTGGCCAGCACCAGGGCGGTCATGGCCTCGGCGACCACGCCCATGGCGGGCACCGCGGTGACGTCGGTGCGCTCCTTGAAGGAGGGCTTGGCCTCCTTGGTGGCGGTGTCGACCGTGGGCAGCACGGGCCGGTTGAGCGTGGCGAGCGGCTTCATCGCCACGTGGGCGACGAGCACCTCACCGGTGGACATCCCGCCCTCGAGCCCGCCGGCGAACGCGCTGGTGCGGCGGTACTCGCCGGCCTCGGCGTCCCAGACGATGGGGTCGTGGGCCGCGCTCCCCGCCGGCCGGCGACGTCGAACCCGTCGCCGAGCTCGACGCCCTTCACGGCCTGGATGCTCATGAGGGCCTGGGCGAGCAGGCCGTCGAGCTTGCGGTCCCAGTGGACGTGGCTTCCGAGGCCGACGGGCACGCCGTAGGCCAGCACCTCGACCACCCCGCCGAGCGAGTCGCCGTCCTTCGCCGCCGCCTTGATCTCGTCGATGATGGCGGCCTCGGCCTCGGGGTCGGCGCAGCGGACCTCGGAGGCGTCGACCGCCTGGAGGGCGCCGGCCACCGGGCGCCGCGCCGGATCGGTGCGGACCGGGCCGAGCTGGACGACGTGGGAGCCGATCTCGGTGCCGAGGGCGGCGAGCAGCTGCTTGGCCACGGCACCGGCGGCGACCCGGGCCGCGGTCTCGCGGGCCGAGGCCCGCTCGAGCACGTTGCGGGCGTCGTCGAAGTCGTACTTCTGCATGCCCGTGAGGTCGGCGTGGCCGGGCCGGGGCGTGGTGAGGGGCTGCTTGGTGGCGCCGGGGTGGGGCGACATCTCCTCGGCCCACTTGCGCGGCGGGCGGTCCCACTCGCTGTTGGCGATCTCGATGGCGATCGGCGACCCGAGGGTGCGGCCATGGCGCACGCCCGCCACCAGGGTGACCTCGTCGGCCTCGAAGCGCATGCGGGGGCCCCGGCCGTAGCCGAGGCGGCGCCGGGCCAGCTCGTCGGCGATGTGCTCGACGGTGAGGTCGAGGCCCGCGGGCACGCCCTCGAGGATGACGACGAGGGCCTTGCCGTGGGATTCACCGGCGGTCAGGTAGCGCAGCACCGGACCAATCTACCGGGGCACCAGGTGCCCCCCGAAGACGGTTGCGGGCTCAGCCCGTGACCAGGCCCCGGCTGAGCAGCACCGCCGCCACCGTGCCGAGCGCCAGGAACGGCCCGAACGGGAACGGCCGGTTGCGCTTGCGGCGCAGCAGCACGACGAACCCGAACACCGAGCCGGAGGCGAAGCCGATGAGCATCGCCCACAGCACCAGCGCCAGCGCGTCGACGTAGGTGGTGCCCAGCCAACCGACGAACAGGCCCATCACCGCGGCCAGCTTCACGTCACCGAAGCCCATGCCCCGCGGCGAGATCAGGTGGGCGACGAACAAGAAGCCGAAGTAGATCGCGCCACCGGCGAGGGCGAACCGGATCAGCTCGGGCTCGCCATCGACGATCGAGGTGACGGCGATCCAGGGGATCGACACCACGAGGGCCGGCAGCACGATCAGGTCGGGCAGCCGGTAGTGCTCGATGTCGATGGCGCTGAGGGCGGCCAGGGTGCCGAACAGCGCGCAGTAGGCCAGCGTGGCCGACCACGACGCCTCCGAGAAGCGCCAGGCGGCGGCGAGGAACAGCCCGATCATGCCGACGTGCAGCAGGAGGTCGCGGCCACCGAGGTGGACCCGCTTCAGGGGCGAGAAGAGTGGCTGGCGGTCGGGGATGCGGTCGGCCAGCACCCCGGCGAACCAGCCGGCGGGCAGGGCGAGGACGGCGCAGACGACCAATCGGGCGATCACGGGCGCCGACCGTAGTGGCCCCGAGGTGGCAGTCGGTGCGACAGGTGGATCAGCCGTCGACCGGTCCGAGGAGCTGGAGCAGCACCTCGTGGTCGACCTCTTCGCCGGTGCCGTCGAGCTCGGCGAGCGCCGCCTGGCGCTCCTCGACGCTGGTGGCCCGGGCGGCGGCGGCGACGGCCTTGGCCGCACGGGGCGGCAGCTCGGCCAGTCGGCGGGCGAACTCGGCGGCGTCGACCATGGGGGCCTCGGCCCACTCGTCGTGGTCGGCGACGTCGACCACCGAGACTGCGGAGCCCTCGGCAGCGCTGTCGAACAGCACGTCGTGGTCGACCGACCCGTGACCGTTGCCGTTGGCGCCGTTGCCGTTGAAGGACTCGGGCTCGTCGCCCCAGATGTCGGGCTCGCTGCTGAACGGGGCGAAGGAGGAGGCCGCGTCGGCGACCGGGGCCTCGACCTCGTAGGTCTCGGCGACGACCGGGGCGGGGGCCTCGACGGCCAGCGGCGCGTCGGAGACGTGGATCAGGCCGGCCTCGACCAGCGAGCGCAACAGGCGGCCGGTGGCGAGGTGGCTGGCGTCGAGCCGCTCGGAGAGCTCGCCCACCGCGGCGCCGTTGCCGACGGATGCGATGAGGCGCCACTGGGCCGGCTCGATCTTGACGGTGCCACCGGGGGCGTCGGGGTCCAGGGTGATCGAGGCCCAGGGGCCGGGCACGACCCGCTCGATGTCGCGCCACTCGGCCAGCAGGCCGGAAGCGCCCTCGATGAGGCCCTCCACGTCGACCGGCTCGGCGTCGTCGAGGCCGTCGACGGCGACGGCGTCGAACTGGAAGTCGCCGTCCTCGAAGCGCAGCAGCTCGAAGACGAGCTCGAAGAGGTCACCGACGCGCTCGTCGGTGCTCACGGCGCCGTCGAGGACGAGGCCGTCGCGCATGACCAGCTCGCCCTCTCCCCGGGTGCCGACCAGGCTGAGGCGCCCGGTCTTGCCGGTGCTGGCGACGAGACGAAGGACGTCGTCGAGTGCGAAGGTGTCGATGCTTCCCTGCAGAGCCACGGCGGAGCCTCCCGCGTACACGGCGATGACGTCAGCGGTCATCGCCTCTTGACACCTGATTGTCGGCACGTCCGGTGCCGTGGTGGAGCATTTTCTCGTTCTCAGCCCAGCAAGTGGGCGACCGATGCCGTCATGGCCGCCACGGGGGCGGTCACGCCGGTCCAGAGCTCGAAGGCCACCGCGGCCTGGTGCACGAGCATCGGGACGCCGTTGATGCCGGTGGCGCCCTGGGCACGAGCCTCGCGCAGAAACGGGGTCTCGATGGGTCTATAGACGATGTCGGCCACGACCTGGCCCGCGTGGAGGGCCCCCGGATCGACCGGGAGGTCGGCCGGGGAGGGGTCACCCATACCGACCGAGGTGGCGTTGACGACCAGCCCGGCGGCGGCCACGGCCTGCGCCGCGGCCGAGGGTTCGACGACCCGGCCCCGATCGCCGAGAAGGGCCACGGCCTGCTCGGCCCGGGCCGCGGTGCGGTTCACGATCGCCACCTCGGCGGCACCGGCCCGCACGAGCGAGAGGGCCACGGCCCGTGCCGCTCCCCCGGCCCCGAGCACGACACAGGCCATGCCGACGGGGTCGATGCCGTCGGCGGCCAGGGCCCCCACGAACCCGGCGCCGTCGGTGTTGTGGCCCACGAGCGCGTCGCCGTCGGGCACCACGCAGTTGACCGCGCCGAGCGCGGCCGCGTCGGGGCTGAGGCGGTCGCAGGCCGCGGCCACGGCCTCCTTGTGCGGCATCGTCACCGACAGGCCGCCGATGCCGAGGGCCCGCATGCCGGCGAGCGCCTCGGGCACCCGGCCCTCGGGGACCTCGAGCGCGACGTAGACCCAGTCGAGCCCGGCCGCACCGAAGGCGGCGTTGTGCAGCACCGGTGACAGGGAGTGCCGGACGGGCGAGCCGATGACGGCCGCCAGCCGGGTGCTCCCGGTCGGGGCCGGCATCAGAAGATGCCCCTGGCCTGGGCGTCCCTGACCGCTCGTTGGAAGTCCGAGTAGCTGTCGGTGAAGTAGTGGTTGCCCTCGGTGTCGGTGAGCACGTAGTAGAGCCAGTTCCCGTCGGCCGGGTTCAGCGCCGCCTCCACCGCGGCCTGTCCCGGAGAGTTGATCGGCGTGGGCGGCAGACCGGCGTTGACCCGCGTGTTGTAGGGCGAATCGGTCTTGAGTTGGCTCTCGGTGAGCGACGCCGATCGATCCTGGATCGCGTAGAGCACCGAGGCGTCGATCCCGAGGGTCATCCCCTGCGCCAGTCGGTTGTAGATGACCCTGGCGATCTTGGCCCGGTCGCCCGGGGTCTTGGCCTCGGACTCGATCAGCGACGCCACGATCAGCGCCTCGTAGGGCGTGATGGTGACCTTGCCCGCCTCACCCTTCAGGGTGGCGGTGGCGTCGGCCAGGCCGGTGGCCTGCGACATGCGGTCGAAGGCGACCATCATCTGGTCGATCAGCGCCTGCGGGTCGGAGAGCTGGCTCTGCGGCACCTCGTAGGTGGCCGGGTACAGGAAGCCCTCGAGGTCGGACGAGCCCTCGGGCTGCAGCGGCGGGTGGGTGTTGGCCAGGGCCGCGTCGAGCGCCGCGGGGTCCATGCCGGGGAAGGTGTCGAGGATGAGCTGGCGGGTCTCGGACTCCCACAGGCCCTCGCGCACCAGGAACGACACCGGCTTCGGTGGCACCGGCCCCGCGTCGAGCACCTTCTTGACCTCGCTCATCGAGGAGTTCAGGCGCAGGCCGTCGTAGTCGCCGGCCTGGAAGGTGCCACCGCCGTTGAACTTCAGCCACCACTCGAAGACGGTGGCGTTGGTGATGATGCCCTTGTCGGCCAGGAGCGAGGCGATCTCGGAGGTGGTGCTGCCGGCGGGGATGGTGAGGGCGACCGGTTCGCCCGGCGAGCCGGGGTCGACCTGGCCCCTCACCCACACGGCGCCGGCGCCGACCACGAGCACCATCACCACGAGCAGGCCGAGCAGGGCCAGGCCCCACCGGCGCCCTCCCCCGCGACCGGCCGAGGCGGGCAACGCGACGTAGTCGCCGTCGTCGGGCTCGTCGACCGCGTCGAGGCCGTCGGCGTCTGCCCAACCGGACTCACCGCCGACCGAAGGATCGCTCGTCGGGGCGGCGGCGCGGGGCGGCACCGGCTCCGGGTCGAGGCCGAGGATCTCGAACGGATCGGGCTGTTCGGGGTGGTCGGGCACGGGCTCGCTCGTTCGGGGTGGGGGCGTCAGTGCCCGGCGGTCGGAGGTCGGTCGTCGGGCCGGCCCTGGGAGGGTCGGCCGTCGAGCCACGCCTGCAGGATCACCGCGGCGGCGGTCTGGTCGACCACCTTGCGGCGGGCCTTCCCCTTCCGGCCTCCTTCGCGGAGGAGACGGTCGGCGGTCACCGTGGACAAGCGCTCATCGTAGGTTTCCACGGGCAGCGGGGTGGCTGCCCTCAGTTGCTCCACCTCGGCGAGCACCCCTTCGGCGGCGGGCCCGAGGCTGCCGTCGAGCGAGAGCGGGAGCCCGATCACCAGGCACTCGACCTCGGCCTCGGCGGCCAGCTCGAGCAGACGGCGGTGGTCGCGGGCGACATCGCCGCTGCGCTCGACGGTCTCGTACGGCATGGCCATCGTGCCCGCGGAGTCGGAGAGGGCGACGCCGATGCGGCGGCTGCCGAGGTCGATGCCGAGGGCTCGCACGCCCTCAGATGCCGGCCGCGGCGCGGGCCAGGGCGAGGGCGTCGTCGAGGGCGGCGGGCTCCTTGCCGCCGGCCACGGCGAGGTCGGCGCTCTTGCCGCCGCCGCCCTTGACGGCCTTGGCGGCGTCGGCGATGAGCTCGGAGGCGTTGAGCCCGCTGTCGGGGGTGACGGCGGCGACGAGGGCGACGCCGCCGGAGTCCGGCGCGCTGCCGAGCACGACCGCCTTGATGCCGGGCTGGTCGCGGACGGCGACGGCGAGGTCGCGAACGCCGTCGCGGTCGAGGCCGTCGACCCGGGCCACGACGATGCCGTCGACGGCGAGGGCGGCGAGGTCACCGGAGGCGCCGGCGGCGGCCTGGCGCTCGAGGTCGCGGACTCGGGCCCGCAGCTCCTTCGCCTCGGCCACGCGGCGCTCGACGGCGTCGACCAGCTCGTCGGTGGCCACACCGAGCACCTCGGCGGCGGCGCGGATGCGGGCCTCGTCGGCGCGGAGGCGCTCGAGCGGACCGGTGCCGGAGACGGCCTCGATGCGCCGGATGTTCGAGCCGATCGAGGCCTCGCTGATGATCTTGACCGGGCCGATGTCGCCCAGGGCCTTCACGTGGGTGCCGCCGCAGAGCTCGGTGGAGTGGGGGCCGGCCTCGAGCACCTTGACGACGTCGCCGTACTTGTCGCCGAAGAAGGCGATGGCGCCGAGCTTCTCGGCTTCGTCCTTGGTGGTCTCGAAGTGGCGGGCGGGCGGGTTGGCCAGCACGTCGTGGGCGACGAGGTCCTCGATCTGTCGGATCTCGTCGTCGGTGAGGGACTCGTAGTGGCTGAAGTCGAACCGGAGGCGGTCGGGCTGCACGAGCGAGCCCTGCTGCTTCACGTGGTTGCCGAGGACCTCGCGCAGCGCCCAGTGCAGCAGGTGGGTGGCGGTGTGGTTGCGGCGGATGGCGGCGCGGCGCTCGCCGTCGATGGCGGCCTGCACGCTCTGGCCGACCTCGAGCTCGCCCTCGATCGGGCCGATCTTGTGGCGCACGATGCCGGGGGCGCCGTAGACGGTGTCGAGGACCTCGGCCCGGCCGGTGTCGGAGGTGATCCAGCCGGTGTCGCCGACCTGGCCGCCGGACTCGGCGTAGAACGTGGTGCGGTCGAGGACGATGGAGTCGTCGGTGAGGCCGATCACGACGGCCTCGACCTCGTCGCGGTCGGCGCCGACGAACTCGGTGGGCCCGAACTGCTCGGACAGCTCGGCGTAGAGCTCGTCGGCCTCTCCCCCGCCGCTCTTGCGGGCGTCCTTGGCCCGGCGCCGCTGCTCGGCCATCTCGGTGTCGAAGCCGGCCTGGTCGACGTCGTGGCCGCGCTCGAGGCCGATCTCGCGGGTGAGCTCGAGCGGGAAGCCGTGGGTGTCGTGGAGCAGGAACGCCACCGACCCGCCGATGCGGCCGCCCTCGGGGAGCTTGTCGAGCTCGGCGTCGAGGAGGTTGGTGCCGGAGCGGAGGGTGGCGCGGAAGCGCTCCTCCTCGCGGGCGACGACGTTGCGCACGAAGTCGTGGTGCTTCACGAGGTCGGGGTAGCTCTCGCCCATGATCTCGACGGTGGTGTCGACGAGGTCGGGGGTGACGAGGTGGGCGACGTCGAGCAGGTAGGCCTCGCGCACGGCGCGCCGGATGATGCGGCGCAGCACGTAGCCGCGGCCCTCGTTGGAGGGGAACACGCCGTCGCTGACGAGGAAGCTCATGGCCCGGGCGTGCTCGGCCAGGATGCGCAGGGAGATGTCGGAGCGCTCGCCCGCCCCGATGCGGGTGTCGGTGACGCGCTCGGCGGTCTCGACGAGCGGCTTCAGCACGTCGGTGTCGAAGACGGAGTCGACGCCCTGCAGCACGCCGAGGATGCGCTCGAGGCCGGCGCCGGTGTCGATGTTCTTCTTCGGCAGTTCGGTGTCGGTGCCGTCGACGTCGCGGGCGAACTGCATGAACACGAGGTTCCAGATCTCGAGGAAGCGGTCGTCGCCGCCGACGGCCGGGCCGCCGTCGGGGCCGTAGGCCGGCGCCCTTGTCGACGTAGATCTCCGAGCAGGGGCCGCACGGGCCGGGAGGGCCGCCGGGAGGGCCCCACCAGTTGTCGGCGTCGAGGCGCTGGATGCGGGCCGGGTCGACGCCCACCTCGTCGCGCCAGATCTCGGCGGCTTCGTCGTCGGTGACGTGGCAGGTCACCCACAGCACGGTCGGGGTCGATGCCGAACAGGTTGGTGACCATGTCCCAGGCCATGCGGGATGGCCTCGTGCTTGAAGTAGTCGCCGAAGCTGAAGTTGCCGAGCATCTCGAAGAAGCTCAGGTGGCGGGCGTCGCGGCCGACCTCCTCGAGGTCGGAGTCCTTCCCGCCGGCGCGCACGCACTTCTGCACGGTGGTGGCCCGGGGGAACGGCGGCTGCTGCTCGCCGAGGAAGTAGGGCTTGAACGGCACCATGCCCGCCACGGTGAACAGGAGATCGGGGTCGTGCGGGATGAGGCTGGCCGACGGGACGACCGTGTGGCCTCGCTCCTCGAAGAACGTGAGGAAGGCTCGGCGGAGCTCGGTGGCGGTCATGGGGCTCATGGTGCGGAGCAGCCTAACGACTGGCACCGACAGCTCCCGCGGGCGTGGCGCTTCTTGTCGTTTCTTCGACTACGACGTGGGCCGCCGCCCGCGTACCATGGCCGACCGTGACGGCGACCCACGCAGCATCCGACGCGTCCGTGCGGCGCCCCGCCCCTCAACGGAGGAGACGGAGCGACCGAGCCGTCGCCAACGACGCCCGCATCCTCACCGCAGCCCTCGAGGTGCTGAGGGCCGACGGCTACGACGGGCTCGGCATGAGCCACGTGGCCCGTGCCGCCGGCCTCAACAGCACCGGAGCCCTGTACGGCCGCTTCGAGAACGTTGCCGAGCTGGCCGTGTGGATCTGGACCGAGCAGGCGTCCTGCGCCCTGCGCAGCATCTCCGAGCGGGCGATCGCCCTGCTCGACGCCCCGGCGATCGACGAGGCCACGGTGGCCGAGGCCCAGGCGATCGCCGCCGAGCTCACCGTGCCCGACGACGCCCTGCGGGCCGCCATCGAGCTGCTCGCCGTGGCCCCCCGGGTCGAGGAGCTCGAGGAGGTCGTCCGACCCGACGTCGAGGCGATCATCGCCGCCGCCGGCGCCACCACCGACGGCCACCCCCCGCCGGCGGGCCCAGGTCCTCGGCCAGCTCTCGTTGGCGTGGGGCATCGGCCTGCTGTCCCTTCCGTCGGCGGCACCGAAGCTCGAGTGGTGGATGCTCCTGGCGGGCTCGACCGGGCTTGCCCACGACCGCACCCGGTCACGCAAGGCGGGCGAGCCGATCGAGGTGCCCGAGCCCACGCCCGACACCGGCGAGCCCGTCCGCGACGTCGTGCTCCAGTCGGCGGCCGGTGTGGTGGCGCGCACCGGCTTCGAGCGGGCCACCGTCTCGCGCATCGCCCGCCGGGCCGGCTACTCCACCGGCGTGATCTACGAGTACTACGAGCGCAAGGACGACATGATCGCCGAGCTCGTGGAGGTGCTCCTCGAGACGCTCTACGTCATCATCGCCGAGCGCGAGGGCGACCTCATCGCCGAGGGTCGACTCGCCGACGTCTCGGGCTCGCTGTTGGCGGGCTACGTCCAGCCTGGCGCCCAGCAGCTCCAGCGGCTGAAGGTGGAGCTCTACCTCGCCGCCGCCCACCAGCCCGGCATCGACGAAGCCCTCGGTCGGGTGCTCACGCGCCACACCGCCGACACCCGGGCGCGGCTCCAGGCCGCAGGCATGTCCCCCGAGGACGCTGTGCTGGCCCCGCCGGGCGGGCGGGCCATCGACCACGGCATCGCCCTCGTGTCGGCGATGGCAGGCCCCGTCGACGACGTCGACTGGCGCCTCTACATCCAGCCGCTGATCTCCCGGAACGTCTGACCCGGTCAGGCCGGCCTTCCCTAGAGGCCGGACCGCTCCAGCTGGCGGCGCAGCAGCGCCTCGGCGTCGCGCCGGGTCTGCCGGGTCTCGGCTGCGGTCTGGCGCCAGTCGTCGACGGCGTCGCCGGCCCGCTCGGCGAGGATGCGTACCTCGTCCTCGGCCCGGACCGCGGCGCGGTTGGCGGCGTCCTGCACCGACTCGGGGAGGTGCCGGCGGGCGACCTCACGGGCCCGCAGGTAGCCGACGACCGTCCCGGCGGCGCCGACGGTGACGCCGACGGCGAACCAGCGGGTGCGCTTGAACACCGGTCAGCCCGCCCGGCGGTCGCGGCGGGCGCCGCTGCTGCGGCTGCGACGACGGGAGCGGTTGCGGTCGGCGGACGCGAGGCCTGGGGCAGGGCCAACGGCGAGACCACGTCGATCTCGTCGGGGCCGTCGACCCGGCCGAGCTTCCGGGCGACCCGGTCGGAGGCCACCGACGCCGAGGCGAGCTTCACGAGCGGGTTGCGCAGCACCATCCAGGTGAGGCGGGACGTGGCCTCGACGCGGGCCCCGACCTCCTCGGCGGTGTCGAGCAGGGTCGTCGACCCGGGCGAGCTCGCCGTTGGCGGTGGCGACGGTGGCCCGCAGCTCGGCGATGACCGGCAGGGTCTCGCGGCGCAGGTCGTCGACGGTCTCGCGCAGCGAGCGGAGGGTGGAGATGAGGGCCTGCACGGCCATCGCCACGACGACGAGGCCGACGATGGCCACCACGATCAGCACGACGGCGAGGGCGCTCACGGGGTGTCCTCGCCGGGGGCGTGGTCGACCGCATCGGGGCCGGGACGCAACTGGTGTCGCTGTTCCATGCGCTGGCGCACCCTGTCCTCCGCTCCGTGCGATGTCGGCTCGTAGTACACGCGGCCCTCGAGCCCGTCGGGCCGGTACTGCTGCTCGACGAAACCGGAGGGGTCGTCGTGAGGGTAGTCGTACCCCTTGCCGTGGCCGAGGCTCTTCGCCCCCTTGTAGTGGGCGTCGCGGAGGTGCGGGGGCACCTCGCCGGCGGCCCGCTCGCGCACGTCGGCCCGGGCCTTGCCGATGGCCACGGTGACGCGGTTCGACTTCGGGCGCCGACGGCCAGGTGCACGACGGCGTGGGCGAGGTTGAGCTGGGCCTCGGGGAGCCCGACGAACTCGACGGCCCGGGCGGCCGCGTCGGCGACCACGAGCGAGAGCGAGTCGGCCATGCCGATGTCCTCGCTGGCGAGGATCACCAGGCGCCGGGCGATGAAGCGGGCGTCCTCGCCGGCCTCGAGCATGCGGGCCAGCCAGTAGAGGCCGGCGTCGGGGTCGGAGCCCCGGATGCTCTTGATGAAGGCGGAGATGACGTCGTAGTGGTCGTCGCGGCCGTAGCGGAAGGCCTTGGTGCCGAGCGCCGCCTCGATGTCGCCCACCGTGACCCGCACGCGCTCGTCGACGATGGCGCCGGTGTCGTCGCGCTCCGCGTCGGGGTGCTCGTGGGCCAGCGCCACCGCCACCTCGAGGCTGGTGAGCACGTGGCGCCCGTCGCCGTTGGCCCGCTCGGCCAGCAGGACCAGGGCCTCGTCGTCGATCTCCGCGCCCTCGGCCGCCAGTCCGCGGTGCACGAGGCGGGAGACGGCCTCGAGGCCCAGCGGCTCCAGCCGGAACAGCGTGGAGCGGCTCAGCAGCGGCGGGTTGACCTCGAAGTAGGGGTTCTCGGTGGTGGCGCCGATGAGCACGAGCAGCCCGGACTCGACCGAGGGCAGCAGTGCGTCCTGCTGGGCCTTGTTGAACCGGTGCACCTCGTCGAGGAACAGGATCGTGCCCTGGCCCCGCTGGCCGAGGCGGTCCTCGGCCCGGGCCGAGGCCTCCCGCACGTCCTTCACGGTGGCGGTGACCGCCGACAGCTGCTCGAACGCCTTCGACGTGGTGCGGGCGATGAGCTGGGCGATGGTGGTCTTCCCGGTGCCGGGCGGGCCCCAGAGGATCACCGACGACAACCGGTCGGCCTGGATCAGCGCCCGCAGCGGGCGGCCGGCGCCGAGGAGGTGCTCCTGGCCCACGACGTCGTCGAGCGAGGTCGGTCGAAGGCGCGCCGCGAGTGGGGCCTGACGGACCAGTCGGTCCTCGGCGGC
This sequence comes from uncultured Actinomycetes bacterium, assembly GCA_963702555.1. Classification (GTDB taxonomy): domain Bacteria; phylum Actinomycetota; class Acidimicrobiia; order Acidimicrobiales; family Acidimicrobilacustridaceae; genus CAMFLJ01. Next base: position 452,304 of record CAVPCW010000012.1, read on the forward strand.
AGCGGCGAAGAGGTCCTCGGGCACCGGGGGAGGCTACCGCCGTGGGGTGCGTCGGCTCGGGGCCGTCGTGTGCCACCATTCGCCCGTGCGGGATGTGCTCGTGGTGCTCTTCTGGATCTGGGTGTTGGCGACCCTCGCGGTCTACGCCTACCGCCTCTACCGGCGGGCCACCCAGGGCCCCAAGTCGAAGCGTCAGGCCGACGCGGTCGGCGGCACCGAGAGCCCCGCCGAGGGAGGGCTCCGCAGCCGTCTCACGGGCTCGGTGGCGCCGCTCCCCGACGGACCCATCGAGGCCCGCCTCCCCCAGTCGCTCCAGGGCGCGCCTCCCCCCGCCGCTTCCGATGACGTCGTGATCCCCCACGGCGGCCCGGCGGACGTCACCCGGTCGGTCCGGCCCGAGCCACACCGGCCGAGCCCGACGGCCGAGCCCGCCCCGATCGGCATGCCGCGGATGGTCACGCTGGCCGAGGCGCTCCAGGGCATCCGCATGCCCGAGGACCTGCTCCCCCTGGTCGAGCCGGGCGAGCCCGGCCTGGCCGACGGCCGGCGGGCCCGCTTCGGTGGCACCGGCACCAACGTGCCGACCGTGGCGGTCGCGCTCGGCGAGGAGCTCCGGCGACTCGGCTACACGGTCGACGGCCTCGAGACCATCACCTCGGCCCGCGCCGGGCTCACCGCCACCCGCGACGACGTCGTCGGTGGCCGCGGTGATCACCTCGACGAGGACACCGGTGCGGTGGTCGTCGAGCTCAACGTCTGACCCGCCGGACCACGGGCTCCGACTTCGCTCCCCGCCGGTGACCGTTGCTCGCTGGGTGAGGCGGATTGTGGCATCAGGCGAGCGAGAGGTACGCCTCGGGCGACTGCTAGAGAAAGAGGGTGAAGCATCGCCGATCAGCGATGCGGAGATCAGATCAGGCGCTCGTTGCAACCCCGCTGGTGGACGCGGAGGGCGACACTGAGATCTCGTAGGGCGACGCAGTGCGATCAAGCGGCTTGAGCGAGTTGAGTGTGCGGGGCGCATCTCGCGAGTGACGTTCAGCACGCGATCAGAGATGAGCGCGGGGGTGCAGGCACTGCACCCCCAGGCGCCGCTACATCACCACGCGAGTCGAAGGGCGAGTCGTCGAACACGCAGGAGGCATACCGTGGTGAAGGAAAGGTGTCGTCGGAGCGCCGGGCAGTAACGCGTGCGGGCTAGAGCACATCGGGGTCTCAACGCTTCGTAAGAGTGCGTATAGCCTGTGTGGAAGTAGTCGAGTTCGGGGTGCTACAGGTAGATGAGTCGCGGGCTGCACAGCAGGCAGACGGCTGTTGGAGGCTGATCGGGTGAGTCACGTGCTCGATAGATCTGTTGGTGAGGATTGCCGGATCGACTGTCGGCGCGTCGAGCCCTACGTAAGTAGTTGTCGAGTAGCACGTAGTTGTCGTCACCATGCGCGTATTCAGGGCCGTGAGTCGAGGAAAGGTCGGAGCGGAAGGGCGGAAGATTCGTTCCGGAAGGTCACGACGGATGTGCCGGCGTGGGCGATTGCCGGAGTGTGTGTTGCGCGGCCGGCGGCCACGTGACGTGATTGTGCGCCGAGCTCGGCGAGATCTTCGCGAGCGAGACGGATGATCGGTTGTAGTGGCGCTGATAGGCGTAGTGTGTACGTCCAGGTTTGATCTGTCGCCAGCCGTTCGTAGAACGTGGGCGATGGTCTGGTGAACGCTCGTTCATGTGTCCGGATCCAGTGTGGCCGTGGGTTTAGCACACCTGATGCAGCGGTCGAGCATAGTGGTCGTTCCACCAGCGCTGGTCGTTGACACCGCTGGTAGTGTGTAGGTGGAAACACGCCGGGCCTGAGCGAGGTGGGCGGCTCAGTCGGCCTTCTTGGGCGGCAGCAGCCGCAGGCCCAGCTCCTCGAGGTGGCGCCCGTCGATGGGCGTCGGCGCCTTGGTGAGCGGGTCGGTGCCCGACTGCGTCTTCGGGAAGGCGATGACCTCGCGGATGTTCTCCTCGCCGGCGAGGAGCGCGACGAGGCGGTCGATGCCGAAGGCGAAGCCGGCGTGGGGCGGGGCCCCGAAGCGGAAGGCGTCGAGCAGGAACCCGAACTTGCTGCGCGCCTCCTCGTCGGAGATGCCGAGCAGGTTGAACATGCGCGACTGGATGTCGGAGCGGTGGATTCGCACGCTGCCCGAGCCGAGCTCCCAGCCGTTGAGCACGAGGTCGTAGGACTGCGAGCGCACCTTCAGCAGGTCGGCGGGGTCGGCGGAGTCGAGCAGGTCGACGTCGTCGGGGTGGGGCATGGTGAACGGGTGGTGGGCGGGGATCGGCTTGCCGTCCTCGCTCGAGCGCCTCGAACAGCGGGAAGTCGACGACCCAGAGGAACTGGAGCCCGCCCTCGGTGACCGGCGGGCGGCCGAGCTCGAGGCGCAGGAGGCCGAGCACGTGCCAGACCTTCGGGCGCTCGTCGGCCACGATGCAGGATGAGGTCGCCGGCCTCGGAGCCGGTGGCCTCGACCAGGCCGGCGAGCTCGCCCTCGGAGAGGAACTTGGCGACGGGCGAGTCGAGCTCGCCGCCGTCCTTGACCCGCATCCAGACCAGGCCCTTGGCGCCCCAGCGCTTGGCCTTGTCGGTGAGGTCGTCGAGGCGCGAGCGGGTGGCGTCGCCGCCGCCGACGACGCGGATGCCCTTCACGCACGGGGCCTTGAAGGCGTTGAAGCCGGTGTCGGCGAACAGCGTCGGTGAGCTCGACGAGCTCCATGCCGAAGCGGGTGTCGGGCTTGTCGGAGCCGAAGCGCTCCTGGGCCTCGAGCCAGGTGATGCGGGGGATGTCGCTGACGGTCTCGCCCTTCACGGCCTCGACGCCGGCGGACACGGCGACGGAGATGAAGGCGAGCACCTCCTCCTGGGAGGCGAAGCTGGCCTCGGCGTCGAGCTGCATGAACTCGAACTGCCGGTCGGCGCGCAGGTCCTCGTCGCGGAGGCAGCGGGCGAGCTGGTAGTAGCGGTCGATGCCGCCGACCATGCACAGCTGCTTGAACAGCTGCGGGCTCTGGGGCAGGGCGTAGAACTGGCCGGGCGAGAGGCGGCTCGGCACGACGAAGTCGCGGGCGCCCTCGGGGGTGGAGGCGATGAGCATCGGGGTCTCGATCTCGACGAAGCCCTGGTCGTCCATGGCCCGGCGCAGCGCGCTGTTGACCTTGGCCCGCGTGCGCAGGTTGCGCTGCATGCGCTCGGTGCGCAGGTCGACGTAGCGGTGGGCGAGGCGCACCATCTCGTCGACCTCGACGCGCTCGTCGAGCTGGAACGGCGGCGGCTCGGAGACGTTGAGGATCTCGACCTCGCACTCCCCCAGCTCGACCTGGCCGGTGGCCAGGTTGGGGTTCTCGGTGCCCTCGAGGCGGGCCCGCACGGTGCCGACGATGCGCACGACGTACTCGGAGCGCACGTCGGAGGCGCCGTCGATGACGCACTGGGTGAGGCCGGTGTGGTCGCGCAGGTCGACGAAGGCGAGGTGCTCGCCGTGCTCACGGCGGCGGGCGACCCAGCCGCAGAGCGCGACCCGGCGACCGATGTCGGAGGGTCGGAGCGTGCCGCAGTGGTCGGAGCGCATCGGGAGGGTGTCGGTCACGGGAGTTCCTTGGTGCAGCGGTGTGAGGGGATCGGCCGGGATCAGCCGGAGATGAGGTCGAGCAGCATGGCCGCCACGGTGGCCACCGCGGCGCCGCGCTCGATGCGCTGCTGCTCGTGGTCGCCGCGCATGTGGCGGACGGTGACGGTGCCGTCGGCGAGCTCGTCGCTGCCGACGATGAGCACGATGGCGGCGCCGGAGCGGTCGGCCGACTTCATCTGGGACTTCATCGAGCGGCCGTCGAAGGCGCGCTCGGCGGCGATGCCGGCCCGGCGCAGCTCGACGGAGAGGTCGCGGGCGGTGTCGCCGCCGGCGGTGTCGACGACGTAGACGTCGGCGTGGCGCTCGGCCACGGGGAACACGCCCTCGGCGTCGCAGGTGAGCAGCGTGCGCTCGATGCCGGAGCCGAACCCGATGCCCGGGGTGGACGGGCCCGCCGAGCGACTCGACGAGGCCGTCGTAGCGGCCGCCGCCACCGATGGTGGACTGGGCCGCGTCGAGGGCGCCGCTGATGAACTCGAACGTGGTGTGGGTGTAGTAGTCGAGGCCGCGCACGAGGCGGGGCTCGATCCGGAACGGGATGCCCAGCGCGGTGAGCCCGGCCTGCACCCGCTCGAAGTGGGCGACGCCCTCGTCGGAGAGGCGGTCGGTGATGCGGGGGGCGTCGCCGATGGCGGCGATGGTGACCGGGCGCTTGGAGTCGAGCACCCGCATGCGGGTGGTCGGCGATCTTCTCGGCGTCGGTGGGGTCGAGCTCGTCGACCTTGCCCGCCAGGTAGGTGCGGATGTCGTCGATGTAGCGACGGCGGTCGTCGGCGGTGCCCATGGAGTTGATGACGAGCTCGACCTGGCGCAGCCCGATGCCGGCGTAGAAGTCCCAGAGCAGGCGCGATGACCTCGACGTCGAGGTCGGCGTCGGTGGAGCCGATGGCCTCGACGCCCGAGCTGGTGGTGCTGGCGGTAGCGGCCGGCCTGGGGGCGCTCGTAGCGGAAGCTCGGCGCGGCGTACCAGACCTTCCACGGGCGTGGCCGGCCGGTGCTGGACGTAGGCCCGGGCGACCGACGCGGTGCCCTCGGGGCGCAGCGCCAGGTGGCGCTCGCCCTTGTCGTGGAAGTCGTACATCTCCTTGCGCACGACGTCGGTGCCCTCGCCCATGCGGGCGAACACGCCGATCTCCTCGAACATCGGGCTCTGCACGAGGCCGTAGCCGGCGCGGCCGACGTGCTGGGCGAAGGTGGCGATCAGCGCCTGCCAGCGGTCGGACTCGGGGGGAAGGACGTCGCGGGTGCCGACGGGCGCCTTGAACGGCTCGGTTCTGGGCGTCGGGGTCGGTTCGGACACGACCGGTGAGACTACCGGGGGCACCCCGGCGGCCGCGAACCCGTTCAGGCGGCGGCAGGCAGGGGCCCGACCGCTCCGGCGATGACGAACGCCAGGGCGGCGGCACCGTCGGGCTTGAGGTGGAGGCCGTCGCTGTAGGTGTAGCCCGGGGTGCCCGACACGGCGGCCCAGTCGGCCACCACGACGTTCGGGTAGCTGGCCGGCAGAGCCTTGATGGCCTCGTCGGCGGCACCCACGGCCGGGAGCCAGGGCGTGCAGGTCACCCACACGACCCGCTCGACCCCGACGAGGCTGTCGATCAGCTTGCCGGCCGCGGCGCCGTAGTCGCCGCCGCCCCAGTTGGTGCAGAGGTGCACGACCAGCACCCGGCCCATGGCCCCGCCCTGGGACTGGACGATGGAGGTGCCCTGGTCGATGCGGCGGCTCTCCTTGGCGTCGAAGGTGAGGTCCCAACCGGCGAAGACCTTGGGCACCGTGGCCTGGGCGCCGAGGGTGACGGAGTCGCCGAGCACGTAGATGGTGCGGGCCCCGGGAGCGAGGGGCGAGCCCGGCCAGCTGGGCCGGCGGGGCCGTGGTGGTCGTCGTCGGAGGCACTGTCGTCGTGGTCGTCGGCGGCACGGTCGTGGTGGGCGCCGTGGCGGTGATGGCCTCGAAGGTGCCCGAGGTCGAGGACGACGAGTCGGGCAGCTCCGAGCCGCAGGCGGCGAGCGCGACGAAGGCCAGCGCGCTCAGCGCGACGAGGAAGCGGCGGCGGCCATGGAGGCGGGGGGACAGCGATGGCACGAGGGATGCACGTTAGCGACGCTGTGCGTCAGATCCATGTCATGGTCCGCCCAGGGTCGCCATGCGAAACCCGACACCGTCCTCCTCCAGGGAGCCCCGGCCAGACCTCGCTCAGACCATCGAGCAGATCGACAGATGCCCAGGTCTGGTGGTCCGACCGTCACATTCCTCGATAGCTTGCATACCCAGTGACCGGCCCAGGGCTCAGTTCCAGCTCGAATCGGGTGGTCCACCGCCGCCGGGTGGCCGAGGTAAGGCGGTGAGGGGTGCAGCAACTTGCGATCTCGACTGCCGACCGGTCGAACCGCCCTTCGCGAGCGTCGACGGCGTCCGAGGTCCTCCACCACCACTCTGTGGGTATGGCTTGTTGCCGCAGCGTCCGGCATCGCCGCCGCCCTGTCCCCCGCTCAACCGGTGGGCCTGCGACCCGCCGACGCCGCCTGGTGCGCTGTCCTCGCGGTCGCAGTCACTGTCGTGGCGTCACGCTCAAGGCGCCTCCCACTCCTCTGCGCTGCGCTGATCGCCGCTCCACTCGGCGTCACCGGCGACGCCACAGCGAAGGCGATCGCCGGCGCTTTGGTGATCATGTCGTTGGCGTGATAGCCGGCTCTCGATGCGCACGGCAGCCGTTCGCTCCCGCCGCCGTCACCGGGGCACTCGTCATCCAGTGCCTCCTCCGCGCCTCTGCTCTCGGATTCCTCGGTCTGCCAACCTTGCTCGGGGTCATCGCCCTCGTGCCGGTCATCGTGTCCGGCTACTCGCGGGCCCGCACGCCGGGAGCGCCGCATCGGCGTAGGCTTGGCCTTCGGCGTCACCGCCGTCGCCATCCGTGCTCACCGCCGGGGCCGCCCTCGCCGTGCTCTCGAACCGCACCTCGTTCCAGCAAGGTGCCGACAACGCCACCACTGGGCTCGACCGCCTGCGCGACGGCAGCTCGGATGCCGCCGGTGCCGCCTTCGCGCGGCACCGACGACTTCGACACGGCATCGTCGACCATGGAGGGATGGATAGCCTCGGGCGCCCGGTACCTCCCCGTCGTGGGCCAGCACGTCGAGGCGCTGCGACGGGGACGCGGACCAGGTGCCGAACTGGGGCGCGATGCCGCCATCACCGCCTCGAGCGCCGACTACCGCGACCTGACTGCGGACGCCGGGCAGGTCGACCTCACCAAGATCGAGGCCCTCCAGGACCCGGTGCGGGAGTCCGCCGCCACCATCGCCGCCGCCCGGGCCTCGGTCGCCCATGTCCCCTCGCCCTGGCTTCTCGCACCAGTCGCGCAACGAGCTCGACCAGTTCAGCGAGAAGCTGGCCGAGCTCGAGGACCAGGCGTCCCAGGCCGCGCTCGGCCTGGCGCGTCGCACCCGAACTGCTCGGAGGCAACGGCGCCCGCCGGTACTTCATCGCCTTCGGCACCCAGGCTGAGACGAGGAACGGAAGCGGGTTCGTCGGCTCCTTCGGCGTCCTCGACGTCGCCAACGGGAAGCTCGACCTCGCCGAGTCCGATAGCCTTGACGGTCTCAATCCCACGCCACCCTCCGTGTACGCGTTCACCCGCCGCCTGACTGGGACGAGCGCTACGGCGACTACTACGTCAACGCCTTCCTCGGGAACCTGGCTCTGAGCCCGAGCTGGCCCGTCAACACCGACGTCGTCTCGCAGCTGTTCCCCAGACCCCCGGCGGCACGCCGATCGACGGCGCCATCTACGCCGACACCGATGCCGTGGCGGGCATCCTCGAGCTCACCGGGCCGGTGACGGTGCCGAGCATCGGACGGACTTTCGACGCCAGCAACATCCGGCAATTCCTCCTGGTGGACCAGTACATCGAGTTCGACAGACAAAAGACCGATCGTAAAGACCTGCTCAGCGAAGTGGCCACCGCTGCCTTCGATGCGCTCACAGCCCAGTCGCTCCCCGGCATCTCGAAACTCACCGAGATCTTCGGCCGCTGGTGGCCGGCGGCCACCTCCGTTTGTCAGTGGCCGACGACGCCGGGGAGGCGTTCCTCGAACAGGTCGGACTCTCGGGGCAGTGGTCGGTCGATCCCGCCAGTGACTATCTGTCGGTGCGCTCGGCCAATTCGCTCACGAACAAGATCAACACGTTCACCCGCCGCGAGATCGGCGTTGTCACGTCGATCGACGCCGACGGCGGCCGGCTCGAGACCACGCTCAGCGTCACCGTTCACAACGACGCCCCGGCGAGCGGGCTCCCCGACTATCTGATCGGCAACCTGGAAGACCTCCCGACCGGCACCAGCCGCGACCTTGTGACCGTCCACACCCCGCATCTGCTCGACCGGGTGACGATCGACGGGAAGGAGTCGGGCTGGGCGACCCAAACGGAGTTCGGTGCCCCTGTCCACGCCGCCATTGCCCAGGTCCCCCCAGGGGGATCGACCACCGTGGAGTTCCACCTGTCCGGTGCGGTCGGCGAAGGCCCATACCGGCTCGAGGTGATCCCCCAGCCCATGGCCACGCCGGACGAGCTCTCGGTCGAGATCAGCTCCGGCGCCGAGGTCACGACGGCGGCGGGGCCGCTCGACCGCACCATCCGGGTGGTGGCAGCGGCCCCGCCCACGGCCGACGAGCGCCATACGACCGATCTCGTCTTGCTCTGCCTCGTGCTCGTCGGCGGTGCGCTGGGGTGGTTCCTGGTGCGTCGACGCCGAGCGTGACCCGTTCCGGCGGGAATCAGCTGGTCTGAGAAGGAACAGCCACCTGGGGACATCGCGCGCAGAGCGATGCACAGTTGTCCGATGTCAGAGGAGCTCATCGACGGCGAGACGAGCTTCAGAGCGGCTTCAGGTCCAGCCGACGCAAGGTCCTCGCGGCCGGGACAAGGTCGCGGGCAGCCCGACGATCTACACGGCCAACACGAGCAGGGCGACGGCGAGAACGACGACGACTGAGCGGCTCCGTACGGTCCTGACGCTGCAGGTCGCATGACGTCGTTCGCCGCCTACCGCCGCTTCGACCTCTTCTACGTCGAGAACTGGCGGGTGAGCCTCGACCTGGTGATCATCCTGCTCACCGCGCAGGTCGTGATGTCCCGCACGGTCGTAGGCGTCATGCGAGTGCGGCGACGCCGGGCCGATGCGGCCCAGACGGCCGACGGCGACCTGATCATCCTCGACTGACGGCGATCGGAGCGCCTCGGCTAACCGTCGACCGGGTCGAGCAGGCCGGCGGCCACGAGCCGATCGGCCGCCTCCAGCACCGCGGTCCAGTCGAGCCCCGATCGCCGACTGATCTCGACAAGGTCGTGCTCCCCGTCCGAGAGCGAGAGGACCCAGAGAACGGCCATCTCGTAGGAGCGGGAGTCGACCGCCCCACCTGTCGACCGGTAGAGGCCCCGTGCTCCGAGCTGGGGCTCGCCGTAGGGCGCGAGGTTCACGTAGGAGCGGTTGCCGTCGATCACCGACAGGATCCGGCCCACGACCTCGGCGGACTCGGCCAGCTGATCCGGGCTGACGAACGACAGGTCGTCGGCGGACGTGTGGTACTCCGGGAACTCCCCGTGGACCGACCGGCTGAGCCGCCCCACGGCGAGGTCGTAGCCCGGCGAGCAGAACTGCCGCTCGTCGTAGCCGTAGGGGTACCAGTCGAGGATGCGGCCCCCGTCGACCGGGGCGACCACCGACTCGGCGACGCGGTCGACGACGGTGTCGCCGCGACGGCTGCGCTTGTAGGCGAAGGGACCGTCGTCGCCCAGGCCGGTCAGCACCAGCCCACCGTGCACGCGGGGGACCACGTCGCCGTGGGTGGCGAGCCAGGTGATCGCGCCGATCGTGCCGGGCATGAACAGGAACCGGTAGGTGAAGCGGTGCGGCACCTGCGAGAGGCGTCGGGCCACCTCGGCCGCCACCGCGATGCCGGAGAGGTTGTCGTTGGCCAGCGCCGGGTGGCACGTGTGGGTGGTGACCAGGACCTCGCGCTCGTCGTCCCCGGGTAGCACCAGCTCGCCATAGGTCAGCGAGCCGTCGAACAGCTCGGTGTCGACCACGACCTCGTACTCGCCCGGGACGAGGGCGTCGACCTCGTCCTGGGTCGCGCAGAAGCCCCAGGAGGGGCTGTAGTACGAGGTGCGGTACGGGCACGAGGTCGGGCCGATCGGGCAACGAGTGGAGGTGGTCCTTCAGCTCGTCGAGCCCGACCGACCCCGGAACGGCACCGAGTAGCCCACCAGCCGCAGCGTGCTCTCGGCCACGTCGAAGAGCCGTCGACCGTCGGGTCGACGACGTAGGCCTCGCGGACGGCCCACTCCCGGGGCACGGTCCAGTCGAGCACGGGGGTGCCCGTCGGGACCTCGACGATGTCGAGCGGGAGGTCCCGGGCGACGAGCTCGAGGGTGCGGCGGACGCCGTCACCGGTGATGCTCCGAGGCAGGGGGAACGCCTCCTCGACGAAGCGGTGCAGGCGCCCGCCCGCATCCGGGTCGGGGTCGAGGCCGTGACGGAGGGGGCGGGCCGACACGGTGTCAGAGGCTGATCGGGGCCGACGCGTCGATCGTCGGACTCGTGATCGCCGTCGTGGTCGTGGTCGGCGTCGCCGCCGGCCGGCTTGGGGACCACGACCTCGCCCTTGCCGGGCAGCACCCGGTAGGCGTCGTACACGCCGTCGATCTGCTTGATGCCACCGACCACCGAGTCGAGGTGCGACGGGTCGCCGAGCTCGAAGTCGAAGCGCATCTTGGAGATGCGGTCGGAGCCGGTCATGGTGTTGCAGCTCACGATGTTGACGTGGTGGTCGGCGAGCACGCCCGAGACGTCGCGCAGCAGGCGGGCCCGGTCGAGGCCCTTGACCTCGATGGAGGCCACGAACACCGCGGCGATGTCGGTGTCCCACTCGACGTCGATGAGGCGGTCGGACTGCCCGACGGCGAGGGACTGGGCGTTGGCGCAGTCGGCCCGGTGCACCGAGACGCCGCGGCCCCGGGTGACGAAGCCCATGATCTCGTCGCCGGGCACCGGGGTGCAGCAGCGCGAGAGACGGACCATGACGTCGTCGAGGCCCTCGACGTGCACACCGGACTGGGTGTTGCCCGCCCGGGCCGACCGGCGGGGCGCCCGCACCGTGGTGGGGAGCTGCTCCTCACGGGTGGGGTCGACGTCCTCGAGGTGGCGGCGGAGGCGCTCGGCGATGGCCTTGCCCGACACCTGGTGCTCGCCGATGGCGGCGTACAGGGCGTCGCGGTCGGCGTACTTGAGCTCCTCGGCGACCTCGTCGAGCGTCTTCGACTGCTGGATCTTCTGCACCGGCAGGCCCTCGCGGCGCATGGCCTTGAGCAGCTCCTCCGAGCCGGACTCGATGGCGTCCTCTCGTCGCTCCTTCGAGTACCAGGTGCGGATCTTGTTGGCCGCCCGGTGGGTGACGACGAACTTCAGCCAGTCCCGCGACGGGCCCGAGCCGCCCACCTTGGAGGTGAAGATCTCGACGGAGTCGCCCGAGAGCAGCTCGGAGTCGAGCGGCACCAGGCGGCCGTTGACCCGGGCGCCGATGCAGGTGTGGCCGACCTCGGTGTGGATGGCGTAGGCGAAGTCGACCGGCGTGGCGCCCTTGGGCAGGGTGATGACCCGGCCCTTCGGGGTGAAGACGAAGACCTCGTCCTGCTCGAGGTCGACCTTCAGGTTGGCCATGAACTCCGTGGGGTCGGAGGTCTCGGTCTGCCAGTCGACGATGCGGTTCAGCCACGCCAGGTCGGCGGTGCTGCCGTGGTTGTCCTTGTAGTTCCAGTGGGCGGCGACGCCGTACTCGGCCCGCTGGTGCATCTCGAGGGTGCGGATCTGCACCTCGAGGGGCTTGCCCTGGGGCCCCACCACCGTCGTGTGCAACGACTGGTAGAGGTTGAACTTGGGCATGGCGATGTAGTCCTTGAACCGCCCCTGCACCGGCTTCCACGTGGCGTGGATGGAGCCCAGCGCGGCGTAGCAGTCCTTCACCGTCTCGACGATGACCCGGATGCCGATGAGGTCGAAGATGTCGTCGAAGTCGCGGCCCTTCACGACCATCTTCTCGTAGATGCTCCACAGGTGCTTCGGCCGGCCGGTGACGTCGGCGGTGATGCGCAGCTCGTGGAGCCGCTCACGCACGTCCTCGAGCACCTGGGTGAGGTAGATGTCGCGCTCGGGCGAGCGGGTGGCGACCATGTGGTCGATCTCGGCGTAGCGCTTGGGGTGCAGCGAGGCGAAGGAGAGGTCCTCGAGCTGCTGCTTCATCTCCTGCATGCCGAGGCGGTGGGCCAGCGGCGCGTAGATGTCGAGGGTCTCCTGCGCCGTGCGCTCCTGCTTCCACGCCGGCATGGCGGCGATGGTGCGCATGTTGTGGAGCCGGTCGGCCAGCTTGATGATCAGGACCCGGAGGTCCTTGGCCATGGCGACCAGCATCTTGCGCACCGTGGCGGCCTGCTGGGCCTCCTTGGAGTCGAACTTGATGCGGTCGAGCTTGGTGACGCCGTCGACGATGCCGGCGACCTCGGCGCCGAACTGGGCCTCGAGCTGCTCGAGGTCGACGCCGGTGTCCTCCACCGCGTCGTGCAGCAGGGCCGCCGCGATGGTGACGTCGTCGAGGCCGAACTCGGCACAGATCTTGGCCACCGCCACCGGATGGGTGACGTAGGGCTCGCCCGACTTGCGGGTCTGGCCCCGGTGGGCGTCGGCCGACAGGGCGTAGGCCCGGGTGATGAGGCTGGTGGACGCCCGCGGGTGGTGGACGTGGAAGGCCTCGACGAGCGGGGCGACCTCCTCCGACGGGGGCGCGCTGTGGCGACGCCACGGCAGGACCCGGTCGACGGTGGCCACCGGCGCTACTCCCCCGCTCCCGTGGCGGCCGGCGCCGCGGCGTCGGCCTCGACATCGGTGGCGCCGCCGTAGGTGACGAGCGAGTGGACGTCGTGGCCGGGCAGGGCGTCGCGGCCGTGGAGGAAGGCCAGCTCCATCACGAACGAGAAGCCGGCCACGACCCCGCCGAGCTTCTCGACCAGGCGGGCGGTGGCCGCGGCGGTGCCGCCGGTGGCGAGGACGTCGTCGACGATGAGCACGTGCTCACCGGGGTGGACGGCGTCTCGGTGGATCTCGAGCAGGTCGACGCCGTACTCGAGCACGTACTCCTCGGCCTCGATGTCGTGCGGGAGCTTGCCCGGCTTGCGCACCGGGACGAACCCCGCGCCGAGGCGGTAGGCCACCGGGGCGGCGAACACGAAGCCCGGGCCTCGACGCCGATGACCCGGTCGATGCGGCGCCCGGGCACGGAGCCGGCCTCGACCAGCGCGTCGATGACGGTGGCGAAGCCCTCGCCGTCGTTCAGCAGCGGGGTGATGTCCTTGAACACCACGCCGGGCTGGGGCCAGTCGGGGATGTCGCGAACGAGCCGCGTGATGGTGGCGGCGGCGTCCGGAGCAGGCGACATGTCCCCACGGTACAGGGTCGGGCAACGTGCCCGGCCCACCGGTTCAGCGCTTGCGGCCCTTCTTGCGGGGCCGCGGCGGGATGACGGTGGACGACGGCGCGGGCGGGGTCGTGCGGGCCGGCGCCGGGCGGGCGGCGGCGCTGTCGGCCGCCGGCGCGCCGGTGGTGCCCGAGTCGCCCTCGGCGTCGTCGTCGGGGTCGAGGGCACCCGGATCGGGCTCGCCGCGGTACTCGTCCTCGGAGGTCAGCAGCGCCCGGCCGGAGGGGCGATCGGCCTTGGGGGCCTTGCGGGTGACGTCGACGCCCTGGGCGGCGAGCCGCTCGCGGATGGTGCGGTTCTTCGGCTCCTTCTCCTTGAGCCAGACCAGCACCGGGGCGGCCACGCCGATCGAGGAGTAGGCGCCGACGACCATGCCGACGAGCAGGGCGATCGAGAACTCCTCGAGGGTGACGGCGCCCATGATGCCGGCGCCGACGACGAGCAGGGAGATGACCGGCAGGATCGACACGATGCTCGTGTTGAGCGAGCGCAGCAGCACCTGGTTCATCGAGAGCGAGGTCATCTGGCCGTAGGTCATGCGACCGCTCTGGCCGACGAGGCGCTCGTTCTCCTTGATCTTGTCGTCCACCACGATGGTGTCGTAGATCGAGTAGCCGAGGATGGTGAGGAAGGCGATCACCGTGCCCGGCGTGACCTCGAACTGGAAGACCGAGTACACGCCGACGCTGATGAGCACGTCGTGGACCACCGCCACGATGGCCGCCACCGCCATGCGCCACTCCAGCCGGATGGTCAGGTACAGCAGGATGGCGATGAAGAAGAAGATCAGGGCTCGGAGGCCGACTTGGTGATGTCGCTGCCCCACGAGGCGCCGACGGTCGAGACGCTGACGTTGGCGACGTCGGTGCCGGCGATGTCGGCCAGCTTCTGACGCACCTCGGCCTCGTGGTCGGCGCTGGCCTCGGGGCCCTGCACCCGCACGATGTCGGAGCCGACGATCTGGATCTTGGCGTTGCCCTCGCCCACGGCGGCGAGCGCGTCGCGGGCCTCGCTGACCGAGACGCCCGGGGCCGAGACCTCCCAGGAGACGCCGCCCTCGAAGTCGATGCCGAGGTTCAGGCCGCGGGTGAACAGCGAAGGATGCTGATGACCACCAGCACCACCGAGACGATGAGGGTGCGCTTCCAGACCTTCAGGAAGTCGATGTCGTTGTCGCCCCGGTTGAGGCGGGTGAGCCAGCTCATCGGGCCGCTCCCGTGGTCGATCGGGCCGACGTTCGGCCCTTGCGGTCGGTTGCTCGGCCTCCGCGGGGATGCCGAGCAGCCTCGGGCGGCCAGCAGGGCCTTGGAGCGGGTGGCCAGCTTCACGACCGGGCGCATGACACCCACGAGGTGATCAGGTCGAGCAGGGTGGAGAGGCCGAGGTAGAAGGCGAAGCCACGGACCGGGCCGACGGTGAGCCACCACAGCAGGCCGGCACCGATGAGCGAGGCGACGTCGGCCTTCACGATGGTGGAGAACGACGAGTGGAAGGACCGGTCGGTGGCGCTGCGGATGGTGCGCCCGTTGTGGACGTCTTCCTTGAGGTGCTCGTAGTAGACGACGTTCGAGTCGAGCGAGACACCGATGGACACGATGATGCCGGTGATGCCGGCCAGCGTGAGCGCCAGGCCGCTGTTGGTGCCGAGGTAGGCGATGAGCGCCCACAGCAGCGCGCCCTCGATGACGAGCTTGAGGATCGCGAGCACCCCGAGCAGCCGGTAGAAGGCGATCATGTAGATCGTCACCAGGATCAGGCCCACGAGGCCGGCGACCAGGCCGGCGTGGAGGGCATCCTGGCCGAGGGTGGCGGACACGGTCTGGGCCTGCTGCTGCTCGAGCTCGACCGGCAGGGCGCCGTACTTGAGCGAGGTGGCCAGGTCCTTGGCCTCCCGCTCGGTGAAGGGCCCGCCGGTGATCTGGATCTGGTCGGCCTGGAAGCTGGCCTCGTTGATGGTCGGCGCCGAGACGACCCGGCCGTCGAGCACGATGGCCAGGCTGCCCCGTGGGGCAGGTGGCCGACTGGGAGTTGCACTGGCCGGCAGCGGCGTTGAACAGGTCGATGCCGTCGGCGCCGCCCCGGAAGACGGGGTTCACGACCCACTCGCCGGTCCCCGCGTCGAGGGTGGCCCGGGCGGTGTCGAGGGCGCCGCCGGTGAGCAGCTTCGGGCCGACCTGGTAGACGGCGACGAGCTCGCCCTTCTCGCACTGCGGGAGGTAGACGGTGCCGTCGCCGTTGACCTGCTCGGCGGTGAGGCCGGTGGAGCACACGTCGGGCTCGAGCCCGGTGGGGTTGGACGCGGCCGCGAGCGTGGTCGTGGTGCCGATGCGTCGCCCTCGGCCGGTGCCGCCGTGGTGGTGGCGGCCGGGTCGACGGTGGTGGTCGTGGTGGTCGCCGGATCGGTGACGACGCTCGGGTCGAGCGTGGCGAGCACGGCCGGAACTGGAGCTCGGCGGTCTGGCCGACCAGGGCGATGGCCCGGTCCTTGTCCTTCACGCCGGGGATCTGGATGAGGATGTTGTCGCCCTGGCGGGTGATCTCCGGCTCGGCCACACCGAGGGCGTCGACACGCTGGCGGATGATCGCGATGGCCTCGTTGATGGTGTCGCTGTCGGTCTCGCCCTTGGGCTGGAGCACGACCGACACACCGCCCTGGAGGTCGAGGCCGAGCAGCGGCTTGTTGCCCGCCGCGAACGTGTAGGTGACCGCCGGGCGGCCACCGCCACGATGAT